>DATBIA010000027.1:0-7316 GCA_036557165.1 Bryobacteraceae bacterium
CGGCTTTGTTCCCAGAATCCGACTTGTTCCAAAAATCGCCGGGTTGTTCCAAAAATGGGCTGCTTGACAGAACCGACATTGTTGCCGAACTGCCAATCGCCCCTCCCCGCTGCCGATCGGGACTGTTGCCCAAATTGCCCATATTACCTAAACGTAATACTGAACCTTTTTAGCCTTGTCGTCGTCTAAATTGTGTGATATATTTTGTGAAGTATGTCTTGACGGCTCCCCGAAATATGTGATAAACTCCTCCTCCTGAGTCGATGACCCGACAAGCAGGAGGAACCAAAATGGCCGGGGAGCACTTAACGGGCCGGTATCGAGTGCGGGCGACGAAGTCCGCTTTCGCCGACGTGAATCGGATGTCCCTGCACGCACGAGATCGTATGGAGATTCGTCGGCAAGCGTTGAAGTTGCGGTATTGGCCTGGCGGCGATGGCGGGCAGGTCGTGGATCTGGATTGGTCATGGATACGCACGTTACCTGGATTGCGTGTAGGTGAATTGCGCATCCATGACACGATTGCTGGCAACGATAATCTGCGAATCATCTTCTTCGTTGGAGACGAGTCGGAAAAAGACCCGCTGCCTCTCATTTGGGTCTTGCGGGTTATGCAGAAAAGAAAAAACGACTTCACGGCCAACGAGGTAAACATCTTCAAGGCGAGGAGGAGACTGGTCATGGAAAGGTTTTACAACAACTAGGCCCATGAGGAAAGCGCTTGGCAATCCGGTGAGTACCCTGCCATAGAGAAGCCGATATGACAGGGCGTCTGGCTACTCATCGGGTTTGACAAACAGAGGACACGGCTTCCAATGGAGCATGGGACATGGGGACAGCAGTACAAGAATTTGAAAAAGGGGGGCGAAACAAACTGGATGGCAACTTGATGGTCAGTCAGCAATTCGCGCAGTGCCTTTGCGCCTTCCGCGAGTGCAGTGCTGAGGTTCAAGAGGTGATTCTCGATATGGCTCGGATCGTGAACGATCCGGACGCGATCGAGGACGAACGCGAGGCGGCAGTCGCTACCATTGCGGAGGCGCTTTTCCCTTGCCGTGTCAACGGAGCGCCAGGCACGGACTTGGAGGACGCTGAACATATCGCCTCCCAAAGCGAGGCTGGGAATAGGCTCCTAAAGGAGATGGACCAGGAGGAGATTACTTTCGCTGAGCGGGTAACAGCCTTGTTGAAGGCGAAAGGATGGACACAAGGAGACCTAGCGGCGGAGATTGAAGTAGGCCAGTCAGCCGTTTCAATGATGCTCGCCCGCAAGTGCCGCCCGCAACGTCGCACGGTTGAGAAAATCGCAAAAGCCCTGGGAGTCCTTACCGCTGATATATGGCCAGAGCGCAAAGCCTAAAACTTTGCGAAGGCAACCCAAAGGTAAAGCCCCGGCGATGTCCGGGGCTTTACCGTTTCGTGCGATTGTCACCCTCGAATCCGTATTGCCCTTCCGATCAAGGTCTGCAACGTCGCCGCTTCTGAGGGCACCCTGAAGCAACCAAAGGCCACATCCGACCCGATCATGCCTAAAAAACTCAAGAGAAAAATCGACACAAACCCTCTGCTGCCATTTACTTGCGTCGATGTTCTGTATATAATTACAGAGGAGAAAAATAAAGCCTCCGGCGTTGCTAGTAACAACACCGGAGGCAGATGCGACCGGCGGGTTGACGCCAGAAGCACCCTCAATCGCCATTCTAGCGACCCTGCCGGTTTTCTGGGAAGGGGTCGCTACGTGGACATCCGCGAAGCCAAAGCAATTGAACTTGCAGACCGTGGCCGCGTAGTTCGCAACGGTGACAAGTGGTTCGTATTCTCGCTTAACAGCGCTGATCGGTACGAAATCACCTTGGAGCCGCTGTCTTGCACCTGCCCGGACTTTGAGCTACGTCAAGAGACTTGCAAGCATACGCTGGCCGCACGGATTGTTCTGTCCCGCGAAGGATGCGACTTTCGCACGGAACGTCAGCCGGAAGAACCGCCGGTCAAGTGGCCGCGAAAAAGTTATCCACAAAATTGGCCCGCTTATGATGCCGCACAGAAGCATGAAAAAGAGGAATTTCTTCAGCTGCTATCTGATTTGTGCGCCGGTATCAAGGAACCGGAGCGCAAGCCAGGACGCGGCCGTCCACCGGCCTCGCTTGCCGATCAAACGTTCGCCGCCTGCTTCAAGGTGTTCTCAACTCTCTCCGGTCGGCGATTTTCCTCCGACTTGCGCGATGCGGAGAGCAAGGGGTTCGTCAGTCAAGCTATCGCTCACAACAGCATCGCCCGGTTCCTGGAGAGTGAGGAAGCGATGCCAATCCTCCGTTGGATGGTCGCACAGACCGCGCTGCCGCTCAAGGCGCTCGAAACGAAGTTCGCGGCCGATTCGTCGGGTTTCTCCGCGTGCAAATTCGACCGCTGGTATGATGCCAAGTACGGCCGGATGCACGCGGAACATACATGGAACAAGGTCCACATCATGACGGGCGTGCTGACGAACTGCGTGACGGCCATCGAGATTCACGACAAATGGACGGCGGACGGTACGCAATTGCCCCCGCTCGTCAAGGCTACGGCTGTCGGCTTCAAGATCAAGGAAGTGAGCGGCGATAAGGCATACGGAACGGTTGAGAATTTCGAGGCCATCGACGCTTGCGGCGGCGTGCCGTATATCGCTTTCAAACGGACCGCAAGTGGAAAGTCAGGCGGACTTTGGGAGAAGATGTTCCACATGTTCAGTTTACGGAAAGAGGAATACTTGAGGCATTATCACCTGAGAAGTAACGTCGAAAGCACGTTCTCGATGGTCAAGCGAAAGTTCGGCGACTCGGTACGGTCAAAAACGGACGTGGCGATGAAGAACGAAGTTCTGGCGAAGTTCGTCTGTCACAACATCGTCTGTTGCATCCAGTCGGCTTACGAGTTCGGTGTGGAAGTGATTTTTGGAACAGAACGGGAGATTGATCCAAAAATGATCTTAAAATTTCCAATTTAGAACAAAGCCAGGACGAGCTGTGGGACCGTGTGGTCGAGGAGATGGTCGAGGCGAAGTTCCGGCCGGACCTGCTCCGGGGGTTCATCCGCCAGACCGGCTTGCCGGGCGTCTGCGTGGGAGGCCAGTAGTGCAAGGAATCCTCGAGTTCATGTTGAAGTTCGCCCCCGGCGTCTCCCCGCGCTACTTCGAGCGCGTACGCCGGTCGGGTGCCCCGCTGGGCGACCGATTCGAGAGCCGACTCCGTGTCCTCACCCCCTCGCTGGGCGACCCCACGGCGGAGGCTGACCCTGTCTGGTATCCGAACGCGGAGACCGTCGCCTGCTGGAGGCGTGACGACAAGACCCTCGCCCTGATTCTGGAGCGGGATGCCCGTTCTGGTGCGGCGGTTCTTCTCTGGTGCGTCTCGGACGGCGAACTCGCAACCCTTATGGAGGCGTCGCGGACTCGGTTGGACCGCGTCACCGCCACGGACTTCGACCGATACTTCGACCGCCAGATGGCGCGCCTTGTGGAGCCGGGCCGGCATCGGCCACTCGCCTTCATGATGCTCGTGGATGACTTGGCGGTGATCCCCGACCGGACAGGAACGCTCTTGGCCGTCAAACTCCAAGACACGGACGGCGAAGTCCGCTGCGCCGCCGCCGACGTGGTGCTCGAACTCGGCGGCGGGCTACACACCGTACTGCCCCTGCTGGATGACACGGAGGATTGGGTCCGGTGGCATGTCACCGGCTTGCTGGCCCGCTACGGGGACGATTCGGTGGTCGAGCCACTGATCGCTAAGCTCCGGTCTGACCTGGATCCAGGTGTGCGTGGACAGGCTGCGTACGCCCTTGGTCACATCGGCTGCCCAGCCGCCATACCGCACCTTCTAGAGTCTCTCGACCACGACCATGAGGACGACTCACAGGGGCACTCGCCGAGTTCGGTCAGTGCGACCGCCCTCGATAACATCCTCGGCACGGACCAGACGCGGATCCGGCACGATGGCGGGTTCTCCTCGCTAGCGCCGTGGCCGCCCGACTACGAAGCATTGAGGACCGAAGCGAGGGAGCTGTACAGGGAGTGGAAGGCCTGCCGGGACGGCTCATGAAGGATCATTACCCACCCTGGATGCAGTAAAATCGGGCCTGGCATCCTCCGGGCTGTCAATTCACTTTGAACAGCTCCTTCGCGTTCTTGTAGAAGACCATTTGATGGTACGACTCGGAGACCACTTCACGGATGAAGTCGCGATACACACTCATCGGCGTCAAGGGCCAGTCGCTTCCGAACAGGAAATGGTCGGGACGCTCCGCGTACTCGATGGCCTTGCGAACGTCCTCGACTACGCTCTTGAGAACACCTTGCTTGCGGTACTTCTCGAAGTCACTCGCGTTGCAGACGCCATTCCTCGATGTTGGTAAACACTAACGCCGGGTCCAACGCGGCCGGTTTCACGGCGCGGTTGTAGGCCAACAGCGGATCGAGCTGCCACAGCGGGATGAACGGCATTTGTTTCAGCAGGGACTGATGCACTATCCACTGGCACTTCTTCACCTCGACAAAATCGCGATGACGTCTCACCGTCTCCAACGTCGATAGGATGGGCTTTCCGGGGATGTCGGTGAAGTTGAAGATGTTGCTGTCGCCGCCCGCCGCGCGCGGCCCCAGCAGCGGCCCGAGCCAGTACGTCTCGTCCGGAAAATCGTAGTGGTAATAGGCCAGGTCGTAACTCTGCGTCCGCTCCACGTCCTGACGCAATTGGTCGGGTTCGCAAGGCGATAACTCCAGCACGATGCCCGTCGTGTTCTTGACCTGGTCGCGCAGGTCCTTCATCGCCTTGTCCAAGGTCGGATCGTCTTTGGGATACTTCAGACTCAGCGAGCCGACGGTCGCGTTCTTACTCCGAGTACGTGCTAGCTCCTCATCGTGCAGGTCCAGACTGCTTCTATCGCGACGGTTGACCAGATCGGGGTTGCATGCCCACGAGCCGGCCGGGAACGGGCCGTTGAGCGCTTTATGCACCTTACGCCCGAGCCGGCCGCGGAAATGCTTGTCCAGGATCTCCTCGCGGTTAATGGCGTAGGCCAACGCCTTCCGCAGGTTGACGTCCGGCAGCTTGTTCTGGTTGATAGCCAAGAAATAAATGCGCCGATTCGTCGGCGCGGGCGCGGGAACCTCGACGTGAAACTCGCTCGGCTTCTCCCGCAGCTGGGCCGCTTCCTCCGCCGTCAGGTCGAGCACCAAGTCCAGCTTGCCGGAGCGGAGTTCCTCCACCGCGTTGGTGTAGGAGTAGAAACGGACCTCCTGAATCCGCGGCACGTCGCGTCGCGAGCTATACGAAGGATTGGCGAGGAAGAACATGCACTCCCGATTGTCGTCGGAATGGCGCGTGGGATCGAGGTGGAAAGGACCGCTGCACACCGGATTCATGGCGAAATCCTTGGTGTCCACCCTTTGGGCCTGATGGCTGGGCAAGACCTTGAATGTCATCAGGGCCAACGGGTCGAGGTAGCCCTGATGCAAACGCAGCGTCACTTGATAGGGGTCGCTCTTGACTTCGACCCGATCGAGCAGTTCGCCCCAGACACGCGAGCGGCCGAGGCCTCTCCCCGACTTGAGCAGATCGACCGTGAAACGGATGTCGCTGGCGTTGAGTGGCTCGCCGTTGGACCATTTGGCGTTGCGTGGCAGTTGGAAATGCCGGCCCAACGGCACCACCTTCGACCGCTCCGCCAGTCCCGGACGGTAACGGAAGATGCCCTTTTTGTCGGGAATTAACTCGACCAGACTCTCGAAGAGCAATTCCACCGCGTGCCGCTCCGCGTCCGTGCAGGCCCAGCCCGGCGACAGATATTTCGGCAGCCGCCGCACGCCGACCCGCAGCACCGGATATTTCGTGCTGCGCAGGAGTTTGTACCTCTGCAATTCCGGCAACTCCCAGGTCTCCTCGGCCTGGCGCAGCAGTTCCTCGATCCGCCTCTGGGCGTCCTTGTCGTTCTTGTCGCGGCCCAAATTCCGGGCCTGATTAAGCAGACGCTCGGCCTGCTTGCGCAACGTCTCGCCGAGTTTGAGGAATACGGGATTGTCGGGAAACTCCGCCACCAGATCACGCAGCCGCTTGCGCGTTTCCTTCTTTTGTGGCTCGGTGGCGATCGGGCCCTTCAGGGCGGCCTCGATCATGCCGGCCACCGGCTTGGAGAGACGCTCGCGGTGTTTCTCGTCGGTGTAGGTCTTGAGCCGCTCGCGCGTCAGCTTTAGCACTCGGTCCCAGTCGCCGGCTTTCGCGAGGTCATCCATCTGCTCCAGTTGCACGTCGAGCAGCTGCTCGCGTAGGCCGGACTCGACTGCATCCCATTCCTTGCCGTTGCGCTGGCCGGTCTGCCGTGCCGACTCGTGCCAGCGTAGCACGGCCGACAATGCTTGCTCGGCGACCCCCAACATGTCGAAGTGCGACAGGTATTCGTCGCTGCCCCGAGGTTTCGTAGAGTAAGGCCCTTTCAGAAAATCACGAACTGCTTTCTGGGCGACCTCCTCGTAGGGCCGGACGTACTCGATGCTCGTCAAGGTGGGGCTGTACGGTTTTTCCCGCCGGCCGTTGTTGGCCAGCGGTTGCAGTTTCAAATCATTGCCCGTGTAGCGCGTGGGGTTGTTACCGAGATAAACCGGAATCGGCTCTACTTCCTGGGGCTTTCGCCCTATGGGTCGCGAGTTAGCGGTGACTCGTTCGCGGCCTTTGAAGACGACAAGATCGTGCGGGATGGACAGTTCAAAGAAGAGCGTTTGAGCGCCGGGGTGCTTCGCCTGTTCGGCCAGCTGCTGCAAATCGCCCGTCGCCGGCGCCTCGGCGCGAGCCGGTCCCGCTTTGGTCGTCGGACCTTCCTCTTCCTCGATGCGGATGACCTTCCGCTTGGGTTTCGCCTTCGGTGTATCCTCTTCCTCCTCGACGCGTTTCTTTTTGGGCGGCGTCTTGGCGGGTTTTTCCTCTTCTTCTTCCACGCGCTGTTTTTTCTGCGCGAAAGCAGCGGGTCGGCCGCGGACGTCGCTAGCCGTCCACGCGGCCAAGAGCGCGAGGCCCAAGGCCACGACGCCCAGGCTGGTTCGCGTAGCCAACAAGGAAGTCATTCGCGGGAGAGTGGTCATGAGTCCGTCTCGGCGAAGAGTTGCAAATCGGGACCGTGTCAACCGTACCGATTGATTATATCGCGAGGGGGGGTGTGTTCTGCAAGCGAATTGCCGGTGGGCAGCTTGCTTGCGGAGCGGCCGGTCCTGCCGTAAGATGACAAGACATCAGCGTTTCCGCCCCAACGCCGCCGAGGAGTCCGCGATGGTCCACAAACCTTCCAAGCCC
>DATBIA010000028.1:0-152591 GCA_036557165.1 Bryobacteraceae bacterium
GGCGACTACGTATTCACGCCGCTGCGCATGGCCACGCGGAGAATGGGGAACGCCGGTCTGGCGTTCAGCATTACGGTGAACACGGTGGCGATCGGGCTGTGGCACGGCTTCACCTGGGGCTATTTCACATTCGGGGCGATCCACGCCGTGTACTTGACCGCCGAAGCCCTGAGCGCCAGATTCCGCTCGCGCTTCTATAAAAAGCGGCCGGGGCTCGATCGGCTCGGGATCTGGCTCGGGCGGCTGTACACGTTTCATTTCGCGGGCCTCGCGTTTTTGTATTTTCGAGCTTCTTCCGTCCGCGACGCGACGTGGGGATTGACGCACCTTCTAAGCGGCATCGCTTCGCCCGGAGAGGGATTCGCGAGGCTGGGGGACGCCGTAAGCGCGGGCCCGCTGCTGATCGGCATCGTCGCCTGCCTCATCGTCGTGCTGGCCGAGCACTATCGTCCCGACCTCTGGCTCCAACGCATCGGAAACGGACTGCCCAAATGGGCCGGGAGCCCGCTCCGGGCGCTGGTGTTCGTGGAACTGCTCGTGATCGTGATTCTGTTGGTCTCGGGTTCGTTTTCGGATCGGCCGTTTATTTATGAGGCGTTTTAGCTCCACTCGCCTGTTCTCCGTTCTCGCGGGCAGCATCGTGGGCCTCTGCCTCGCCGAGAGCCCGGCCCTGTTTAACATTGTGGATTACCGAAATGCGCCTTGGCTCTCGGCTGACCTCTACGACGACGAATTGGTTACGGTTCATCCTCCGCATTTGCGGTCGAGCGGATCGGCCAGGGGCGGCGCTTTCGCGGCCCTGTTTAAAATTCCCTCCTCCGATGTTTCGTTCTACAAATGGGATCTGAAGTACGATCAGAACGGATTCCGTAACGTCCCCGATTTGACGCGCGCCGACATAGCCGTGGTCGGAAGCTCATACATCGAAGGTACGACTATTTCGGATTCCGATCTGGTTACCAACCTCCTCGCCCACCGCATTGGTGGGATCGTCGAAAACTTGGGACACAACTCCTATGGACCGGCGCAAGAGCTAATCACGCTAAAGCGCTACGGACTGCCGCTCCATCCTCGAACCGTAGTATGGGCGTTTACCGAAATCGAACTCCGGCAGGAAACGCTTTACGATCTGGGAAGGCACGGCCACCCGACGTTCTTGTCGTTGTTCATCGATCGGTCCTTCACGCGAACCGCATACCGGAAAGTGCGCTCGCAAATCATCCACATGAAGAGTGAGGTGAGGCAGGCGTTCACGCCGGAGAACGATGAAGGCATCCGCCGCTCCGGCGTGGTCCGCGACGCATCGGGGAAGCTTCGGAGAATTTATTTTCTGCACGAAGCTCTGCCGCTTGGCGCCGAGGATCTCCGAGCGCTGAAGCGGACGGTGGAGGTCATCGCGGAGGCGCGCCGGCTGAGCGCTGCGCAAGGCGCCCGCCTGCTGGTCGTCTTCATCCCCGATCAATTCCGCGTTTTTCACTCGGTGGCGCAGCTAGATCCCCAGTGCGAATGCCGGAACTGGACCGTAAACGACTTGCCCACGCTCCTCGAAAAAGGCATCGAATCCGAGTCCAGCGAAATCGGGTTTCTGGACCTGACGCCCGCTCTCACCGATGCGGTGAAGCGAGGCGTGATTCCATACTTTACGGACGACAATCACTGGTCTCCCGACGGACATCGAATCGCGGCGGAGGCGATCGGCAATTATCTGCTTGCGCGGCGATGAACGGCGGCAGCGCACGCTAAAGCTCTCAATCGCTCAAAAATCTAAGGCGCTTTATTGCGTGTATCCAAGCGACCTGAGCCGCTCCAGCGCGGACTTGTCCGTCTTGCCGGCGTTCCGCTTCAGGGGAGGCATCGACGCGACCCATTTAGACAGGCGCTGGTTCAAGTCGATCGCGCGGGGATCGTCAGGCGAGTACAGGTTGCGCTCTTCGCCGGGATCGGAGGAAAGGTCGTACATCTCGGAGGGCCCGGCGGTCCAGGCGATGAGCTTCAAGGAGCCGGAGACGATGACGTTCCGCGCGCCTTGAATTTTCGGATTCTTCTTGCCGGGCACGCCCGGCCGCGCCATCGCAAAAACGGCGTCCGAATCGGAGGGCTGCGTTCGACGCAAACTCTTCCCTGGTAGGCCGGGACGCGCGGGAAGACCCGCCAGATCGAGAATTGTAGGCAAGAGATCGACCTGGCTCACCAGCAGGTCCGAACGCGCGCCCTCGCGCTGCTGGGGATATTTGATCAGCAGCGGAACGTGCAGATTCTCTTGGTACACGGCTCCGGATATGTGCTCCAAAAACCCGTGCTCCATGAAACCCTCGCCGTGATCCGACGCGATTATGATGAGCGTGTTGTCATAGAGGCCCAGCGCGCGAAGCCGTTTGAGCACCGCGTCGATCGAGGCATCCTCGGCGGTGATTCCGGCGTCGTATTCCGAAATAAGGAAGTCCCGTTGCTGGGAGGTAAGGGAAGCGGTTCCCTCATTTACTTTGATCCGCAGGTCGAGCGTCGCCCTTGCCTGCTCGTCTATATCCTGCGGGAAAGCCGCCTCGGGGGCGTACGGCCAATGCGCATCCATGTAGTTCAGGAAGACGAAAAACGGGCGGCTGTTACGCTTGGCTTGGTCTAATAGAGCTTCTCCGCGTTGAGCGATATCGGTTGCGGTGCGAAAAGGCTGATCGAACTGCGCCGACCATCGGCCCAGCAACACCCGCGCGCGCTCCCTCAGGTAATAGGCGTGAGGAGGCGAGGAAAGATCGACCGCTCTGCTCCTTTCGGAAAACATGAAGCCCCGAGAGAGGCCGGTCCACTCGGCCAGAAAAATGGTGTTCGCGACCGATTCGGCCGTCCAGTATCCCTTCGATCCCAGAATCTGCGCCAGCGTCTCGCGCTCCGGGTGGATCGGCTGATTGAATTGATCGGGAGGAGGCAGCATCAGCCCTCCGTGCCACGGCGGATACAAGCCCGTGAAAATCGAACCATGTGTCGGAAGCGTGTAATCGGAAACCGCGATGGCTCGCGTGTAAAGCGTCGCCGATTGCGAAAATTCCCGCAGATGCGGCGCGGTGTCGCGCGCATATCCATACATCGGGAGATGGTCGGCGCGGACGGTATCCATGGTGATCAGCAGAACGTTAGGGCTGGCGGGATTAGGCGCGGGCGCGCTCACCGGGCCGCGCATCGAAGCGGGCATGCTCCGCACCAACGCTAGTCCGCCGAAAATTCCGAAGACCACGCAGCCGGCGGCAAGCTGGCGCGCAGCCGTTGGGATTCGTCCGCCGCGCAGGCGGTCCAGGAATTTGCTTCCGGCGGCGACGAGCCCGAGAAACACGAGAGCCGCCGCGCCGCGCCAGACAGCCGAATGGCCGGACGAGAGCGCCTCTTGCGCGATCCACGGCGCGCCCAGCAGCAAAAGAGACACGGTCCACGGGCTGGCCAGCCCGCGAAGGCGCTTGCTCGTGTTCTCCCGAAACAGCGCCATCAGAAACCCGATTGTGAGTAAGGCGGCGACAGCGAGAGCAATACCCTCGGCCCCGGTCAGCGGCCGGCTTGCGATGAGATTGGCCCCAAACGCCAGCGTCACAGTGAGGCTCGCGGCGAATTGGTAAGCGCCGGGAACCACGGCGCGCCCGGCCGCGGCCAGCAGTGAACCCGCCAGCCCGCCCAAAACGGCCCCGCCGGCCAAGTATACGGCGCACAACATGGCGATCAGCCGCCATTGCCACGGCATCAGGCTCATGTCCGGCTGTGAGTGCAGCTTCGCGCCGACCGATAGAAGCGTCTCCAGTGCGCCGTAGACCAGCCACGCCGCGAAACCGGATGCCGCGCCTCTCAATACGCTCTGCCTCATCGCCTCCCAGTAATAGCACTTACGCTTCCAGCGAATATCGCATTATTCGGCGCGATTAAGCCAAATGCTTCGGATTGTGTCCGAGGTCTTGGGGTTCGTGCGCCCTCAGGTCATAGGAAAAGCAAGCTTAAGGCTGCAACCTTGCCCGCGCTGAATCGTGCTCTACTTTTTTCCCACCGTTACTGCGTATATCCAAGCGACCTGAGCCGTTCCATCGTGGACTTGTCCATTTTCCCCGCGTTCCGCTTCAGGGGGGGCATCGACGCGACCCATTTTGACAGGCGCTGGTTCAAAGCGATCGCGCGGGGATCGTCACGCGAGTACAGGTTGCGCTTTTCGCCGGGATCGGAGGAAAGGTCGTACATCTCGGAGGGTCCGGCGGTCCAGGAGATCAGCTTCATGAATCCGGAGACGATGACGTTCCGCGCGCCTTGAATTTTCGGATTCTTCTTGCCGGGCACGCCCGGCCGCGCTACCGCAAAAACGGCGTCGGAATCGGAGGGCTGCGCCCGATTCAAGCTCTTCCCTGGCAGGCCGGGACGCGCGGGAAGGCCCGCCACATCGAGAATTGTCGGCAAGAGATCGACCTGGCTCACCAGCAGGTCCGAACGCGCGCCCTCGCTCTGCTGGGGATATTTGATCAAGAGCGGAACGTGGAGATTCTCTTGATAAGTCATGCCGGCGACGTGATCCAAAAACCCGTGCTCCATGAAACCCTCGCCGTGATCCGACGCGATTATGATGAGCGTGTTGTCATAGAGGCCCAGCGCGCGAAGCCGTTTGAGCACCGCGTCGATCGAGGCATCCTCGACGGCGATTCCGGCGTCGTATTCCGAAATCAAGAACTCTTTTTCCGCCAGCGAAAGCGAAACATTTCCTTCGTTCACGTTTATCGTTAGATTGTGCGCGGCGCGCCCGGGAATCTCCTGGAGGCGGGCCGACTCCGGGGTGTAAGGCCAGTGCGCGTCCATGTAATTCAGGAAGATAAAAAACGGGCGGCGATTGCGCTTGGCTTGGGCTAATAACGCTTCGCCGCGAGCGCGAATATCGGTCGCGGTGCGGAAAGGCTTATCAAACTGCGCCGACCATCGGCCCATCAGTCCGCGGGCGCGTTCCCTCAAATAGAACGGATGAAGAGGGGGCGAAAGATCGACCGGCCTCTCCCATTCGGAAACTGTGAAGCCCTTCGTGAGGCCGGTCCAGGGCGCTAGAAATGCCGAGTTGGCCACCGATTCAGCCGCCCAGTATCCGTTCGCTCCCAGAAGTTCGGCGAGCGTTGTGGAGTCCGGGCGAAGCGGCTGATGCTGTGACTCGGGAGGAGGCAGCATCAGCCCTCCGTGCCACGGCGGATACAAGCCCGTGAAAATCGAGCCATGTGTCGGAAGCGTGTAATCGGAAACCGCGATGGCTCGCGTGTAAAGCGTCGCCGATTGCGAGAATTCCCGCAGATGCGGCGCGGTGTCGCGCGCATATCCGTACATCGGGAGATGATCGGCGCGGACGGTATCCATGGTGATCAGCAGAACGTTAGGGCTGGCGGGATTAGGCGCGGGAGCGCTCACCGGGCCACGAATCGAAGCCGGCATGCTCCGAACCAACGCTAGGCCGCCGAAAATTCCGAAGACCACGCAGCCGGCGGCAAGCTGGCGCGCAGCCGTTGGGATTCGTCCGCCGCGCAGGCGGTCCAGGAATTTGCTCCCGGCGGCGACGAACCCGAGAAACACGAGAGCCGCCGCGCCGCGCAAGACAGCCGAATGGCCTGACGAGAGCGCCTCTTGCGCGGTCCACGGCGCGCCCAGCAGCAAAAGAGACACGGTCCACGGGCTGGCCAGCCAGCGAAGGCGATTGCTCGTGTTCTCCCGAAACAGCGCCATCAGAAACCCGATTGTGAGTAAGGCGGCGACGGCAAGAGCGATACCCTCGGCCCCGGTCAGCGGCCGGCTTGCGATGAGATTGGCCCCAAACGCCAGCGTCACAGTGAGGCTCGCGGCGAATTGGTAGGCGCCGGGAACCTCGGCGCGCCCGGTCGCGGCCAGCAGTGAACCCGCCAGCCCGCCCAAAACAGCGCCTCCGGCCACGTATACGGCGCACAGCATGGCGATCAGCCGCCATTGCCACGGCATTAGGCTCATGTCCGGCTGTGAGTGCAGCTTCGCGCCGACCGATAGAAGCGTCTCCAGTGCGCCGTAGACCAGCCACGCCGCGAAACCGGATGCCGCGCCTCTTAATACGCTCTGCCTCATCGCCTCCCAGTAATAGCACTTACGCTTCCAGCGAATATCGCATTATTCGGCGCGATTAAGCCAAATGCTTCGGATTGTGTCCGAGGTCTTGGGCCTGCCGAGTAGCACAAGCAAGTTTAGGACAAGCTAAAGCCTGTCCCACCGCCTCCTTTACACTGAAGAATGGCTTCTGTCCCACGCCAATGAACCGGCTGCGCAACCGTCTGATTTTGCTGTTCGTGGTCGCCACGTTCTTGCCGCTCTGTCTGACTCTCTGGACCACGCTCAATCTACTGGAGATCAGCCGGATGGTGTTCAATCCGCCGCTAGCGCAGCTCGACGAAGTCTCTAAGTCGCTGGAACTGACGGGTCAAAAGCTCTATCAACAAACGCGCGAATCGCTGCGGCGGGACGTAGCGGAGCGTCGCATCGCGCCCGAACGTTTAAGGCCCGAGCAGGCGCAGGAGTTCTGGGAATCGGGCGCGGCCGATCAGTTCGATCTGTCGGGCGAAGGCGGCGATACGCTGAAATATTTCGTCCGCGGCCAGAATGAAGTGCTGCTTTACTCGCGCCCCATAGGGTTACCGATGAACGAGCTTACGCGCGAGTACGCGGCGGCTCGCAAGGCGATCGTGGAGTCGTCGGCGCGCGATTTGCGGAAAGGGTTCAGCAGCACGCTGGTGCTCGTGGTGGCTGCCCTGTGGCTGGCGGCCATGGCGGCTTTGGTGTATGTGGCCCACCGCATCAGCCGTCCCATTCAGAGCCTCACCCAGGGCTTGGGGCGCGTAGCTTCGGGCGATCTTTCGGCGCGCGTGCCGGGCGGCGGCACGGGGGAGATAGGCGCGGCCGTCGACGCCTTCAACCATATGGCCGCTCAGCTTGAGCAGGCGCGAGAGCGCCTGATTCACCTGACTCGTCTCGCCACCTGGCAAGCGGTAGCTCGCAAGATGGCGCACGAGTTGAAGAATTCCCTCACCCCCATCCGCCTCACCACGGAGGAAATTGCCAGCCGCCGGAGTTCGCTCGCCCCCAGCGGTCCCGACGCCGCCTTCCTGGAGCAGGCCGCGCAGATCGTGGCGGACGAGGTGAACACGCTCGAAAGGCGCGTCCGCGCTTTTTCCGAATTCGCCTCGGAGCCGCCGGTGCTGCCCTCCGAAATCGACGTGAACGCAATGATTGAGGAGCGCGTCTGTCTGTTGAAGACCGCGCATCCCGAGATCGCTTATGAGCTGCGGCTATCGCCAGGGCAACCTCGGGCGCTCGCCGACCGCGATTTGATCAAGGGGGTGTTGACCAATCTTCTGGAGAACGCGGCGGAGGCGGTGAAACCTGGCGGACTGGTGATGGCGAAGACGGTTGTGGCAGGGGAAAAACTCAATGTGGAGATTCACGATTCGGGGCCGGGCTTGAGCGCGCAAGCCCGCTCCAGCCTGTTTGAGCCCGTGATTTCGTTCAAACGGGGCGGAATGGGGCTGGGCCTGTCGATCGCGCGGCGCAGCGCGCTGTTGTGCGGCGGCGACCTGGAAGCGCTCGAAGGCGAGCTGGGCGGAGCCGCGTTCCGCCTGAGCCTGGCGCGCGCCGAGGGAGAAGCGTCCGCTGTTTCCACGCCCGTGCAGGCCGCGGCTTACCCCGCTGTATGAAGCGCGTACTGATCGTCGACGACGAGCTGAACATCGGCCGCTCATTGAGACTGATCCTGGAGCGAGAAGGCTACGCCGTCAGCACCTGCCTGACAGCCGCCGAAGCCAGGGCGGTTTCCCAACGGCCTGACGTGTACATGATCGATGTCCGCCTGCCTGACGAAAACGGCATCGATTTAGTCCGCACACTGCGCTCTCAGGAAGTCCTGGCGCCGATCGTCATGATTTCCGGCCACGGTACTATCGCCGAAGCCGTGGAGGCCACTCGCGCCGGCGCCTACGATTTCCTGGAAAAGCCGCTCAGCCGCGATAAGGTGTTGTTGTCATTGCGCAACGCGCTAGATCAGGCGGACCTCCGGGAAGAAAACCGGCGTCTGAAGGAGATGGCGGGCGCGGTGCAAATGATCGGGACCAGCCTCGCGTTCCAGAAGGTGCTGGAGCAGGCGACGCTCGCCGCCCGGTCTGACGCACGCGTGCTGCTCAGCGGCGAATCCGGCACTGGAAAAGAACTGCTGGCCGCGCATATTCACGCCGCCAGCCCTTTTTCAAGCGGTCCCTTTATCAAAGTGAATTGCGCTGCGATTCCCACCGAATTGATCGAAAGCGAGCTGTTCGGGCATGAACGGGGCTCTTTCACCGGCGCTACCTCGGCGCGCCGCGGGAAATTCGAGCTGGCCGATAGCGGAACCTTGTTCCTGGACGAGTGCGGCGATCTTCATTCGTCCTCGCAAGCCAAGCTCCTGCGCGTGTTGCAGGAAGGCGAGTTTCATCGCGTCGGAGGCGAACAGCCGATACGGGTCTCTGTCCGCGTGATCGCGGCTACCAATCGCGATTTGGGAGAAATGATCGCCCAGGAGAGATTCCGAGAGGACCTCTATTACCGCCTCTGCGTGGTGCCCGTGCGGGTTCCATCTCTGCGCGAGCGGAGGGAAGACATCCGCCCGTTGGCCGATTATTTTCTGGCCGAATTCTGCGCGAGAAACAACTTCCGTCCAAGGTCTTTCGAGCCGCAGGCTTTCGACGCGCTGGAGCAATATTCGTGGCCAGGCAACATTCGCGAGCTGCGGAACGTGGTGGAGCGAATGGCGATCCTGGCCCATGGCGATCTGCTGGAAGCCGCGTCTGTCCCCGTGGAGATCCGGACGCCTAAAAACCATGCCCCGCGGGGGAATCTCAGGGAAACGCGCGAATCGGCGGAGCGCGAGCACATTCTGCGCGCGCTCGAAGAAGCCGAATGGAACGTCTCCGGCGCCGCGCGGGCCTTGGGCATGGAGCGAACCAATCTGCACAAGCGGATAAAAGCCTTGGGCATCGAGCGCGAGAAGTAGTACAAGCTTCAGTTGTCCTATACCGAAATCACAGGGCACGGCGCCTGGCGAATGATCCCGTAGGCCTGCGTGCGAAGACGGCCCAGCGTTTCGTGGATAGAACCGCGGCCGATCACGACTAGGTCCGCCGCATGCTGGCGCGCTTCCTCAGCCACCGCGGGAGCGACATCGCCGACGGCTACGCAGGCGGGCGCTACGACGCCTACCGAATGCAGCATCCCCTCTATGTGCACCCGGACGTCCGCGCGCAATTTCTCTTCGAATTCGCGGTCCAACTGGCTTGCCGGCCAGGCTCCGACGCCCTGGACCACGTTAACCACTCTCAGATTCGCGCCGCTCGCTTTTACGAATTCATCCGCCCAACTCATTACCCGCTCGGATTTCGCCGTCGCGTCCACAGCGCAGAGAATGTTTTTGCACGCCGCGTGTTCTATTGGGGGTGCACCTTCGATATGGGCAGCCGTCCATACGGGGCAGCGCGCATCGTGCAGCACCTTCGCTGTCACGGAACCCAAAAGCAGGCTTCGGAATGGGCCGTACCCGTGTGTTGGCATCATGATGAGATCTACGTCTTCGTTGTGGGCGAAGCGGACGAGTTCCTCGGCGGCATCGCCGATTTCGACCACCCTTCGTGGCTCGAAAGACGCGAACTCATCGGTGAAAGCGCTTTCCAACCGTGCTTTCAATTGGTCCCGCACTTCCTCTACGTCCACCACCATCGGGACCCCGGGGTCCGCGGCATACCAGTATGGCGGCGCCACGCTCATCAGAGTGATCTTCGCCCCGAAGCGCGTGGCCATTGCCTGAACGAACGGAACGGCTCCGCAGGTGCGTTCCGAAAAATCAACGGGAAACAGAATGTGTTTTATCGCTAACATGGCACGCTCCTAAGTCTTGATCGTGCAATACGGCGGCCAGCCGGTAAATCGCCGTAAGTCTATGCAAATGCGAGCTAAAGATCGGCAGGAGGGATCCGTATTTTCACGCTGGGGAGCGGCGTGTAGCGTCAAATGGCGCACGTTTGTCCGTTCGAGCGCCGTTTTACAATCTATGTAAGATGCGGGTTGCACTGGCGCAAGTCAATCCCACGGTCGGCGATTTCACGGGCAATGCATCGCGCATGGTGCGCGCGGCGCGCGATGCGGCCGCCGCCGGCGCGGAAGTCGTAGTTTTTCCGGAGCTTTCTCTGACCGGCTACCCGCCCCGCGATTTGGTCGAAAAACCCAGCTTCATCGAGCGCAGCGAGCGGGAACTGGAGCGGCTGGCTGCGGAGACCGCCGATCTGGATCTGGCCATCGTCGCCGGTTACGTGGCTCGCTCGCAGGCGGAGACGGGTAAGCGCGCACTAAATTGCGCCGCCGTTCTCGAACGCGGCCGCCTGGCGTTTCGGCAGACCAAGATGCTGCTGCCGAATTACGATGTCTTTGACGAGGCGCGTTACTTCCGTCCAGCCGAGAAAGAAGACCTGTGCACGCTTCGCGGCCGGCCCGTCGCGCTTACCATTTGCGAAGACGCCTGGAACGACCGCCGCTTTTTCACGGAGCGCCTCTACCAGCGCGACCCCGTCGAGGAACTATTCGCCGCAGGCGCGGGCATGATGATCTGCATCAACGCCTCTCCATTCAACATGGGCAAACGCGCGGTGCGCCGCGGCATCTATCGCTCCGCCGCCCGGCGATATGGGAAACCCGTGGTGTATGTGAACCAGGTCGGCGGCAACGATCAACTGGTTTTCGATGGATCCAGCTTCGCTATGAGCGCCGAGGGAGAGGTGATCGCCGCCGCGCGGTCTTTCGAGGAGGACCTGGTGATCGCAGATTTCGCGACCGCTGCCGGCCAGGATTTTCCAGCGGACTACCCAAGGGATTACAAAGACGAGTGCGAAGCTGTTTACCAGGCGCTGGTTCTAGGCACGCGGGACTACATTCATAAATGCGGATTTTCTCGCGTGATCCTCGGATTGAGCGGCGGAATCGATTCGTCGCTGACCGCGGCGATCGCGGTGGAGGCCGTCGGCAAAGAGAACGTCACCGGCGTTGGCATGCCGGGGCCGTATTCGTCCGGCCACAGCGTAACGGATGCCCGCGAGATGGCCGAAAGACTCGGCATTCGCTTCGATCTGGTCTCGATTTCCAGCGTTTACGATCGTTTTCTGGACGAGCTTGCGCCGCTGTTCGCCGGCCGCGTGCCGGACGTGGCGGAGGAAAACCTGCAATCGCGCCTGCGCGGCGTCACGCTGATGGCTCTTTCCAACAAAACCGGCGCGCTGGTGCTCACCACAGGCAATAAAAGCGAACTGGCCGTGGGTTACTGCACTCTATATGGGGATATGTGCGGCGGATTAGCCGTGATCAGCGACGTTCCCAAGACCATGGTGTATTCGCTGGCGCGCATCGCCAACCGGCGCCATGACGGCGCGATCCCCGAGTCCGTATTCACGAAGGCTCCTTCCGCCGAACTGCGCCCGAATCAAAAAGACACCGATTCGCTGCCCGAATACAGCGTTCTGGATCCGATTCTGGAAGAGTATATCGAGCAGATGCGGACGCCTCGTCAAATCGCGGAACGGCGCGGCGTGCCGCTGAAGCTGGTTCAAGAGATCGTGAACAAAGTGGACCGCAACGAGTATAAACGGCAGCAAGCGGCGCCGGGAATTAAGGTGACCACGAAGGCGTTCGGCATCGGCCGGCGCGTGCCGATCGCGCAGAAGTTTTCGGAATAAGTCCAGCGCGAACTAGTAGCTGCAGCTTACCTGCCCGTACTCGGCCATGTCGGAAACCGGCGCGCGCTCGGGCTCGGGGGTGCGCCAAGCCTCGCACAGAGTGCCCAAGAGGGATTCCACCTGAGCCAGCGGACCGTCAGCTTGGAGGGAATTGGCTTCGATCAGCCGGGATTGCATGTAGGCGTAAAGCTCCCCAAGGTGGCGCGCGATTTCGCCTCCCTGCTCCAAATCGAGGACGCGCATCAATTCATGCAGAATATTCCAGGTCTTGGTGATTTGGCGCGAGCGTTCGCGGATGGCTCCGGCCGCCAGATGGCGACGGGCGGCGACGACCGCCTCGATCGCCCCCCGGTATAGCATGTGAACCAGCTTCACCGGCTCCGCGCCAAAAACCTCCGCTTCCAAGTAAGTGTCGTAGATATTGTTCGGCATTCGAAAGTGAGCATCAACCTCTGTTTAACTCCTCGGCCATTCGAAGCACATATTCAGCGGGAATTTGGTCCACTACTTCCCCGGTCTGCTTATTGACAATGCGGGCTACGGCGCGGCGCGCCGCCCGGTCCAGAACAAAGGTGAGTTCGTTGTCCTGCCCGAGCATCTCCGAAGCATTGACAGCTTTTATGGCTTGGACGAGTGAGCGCTGCTCCTCGAGTTGCCGCGGCGTCACCGGTTCGGAAGGCGTGCTTAGTTGCGCCGCCAAACTGTTGATGGACGAAATAATCATCACCCGCCCTCGCGGAGGTCGCCGCTCATGCGGCTTATCGGCATCAGACCGGAAAAATCTGAGGAGATTGCCCTGCGGGATTCGCGCACCCGCCCAGGCCCAGCTTTACCGCCCCACGGCTCCGGCTTCGCGGCTTTGCAGAAAAGCCATTCCGGCCTCGACGTCGGGCGCCATGGGAAGAATGGCGCTCAATCGGGTGAGATCCAGCACTTCGCGAACCCTGGCGTTCGCGCCCGCCAACACAAAGCGGCCTCCAGGTTTTGTCGTGACGGAAGTGTACAGGCTTACGATGAATCCGATCCCCGTGGAGCCGACCGACTGCACGCGGCTAAAGTCGGCCAAAAGCTTCGTACAAGCGAGCCGCTTGATCTCGTCGCCCCTGGCGCCGAGATACTCCAGCTCGCTTCCCGCCGACAGGCGTCCTTGAAAGCGAGCCACGCAAACGTCGCCCTGCTGCTCCAGATTGAGTTGCAACATGATGAGGTGTACAGGATATCGTACTACGCGCGTCCCGTTGCATACCATAGGGCTGCGGCGGCACTCAAGATCTTGCCGCAACAGACGTGAGTGAATGCTAAGCGGCGGGCATGGGATCGAAGCCGGCCCGTATGCTGGGAGTTGCCGCTTCCGGCCGCTCGCGGATCGTTACCACCTTTGGCGTGGGCGCGCGCTGTATCGAATCGGGCACAGCCTCCTGCGATTCGGCCGCCGATCTTCGGCGCATTCGATATTGCGCCGCCCAGCCCGTAAAAATGAACCCAAAGCCCGCGAGCCACACGATCCGGAACAGTAAGTCGTCAAATTGCTGCGCGGGCGATCCGACGGCCCAGGGACGAACGGCCCAGCCCATCTTTTCCAAGCCCGCGATGCCGATCAAAATCGCTCCGATCAAGAACAGATAGAGGGGAAAGCGTTCCGAATTCACGCGGATCGCGATAAATCCGATCAGGGATCCCAGGCACAATACGCACAGGATCAAAACCGACGAGAGGAGGTAAGCAGCCGCGACTTCCAACATGACTGACTCCGAACCGTTTAGAGCAGCTTTCTTGCCACTGCGGTAAGTGCTCTGGGCTCAACGCCAGATCGAATAGGATCGAGTTTGCCCGGCGCAGTTTTTGCAAGCTAGCCCGCAAAGGGCCGCCCCGGCCCTCGATGCATCCGAACCATCGCCGTTTTCCGCTGGGCCAGGCGTAGTTTACCCGCTTCGGGTTTGGCGGGCGATTCCTTAAGAAGGAGCTCAATGGCGGTGGGCTCAGCCTTCCGGCGGGGCTCGCAAAGCCGATGCGCTTTGCATCCCCTCGGCGACCTCTGGGATGATTCCCAGCTCGATATAGATCGGCCGGATGATCCGGCGAATCTCGGGGAGCTTGCGGAAGAACCAGGCCGACCCCGCGGCGCAGAGAATGCCGCCCCAGACCATCGTGGCGGGAGCGCCGAAGCGCGCCGCGATCGCGCCGGCGAGCAGGCTTCCGATGGGCGTCACGCCCAGGATCGATAACGTATAGAACGACATGACTCGGGCGCGCTTGTCGTCGTCGACAATTGTCTGAAGAATCGTGTTGCTGGCGGCCATCTGCTGCATCATTCCGAAGCCCGTGAGAATCATCGTCAGCATGGACAGCCAAACCAGGCGCGAAACACCGAACACGATCAGCCCGGCGCCAAATACCCCTGCCGAAATGGCGATCATCCTCCCGAGCCCGACCACGGTTCGGCGCAGCGCCAGCGAAATAGCGCTTGCCAGCGCCCCTACGCCCGACATGCCCATCAGGAATCCCAGCGTGTTGGGTCCGCCGTGGAGAACGTTTCCGGCCATGATCGGAACCAGCACGGTATACGGCATGCCGACAATGCTCACCAAGCCCAGCAAAAGCAGAATCGATCGGATCGCGGGCGACCCAGTAACATAGCGCCAGCCCTCCGACAATTCGTCCCAGACGCGCTTCTTCGGACGCTTGGCCTGCCCTTTCTCGATCCGCATGGCGAGCAGCGAAGCGATGACCGCGATATAGCTTGCGCCGTCGATAAAGAAACACCATCCCTCGCCTACGGCCGCGATCACGACGCCCGCGATCGCCGGGCCCACCAGGCGCGTTCCATTCACCATGGAAGAGTTGAGCGCGATCGCGTTGCTCAAATCGCCGCGATCTTCGATCATTTCGATCACGAAAGATTGCCGCGCGGGCATATCGAATGCGTTGATGAACCCCTGCGCCAGGACCAGAAAGGTAATCCACCAGATATTGATGGTCCCGCTGAGCGCGAGCGCGGCCAGAGCGAAGGATTGCAGCATTGCCAGCACCTGCGTAACGACCAACGCTCGATGCTTGTCCCAACGATCCAGCCAAACGCCGGCGATCGGCGCCAGGAAGAATGCGGGAATCTGGCCCGCGAATCCAGTGACGCCTAGCAAAAGGGCCGAGTCGGTCAAGCGGTACACCAGCCAGCTCGTGGCGACGCGCGTCATCCACGTGCCGATCAGCGAAACCGTCTGGCCAGTGAAGAATAGGCGGTAATTCCGCGAGCGGAGCGCGCGCAGCGTCACCGCCCAATCGACCTTCGCCATGCGGAAGATCAGGAGCCTTGGGTGGCGGTCTGGAAGTGCTTCTCGAAGGCTTCCGTCAGGAGTTTGGCGACCTCGACGGCTTCGCGGCCTTCGATGTCTCTTCGGTGGATCATGTGAACAGGCTCTCCATCGCGAAATAGCGCGATGGAAGGCGAGGATGGCGGATAGGGAAAAAGAATGCTCCGAAGGTGGGCGACTGCCTGCTCGTCGCCGCCGGCGAATACCGTCGCGGCCTTGGACGGCCGCAGGGGATGCTGTAACGCCATTCCTACGGCCGGGCGAGCCTTACCGGCGGCGCATCCGCACACCGAGTTCACCACCATCATCGTCGTGCCGCCGCCGGAAATGATCCGGTCGACGTCTTCCGGCGTCCGGGCCTCTTCCACTCCATAACGCGTCAGGTCCGCCCGCATGGGCGCGATGAATTGCTCTGGATATGCCACGTTTCGATTTTACCAGCGCCCGCCGGGGCCATCTTGTTACCGCTCAATGCGCGCCATGCCGCGGGCTTGCGCGAAATCGCGCAGTCCTATTGCTTCAACTGTACTTCGCGGGCCTGCTCATGGGAGATGAGCTTGGCCAGCTCGCTCATCTCCTCCGCAAGAAGCTGAATCACGTCGTCCACCGAGACGATCCCGATCAGCTCCCCGTCGCGGCTGACCACGGGCATGCGCCGAATCCCGTTTGTTCTCATCTGGCGAATGGTCTCAAAAATCCCTTGATCTTCTCGCGCCACAACGACTTCTTGCGTAATCAAATCGCCCAGCGTAAAAACGTTCGGATCGAGCTTGGTGGCGACCACACTCACCGTGATGTCTCGATCCGTGACAATTCCCACTGGAACTCCGCTTCCGTTGCGCCCCTCCATGACGACCAGGTTGCCGACATGGTTCTGCCTCATCAGACGAGCAGCTTCCTGAACCGGAGTATCTCTTGGAGCCACTATGACTTCTCGCACGCAGATCTCGCTAATCGGCATAAATCGTTCTCCTATGGCAAGTAGAGCAATTTCCCGGCCCATCGGTTTAGCCGCCCGGCCGGAGCGAAGATGGCCCGTAATCCGCCGATAGGTATTCAACCGGCGCTTGTCCCCGGCCTTACGGCCGGGGCTGGGTGCGAACGCTGGAACACCGTCGTGCCCACTTTCAGCCCCGCCCGTGAGGGCGGGGGCAAGCTTACGGACGGATTACGGATGGCCATTCGGCGCGGCAATCTGTGTCCTCTACGAACTATCCTGGTTCTTACGCAAATCTATAGCCGCACTTCAGTAGAAGCGGCACATTTGAGGAGGTTGCTTGCGTTCCCCTGGTTGGTTCTTAATTTTTTTGCCGCTCGCCTGCGCTTTTGCCCAGCAAAGCGAGCCCGCCACTAGCGCTCTGGCGCCGCTTGAGTTCGCCGAGGCCGAGCCGCAGGCTCCGCCCGCGACTTCGCCGGAATCCGGCCCACCCGCCAAGCAGGAACAATCCACAGAGCCGCCGGCCGTGCCTGTATCGAAGCAGCAGCCGAAGCGGATTCTTGGCGTCATGCCAAACTATCGCGCCGTCAGCGCGGGCGCGATTCCGCCGCCGCCCACGCCCAAACAAGCCTTCAAAATCGCAACCCAGAACAGCTTCGACTACTCTTCGTTCGTCTTCGTGGGCATCACTTCTGCATTGGCGTTCCATTCGAACGCTCATCCGCAACTGGGGACGGGCTTGGAAGGCTATGGCCGGTACTACTGGCGCGGCTTCCTCGATAAAACCGACGGAAATTATCTGGTCATCTTCGCTCTGCCGACTGTCTTCCATCAAGACGAACGCTATTATGCGAAAGGCGAGGGCGGCATCTGGAGGCGCGGCATCTACGCCGCCTCGCGCGTGCTCATTACGCCGGATTATCATGGGCACGCTAGCTTCAACGCTTCCGAGATTCTGGGCCGGGGCATGGCCCAAGGCATCTCTATAGCCTATTACCCCAGTCACGATCGGACGCTGGGCGCCTTGGCGCCCAAATACGGCTACGCCTTGGGGCGCGACGCCCTCACCAATGTCTTTCGCGAGTTCTGGCCTGATATCGCCGCGCACCTAAAACGCCGCCAGCGCTAACTGGGAGCCGCCGCCGATGTTTACAGGAATCGTGGAGGAGTTGGGGACGGTCGTCGCGCTGGACCGCCGCGAGACCGGGGCGCGATTGCGCGTCGAGTGCCGCACGGTTTTGGACGACCTGCGCGAAGGCGCAAGCATCGCCGTGAACGGCGTCTGCCTTACAGCACTGAATGTCGGCTCGGAATCGTTCGAAGCCGATCTTGCGCCGGAAACGCTCGCCCGAAGCAACCTCGGCGCCCTCTCAAACGGATCGTTTGTGAATCTGGAACGGCCGGTGACCCCGGCCACGCGGCTTTCAGGCCATATCGTGCAAGGCCACGTGGACGCGACGGGCCAAGTCGTCGCTTTGGATCCGCTCGGCGATGGCAATTGGTGGCTGAAAGTGCGCGTCCCAGAGGAGATTGGCCGGTATCTGGTTCACAAAGGATCGATCGCCCTGGATGGCGTTAGCTTGACCATAGCTGCCCTGGAGCCCGGCCCCGTGGTTGGAGTCGCCGTGATTCCCCACACGTTTGAGAACACCGCGCTGGGCTCGGCAAGACCCGGCGCGGAAGTGAACGTCGAAGTGGACGTGCTGGCGAAACATGTGGAGAAGCTGCTTTCGAACCGCGCAGAGAGCGTTTAAGAGGCAAACATGTCACAAAGATGGGCGCCTTTTCTGTAATCGACCACAGAGACGCGGCCGCTTTGGCGGCGGACGTTCTCCTGTACCACCGTCTGCTTATTCCCGTGCCGCCTGACGAGGTGGAAAGACAACGGTGGAGACAGGAAAAGTGGGATCCCGACCTGCAAGAGCGCCGCCTGAAACTCTTGGGAGATCTCGCCAAACCTGTGGAGTGGAATGACAGCCGGCAACAAACCTACGCTTTGGCCGCGGAAAAGCTCAGGACGGAGGGGAAACGCGTCAACGGCTTTCTACTGACGGGCTTCATGATCGCTAAGGAGGCAGACGATCTGGATGTAGTGGCGGCATACCACTCTGGGAAAGCGTTCGAAGGCGATTTCCCGGCCGAGGGCGATCCCGGCAGGCGGGCAGTGATGGCATATCTTCTCGGACAAAGGTTCGCGGTCCCCAAAGGAGGGCCCGAAGAGGCTCTTCAGAAGGCTGTGATGGTGGCTGGGCTCCCGGAATTTCAGGAACATCGCCTTGCTCTCTATGAGTGGCAGCAGAAGATGATCGACAAGGCAGTCCCCGATGAAGAAGCCATGCATCAAATGGCCGCATTGCTCGCCAAGTACAACGCCTGTGTCGAAAAAGCCGTGAAGAACGTCTACTACAAGCTTGCCTTCACGGTAGCCGGAGTTGCCATCGGCATGACCGCCGCGGCTGCGAGTCCTCTCGCCGTCGGCGGCGCCCTCCTCACCATGGCTCGATTCGCCAAATTTGAAGCACGGCCGGTAATTAACGCGGGTTCAAATGGCCCAGCCGCGATGTTTCATGAGTTCGAGAGTGCGCAAAAATCGTTTTGGGATTGGACCAAGCACCGGTAAACACGCAATCCCGGGTTGCCAGTTGCCCCCGAGGTGCGGCTACGGCTCCACTGTCCGCACCAGCATTCCATTCTTGAGAGGCTTATCCGTCAGTAAGGCCACGGAGTCGCCCTCCTGAAGCCCTTCCACCTGCGTGCGAGTCGTGTTGTTGACGCCCATTTTCACGTTTCGCCAAGCCAGGTGGTCGCCTTCCAACAGGTAAACGCCCGTCTTGCCGCCTTCCCGCCGCAGGGCCTCCTTGGGAATGGTCAGCGCGTTCTCCACGGATTCCGTTTTGATATCGGCATTGACATTGGCGCCAGGAAGCAGATCGCGATTCGGATTCTCGATCAGGCACACGACTTCGCCGACTTGCCGCGAGCCGAGCGGAACGATCTGAATCGGCGTCCTATCCACGGCGCCCATCCACACGCGACCCGGAAGAGCGTCCCACGTAATGCTCACGGGCATCCCCTTCACGACGCGGCCCAGATCTTGCTCGTCCACGTAAACGTTCACGTGTACGCGCTCCAGCTTCCCAATCGACGCGATGGAGTCGCCTGCGTTCAGGTAAGCGCCGCGTTTCAAATCGAACTGATAAACGAATCCCTCGATCGGCGCCCGCACCACGCTTTGCCGGATGTGATCGTCCGCCAACTGAAGCGCGGCCTGGGCGTCCTGTAAGCGGGCCTGGGCGGACGCGCGGTCGGGCGCCGCCACAAGCGTGGCTTTCTTGGCCTCCAGCGATTTGATCTGAAGCTGCGCTTTGTCCACGCGCTCTTTCGCGGCGGTCACGTCCATAGCCGTCGCGGCCTGCTGCTTCTCCAGTCGCGCCAAGGCGTCGTGCTCCTTCTGGGCCGTTTGCAGGTCCAGGCGCGCGCGATCCAAAGAACTGGAAATTTCCGCTAGGTCGGCAGCGCGTCCGCCCTTGCTAAGCGTCTCCATCTCGGCCTTGATCTGGGCGATGCGCGCCTGGGCGGTGGCTCGTTCGGCCTGCGCTTCCGAGGTGTCCAGATCCACCAGGGGCGCGTTGGCCATCACGTATTGTCCGCGCTGTACTCGAATTTCCTGGACGGCGCCGGAGCGGTCCGCGCGAGCCATCGCCCATTCCACCGGCTCCACTTTTCCGTTCGTCGGCACCGTGCTGGTGATCGTTTCCCGGACGACACGCACGAAGGCGATCTCAGGGGGTTGGTTCTTCCATTTGTCGATGCGCCAAGCGGCTACCGCCGCGCCGGCCAATGCCAGCAGCAAAAGCCACGGGAGGGGACGCTTCACTGCGGGCTCCGCTCCGCGTTGGCAGGGCGCGCGCAGTGATCGAATAAAATCTGCCACTCGGCCCGCTGGATTTCCATGGCGATGCGTTCGCGCCTGGACCCGGGCAGCCGTCTGGTGGGGTCGCAGAAGGAAACGAACAAGAATGGGTCCCACGCTCCGCCGCGGAACTCCGCGCCGGGAAATTCGCGCGCGATTTTCGCCGCTTCCGCTGCAAGCGGCTGATAAGCCGGATGCGCGCCGGTTTTGCGAAACCAATAAGCCGCGTTTCCGGAATCGCCCTCGCGGCGATGCACAATCGCGTGCCAATAGTATCCGTTGGGGTTTTCGCATGCGTCGGCAAGCTGGTGAGCTTCTTCGAAGCAATCGAAGTACAGCCACAACCCCGCCACGGCCGCGCGAGGGTCGGCGCCGTGCGCAAAGAGGGAAGAAATGGGCGAGTTCTCCAAAAGATTACGAGCCTTCTCGTGGGCGGGACTCACGACCGCGCCCCAATCGAGGGGCAATAACCTATTTCCATTTTCTAGCAAAGCGAGGATTTGAGCTACCTTGGCTCCGTACTGGGCCGGGTCAAAGTCCATGAATCAAGTTACGATTTTATTGTAATGCGCGCTCTAGTCCTCTCCGGTGGGGGTATGTTCGGCGCCTGGCAGGCAGGCGCATGGGCCGCGCTTGCGCCTAGCTGGCAACCCGAATTGATCGTGGGCGCCTCGGTTGGCTCTCTTAACGGGTATGCGATCGCGTCTGGAGCCGATCCGGCGACGCTTTCCGAGCTTTGGCGCCGCAAACCGGGCGAGAAATTCGGGGATTTTTCGGCCGGTCTTTGCGCTTTAGTCGAGCGCTATCGTCCTCGGCTCGATTTTGCAGTGGTAGCGACCGACATTCTGCGCATGAAAGCGCGAATCTTCCGGGGCGGGGAAGTGGACTGGCGTCATCTGGCGGCTTCTTGCGCCGTGCCTTTCGTGTATCGGCCGATGCGAATTGAAGGACGCCTCTACGTGGATGGCGGACTCCTGAATCCGCTTCCGGCGTGGGCGGCAGTGGAGTTGGGCGCGACGGAGATTCTGGCGCTGCACGCGCTTCCCGAGATTCCCTCGTGGTGGCTCAAGCCGCCCGCACTCGCGTTTCGCAGACTGTTTGGCGTGAATCCGCCCCTTCCACCCAGGGTTTCCTGCAAAGTTGTCCTGCCGAGCCGCCGACTCGGCTCGATGCGCGATGCACTGCATTGGAACCGCGATAACGTCGAGCGATGGCTGGAGCAAGGCTACCGGGACGCCATCGCGGCTATCCCGCCAAGGGGTCCCAAAGAGGAACCAGATTCAGCACGAATCCTTCGACAGGGCCTTCGCCTTTGAGCGACTCCGGACGTGCCAGCAATTCCGGCTCGCGTCCGGGGCGATAAATCTCCACGGTCCGGTTTTCGGGATCGATTAACCAGCCGAGTTGGGCGCCATTGACGATCCACTCGTGCATCTTTTCACGAAGGATTGGAAGGCGGTCTGTTTTCGATTTAAGCTCGATTACGAAATCGGGAGCGAGATGCCAGAATCCTTCCTGACTTTTCTCGCTGAGTTGTTGGATTCTGATTTTGGCAGTCCAGGCCGCATCGGGTGAACGCCGGGCGCCGTTGGGGAGAACGAAACCTCCTAAGGAATCGGTCACAATACCGCGGGAATCCTGTTCGGCCCAGTCCTCGATCCGCCGAAGGATCTTCGCGTTTCGCGCGGCAGTAACGCTAAAGGTGGCTGGCATGATAATGAGCTCTCCGTCCGCCGTCATTTCGAAGGACAGGTCCGGGTGCTCGGAGCAGAACTCGGCGAACTCCTCATCCGTCATCGGATGCATGGTCAATCTCGCCGGCAGCATCGTGTCGTCGATGATGAACGCCATGACTCGATTTTAGCCCGCTACCGCTGGAACTTGACGCCCTCTTTCAAAAGTTTTTCGTACTCCTGAACGTCGCGATTGTCCTCGGCGCAGATGTATTCCTGCAGATGCGTCCCTTCGCGGAGCATCATGCTGGACTTGTAGATCCACGGCTTGGTGAACACGTTGGGATCGTCCATTGCGGCTTCGTAATCGATTCGATCTTTGCTTACGCGCTTGTAACGTTCGGTGATGTGGAGGGCCTCAGTGTGAAACGTGCCGGCGCCCGCCAGCCAGGTGCGATCATTGAAGCCGGTCATGTCCACAACCAGCGTGTCGCCTTCCCAGCGCCCGACGGAATCGCCCATATAGGTGGGCACGATATCGTCGGGATGCTTCGCGTTGAGCGGAATCACGCGAAATACGTTGGTGTACTCGTACAACATCACAATCTGCGTGGGCGTCTGCACGATCTGCATCGGAAATAGCCCGAGAGAGTGCAAGCGGGGAATGCCGGCCGGCAGACATCGGGCGGTGGGGTCGTCGATATTGCGATTGTTGTAGGACTCGAGCACCTTTTTTGCGGCCTCCGGTTGGTAGGGCGCTCCTTGGGACGACTGCCGGTCGGTGGATGACGGCGCCACAGGCGCGTTCGGGTTGGCTCCGGTCCCGCCGACGCCGTTGCCGGCGTTGGCCTCCTCCCACGATCCGGGCTGAGTGCTGTTCGCCTGCCACACTCCGGTGAGGTCCGGCTTTCCGTTGGGCGCGTGGGGAATCGTGGACTTTGCGGCCGCCCGCTTCTGGGTTGCCTGGATGGAAGTCGTGTTTTGCGCCGCGAGACCCGCAACTAGGGCGCCGCCTAGCAGGGTCAAAATGAGAACTCTCATAGCGATCACTGCGTGTCCACCGGCGGCCGTGCGCCCCCATCCCCCGTTCCGGCGGGAGGACCGAAGTACAGCTTCTTACCATCTCTCAACGTGATCTGCCGGGCATGCGCCCAATTCGTACCGTCGCGGGCGCGCCATGCAAAGACGGTGATCTTATCGCCCTGCTTGATGGTTACGTCCCTCTTGAACCCGGTTCGGTAAAGGACGTTGGGCGGATAGCCCTCGAATTTCCAGTTTTCGATCTTGCCCTTGTCGTCGGTGATGTCCAGATAAAAGTAGCTGTGAGGATTCATCCAGTCGATCTTGGTGATGACGCCGGTGAGCGTGATGGGCTGATTGGCGTCGTACTCCGCTCCGAAGGAGTGGTGCGCTGGAAGGGGCGCCGCCGCCAAGAACAGCGCACCCAAAAACATAGCCGTTCGCTTGTTCATAATTAGCCTACAGTATACAGTGCTATTTACAAGCACGAAAAGGTCAATGCGCCGTCGAAAACAGCTTGTAAGCCGCGATCGCCACCACCACGCCAATGACGATGAGAATCGCAGCCACGATCCACCGGCCGGAAACGGTTTGCATTAGGGCGGGCTCACCCCAGTAGACGTTCCGGCGCTGTTGGTGAGCTTCACCACCACCGTGATCACATTCGCGGAATTGCCCGAAACGCTGAACGGCATGGTCAGCTTGAATTGGCCGCCGAACGCGTTAGAAGCCGTGTTCTGATACCAGGTGGAGAACGGCGGACCGAGCTGCACTTGAACGTCGCTTTGCGCGAGCGTGCTTCCCGTGGCGGGAGTAAAGTTGAAATCGCCGCTCACCATGTCGCGCGTAGTCGAATAGCCGGTCACGGTCACCGTCAGACTGCCGCCGGTATTCGAGAACGCCACCGACTGAATCACGGGCGCGGTTTTGGCGATGGTGATGGTGATAGGAGGCTGCGAGGGAAACGTCGCGCCCGGCGCAGTCAGTTGCGTATTGATTGTAATGGTGCCCGCGACGGTTCCCGTAGCCACCATGGGCGCGGCGGGCGGCGACAGCGAACCCGCCGGAATCGTCAACGTCAGATTTCTGGTTCCTCCGCCCGCGGTGATGAACTGGACGGTTTGATCGTCGCCTCCGACCGAGGACTGGAACGTCAGCGTAAGCGCCACGGTAATGTCCACTGGAAACGAGCTGCCGAGCGTAATATTCACGGGAACCTGTTGAGCCGGTCCAACGGGAGTCGCTCCCGAGCCGACCCCGATTGTGACCGAAGGAGGCGTGGGTAGGCTCACGGTAATGATGATTGTTTTACTTCCAGCCTGATTGTTCGCGTCCGTCGCGGTGAACACGACGCTGCTGCTCCCGGCCGCCGTGGGAGTGCCGCTAATGGTTGCACTGGAGGACGTAAAGGTTAGTCCCGCGGGAAGAGTTCCGCTAGTAAGAGCGAACGAGTAGGGAGACGCTCCGCCCGTGGCCGCCAACGTCTGCGAGAACGCAACACCCACCGTCGCAGAAAGATTGCCTGTCGTAATCGAAATCGGCGATGTAGCCGCGCTCACAGCGATCGAAAACTGTCTCTGCACGGATTGACTTCCGGAATCCGCAACTGCTGCGGTAAAAGTCGAAGTCCCCGCGGCGGATGGCGTTCCGCCGATGGCCCCTGTGGACGTATTGAGGGACAGCCCCGCCGGCAACGCGCCTGAGGCGAGGCTCCATTTGTACGAAGGCTTTCCTCCTGTCGCCTGGAGAGTAACTGAGTATGCGGCGCCCACTGTCCCGCCGGGCAGCGCCGCCGTTGTGGTGATGCTCAGGGCCGTGTCGATGGTCAAAGTGAGGGAGCTTTGCGCCGTCAGAGCCGAGCCGGGCGTCGAATCCGCCGCCTGAACTGTGAATGGCGAACTTCCGGCCGCTGTTGGAGTGCCGCTAATTGCTCCCGTTTTCCCATCGAGTGTCAGCCCCGCCGGAAGCTGGCCCGAGACGAGAGTCCATGTGTACGGCTGCGTTCCTCCGCTCGCGGCGAGCGTCTGCGAATAAGTTGCTCCCACCACGCCGTCCGGCAGCGAGGAGGTGGTGATCGTTAGCGTCACGGCTATTGCGATCGAAAGCGTCTTGGTCGCCGTGCGGGCGCCCACGTCGGTCACCTGCACTACGAAGCTATAAACGCCGGTGGCATTGAACGCTATGGTTCCGCTAATGACGCCGCCGGCGGAAAGCGTCAACCCTGGAGGCAAAGGAGTCGAATTGGGGGCCAAAGCCCAAGTGAACGGCGCCTGTCCGCCGCCCGCCGCCAGCGTCTGAGAATAGGAAGCCTGAGGCGTGCCAGGAAGCAAGGATGAAGTGGTCACCGATAGCGGGGCCGCCACAATCAAAACGAACGCCCGCACAAAAGGCGCGGCGTTGGTCATGTCGCTCAACTGCACCGGAAGCGTGAACGACCCGAGATTGGGGGGAGTTCCCGTGATTGCGCCCGTCTTCGGATCGATGCTGAGCCCCTGCGCGTTCGCCCCCGGAGCGAAGCTCCAGGTATATGGCGCCAGCCCTCCCAAAGGCGTCAACGTGGCGTGATAGGGCGCTCCCTGAATGGCGATGGGGATGGAAGATTCAACGATGCCCAGAGGCGCGCTGGCGACATACAACGTCAGGTTCTGAGTCGCGGGCGCATAGTTAGCCAACGTGGCCTGCACCGTGAGCGGATAAGCTCCCACCGCTGAGCTGGCGCCGGAAATCACGCCCGTGGACGCGATCAATGTCATTCCCGCCGGAAGAAACGATCCCGAGGACAGCGCCCAGGTAACGCCGGCGACGTTCGCGTTCAGAGTTGCGGAGTATGACTGGCCCGCATAGGCAACCGGCAACGAAGAATTGGCAATCGACAACTGACCGGAAAAAACAGAAATTGTGACACTCGCGGACGTGGAGATGTTCGTGTTCGCGATCTGAGCGAAAACTGCGAACGTATAAGCCCCGGCCTGAGTGGGCGTCCCGGTAATTTGGCCATTCTGGTTTAGGTTCAGGCCCGGAGGGAGACCTTCAGTAGGCAGCCAAATGACGCCGCTGGGATTGGATGTTGCGGTGAGCGTGACAGAATAGGGCACCCCGATCGTCCCGTTTGGAAGACCCGCCGGGCTGGTTATAGAAATAGTGGGGTTGCCGATCGTGATCGTGAACGCCTCGGTATCCGGAGGCGCGCTGGTATTGGCGATTTGCGCTTGAACGATGAACGTGTAAGTTCCGGCCGTGGTGGGCGTTCCGGAGAATTCTCCGGTGGAACCATTGAGAAACACTCCCGGCGGGGCGCCAGTCGCGGGAACCGATGGAGACGAAACGAGAGACCATGCGACTGGAAGGCCCGCTTGATACGTATTCGCCCGAAAGAAGTCCGAATAGGCGATTCCCACATAGCCGGTGGGAAGAGGCGAAGGAGTCGTGATCTGAATATATGGATTGGTCTGCGCCGATCCGAGCACTGCGAACGCGGCGGACAGGAGAAATATCGGAGGGAGGCGCTTCATTGCGCGCCTCCCTGTTGGGCGTCGTTTTGTTGCACTGGGGCGAGCGGTACGAAAAAGAAGTTTCCGCTTGAAGGGTCGAATACCCGGAATGTGGCTCCATCGAATGCCGTGATGCGAAACACCGACGGTCCCACCGGGAAGACGCCTTCCGGCGAACAGCCGCAATCGGTTTGCGAAGCCGCTCCCGAGCTGAGATCGAGAGTTAAGATGCGACCCGAACTTTGCGCCAACGTGAGCCGCTGGTTATCCGATGAAAGGGCAATGCCCACAGGCGCCAGGAGGTCGGCTCTATACAGGCTTGACATGGCGCCGGGACTGGCGTTCGCGACCTTCCAAATTTGCAAGCGCGTGGCAAGCGCCAGATCGTGGCTGGCGCCGTAGAACGCGAGCGCGCCGACGCGTTCCCGCATCGGAATCCGATTTACCTCGCCATTTGGGCCAAACGAGTAGAGCCCATCCGGCAACGATCCGGCCGCCATCGCGCCATCATCGCTGACAGCGATGGCGCCGGGAGTCTCGTTGAGGAACGCTGTAGTCACATCGCGAACCGACGGCGATCCAGGTAAACCCGAGATGATTTGCAGCCGGCCTGCGGAGGAAAACCACAGCGCGGCGGCGGAGCCGCGGGGGCTGATTGAAATCCGATCCGGATTGAGCAGCGTTCCCGGAATGGTCGCGGCCGAGGCCGCGGAAACTAGTAAGACCTCGCCGGAATCCGCATCCGAGGCGATCGCGAAGTCTTGCCGTGGAGAAATCGCCATTCGCGCGAAGTTGTGGCCGTAATCGAGCGGCGCCAGAACGGCTGCCGCCGCGGGGATGCCGTATACCGGGCGTAACCGCGTCCCATCTGCAACATAGCCGAGCTGCGGCGCGCCTACTTGCGCACGCGTGATCATTGCTGCCAAAAAAAGAAAAATCGCCGGGAGTTTCATCGCTCGTTCCTAGGGGTGAGTTACACTCGGCGTCCCGGCGGTGATGGTGATGGGCGGGCTAGTAGTCGAATTGGAGCCTCCGCCATGCGTCGCCGCGATGGCGCCCGCCACCGCGCCGCCCGCGAGTCCGACTCCGATCAGCACCTTGACCGCCGTGCTCAAACCTGCGCCACCGCCGCCCGCGATATTCGTTTGCGTGATGACTGCCGAAACTGTCTGGCCGGCAAAGGATGCGGTGACGCGAATCTGCATCTGCCCGGAGATGTTGTTCCGCTGAATTCCCGCCGCCGTGGCGCGCCCTTGCGCGTCGGTGGAGACGGTGAGCGTCTTCGTTCCATTCGAAAATACCCCGCCGGGACCCTGATTCGGCAAAAAGAAGACCACCGCGGCGCCGGCGATGGGCCTATGGTTTTCATCCTCGACTTGAATAATCGGCTCGCGATTGACGCGCCCCTTGATGTTATTGATCGCGCCCTCGCCTTCCGCGATGACGATGTTCAGCGCTTGCGGGGCGGCCGGTTGCGGCGCCTGACCCCAGCTCGGCGCACAACAAACCGTAAAAGACGCAAAGATACCCCATGCGCACGCTCGCTGCATTACTCCCCCTAGAAGTAACAACAGTATCAAAACGGAGCTGGGTTGCGATAGTGGGACAAGTTTACGCTTCCTTGGGTGGTAACATCGGTTCAAGCGGGCGCGTAGCTCATCTGGATAGAGCACCGGCCTTCTAAGCCGGGGGTAGCAGGTTCGAGTCCTGCCGCGCCTACCAAATTCTCAAAGTAAGTACGTTTTGGTGACTCCAAAAGGCGAACAAGGGGAGAATAAGCCCGCACTTTTTCATATTGACATCCCTCCCCGTTTCCGATATCCTGACCATTCTTTAATTTTTTAATCTTCTGTTCACATCCTGCGTAGTACTCTCCGGCCGACAGCCTCGTTCCGAAAGAAACTCTGAGGCCGTGCCGATGGCAAATAGGAGAAGGTAATGAAGCAGCATTATTTTGTGGTCGTTCTGGCGCATTCGCTCCACGGACGCCTCCGCCGAGTTCATATTCCACATCACGCGCTGTATGTAGTCGTGGCGTTGGCTCTCTTCGGGTCGGTTTCGCTCTTCGGCATGGTTTCGAGCTATCTCCGAATGGTCGGCAAGGTAGCTAATTACAACTCCCTGCGCAGCGAAGTGGATACGCTGCGGAGCAAATACCAGGCTTTGCAGCGCGAGGACGATCAAAATCGCGAGCACCTCGCTTCGCTGCAAATGATGGCCGGCGAGGTCGGCTTGGCGTTGGGCCTGAAAGACCGCCTGGAGGGAAACGGCAGCATTGCGGACGAGGGTCCGCTGGTTCCCACCTATACGGAATCCGTCGCCGAATACGATTTTCTGAAATCCGCTAGTTTCTCGCGTTTGCAGCACGAATACGCGCATGCCTGGCAGAAGAATGTGGTGCCGAGCATGTGGCCGGTGAACGGCCGATTATTGAGCCGTTATGGCGAGCGCACCGATCCCTTTTCCGGCGAGGGCGAGGTTCACGCCGGCGTCGATATTTCAGCGGCCATGGGTACGCCCGTTCATGCGGCCGCCGACGGAGTCGTGGTGCAGGCCGGATATATGAACGGCTACGGCAAAATGGTCGTGATCGATCATGGAAGTGGCGTCACCACTCGCTACGCGCACCTATCCCGCTTCGACGTCATTCCGGGCCAGGAGATTCGCCGGGGCGACGTGCTAGGGCGTTCCGGGGCAACGGGCAAGGTCACTTCGCCGCACCTCCATTTTGAAGTGCGTCATCGCGGCACGGCTGTCAATCCCATGACGTATTTGACGCGCTCCGTCACAATGCAGCACGTGCAGCCGGACCTACCTTTTTAGCCCGCAAAGGGCCGCCCCGGCCCTCGATGCACCCGAATAATCGCCTGTTTTCCGCCGGGGCAGGTGTAGTTTAACAGCTTCGGGTTTTGCGGGCGATTACTTAGGAGAACCGGCGCGATCACTTCTCCAGTTTGAGGATCATTCCCGTGTCCGTCGCGGCCCACAGGTGCTGCGCGTCCGGGCCGGCGAACGTGAGCGTTGTGGCGTCGGCGCGATAATCCACAGGCATTTCCTTCCACTGCTTCAAATCGGTGCTGGTGAGTATTTTCACCTTGCCTGGAATCGGAACCGTATTGAGGCTTCCGGTAGGCTCGACAGCGGCGAGAAACGCCTGGGGTCCTTTGAATAGCGCAATATCCGTGACTCGCCGATCCTTCTGCCGGAAGGCCGAGACGCTGGCGCCCGTCTTCAAATCGAGCCGATACACTTCCGACGGCCATTCGAAAGATGGGCCGTAGCTGAATACGTCAAGCGCATCCGGACCGGAGAGCCGGAGAGCGGCCACTAATCCGAACAACGGCGCGTTGGTGGCCGTCCAATGGCCGCCGCTGTCGCGGGTTTGAAGCAGCAAAGTCTCGGTTGGCAGTTGGCGCTGTTTTGATGCGCGCTCCGGCTCCATCCAGGACGGGAACGGACCGAGATCGCGGCGCGGAGGGACCGAAGCACCGACGATCAGCCCCAGCGGTCCATCGAACGCGATCTGCGAATACGCGGTGAAGGCCGGAGTGCCGGTGGGCTTCGCCGCCTCCATGAGCGGCGCCCAGGTTCGGCCGCCATCGAACGTCTGAAGCACGGTCTTTTGGTAACCCGCCGCGTAGCCATGTTGCGCGTCGAGAAACCAAACTTGCATGATCAACCCGCCCGGCGGCGCCGGCTTTAGCTTTTTGTCCGGTTTGCGCTGGTCGCTGATTTTTCGCCAGCTCCGTCCGGCTTCCGAGGTGAACCAAATGCCGCGTTCGCTCACCATCCATCCGTCCGATTCGTTTAAAAAAAACAAAGATCGCGGCAGATCTTCGATGGGTGAGAGCGTCCAATGCTCGCCTTCGTCGCTGGTCACCAGCGATACGGGCTTAGCTTTACCGCCTCGCTCTTGTATCCAGCCCACGGCAATGCCGCGTTGCGCCGTGGGGAAAGCGAGATCGGCGATGGTCAGCTCCGCCCGCGGCTCGTCGTAAAAATATTGGATCGCCCAGCGCTGCGCGTAAAGAGGCAAAAGAAACAGAAACAGCAAAAACAAACGCATGAATCAACTCGACCGCGCAGGACTCATCATCAGATCGAGGGCGCCCGCGGTCTTGAGCGTCGCCGGGTCTAATAGGGAAAGGGCGACTAGCGCGCCTACTTGCTCGCCTACCGTGGTCAGCAGCTCCATCTCATCTCCCGTGTGGAAATGAGTCTCCCGATGTTGGACATTGATTACGCCCGTGACGCGGCCGCGCGCAACCACGGGGACCGAGAGAAACGCTTCATAGGCGTCTTCGGGCAGATCCGTAAACAATTTGAAGCGCGTATCCAGATACGCTTCGCGGGAGATCGCGAGCAGCCGCCGCTCGCGCGCCACCCAGCCCGTCAGACCTTCACCCAGATTCAAACGGACGGTTCCGATCGTGTCGGGTTGCGGATTGTTGGAGGCGCACAAAACCAGCTCCCGGTCTTGCAGCAGATACAGCAAGCAAGAATCGCACTGCATAAATTCCACGACGAGCTCCACCACACCCTGCAAGGCGTCCGGTAGGCTCACATCTCGAGCGATAAATCGGCTGATTCGCTGAACCAGACGGAGCTGGTGCTCCGTACCTTCGAGCCGTGATTCCAATTCCTTGAAACGGGCCACACCTGAATCTTACACCCAGAATCTTTTGGAAAACCTCGTCCGGAAGCGTAGGACGCGCTTCAGCTAGTTCCGTTGGGCCTAGACGTTTTCGCTGCGCCGCGATTCGCCGCCGTCAATTGATACTTCTCTGTGGCGTATTCGGTCGCGATCCCACCGCCGGGTTCGCCGCGAAGTGTTGCGGCCCCGCGCTTTCGATCGCGGGCAGCAACGCGGGAGTCAGATCCTTCAAAAGCTGCACCGCCAGCGCGCTCGTGAAATCGTAGTGCACGGCTTGCCTTCCAGGAACGAACGCCAGCACCGTACCGAAAAACCGGTCGCCGATGAAGAAAACGAATGCCGCGGTGCGATTTACGGGATGCGAACCCAGCAACCCCCCGTTTTTCGCGTAAATGTGGAATTCATTATCGCCCGTACCGGTTTTACCTCCGATCGGGAGCACCGTCCCGTCGGGAAGCTTGACTCCATCGTGAACCCTGCGCCCCGTTCCATTCTGCACGACCCCAAGCATATCGCGGCGGACGAGCTGGGCGATCTGCGGAAGCACCACCTGCACGCCGGGCTGAACGCGATGCGCGAGAACTGTCTCGAACGGCGAGCCCGGTCCGAAGTGGAGTTGCTGAATGCGTTCGGTCGGATACAACACGCCTCCGCTCAAAACAATGCCGACCAACTTCGCCAGGGCGGCGGGAGTGTCTCCGGAGACGCCTATTGCCGTTGCATAAGAGGGAACCAGCGAATCGAACGGATACCCAAGCCGCTGCCAGGCTTTGTGGATTTCCGCAAACGAGTCCAATTCCAGCAGAGTCTCGATTCGCTTGTCTTGCGCGTGCTTGTAACGCGACTTGAACAGCCACTGATATACCTCCTGGCGCTCGCTCGAGCTGTTCGCGTAGACATCCGCGAAAGTCGCTTGAGGATGATGCTCACGGTAATTCAGTAGCCACAACTCCAATGGATGGACGTGGGCCAGATATCCGCGATCCTGCAAATCGAATTTATCAGGACCGTACTTGGCGTAGAGATCGCCTTTCGCTGCTGCGATCTCCTGAGGGGAAAGATGAGCGGTAAGGAAGGCGTTCAACTTGTCCGGCCCATCTTCGGGGCGCACCGAGCGATAGATCACCGCCGCGCGAAGCGGCGTCAGATGGATTCCGGAAACTAGTGTATTCAGAGCCTGGTCCGACGTTTGGTTGCGGTATTTCTCGTAAAAGCGCCGGAGGAACTCGCGGCCTTCCACATCGGCGAACCGAGCAAGATAGCGTGCCCGCGCCGGGTCGTTCGGGTCCGCGAGCACGTTCGGCGAAGCTCCCGGCACCAGGTACCGGTGATAATGCTCGATGTCCCGCAGCAGCCGGATGAACGCCAGATTCACGGAATGCTGGAACGCGCTGCTTACAGTGAAACTTTCATAGTTCTCCGACGACTCGAAATTCCCAAATGTGTGCAGTCCTCCTCCAGTGAAGAAGGCTTCGCCTGGGCTGCCGGAGTAAGTTCGTTGAAGCGCCGCCTCCAGCATGGGCTCCAGAGTTCTATCCTTGGCGGTGGAGAGATATGAAAGCGCCCACGCGCTGAGAACATCTCCCTGATAGACGGGGACTGTCTTCAGTTTTGCCGGCGGCATTGTGGCGTATTTGTCGTGCAGCGCCGCCACGATCTCCAGATAGTGGATGAGCGTCCGCAGCTTCGCGGTAGATCCCAGTTGCAGCCTGGTTCCCTGGTTAATATCTAGGGGTTGGTCGAGGTTATCGGTCTGGAGCCGCAACTGGTTCAGTCCCCCAGTTTGCTCGTACAAAGTGAAGCTATAGATGACAGAGCCGGGGTTTCCACTGTCCAGAAGCTGAAACTGGTTGAGATTCGCCGCGGCGACTTTCGACGGGTCCGATAAGCTTTCGATAAACTCGGTGGCTGAATCCTGCGCTTTCTTATCCAGCGTGGTTTTGACGTTCAGATCCAGGCGGTCGAGCGCATAGGCGTTATCCAGGCCGAGCAAAGAGAGCAGGGCCGAGCGGATCGCGTCCGGCGCCTTATTGGAAACGAAGTTCGTGTTGCCTTCCTCAATGGATCCTGGCCGCGGCGTCACGCTCGAGCGCAACGCCAGATCCCGCAGACCAGGGGAAATGGTCCCGCTGGCGGCCAGCGCTCGCAGGTAGCGATCCGTCTGGACTCGAAGAAGGTCGGGATGATGGACTAGGTACCACCCTGGCGCGCGGAGCGCCAGGAACAGCGAGAGAACTTCGCGGTAAGCGCGCGCCCGCTCCATGCTCGAGCGGCTGTCCAAACGCGATTCGTCGGCGGATAAGAGCTTGTTTACCCTGTCGAAATCCGCGCCGTACCAGGCCTTCAGACCGTCGCCCAGCCCGATCACCTCGCCTTGAGCCGGCGTGGCCGCCAGCGGGATCGAGTTGACATAGTCGCGGATGATGCTTCGTTGCGTCTTACGTGTATCGATTCCGTCGAGATAGGATCGCAAAGACGCAGCTTCCACCTGGCGCATCTTCTCGATTACCGAGCCGGTCCGCCCCCCCGGCGAGTGGCGCATTTTTTCAAGTTGGGTGGCTAAGGTGCTGCCCCCAATCATCGACCGCTTCCGGTCCACTGTGTGAATCCCCAGATCGAGCACGGCCTTACCCAGACGCGGCCATTCGATGGCGGGATTCCGCTGTGGATGCGATTCGTCCAGCAACTGACGATTCTCGATGAACAGCATCGTATTCACTACCAGCGGGGGAATCGACCGGAATTCCGGGTAGATCCTGGCCGGATAGCGGGTTTCGAACAGCGGAGTTCCTTCACGGTCTGTGACGCGCAGCCCCGCCTGGCTTTTTTCGTGGTAGATCTCCGAGAGGCCGAGGCGCGCCAGAAAGCGCGCCAGGCGCGGAACGCGCGTCTGGGCCGTTATCGCAAATTCACCCTGTTGAAGCCGGTTTGTAAACTCCGAAAGGCTTGAGAATCCAAGCCGCTGGTCGTACGGCCCGTCGGCGGGCCGCTCCAGAGCGGGACTGGGGCCGGGTTCCAGCCGGAAGGCCAGCCTCCGGTCAAGCCCTGACAGTAGATGAGATTCAATCGGAGCGGAGCGCACTTCAATCGCCGCGATGATGGCGAGGAAAGCAAACGCCAGGATGCCGAGGGTCCAGCGCTGGACGCGCACCGGCCACGCTCTCCATGGGGCATTGTGCGCAAAAAACCTCCACCACGCTGAGGGGTGCGCCTGCGATGGGTTCATCGAGCCTCGAATCTAAGGGGGCTCTGGGCGAACGTCTCCCACCGAACTCCGAACCACGACTGTGTGGGGAGCGGGCCGCGGGGCCAACCCTAGCTATACGTTAGATGTGGATGTATTGGTAAGAGTTTCCGAACCTGGCGCCAGTCTGGATGAATTTCTTTCAATGGCGAGGATGGGCGGCAAGGCACCCGATTTTGTGGCCACCCTATCGAAGGATGCCCGTATGTCCGAGCGAGTAGCGGCCCGGCTGAGGGTAAACACACAAACCGTGCGGTCCTTTGCCAACGGGGATACGCGCTAATAAGCGGCCATCGCTCGTATCGAATGCATAGACCTCGCGATTGTACCTGCCCGATAACCAGAGGACTTTGCCATCTCCTGAAACTCCCCCCATATCGGGACTGCCGCCCCCCGGAACGGTCCAGGTTTGAACGACTTTGCGGTCCGCCAGGCGGATCACGGAAACGGTGCCCTCATCCCGATTAGAGCAGTAGAGCAGCTTCGAGTCGCGGCTGAAGTATAAACCGTGGGCGCCGCGCCCTGTCGGAATAAAGCCGATGCGCGCCAGTCTTTCGCCGTCGATCAGGTGGACGCCATCGGCTAACATATCCGCAACATAGAAAATCCTGCCATCGGGTGAAGTTCTAACATCCTGCGGCATGCTGCCGGTTCGCGCATGCTTTCGCTCGTAAGCCCGCCTTTTATCAAGGTTTGCCATTTCCCGCTTCATGGCGGCGGTCTGAGGCATCGTTTCGCCGCCGCTGTTTGCCGCCAGCGCCAGGCTTCCGACGACGGCCCTGGTCGTGACGTCCACCTTGACCAGCGTACCCGAGAACTCGCAACTGGCGATCAGGTATCGCCCATCGGCCGAGAAATCCAGGTGGTCGATCCCCCGGCAATGGACCGGGACGGAATCGATCAGCGCCATGTTGGCCGGATCGCGAAAATCGAGGCGCGCGACGCGTTCGGCGACTACGATGGCATATTTACCGTCGGGAGTGTAGTACATGTTGTACGGGTCTTTGACGCGTACGGTTTCTTGCTTCTGGCCCGTAGCTGGATCGATTCGCGTCAAACTGTCGCCGAGGTCGTTCAAGACCCAAAGCGTTTTCAAATCGTAAGATGGAACGACATGCTGCGGCTGGCGGCCCGCCTGGAACTGGCGGACCACCTGAAAAGTGTGCGGATCGATCACATCCACCGTATTACTGACGCTGTTCGGTACGTAAACCAGGTCGGGGAAACCGCGCACGCTGGGGCTGAAATGGCCGGCGTGGGCTTCCGAATAAATATCGCTAGGATCGACCACCGGAGGCATGCCGGGCAGAGGGGCGGCGCCGGCGGCTACGATTCTGGCGGCGCATCCGATGAAACATGTCAAAAAAACCGGCAATCTACGCCGGATTTGCCGCGCAACCCACGTAATCATAATGTTGATGAGGACGGAAACATCTATTCTAGGACGTTATTCCGACCGAGTTTCCGTCCGCCCATCGTTATTGACACGCGGCGACGTTACTTGTTTCGTTCGCGAGCGCGGTCACTGGCCAGCGGGGAAATCGGAAGGATCCAATTGTTTGAGAAGCCGGCCGGCATTTTCGACCTGGTCCAGAGTTCCGCGCAGCGCCAGGACGCGCGGCGCATTATAGGTGAAAATACGACGGACGCTTGTTACCCCACGAACTTGAGTCGCGACCTTCTGTAAGTCCGCCGGAGTGGCCGTGTGGGTGAGATAGAACACTTGCACAGAGTTTTCGAAGGCGTCGGCGGCCTCGTCGTTGTAGATTTCCGAGGGTTGGCTCGGTGGGCCTTTGGCGGGTCGATCCACGCGATCGAACAGCCAGGCCGCCAGCGCGATCTGATCCGCGGTCCCACGCACGGCCACCGCTCGCGGTGTGTTGTAGGTGAAGACGCGACGAACATCGGCGATGGTGCGCAGCAAGGTAGCCGTTTCCTGAAAACTCTGGACGGTAGCTGCATTGCCGACGTAGAAAACCTGCATCGTGTTTTCGTTCGGCGCCGGTCCTGGGTTGGATGGAAGGTGGTACAGAACGGAGGCCGAATGCCGCCGCGGCGCGGCCGCGGACGTTTCGATTTCGCCGATCAGCCAATCCGCCATAGCCGCCTGATCCGCCGTTCCCCGCATTGTCAGGATTTTTAAGGGATTATATGTATACACTCGGCGGACATCGCCGATGGTGCGCAAGAGCGTCGCGAATTCCTGGAACTCCTGAATCGTCTGGCCGCGATCGAGATAGAACATCCGCACGACATTATCCGAGCCGGCGGGCAAGCGGTATTCGTGAATCGCGGGATTTTTCGGTGGCGAGGACGCCAGATCCATCCCGGTGAACAGCCATTCAGCCAGCGCGAGCCGAGCGGCTGTCCCATGCGCGGTCAGCGATTTCTTCGCCTCGTCTACCATGGGTGCATCGATCTCCGCGATCACACGCATAGCAGTGGCAATCTCAAACATGCTCTGAGCGGAACTGGCGTTAGCGAAATTAAACACGCGTTCGCCGCTGGACGGAACTTGGCCTAGGGCCATTGTGGCGGTCAAGCTGAGGAATCCGATGCACGTGCGAAACATGGCGCTCCTTTCGAAGAACTAGACGCTATCGGCTCGCGGACCGTGCAGGGCGGAACAACCGAAGGCTATTTCGTCGTCTCCTCGTCGTGCGAGGACCCCAGAAATAGCTTTTTCCCGTCTTTGAACGTGATCGAGCTTCCATTCGCCTTGTAATCGCCGCTTTTGGCCCGATAGCCTTCGACGTAAACCTCGGTGCCCGCCTCAAGCGACTTTTTGGTGAAGCCGCGCCGCAGCAGCCCGTTCGGCGTGTTGCCCTCGATCATCCATTCTGTAGTGGTTCCATCTGAATTCTGCACGGCGACGTGAATCCAGGCGTGCGGGTTCACCCATTCCATTTTGGTGACCGTTCCGTGAAGCTTCACCACTTGTTTTTCATCGAATTCCGCCGCGAAGGAATGATGCGCCCATGCGGGCGCGGCCGCAATGACCGCCGCCGCCAAAGCCAGATATGGTCTGTTGTTCATGCCGTCTCCTATTTCTTTCCCGCCGCCTCGCTCGCTCGCGCGCCTTTCAGAATATCGGACAAACCGTAGTTCGCCTCATGACAGGCATACTCGTACAGCGTGTAGCTCGGGTCCAGCATGTACGGGACGTGCATGGTCCAGGGACGGATCCAAGTACCCGGATCTTCAATCGTCGCTTCGTAGCTGAGCTCGTCGGGCGACACACGCGTGAAGCGTTCGATAATCCGCAATTTATCCGTGAGCAGCGCTTGATTGATGCCGTTCATGCCAATATCCGGGACGAAATTCGTGGTCTCGACAACCATAACGTTGCCTTCCCAATGGCCGCGTCCGTCGCCCATGTAGCTGCGCACGTCTTTGCCCACGTGTGGACGCCCGTCAATCGGAATCACTCGGGTTTCATGCACCATTTCGTTGCGAACCACGAAATAGCCTGGCGCTTGCACGATCTGATTGCCTTTGTTGTACAGATTCCCCGGCAGCATGGAGCCGATCAAGCCCTTGGTAATGCAGCGGCCCCAAAGATCGAAGTCGAGCCACGAATCGGCTCGCTTCTCGACGCCGGCGAGACTCGGCGGCCCAAGTCCCCCGCGCATTTCGCGATTGCGTTTTACGGCCTCCGCGGTCATGGGCGGTAGCCTGCCATCGGCCGGATCGACGATCAGGGACGCCTGGCGATTGGAAGGGTAATACTCGATCCAGTGGCCGCCTTCGACTCTCTGCTTCTCCTGAGCGTCCCGGTCGGCGAGCTCCTTGTCGGTAAGAACGTTGCGGGTTCCGTAAGACACGGGCCTTTGCAGCGGGATGTTAATGCTTCCCGGCCAGAGCCCTTGCAGGTCCGGATCGCCCCAGGGAGTCTTGGGCGGAACGTAAGGCTTGCCGCTAGTTACTTTTGGCTTGGCGGGCGCGCGCGTGGCCCTGGGCGTGGTTTGCGCCGCTGCGGCCGCGGCGATCAAGAACAGCAGATACCCGTATCTCATGAGCGGCTCCTCCGTGCGCGCGCTACTGATTGGCATTCAGCGCCGCCAACTGAAGTTTCCACAACTCCTCATCCGAGGCGACCCAATCGAGCAGCGCCTTGCCGTTCTGATCGCCGGAGGAGCCGAGCGCCATTTTGCGCCCGTCCTGAAAAGCGATAGCGCTGCCGCTGGCAATATGATCGCCGCTGCGAGCGCGGTATCCCACGACGACGATCTCGGTACCCGCCTCCAGGGATTTCTTGTTCAGGCCGGCTCGCAAGAGGCTGTTCGGGGTGTTGCCTTCAATTTTCCAATTCGTGGTGGTGCCATCGGCATTCTTCACGGCTAGATGAATCATCGCGTGCGGATTCACCCACTCGAATTGGATCACGGTTCCCTTTAGCTTCACCACCTGTTTCTGGTCGAATTCGGCCGCGAAGGAGTGATGAGCCCACGCGGAGGCGGGAATCAAGAGTAACGGCAGCAACATGCGCATCGGAAAGTGCTCCTCATTCAAGCTGAATGGTCGTCGGCCGCGCTTCGGCAGCCATTGGATCATCTTATTACTGGCTGAGCTTGGCGGCAATCGCCACGTTAGGCGGGGGTGCGCGACATGAAAGTGGAGGATAGACAGGTTCTTTTTGGCGGGCAGATACCCGAGCGTATTTGATACGCTCGGGTAGGGAGGTCCTATGCCCGAGTCCCTATCCGAGTTGGAACAGAGGCGCACTGCCGTGCTTCGCCAGATTTCAGAGTTGCGAGATTTTCGCCCAGGCTCAATCACGGGAACTGGGGGCCGCTGCGGCAAAACCAACTGCCATTGTCATCGCCCCAAAGATCCTGGTCACGGTCCGCATATGCGGCTGACCTATCGGAGGAACGGCAAGACCGTTACGGAGAGCTTCACCGATTCCGTCGCGCAGCGCAAAGCCGAGCGGGAAATCGAGGGATTTCGCCAATGGCAGCAACTCAGCCGCACCTTCGTGGAGGTGAACGAACAGATCTGCCGTTTACGGCCCGTCGCGGAGAGTCTTACGCCGCAGGAAAAAAAACGGCCCAGGCAATCCAGCAAGAAGTCGCACGCGAAATAGAACAGGTGCTTCGAACCATCTTCACGGGCGTGCGCAAGTCCGGCTCGCTCGATCTGGAGGCCGTCGAGATGCTGGTGCGCTCGGCCATGCATCAGGCCGGAGCGGCGGCGCTGACAGAATTGCTGCGCTTCCCCGTACCGGATAAGCGCACGATTCCGTGCCCTTGTGGCGAGCAAGCCCGCTATCAAGAGTTAGCTCCAAAAGGGTCCTGACGGCAGTCGGCGTGGCGGAGATCTCGCGGCCCTACTATCGGTGTCCGCACTGCCAGGCCGGACAGTTTCCCGCCGATGAGCAACTCGACATCGTCGACACCGGGTTCTCGCCCGGTGTACGGCGCATGCAAGCCTTAGTGGGCCAAGATGCCGCATTCGCCCATGGTCGTGAGCAGATGAAACTGCTGGCCGGCCTTGAGGTCACGACCAAATCCGTGGAACGCGTGGCCGAAAACATCGGTGCCGCTATCGCCCAGCGCGCGCAAGTAGAGATCGATCGCGCCGTGCAACTCGATCTGCCGATCATCGTGGGCGAACCAGTTCCGATCCTCTATGTACAGATGGACGGCACGGGTGTGCCGGTGGTCAAAAAGGAGACGGCCGGCCGCAAAGGCAAGCTCGATGGCTTGCCCGCGCATACCCGCGAAGCCAAGCTCGGCTGCGTGTTCACTCAGTCGGCCTGGGATGAAGAGGGCTTTGCGATTCGCGATCCAGATTCGACCACCTACACCGGCGCCATCGAAAATGCCGAGCAGTTCGGCAAACGACTCTACATCGAGGCCTGGAAACGCGGCTGGAACCGCGCTGAAAAGAAGGTGGTCATCGGCGACGGCGCCGAATGGATTTGGAACCTCGCCAAAGACCATTTCCCCGGCGCCATTCAGATCGTGGACTTGTATCACGCACGGCAGCACCTGTGGGATTTGGCACGTATCCTCTCTCCCAACGACGCCAAGCGGCGTAACGCCTGGATCGGCCTCCATCAGAAGCGTTGGCTGGATAAAGGCAAGATCGCCCAACTTGTCGCTTCACTTCGTGAGATTCAAACCGCCGATGTCGAGCTGGCCAAGAAAATCCGCCATGAAGCCGACTACTTCGCCACCAATGCCGCCCGCATGAGCTATCCCAAGTTTCGCAAGCAACACCTGTTCGTCGGTTCCGGCGTCGTCGAAGCTGGCTGCAAGACCGTCGTCGGCCAACGCCTCAAACAATCCGGCATGTTCTGGACCCTAAAGGGTGCCAACGCAATCCTCGCGCTCTGTTGTTCTTACCTCAACGGCCGCTTCGAAGATTTCTGGGAGGGCCGCCGGGCGGCTTAGCCTTCACTTTTATGTCGCACACCCGTTAGGCGGGCCGGTCGTGCCTAAGACTGTCTTCCCGCCGCGGCGATTTCCTCGGAATCACCCCCAGCGCCCGCATGAATGGCCCGATGCTGAGCCCATGGGCAAAGATGGAGAACGCGACAATCGCGAAGCTTACCGTGATGATATCCTCACGCTGGGGAACGTCGTTCGGGATGCTAAGGGCCAGAGCCAGCGCGAGCGCGCCGCGTAGGCCGCCCCAAAACAAAACATGTTGGTGCTGCCGGCTGACGCGCAAGGAAGACCGGTAAAACAGAGCGCTGAGCGGGTAAACGGCTACGGCGCGGCCCAGGGTCACTGCAATCGCGGCTATCGCGGCCGCGCGCCATTCGTGCCAAAAAGGACGGGTGGTCTCGCGCATTCCCACCAGCAGAAATACGATCGAATTGGCCACAAAAGCCGCATACTCCCAAAACGCTTGCACCGTATCGCGGCCGCGTTGGGAAATTGGAACGGCTGGCCCGAGATTGCCGAGCATGAGGCCCGCCGTAAGCGTGGCGAACACGCCTGAAAGGCTTAGACTGTCGGCAAGGAGAAAGGAGCCGTACGCGGCAACCATGGTGCAGGCCGTTTCCACCAGATGGTCCTCCGTGCGGGCCATCAGAAAAAGAGTGAGCTGTCCCACCAAGGCGCCGCAAAGAAGCCCACCGCCCGTGGTGGCAAGCGCCGTTCCGATCCCGCTGAGCAAAGAAACGTGCTGACCGGAAGCGACCGCGATGGCAATCCCGAATCCCACGGCCGCCGTCCCGTCATTGAAAAGACTTTCTGCCTCAACCAGGAGACGCACACGCCCGTGGACGTTCGCCTCGCGAAAAACCGCGATGACAGAAATGGGATCGGTGGCGGCGATCAATACGCCAAAAACCAGCGCGCTCTGCCATCCCCAGTCAGCCAGGAAGAACATGCCCGCGCCGGTAACCGCCGCGGAAAACAGCACGCCGATGGTAGCCAGGACGGCGACCACCGGCAATTCGCGCCGCAGTTCGCTCCACCGAAGGTAAAATGCCGCCTCGAAGATGAGCGGTGGAAGAATTCCGGTGAAGATCAGCTCTCGCGTGAGGCCTACTTGCAGTGCGAAAGGCGATACGGCAATAACCATTCCGGCGGCGACCAAGCCCACGACGTAGGGAAGCCCTACTCTTCGGGTGAGGATCGCCACCACTGAGGCGATGAGCAACAGCAGCAGAATGCTCCGCTCGAAGTCGAGTTGCACAATCTATTGTTACGGACGTCGCGCGGGGAGGGCGGACGTGATAGGCTTCCCGTATGGCAAAAACCGGAAAATCCGCGGTTGGCCGCCGCGGCTTTTTGAAGCGCGCGGCCGCCGGAACGGCGGCGTTGGCGGCGGGTCCGGCGGCGAAGGCTCAATCGCCCACTCAATCTGGCCGCCCAGCCGCGCTGCCGCCGACGCCCGCGCAAAGGGCCGCCGAAACATCCGCTCCCGCCATTGAGGACATCCAAATCGTCGAGCGTCCCGGCGCCGATTACATGGTCGACGTTTTCAATTCGCTCGGTCTCGAATATCTTTTCGCGACGCCTGGATCGAGCTTCCGGGGCATTCACGAGTCGGTGATCAATCATGGCGGCAATCGCCCGGAATTCATCACCTGCATGCACGAGGAATGCTCCGTCGCCATGGCGAACGGCTACGCAAAGGTGGAAGGCAAGCCGGTACTGGTTTGCGCGCACGGAACAGTCGGCATCCAGCACGCGGCCATGGCGATCTACAACGCCTACTGCGATCAGGCGCCGGTGTTCATCATCGCGGGCAACATCTCCGATGCGGCCGAGCGCAGGGGCCGAGTCGAATGGCTGCACGCGGTGCAGGATGTGGGCGCCACAGTGCGCGAGTACACCAAGTGGGACGACAATCCCGCATCGCTTACTCATTTCGGCGAATCGGCGGTCCGGGCCTATCAATTCGCCATGACGCCGCCGACGATGCCCGTTCTCCTTGCGGCCGATGGCGTACTGCAAGAATCGTCCGCGCCCGCCGATTTCGATTGGCGCATTCCGAAGCTGCCGAAGATTACGGCTCCTTCCGGGGACTCCGAAGCTGTGGCGGAGCTGGCCCGAATGCTGGTGGCAGCCGAGAATCCGCTGTTTGTCGCCAGCCGCTCCGCTCGGACGCCGGAAGGTCTGCGGCTACTGGTGGAGCTGGCGGAAACCCTGCAAGCCGGCGTGATCGATCAACAGCGCCGGATGAATTTTCCATCGCGGCATCCCTTGAATCAAACGCAGCGCACGCGCGCGGCGGTCACCGATGCGGATTTGATCGTGGGATTGGAAGTTTACGACTTTTTCGGCGTCGTTCACTCGCTTGGCGGTCAGGTGCGAGTAATCCCGAAATCCATTACGAAACCCGGCGTGAAGCTGGTTAGCATCAGCTCGAGCGACCTGTTCTATAAGAGCAACTATCAAAATTTCCAGCGTTATCAGGACGTGGATCTGTCCATTCCCGCGGATGCCGAGGCGACTCTGCCGGCATTAATCGAAGCGGTGAAGCGGCTGCTGACCGACGATCGCAGACGCGCGATTAAGGCGCGCGGCGCGAAGCTCGCCGAAGCCAGCCGTCAGGGTCTGGAGCAAGCTCGCGCCGCCGCCTCGTATGCCTGGGATGCAAGCCCGATCAGCACCGCGCGATTATCGGCCGAGCTATGGGCGCAGATAAAAGACGAGGACTGGTCGCTGGTGTCCGACACTTTCTGGGTGAGCAACTGGCCTCTCCGCCTCTGGGACATGAACAAGCACTATCATTTCCTCGGCGGGGCGGGCGGGGAAGGCGTCGGCTATCTCGCTCCCGCCGCTTTGGGCGCGGCCATCGCCAACAAGAAACATGGACGGCTCAGCGTTTCCATTCAGAGCGACGGCGATCTGATGATGACCAACGGCGTTCTCTGGACATCGGCCCACCACCGCATTCCTCTGCTCACGCTGATGCACAATAACCGCGCCTATCATCAGGAGATCATGCAATTGCAGCGCGTGGCGAACCAGCACAACCGCGGCGTCGATATCGACAAATGCAAAATCGGTACGGCGATTGAGAACCCGAATATCGATTATGCGAAGCTTGCGCAGAGCATGGGCGTGCAAGCCGAAGGACCAATTTCGGACCCGAAGGATCTGCAGGCCGCAATCCGGCGCGGCATTGCAGTAGTAAAGCGCGGCGATCCGTATTTGATCGACGTGGTGACGCAGCCGAGGTGAATTATGTATCGACTCTGGATTTTCCTTTGTTTTGTGGCCGCGCTATTGGCCCAAGGTCCGAAGAGCACTGCAACCGGAAACGCCGAAAACGGGAAACGCCTGTTTGAGAAGTTCGGCTGCTACACCTGCCATGGGCATCAGGGCCAAGGTGGCGCGGGCGCCAGGATTGCGCCGCGGCCGATAGCGCTTGCCGCGCTGATTGCCTACGTGCGGCATCCTTCAGGCAGCATGCCGCCGTTCACCGCCAAGGTGGTCACCGATTCGGAATTGACGGACATCCACGCATTTCTCGCCAGCGTTCCGGCGCCTCCGGCGGTAAAGGACATCCCGTTGCTGAATCAGTAGCCCGGCCGGAATTCACCATCGTCGCTATTCTCTTGCAGCGTTCTATCGGTTGAACTCGACTACTCAGTGAGGAACAGATGGACGCGAAGAATGATGCGGAACTCGTCCATTTGGCGCGAGCGGGAAATCGAGACGCCTACGACGAACTAATCCGGCGCTATGAACGCTCGATCTGGGGCTTGGCGTGCATTCTGGTCAATGATCGATGCGAGGCCGAAGACCTGACTCAGGAAGCGTTTCTGCGCGCATGGCTGAACCTCGACCTCCTGATGGACCCAGCGAAGTTCGGGCCTTGGCTTCGCCGCATTGTTTTCGGCGTTTCTATCGACTGGCTGCGCGTGTTTCGGCCCGATCTTTACCGGCTAACGGATGTCAAGACCGAACTAGAGCTTTCGGGGCAATCGGCTCAGGCCGAGTCCGCCCTTGGGCAGCTTCAGGCAATTGAGATGCGGCGGCGGGTTTGGAGCGCGGTTGAACGTCTGCCTCCCCGGTACCGATTGCCATTGACCCTGTTTCACCTCGACGGTTTGAGCCATATCAAGGTTGCCGAGGCTCTCGGCGTATCGGTGGGGACGGCCCGTTCACTTGTGACGCGCGCACGGCAGAAGCTCCAACCCATGCTCGGTTCCTATGCTCGTGAAGTCCTGCCCGCCTTGGAAGACCTAATCAAGGAACAGACGATGAGGGAATCGGCCATGCTGCATATCACCGATGGCAAGTCTGTAGCCGGGACATTGAGGCAATCCGGGATACCGGGCGAGGTCTCCATTTATGGCGATTTGATGTACGAAGGTCCGGCGCCGGCTGGTCTTAGCGCGGAAGAATGGCGCGAGACTCGCGCCAGGTTTATGGCGGCGCCCGGAGGCTTGCGGCCAACTCTGGATGACGCTCGCCAGTACTTGACAGAGTGCGAAAACGCGCTTGCCGCTTATTCCCGGCACGAGGAGGTTGTCATCTGGCTAGACCACGCGCTGTCCCGCCAGTTGATTCTCATCAAGGTACTTGATTGGTTCAGTCGCCAGAATCTGGGACGCGTAAAAGTGAGCCTCATTTGCGTCGGAGACTACCCGGGCATGGATCGGTTTGCCGGACTTGGACAACTCACCGCAAACCAACTGGCTTCGCTGGCCGATACGCGGCTGCCCGTTGGCGAAGCTCAATATCGAACCGCGCAGGCGGCCTGGAATGCATTCACGTCGGCTGACCCCACCGAAATCGAGCGTTTTGTCCAGACCGATACGTCCGCGTTACCATTTATCGCCGCGGCGCTGCGCCGCCATCTGGAACAGTTTCCATCTGTCGAAAACGGGTTGTCCAGAACCGAGCGGCAAGCCCTTTCCGTCCTGCGCGATCATGGTCCGCTCTCAGGATTGCGGCTCTTCTTCGCCGTACAGCGTCTGGAGGAACAGATCTTTATGGGCGACGGCTCGTTTTATGGGATGATGGCCGATCTGTCGGCTGCCCGGTATCCCCTTGTTGAGGCATCGGATACGCCTGAACATGGCCTCGGCAGCGTCGGCATTACACAAATTGGCCGAGATGTCATTGAGGGACGGGCAGATCACATCGCCTTAAATGGCATCGATCAATGGCGCGGCGGCGTCCATCTGAAAGGTGACCAAGCCGCTTGGCGGTGGGATGCCGCGACCGGACGGATTGTCAGGTTCTAGCTGCAGCGGCTACGTCGCTTGTTTCAAGAACGCCTTGCCTTGGCGCCCGACGCATTGTTCCAGGCGGTCCAAAGTTTGCATGGCGCTGAAGCATTGTTGCACGCTCGCATTGGGTTCGCGCCGCTCCTTGATCGCGGCGATAAACTCGCGATCCTGAAGCTCAATGCCGTTCATCGATACGTCCACTTTGCTCAAATCGATCGGCTTTTGCTCTCCGTCCACCAAGTCGTCGTAATACGCGACGTAGGTTCCGTTGTCGCAGATATAACGGAAGAAAGTGCCTTGCGGTCCTTTGTTATTGAACGAAAGCGACAGCGTGCAAACCGCGCCGGAACCCGTTCTCAGCAACACGCCCATATCCATGGCTATTCCGAGTTCGGGATGCACTGGCCCCTGCACCGCCTGCGCCACAGCGGAGGGTTCGCCGGTTTGATATTGGAAAAGATCCACGGTGTGACAGGCGTGGTGCCACAGCAGATGATCCGTCCAGCTTCTCGGTTTCCCGGCCGCGTTCATGTTAGTGCGGCGGAAAAAATACGTCTGAACATTCATTTGCAGGACTTTCAACTCGCCGGCTTTGATCCTCCTGTGAATCCACTGGTGGCTCGGGTTGAAGCGGCGCGTGTGGCCAGCCATCGCCACCACTCCGGTTTCCTTCTGGGCCTGAACGATTTTTTCTGAATCCTGCAGCGTATCCGCCATGGGGATTTCAACCATCACGTGTTTGCCGGCGCGCATGCATTGAATCGCCTGCCGGGCATGCAATTGAGTCGGCGTAGTCAGGATAACTGCCTCCACGCCCGGTTGTTTCAGGCTTTCCGCCAGATCCGATGTCCAATGGGGGATTTTGAATCTCTTCGCCACCTCTTCGGTTCCCGCCGGGTTGCCGCCGGCGAGCGAAACCACTTCGGTATCGGGGATATTGGCCAACGCTTCCAGATGCTTGATTCCGAAGGCGCCTTGGCCCGCAACGGCTATCTTCATAAGGTTTAGGATAACTCAGGAAGGGTTTGATGGAATCATATTCTATTGGAGTCGATCTGGGTGGAACCAATCTACGCGCTGCGGCCATCAGCCAGCAGGGAGCCATGCTGGAAAGCGTCGCCGGACGCACCCCTATGTTGGACGGCCCGGACGCGGTGGTGGCGGATATGGTCGGCTCCATTGAGGAGCTACTGCGCCGCTTAGGCAGGCCTAAGCTGGCGGGGATCGGCGTGGGCGTGCCGGGATTCATCCGTCTGGAGACCGGAGTGATCGCGGGCTGGGGGAACGCTCCGGCGTTCAACGGTTATCCCATTCGCGACGAGATCGAGCGCCGGCTCGGCTTCAAAGTAGTTCTCGAAAACGACGCCAACGCCGCCGCGCTGGGCGAGAAATGGATCGGCGCGGGCAAAGACGTGGACGACCTAGTTCTGCTAACGCTAGGCACGGGCATTGGGGGCGGGATTATCGTTGGAGGCCGCATTCTCCACGGATATATGGGAATGGCTGGAGAACTGGGGCACCTTACGATATCGTCCAATGGCAACCCGTGCGGATGCGGGAATAATGGCTGCCTGGAGAAGCACGCCTCAGCCACGGCCGTTGCGGCGATGGGGCGGCTGGTGAACCTCGGCGTGGGGCTGAGTTCGCGCAATGTTTATCAGTTCGCGGTGGAAGGTAGCGAGCGGGCGCGCGCCGTGTTCCGGAGCATGGGCGAGGCGCTGGGCATCGCGCTGGCCAACCTAGTGAACATTTTCAATTTTCCGTTGTATTTGTTGAGCGGCGGACCTTTGCCCGCCTGGGACCTTTTTGCGCCCGCGATGCTGAAGGAAGTGGAGCGCCGCAGCTTCACCTATCGCACCGCGCCTACGCGAATCGAGCCCGCGAAGTTGGGCAGCGAGGCCGGCTTATATGGGGCGGCCTATCTCCCGTTCCTGAGTTCCGAGTCCGTGCCGGTGCTTAAATAGGACGATGAGCGAGTTCCGCGGCGGCAGACGCGCCATCCCCTACGGCGTCGCGCTCGTGTTCGCGCTCTTTTCCGGCGCGGTTTTCGCCGCGCTGCCGTCGCCCCCGGCATTCCGTTTGCCGGACGACGTTGTCCCACTGAAGCATGCCGTAGAGCTCACGATCGATCCCAATCAGCCCACGTTCGAAGGCACAGCCTCCATTGAAGTAGATCTTCGCAAGCCTACGGCTCTGATTTGGGTGAATGGACGGGACCTGATTCCCCGCGAGGCTTTCGTCGAATTCGGCGGGAGCAAACGGCCGGCTCGCGTCGAAGCTGCCTCGAACGAGTTTCTCGGAGTGAAGCTCGATTCGGCAATCGGTCCGGGGCAGGCCACTGTCCTGATTCGGTATCAGGGCAAGCTCGACGAGAAGCAGGTGCTTGGAGCGTACAGGCGCAAAGTCGACGGCGAGTGGTACGTCTACACGACCTTTACGCCGATCGAGGCCCGGCGGGCGTTTCCCTGCTTCGACGAGCTTCGCTTCAAGACGCCATGGGAAATTTCGATCCGCACGCCCGCGGGAAACCGCGCTTTCTCGAACGCTCAGGATATGCGCGAAGCATCCGAGACAAGCAATTGGAGCTACTTTCAGTTCGCCACGACTCCGCCGATCGCATCGGAGGTAGTGGCGTTCGCGGTGGGGCCATTCAGTGCATACGATAGCGGAAAGGCCGGAGAGGGAACTCCGGTCCGCGTGCTCACTCCGCGAGGACGCGCCGAGGAGGGGAAAACGGCCGCCGATGCGACTGCGCACGTGTTGCCGAAGTTGGAAGCCTACACCGGAATTCCCTACGCTTTCGGCAAGTTGGACGAGCTTGCCGTGGCGGATTCTTCTTTTGGCGCTGTGGAAAATCCGGGGCTGATCACATATCTCTCTCGCGAGCTTCTCGTGGCGCCGGGCACGGACACGAGCGCGCGTACTTCGGCGCTCCGCTATTTGGAGGCGCACGAGCTTGGCCATCAATGGTTCGGCAACCTCGTGACTCAGGCAAGCTGGGCGGACGTGTGGCTGAGCGAAGGATTCGCCACCTGGATTTCGCAAAAAATCATGGACGAGGAACAGATTCCGGAACGTGCTCATCTGTTCGCCATCGCCGAGAGAGATCGCATCATGAAGATCGACGACTCGCCTCGTACGCGCCCCGTGCGGGTGGAAGTGCGTGACCGTGAGAAATCGAAAGACGTTTATAACCGGATGGTCTACGACAAGGGCGGCTCCGTTCTCCTGATGCTCGAGGAATGGCTGGGCCGGGAAAAAATGCGCGCAGCCGCGATCGCCTATCTTCAAGAACACCGCTTCGGCAACGCGACGACCGCGGATTTTGAAGCTGACTTGCGCAGGGCAGGGGGGGTGGATCCGTCCGCGCCCATGCACGCCCTGCTGGACATGACAGGCGTTCCGCGTGTGAGCGCGCGCCTCAAATGCGACGGAAGCGCCAACGCTCCCGCGAGACTGGAGATTCATCTGGCGGGGCCTGCTCCCATTCCGGTGTGCTGGCGGGCGGCGGGTGGCGCGAAACAGTGTTCGGTGGTCGATGCGCCCTCGCGGGAGGTCGCTTTGGAAAGCTGCCCGGCCTGGGTGTACTTGAACGCGGACGGCGCGGGCTACTTTCGCATTGCTTGGACAGCGGAACAGCTCAGCGCGCTCCCGCTGGGCGACCTCACGGCGGCCGAGCGGCTGACGCTGGCTCAGGATCTACGCGAGCAGAAAACCGATCGCGCGGGCGCGCGCGCGGTCCTGACGAAGCTCGCCTCGGACCATGAGCCGGAGATCGCCGCGGCGGCGAAGGCAGCTTTGAAATAGGCAGCAGGCTCGCTGCCGGGCAGGTTCCAACCCCGAACTCTACACCGGCGTCTTGGCCCCCGCCTCGAATTGCGGATTGCCAGAGGCAGACAGGCCTATGCCGAATGCGGGAATTTCGAAGGTACGATTGGTAGAGAAAGCGGGGGGCAGGTCATCATCACCAACACCGAGGGTTTTTGCTGGACAAGCAGCGCCATCCGTTTTGGGTTTGGCCCCGCTAACTAAAGATTAGGAATAATCGTCACCGTATCCCCGGCGAAGTTGGTGAAGTGGAAGCCGGCGAAGTCCTCGGTGAAGGTGTTCACCTGGTCCTGCAAGAACGCGGTCGCCACAGCCTCCCCGAGTTGCATCCCCGCCATCAAATCGCTGCGATAGTGAATGCCGGCGAAATCCCTCCCCATGGCCACGTTAAACGCCAATTTGTCAACTTCGATTCCGAGGGTCAGGCCCAGTCCGTCTGCCGGAATCAGGGAAAGGCCATCGGAGCTTGCTACGTAACATGAAGGAACCACTGCGCCCTCGTTAAAGAATGCTTTTAGAACTGTGGCGCAAGCGCCGGCAATGGCTCCATGGCCACCCGGATACGAAGGGTGAATCGGACTGGATTCGAGGTAGGCCTGCGACAACAGCGGCGTGCCGTTCTGCCGGACCGCCGCCTGGACGGCCTCCGATTGCAAGAGCTGAGGGTGAATGGGATACCCAGCGGCCCCAGTGAGCACGTTGTAGACGCGCCCGCTGAAAGTGTCGGGACGAAGACGCCGGTGAAGACACCATTTCTGGTAAAAGCATTCCTTGAGAGCCAGATTGGTGACACTCCCGAGGGCGCTGCAGATGTGTGATGGGCCAAAAGTGACGAATCCCGTCTGAATGCGTGATTTCTTATAGGGATTGGTGTCGCTGAGGATGTAAAGCAAACGGGAGGAAGGAGGCGTAGCGTCCAGCAGGGTCTCGGGAAGCAGATCAAAAATGATCAGCGCCGCCTGGCTGAAAAACTGATAGGTATGGTCGTAGTGGACTGCTTCCGCCAGATCGCGGCCATTGCGGATATAACGGGGCGTAGGATCGAAATACTGAGGATTATAAGGGGGTATGCCCGACTGGGTATCGAGCCAGTCCGGATAGGCGGTCACATAGTCTTGGCCCGCCAGTCCGGTCCGGTACGTCTGTTCCATAGTGCCAGAGAACATAGGCACCGATTTCACCAGGTATTGGGAGATCATGGGGCCTTGCAAATGGCGGGTTGTTGGTCCCCGAAAAATCGTATCGGGCGTGACTTGGCCGGAGCTGTCGCGAGGGCCAGAATACCCGGGCAATGAGCTCAACTCCGCGGCAGCGTCCCGGATGACCGGAGACGTGGAGTACTCGGAAAATGGAATGTCCCGCGCCGCGGCCTGCCAGTACAGCTCGATCATGTCCGCCGCAGCCTCCGGACTGGAAAAGGCAGGAGGAGGAGGTACAGAGGAGTTGACGGCGTCGCTCCCTTCCAGTGAATAGGCAAAGGAGCCTTGAGGGTTAACCAGCTTTCGTCCGTACCCGATTAGGATGTTTTCGAAATCGGCATGCTGCCCCGATTTCATCGCGTTCACGAAAGTCCCGTACGCGCCCAGATCGACTTCCCCGAGGCCGTTGTGCGGCAGGGCTTTCGTGAAGGTAGCGATCAGGTTCGTGTAGAGAGCTTCGTCGCCGTTGGTCGATTGGTCGCCCGGAGGAAAGCCGCTTTGGAAGGCGGCAGCGCCCTGACGGATCGTCAGTGCTTGCTGCAGCCGCTGGGAAGTGCTCGTTGAGAAGGCCTGCGCTGCGCGGGCTGTTCTCAGCCCGGCGCCTGCGGCCAAGCCGGCGCCGGCCGCCAAGCGGCGGAAGAAAGATCGTCGATTCTGTGACATACATGTTCCTACGGATTGAAATATCCAGCCCGATCTATGGTCCCGTCGTAAAAGGCACGTTGATGGAACCAACCGTGTTGCCGGCCAGATCTGTCATCGTGTTGACCACGATCCGGTACACCGTGTTCGGCGCGAGCGTGGCGGACGGCGTAAACGTGCCGGTAAGCCCGTTGGAGTTGAGCGAAACCGTGCCGGCCACTGGCGTGCCAGTACTCTGCTGATAGATATAGAAGACGTTCGTAGAGAGAGTCACCGGGTTCATTGGCTCGCTGAACGTCGCCGTGACGGGCGCCGACCTGGAGACACCGGTGGCGTTGTTTGCAGGGTTGGTTGACGCCACGGTTGGGGCTATGAGATCCGGCCCTGCCCCGGTCGTAAAAGTGACCGTCACCGCCGACGGCATGACGTTACCGGCGACATCTGCGACACCAGCGATATTCACGGTATACACGGTCGAGGGGGTGAGGAGCGCCGGCGGCGTCAGGGAAAGCGTCCGGTTTCCATTGCTCAGCGTGCGCTGCACATTGACGGAAGCGCTGCCGGCTTTGAGAGCAACTCCGCCGACGGTGGCGCCTTCCACCGGTTCGTCGAACAAAATTTGAACTACCAGATTCGTCGGAACATTGGTGTAGGCATTCGGCGGATTTGTGACTAGCACGTTTGGAGGCGTAGTCACAGATGTAGTGGAAGCGTCGAAGTAGGAGCTGCCTCCATTGAAGCTGTTGCCGCTGATATCCTTCAAGCCCGAGTTCCAATAGATGTAGAACCGGTGCCCGGCCGCCAGCGGTGATGCTGGAACAAAGCTAATGACCGTGCCGTTCGCCGAAAGCGAATACGCGCCAGGGAGGTAGTTTCCGCCCGCGGTTGAATCATACAGCACAAACGCGTTGTTGACTCCAATGGTAGTGGGATCCACGGCATCATCTGTCTGTAACTCGATCACGGCGTTGAGAGGAATGTTCGAGGCCGCATAAGACGGGCTCACGCTCGTAACATTTCCGTTCCGGAGGAACAGACCAGTTTGAGTAGTGAAGCTGGAGCTAAAGGGGATCAAAGCGTTCCCGGAGGGGTCCTCGATACCGGATACCGCAACTGAAATCAAAGTACTGTCTGGGAATGTTCCGAACGGCGTAATTGTGACGTCCTGGGAAGATCCGAAACTGATAGATGCCGGCGTCACGGGATTGCCTTTCGCGGTGATTTGAATCGTGGCGGCCGACACCATCAGCGTGTTGATCGGTTTGGTGAAATGCAGGTACAAGGGAGCATTCACGCCCACTCCGGTTGAAGCGTTCGGCGGAGTGATTGTGGAAACACGAGGCTGAGTTGTGTCTGTGATCGCGCCGGTAGTGAAGTAGGTTTGATACACGTTGACCGGCGACAGTCCGTTCACATCCTTAAGGCCAGTTGTAACCCTGTAGAAGTAGCCGAAGTTTTGAAGCAACGCGGCGGTCGGGACGATTCGAATCGTCGAAGTTCCGCGGAGGGAGATTGTAGCCGCGACGGGTTGTTGATTCTGCTGGAAGAATAGACCTACGTTGTTGGAGTTTATCGTCGTCGGATCCAGCGGTTTACTGTACTGGATCTCGATCACCGGATTAAGGGTGACTGAATTACTCGATCCTGGGATGGTTCCGGTAACCGTGGGAGCTGAGGAAGTGAGATCCGGTGCGATGGTAAACGACCCGGCGTAGGGGTTCAGTTGATTACCGAAGGAATCCAGCGCCGCCGCGGAAACAAAGATCTGCATCAAAGCTCCCGGGCTTAATGGCGACGACGGAGTAAAGGTAAGGACCTGGTTTCCTCCGGACATCGCTATCGTACCTGCAATCAGCACCCCGTTTTGCGACGCGTGAAACGCAGCATTCATCGTGGTGGGGTCCATGGTCTTGTTGAAGAACAATGAGATCGGGGTAGATAAAGGCACACCCGTGGCGGAATTGCCGGGACGTTGGCCGGACACCGACGGCCGCATGTTATCGGCAAAGGAAACTGTCGTGAACTGGCTTTGGAAGGGAGCGAGGGCATTACCGGAGAGATCCGTCACACCCGCAGTCGCCACAACGACAATTGTGCTGTTTGCGGGCAAAGATCCCGCATTCAAGGTCACCGTGCGGAGATCTTGCGACCGGCTGATGGAGGCGTTCAGTCGGGTGTTTCCCTGAAACAGCGCCAAATTGTTGCTGGTCATCGTATTCGGATCGATAGATTTGGAGAACGTTATCGATACGATGGTGTTCAATCCGAGGTTGGTCGAATTATTCGACGGCGTCACGGAAGTAACCGTGGGAGCCGTGGTGTCGACAGTTGCGGCAGTGTTGAAGAAGAACGAGTAGCCTTGGTTGGTGTTTCCCGTGTAGTCCTGAACGTTATTAATGATCACGTTCACCCGCTGAGTGCCGGGGAATTGCGTCGTGGGAGTAAACGTGACCGTATCATTCGCGACGGTTACCGTGCTGGTGGAGAAGGAGCCGGCGATCGGATTTCCAGTGTTGCTCAAATAGACGTAGATATTGTTGCCGTTCACCGTCAGCGGATTGATCGATTTGCTGAATGTGATCACGATCGGCGACGTGACGGCCACATTGGCGGCGCCGTTCGCCGGGTTGGTGCTCAGGATAATGGGCTGTACTGTGTCCGTTGAAGCACCGGTGGTGAACATGCCGGTATACGGCGTCAGCAGATTGCCCTGGAGGTCCGCAAAACCGCTTAGAGTTACCGTGTAGACCGTGTTCGGGCTGAGATTGCTGGCGGGCTTGAACGTGATGGTCTGAAGATTCGACTGCAACGCCGCGGTTCCGGGAATCAGCGTGCTGCCGGCTTTCAGCACAACCGAACTGTTGTTGAAGGTGTTCGGGTTGATCGCTTTACTGGTCACGAACATCAAGGTGACGTTTGTGGCGACGCCGGTCGAACTGTTGGGCGGGTCCGTGGGAACGGTGATCACCGGCGGCGTCGTATCCGGACCCAGGCCGGTGTAGAAGCAGACTGCTCCAAAGCCCACTCCGTTGCCGGTGATGTCCGTGATTCCGGAGGTGTAGAAACAGTACTGCGTGTTGGTCTTGAGGAGCGCGGCGGGCGTCAGGGTCGCGCTCTGCCGGTTGGCTGCTACGGTGACCACGCTCGGAATGTACTGACCCGTTGTGTTGTCGTACATCAAGAAGGTTGAGGCGTTAATGGAGATCGGGTTCATCCGTTTGCTCCATAGGATGGTAGGCGTCACGTTGGTGCCGACGCCTCGATATCCATTGGGCGGATTGTAGCCCGTCACAGAAGGACTGATCAGATCCGCGCCCGGCCCGGTGGTGAAAGTCTTGGTCACGGTGGGGCTCAGAGTGTTGCCGGCCAAGTCCTGGACCCCAGCGACCCCAATTGTATATGTCGTATTGGCGAGCAGAAGGGCAGGTGGCGTTAAGGTGAGCAGCGCGTTGCCGGAACTGAGCGAGCGGGTGACGCCCGCGACCGGGTTCCCGCCGGTGTTCAATGTGACGTTAGTGATGCTGGTGGACTGCAGCGGCTCGTTGAAGAGGACCTGAATCAGGGAATTAATCGGAACATTGGTTTGCAGATCCTCTGGATTTGTCAAACTCACTTGGGGCGCCGTAGTGGATGGCTGGAACGCAGTGGTGAATTGGAGAGAGCCGCCGTTCAAGAAGTTCCCGACCAGGTCGTGCACGTTACTACCCCAATAGATGTTGTAGCTTCGGCCTACGGCAAGAGCCGTGCCTGGCGCGAAGCTGGCCGTCAACGCATTGGGAGACACCGAATAGGTTCCCTGCAGCTGGGTTCCCGTCACGTTGTCGTAGATGCTAATACTCGTGCTGTTGACCGTGATGGGGTCGACGGGTTTATCGAATTGCAACGTGATGGTCGTGTTAATGGGCACATTGCTCGCGCCCGAGAATGGATTCGTGATTACGACGTTGGCGTTGTTTAGATCCAGCCCGGCGCCCGTTGTAAACGAAGAGTTGAAAGCCACAACTGAATTTCCCGAAGGATCTTGAACGCCGCTTACAGAAACGGAGATCAGCGTGGAATCGGGGAGAATCGTAAGCGGCGTAAGGACGATATCCTGAGTGCTGCCATTGACGAAGTTAATGCTCATCGGCGCGATAGCGTTCGCGCCGGCGGTGACCTGGATCGTGCTGGTGGACACGGTGAGGGGGTTGAGCGGTTTGCTAAAGCGCAGTTCGATGGGGGCGTTGTCGCCGATGCCGGTAGTCGTGTTTGGAGGCGTCACGGCGGTGACCCTTGGTTGAGCGGTATCCGGAGTTGCGCCTGTTGCGAAAAAGTAGCTTGCGGTATTAGCCAACGCCAAGCCAGTAGTGTCCTTCACTGCCGTCGTGATCTGATAAAAATAGTTGAAATTCGGGAAAAGTCCCGAGGACGGAGTAATACGGATCACGTTCGGCGTCGTTAGCGTTACATTCGCGGCCACGACTTGGCTGTTTGCCGAGAACCGCAACGTAATATTGGTCGAGTTGACGGTACTGGGATCGAGAGGCTTGCTGAACTCGATCTCAATGGCTGGATTGGAGGACGGCGTGGTTGAATTCCCTGGGGTGGTGCGGGTGATTGTCGGGGCGGTTGTGGTGAGATCCTGCGCGGTAGTGAATGCGCCCTGGTAGCCGTTGAGCGCGTGGCCGAAAGTATCCAGCGCCGTGGAATCTATGAAGACCTGGATGTAGGCGTTATTCGCGAATTGTACCGCCGGCAGGAAGTCGATGGACTGGCCGTTGGCCGACAGCTGCACACTCCCGGTTTTCAGCACTCCATTTTCCGAGACGTGGAAAGCGCTCGCGATCGTCGTCGGATCCAGGCTCCGATTCACGAAAAGCGTAACTGGTGAGATGACCGGGATCTGCGTGGTGCCATTCCCTGGCCGTTGTCCGATGATCGATGGCCGCGTGCCGTTGGAAACCTGGACTGTGGTGAACGTGCTCTGGAAATCCGTAAGTGCATTTCCGTCCAAATCCATCACGCCGCTGGTGGCCACCACCGTAATGGTCGCCCCGTTGGGGAGGCCCGCGCTCAAGGTCACGGTGCGCTGGTCCTGAGCATAGCCGACGCTGATGCCTAACCGCTGCGTTCCATTGAACAGCGCGAAGGTGTTGTTGCTGATCGTGCTCGGGTTGAGTGGCTTGGAGAAAGTCAGCGACACCACGGTATTAAGACCCAGATTGGTGGACCCGTTGGTCGGCGTGACTGAAGTCACCACCGGCGGCGGAGTCACACCCGCCCCGCTTGTGGTGAAGCTCTCGCTCGATCCCTGATTATTGTTGCCGGCGAAATCCTGAATGCCTCCCAGCGACACGACGATTACCGACGCGCCGGGGAAGGGCGAGACCGGCGTAAATGTGGCGATCCCGCCGGGGCCGGAAATGTTGTCGACGCTATAAGTCCCAGGAATGTGATTGCCGGTGGACTGCTGATACACCAGCATTGTGGAGGAACTCACGGTGAGCGGGTTGATGGGCTTGCTAAAAGTAACCACGACGTTAGTGCTGGTAGCGACCCCAGTGGACGCATTCGGCGGATTGTAGCTGACGACGAAGGGCGCCGACGTGTCGGCGGTGGTTCCGGTTGTGAATGTGGATGTGAAGGGCGTCAGCGTATTTCCGGCGTAATCGGTAAAGCCACCGATCGCGATCTTAAAGGTGGTGCTGGGCGCGAGCTGAGCAGCGGGAGTGAAGCTAATATTCAAGCCGTTGCTGCTGAGAGCCCCCACTCCGGGTACGTTCTGCCCGTTCGCCGATACGGTTATCGGGCCCGATGGCGACGAAGAGGCCATCGTGACGTCGTATTGCCCGTGATCATCCGGGTTGAAGCTGTCGTTTACCGCCAGATAGAGGTGCGCGCCGCCGGCCGGAATGAGAATGGTTTTGTTGGGCCCGATGTAAAACCAATCCGTTCGCGCGGGGGCAGTTACGAACGTTCCGACGATCGCTCCATCACGGATCACCCCGGGATCGGTCGTATCGGTGGTTTGCTTGCCGGCAAAACCATATCCTGTATTGCCGGGAACATCATAGTTCAGGCCGCCGCCCGGGAAATGATTCGTCCCGTCCCCGCCGTTAACCGTCGGATAGCCGCTAGCGCCTGGATTGGCGTAAGAATACGAACCCACCGGAACGGGCGCATGCAGGGATCCATCGGCGTTGATCTGGAGGCTGGAGCTGGACAAGTCTCCGTTACCGGTCGCGGAAAGCGTAATCGAGGTTCCGCCGGCAAACAGCCCCAGATCCAGTTTGTTGGCCGCTCCCGTCGTCAGCGGCAGGGCGATAGTAGTTTGCGGGACCAAACCGAACGAGACCGGGTCGATCGGCTCGCTGGTCTGCGCGATGATCACCGCGTTCAACGGGACCCCGCTGGCGCCGTTGGGCGGATTAATGCCGGATATGACGGGCGCCGTAGTGTCGTTGCTGGTTCCTGTGCTGAAGCAGGAACTGAACCCACTCAAGGCGTTGCCGGCCAGGTCCGTCATGGTATTCAAATACCAGCAATATCGCGTGTTCGCGCCAAACGGCGCGGACGGCGTGAACGTAGCGCCCATACGATCCGGCGAAACAATGACGACACCCGGGATCTGGAGATTCGTATTGCTGTCGTAGGTTGCGAAAGTAACGGTTGAAACAGTGAGCTGATTGATACGCTCGCTGAAGCGCACGTGCGGCTGCACATTGCGTCCGATCCCGGTGGAGCTGTTGGGCGGGCTATAAGTCGTGACGAAGGGATTTACCGCATCGGCGGGACTATCCACGGTGAAAGCGTAAGCCACCGTATTGGCGATCGGATTCCCCGCGATGTCGGTAAGTCCCTGTGTTGTGGTGACGGTGGTGAGGCCGGGGAGGTAGGGCGCGCTGGGAGTAAAGACGATTCTGCGGTCGCTGTTGGCAAAAGTGAACGAGCCCGCGACGGGATTGCCGTTATATGTGACCGTCACGCCCGCCACAGCCGTGATTTCATTGATCGGCTCGCTGAAATCGATCATGACCTGGGTATTCACCGAGATGGTGATGTCGCCATTTTGGGGATTATTGCCGATAACCGAGGGCGGCGTAGTATCGCTAGAGAATCCAGTGCTGAAACTGTAAGTAACTCCCCCCAAAACGTTGCTTGCCAGATCTTTGATCTGGGCGTACTGGCTTAGGTAGATATTGATTTGTCTGCCGACGGGCAAAGGGTTCGCTGGGAGAAAGGTGGCGATATTGCCGGTTCCGTTGGCCACGACTCTTCCTGGCAGGAAAACGCCGGTCACCGTATCATAAAGGCGGAATGAGGTCGTTGTGAGCGTGGTCGTATCGATGGGCTTGCTGAATAGCACGGAATAGCTCGAGTTGATGGGCACGCCGGTGAGACCGTTGGAGGGGCTGGTGCGAATTACCGTGGGCGGCGTAACGTCGGGTTGGTTGTTGGTGGAGAACGTCGTGGTGTAGGCAGCGCTCATCGGCACCCCCGCGACAGTCCGGAACCCGGTGACGGTCACCGTATAGGTGGTTACAATCGCGAGATTCTGCGTGGGAGTGAACGTGATGTGCTGCGCGTCCGGGGCCATCAGCGCGACGCCAGGGACCGTAGTCCCGCCGGCAGTCAGAGTCACCAGACCGCCCGTGACATGGGCGTTCAGTTTGGCCAGGGCTGCGATCTGCGTGGCCGTTAGCAAGGGCTTGTTGAACGCGAGCGTGACTGAGGTGTTGATGGGCTGGGGCGTGCCGTTGGACAGCAGATAGGTCACGGAACTGACAGCCGGGACGGTTCGATCGATGTTGGTCGGGTCGGTTCCGCCCAAATACTCCTGGAGGTTGGTCAGGCCATCCATGGCCGCCGAGGGCTGGCCGGCATCAGCCGGGTTTAGAGGGTTGAGGTGATAATAAACTTCCCATCCGTCCGGCAGCCCGTCGCCATCGGTATCTGGATTGAGAGGGTCCGATCCGAGCGCGAGTTCCTGCGCGTTGGTAAGGCCGTCGCCGTCGGAATCCTGATTGGGCAGGAGCACTGTCAGGGAGTTAGCGCTGTTGGCGAACGTTCCGGAACTTCCCGCACCGTTCACGGCCACCAGGACGACGCTGGACGCGATGTTGCCGGTGGCGATGGTCAGCGTAGCCGTGGTCGCGGTAGTCACTGTGTTCGTGATGGCGACGGCTGCGGGGACGGTGGGCGGTTGGACCGAAAACGACGCGCCGGAGAGATTGATTCCTGTGAGATTGACGGTGAGTCCCGTTCCCCCGGACAGCACGTAGCGCGGATTAATGCCCGTGAGGAGCGGAATTGCTTGCACTGTGAAATTCGTGGCCGATGTAGCCGTGTTGGCGCCAACCTGGACACTGACGGGACCACTAGTTGCATTGTTCGGAACCGTAACTGTGAGGCTGTTAGTGCTTGCGGCGGTTACGGTCGCGGCGACGCCATTGAATTTCACGATATTGCTGGCAGGAGTAGCGTTGAAGCCCTGGCCTTGAATAGTGACAATTGCGCCGGGACCGCCTTGCGCCGGAGAAAAACTGAAAATGCTGAGACTTCCGGCGACTGTGCTTCGGTTAATCGCGGTGATGTTGCCCGCGGCGTCGTAGACGTACTGGACGCTCACGCCTGTGGAGTCCACCACTCGAGTGAGTTGGCCGGCGGCGTCGTAGAAGTATTGATTGGTAATTGGAGATTGGGCGTGTAGTGAAAGGAGTCCGGTCGCGCAAAAAAGAAGTGCTAATCCATTGAGCTTTCTCAAACCCACGGTTCCCGTTAGCATGCTGCCCTCCGTAAACTGCACGCCTCAGATTTCATTACCAACCTGCATAGCTCAACTATTCCCGCCCCTCCGACGGCCCGACTTCGTGGGCCGCCAGAATGACTCGCGAGCGAGGCAGCACGACAAGGCTGAGTCTCTGCCCGCTGCGAAACGGCCGCGCCGGAAAAAACATGGTGTAAGCGCGAAGCTCCACCGATCCATCCCGCATAAGATTTACCTGCTCTTGGATCAGAGGGACCAGTCGAATTCGCGCCGCCACTCCGCCAACCATGACTGGAGACCGCGTCCGCGCGAGTTCCGCGCAGTCCGCGACAAACGGGATAATCACTTGGACTACGAAGAAAACCCCGAACGAGAATACCAATATCCGAATCACCCTTTCGGCGATCTTGCGTTGCCGTTCCTTGCCGGGCTGGGCTAACTTCCCCCCTCTGATATAGCGAGCGCGTGGATTCAGGCTGGTGCCCAACGAAAGAGCGAGGATGCCCGCAAACAAGCAAGCGACCAGGACCAACCGGCCAGCCCATTCGGACACGCTTGGCATGTACATGACGCCATAAGCGGGGATGAACAAGACCAGAGGTAGGTATCTCCCCCGGGCTAATGTTCTCGCGGATAGGTGCATGGCGGAACACGTCATTTGCACCCCGGTGCGGGAAAGAGCAAGTTTCCACCGCCGCCAAATGCGCCGGCCCCCCCGATCTGGTCAATCGCGCCGCCTAGGTTCGCCCCCAGAGCCTTGCCGTACGTCTGTGCCGAAATGTTGCTGATGGTGCCGTTTTCGAGTTTCGTCGAGGTACTTTTGGCAATGGCGGCCCAGCTATTCCGCCCGGAAGTTACGCCGGGGATTTGGTTGCCTGGAATCAACCCCGTTAGGGCGCCTGTGCCCGTATCATAGGCCAATGAGCCCCAGTCGAACCCACATTGCTTTCCAGTGAGATTCTTTAGCCCCTGCTTGGTAAGGTTTCCCGCGGCTCCCCCGGCAGCACCCGCAAGCCACGGATTCCCCGTGTAAAGCAAAGTTTCCCCGGAAGCCGCGCCCCCGACAAAGGCCCCAGCGTAGTCCTCCCAGTTCGGGGACGATCCTGTGATTAGATCTCCGATGCCCTGGCCGATCACGCCCGCAATCCCGCCGCCTACAATCGCGATCCCATCGTCGATACCGGCCCATAAACCCTCTGGATCAGCGTGGTTGATCGGATCGTTTTGGTTGAACTCGTAAAGGTTCCAGCCACCCAAAAGGCCGGCCTTGTCCTCGGAAAGGAATCGCCCGGCCGCTGGATCATAGAAGCGCGTCCGAAAATAGTAGAGATTGGGCGACACCTGAACCCTCCCGCTGTAGCCGATCGGATAGGCGGTGTTGGATATGGAAGTCTGCCCAAAAGGCTCATATGACGCCGTGCCATCGATTGCCTTGCTGTTGCCTGAGTTAGCGATAATGTTGCCGAGGTTTCCTGTAACGCCGTAGTGCGGAGATCCCGTTGAATCCACCGCCGCAAAGTATTCATCGATCCCCTCGCCCGTCAACATGGAGAACTGTTGCGCCGGATCGGAACTACCTTGAAAGGCTATATTTGCCAGGTCATCGAGAACAAACGACTGGGTCAGGCTGCTCGCGGAAGCTGTCACGCGATAGCGGATGAGATTACCGGCAGGATCATAAAGATTGGTTATTGTCTGACCATTTGGTGTCAAAACAACGGCTAGGCGCCCCCGGGCATCCCATGCATAGCTTGTATTGCCAGACGGCGAATTCGCCGCCAACCGGTTGCCATTCGCATCGTTGGTATAAACCGTTGCCCCTAGCCCAGTTAATTCATTCGCCGAGTCGTAGGCTCCTCCTACCGCACTCTGCGTTGCGAGAGGCTGGCTGATATCGTTGGTGACGGAGGTCCGCCGCCCGAGCCCATCGTAAGAATAACTTTGAACGTTGAGATTTACTGCTCCATTGGCTGTTACTTTCGACAATAGGCGCCCGGCAGCGTCATAGGTGAACGACGTCTTCACGCCCGTCGATCGAGTAATACTTGTTCTCAGATTTCGAGTATCGTAGGCGATCGCAACAGAGGCCTGCGGCATGGCTGCCCCCGTAAGATTACCTACTGCGTCGTAGGTTACGGTTTGTATGGGCTGACCGGACACCTGGCGTGTGGCGACACGACCAAGAGGGTCCCGTGTAAGGGTCAAAGTCCCCAACGGCGTTACAGTTTTAAGCAGTCGGCCGGCGGGATCATAGGAATAAGTGAAAGTGCCACCCTGTGAATCAGTTATCTGTACGAGTCGACTATCGGCGTCATAACTTCTCTGGACAGTTGCGTCGGCATAAGTTTCCGATACCAATCTGTTAGCTGAATCATAGCCAAAGAGCTGCGCGTTCCCTAATCGGTCCGTCTGCGTTGTGAGGCGGCCCGCGAGATCGTACGAATATGACAGCGTTCGACCGAGGGCATCTTTCCGTTGAACCAGCCGGTCCAAAGAATCGCGAACAAAGGTCGTCGTTCTGTTCAGAGCGTCTGTTACGGACGTGAGGCCTCCCAGAGAGTCATACGCTAGCGTATTCTTTCTCCCGTTGCCGTCCGTGACGGATATAGTGCGGTCCAGCGGGTCGTAGGATAATGTCTTAACGTTGCCGAGTTGGTTTTTGATTTGGAGAACACGTGACGCTCCATCATATGAATATGACGTCACATTGTTTAATTGATCTGTCACCGCGGAAAGGTTCCCCAGTGCATCATACGTGTTCTTTGTCACCGCCCCCTGAGGATCCGTGACGGTTAACAGCAAGCCGTTCCCGTCGTACGTGTAGGTGAAAGTATTGCCTTTCTGATCCTTGAGAGAAGTCACATTGCCGCGTCCATCGTAACCAAATCGCGTCACGTTGCCGAGCGGATCCGTCCTCGTCAGAACCTGGTTTGTGCTTGGATCGAACGTGTTGGCCCACGTGTTTCCGAGGGCGTCGGTCTGGGTGAGCAAGTTGCCGCTTTGGTCGTAGGTATAACCGAAATCTCCGAGAGCAGGATCTCCACATATGGGACATAAGCCTCCACCGGAGACATGCGTCACCATATTGGTCCCTGGATCTCTGGCAAAGTGGCGAGTCTGGCCATTCGGATCTGTGACGTCGGTAACGAAGCCAACTGTGTTAAATCTATACACATATTGGTTTCCCAATTGATTCGTAACCGTCGTCTGCACCACTGGGCTGTTTGGAACCAGCGGATTGGTTATGGTGTAGGCGAATCGCAGCACACCACCATCGGCAGTCGTCTGAGTATTGACTCTTCCGTTAGCGTCGTAGGTATTTTGGTAGGAAACAATACCTCTCGCATCCGTAGTTTGGACTAGCTGGTTTTGCGCATTGTACTGGTACTTCCACACACCTCCGGCGGCATCCGTGACCGATGTGAGATTGCTTGAGGCGTCGTACGTGTAGGACACTTGGCGGCCAATTGGATCCGTGATGGCGGTAATACGGTTGGACGAGTCATAGGTGAACAGCAGTTGCCTCCCTGCCGGATCGGTAATGCTTGTGATTTGCACAGGATTGGCTGGATTTCGAGCGACTGCGGTTGTGTTCCCGTTCGGGTCAGTAATCGACACCAAGACGGAACCTACGGGAAAGCTCGCAGGCGTAAACCCGAACGTCGTTCCGTCCTTAAATGCTATGGTCGAAGCACCGTTGCTGGACGTACTCATGACCGCACCCAACATGGACGGAATGGTCGTACATATCAGCGAGCCGCTAGGTTGCCGCACGAACGGAAGTCGGTTTCCATCCGGCATGATCAGGTTCAGCGTCGCCTGTGTCTGCGGCGTGGCGGAACTGATGCGAACGTTCAGGTTGAAATTACCTCCAAGACCGAATGGCCCGATTTCGTTGCTTAAGGAACGGTAGGTACGGATGATCCTGATGCTTCCACGATTTCCTTGGATCCCAAGGTCTACGCGGCTGAAGACTTCTAGCCCGGACGCCAAGTCGACATTACCGCCGGTTCCTGGCCCGCCGCCGCCGCCCCCTGGGTTGTTGGGCGGCCCGGGTGGCGTCGGCCCATGCCAATCGAAGTGCACGATCCCATAACGGTGCTGCAACGACCCAGTGGACGGGTCCACATCGGGGATGATCGTCGTTCCGTCATTCGAGACGGTGCCCGTCCCGTACGGAACCATTCGGCCGCGGGTGGGGTCCAGCGTGGCAAGAGGGACATTGGTCCCGGGCGGAGTGTTCAGCGTGTTCGGGAACCACACCGCCACCGCCTTGCTCGCCGTTGTGTTGGCCGGCTGGAACGCGACAATGAACGCGTTGACGCTTGCCGTGGTCACTGGAATCTGATCGGGCAGCCGGTCTACGGGTACCTGGATGGCCGCCAGCGGAAATGGATTGGGCTGGGTTCCATCGGCCTTAGTGAACACAGTGCCTGCATACACAGTGACACTCAATCCCGGGATCGACCGAAACGCATACGTCTGGTCCTGAGTGGAGTTCTGCGTCACCATGAACGTTTCCACGTTATCGATCCGCGGAAGATGCACCAGCACAGGCGAGGCCACCACCTGGTTCGCCACCAGCGTGAACACCAGATCTACGCCCGCATACGTGCCCGGCGGCGATGTTACTGTCGTGCCGTCGAAGCCTACCAACTGCGGCCCCACGCAACTGGTCGGCAGACTGGTCAGCGCGAAATTCCCGGAGGCGTCCGAGGTGGTGGTTCCCGTGCACCCCGTGGTGCCCCCTGAGCCGTCCTTGCCCAGCATGGTCACCTTCACCCCTGCCAGGCTGGCGTGATTCGTGTCGTCCACCACCGTCCGCCCCACAAACGACGTGGTGATTGGACTTACAATCAGGCCCGCATTCGCCGTCACCTGCTCTGGAAGCCCGTCCACAGTCGCGGCGCCTGTGATCGTCAGCGTGGAACTGGACGAACCCTGCGTGCCCGGCGCCGTCACGGTGAGGATCGACTGCTGTCCGGCCGCGATCTGCTTGGGACTGAATGACGCCGTTATCCCTGTGGGCAACCCCGACAGACCCATCTGCGCCAGGCCAGTGAATCCATTCGTGCTCGCGAGCGTGATCGTGTAGGTCGCCGTCTGCCCCGCGATCAGGCTCAGGGTGGAAGGCGCCGCCGTAACCGTAAACGTGCTGGATGGGGTCACCGTCAGCGCGGAAGCCGAAGTGGCCGTTCCTCCGGTAGTCACCGCGGTGATGGTCCCGGTCGCAGCGGTGGAGGGAATCACGAAGGAAATACTCGTTGCCGTCGCTGAGGTCAGCGGCGCGGATACGATTCCACCTCCCAGTTTGGCTAGTCGCAGGTCCGCCGGCGTACCGCCCGGGGAAAGCAAATTTGTCCCCGTCAGGGTCACCGCCGTGCCGATGGGCCCGGAACCGGGAGTGAAGCTGGTGATGGCGGGCGGCTGCCCTGTGGGCGTCACCACGCTGAATCCACCCGCCAAGCTGGCGCTTTGAGCGGCGGTGGTAACCACCACGTTTCGCGCGCCGGTGGCGGCGGCGGCGTCGATTGTCAAGTTGGCCGTCGCGGTGCTCGGACTGGTGACTGTAACCGGACCCGCCACGCCTTGCGCCGCGCCACCGACTGCGATGCCGGCGCCGAAGTTCGCCGTAGTGGTCCCTTGCACGAAGCTGGTGTTGAGCGCGGTAATGACTACTTGCTCGCTTTGCCCGGGAAAGCCGGTGTTGGAAGTCACAAACAGGATCGTGGGGGTGCCGGTGCCTCCCGTGCCAGACGAGCCGATCGTCAGCGTCGTCGAAGAGGTGGCCGTTTGCCCATTTACAGTAATCGTGATAGGCCCGTTCGCGGCGAGAGCGGGAATGGTGAACGTAATCGAGGTCGCCGTCGATGCGGTGATTTGCGCCGCGACCGTGCCGCCGCCCGTCTGATTCAACGTCACCTGCACTGACGATCCGGGATCTGGCGTGAAATTATTGCCCGTGACTGTGACCGAATCGCCCACAGGCGCGGTCGTCGGACTAAAGTTAGTGATCTCTGGTCCAGGCCCGAAATACCCAGAAATATCCATCACGACGTGGGTCGGATTGCTCGGGAACAAGCTGATGGACCCATTAGTAATGTTGTCCGGTACAATCGCCAGGTTCGAAGTAATGGCCCCATCCAGCGCGTTCAGGCTCGCGACTGTCGGCCGGACTTGTCCCTGCGGCCATAGAGTCAGAAATCCAAGCGGGCCTGACGGCACCACCGTCACGCTCAAAACGTCCGCCTGCGCCGAAGGCGAGATGCCGCAAGCGCTCGCCGCCACGGCCACATCCAAGGAACCCGTAACCGGCGGCGATCCGGGCGGCTGGCGTGTGTCAAGCACGCGGCATGGCGTCACCCCGTACAGCGATAAGCCGCCAGGGGCAATAGGCGCGAAATATCCGTTGATGTCGACCACCAGGTCGGTGGCGTTGCTGGCGAATACATCGATGGAACCGCTTGTTCCCGCCGGCACGATGGCCGCGTTGGCCACCACCACCGGAGTAGTCGGCGGCAGCGCATTCAGCGTCGCCACTACCGGCCGCGTCTGCCCCGTCGGCCACGCCGTGAGAAAACCTACCTGCCCTGTTGCCACCACCACAAAGTTCAGCGAGTAGGCTTGCGCGGTCGGGGGAATCCCACAACTGCTGGACTGAATCGGAAGCGTTCGGCTGGTTCCTCCCGCAAACGGTCCGCTGATCAACGTCCCATTGCGGGTGTCGGCTACGCGGCAGGGCGTTACTGGAAAGAAGGCGAGCCCGGTGGGATTCGAGGCCGGGATAAAGTAGCCGTTGATGTCGAGTATGACATGCGTGGTATTGCTGGCGAACACGCTGATCGCCCCACCGGTCCCGGCTGGAACGATGGCGGCATTGGATTTGATGCGGCCGTCCAACGAGTTCAGCGTAGACGCGACAGGTTGCGTTTGTCCGGTAGGCCACAGGGTAAGAAAACCCAGTGGACCGGCGGGCACCGCGGCCACATTGAGCGAATAGCCCTGCGCCGTAGAGGGGATGCTGCAAGAACTGGCAGGGATGGTGAAACTACGGCTGGTCCCGCCCGTGATTGCAGGACCGCCGAAGGCGCCGGCGGCATTGCGCGTGTCGGCGACCCGGCAGGGCGTTACCGGAACGAATCTAAGCGGCGCAGGCGTGGTTCCACTCAAATTGGAAGCCCCAGAGGCTGGAACAGAGGTCGTTTCGACGCTTGCGTCGTTGCTCTGGGCCCACAATCCCGGCCCGGTCGCCAACATCGCGATAAGAGCCCCCTTCATCAGGGAGTAGACGGCGCTTGTCAGGTAGATCTTACGAGCCGTATCCGAACGATTCAAGTCCCAGGACGGCAGATTGTTTTCGCGGCCCAGGGAATATGGTCCCGTGGGGACCAGCGCGGCAGATCGCCTAAAATGCGAGGGTGGATAGCAGCCCGCAGCCCTCCTCCGTAGAAGAAGTGACACAGCAACCCTCCGATTTCGATGCCGCAGGACGATCCGGCCGTACTCTGCACTTAGTCCGAATGTCGCTGTCGGGTTTACTTAGCATAGAGTATTCCTGATCGTATGGCAATAGTCATTTTTGCGATATGTAAGCTTCTTTTGCGAAAATGCAGCGCTTCAGATAACCCGCGTCTTGCTCCGGCAGGTAGCCCTCGAGGAAGGCGGGCCAGCGGAATACGTGCTGAGAGTACCGGGCGCGCGCTACGATCCGGTTGCTGTCTGCTGGTGTGATCCGGCACCATCTACCGCAAGAGCTTGGAAAGGATCGGACTTCTTGCTTGCTGGGGGGCCTGTAGTGGTACCTTTCTGCAGCGACGCATCCCTGACATCCCAAAGGCCGAGGAAATGGCGCCCTTGGAAATGCAAACCTGCAATTTTTAACGCTCGTAGCCGAACGAGCGGAGGGTGCTCAGGCGAGCGGCAGGGAATGCGGCCTTCGATTCACGAAGCGCCTGGGGAACGCCTTGGCCGTCGATCTCACGCCCGAGGTTTTCGCCTAGATGGCGGCGCACAAGGCCGAAGGTGTCTCCAACCGCACCGTGAACATTGGGGTCGCCGTGCTCGCGCAGGCGATGAAGATGAGTTTTGAAGGTGTCAGGACGCTGGAGGAAACCCGCGATGTCGGACGGGCTTTGTCGCGCGAAGAAGAGGAACGGATCATTGACGCGGCGGTCAAAAGCCATTCCCCGCTCCTTCGCGCAGTGGTGAGAATGGCGCTCGCTACGGGCATACGGCGTGACGAGATCCGCCATGCTGCGCATGTCGCAAATAGACTTCGAGAAAAAACATTCGTGGTGGGCAAGGCCAAAACGGAGGGCGGCGAAGGCCGCGTGATTCAGTTCGGACCGGCGCTCGAGAGGATCCTGCAAGCCTACCTCAACCGCTATGCTCAGAAGTTGGGGCAGCGCAACCGCCGGACTGGTACGTGTTCCCGCGCTCGAAGCGGCGGCCGCTGGTCGATCCTACCCGTCCGATCACCTGTTGCAGGCCAGGGCGGGAGGAAGCTAAAGTTCGAGGAAGCTAAAGTTCAATGTCGGTTCCGCGATCTCCGGCACACCTGCTGTCCGAAGATAGCCCGAGCCGGGCGTGCCGGAATCGACCATGAAGGCTATAATGGAACATCTGAGCGCACGCATGTTGGAGCGATACAGCCACATTCGGATGCAGGCCAAAAGAGAAACAATTTTGGCGGTGGAAGCTCGGACGGCGGCGTCGGAAGGGCGAACGGTGGAAAGTCACGTCAAACAATCCTCACAACATGCCGGTTTCGCCAAAGAAATAACCGCTGCAATAAAGGGCTTAAATCTTTTGTTTGCATCCTTGGGCGCGTAGCTCAGTTGGTTAGAGCGCCTGCTTCACACGCAGGAGGTCACAGGTTCGAGTCCTGTCGCGCCCACCACTTACGCCGTCTTCTTTTCAATCAGATGCAAGTTTCGCCCCGATTTTTTGATTACATTTGATAACATCGCGCTGCGTTCCTTGTCCCAGATCGACGCCGCGAGGTCGCGATCCGTCTTGAGCGCGTGCGTGTAGATCGACAATGTGACGTGAGCGTTCGCGTGGCCCAAGCGCTCCGCGACCATCGCAGCCGGGACGCCCTTACTGAGCATGCCGCTTGCGTGGCTGCAGGCTCCGGCGCAGTCCCGCTTTCTGCATCGCTTCGCGCACTCGCGCCGTGACCTGCTTGGGTCGGTAGTACTCGCCATCGGGTCGGCAGAAGATCAGACCGTGCCCGCATAGTCGGCTCCGTACAGTTCGCGGTCGCGATCCTGTTCGACCTTCCAGCGCCTGAGCACATCGAGGGCGTAAGCGGGAACGACGACATCGCGTGGCTTTCCAGATTTCGTTGACTTAAGACGCAAGCCCAGTTCTTTGGTTTCTTCGACGCTCTTGTCCACGATCAAGACGCTCGTGGCCAGATCCAGATCCGACCACAGCAAGGCGCACAGTTCGCCCCGCCGTAGACCCGTCGCCTCTGCCAGTGCAAGGGAAGGGGCAGCAATATCGGGCCAAAATCGTTGCCTACGCAGACGATTTCGTGATCCTGAGCCGCGGATGCGCGGAGCAGGCACGGGATTGGACGCAGGAGGTGATGGCGCGGCTCGGGTTGACCCTGAACGAGCAGAAGACTCGCATTCGGGACGCTCGCACGCAGGACTTTGACTTTCTGGGCTACACGTTTGGGCCTCGCTGGTGGTGGAAAACCGGACGGCCGTACACGGCTGCTAGACCGTCGGAGAAGAGTTTGCAACGGCTCCGGCAGAGCGTTCATGATCTGTTGCGCCCGAGCTTGTGTACTCCGTGGGAAGACGTGCGCGACCAAGTCAACGCGAAGTTGACTGGTTGGCAGCACTACTTCCGGTACGGCACGGTGGCCAAGGCGTACCAGGCGGTGAACCTTTACATTTACGACCGGGTCCGGCATTTCCTTCGGCGTCGGCACAAGCTTACCTCCTCTCTGGGAAGTCGCCAGTTTCCGATCACTCGTGTGTTCGGCTCGCTGGGGGTCCACCGGATGCGGACGGTTCGCGGCTGAACTGCGTGGGCTGCGCGTGAAGTCTGTCGGAAAGCCGGATGCTCGAAATCGGCACGTCCGGTTTGATGAGCGGGGAGGGGAAACGGGCCTCGGTACCGCGCCTTCTCCTCGACTCTACCCACAGGCCGCAAATCAGACCAAGGGCCGAACCGCAGACTCACATTGCAAGGCCGCTACACCGGCCCGAACACATCCTGATCTGTGAGGAGGCCGTTCCGGCACGGCCCGCCGGACTCAAGAGTCGCGTTGGGTGATAGAATCCTGCCGATGCCCTCGAAACCTGTCCTGGTCGTCGCCCTCTTGATCGGCGCATGGAGTGTGCTGGCCGGAGCCCAACAATCGCAGCAGTTGCCGGCTCTCGCAACAAGGATCGAACGCCTTCAGTCCAACATTGAAAGCATCGAATCCGTCCGCGCCATCAAGCGCGTCCAGTACGCTTACGGACACTACGTCGAATTCGGATTGTGGAACGATTTTGCGGATCTGTTCGCCGACGACGCCATCACCAACTATCAGTCGGGGGTGCGTGGAAAGGATGCCATCCGCCAACTCTTTTTTGAGCAGGTCGGGCAAGGGAAACTCGGCCTCGCCGACGGCCGAATCTACCCGCACATCTTGTTCCAGCCGGTGATCACCCTCGCGCCGGACGGCCGAACCGCGAAGGGGCGGTGGCGAATCCTGGCGATGCTAGGAGGCTATGGAGGTTCAGCTACCTGGTACAGCGGCGTTTACGAAAATGAGTACGTCTTCGAAGATGGTGCAGGCAGCCAGGGCGCTTGGAAGATCAAGCTGCTGCACTCGGAACCGAAGGTCACGGCGGCGTACACTTCCACGGGCTGGAAGGATTCAGGAACGCACGTCCCGTTTCACTACGACGCTGCTAGCGTAACGATGCCGATCCCGGAACCCGCAGGCCGGAACGCAAGTCAAAGCGACAAGGCGGCTCCCTCGATCCTCTCGCTTGCCAGTCGCGTCCACGAACTCGCGCTGCGCACCGCGTTATTGAACGATCAGGCTAAGGTAGCGAATGTCCAGGATACCTACGGATATGCTGTCGATCGCAAACTCTGGAATCAAGCGGCGGATCTGTTTGTTGAGCACGGAACTCTGGAGCTGGGGTTGCGGGGCGTCTATGTGGGCAAGGCCAACATCCGGCGTGCTCTGGTTCAACTCGGGCCGCAGGGGCTCCGCGACGGGGAGCTGAACGACCACGTCTATCTGCAGACGATTGTGTCTGTTGCGCCGGATGGGCGTACGGCGAACGCGCGAGGAGTCGAGTTGATCATGTCCAGCGATCCCGGCGGCCGCAACGGCGAGTTGAGCGAGGGCATCTTCGAGAACACTTTCGTCAAGCAGGACCGTGCGTGGAAGATTCAGTCCGTGCATTTCTATCCGCGCATGATCGTCGATGCCGCGGCAGGCTGGGCCAAGAGCGCAAAACCCGCGCCGGGTCCCAGCAAGGAGTTCCCCCCGGATCGCCCGCCGACGATTTCATACGAGATCTATCCCAAGTTCGCGGTCGCCCCATTCCACTTCGACAACCCCGTGACGGGAAGGCCGCCCCAGTATCCCGCAGGAGTTCCATCCGCGGCCAGGCTCACGCCGGCTTCCCCGACGGCTGCCGCGGCAGCCCCCACCGGACCGGCGATCCGCAACGTGGCAGGCTTGGAGGCTGCGTTGGCGGAAGTGGAGCGCACTGTCACCATGGCGGAAGCCTATGACGCAGCCGAGAACCTGATCGGCGCGTACGGCTACTACCTGGATGAATCGCCGGGTGACATGGCCGGTTTGTTTGCCCGCGGTGTTCGCGATGCGGCGGGCAGTCGCGATTCAGCCGCCGGAGGAACCATTCTCGCGAACCAAATCCTGCAGCCAGTGATCGATGTCGCGCCGGACGGCAAGAGCGCGAAGGTTCGGGCGCGCCTGTTGGATCTCGGCGATGCTTCCGGAGGCGCAGGCTACTGGGCGGCTGGCGCTTTCGAAGGCCAAATCGTTTCGGAAGGGCGCACGTGGAAATTCCAGACAGCGCGCTCCTCTTCACAGTGGTCGGCGCCCTATCCGGGAGGCTGGGCTCGAACGCCTTAAGGCGGCGCAGGCCGCTCCGGACGGAGATTCAGGTGCTGTAAAGCAACGGGTAGAGAACGTCCGACGGAACGTTCTCTTGCAGCCCACTTTCAGCCATGCTGCCAGGCAATAGCCTTAGAATGAGTAAACGATCTCTACGTAGCTGAAGGCGGCCCTATGAAACGTCTGCTGACCATCCTTTTCACGATCGCAGTGGTTGGCGTCGCTGCGATGATGACGACGCCCCCCCGCTCGCGCGTTCTGGCTCAAAATCGCATGAGCTACTCCATCGTTGGCCAGAACAGTGGCCACGTCGCGCTCGGCCTCGCGATTCGCAAGCTCGGGGTATATGGCGCTTTCATGCAGGCTCCCGCGCATCCCGACGATGAAAACAACGCACTCTTAGCCATGTTCGCCCATGGCATGGGCTTCCGTTCGATCGATGTGCAGAACAACCGCGGCGACGGCGGACAGAATGAAATCGGCCCCGAGCTGTTCCGCGACATGGCGGTCCTGCGGACTGCCGAGCTTCTGTCCGCGCACCGCATCGATGGAGCCGAACAGTACTTTACACGCGCCATCGATTACGGATATTCGTTCGACCCTCGAGAGGTAATCGGAAAGTGGGGGCGTGAGGATATCGTCGGCGATTACGTCCGGCTCCTCCGCACGCTCCGCCCGGATGTCGTGCTGACGATGAACATCCAGGGTCGCGGCGGCGATCGCGCCCATGAGGCAACCACCATTCTGGTCCGCGAAGCCTATTATGCGGCGGGCGATCCGTCGAAATATCCAGCTCAGCTTCGCGAAGGACTCAGGCCGTGGCAACCCAAAAAGCTCTACTTCACCGCACCCCCCGCGGCTGCAGGAACCGGGCGGGGAAACGCTGGTCGAGGCCCCGGCGACAGCGCTCCTAAAACGCCTCCACCCGCAAAGGCCGCGATAAAGCTCACTCAGGTCAACACCAGCGTGTACGATTCGCTGCTCGGGCGCACCTATGCCGAAATCGGGGCCGACGCCCGCAGTAATCACAAATGCCAGGGCGTAGGTGGGCTCCCGGCCCTGCCTGGATTTAATAATGGCCGCGGCGGAGGCACCAATGCCGGTCCCACAGTTGGCGCCGGGGCAAATCAAACTTCCGCCGGCCGGGGTGGCGCTGGGCAACCTAACGGCAGTCCGGGCAATGTGGTTCCGGTCGTCGCAGGTCCGCTGGGAGGTGGATACGAACTCATCGATAGCACCATCCCCGGGCAGAAAGAGAAGACAGAAACGTCGCTTTTCGACGGCGTAGACACGCGGCTCGAAGCTATCGCGCAATATGCCGGGGCAGATCCGCCAGCCGCTTTGATCTCTAGGATCGCGGACATTGCTATGGATGCCAAGGCCGCTCAGAAAGCGTTCGACTCCGGCGACGACGCCGGTACCGCGCGCCCGATCGAGGCCGGCCTCTCCGCTATCCGCGCACTCCGCGCGCAGCTTGCCGGCATGGGGCTCGATGATTCCGCCCGTTACGAAATCGATTACCGCCTTCGCAACAAGGAGCGCGATTATGAAGACGCCGTGCTCGCGGCGCTTGGCTTGACGTTTGACGCCGTCGCGGACGACGGACTGGTGGTCGGCGGGCAGCCGGTGAAGCTCTCCATTCTTGCGGTGAACCACGGTTCGTCGGATGTCAGCGTGACCGGCGTGTCCATTGCCGGCCTCGACGAGCCTACCCCCTGCGCCCCCGGCGCTGTGAGGAAGGATTCGGTCTATACTTGCTCCTCCGCGGGGCACATCCCCCAAAATGCGCGCCCCACCACGCCCTATTTCAACGACAACTATTGGAAACATCCCGAGACTCAGGCAATCCAGATCTTCGCCCCCGGCGTCGAGTTTGGCGTCCCCTTCGCACCTACCCCGTTCCGCGTAACTTTCCACATCCAGGCCGGCGGCGCCGAGATCGTCAAGGAGATGCCGATCGAATTTCGATACGTCAAGGACATCTACCTGGGCGACAAGCGCATGGAGCTGAATGTCGTTCCGGTCTTTTCGGTCACTGTCACGCCGAACTTGGCGGTAATCCCGGCTTCCGGCGGCGTCACGTCCGAGCCAGTTAAACGCGAGATGCACGTCTCAGTCGTAAATGGCGCCAAGGGCCCGGCGGAAGCCTCGGTGAGCCTGGAGCTGCCTCAAGGCTGGAAAGCGGTTCCCGCTAACGTACGGCTTCGCTTTACCCATGAAGATGAAGCTCTGTCGGCGAGGTTTGACGTCACCGCCCCGACGCACGCCAGAGTCGGGAAATACAGTCTGCACGCGGTGGTTACTTCCTCCGCGTTCCCCCACGAAAAGTTTTCCGACGGCTACCAGGTGATCGAATATCCGCACATTCAGCGCCGCCAAGTGATCAAGCCGGCCGAAGGCGTGCTTAAAGTCGTGGATGTGAAGGTGAGTCCGAATATCGACGTCGGCTACATCGTAGGCGCGGGCGATCAGGTGCCCCCCGCGCTCGAACAACTAGGCGCAAAGGTTAGATACATTGACGCGGACGAGCTCGCCTGGGGCGATCTCTCCAAACACGATGTGATCGTGACCGGCGTACGCGCTTATGAGCAACGCGCCGACCTTCGCGGCTACAATCGCCGCCTGCTCGATTACGTGCAAAGGGGTGGGACCGTGATCGTGCAGTACAACAAAATGGAGTTCAATCAAGCCGATTATGGCCCTTATCCGGCTAAAGTCAGCGGAAATCGCGTGGCTGACGAGTCGGTCCCAGTGAAGGTCTTGGCGCCTTCCAACCCTGTTTTCAACTTTCCGAACAAGATCGGCTCATCGACATGGGCTGGTTGGGTGCAGGAGCGGGGTCTTTACTTTCTGGGGGAGAAGGACGCTAAATACGTCGATCTTTTATCGATGACCGACTCTTTCAAGGACAATCCGGGAGAGAAGCTTGGTTCCATGGTGGAAGCGAAGTACGGAAAAGGAACGTGGATCTATCTGGGTCTTGGACTGTGGCGTCAGCTACCGGCGGGAACCGACGGCGCTTATCAGCTTTTGGCCAACCTGATAAGCCTCTCGAAGGCCAGGCCCTAACCGAGGCCACCCGCCCAGGTATCTGTGGACGAACCGGACCGGAAGACAGAGTCGCATGGTGAGAGCGCCGAGACCTGGACGCAGTAGCCGCGGGGCTAAATCCAGAGAAATGAGGAATTGCTTCGAACCGAATCGGGTATAAGCCTACTCCGTCGCGCCGAGTTTCTCCAGCAATGCCGCGATTCGTTGCGACTCAGGTGCATCCGCGATTGCGCCGCCTGAGGCGGCCGCTCCGGCTGCGGTCGACGCAGTCGGCTTCTCTCCCCCGATGCGGCGAGCCGTCAGAACTCCCAAAGGCGTGATGCCTTTCTTGTTGCGAGCGTTCACATTGGCGCCGTGATCGGCAAGAAATTGAATCACGGTCTCGTAGCGATGGGTTACGGCAGAGTGTAACGCGGTATCGCCCGTGTTGCTCGCGGCGCTGATGCCGCCGCCTTCCTCGAGAGCCGCCATAACCGCGGGCAGCACTTTGCTATCCGGCTCAAGTTTGCCGAAATCGATCACGTTGACTCCGCGGCGGTCTTCGTTGGTCGGGGAATCCATGCCGGCCGCCAACATCAACGCAGTCGCGCCATCGGGCATGGTCAGCTTAGGATCGGCTCCGCCCGAGATTAAAGCCTGCATGATCTCGGGCTCCAGAAATTTGGCCGCGAGCAAATAAGGCGTTGAGCCGATCAGCGGCGCCAGAAGGAAATGGTCCGTTGAATTGCGGCGCACCGGAGTGCCTTTCGTCATTCGAATATTCGGGTCGGCGCCGTGGGACAGCAGTGCCTTCACCAAGCTCAAATCGCTCATGAGAACCGCCGCATGCAAAGCCGAATAGCCGACACCGACATCGTTAGGCTTTGCGCGCTTATCGAGCAAGGCCAGAGCGGCGTCGCGGTGACCGCTGTGAGCCGCGAGCACCAGGGCGCTGGTTCCATTGGGAAGCGAATCGTTCGGGTCCGCGCCGGCGGCGAGCAGTCTTTTTGCGGATTCCGCGTCGCCCGAGCGAGCCGCGAATAATAGGGGCGTGCTCCCGCCCCTCATCACCTCGTAATTCAACTCTTCCCGTCCGGCTCTTTGCGTTTGTTCGCCAACTACGGTCTGAGAATACGCGCGCGATCTGGCATGGACATCGGCGCCGAATTCAATGAGCATCGCGACGACATCCGGATGGCTTTCCGCAGCGGCCCACATAAGCGCGGTTTGATTGTGCTCAGGTTCGGTGGCCTTCGCGTCCGCCCCAGCCACCAGCAACGCCTTCACTGCGCGAGCGTTTCCGGTGCGGGCGCAGGTCATCAGGGCGGTTTGACCGTTGAGAAGCTTGGCGTTTGGGTTTGCCTTAGCCGCCAGGAGCCTTTCCACCATGGTTGCGCTCCCGTTATTGCAGGCCAGATGCAACGGCGTGGAACCGAGATCGTTGGGCGTATCGACACGCGCGCCTCCGCGAATCAACTGGTCCGCGATTGCAAGATTATCGAAATACGCCGCGAAGTGCAGCGCCGTCGAGCCGTCTCCTTGCCGCGCGTTCACGTCGGCGCGCTGGTTCAACAGGGCGCGCGTCGTAGCCTCGTCTTGGGCCTTCGCGGCCTGAATCAACCGTAAGTCGGGACTTGCGCCCGCGCCAAGCGCTGCCATCAGAGTCAGTGCGCAACATGCCAGGGACGCGCGAGTGGAAAGGAGCGCCATTGCTTGAAATCAGGCCCCCAAGGCCAGCATGCTGGGCTCGACCCTGCCATTACTGTCGCCGATATGCTCCCACTTCACGCCGAACTGGTCCATCAGCGTGAGATGGAGATTCGCAAGCGGAACATCTTTGAAATGCGTATGACGGCCGCCCTTCAGATTGCCGGCGCCACCCCCGGCCAGGAGGAAGGGAATGTTCACGGGCGCATGCGAGTTGCTGTCCGCTATCCCCGCGCCGTAGATCAGAGTCATATGATCCAGCAACGCGCCATCGCCATCCGGAGTTGCGCGCAACTTGTCCACTAGATAGGCGAACATTTTCACGTGATACGCGTTAATCTGGGCCGTCTTGGCGACCTTTTCCGGTTCATGCTGGTGGTGTGAAATCGGGTGGTGGGCATCCGGCACGCCGATCTGCGGATAGGTCATGCCACTCTGCTCGTGCCCCAGCATTAGCGTGATCACGCGGGTGAGGTCGCTTTGATACGCAAGAACCTCCAAGTCGAACATTAACTTGACATGATCTTCCCAACTTGCGGGAATTCCTTCCGGATGGTCGACGATTGGAAGCTGCCGATTCTCCTTTTCCGCGATTTCGATGCGCCGTTCAACGCCGCGGATCGCGTCCAGGTATTCGGTCAGCTTCGATCGATCGGCGGGCGGCAGCGTGCCGCTGAGCCGGGAAACCTCCTGCGTTACCGAATCCAAAATGCTCTTTTGCTCGCGCGTGCGCGCGACTCGCTCGTTGGCATTGGTGCTGCGGGTATCGCCGAACAGGCGCTCGAATACTTGCCGGGGATCGTTCTGCGTTGGCAGCGGCGTGCTGGGACCGCTCCAACTGAGAGTGTTGGTGTAAGGGCAAGCGTAGCCGGAATCGCAACTACCCGCCGTTTCACCGGACTCGATGCCCAGTTGAAGCGACGCGAGCTGGGTTTGCTTACCGAGCTCCTGTCCAAGAATCTGATCCACCGAGATTCCCGCGTCCAGCCAGGTCTCGCTGGTTGGGGGCGAGATGTCGGTCAAAAATCGTGTGGTGGCCTTCGCATGGGCGCCGCCGGGCCGTCCTGGCGTCGGAGTACAATTCAACCCACTCAGGACCTGGAAGCGTTCGCGGAACGGTTCCAGAGCCGTCAGGGTTGGTGTCGTTTCATAGTCCGGCCCCTCTGTCTTAGGCAGGTAATTCTCCATGATCATGCCATTGGGCACGTAGACGACCCCGAAGCGGTTCACCGGTTTGGCGGGTGTGGCGGCCCGCACCGAGAGAGCGGGAACCATGCTATCCAGCAACGGCAACGCGACAGCCGCGCCGAGCCCGCGTAACATCGTCCGGCGAGAAAGAGATTTTTTCAGCACAATCATTTGATTTCCCCTGGACCATTCCTACCGGCTTGCGCAAGTTTCACCGGTTTCCCGTCTCCAGAAACGCTCATGTTGAATGGAGGACTGTTCACAATCCCCCATATAATTGCCGACCATCGATCGTCTTGCTGTGCGGCGTCGCGTGCGATCTTGCGGATGGCAGGCATGTCGGCAAGCTCGACGCCACGGCCGATAGCGTATGCCAGGAGTTTCTCCGTGAACGTTCGAACGAAATCCTCTTTATGACTGGCCACCACCTGGCGCAGTCCCGCGATTCCTTCAAAATGCGTACCATCCGGCAACGAAGCCGCGGCGTCAATCGGCACGCCGTCGCTCTGCGTTCGCCATTTCCCAAGCGCATCGAAATTCTCCAGGGAAAAGCCCAATGGGTCCATCCGCTGGTGGCAAGAGGCGCAGACCGGGGACTGGCGATGAATCTCCATCCGCTCACGGAGCGAGCGCGGTTGGCCATCTTGACCGGGATCTTTCAGCGCGGGCACGTTCGGCGGCGGCGGAGGCGGCGGAGCCCCCAACAAATTCGTAAGCAGCCATCGGCCGCGAAGGGTGACGGAAGTTCGGTTCGGGTAAGAGGTGACGGCCAGGATGCTCGCTTGGCCCAATAGGCCTCCGCGTACGCCGTCCGTGAAATTCAAGCGCCGGAAGCGCGGTCCATAAACGTTGGGAATGCCGTAATGCCTGGCCAGACGCTCGTTCACGAACGTGTAATCGGCGGTGATCAGTTCCGCGACGCCGCGGTCTTCCTTCAATTGATCGGCGACGAAGAGTTGGGTTTCCTTCGCCATGGCGTCTCTCAGGTTCTCGTCGAATTCCCGATAGAGGTCGGTGTCGGGGTTTAGCGAAGCCAGCTTGCTCAATCCCAGCCAGCGGTTGGCGAAACCATCCACCAGCGCTTTCGAGCGCGCATCCCGGACCATCCGGTTGACTTGCTGCCTCAACACGGAGGGATCTCTCAATCGTCCTTGAATCGCCAGGCCGAGAAGTTGGTCGTCGGGGATGCTGCTCCAAAGAAAGAACGACAATCGAGAAGCCAAATCCAGATCGCTTAACTTGTAAGGCGCATCGGGCGCAACGTTGATAGGCGCGCTCTCGACTCTAAATAAGAAGCTGGGCGCGGCCAACATCCGTTCCAGCCCCCTCTCGATTCCTGTGTCAAAGTCCTTCTCCGCGCGGCCTGAGCGGTAAAATCCGAGCAAGGCGTTGACATCTTCATCCCTAACCGGCCGTCTGTAGGCTCGCGCCGCTAACGTTGAGAGGATCTTTTTCGCGCAGGGTTCTTCGGCGGCTGAAGTCTTCGGGGTGCAGACAAATATCTTTCGCCGGCTGGGCGAATCGCCGGGGGAAGTAGAACCGTAGGGTCCACCGATCTTTACGAATTCCACGGCGGGGTTACCGTGATAGTTCTCGTTGGTAGTCCGCGCAAAACCGATCTGCCGCGGCTGTAACACGCCCTCCTGCTCCCATAATTGCGTTATGAAGGACACACCGACCTCGTGCTCGCCGGCTTTCACGGGAATCCGCACCTCGAGACCAGCGTCGGCTGTATGCATATAGACCTCAAACTCGGGCGATCCCTGTGTGTTTCCCGCGAAGCCCTCCGGCATGGTCGTTCCGTTGGCTTCTCCTCCCACGGTAAAACGCTTGATCCGGACCCCGTCCAACCGAATGTCTATCTGGTGCGGCTCGCCCATGCCCATAATGTAGTCGTAGAACTGCCTGCGCAGCAGCACCTTGATCGTGTACTCGCCATTCAGTGGAAAGGTATGCCGGATCACGCCGCCGCCTTGGGAGCCAAACGGCAAATCCTCGCTCATCTGATCGTCTTGCACCAGCAACTTGGAGTATTTGTAAGTCTCAACCGATGGCGGCAACGATGGATCGCCCACGGCGAGCGCGCTGATGGCATGCGCCGCCGATAGATAGTTCTCGAGCAAAACCTGGGACACCGTGAGAATGCTGGCGACATTGTCAAAACCGTCTTGATCGGAATCGTCTGCTGCAAGTAAAGCCTTGCCATCTATATTCAGGGCAAGCAAATCGCGGATGGCGTTTGTGTACTCGGCACGGTTCAGCCGATGCACAGGTACTCGTCCAGGATTCGGTTTAGCCGCCGCAGCCGCGTCGAGAGCCGATTCAAGTTCAGCGGCTACAGACCGGTAGGTGGAAGGATCGGGTCGTGGACGTCCGGCGGGCGGCATTTCAGCGGTTCGAAGCTTGCGAGCCACTTTTTCCCACAGGTCTGGATTTTCCCCGACGCGCTCGACGTTCGCGGTGTCCAGCAGAAGTCCCGCGGTTTTTAACTTGGCGTTATGGCAGCCAAGGCAGTACTGCTGAATAATCGCCTTCGCTTGCGGTACGCGCGGCACGCCGGTGGTCACGGAAGCGGATTTCACAGTTGCGGGATCGTCGGCCCAAAGACTCCATGCGCCGGTCGCTACGGCTGCAAGACTGAGCCATTTCAAGAGGCGAACGCTCATTCGAAACGATACTATCGAAGAGGCGTCCGAGCGTCAACGCCCTCGCAGTCGCGCGCCGAGCCCTTTCTGGCCTGTCGCGCTCCTGGGCAATTTCCCCCGAAAGAGGGCGGGCCTGCGGAACACACCAAAGCGAGGCCTATTAGTAGATCCTCAAACCTCGGCGCGTAACCCGCTGATATAATCGGCTCGCTGGAAGGAGAGTATAAATGAGAACCTACTGGCTGGCATTCGTGCTGATCCCGATGGCCTACGCACAGACATCGAGCAAGTGCGCGGACCTGACTAAATTCAAAATTCCAGGCGTGCCGATGGTGATCACCAAAGCTGTAACGATCCCCGCATCCTCCGCCCCCAAAGCATCTACCGCGGAAACGTCGGCAACGTCAGCCACGATCCCGTCGCACTGCCAAGCCGATGGCATGATCAATGAGCGCAGAGGCGCCGACGGCAAAACCTACGGTATCGGCTTCTCGCTTGCCCTGCCCGACAACTGGAATGAGCGCTTTTTGTTCCAGGGCGGCGGAGGGTATAACGGTACTGTTCGGCCGCCGGTCGGCGCTGCAGCCGCCGGGGATAACCCTGGACTGGCGCGCGGATTTGCCGTCGCCTCCACCGATACCGGCCACAAAGGCGCCACGTTCGACAGAACCTATGATGTAGATCAGCAGGCTAGTCTCGACTTTGCGCAAGTTGCGGTCGACCGCGTGGCGGAACTCGCCAAGCAGATCATCGCCCAATATTACGGTCAGGCGCCTCGATATTCCTATTTTGCCGGTTGCTCGACGGGTGGACGGGAAGCCATGCTGATGACGCAACGCTATCCAGCCGAGTTCGACGGCGTCATCTCGGGAGATCCCGCCATGCGGACTGGCTTTTCCCGGATCGGAAACACTTGGTCTGCGGTCGCCTTCAACCAGATTGCTCCCAAGGACGACGCCGGAAGGGCGCAGCCTAACAAAGTGTTTTCCGAGAGCGACATCAAGTTGATCGTCGATGGAATTCTGAAGGCGTGCGACGCTAATGACGGATTAAAGGACGGTATGGTCTTTAACACTCGGGCCTGCAAGTTTGATCCCGATGTTTTAACGTGCAAGGCCGGCAAGAACGATTCCTGCCTGACCTCGCAGCAGACCGCTGCGATCAAAAAAGCCTTTGCAGGGCCTCGGGATTCGAGGGGTGACCTGGTCTATCCCATGAATGCTTATGATGCGGGTATAGCCAATCTTTTGCCGAAACCGACCGCTAATCCACCAGCGGCCGGCGCTCCGGCGCCGCCCGTGAGTATCGACATCGATCAGCGCCTCTTTTCGCTCCTGGGAGACCCACTGGAGGCAGTCACCGATACGATCTGGACGAACCTGAGCACCTTCTCGGCGCACGGCGGCAAGCTGCTCTTTTATCACGGAATGAGCGACCAGGCATTCTCCGCCATGGACACCCTCGATTATTATCAGCGGATGGCCAAAGCCAACGGCGGCATGGACCACGTACAGAACTGGAGCCGTCTCTTCCTGGTGCCGGGCATGTATCACTGCCGAGGCGGCGAGTTCGCCCTTGACAATTTCGACCTGCTGACTGCCGCGGTCAATTGGGTGGAGAAGGGCACTGCTCCAGACTCTGTGGTCGCCACCGGAAAAGCCTTTCCCGGTCGGAGCCGGCCGTTGTGCGCATATCCCAAGTACGCATATTATAAGGGCCAAGGCGATCCGAAGGATGCGAGCAACTTCGAGTGCCGCGAATGACAGGCGGCGCCCATGCCCCGCCATCCCGTTCCTCTTTCGTGCCTTAACATTGCCATGGATTTGGCGCCCACGAACAGATAGAGGCCTGTCGATCCGAGACTAAGTGGGGAGCCGGATCCCCGTTTGCGAGCGTTGGGATCATTTCGGAAGGACCGCAGCGGGATTGGGGATGATTTCCTGCTTATCGACAAATAACTGGCCTAAGGAGTCGAACGATACTTGCTCATGGATCTTCCGGTTAGCGCCGTGTCCCGGGTCCCAAGTGAAGTCCCAATGTCCTGGACTTACCGGTTGTTTTCCGAAAATACTTGCGACCCAGGTATCGAAACTTAGCGTGTCATTGGTCCCTCGGAGTTCGACCTGATACTGAACCGCTCTGTCGTACACTCGGCTATACCCAAGCACTGACGTAAGAGCAGTTCCACAGAACTCGTATTCAAAGAGCACGAACTGGCCTGGGTATCCCTCTCCGGTTAAGTCTTTGAGGTTGAGAATCTTGGGTGCACCTTCGTTCTTGGAATTGGGCTTAGGAACGTAGTAAAAGTCATTCGGAACGAAAAATGGTATCGGAAAGCTGTGGCCATCTCCGGGATGCTCAAAATAGTCGGGGACTTCGACGGTGTTAAGCATTTTGCCCTTCCCTGCGTCAATGAGTGAAAGACGAGTTGGCCCGTACCAATGGTCTCCATAGACCGAGTCTCCACAGTACGACTCCCCAGGATGATCGATGGCTCGCAAGATTTTTTCGGGGCTTTGCATCCACAAGATCAATCTTCGGGGTTTGCCCACGTCTGCGCTCAAATCCGCGGTCTCGATAATCATTGCACCGGGTGGCAAGAGCTTCTGAACTGTCGGCGACGGCTGACTTTGGGCGGGCAGACTCGACCTAAACAGGAAAATCGCGGCATAGTGAACGAGAATACGGCTGGCCGTCATGAACGCCATCTTAACTGATTTTTCTTCAGTGAACCCGAGATGTAGGTGTCGGACATGTGAGCAGCACACGTTCGGGAACTTCCGCCGTTCAGAGGCCTTAAATGAGCATAAATAGAAAGGCCGCCACGGCGGATATTCCCCCCTGACGGTCGTCGGACTCGCTCGTTGTTTCGGATCATCGTCTTCCGCGGGCTACCGCCCGTTGCGAAGACATGAACTGAAACGATTCGGCACGCACTCCTAAAAATAGTATAATGTCCCCCACCATAATCCAGCGAGTTCGATCGGATAATGCAAGGAAGATGGTGTGGCTGAAAGGGAGGAAAAGATGCGTCCCATTTGCTCTGTACTGACGATCCTGATCGCTGTCATCGGGTTGACCCCCGCGAGCCGATTGAACGCGCAAGTCACTACGGCGACGCTCTACGGGACGGTAGCCGATCCTAGCGGCGCGGTGCTTCCCGGCGCAAACGTGACGGTGATCAATCAAGGCACCAATCTTGCCCGGCAGGTCATGACCGATGAACGCGGCGAATTTGCGGCGCCCGCCCTGCCCTCCGGTCTCTACACCGTCAAGATCGAGCTAGCGAGTTTCAAAACTTCCACCAACCAGGGCTTGGAGCTGGGCGCGGGCCAGATCCTGCGGCAAACCTTCACGCTCGAATTGGGGCAGGTCAGCGAAAACGTCACTGTTGCGGAGACCGCGCCGCTGGTCGAGACCGCGTCGGCGGCGCAGAAGGAAGCGCTCGGCAGCCAACAGGTCACCGAGCTGCCCCTCCCGCGCCGCAATCTGATTAACCTGGTGACTCTCGCCCCAGGCGCCGCGGATGCTTCGGTTGGCTTGGCCGGCAACGGAAATATCCGATTGAATGGCGTGGCGGAAGGCGGCAGCACCATCACGGTCGATGGCACTAGCGCGGTCGCCAACCCTGAGACGCGCGGGATGGGCCAGTACGGCGGGCAAAGCCAGATCAGCATCATGAGCGTGGAGGCGGTGGCCGAGGTCCAGGTGATCAAGGGCATTCTGCCAGCCGAGTACGGCGGCGTGGTGGGCGGACAGATCAATTTCCTGTCCCGCTCCGGTACGAACCAGATTCACGGCTCGGCCTTTGAGAATTACCAGAACGAGGCTTTCTTCGCCCGCGATACATTCCTGCCGTCCACCTCAGCTAAGCCCGAGGACCGGTTCAACCAGTTCGGCGGATCGGTGGGAGGTCCCATCGTGCGCAACCGCGCGTTTTTCTTCGGGGCATATGAGGGGTACCGCGAAAACGCGGGCGTGATCGTGACCGGCACGGTGCCGACGCAAGCGTTGAAGGATCAGATCGTGGCCGCGCTCCCGTATCCCGAGACGACCATCGCCCTTGCGCCTCTCCCGGCGCCCAACCAGGCAATCAACGCCAACGTGGGGCAGTACACCGACGCCAAACAGCAAACGCGGCACGAGAACGCCATGATGGCCAAGGGCGATGTGACTATTCTGGGCGGCAACCTGTCGGTGACCTACAGCCGCATGCGGCCCACCACCGTCAATCCGTCCATCTATGTCGGCCAGAGCAACAACCAAAGCTTCCTGAACCAGCAGGACCGCATCGCCGCGCAGTATGTGCTCTCGCGCGGCTCGTGGGTTTCGGAAACTCGCTTCGGCTGGAACAAGACCGGCCTGGACCGCGAACAGTCCTTCTGGTTTCAGACTGTGCCGGGATCGACGGCCCCTTCGGATCTCACTTCCGTCGGCAATCGTATCGGCTTATTCAGCGTGAGCGGTATGTTCACCACGCCGAGTTCCGAAGTCCTGACGCTGCACGGACGCGCCTTCAGCGGCGAACAAAAAGTGAGCCGGGTGATCGGCGCGCACAATCTCAAGGCGGGCATCGACTGGTCGCGCCAGGCAGGGTACAAGGACAATCCCCAGAACACCAACTACGTCTACCAGACCATCCCCGATCTGCTGGCCAACAATCCCAGCACGGTGACTCTAATCTCCGGCCAACCGCCGCACGACGGCCACCTGGACGAGTTCGGCGGGTTCATCCAGGACGACTGGCGCGTGAACAAGCGCCTCGTGTTGAATCTCGGCATTCGCCAGGATTTTTATCCGGCGGCGACATTCCAGCCCACCACTAGCCGCGCCGCGGAGATTTACAACTTAAGTCCGCCCACGTCTCTCGCCAAGATGGATTTCGGCGCGCCGGTCGATCCCCACACGCCTTATAACGCCGATTGGATCAATATCGCTCCGCGCGTCGGTTTTGCTTGGACTGTGGACAGCAAGGCGAAGACGGTGGTGCGGGGAGGCAGCGGCGTTCTGTTCAGCCCGCAGCTTCTGGCGCTCTTTCAAAACCAGGTCTCCGATCCGTTCATTCCCGGAACCGTGAGTTGGAACAAAACCGACGCCGCCACGCGCGGCATCAAATGGCCCATGTACGCCACCGACTTGCAAGCGATCCAATTGAAAGACAGCAACGGGAAACCTACGGTCTATTCGCTCATCAATACCAACTTGAAGAACCCCTACACGATTCAGACCATGCTCGATGTGGAGCGGTCGATTGGGAACGACTGGATGCTCGAAGCCGGTTATTTCCGTACCGACGGCGCGGATTTCCCCATGCAGCTTCCGCTGGCTCAGGCGTTCGACCGGCAGACCGGACTGCGTCCCAATCCGGCGCTGGGAACTCCGAGCGGCTATTACATCACCAGCCAGCAGACAATGGTTTACAACGCGTTCCAGACCTCCGTGCGGAAGCGGTTCAGCCGCAACCTTGGCATGGATTTCCATTACACGTTGAGTAAAGGTTGGGCGGACCAGGGCGGCGCGCTTAGCTCAAGCTTCGTCAATGCCGACGTGTTCGTGACTCAGGATTTCTTCCACCCGTTCCTCGACCGTGAGCCTTTGTCGCAGGAAGCTCGCCATCGCTACGCCGCGAACGTAATTTACACGCTGCCGTGGTTCTCCAATAGCAGGAAATTGTTGAAACATGCATTCAGCGGCTGGCAGATCTCGGGGATTATTACCGCGCGGTCGGGCCAGGCGTTACGGATCACGCAGCCTTCGGGCATCGCCAATAGCCGCCCGGACTTCGTGGGGGGCGATCCAATGTTCTCGAACTATCGCATTACGCGTGTATTTTTGAACAAAGCCGCTTTCGCGCCTGTGCCCACCTACGCCGCCACAAACGCAACCCAGCGAGCCGGAACCGAAAATCCGTCGCAGGTTCACGGGCCCGGCCAGTGGACCATCAACACCTCGCTCGGCAAGACATTCGCCATAAACGAACGTATGCGCCTGGAACTTCGGGGAGACTGGCTGAACGCACTCAATCACGTGAATTACAACAATCCGACGGCGGCGATCACTTCGCCGATCTTCGGCGCGGTCACCGGCGACGCGGGTCCGCGCACCGGCCAGCTCAACGCCCGGTTTTCTTTTTGAAATGGACTCCGGAAGAAAACCAATTCAGAGGCGAACTGCCACCCGGACCATCCGATTCAGCTAAGCCCGGCTTCTTCGTAGCTTTGCAGGCGCAACTGGGTCTGAAGATTGAAGCGACCCGTGGCATAATCGATACGCTCAGCATCGACAGACCGTCAGATAGGTGAACTCAATCGGATTCGGGTATTGACATTTGGCCGACTTAAGACTACATTGTAGCTTATAAGCGCATGGCAGAAATTCCGGGCACCTTCGAACAAGCGGTTCTGCTGGCGATCGTTCGGCTGGGCGATGAGGCGTACGGACGCGCCATCCTGCGCACGGTCGAAGAAGGCCTGGGACGCGAAGTGGCTCCTGGAGCCGTGCAGGCGACGCTCGAACGCCTGGAGAATAAAGGCCTGGTCCGATCCCAATTTGGTCCCGGAACGGTTATTCGCGCCGGCCGGCCACGCCGCTACTATCAACTGAAATCGTCGGGTGTCTTCGCCCTCAACCAGGCCCGCAAGACCGTTGAGCGTCTATGGTGTGGAATCCCGTCGCCATTGAAAGGACACGCATGAGAACACGTCCACCAGTGTGGGCCGAAGCGACGCTTCGGATCTTTCTCAAGGCTGATGCCTTTGCCAGCGTTGCTGGAGATTTGCTGGAGCAATACAGGGACAGCATTCTCCCAAATTGCGGACTAGCCAGCGCCGATCGCTGGTACTTGAAACAGGTCGCCGGGTTCGCACTGCGAAGCGTATTTGCCTGGGCTGCTTTGTTCGCCGGCGCTTTTGTCGCAAGGAGCGCGCTAGATTGGTTCCGCCCGACGAATGATTTCCAGACTCGCTCACACATATCTACAGCCATTGCGGCGGCCCTCCTGCTCGCGGTGGGATTCCGGACGGCTTGGCAGTCTCGTTCGTTCACAGCAGGCGCAATTGCCGGCTTTGTAACCACAGCCATTGCGGCCGCGCTTAGCATCGTCGGCAACGCGGCGCTCTTTGCCACGTGGCATGACCCGGGTACGATGAGCGCTATTCAGGACAGCGGCGGGTTGGGCGAAGCCTTCGAATTGCCTGTGGTACTGATCCTGCCTGGAATCGTACTGGGCGGCGTCGGCGGTCTCGTAGGCGCCGGTATAAGCCGCCTTGCGCGCCCCACCTAGTGCGCGGACATCAAGCTCTTATATGCCGCCTCGACAAACATATCCGTCGTCCAGGGCCCGCTAACAGAGCCGTATAAAGGATCGTAATCGAGCGTCGGCCTCGCCGCGCGGATCTGTTCGAGCGTCATGCCTTTTTTGATCATGGCCAGGAGACGATCGCGGACGATGGTCAGCATGTCCCTATATTCCACGACGTCGATCTCATCGCAAATCCTGCCGTGGCCGGGAACGATCATGGTCCCGCCTTCGTCGGTGTCCGCGGGGATGGCGAGGTCGATCACTTTGTTGAGTCCATCGATAACTCCCTGTAAGCCACCGCCGCGCGCCAGGTCGATGTGGGGATAGTGATCCACATCGAACAGGTCCCCGGTGGCAATCACATCGGAGCGCCGGAAGAAAACGATGCTATCGCCATCGGTGTGCGCGGCGGGCGTGTGAACCATCTCGACCGCTTCGCCGTTGAAAAAGACTTCGTCCTCGCCGCCGATGTACGTTTCCGTCGGCCACGCCCCGGAAGGAAAATCGCTCATCCGGCCCGCTACGGCATCGCTTGCGACGATGTCCACGTTCTGCACGGCGGTTGAAAACGGCGTATTAACCAGTTCGATATTCCGCGAAGAACCAAGAATGTTCGCCACAGCCGCGTTGCCGCCCACGTGGTCCGCGTCCGCCGAAGTGTTGAGGATCCAGCGCGGGGCGTGCGGCGAAATGCTACGTACGGCGCTCAGCATTTTCGCCGATAAATCCGAACGGCCCGTATCCACCAGCAGTACGCCCTGGTCGGCGATCTGCACCAACACATTCGCTCCATCGCCGACAAGGAGATACACGTTGCCTTGAACTTTCTGAGTTTGGATACTGGCGGGCTGAGCCGGGAGCGGCGCCAATCGATCTTTCGTCACCCCGCCCGACGTTGACTTTTTCATGTTTAGCCGGTATTCCGGATACATTGTCTCCGGCCCGCCGAGCGCCGCGTTTTCCGGGATTCCGAAGCGCTGCGGAAATTCCAACATGAACGGATTCTCACCGGGCAGATAATGTGGCACGTCGCCTTTGGGCCGACTCGCGATTTCGACTACCGACCGGCAGTGATATACCCACGACGCATCGCTGGCGTGCAGATTGAGAATGAAATCTTCGCTCTTCACGAGCGGCTCGGTCAGGTATGCAGGATCCTTCAGGATCGTTACGTGAGTCAGGTGATCGCCGTGCCGAATGAAGTGTTCCGTCAGAGTGGCGCGATCGCTCATGGCGACGCCGTTGCGCCGCACCCATCCGGTTTTCAGATGCGTCGTCTCGACGGTGAGGATGTCGCCCTCCCATTTGCCGGTGGAGAATCCCATCCAGGTGTGCGGCGCGTAGTCGGGTGGGTGCGGCCGTCCGTCCATCCAGATAGTTCGAAATTGCGACCAGGTGCTGATGTAGTTCTTGATCGCAATCACCTGCTGCGTATCGGGATCCTTTTCCTGCCAGATCCGCAGGTCGAGGGGACCTCGATAAATATAGGGGGCGACGTGGACTCGGCACTGCTCTTCCGGCAACGTCAGGCGCGACGCGTTCCAACTCTCGGCCCTGAGGCGCGCCGCATCGTTGATGGGGAGCCCGAGATAATCGCCGAGATCCGGGCCTGGGATGCGCTCGATCTGATCTTCGTGATATTGGGGTTTCCACTCACCGTCGAGCAGAATCTGGGAGTAGGCGTTACCGCCCAGAAATGCGATTGAGCAGCAACAAATTAGCCGGCCGAAATTACGCATTCAGTAGACCTCAACGCGAGTATACAGACGTGGCCTACTTGGCGTCGGCCAGCCCTTCCGCGCAAGCGAACTCGCGCAGCTCATCCTTTCCGGGGCCAGCTTTCCGGTAGGTCTTCACTGTGCTCCAAGGCTTCGTGAGCGCCTTCGGATCGGTTACTGTGATCCCGTCTTCCAATAGACCGGGTGCGGTCAGCCGGATGCGCTCCTTGACAGTCATGGCGTCGCTGTGCGGCGTAAATCCTTCGATGAAGGAATTCGGGTGCAGCGCGACCGTATCCACCGCCAGCGTGTCTCCTTCCCAGTGGCCCGTCGAATAGCCGGCGTAAGTCGGATCGTCCAACACTTTTTGCGTAGCCTTGCGCCCGTCCAGGTAAACGCGGCGCAGCGCGTCATTCAGTTCGCTGAAGAAGGTGATTTTATCCTTGGTCTGCATCACCTCCATTCCATACGCCATGCTCATCATCGCCGGCATGCCCGGTGGAAGACACTTGGCCGTGTTGTCATACTCCGATGAGCCAGCCATGCGTGATTTCCGCATCACTTCCCACTTGGCCAGATACTCCGGCGTGAGCGATGGCTCGTCGGGCGATCGCCCTTGAGATCCGTCCGAGAGCGGAGCGGATTGGGTGGGTCTCGCCGCCGGCCCTTTCTGTTTGCTCGCGCCCTTCGCCGCGCCTGCTCCTCCCACTGCGCCGCGGCCGAAAGGATTGATCGGATAATAAACGCCCGAAAAATCGGGCATCGCGCCTTGGTTCCGAGCTTGTACTTGCGCCAGCGCAAGGCCTGCAACCAGGCCGAACAGCGGCATCGTTTTCGCGATATTCATCACGCCCTCCCGCCGTCGCTTCTATTGAGTAGCCGGCGGGGCATTGGCGAGAATCGTGCCGTCCGCCTTTGTCACGCGCGCAATCAGGCCGGTGGTTGAGCCGTCCTTGGCCGGACTCATATCCACAGTGATCTTCTCGCCAGGCCTGAGGGAATTCTTCGTCCAGCCGGCCCGCAGCAACACGCCCGGAGCGCGTCCCTCCACGGACCAATCCGCTTTGTGGCCGTTACCGTCGTCCACGGTCAGGAGCACCCAGGTGTGAGGATTCCGCCACTGAAACTCCTTCACGACTCCCGTGATGGTGACCACCTTCGTCACCTCGAACGCCACGTTGCTGTGGTGCGGGAACGCGGGCGTGGCCAGGAACAGCGCGGCTCCGCTAACGGCGGAAAGAGCCATGGAACGCAGTCTCATCGCGCGGACCTCCCAAAAGTCCCTCGTAGCATATCAGAGTTTTGGGGTTTGCTAGCCGGGATCAGGCCGGTGTTTTTGGCTCTACGCGGAGCTTCAATCCATCCACGCCGATGACGCGCACTTGCGCGCCCACGTCCACCGGCCGCGAGGACTCCGCCTCCCAATACTCTCCGCGCACGAAGACCTTGCCCGAAGGAGCCAGAGGAGTTCGAACTTCCCCGATTTCGTCAAGCATTCCGCCGTCGCTCATCACCACTTTGTTGCGGCGAGCCTTGAGCGCCAGCGTCATCAGGAACATCGTGATAATAGCGAACGGGATGCAGACAGCGAGGGCGGTGGAAAGATGGATTCTCACCTCGGGGGGGCCATTGATAAGCAGCAGCGCGCCCAGCACCATCGCCACCGTTCCACCGATTCCCAAGATTCCGTGCGAGGTGAACTGCGCTTCTAGAACGAACAGGGCCGCTCCCAGCATCAGTAGCGCCGCTCCGATCCAGTTGATGGGCAGCACCGAAAGCGACGACAATCCCAGCAGCGCCAGGATGCCGCCGATCACCCCCGGAAAAATCAGCCCTGGGGCCGTGAACTCGACGTAAATCCCCACCGCGCCCAGCGCCAGCAGGATAAAGCCGATGTTGGGATCGGCGATGGCGTCGGCGATCCGCTCCCGCGCGGACGGCTGGTAGGTCTCGATCCCGGCATTGGCCGTATGAAGCGTTTGCGTTGTACCGTCGAACCTCGTCACGGTCCTTCCGTCGAGCCGCGCCATAAGCTGGCGCTCATCCGGCGAGACGATATCGACCAGATGGTCGTCGAGAGCCTCATTTTCGGAAAAGGCCTTAGCGTCGCGAATGGTCTGCTCGGCAAGATCGGCGTTGTGGCCGCGCTTGGAAACGATGCTTCGCAACCAGGCCGAGGCGTCGTTTTCGACCTTCTTGCGCATCACCGGGTCCAACTGGCCGGAGAGCAGCACCGGCGATGACGCGCCCGTATTCGTTCCAGGCGCCATCGCCGCCACGTCGGCGGCCTCTAGCAGGAAAAAGCCTGCGCTCGCCGCGCGGCCGCCGCTGGGCGTGACGTAGGCGATCACCGGCACGCGCGACGAGACGATTTTCGAATCGATTTCGCGGCTTGAGTCCATCAGGCCGCCGGGCGTGTTCAGCCGCAACAGCACGGCCGCCGCATTTTGCTGAGCCGCCCGATCCAGCGCGTGTCCGATGATCTCCACCGTAATCGGGCTGATCATCCCGTCCACATCCACGGCAATGATTTTGGGCGCGGGCGGCGGGGCGGCCCCGGCCAGGAGGCCTAAACATGCGATCCACGCGACTTTCATGGTTCACCCAATTACAGCTTACTGCTTCGGCGGCCGCACGGCTTCCGCATAGCGGCGCGCCCTGGGATTCGCAATGTTCCACTGCGGCGGCGGAGCCTCCGAAGCGAGCCGCAACAGACCCAACGCCACGGCGCGGTCGACCGAGGCCATGTTGTCATAGTCTATCTTTTGCCATTCATCGCCTACGCGATGGTAATCGGGAAAATCGGCCGCGACGTACACCGTCGTGGATGGCACACCCGCTTGCGAAAGCGGCAGATTGTCGCTGCGGACAAAATAGTCTTCCTTGGTGGAAGCGTCGTCGGAAATTTGGAACCCGGAGAACTTAGCCTCGCGGGAAAGAATGGGGCCTAGATCGGAATAGTCGTAGCCGGTGAGATAGCCTCTGCCCGCTTGGGGACCATTCGTCGCATCGGTCCGGCCCACTTGCTCTAGGTTCACATCCGCGATGGTGCGGTCCAGCGGAAATAGCGGGTGGCTCGCATAGTAGCGCGAGCCAAGGAGGCCCCGCTCTTCGCCATAAAATGCCACAAACAGAATGCTGCGCTTGGGGTGAACGGGCAACGCCGCGAGCGCCGACGCAATCTCCATCACCGAGACGGTTCCGCTACCGTCGTCGTTTGCTCCATTGTAGATCCGATCCTCGCCATTTGGCTTCATGCCCAGGTGATCGTAGTGCGCGCTCAGGATGACGTAGGTATTCTTCAGTTCCGGGTCGGAGCCGCGGAGCAATCCGACGACATTCTTCGCGGTTCCCGTTTTCAAGGTCGCGGTCTGGAAATAATCGTCTCCGCCCACCGGTTCAAGCCCGGCGCGGCGGAACTGCGCAGCGATATATTCGGCAGCCAAATCGAGCCCACGCGAGGGCGTGGCGCGGCCTTCCAATGAATCGGAAGCGATGAACGAAAGATTCCCGCGCAGCGATGCGGCGGAGATCCGGCCGGCGACGATTTGCTGATCGCTAGTGAGCCCCGGCCCGGCGGCAAGGGCCGGAAGCGTCAGAAATAGCAGCAGACTTGCCGCTATCGGCCTTCGTTGTATTCTTCCATCCATGTCATCTGAATGCGTTCCAGCTTGGCTTCGTTCGACTTCATGGGGTCGTCGTCGAAGCCCTCGAGTTCCGTGATCCATTTGTGCAGATCTGTGAAGCGGATCGTGGCTGGGTCGATATCGGGGAACTTCTCGTAGAGCGCGAAGCCGACGTCGTCGAGCGTGTTCCAGTTCAGCTTAGGCATTGTCGCCCTCCTTCAGCGCGGCCCCCACCGTCGAGCCGATGATGATCTCGGCCAGCTTCTGCGTCGCCACGTCCAGTTGATCGATTTTCGCCCGAATCAGCTCATGGTCTTGGCCGTGATAGACCACCAGCAATTCATTGATCGCGCGGTCGATGGCGGCGCGCTCTTCTTCGGTCAGCTCGAGATACCCGGGCTCCTTGCGGGCGCGCTCGGTGGCCGTCAGCACGGCGTCAGCCTCCACCTGCGCCTCGCGGACTTGGCGCGCGGCTAAATCCTCCTCGGCCTTTTCGAATGATTCCAGAATCATCGCTTCGACCTGTTCGTCCGTCAAGCCGTAGGAGGGTTTCACGTCCACGCTGTGCTCCTTGCCGGTCTGCAGATCGCGCGCGGTGACATTCAAAATACCATTGGCGTCGATCAAAAACCGCACTTCAATGCGCGCCATCCCGGCCGGCATCGGCGCGACGCCCTTCAGATCGAAGCGGGCGAGGCTGCGGCAGTCCTTCACCAGTTCGCGCTCGCCCTGCACCACATGGATTAGAACGTTGGTTTGTCCGTCCACGCCGGTTGTGAACGTCTCGGTGGCGGATGCGGGAATGGTGGAGTTACGATGAATCAACTTCGACACCAGCCCACCCATGGTCTCGATGCCGAGCGAAAGCGGCGTTACGTCGAGCAACAGGTGATCTTTTACTTCGCCCGAAAGAATGCCGGCCTGCACCGCCGCGCCCATGGCGACCACTTCGTCGGGATTCAGTTCGGTATGGGGGCGCGCGCGGAACAGCTTTTCGACTTCGGATCGAACCAACGGAATGCGCGTCGAGCCGCCGACCAGCACGACCTCGTCGAGCTTTTCGACTTCCAGTTTCGCGTCGGCAAGGCAGGCACGGCAGCGATCGAGCGTACGGTCGACAATGGGCTGGATCAGGCGATTGAAAAGATCGAGCGCGATCTCGCGCTGATATTTCTTGCCGCCATATTCCAGGTCGATGAACGCCTGTGGCGCGAACGATAGTTCTTCTTTGGCTTTGATCACAGCGCGGCGCAGAAGCTGCACAGCCGCGCTATCGTGCGAGATATCCTCGCCCCATTCGCTTTTGATATCTTCTAGCGCGATATCCAGCAGCAGGTGGTCGATATCGTCGCCGCCCAGATGCGTATCGCCGTTGGTGGCCAGCACCTCGAAAATCCCGTCGTGCAAGCGCAGGATCGAAATGTCAAACGTGCCTCCGCCCAAGTCGTACACGGCAACGACGCCTTGTTTGCGCTTGTCTAAGCCGTAGGCCAGCGCGGCGGCCGTCGGCTCGTTCACCAGCCGGAGAACATCGAGGCCCGCTATGCGTCCAGCGTCTTTGGTCGCCTGCCTTTGCGCGTCGTTGAAGTATGCGGGAACGGTAATCACCGCCTGCGTGACGGGTTGTCCCAAGGCCGCTTCGGCGTCGAGCTTCAACTTGCGAAGAACGTGCGCGGAAATTTCGGGCGGCGTCATGGTCGCGTCGCCCAGGCGCAGCTTCAGCACCGATTCGCTCCCTTCGGCGACGCGGAAGGGAAATAGCCGGAGTTCTTCCTGGACATCCGAGAGGCCGCGGCCCATCAGCCGCTTCACCGAATAAGCGGTGCGCTCGGGATGGGCGATCAAGGATTCACGCGCTTCGGCGCCGGCAATCACTTCGCCCGAGCGACGCACGGAAACGACGCTGGGCACGATGCCCGAAAGAATGCGCGGGCCGGTAAGATCCATCACGGCCACCAGGCTGTTGGTGGTTCCGAGGTCGATGCCGACTATTTTGGAAGGGGCGTGACCGAAATCAATTTGGAGAGTGGACATTGAGTTGTTGGTCGACGTCGCGGACCAGGTTCGAAATATATTTCCGGCGATTCAACGTGGCGCGGATTTCGCCGAGGATCACGCGATCCCGCGAGATGTCATAAGCGCAGAAATGATCCTCCAGGCTCTTGTCGATTTCCGTCAGCATACCGGAGAAACGCTCGCGCGCGGCATCGAGATCGCGGCGCACGGAGCGGTGGCCCTCACGCAGTTCTTCGAGCATCAAGTTGAGATCGAAAACTTCTTCGAGCAGTTCGGACGGAGGATCTCCCGAAAGCTCGATTCCGTGTTCTTTCAGGAAATACTCCGCACGCTTTACAGGGTCGCGCAAGATGCGGAAGGCATCGTTCAGAATCGCGGTCATATCAAGAGCGCGATCGCGCTCCAGCGGCGCCGCGCGGGTGAACCGGTCGGGATGCCAAAGGCGGCTCCTCCCGTAGAAGCGCTGTTTTAAATCTTCGAGGTCGAGGGAAAGCGTGGGCTCCAGGCCGAGTGCTTCGTAGTAGCGCATCATTGCTGGGTGGAGCAGGCTTTAGCCTGCAAGGACGGCTTCAGCCGCCGCAAGCCTGATCTCAAGGCTCATCAAGCCGAAAAGGATGTGCCGCAGCCACAGCTTTTTTTGGCGTGTGGATTATCGAAGACGAACCCAGAGTGGATCAGCGAATCCTTCCAATCCAACGTCATTCCGTCCAGAAAGATCATGCTCTTGGGATCGATGAACACCTTCACGTCTTCGAAATCCAGAACGTTGTCGGTCGGGCGCTGCTTGGGATCGAATTTGAACAGGTAGCTCAATCCGGAGCAGCCTCCGCCCAGCACGCCGAGGCGCAAGCCTCCCGAGACGCCCTCGCGCTCGAACGCCTGGCGGATCTTCTCGACGGCTTTGGGCGTGACGGTGACCATACTTACGCGGTGGCGTCGGCCGGCGTGCGGCTATCGGCCTTCTTTTTGTAATCTCCAATCGCTGCGCGGATCGCGTCTTCGGCCAGCACGCTACAGTGGATCTTCACCGGAGGCAGGCTCAGCTCGTTCACGATATCGGTGTTCTTGATCTGAAGAGCTTCGTCGACCGTCTTGCCCCGCAGCCACTCCGTCGCCAAAGACGAACTGGCGATCGCGCTGCCGCACCCGAAGGTTTTGAACTTCGCGTCCTCGATGACGCCGGTTTCCGGGTTGACTTTCACCTGAAGCTTCATCACGTCGCCGCATTCCGGCGCGCCGACCATCCCGGTGCCGACGTTGGGGTCGGATTTATCCAGCGAGCCGACGTTGCGCGGGTGATTGTAATGATCCAGTACTTTGTCCGAGTAAGCCATGTGACTCTCCTTTAGCGATCTAATGCGCGGTCCACTGGACCTTGGTCAGATCGATTCCTTCCTTGTGCATCTCATACAATGGCGAAAGCTCGCGCAGTTTCTTCACCACGTCGATCACTTTTTCCGTAACGTAATCCACTTCCTCTTCCGTATTGAAACGGCCGAGGCCGAACCGGATGGAGGAGTGCGCCAGGTCGTCGCCCGCGCCCAGCGCTTTCAAAACGTAACTGGGTTCCAACGTCGCCGACGTGCAAGCCGAGCCGCTCGAAACCGCGACATCGTTGATCCCCATCAGCAGGCTTTCGCCTTCCACATACGCGAAGCTGATATTCAGATTGTTGGGCAGCCTGTGTTCGGTTGTTCCGTTGATGTAAACCTCGTCGAGCCCTGCCAGCAGGCGATCCTTCAACTTGTCGCGCAGATAAGCCAGGTGCTTCGATTCCTCCGGCATCTCCTTTTGCGCGATTTCGCAAGCCGCTCCCAGTCCCACGATTCCCGGAACGTTCAGCGTGCCGGAACGCATGCCGCGCTCATGCCCGCCGCCGTCGATCTGCGCCGTCAACTGCACGCGCGGATTGCGCCGGCGAACGTACAGCGCGCCCACGCCTTTCGGCCCGTACATCTTGTGAGCGCTGATGGATGCAATGTCGATCCCTTCCTTGCCCACGTCTACTGGAACCTTGCCAACGGCCTGCGTCGCGTCGCTATGGAACAGCACGCCGCGCTCTTTCGCGATCTTCCCGATCTCGGCCACGGGCTGCAGCACGCCGATTTCGTTGTTAGCGTACATGATGGTGATCAGGATCGTCTTGTCCGTGATCGCGGCGCGAAGCTGATCCAGATCGATCAAGCCATTCTGCTGCACGGGAAGATAGGTGACCTTGGCGCCTTCCTTCTCCAAGCGCTTGCAGGTGTCGAGCACAGCCTTGTGCTCGGTGGCGGCGGTGATAATGTGGTTGCCTTTTTCGGCATACATCTCAAAGACGCCTTTGATCGCGAGGTTATTCGATTCCGTCGCGCCGCTGGTGAAAACGATCTCTTTTGCCGTCGCGCCGATAATTGAGGCGATCTGCTTCCGCGCCTTTTCCACGGCTTCCTCGGCTTCCCATCCGAAACTGTGGTTGCGGCTGGCGGCGTTCCCGAAGGTCGACGTGAAATACGGCCGCATCGCCTCGAACACGCGCGGGTCCACCGGCGTGGTGGCGTGATTATCCATGTAGATCGGAAGTTTCATGGCGTTTCAGATCCTAATCTCGGCATAGTCGGCATAGATGGTTGGATGCTGGCCACCATCGCTTGGATGGAGGGGAACTGCGGATCGTTTTCGGCGAGGTCCGCTATGCTGATTCCCGTAAGCAACCTTAATACGCCCTCGTGAACTTTACGCAGCGGCTCGCGAACCGGGCAAAGGGCGCTTTGGGTGCACTCCACCTGGCCTTCATGCTCGGTAAAGCAGTGGGTTAAAATGATCGGGCCGTCGATGGTCCGGATCACTTCCATCGTGGTGATGTCCCGGGGACTCCGGCTCAACCGGTAGCCTCCGTTGGCGCCTTGCTCGGAGATGAGCAGACCGGCCCGGGCCAGTTTTTGCAATACTTTGGAAAGTAAAGGTAAGGGAATCCGGTAAGCTTCCGCGATATCCTTGGCGGACGCACTCGCGACCGGCGCGCCGCGGAATTCCCGCGCCGCCAAATGGCAGAGTGCGATGAGCCCGTAATCGGCCTTCTTTGTGAGCTTAAGCATTCCCAATTGGACCGGAATGGTCCTCTCCGACCGATTCGGTCCTAGATTTAGGATACTCCGGTACCTGGCGCCTGTCAATTGTCGTAAAATGCTAGTCCCCAGGCGGCCGGGCAGCTTTTAAGCTCGCGCCAAAGCGGCCGAGCCGATCTTGCGTTCGCGCAGCATGCTTTCGCCGAAGTTCCGACGCTGCCTGGCGTACAGACGAGCACCTCTTTTGATGGTTTCGGCGCGTGGGCGCGGAGAAGACGTCCGATGAAAAAACTGAAACAGCCGAGATCGGTTTCCGATCCACAACCTGCTCGGCGCCGATATAAACTATGCTGAGTATTTTGTCTATGCCGCCCCTCTACTCGCTCCTGTTCGCGGTTCGAATGCTCGGAGGCTCTCAAGCTCCCGACGGCTCTCTGTTACACGTCCGCTTGACGACTCCCGTGGGCTCGTTCGCCAGCCGTCCGGGGGCGCGCGTGGAAGCCATGCTGATCGCGCCGCTGAACGCGCCGGAAGCCGCGGGAGGCGCCGTCGTTTTTCCGGCCGGCAGCAAGCTTGAGGGTGAAGTCAAATCCGTGCGCCGTGTTGGACTGGGCCTAATTCATGAAACGGCTTCCCTGGAACTGGACTTCGATTCGATTGCGGCGCCAGGAGGAGAGGCAGGCCCGATTTCGGCTCGTTTGATCGCCGTCGACAATGGCCGCGAGGAAGTGACGCCGTCGGGCGAAATCCACGAGGTCCGCACCACCGCCAGCGTGGGCAATCGCGCGGCGCACTACATTCGCGACGCCTTGCTTTTGGCGACTCACGCGGAGCCCGCGATCTGGGCGGTAAACTCGCTGGTGCTTCAGGTCCCCGAACCCGAGATTTTTCTTCCTGTCGGAGCCGAGTTGACACTTGCCCTCACCGATCCGCTGGGGGCAAATCGCGCGGAGGAGAAAGACTCCCGCGCCGCGAACGTTCTTCCTCCCGGCCCTCGAGAATTCACCCGCGGCGAGCGGATGGCGCTGGACCCGGTCATCGCTGGGCTCCCGGACCGCACCGAGGCTTCCTCGGGCCGTCCCTCGGATGTGGTCAATGTGGCCATCATCGGCTCACGAGAGGAAGTCGCGGCGGCTTTCCTCGCGGCGGGTTGGACCGAAGCGCGGCCCGTCTCGATTCGCTCTCGGCTTTCGAGCATCGTCGCGGTGGTCGAGGGCCGAGGCTCTCCGGATGCCCCGATGACTCCGTTGCTATTGAACGACGTTCCGGCCGATATGTCCTGGCAGAAAGGCTTTAACGATACGGCGAAGCGCCACCACATACGCTTGTGGGAACAAGCGCAAATGACGGACGGACGCGCCCTCTGGACGGGAGCGGCGACGCGCGACGTGGACTTCGCGTTTTTGCGCCCCGGCGGCGGATTGCTCACCCACGAAGTAGCCCGGCTGGTGGATCGGGAGCGCGACAAGGTCGTTGACGATTTGACGTTCACCAACTGTGTGGACATCGCGGATTCGTGGGAACGCGCCGATACCCCACATTTGCTGACGAATGCGACCGGAGACGAGATGGAAACCGACGGCCGCCTGGCGGTGGTTCGCCTGAACCGATGTCAACCGCCTGCAGACCCCCCGCCCCTCGCACAAACTTTACCCGTGCACGGTAAAAGATGGCAGTTGATTTTGCGCCGTCAGATCCTGGGCTTTCGAAGCGATTTTATCCGCCACAACTGGTATTGGCGGAGCTATGAAGGTTTGCGGTACTTAGTGGTCGCTCTTCAGCACAAGCCGGCGCCCGATCCAGACGCCGCGCCGGTGGAAACACGGGCCAGCCGGCTCCAACCGGACTGGCTCACCAGCATAGTTTCCTTGCGCTGAATCGCGATCCGGTACTAGCGAAACGTGATGCCCGCCTTACGCTCGATTGGTCTATAGTTGAAGACATGGGACGAGTGATCCCTTGCGTCGCCTCGCTCCTCCTGCTCCTCGGCCTTTTGTGGGGACAGGAAACCGTTTGGGTGTGTCCTATGGATCCGGACGTGCGCTCCAACGTTCCAGGCGTTTGTCCGCGGTGTGGCATGAAGTTGCTTTCCGGCATTCCCGAGCGCGCCGAATATCACATGGACATGGTCACGACGCCTCGCGCCATCAAGCCCGGCGAAACCACCAGGATCGAGTTTTTCGTTCACGATCCTTGGAAAGACAGGCCGGTGATCAGCTTCCAATTAGTCCATGAGAAGCTGTTCCATATGTTCATCGTGAGTCAAGATTTGCAATATTTCGTTCACGATCATCCTATTTTCGAACCCGACGGCAGCTTCCGCTATGAAGAGCGTTTTCCGAAGCCGGGGATGTATCGCATCCTGGGCGATTTTTATCCCGACGGCGCCACTCCTCAGTTGATCGCCAAAACGGTTTTCGTGGCCGGTGGTCCTTCGGCGCCGCCCTCGATTTCGCGCGACTACAGCGCGAAAAACACCGAGAATCTTCATGTTGAGTTTCAAACCGAGCCTCCCCAGCCCATCGTCGGGATGAAAACGCAGTTGCACTTCCATATTTCTCCTGCCGATGGATTCGAAAAATACCTGGGCGCATGGGGCCACATGTTGGTAGCGAGCGACGATCTGGAAGACCTGATCCACACTCATCCGTTTATCGCGGACGGCGGCCCGGACATTCAGTTCAATGTCACGTTTCCGCGCGTGCGCACGTATCGGGTGTGGGTGCAGTTTCAGAGCAAAGGCGTGGTGAACACAGCTCGCTTCGACGTTCCGGTAAGCGAGTTGAAATAGGCGTGAAATCGGCGGGAACGGCGGCCGTTTGCGCACTCATGTTTCATGCCGGCGCGCTGTTCCGCTGGCGAACGCGGCGCGCCTTTCGTCGAAGTCTACGCGGATGCGCCGGGGAGCGCCATTCTGCGCGCCGCCGCCTTGACGGACGCCGCGATCAAACAAGCCACGAGCGCCGGTCTGGCGAAAGAGAGGATCGCCTGCGTGGAAGAGAACGCCGTTCTACCGGGAGCGGAAGATTGGGTGTATATTCGGCTTTCTAAAGTGAGTCAAAACCCGGCCTCGCCCTTGCGAATCGAGATGAGCGTACGAAACGGCGCGGCCGTGACTTACCAGATCATCACGTGGCAGGGGCGGCGCTCTAAGGGCGGCTCGCGGCAGGAGATCCTCGACGGAATCGCGTCTCTGATAGCCGACTTGGGGAAGGCGTATGGGTCTCCCAGTTACAGGAAGGGACGTACGAACGATTAGCAGCAGCGCGTAGCTTTGCTTTCGGATTTCACCGCGCGACTGTCAGGGGCGGCGCTCTTCGCGGCACCGGCTTTTTTTTTCGCGCCGCGACTACCGCCCGATAACCCAGGAGCGCAGCCAAAATAGCGGCGTACATCAGTGGCTCGCGAACATCCGACTTCACCAGCAAGTAGTAGTGAATGACGCCCAGCGCCGCGCACCCGTAGACAATGCGGTGGAGCTTCTGCCAGCGCTTGTAGCCCATGCGGCGCACCCACCCGGCCGTCGACGTGACCGCCAGCGGAGTCATTCCAAGCAGCGCGGCCATCCCAACGGTGATGTACCAGCGCTTGAGAATGTCTTCCCACATGACGTGAGGATCGAGTTGCTTATCGAGCACGGACCAGATCAGGAAATGCAGGCAGCCGTAGAAGTACGAGTAGAGTCCCATCATGCGGCGGAAGCGTGTGATCTGCGGGCGATTCAATAAGTGACGCAGCGGCGTGATCGCGAGCGCGATTAAGAGAAACCGGAGGGTCCAGTCTCCAGTGAAGTGAGTGATGTACTCGATCGGGTTGGCCGTGAGCCGGCCTTGGAAGGCTCGCCAAACCAAATAGGCGAGCGGCACAAGACTCAGCAGGAACAAAACAACTTTGGTCCACTTGCTGGACAGGACCTTCGTCATGCGCGCTACTTCAGTAATTCCTGATCAGGTCCATCCCTGAGTACAAACCGGCCACCTCACTGTAGCCGTTGAACATCAGCGTCTCTTTGACAATGCCTTGACCGAGGAAACCTTCGCCGAGGCGCCGCTCCCGAGCCTGGCTCCAGCGCGGGTGATCGCGCTTGGGATTGACATTGGAATAGAAGCCGTATTCGTTGGGGGCGTAGGCGGCCCAATCGGTGGGCGGCTGCTTCTCGACGAAGGTGATCTTATTGATCGATTTAATGCCCTTGAAACCGTATTTCCAGGGGATCACCAAACGAATCGGCGCTCCATCCTGATTGGGCAGCGTCTCTCCGTACATGCCAGTGCATAACAGGGTGAGAGGATGCATCGCCTCATCCAATCGCAGTCCCTCTTTGTAGGGAAACGGGATGCCGGCTTCGCGCGGCGAGATCATGTATTTCGGATCGTAATATGTTTCGAACGCCACGTACTTGGCTTTGCCGGTGGGCTCCACTTGCTTGAGCAGCGTGCTCAGCGAAAAACCGATCCACGGCACGACGACCGACCACGCCTCCACGCAGCGGTGGCGGTAGACGCGCTCCTCCAGCGGCGCCAGCTTCATGATGGCGTCGAGCGAAAGCGTCTTCGGCTTCACCACCTCGCCGCCGATTTGCACATTCCATTCCGGAGGGACTTTCCATTTCGGCGCGTTTTGAGACGGGTCTTCTTTGCCGGTCCCGAACTCGTAGTAGTTGTTGTAGGTGGTGACGACGTCCTTATTAGTGATCTTTTCCGAGCCAACGTTGTAGTGCGATTTGGCCGCGTTCAGCTTGGCGGTCGCAAATGCGGCAAACGGCGCGGCGGCGGCGCCTAAAGTGGCGGCCGAGGCCGAGATGAATCGCCTGCGGTTCACATAGACGCGCTGGGGAGTGACTTCGGAATATTTAAGATCGGACGGACGGCGGATGATCATCAACTTGAATTCCTTCCTTTTCTTAATGTACTCCTGTAGACGCGCCCGCGCAAAAGGCGGCACAGGGCCGTGACGAAGAACCTTTGCGGATACAATGAAGAACGCCATGAAGCCATCCCAGCAGACCCTATCCCTTATGACGCTGGCTCTCGCGCTCGCCGCCGCCGGACCTGCATATTCACAGGCATTCGCGGACGCCAAAAGCGCCCTCGTGAATTACTCGAAGGCCGATCTTTTGCCGCGCAAGGCTTGCCAAGCATTGGAGAAGTTCAAGGCGAAGGAGATCGTCCAGATCCACGCATCTGAGGTCCCCGCGGCTAACAACGCGCCCGCGCATTGCCGCGTAACCGGCATGCTTTCCCCGGAGATCGCATTTGAAGTGAGCCTTCCCGATCAATGGAACGGCCGGTTCTACATGATAGGCAACGGCGGACTCGCCGGCGAAAATCTTGAAGACCCTGGGCGCGTTTCACAGCGTAACGACGCGTTGCGAATGGGCTTCGCCTTTGCCCAGACCAATACCGGTCACGACGCTCGCAAAGAGCCGAGCGGTTCGTTCGTCATGAGCAACCCGGAAAAGGCGATCGATTACGCGTATCGCGCCGTCCATCTGACCGCTGTCACTACGAAAGATATCGTCAAGGACTACTACGGAAAGGCCGTCTCGAAAGCGTATTGGAACTCGTGTTCGAACGGCGGCCGGCAAGGCTTAATCGAGGCTCAGCGGTATCCGGAGGACTTCGACGGCATCGTAGCGAACGCTCCCTGGGTTGACCAGACCGGATTCACCATCGGCGCGATGTGGAATCAGAGCGCGCTGGCCGCGGCGCCAGTCAGCGCGCCCAAGCTCGCGCTGCTCGCGTCGAAGGTGATGGAAAAATGCGATGCGGTTGACGGATTGAAAGACGGAGTGATCGACGATCCGCGCAAATGCTCCTTCGACGCCAAAGTGGACGTACCCGCGTGCCGCGCCGGCGAGGATGGTCCCGATTGCCTAACGGCGGCGCAGGCGGAAGCGATCATGAAGGTCTATGGCGGACCCGAGAGTAACGGCAAACCCTATTTCCCCGGCTATATGCTGGGCAGCGAAGAAGTGGTGAATGGCGGCAATAGCAACTGGATCGGGATGATCGCCGCCGCGCAACCCAATGCCAAGGCCGCCGATTTCAATCTGGCCGAGGGAACGATGCGGTATCTAGTGCAGACGCCGCCCAAGCCAGACTGGGACTACAAGACCTTCGACTTCGATAAAGACATCCATACGTTGGATGAATGGAGCAAGAAAGCCGACGCGAAGAACCCGGACCTTTCGAAATTCCGCAAGGGCGGCGGCAAGCTCTTGATGACGTACGGTTGGGCTGACCAGATCCTGGAACCGATGGCGGGCGTGAAGTACTTCGAGAACGCCGTTGAAAAGAACGGCCCGAACACAACCGGCTTCTTCCGCTTGTTTATGGTCCCGGGAATGTCGCACTGTAGCGGAGGAGTCGGCACGGATCGCTTCGACCCAGTGACGGCGGTGATCGGCTGGGTGGAAAAGAACAAGGCGCCGGATTCGATTGCCGCGGCGCGAGTGGTCAACGGTCAGGTGGTGCGCACGCGTCCGCTGTGCCCGTATCCACAGGTTGCGCGATACTCCGGCCAGGGCAGCATCGACGATGCGAAGAACTTCTCCTGCGTTGCGCCCTAATCTGCTTCCCTTAAAACTTGGAGGCCATTGCGTCTGCCGCGCCCGGTGAAAACCGAGCGTACTCCGGTTCCGAATCGCCCTTCGCCGGATTCGGACCTTGCCGCCTAATCCGAAACTAGCTTCGCCCACCCAGCGCGATTCTCGCTGAAATTGCTGGATTCGAGAATGGCCGCTCTGTTGCAATTCCGAGAGCGAAGGGTTTTTCATGAGCGCTTTCGGCAATCCTCTGACCGAGTACTCTCCGCAAATGGAAGCATTCGATCCATCGGCGGAAACGCAGTTCACCGGCGGCGGAGTCTTCAGCGAAGACCAAGAGATGGAGCTCGCTGCGGAGTTGCTCGAGCTGCAGAGCGAGGAAGAGCTCGAGAATTTTCTCGGAGACTTGATCGGCAGCGTGGGCAAGGCGCTCGGAGGTATTGTGAGGTCGCCTATCGGCCGAGCCATTGGCGGCGTGCTGAAGGGCGTAGCGAAGACCGCGTTGCCGATCGCCGGCGGGGCTTTGGGAGGAATTGTCGGCGGCCCCATCGGTTCGATGCTCGGGAGCAATCTCGCCTCCATGGCGGGCGGCGCTTTGGGTTTGGAATTGGAAGGGCTTAGCCCGGAGGATCGCGAGTTTCAGGCGGCGCGTCAATTCTGCCGTTTCCTGGGCGAGGCGGTAAGAATCGCGCTCGACGCGCCGGAGTACGCGGACCCGTCCGCGGCGGCCCACCATGCCGCAGTAGAAGCGGCGCGCATCCACGCTCCCGGCTTGATGAACATTGGCCAGGGTTACAACTACGACTACGACTTGCCGCAAACGGGTCGTTGGGCTTGGCGCGACGGCAGGATCGTTTTGTTTGGAGTGTTTCGTTAAAGCACTTTGGCACCGGCGCGCGGCGCGCCGAATTCACAACTGAGGAGATAACAGCATGCACGATCTCGATCGCACGCAAATCGGCTATGCCGGCGAAGAGGAGTCCTATGGACCCGGTCCGGGCGGAGTCTTTAGCGAAGAGGAGCAGATGGACCTCGCCGCCGAAATGATGGAAGTGAACAGCGAGGAGGAGTTCGAGGAATTCCTGGGAGATCTGATCTCCCAAGGAGTGCAAGCGCTGGGCAGCTTCATCGGCGCGCCCGGGGGCCAAGCGCTGGGCGGCGTTCTCAAGGGCGCCGCAACGCACCTTCTTCCCATGGCGGGAAGAGCTCTAGGCGGGTTTTTCGGCGGGCCGGCCGGCGCCGCGATCGGTGGTCAATTGGGATCGGCGGCCTTCGAATCGGAAGAGGAAGAGCAGGAGCAGCAGGAGTGGGAAGCCGCCAACGCTTTCGTGAAGATGGCCGGCGACGCGGTGAAGAATCTTACTTCCGCCCCTCCGGCGGCCAATCCGCAAGCGGCGGCGAAAACCGCCGTGGTGGAAGCGGCGAAGGTACATGCTCCGGCGATTGTGCCCGCGCTGGCAAATGGCGGAGCCCGTATGAACGGAGCGCCCCACAGCTTCGAGCCTTCGGGCCATGGCTTCGAGCCTCCGGCCCACGGCTTCGAGCATCCGGAAGCACAGGGCGCGTCCGGGACATGGGTGCGCCACGGCCGCAAGATCTATCTGCACGGAGTTTAGGCGCTCATGCCGATTCCGCCATTCGCCTGCGGGGCTCTCGAGCAGGAAGCGCGCGCGCTTCTGACGCGGCTGGTCCGCGTGAAGCCGTTCGCGCTTCAGGAGTCCATGCTTCCGGCGGCGGCGCTATTGCCCGAATCGCAGGTCGCGATCGAGCGATTCCTGGCCGCGGGGCGGAAGCATTTGAGGGGACTGGTGGAGACTTTTCTGCGGTGGCTGCGCTCTCCGGAGGCGGCCGCATCCGACGCCGAAGAGGCGCAGCGGCGGTTCACCATGCTGCGGCTTCGTTTCAACCGCGTGCTGACGCACTTCGATCTTTTCGAGAACGTGATCACGCAGCGCAGCGAATCGGAGACGGGAGTTTGGTTATCGGGTTTAGACGTAGCTTCTGCCGACGCGCTTCGGCTGGATGGAGACTATTATCGAATCCCTCCGCTGATTTGTTATTTGGATCGCGGAGTGGGCGCATCCATCCGAAGAGCGCGCACACGGCTCCCAGGGGGAGGCGAGAATCCGTTGGGCATCATCAAGGTCCCGCGCGAGCGCATGGTGGGCAGCGGAATCGCGTCGTCTCTCTTCCACGAGGTCGGGCATCAGGCGGCGGCGCTGCTCGGATTAGTTGAGACCCTGCGGCCGGTGCTGCGAGGCTTGGGGCAGGGAAGCGCCGCCGACGGCGAGGCGTGGGGGCTCTGGGAGCGCTGGATTTCAGAGATTGTCGCGGATGTCTGGTCGGTAGCGCGCTCGGGAATCGCCTCCACGATGGGATTGATGGGAGTGGTCAGCCTTCCGCGCCCGTTTGTCTTCCGCGTGAATCCGAGCGATCCGCACCCGGCGCCGTGGATCCGCGTGAAGCTCAGCGGCGCGCTCGGCCAAGCTTTCTACCCTCAGCCGGCCTGGGGCCGGTTGATGGAGCTTTGGGAATCTTATTATCCGATGGAGGGAATCGACCCGCTTCGGCGGGAGATCTTCGCCGGTTTGGAGCGGACCATCCCCGCGCTGGTGGAGACGATCTTGAATCATCGTCCGCACGCGCTTCGCGGCGATTCTCTTTTCGAGGTATTGCAAACGGAGGAGTTGCGTCCTCGGCGGCTGCGAGAGTCGCTGCAACGGTGGAGATCCGACCCGCGGGAAATGTATCAGGCGCGCCCCATCGTGGCGTTTGCGGCGATCGGCCAGGGGCGTGCGGACGGAAAGATCACGCCGGAAGAGGAAAGCGAAGTGCTCGCGAAGCTGCTGACGCACTGGGCCGTGGCGAGCACGCTGCAAGTAGCCGCCCGCTGTAGCTTCACTCAGCAGGGCTCGTGCGGCTGCGGAAAACGTAGCCGGAGCCAAGGATCGATTTTGAATGCGAGTTTGAATTCAACAAGGAGCATGTCATGGCACACACCATCTTTCGCGGTCGCGTAACCGACGAACACAATCGCCCGATTCACAACGCCGAGATCGACTATCTCAACGCGGATGGAAGTCAGTCCGGGCACAAGGCCTTTTCGCATCAAGATGGCAGTTTCGAGCTCAGAGTCGAACACGAAGAACAAGGTGGGGCTCACCAGCTCCGTTGCACCGCGTTCGGAGTCCAGGACCAACAGGATTGCGAGCGCGCCGACATTCAGCGGACGCAGCAAATTCATTTTCGGGTGCCCCTGGGATTGGAAATCGTGCTTAGCGCTTATAGCGACGCGGGGCAGATCGGCCCCGCCGAGCGCGCCGTTGCCGGCAAGCGAACGGTCATTCGCGCCGACAGCTCCGTCGATAACCGCATCGGAAGTTACGATTGGCTCCTGCCGCATCAAGCGCAGGGCGCGCCGTTCGGGCGGGAAGTGGAGTTGGTGTTCTCGCAGCCGGGGACTTTCGCAATCTCGGCGAAAATCCACGACAAGCAAGCGAACGCCGCCGGCGGGAAGGCCAGCCTCTCGAGCCAGCGCAATCTGGAGGTGGGTCCGTCGGACATTCAGATCGTCGGCGGCAACGTTCAAAGCCAGATGAGCGGCGACCTGAACGTTAAGCTCCACCGGGCCACGGTCGAGGCGACGTTGGACCAGGCCCTGTGGGTCGCCATCAAAAACAGGACGCATGCCGTATCGTTCGTCGAATACAAGCGATTTATGGATCACGTGCTGTACGGCGGGGACGATTCCGAGGGCCCTCGCCCGCGCGAGCTCGACATCCCGATGGGCGTCGAGGCTTACCGTGCGCTCAAATATTTGACCGAGGCGTTTCTACTACGCCAGAGCGGCGTCTTCATCGGGGGAAACCGGTGGGACCAGTTCGCCGCGCACGGTAGCGACTGGCGCGAGGAGATGAAGAAGAAGCTCAAAGAGTATCTCGGCGAGCCTCCACGCCTGCCGTATTTCAGAACGGTCATTGAAGACGCATTTCCGTGGCTGGAGCGAAAAGGAGCCATTCACGATCCCGTGCTGCTGGAGCACATCGACCGGCCGCCGATGATCGAGCTGATTCACACCTACTGGCTGGAAGAGGGCATGTTGATGCAGACCATCAACGCCGTGGCCCAGCGCTTCCAGAATGTTCACTCGAAGGCCGAGCGCGATCCGCTTGCCAATTTCGAGCTGGACCCGCTCCGCCGGATCAATAACTGGTTGTGGGGGTTCATTCAGGACGAGCCGAACCGGCTGACCGTGCGGCGGCGGGCCTTCGAGTATCTCCACCAGTACGGGCTTCCGCTTTATGGCAAGGCGGTGCAGGGTCTTCGTCCCGCGGATACGCGCTCGAAGTTCATTGAAGCGTTCCACAATCTGCTGCACCAGACCTACATTTTCTACAAGCAGGACGATCAGACCACGATCATCGCGGACGCCTATCCGCTCTTGAATGCCCTGAAGGAAGTCCATCTGATTCTGGCGCAGGCGGCCAGCAACCAATTCAACGACGCCCGATGGGCCACGCGCGTGGAGACGCTGCTGGTGCAATTCATCCTGTCGCAGCCGGCCATGCGCGACTTCCTGCAAGGAAGGCCGCTGGTTCCCTACCAGGAGCCTTGGATGCCGCAGGTGGACGCGATGAAAACCTTGCAGAGCTGGTCCGACGTCACCGTGACGCATTTCCGGAATCTGGCTGTGTACGGCGAGCAGATTCTGCTTTCGATCCGGTTCGGCAACTGGGTCGACATTCAGAACTCGGATCATGCCGCTCACTGGGCGCGCGAGTTCAGGCCGGCGATTCAGACCTATATGTCCGCATACCGTGCCGCCACGGGAGTGGACCTGACAACTTCGGACAGAGTTGACGCCGTGCCGCCGGCCATCCATTTACAGCACCGTCTGTCGGTGCAACAGAGGGCGAGGTGAAAACCGGCCGGTGCTCGACTTTACTTCGTCGCTCTACCTGGGTTTCGATCATGCTTCACAAAGTCTGCCGGGCTGGACCCGGCTGACTCTTGGAAAACCGGCGGCGCTGGAAGAACTGGAAGGCACGCCGGAAATCGAAAAAGACCTGGCGGCCCTAACCGGATGCGAAGCAGCGGCGCTGGGAACTTCGACGCTGCATCTGTTTTGGGATTTGTTCGGGATGCTGGCGAAGCCGGGCTCGAACATTTTCCTCGACCAGGGGTCGTATCCGATCGCGCGATGGGGAGTGGAACGCGCGGTGGTAGCGGGCGCCGCTGTGGGGAGTTTTTCGCGCAGCGACGTGGACGCGCTTCGCTCGGCTATGCGCCGGTCGCCGCCCGGGCGGCCGATCGTGGTGACCGATGGATTCCGCCCGGCGCTCGGGAGCGCCGCGCCGTTAGCGGATTACGCGGAATGCGTAGGATCGCGTGGAGGGTTGGTGGTGGTGGACGACACGCAAGCGTTGGGAATTTTCGGGCAGTCGATTGAGGCGTTTCCTCCTTATGGAAGAGGAGGAGGCGGCTCGCTGTGGCGGCTGACGCGGCGGCGGGAAGAAATCGTTGTCGTGAGCTCGCTTGCGAAAGCCTTTGGAGCACCGGTGGCGATGTTGGGCGGAGCCGCAGGGCTGCTGGCGGGATTTCGCCGGAGCAGCCAGACGCGTGTGCATTGCAGCCCGCCTTCGGCCGCCTCGCTGAGCGCGACGCGGCAGGCGCTGGAGGAGAATCGGCGCTGTGGAGATTCGTTGCGGCGGCGCTTGTCCGCGCTGGTGGCGCGGTTTCGGAAAGGATTGCGGGCGCTCGGCCTTCTGACGGTTCCCGGGTGCTTTCCCGTGCAGCCGTTGCGGCTGCCGGAGGACGCGCGAGCCGAGCGAGTTTACGAAGATCTGCTCGGACGCGGCGTCCGGTCGGTGCTGTATCGTCCCACGGGCGAAGGCGCGGCGCGTATCGGTTTTATATTTACGGCTCGACATCGGAGAAGTGAGATCGATTGCGCGCTGGAGGCTCTTGCCGCCGCGGTTCCGCGCGACGCGATTCGATCCGTTGGAGTGAGCTGGAGCGGTTTTACAAACAGGAGCGAATGCTATGGCTAGAAGGGTTCGATTGCACCATCGCAGGCGTCATCATCGGCGGGGCAGGCATGGCGGTTACTACCAGCAGCCTCCGTGGTGGGCGCGCCAGAACGACGACGACGACGATGACGACGACGATGGCGAGTATGAGTCCGAGGAAGAGGAGTTCCCGCAGTCCGGTCGATGGATGCGCCAGGGCGACACGATCGTGCTGCTCGACGTTTGAGTCTTAGGCGTGGTGGAGCAGGCTTCAGCCTGCAACGGGGACTTCAGTCCCCGCCCGACCGAGGCCGAGGCTGAAGCTTCGGTTGCAGACCAAAGTCTGCTCCACCATTGAATGCGAAAAGTTCTAGATAGGGAAAGGAGCGATGCTATGGCTTACTATTATCGACCCCACTATGGATTCCACGGCTACGGCCGGCATTGGGGCTGGGGAGGGCGAGGACGAGGATGGGGGCACGGATGGGGCCGCGGTTGGGGACGCGGCTGGGGACATCACGGCTGGGGACGTGGTTGGCATGGTTGGGGCCACCGATGGCCCTGGGTGCAGCCCGATTCCAGCCAGCCAGACTTGCAGCAATCCGCGCGGGATTGCCTCGCGCAACTGCTTGGACCACAGGCCCTCCAGGATATCCGGCAGGCGATACAACAGTTTCAATCGCAACAACAACTGCCCGTCACGGGTTTTGTGGACGCGAACACGATGAGCGCGCTACAGGCCGCTTGCGCGCAGCAGCAGGCGGGCGGTCAGGACGCGGGACAAGGCGGGCAGGCTCCGCAGACCGGCGAGATGGGCGAAGAAGAATATTTTCTGCCCCAAGGCACGGTCCTTCCGGGGCGAAGCTCCTGGCCCCATCCGTTCGCTCCGTGGGGACCGAATGACGAAAAAACCTTCACGGACGAATTCGGGAAAGGGACTCGCGATGAAAACAAGCTCGCGGACGCCGTTTTCTATGCTCGCCACCCCGAATGGGAAGGCAGGCGGCTGCCAGGCAAAAGGAGCAGTCCCGACATAGAGAATCTCAAAGAGGAATGGAGATTCCTTCGCGCCATGGTCGAGGCGAAGAAGCCCGGGGCATCGATTGACGCTCAGCAACATGAATTCGATTACTACGGGCAAGAGCCTGGAATGCACCGCCACCACGGCCGATGGTCTCGCCACGGCGACACGATTGTGGTGCATCTGTAGCGAGGCGCGAGAGCCATGGGACCATTCAACCCTAATTCGCGCCGATCCTGGCGGCGCCGGCAGCCCTGGAACACGCGCCAACGCCCTTATGGATTCGGGCGCGAGTTGGAAGAGCCCGCGCCCGCGTCCTCCTGCGGCTGCGGATGCGGCGGCAGTTGCGGCTGTGGAGGCCGCAAGGCGGAGATGCGCGAAACCGCGCCGCCCTATTTCTCGGAAGGAACAAGCCGCGAGGCGGCGCCGCAAGCGTCCATTCAGTGCCCTCCAGCCGACCCCATGCGCGCGGTTGCCGATATCACGAAGATCCCCTATCGCTGGGTGTGCCGCATTCGCGTTCAGGCGCAAAAGGGCCACTCGTATGCGAGCGGCATCCTGGTGAGCCCGTGGCACGTGCTGACTGCGGCGCACGCGATACATTTCCGCCAGGAACCGGACTCGTGGAGAACCATCGAGGTCGGCCCCGGCTTCGGCCCGGGCTCTCAGGCCACTTTCCAATCCAACGGGTGGGCTGTCGATCCACATTGGAACCCCCGGGATTGTAGAGCCGACGGCTCCGATCTGGCCATCATCCGCTTGGCCAAGCCTGTGGGACAGAACATCGGGTTCCGGAACATCGTGCGATTTGCGCCAGCCGATATCGCCGGTAAACCTTGTGTCTTAGTCGGATACCCATCCAGGCCCGACGATATAGACGCAACGCGCATCTACCAAAGCAACGGCCGCATCACCGGCGCGATCGTCATTTCGCAATGCACGCCCACCACCGCGACCGGCCGATTACTGCTGGCCATCGCGCCCGATACGCTGTTGATCGCCCACGACGCCGATTCCGAACATTCCATGAGCGGCGGCCCACTCTTTGTGCTCGAACACGGCGCGCCGAAACTGGTCGCTATCCATACAGGCACTGTAGGGAACGGCTGCATCAAAAAAGCGGTGCTGCTGAGCGAGCGCATCCAGGCCCAGATTCGGACCTGGATCAACCAGTCGCTGCATCCGCTGCAAGGAGGAAGTTAGCATGACACCCCGCCCCCCGTCGCGGACCACTTCCGGCGCCGCACCCGTTCCGCGAGCGTGCGTCACCCGCGGAATTCCCGCCTTCGATCCGGCTACGCCGAGACAGCTCACGTCAAATCGTGTGGCCTGCCCCAAACCCGCGTTTGGGGTGGCGGATCCGGAGGGGGTCATTCGAAATGCCGTCGCCCGCGCCGTCGAGATGTTGAACAACACTATCCAAGAGCTCGTGAAAGCGCGAAGCGCTGTTTGCGCCGGCTCGCCTCCGGCTTGGCCGACGCTGAGCGACATCGCCGCACGCTGGCTGAAATTTTGCCTGAGTGTCCCGATCGACGATATTGGGACGTGGACGGCCGGGACCTTCTCAAACCGTTCAGTGGCTGAAGTGATCCGCCGCCTCATTCGTGTCAGAAATCTAATTGCGAGCAATGAGATTCGGTACGTGTGTGGAGATAGTCCTTGCTGCCGGGACCAGCAAGGTCAGTGCGCAACAGACTGCCGCCGTCCGACGGTTTGGGCCTGGGTGTGCGGCTGCGGAAATGGCGCAAGCCAGACTCCGCAGACCCTCATCCATCTCTGTAGGTGTTTTTGGGTTCCCGGCGAAAAATACGGCGGCCAGCGGGGAGAAAAAGTCGATGCCGCAACTCACGCTGAGTTCCAGGCCCAGGCCGTTATTCATGAAACCTCACATCTTACCCATTGCACGGCCGATTTTCCACCGCGGAGAACGATCGGTGGCGCCGAATGCCTGGCGCTGTTTGTAGCCGCAACTAATAACTCTCCTATTCATCCCTGCTTCTTGAGGCACTGCCCCTGCCCGGGCGCGCCTGGGATGCCGAGTCAGGACGAGCTCCGGAAGATTAGCGATTTCTGCGAACGGCTAGCCCCATGTAATCCACCACCTCCACCAGACTGGAGCCCGCGCCGTCAAACTCGAGGCATGAATGTGGAAATGGACAACCCACCTTTCAATCTTGCCGACGCGGAGAATTTTGCCAAAGCCGGGGCGGAAATTCGCGCTCAACTAAACCGCAATTTCTTAGCTACCGATGAGCCCGGATACCTTGATCGCCGGCGCAGACTCCGGATCGCGTTCAACGCGATTCCCGATTCGTTCGCCGAGTTCCTGTGGATCCAATTGACGAGCAAAGACGATCCGCTGGCGCAGCTTTTCCATTACAAACTGCATCCCGCCACTGTCAATGAGATGCTCGGCATCCTTTGGGAAAAGATGAAACGCACGAGCCCAACGCTGTAAAAGGAGGGCGGGCTTCAGCCCGCGCGAGGCTTCAGCCTCGCCATCTACAAGCGGAGCTAAAGCTCCGCGCGGGCTGAAGCCCGCCCTCCTTTCACTACTCCAGCTGCCCCGCCGCCTTCCGCATCTGAAGCGCGCGATCAGTGATTCCCAATCGCCGCGCGGCCCGCTGAAGGTTGCCGTTCTCTGACTGCACCGCGATCCGAATCGCCACTTGCGTCGTCGTCTGGCCGATCTCCTTTAGGCTCGCCCCAAGCGCAACCGCGTCCGCCACGCTCTGCTCGAACTTTTCGTCCGGCCATGCGCGTTGCAGTTCGCCGCCGGACGGACGGTCTTCTTCCGGAATCTCTCCGGCGGTCACCGGTCCATCGCCCGTATGGCGCAGCGCAATGCGATGAATCAGCTGCTGGAGTTCGCGAACATTGCCGGGGTAGTGACGATTCACCAGGTATTCTTGCACCTGTTCGCTGAAGCCCGGCGCGACCGGCAACATCTTGCGTAAGAAGTGCACGGCTAGAGGCAGGATGTCTTCCTTTCGTTCTTTGAGTGGTGGCGGCCGGAGAATGCACCCGGCGATCCGATAATACAGATCCAGCCGGAATCGCCCCCGCCGGACGAGTTCTTCCAGATTGCGATTAGTGGCGCACACCAACCGGAATCGCGCATTCTGCCAGGTGTTGCCTCCGACGCGTTTATAGCTTCCTTCTTGAATCGCGCGAAGAAGCTGCACTTGGATCGGCGGGGGAACGTCTCCGATCTCGTCCAGGAACAAGGTGGCGCCGTCGGCCAATGCGAAGGCGCCCTCGCGCGCCGCGTGCGCGCCGGTAAACGCGCCGCGTTCGTGTCCGAAAAGCTCGCTGCCGGAAAGCTCGGGGACCAGCGCGCCGCAATCGACCGTTACCAGTTCGCGGCGAGGCTCGCCGAGTGAGTCGCCATTGCGGGTTACGGCGTTGATTAGGCGGGCCAGCATCTCCTTCCCCGTCCCGCTGTCTCCCGTAAGTAGGATGGGAGCCCGCGTGTAGTAAGCGGATTCCACGGCCTGCCGGACTGATGCTAGCCACGCCGGACTCTCGCCGATCAGGGATTCCCCAACGGAAGCTTCTGCGGCGAGCGTATCGATAGCCGACCAACGTTCCAACTTCGCGCGAATTTGGCTTGCCGTGGCGCTTGCCTCACCCCAGATCAACGTATCCGCGGCGCCCGCGTGCAGCAAGCGCCAAACGGGAGGCGCGGATTCCCCCGGTGGCAGAGCCAACGCGATCACGCGCGCGCGTCCGCTCCGCCGCGCAGCGTGAAGAACATCGAAAACCTCGCCGGCAATCTGTTCGAAGGCTACGATTCCAAACAGCTCTTGAGCGTCGCTTTCCCCGCAAGCGACCAACTGAATTCCCGCCGCCTCCAAGCCGGCTTTGACGCCGGCTTCGGTGGATTCACCGCAGCCGAAGGATCGAAACCAAGCCTTCGGCGCGGCGCCAGTGCGTTCCGCTTGAGATCCGTCCATCCCTATTCTTCCTCCGTGACGTACGCACACCGCGCAACTGATTATTTGTTGTAGAAATCCCGGCCGTAACTCTGGCACCTTCGGCGCCAAAATAAACGTTCCTCACTTAGGAACATGCGGAATTCACCCGTGGAATTGACAAGAGCGGCGGGTGAGAACACGCCCACGGGAAAGGGCGTGAGTACACAACAGAGCAGTGGTGGCCTAACTTAAAAGATAGGCTCTATATTTTTAGATCGTGCAAACAGCAGCCAGTATACACCGCGGCCGCCGTCCCCGTTCTCAGGTCTCGGTCCCGACGGAGCGGTGGCTTACAGCGTTCATGCTCAGCCCCGATCGGATCATTTCCGTTGCAAAGCGAGGAGCTTCACGTCACGTTGAACAGAAGCTTAAGTCCGTAATCCATATGCAACTGCTGGTGGCAGTGGAATAGCGTCAGACCCTCCATAGCCGGAGTGACGTCCGCTTCGATCTTTCTGAAGCCTTTCACCAACACGACGTCTTTGAGCACGCCTGCCGTTGGCTTGCCATAAACGCTGGTTAGCTCAAAGCTGTTGCGATGCAGATGAACCGGATGCGCGTCGTCGGTTTGGTTATCGAAGACCAGGCGGTAGCGTTTCCCTTTCGTCAGGGCTCGCGGCGCGTCCTTCTCGTCGAACTCTTTTCCGTTCACAGTCCAATGATTAAAGCCGCCCGTGCCGCCGTTGATCTTCCCAAAGCTTAACTGAATGGTTTCGTCCGGATTCGGGACCTGCTGATCGTTCCCAAACGTGGTGTAATCCCATTTGTGCTTGACCCCCTTAATCCAGCGGGGAGAACCCGTTTTGTTCGCGTACTCCACCACAATTCCCATGCCGTTCATGCGGTCGTCGTCTTTCGGCGTGCCCAAAATCCAGACTCCGGGATTGTTCATCTGCACCACAGCGTCGATGCGCTCGGCGGTCCCGAGTTCAAGAACATCCACCATCTGCGGACGCGGCACGAGGTTACCATCCAGCGCGACCACTTGAAAGCGGTGTCCGGGGAGCGCAAGTTGTATATTTTCCGTGGCGCTCGCGTTAAGAAAATGCAGTAATACCCGCTGCCCTTGCTTCACCCGAATCGGCTCGCCGAAACCTAGGCATTTGCCATTAATTGTGAAGCGCTGATAACCGATCTCCCAACCGTTCGGCTTCTCGTCTTTTTTAGGCGGCGGCTTCGGCGCGTCTTCGTCCTCCTCTTCCTCTTCCGCGGTGGTGAAGAATGGCTCCCACTCATGAGTGGCGAGAAAAATCTCCTGGTCGTACGCCCCGGGGTTCGTCTTCGGTTCGACGTACACGAAGGCGAATTGCCCAGAATATGTTCCGCGGGTCAGATCGGACATCGGCATCGTATGCGTATGCACAAATCGAGCCCCGGCCGGCTGCGGCGTGAAGCTATATCGCAAATGCCCGTTCGCCGGAACTACCAGGCTTTTCTCTTCCGCTGCGCCATCCACGTCGGCGGGAATAATCTGGCCGTGCCAATGCACGAGTTCGACCGAATTGGTGTTGTTGAAAAGATCCACCGTCACCGGAACGCCTTCCCGCAGACGAATGAGCGGTCCGGGAGTTTGGCCGTTATACCCAATTGTGCTGATGGTGTGATCCTTGGCGATATCGGCGAGAACCGGTCCGATGCGCAGCGTGACATCGGCCTTCTTCTCATTGCCGGGCGTGACCTTCGCGGCCGATTCGCTGGCGCGATTTTGACAACTGGAAAGAAGCAATCCCGCGCCGGTTAGGGACGAAAGAAAATCGCGGCGGTGCATTTTGCAGTCTCTTCATCAGTTATACGTCATTGCGTTTCATCCTCGCGATTGCCGAGCTCCCGCCCGCTTTCCGCAAAGCCTTCCCCCATCCCCGGGGCAGATTGTCGAGGCCGCTTTTTCCTATAGCGTCTGCAACGTAGATCGATTCGCTCGCGGTTTGGTATTCTGCCCGTCCGGTATTCTTAAAGAGAAGCCGTGACTTATCTCCGTCAAGTTTTAGAGGGCGGCGATTCTTCGCCCGCGCGCCTCGATCGCGCCGCCCTCGATTTAGCGACAATTCATTTTCCCGATCTTCAGCCGGAGCCCTTCTTAGATCAATTGAACGAGCTGGCTTCGCGCCTGGGGGACCGCTTGCGCAATTTCAACGATGGTCGCGATTTCGTCGAGACGGCCCAACGTTTCCTGTTTGGCGAGCTCGGCTTCCACGGCTTTGAAGGCGGCGAGGACGTGTTCTTCGATCCGCGCAACAGTTGTTTAAACCAGGTCCTGGAGCGGCGGACCGGACTTCCCATCGCGCTTTCCGTCCTCTATATGGAGATCGCGCGGCGCCTCCGCATGCCCGTGTTCGGCATCGGTCTGCCCCGGCGTTTCGTCATTCAATTCGACGACGGCAACTATTCCACGTTTATCGACCCGTTTAGCGGCGGACGAGCCATTACCGCGCGCGATTGCTTCCGGCTCGCGGAAACGCCCGTCGCCGATCCGGCTTTGTTGCGGCGTGTCAACTCCAAGCAAATCGCGATGCGGATGGTTCAGAATCTGCACAAAGCGTATGTTCGCGCGCGCGATTTTCCTCGCGCCGTCACCACGCTCGATCTCATGATCGCGGGCGCCCCGGAGACCGCTCCCTGGTATAAGCATCGGGGCGTGCTCTCCATGGCGGCTGGACGCTGGCAAGCCGCCCGGCGCGACTTCGAAAAATACTTGGAAATGTGGCTGGAGGCGCCCGACCGCGACGAGATAAGGGAGAATATTCGCGCCATTCAGCGCCGCATTGCCATGGTTAACTGAGTGAAACCAGCCCGCGAATCTCCTCGCGGAGCGGCTTTCGCCGCAACGATTCTCGTGGCGGGAATCGCGGCCCTTAAACTCGTTGCTCATCTCTACGCGAGCCGCCGCTACGGCTATTTCGTGGACGAGCTGTATTACTTGGCTTGCGGCGACCATCTGGCTTGGGGCTATGTCGATCAGCCCCCGCTGATCGCGTTCATCGTCAGGGGCGTCCGCCTGACGCTGGGCGATTCGCTGCTCGCCATCCGCTTCCTCCCCGCTCTGGCCGGCGCGGCCCTGGTATGGCTCACCGGCCTGATGGCGCGCGATCTCGGCGGCGGCCGATTCGCCCAGGTGCTCGCGGCTTTGTGCTCACTGCTTGCCCCAGGGTTGCTGGCGATCAACGGCTTCCTCAGCATGAACGCCTTTGAGCCGCTGATCTGGACCGCATGCGCATGGGTGTTTATTCGCATCGTCAACACAGGCGATCAAAAACTCTGGATGTGGATCGGCGCGCTGGCTGGACTCGGTCTGGAGAACAAGCACTCCATGCTGATTTTCGGCGCTGGGATTGTGATGGGGCTTGTGCTGACCAAGCGGCGGCAGTGCTTCCGCGAGCCTTGGATCTGGATGGCCGGGCTGTTGGCCTTGCTCCTGTTTTTGCCGAATCTGATCTGGAATATTCAGCATGGCTTTCCATTCCTGGAGCTTCAGGCCAACATCCGGCTCAGCGGCCGCAACGTGGATTTGGGACCGTTTTCATTCTTCGCTCAAGAAGCATTGGCCATGTCGCCGCTGGCTCTGCCGATTTGGCTTGGGGGGCTGTGGTGGTTCTTTTCGGAGAAGGGCCGCGCCTTCCGTGCGCTCGGATGGGCGTGGCTGTTCACGGCCGGGATCATCGCCCTGCTGAATCCCCGCATTTATTACCTGTTCCCGGCATTCCCGATTCTGTTCGGGGCTGGCGCCGTTCAATGGGAGGCCTGGGTCCAGCGTCCCGCGCTCCGGTTCGCGCACGCCGCGCTCATGGTGGCGACGGGCGCGATCCTGGCGCCGTTTTCCATTCCGCTGCTTCCCGTGGATGCCTACATCCGCTATGCCAAGGCTCTACACATGCAGCAACCCGCCATTGAGAATCACCAGCTCGGACCGTTGCCTCAAATCTTCGCGGATCAGTTCGGGTGGGAGCAAATGGCGGCCGTCGTCGCGCGCGTTTACAACAACCTGCCTGCGGAAGTCCGCGCGAAAACGGCGATTTTTGGGCAGAATTACGGCCAGGCTGGCGCCATCGATTTCTTCGGCCCGAAATACGGCCTTCCTAAAGCGATCAGCGGCCATCAAAGCTACTTCTTTTGGGGCCCGCGCGGCTACACGGGCGACAGCATGATCGTCCTGGACGATCGCCGGGAAGTTCTGGAGCGTCTGTTCGACCACGTGGAAAAGGTGGCGCGAGTCGAGCATCCTTATTCGATGCCCTATCAGCATTTCGACGTGTTCTACTGCCGCGGGATCAAGCAGCCGCTTCGACTGTTGTGGCCGCGGCTCAAGAAATGGGATTGAATCGCGGTTGTGGCGCGTCGGCTATGAGCCTTAAGCGCCCGACAACGCTAATTATTCGTCGCGACGGATTTTTCCAGTTCCGACTTCTTGTATTTCGGCTCGCTCAAATATCCCTCAACATGGTCCTTACTGATTTTATTTACAACCAACTCTAGCGGCTGGGGCCGATCGGAGACGCTGATCCACACGTTCTCATACAGATTCACGCCCTTCTTCTGAAGTTCGTTGTCTTCCACCAGCATCATCACATCGAAACGTTTGTGTTTGACATCGGCTTTCCGTAGTTCCAGACTCAGCGGGCCGACTCGAGAATACCGCTTGGATTTGTCGATGGCGAATTCGTAGTAATTGCGCTCCCCGCGTTTTTGCAGCGCCACCACTTCGTCGTGCGTCCGCGCGATGGAGCCGTTCAACTCGGTTTTCGTGGAATCGATAGTGCCTTCCAGATCGTCTCGAGCTTGGCTTAGTTCATTCCGGGTCTTATCGATATCCTCCCGCGCGCTGGTGATCTGGTGCTGTTGTTCAGCGAGCTGACTTCGGATCTGCCCAAGACCCGAATCGCTTCGGGCAATCTGGGCCGAGGCCGCCGCCGGGCGCACTTGAGCTTTTCTCTGCACCCGCGTCGGAGCCGGCGGCTCTGCTGGACGCGCCGCCAATTCGCTCATCCGCTGTCCCATCGTTTGAAGCTGCGTTTGGACCTGGGCCAGCGACGCCGCCAGAGCCTGATTCTCCCTGGCCAACTCGCGCTTTTGATTGCGTTCAGCCGATAGATACATCCATCCCAAGGCGACTGCCGCAACGAATGCGACTGTCATTAAATAGCCTGGCCAGTTGAGACGGCCTAGGCCTCGCGTCTGGAGATTCGACTCAACTTGATTTTCCGGTTCGTACCCTGACGCACCAGTCGCGTTCATAAACTGTACCTCCAGTGTGTTTAAACTCTATGGCAGGTCGGATTCCAATCGGCATCCCATTGATTCTGCGGGGTCGCGAGGGCGAAGCTCGGAACAATTTACCGCTCCTAACAACAAACCCGATCCCAGAGCCCTTGGTCCTCCTGCCGCTTAGCGGTCGCGCAAGGCAAGGAGATCCACAATGGTCCGTGATGTGAAAACATCCTGGGCGGACCTATTTTCTTCTCGTCCAAGTTTCCTTGACGGAGCTCGACACAAAAGCAGACCAGGGGCTCCCGAGACATGATCCGGATAGGCCCCCGTTTCGGCACTACGCTTGAGATTGGACAGGTCGTGCTGCGAAGCCACAAGCTTCCAAACGGCTTCGCCCCAAGACCGCTATGAGGAATGCGGCGTGGAGGGGTTGAGCGATCGCGCCCGCCGCCCGCATCGCTACGCCAACCAATTACCCGAACAGGTACAAGCAGCCATCGTCGCGTCCAAGCGCGAGAAACCCACTGGGGCGCGCGCAAGATCCGCGAACGCCTGCTCCGGCGATTGCCTCAGGAGATCAAAGTTCCCGCTCGTAGCACCAGTCACGCCATCTTGGATCGGCACGGGCTGGTCTCCCGAACCCCCGCTGAAGGCACTCCTCTCTCTTCGGGCGCTAGCCCGAATGAGCTGTGGTGTGCTGACTTTAAGGTAGAGTTCCAGCTCGGTAACCAGCGCTACTGCTATCCCCTCACCGTCACCGATCACGCTTCCCGGTATCTGTTGCTCTGCGAAGCCCTGGAATCCACCCAGGAGCAGCCTGCCCTGCTGGCGTTTGAGCGCCTGTTTAAGGAGCGCGGCCTGCCCCAGGCCATCCGCTCCGATAACGGCGTCCCTTTCGCTTCCCCTAACGGACTTCTTAACCTCTCCAAGCTCTCGGTCTGGTGCCTGCGCCTGGGCATCGCCATCGAACGCATTCGCCCCGGCCATCCTCAACAGAATGGCCGCCATGAGCGCATGCATCTCACCCTCAAAAAGGAAGCTACTCGGCCCGCCGGTGCCAATCTCCTGCAACAGCAAGCCAAGTTCGATGCCTTGTTAGAAGAATTCAATACCGAGCGCCCGCATGTCTCCGGACTGGACAACAGGTTAGATGGTGGACGTGGGGGGAGTCGAACCCCCGACCTCTGCGTTGCGAACGCAGCGCTCTCCCAACTGAGCTACACGCCCTTACTGCCAGACACCCTGAATTGTTGAAAAACTCGACATTCAAACACTGAAATTGCTTTGCGCGAACGCTGTGCTCTCCCAGCTGAGCTAGCCGCCCACTTTGAGGCGTCGCCATCAGAATAACATGGACCTTGCTCGCGCAAAGTCCACTACTGCCCCGGCGATTGGCTCCGATGGCTCGGGTACGGCCCGGTCAATTGCTCCTGGCAGATGTACTCTTCCAGTTCCCATCCGGGCGCCAGAGTGAACGTCCGGCTGAAGGAGTACGGCTTCGTGAACGCCTTCGGATCGGTGAGCGTGTAATCGACCCGCATGTGACCCCAATCCAGGCGGCGGTAGCGCTCCACCGCGTGCAGATCCTCGCTATGCGGCTTCCCCGTCGCGTCGAGCCACGATCTATCGTTGACGCCGACAATATCGACCGACAGCGTATCTCCATCCCACGTGCCGATCGGGTCGCCTGTCCAGGCATCGCCGGGATCGAGTTGCTTCGAATGATCGCGGCCATCCAGAAAAATTCTGCGGAACGCGCGCGTGTTGCCCTCCGGCAGCACCACCAGCAGCTTCGGCGTCTGCACGAACTTGTAGGGCAGGGAATTGACGCGAGCCACGCCATCGGGCAGACAAAAGCGCTCCGGGTCCAGGCTTGGATTCGCTTTTCGCTCTTGATAAATTTTCAGCGCGGCGGGCTGATAGGCGGGATCGCTGGGCAAATTCGGACTTCCCGACAAAACCCATATGCCCGAAAAATCGACTTTGCCGTCAGGCATGCGCGGAGTCGGGCCTGAAGGCGGAGCCGGCGGCTTCCTGGTTGGCGGCGGATCAACCCCTTTTCGCGCAGGCTGCGCGCTGCCGCAAACCAAAAACGCCACTAGTCCGATCAGCACGATTCCGGGCCGCGTCATTTGAAGTCCAAGTGCTCCGGGTCCAGATTGTTCTCGTTGCACACGTACTCGGACATTTCGATAGCGGTCTCCAGCGTGGAAACACGATTGACGATCCACGGCTTGGTGTACGCTCCGGGATCGTCGACGATGTTTTGGATTTCGAGATTGCCGAAATCGCGGCGATGGAACCGCTCGATCACATGCATCCCGTCCGTGTGCGGATGGCCCGGCATATCGAGCCATGATTTATCGTTGAAGCCGATCGTATCCACCTCGAGCGTGTCCCCATCCCAGTGGGCGCGAGAATCTCCGTACCAGGTCGGCTTCAGATTCTTGGGATGCTCGCTGCCGATGAAATCCTGGCGATAGCTATGGATATTCCCCTCGAATAGGATCAGCACCAACTTGGGCGTCTGAACGATTTGGTAGTGATAAGGCGCGGATCGCGGAGGGCCGCCGGGCAGGCAGCGGGCTTCCAGATCGTCCGAGTAGTTCGTCAGGGCGCGTTTATCCACTAACGCCTTGGCCCAAGGCAACATCGACGGGGGCTCCTGATTGGGCAGCGCTCGCTGGCCGTTCCAAATTCCGGAAAGGTCCGGCTTACCATCGGAAGCGTGAGGAACCGGCCCGGAGGGACCCGGCGGAGGCGGGCCCGGGAGCAGCCTGACAGGGTTCGACTGAGCGGCCGCAAAGCCAGCCGCCAATGCGAACAACAGAGTTCGTTTCACGCTTCTATTGGCCCGCATCCGCGGAAGAGCCGCCAAATACCCTGCGGCCGTCGGGCAGCCGGACGCTTCTCGCATTGGCCATGCTCTTAGTACCGTCTTTGGCAAGATAACCTTCCACCGTGACGGTATCGCCGGGTTTCAGGGAATCTCTCTTCCAGCCCTGCTTCAGAAGCACAGGGATGGCGCCGAGCTCGAAATTCCAGTTGGTGACCTTGCCGCTTTCGTCCTTCACGTCGACGTAGAAGCGGGCGTGCGGATTCATCCACTCGACCTTGGTCACCGTGCCGGTGATCTTCATCGGTTTCTTGTAGTCGTATTCCGCCTCGAAGGAGTGATGCGCGAACAGAGGCGCCGTGAAAATGAGCATTCCCAGACCGGCGGCAATGGAGCCGAGCTTGTGGTGCATGTGCAAACCTCCTACAGCAGATAAGCTTATGCAGGTCAGGTGATGGTGTCAAGGCCCGCAAGGCTTGAGTTTCCAAGGGCCTTGCCAACAGGAAACAGAAGCAGTATGTTCAGGAAAATCGATTTGGGAGGGGTTTCCGATGACGACCAGATCGCTCAGTTCTACGGCTGCCTGTCTTGTACTATTCGCCTCGTCATTGCTTAGCCAAGTCGGCAGCGGGAGGATTACCGGAACCGTTATCGATCAGGCTGGGGCCGTTGTTCCGGGAGCCGCCGTGGAAGCTAGAAACACCGAAACCGGCGTGATATTTCGCGGAATTTCCACCAATACGGGAAATTACACGATTCCGGATTTGCCCGTCGGAACTTATGTCGTTACGGTCAGAGTACAGGGGTTCAAGGCCTACACGCACGCCAACCTCGCACTCGCCGCGGCGCAAGTGCTGCCCGAAAACATCGCTCTGGAAATAGGCACGGCGGCGGAGTCGGTGACGGTGACCGATCAGGCCACGCTGCTCGCTACGCAAACCGGAGAACTGGCCCACAACGTGACGCTTGAACAAATCGACGATCTTCCCCTAATGGGCATTGGGACCGCCAACGCCGGCGTGGCCGGATTCCGCAATCCGTTTAACGTGCTGGAGGCTCTTCCGGGCCTGAGCAATTACGTCCCGGATTACGGAATCGTCTTCAACGGCCTAAGCGGCACGGAGTCGATTCGCATCGAAGGGCAAGACGCGACGCAGCACATACTGCCGGCTTATAGCGCCAGCGCGCAACCAGGAGCCGATGCCGTGCAGGAGGTTGCTCTTCAGACAAGCAACTACGCTCCCGAATACGGAACCGCGGGCTCCGTGGTGATCAATTTCAACATGAAGTCGGGCACGAACCAGTATCACGGCAGCGGCTACGACTACTTCGTCAATGAGGATCTGAATGCCGGAAATCCGTTTACGGTGAACGCTTCCGGCGTGGGAAAGCTCCGGCCGAGAAACCGCCGCAACGATTTCGGCGGCACTCTGGGCGGCCCGCTCTCGCTCCCTAAACTCTACGACGGGAGAAATCGAACTTTTTTCTTCTTCAATTACGAGGAATTCCTGGAGACCACAACCTACAATTTCACCGATACCGTGCCGGCGGCGGCCTATTTAAACGGCGATTTTTCGGCGATTTCTCCGAACGGCAACTGCGCCCTGTGCTCCACTTACGGGATTCAGACTACGGCGTTGGGCGTCCCCACCGTTCAACTGGACGCCCTGGGCCGCCAGATGTTCGCGAACGAAATCTACGATCCGTCTACGCGCGCGGTCAACCCAGCCAATAATCTCGGATACGCCAATCCATTTCCGAACAACTCGATTCCTTCAACTCGTTTCGATCCCGTTGCGGTGAACTTCCTAAATCTCTTCAAAAAGCTTGGCGCGACGGCGCAGAATCCCAATCTCACCGGAAATTACGCGGGGATCGTCCCGGGCCAGCGATATTCGGACATTCCCTCGTTCAAAATCGACCACAACATCGACAACGCCGACAAGCTTTCTTTCTTTTATCAGGAGACGCAGACGCAGACGCCGCTCTCATCCGGGCTCGGCGCCGCGGACGGTTTGCCGCTGGAGATCGGCCAATACCGGGGCACGTATTATTCGACTTTCGTCGAGCGGTTGAACTACGACCGCACGCTGAGACCCACGCTCCTGCTGCACCTTGGCGCAGGCATGTATTACACGCGCTTCAGCGACAAGGCGCCGTTCATCGGATTCGATCCGGCATCGTTCGGGCTGAGCGGCTTTTTACAAAAGCGCCAATTTCCGTCGGTTGTCGGATTGTGCCCCGGGGGCAATCCCTGCACGGGCTCCGGCGGCATGCAGAATTTCGGAACCTCTGGCCAAATTCAAAATCTCTGGCACGAAGACAAGCCCAGCTTTAACGCCAACGCGACCTGGGTCCGGGGCAAGCACACTTACAAACTCGGCTCCGAGCTGTACCTGCAAGGCACGCCGGAAATACTCTATTCCGGCGTAACGTTGACCACAGGCACAGGCCCTACATCGCAGCCGTTCACCCCGGCGAACAGCCTCAATGGATACACCACCGGCTTCGGATTCGCCAGCTTCCTGCTGGGGGATTACACCGCCACTTCGCAAACGCCTCTTTATGACAACCGCATGGGCTATCAGCAATGGGCTCTGTTCGTCCAGGATTCGTGGAAAGCGACGCGCAAACTCACCGTAGATTACGGTGTGAGATGGGATTTGGCAACAGTGCCGCATGAGCAATATGGGCGCTTGGGGCAGTTCGATATAGCGACGCCGAATGCCAACGCGGGAGGCCACCCCGGCGCCACCCGGTACGCCAGCACGTGTGGCTGCCAGTTCTACCAACCCAGCTATCCGTATGGAATCGGGCCTCGGCTCGGCGTTGCGTATCAGATCTCCCCGAAGACGGTGCTTCGAGGCGGATGGGGAATCGTGTACTCGCCCGTGGCTTCCGTTTCCGCGGCGGGTTGGGCTGCCGGCGCCGCGGTCGGGACCAACGGGACCTATCCCCTGACGGGCATCAATCCATTCGTGAATATCGGAACGCCCGGAGCCATCGTCGCGCCGGCCTGGCCAATCACAGACCCGAACCGCTACCCCACGGCGGGCACCACGACGGGGGCGCCGTTTATGCCCGACGCGAATCAGAACCGGCCGCCCCGAATCAATCAGTGGAGCATCGGCGTTCAGCGGGAGATCACTAAGAATTTCGTTCTAGAGGCGGCTTACGTGGCGAATCGCGCTGCCTGGCTCTCCGGTCCGCTTGGGTACCTAAGTCAGATTTCGGCCGCGCGATACGCGCAAGACGGTTTGTATCCGTATCCCGGAACCGGGCCATGCTCCACGGGAGGCGGAGTCTGCGCCAACGCGACGTATAACAACAACGCCGACCGCGTCTTATTGACGCAGCCGATCAACAGCACGCAAGTGATCCAGGCCATGAGCGCGCGAGGCGTCACGAATCTCTTCCCTTACGCCGGCTTCCCTGCGACCAATTCGCTCCAGAGCTCTCTCTACCCATTTCCACAATTCGGGGCTGTCGGACCCGCTGGATCTGCGACCGGCGATTCCCGTTACGACTCTTTACAGATGAAGGCGACTAAGCGCCTCTCGCACGGGCTTCAGGCCAGTGGCGCGTACACCTGGGCCAAGGGCTTCACGCGGCCGGCGCGGCAGGATTTCTTCAATTCCGCCAGCAACGCATGGGCGCTTCAGCAGATCCCTCCGCAATCGCTGACTTTCAACTTCACCTACACCCTGCAGAAGGCTTCCTATCTGCCTAAGTGGGCCAACGCGATCGTCAAGGATTGGCAGATCGGGGGCTATGCGCTCTATCAGAGCGGCCAGTTTCTAGTCCCGCCCGCCAGCCCCACAGCGAATTTCCTGACCAGCCAGGAATCGCGCGTTCCTGGGCAACCGTTGTACCTCAAGAGCGTGAACGATATCCATAGCTACAATCCGTACACCGATATCGTTCTGAACTCCGCGGCGTGGGCAGTCTGCCCCACCAACGCGACCTGTCCCGCGGCTAGCACGCTGTATAGCGATTTCCGTGGGCCTCGCCACCCCATGGAAAACGCGAACATCAGCCGCAACTTCCGGATCAAGGAAAGAATCAATTTTCAAATCCGGGGCGAATTCGTCAACATCTTCAACCGGACCCTGATGCCCGCGCCGGCCACGACGAATCCGCAAAACCTTCCGGTAAAGAATGGCGCCGGGATCTACACGGGCGGATTCGGAGTGGTGAACGCCTACGCCACGCCGGGCGCCTCCACCAGCGCGGCCACCATTCCCACTGCCGTGGCTTCGGGGCTCGGCGCGCCTCTGCTGGTGGGCCGCAGCGGCACGCTAATCGCGCGGTTTACTTTCTGACAAGGCTCGCCCTCTGTTACAGGAGCGCCCGAATCCGCCTCTTCCTTAATGGAGGGTCTTATGGTCCGCCGCGTTTGCTGGTTCTTCGCGTTGGCTTTTCCAATCCTGCCGGCTCTGGGGGTGACGGAACGATCCATTTCGGCGGCCCCAGGCACGCTCGTGCGATGGTCGGCGCCGAGGACGACCCGCTGCGCGATGAAGGGCCGCTCCTGGGTCGCCCTGAATGAGACTTGCTATTACCCGATCGACATTCTTCAGAAGCCAGGCGTTGTCACCGTGGCGCGCTGGGTTGCGGGACGACCTGAATTCGCCCGGATCACGGTGACGCCCGACAATTACGGCGTCGAAACGATCGAGCTGCCGGACATTCCGCAAGCGCATCCTTCGCCGGAGGATCTCAATACCGCGGAACGGGACAAAGTTCTCGAAAGCAAAATCTGGATTCGCCGCGAAGGGCCCGCCCGCTTCACGCTGCCGCTGGGACCGCCTTCCAAGCCGTTTCCGAACGGCAAGGGGTTCGGCGTGCAGCGGATTTACAACGGCAAGCCGGATCCGCAGCCACATATGGGCGTCGATTATCCGGTCCCGGAGGGATCTCCTGTGATTGCGGTCGCGGACGGGACCGTCGTGCTCGCCCAAAATTTGTTTTATGCAGGCAGCGCAGTTTTTCTCGATCACGGCGATGGCCTCGTCAGCATGTATTTTCATCTTGCGAAGATCGACGTCTTGCCGGGTGAAAAGGTCGAGAAGGGCCATACTCTCGGGACGGTTGGTTCCACGGGTCGATCCACCTGGCCGCACCTCTTCTTCGGCGTGCGCTGGCATGATGCTCGCATCGATCCCGATTTCTTATTCGAAGACGTAGCGAAGATTCCGGAAATACAAACGAGGTCCACCCAGCGGGCGGCGCCGCGAGGCGAGTAGGCGGGTACCCCGCTGGCCTCCCTCCGCGCAGAGGTTTATCATTTAAACCGATGCGCACCATCACTTTTGCCATGGTTCTGGCCGCGCCCGCCTTTGCCCAGTGGCTGAATTCGCCCACGCCCGGAATCCCGCGCACGGCCGACGGGAAACCGAATCTGACGGCGCCCGTCCCCCGTATGCCCGATGGCAAACCGGATCTCTCAGGGCTATGGAAGCCGGAGCTAACGCCGTATCGTTTTGACGTGATCCAAAACGTGAAGGATGAAGCGATCTTCCGCCCGGCAGCGGAGGCGCTCTTCCTTCAGCGCGCCGTCAATTTGAGGCACGATAACCCTGTCACACATTGCCTCCCGGCTGGTCCGCAAGCGATTTTCGCCGCTGGTTCTACCAGGTTCTACCGTATCGTTCAATCGCCCAACGTCGTCGCGCTACTGTATGAACTAGGCGGCTTCCGGCAGATCTATACGGACGGACGGGCTCTGCCGGAAGATCCGAACCCCACCTGGATGGGGTACTCGATTGGGCATTGGGAAGGCGACACGCTGGTGGTGCAAACTGCCGGATTCAACGACCGAACGTGGCTCGACATGGTGGGTCATCCGCATTCCGAGCGCCTGCGCGTAACCGAGAAGTTCCGGCGCGCCGACTTCGGGCACATGCAGGTTCAGGTCACCTACGACGATCCCGAGACGATGATCAAGCCGCTCACGATTTCAGTGGGGGTGAACTATGCCGCGGATACGGACATGCTGGAATACGTGTGCAACGAAGACGAGCGCGATACGGAGCATCTGGTGGGAACGGCGAAGGCCGTTGCGCATCCCAGCCCGGCCACGCTAGCCAAGTACGCGGGCGAATATGTGTATCGCAATGGAGTAACGACTTCGAGGGATTTCTTCGGTGCCGATCAGATCGTCAGCGTGGTGCAGGGGCAACTTTATATGAAGGACTTTCCATTGATTCCGCAGACGGAGACTAGATTCGATTCGACCGCCGGTACGATCGAGTTCTTCGTCGATTCCAGCGGCCGCGTGACGCACCTTATTCTGAGCGCCGCGGAAGGCGACGCCAGGTACGAGCGTGCGCACTAAGCAGTCGTAAATAGCCGGCCGCGGGTTTACCGGCCCGACGCGGATCTCACGGGTTGTGCGGCCGGCATCACTCGAATCGAGCCCATCATCCCGCCGTCTTCGTGTTCCAGAATATGGCAGTGAAATACGAACGTTCCCACTATTTGTTTGTTGCGAAAATCCATTCGCAGCTTGACGCTGGGATAGGTCGGGCTTTTGCCGTCCCAATAGGGAAGGTCGATCGTATCGCGTAGGGCGGATTCATGCACGGGACGGCCATCGCGTTCCAGAACTTGGAAATGAAGCTGGTGGATATGGAACGCGTGCGCTTCACGCGCGCGATTCTCGACGACCCAATCTTCCACGGTTCCTTGGACTGCGATAATATCGGGTTTTTTGAAATCCATGCTGAATAGCCTCGGGGTTTGGCCCTCGACGGTGATGTAATAGCGCGGCTGCTGCGCGGGATCCTGTAAATCGGGGCGCTCTTCGGAGAAGTAGAGCTTCCGCCGGCGCGCTGGAGTAAGCTTATCGAGATCTTGAAAGGCCTGAGCGGGGCCGTGCGCTGCGGGCATCTTCTTCAAGGCCGCGGCTGGCGCGGCCGCCGAAGTTCGAATATTCGCGATCGCCCGATATGGCGTGGCGGCGCCATCCGGTCCGGTGTCGTACGGGAGGGTCACCAACTGCGCAATGACGCCCCGGGGTGGCATGGTGGCGATGAACTCGGCCCGCGCGCCCGGCGGAAGGAGTACGTGCATGGGCCGCGAGTCAACCGTGGCGCCCACGAACGCGCCGTCGGTGGCGATTAGTTCTACCGATTGTGGTTCGTTCACATCTTGAATAGTCGGCCCATAACGAAGTTGCAGGTCGAAATAAGTATCGGCGGAGGCGTTCAGCACTCTCCAGAACTCGCGCTCGCCCGGCCGCGCGGAGATTTCGGCGGGACGGTACAGCGGATACACGATGGGTACAAAATTGAGGCTGATGTCCTTGCCGGGGCCGAGGTCTTCGTCAGAATCGGCGGCGCCCGGAATTTTTTGATCGCGCAGAATCAGAACTCGCTCGGCCAATCCAGCCACTCGGGGATTAGCTTGTTCGATCCCTTCGACAATCAAGGCGCCCGATGCCCCTCCGAGGACTTGCGGCTCGCTGAAACCGTGCGGATGAGGATGGTACCAGTAGAGCCCGGGTGGTTGGCCATCCGGTATTTTCACGCGATACTCGAACGCGCTCGACGGCCGGATGGACGTATGAAGCACGTCATCCTGGCCGCAGGCGGGCGGGACACTCAATCCATGAAAGTGCAAATTGGTCGCGGCGCCGCTCATTTCACCATCGGCGCAGCGCGCCGACGCATTTTGAGAATGGACATGCGGGGAGTTCTCCGCGGTGTCCGGAAGATCGTTCTTCAACTCAAGAATTAACTCGTCGCCGGGCTTGACGCGCAGTGTGGGCGATTGCACGCCGCCGTTGTAGACGTAGCAGTAACGCGTAACACCGTGACTGGTGAGCTCGGTCTGAAACGACAACTGAACCTTCAGAATGCCATTCGAGCTGAACACATTCTCGGGCTGACCGACAAGGCCGCCCGCGCCGGGACGGCCGCACGATTCCGCGCGCGCCGGTCGAATAAGGGCGATTAAGACAATTCCATAACAAAACAACTCTCTCATGAAACTCTCAAGTGTCGACCACTCTTCAATTTAAGTCAAGGAGTGAAACAGAAAATTCATCGCTGTGCAAACAATTCGCAATATTCCGATGACATGCTTACCCTTACACGTAACTTACAAATTCAGTCGAAAGGCGAGACATGAAAAACTTCTTTCCCTCTGGCGTAGTGTGTCTACTGACGGTTTCGGGCGTGGCTCTTCTGGCGCAGACGCCTCCGGCGACCACGACTCCGATCAAGCACGTAGTCGTCATTTTCCAGGAAAACGTTTCCTTCGATCACTACTTCGGAACGTATCCGGTCGCCGCCAATAACAATCCGAGTGAACCCTCCTTCACTGCCGTTCCCAGTACGCCGACTGTGAACGGGCTCAGCGGAGCGCTGCTGAGCGAAAATCCCAACGCAGCCGCGCCGGTGCGGCTTACGCGGGCCCAGGCCGTCACCTGCGATCAGGACCACGATTACGGAGACGAGCAAAAGGCGTTCAACAGCGGGCTGATGAACAAGTTTGTTGAAGCTGTCGGGGTGGGCTCGGGGCAGAGTTGCGACGTGGGAGGCTTGGGGAACAAGGTGGTCATGGCCTATTACGACGGCAACACGGTCACGGCCGTGTGGAATTATGCTCAGAACTTCGCCATCAACGACAATTCGTTTGGCACCACGTTTGGACCGTCGACGCCTGGCGTGCTGAACCTGATCGCCGGCAACACCTGCTGTGCGACGGCAACGGCGGGCAATCCGGCCGGAAACATCGCCGGCGGCGCGGCTAACGGGCCGGTGATCGGCGATCCTCGGCCCGACCCGAGCCTGGACGATTGTACGCTCGCTCCGCCTCGCACATACATCTCTCTAAACGGCCACAAGAATATCGGCGATTTATTGAACGCCAAGAACCTCACCTGGGGATGGTTTCAAGGCGGGTTTAAGCCCAGCACTCGTAAGCCCGATGGAACCGCGGTGTGCGGCACATCGCACAATAATATTTCGGGCGCGTCCGCGGGGACGGATTATATTCCACATCACGCGGGCTTTATGTATTTTCCTCAGACCGCGAATCCCCATCATTTGCCCCCATTGTCGGCGGCGTCGGTAGGAACGACGGATCAAGCCAATCATAACTACGATTTGAGCGACTTTTTCGCGGCGCTGAGCGCGGGCAATCTCCCGACGGTGAGCTTTCTGAAGGCGGGAGCTTATCAGGACGGCCATCCCGGTTATTCCGATCCGCTGGACGAGCAAACTTTCCTGGTGAACACCATCAGTACCCTGGAACAGTCGCCGTTCTGGAGCACCACCGCAATCTTCATTTCCTACGACGATTCCGACGGCTGGTATGACCACGTGATCGGCCCGATTATCGACCCTTCCAACGTATCGGACGACAACCTGACCGGCCCGGGCTCGTGCGGCTCCGGCGCGGGGCTGCCCTCTCAGGGGCGTTGCGGCTATGGCCCGCGTCTCCCCCTTATGCTGATTTCGCCCTTCGCGAAGGTCAACTATGTCGACCACACCGTCACGGATCAGTCCTCCATGATTCACTTCATCGAGGACAACTGGAATTTGGGGCGCATCGGGGATGGATCGAAGGATGCGTCGTCGGGTTCGTTGCTCGGCATGTTCAATTTCAATGGCGGTGTGGCGAAGGCGCTCATCCTCGATCCCACGAATGGCACGGTGACTAGCGGCGGTTCCCCGAGTGGCTCTTCGGGGACAATGGCGACACTGGCGCTGGCGAGCCCGAAGAACGCAACCGTCGTAGCGCGTCAAATGCAGTTGGATGGTACGGCGTCTACCAGTTTTGATGGGAAGCCGCTTACTTTCCAATGGACCATCCCGCCCGGCAGCCAGCAAGCGGCGATTTCCGGCGCCAATACAGCGACGCCCACCGTGCAGTTCGGAATCGGACGTGGCGCCTACACGTTCCAGCTCACCATAACGGATTCGATTGGTGGAACCTCGACGGATACTGTCACCATCAACTTCGTCGATTGATGGATTGATTGGGACAAGCTTAAGCCCGCCCCGCTGGTTTGCCGGCGCTTGCGCCCGCTATCTCCGGTTGCTATTCGGCTCTAAGCCGATGTAACATAGCCGCTTGGCTTTCCGCCACTGGCGGACGCCAAGAAGAGAGTTCGGCCTTCCGGGAGGTAGACATGTTGAAAAAATGGACGCTGGCCGTGGCGCTAGCTTCCGTCGCGGCTCTAATGGTCGTGTGGGCGGCCGATACGCCTTCGGACCTGAAGACGGTGGTCGACGGTTCAATGAAGGCGATGGGCGCGGAAAGCGTGAAGACTCTGGTCATCTCCGGCGAAGGCTTTGAAACTTGCGTGGGGCAGGAGCCCAATTGGCATACGGGTTGGTGGCGGCGATATTCCGACAAGCAATACGTCCGCTCGATCGACTTCGAGGCCAAAGCCTGGCGGTTGCAAAGGATCCGCGGCGAAGGCGAGCCAAACGGCCATGGTGGCTGCGGCACCACCAACCCGACTCCAGAGGCCGAGCAGACGCAGGTCACCAATCTTACGACAAATCCGAACGCGGCTTGGAGCGCGGCCCAATGCTGCGGGTCGAAACTCGACTACATTCTGCTGCCGGAGGCATTCCTCAAAACCGCGCTCGAAAGGAACGCGACCGTCAAGCCGCAGACCATCAAGGGCAAGAAATTCACGGTTGTGGAGTTCATGGGCGAGAATAAAGCGCCGGTTGACGGCTACATCAATCAGCAAGGCTACGTTGAGAAGGTGGAGACCAAGATCGACATCAATCCGTTCGGAGATCAGGTTTTCGATGCCGTGTACACGGAGTGGAAGGATTTTGGCGGCGTGAAATTCCCCGCGCACATCGTGGAAAACCAGGGCGATCTGAAGTATTTCGAACTTAACGTGACCGACGTGAAGGCCAACGCTCCGGTAGATCTGACGCCGCCCCCCGCGCGTGGCGGCCGAGGCGGCCGAGGCGGCCCAGGTGGCGCCAAGGGCGGCGACGGAAAGGGCGGAGGCAAAAACGCGGCCAAGGGAGGAGCAAAGGGCGGGCCCGGCGGGGGCGGGCGCGGCGCCCAGGCCGTGGCGTCCGAAGATCTGGGCGACGGATTCTGGCTGGTCACCGGCGGCTATGGCTCGGTCATCGCCAATTTCAAAAATTACATCGTCGTGATCGAAGGCCCGCAGAGCGAAGCGCGCGCCGACGCGATCATTGGCCAGGCGAAGATGCTGATCCCCAACAAGCCCATCAAATACGTTATCAACACGCACACCCATACCGATCATTCCGGCGGCCTGCGCCGGTTCGTAGCCGAGGGCGCGACCATTGTCACCAGCCAGGTGAACAAAGGCTTCTACGAGCACATGTTGAAGTATCCGCACGCGCTGGTTCCCGACAAGATGCAGGGAATGAATCCTCAGCCGAAAATCAAGGTGGAATATGTCGGGGAAAGCAGGAAAATGACCGACGGCGAGCACGAAATCGACATCTATCACGTCGACAACAGCCTTCACGCGGACGACATGCTGATGATATACCTGCCTAAACAGAAGATCCTGATGGAGGCGGACGAATTCAATGTGCCCGGACAGGTGAGAACTGCGCCTCCGGCGACAATCAACACATACCAAACCAATCTCATGGCCAACATCGACCGCCTGAAGCTGGATATCGACCGTATCATACCGATCCATCTTCCTGGCGACAACCGCAAGGTGGCCTTCTCCGAACTCAAGATGGAGATCGGGCGGACGAACTGAAAAGCGTACAGTAAGAGCAGCGGGCGGCTAAAGCAAGCTCTAATCGGCGCCTAGCTGCTATCGCGCTGGCCATTTCGCAGCAAGGATCTGCTCGACGCGCAAGCGGTCCTTCGGGGAAATGGATACCGTGCCGCCCTCCACGGGACCGCCGGCGAGTATGGATTGCGTTCCTACGAGCGTCAAGCGATCGCGATCCCAATCGGAGCGCTCAATTTGTTGCCAGGGTAGGAAGCGGATCGCACCTTTGCCTCTCTCCCCCGGCGGTATCGGCATCTCCACGCCGTTTTCAAAGAATCGGAGGCGCGGATGCAAGAGGCGGATCAAGAGGGGAAGCATAGCCCCGAATAAAAAGAGCGGTCCCGGCCGGCGGGTCGCCACGATCTCAACAATCACAATCGCCACCCAGGCGCTTATCGCGATCCAGCCCCAGAATAGCCAGCCAGACGAGCGTATCCGCACGGCCAGCAGAAGTTTGCCACGCTCCGGCGATGACATTCGAATCCTCCGAACTGCACAGCCCGCTAAGTATACATGATTGGCCAGGTTCTCAAAAAAGGTCTGCCGCGGACGGAATTCACAACGCTGAAAACGGCGTTATCCCGCCAGTCCTACGGCAAGCATGTGGAGCGCGGCGACGGTGAAACGTGGGGTTGCGGCGCAACCACCGTAGAGCATTATGTTTCGTCCGTCTCAATTTGGACGTACGATTCGATCTCGTCGCGCCGCTCGGGGTCCCCGCCGCTCCGCCGCCAAATAGCCGCAACCTGATGGCTATTCCACTCTCAGGGCTTCCACGGGATCGACCGCCGCGGCGCGCCGGGCTGGCAGGAAGCTCGCGAGCGCGGCGGCTAACACCAGGGCAGCGGACGCGGCGGCGAACGCCAGCGGATCGAGCGCACTCACGCCGAACAGCAGCGATTTCATCAATCGCATCAGCCCCACGGCGGCGGGCAGCCCTATCGCCACCCCGGTTATCGCCAGCGTCAGCCCGTGGCGCAGGAACATCCGCTTCAGCCGCGCCGATTCCGCGCCAAGCGCCAAGCGGATTCCGATTTCGCGCCGCCTCTGGGAAACGGCGTAGGCGATCACGCCGTAAATCCCCACCAGCCCAAGTAGCAGCGCCATCGCGCCCGCGATCGAGAGCATCGTCAAGGTGAACGACGTCCGCTCGAGCGATTGGCTGTAGAGATCCTTCATCGTGCGCGGCGCCGCGACCGGCAGAGTTCCATTCACCGACCAGACAGCTTGCTGGATCTGGTTGACCAGCGATGCCGTACCGGCCAGATCGCTCCGGACCACGAAGGCCGCCGAACGCACCGCATCCACTTGGCTCCCGCCGAACAGGTTGGCCATCATGGTCGGCCAGTAAACGATCGCGGGAGCGCTTTTGTCGATCCCGCTATCGCGGACGTCTTCCACCACCCCGATCACCTGCCACCAGGGAGTTCCGGGAATCTCGACGAATCGTTTGCCCACGGCGTTGGCGGGCGCGCCCCAAAGCTCGCGCGCCAGGTTCTCCGACACCAGCGCGAAGCGCCGCTGATCGTACACGTCATCCCACGCGAGGTCGCGGCCCGCAATCAGTTTCGTGCCCATAGCCGCGAAGTAGCCCGGCGAGACATTCTTGAAAAAACGAAGGGGCGCGCTCTGCCCGCGCGCCGCGGCCGCGCGAGGATCGCCCTGGCCTTCGGCGAAAATCGCATCCCAATTGGGCTCCAGCCCCTCCAGCGGCAGGCTGCTGGCGAACGCGGCCGACGTTACGCCCGGAATGGCCGCGATCTTGTCCAGGATCTCGTTCTGCCTCCGCGTGACGCGCTCGGGCTCGCGCATTTGAAAGAGCGGAATGTTGACACGGACGGTCTGAAGGCGCTCCGGCTGCGAGAACCCCGGATCCACGCGATGCAGCGCCTGAAACGTGCGGATCATCAGGCCGGAGCTCACCAGCAGAACCAGCGCCAGCGCGACCTGCGCGACCACCAGAATATTGCGCGCGAGATGCCGCTCCCGGCTGGGGCTGAAGGTGCGTCCGCCGATGGCGATGCGGCGGCGCGCGTACTTGAACGCGGGCAAAGATCCGAACAACAGCCCGGAGAAAACGGAGATGCTGAGGGCGAACGCGAGTGCCGGGCCATCGATCGCGATTTCGCTCAGCCGCGGCAGATTCGCCGGGCCGGCGGCAACCAGAAGGCGCACGCCCTCATAGGCGAGCCCGATTCCGAACGCGCCGCCGATCAGAGCGAGCCATACGCTCTCCGCCAGAAGCTCGCGTGCGATGCGGCTCCAGCCCGCGCCGAGCGCCGCGCGAACGGCGAGCTCGTTTTGGCGCGCCTGCGCCCGCACCAGCAGCAGATTCGCGACATTGGCGCAGGCGATCAGCATGACGGCGCCGATGGTCGCCATCACGGCCCACAGCACGGCGCCGGCATTTGAGACGACCTCGTCCTTGAGCGGGCGAAGCGCGGGCGTAATTCTCCAGCGGTCATAGCTGCGGCCATTTCCGGGGACGCCCGGCGGAAAAGGCCAGGAGTCCATCCAGATCGGGAGCAGCCGCGCGATATCGGCGTTGGCCTGCGCGATGGTGGCGCCCGCTTTGAGCCGCGCGATTCCGCGAAGGCCGAAGCCGGGCAGAACGGCTCTGGCGCGATCCAATTGTAAGGGCGCGATCAGGTCGAAATCCGCGCCGACAACGCGGAAGCCCGGCGGCATCACGCCCACGATGACGGTCGGATTCGATTCGACGCTCACAGTGCGCCCCAGCACGTTGCGGTCGCCGCCGAAGCGTTGCCGCCAGTAGCCGTAGCTGAGCATCACCGTTTGTTGAGCTTCGGGCTTCTGGTCGGCTGGGCCGATCCAGCGGCCGAGCGCGGGCTGAACTCCGAGCGTCTGAAGCACGCCGTCGCTGATGGCGACCGTGCGCACTTGCTCCGGGTCTCCCAGCCCCGTGACTGCCGTTGTCCCGGCAAAAAAAACGCCCAACGATTGAAACGTACGGTTCTGCTCGGCGTAGGTGAAATACATCGAAGACGAGAGGAGCAGCCCATCGGAGACGCTGGCCAGTCCCGGCGCGCCCGGAGCCGTTTGCCGCAGCGAAACAAGTTGCTCCGAATGCGCGTAGGTCAGCGGCTTTAGCAGCACGGAATCGACCACGCTGAACACGGCCGTATTCGCGCCGATGCCGATTGCCAGAGTCAGCAGCGCGGCGGTGGTAAATGCGCGATTGTGGGGTAGCGCACGGAACGTCTGGCGCGCCGCGCGGATGGAGTTTTCAAGAAAACCGATGGTGTTCATGCGGTAAATCTCCTCCCGCACCAGCGTGGCGTTTCCGAATTTGCGCCGCGCGGCGAAGCGGGCCTCGTCGTCGGGCATTCCGCGGGCGAGGTTGTCGTCTATTTCGATTTGTATATAGGACTCGATTTCGTCGCGGCGTTCCCGATCCCATGCCGACCGCCGCCGGAAACGCTGCAAGCTCATGGCCTACTCCGCTTTCAGAGCTTCCACAGGGTCGAGCCCCGCAACCCGGCGCGCGGGCAGATAGCTGGCCAATACCGTGGCCGCGATCAGAACCAGGGCCACTGCCATATAGGTGAGAGGATCGAACGGGCTGACGCCGAAAAGCACGGACTTCATCAGGCGCGTGAGGCCGGCCGCGGCAACTGAACCGATTGCGACGCCGGTGCCGGCCAGGGCCAAGCCGTAGCGCACGAATAGCCGCCGTAAAGCTCCCGGCTCCGCCCCCAACGCCACGCGAATCCCGATTTCGCGCGTGCGTTGCGAGACAGCGTAAGAGATCACTCCATAGATCCCGATCAAACCGAGCATCATCGCCATGGCTCCAGCGATTCCCAGCATCACAAGAGTGAAGGAGGTGGTCGCGAGCGATTCCTCATAGACCTCTCGCATGGTACGGACAGATGCAAGCGGCAGACTGGCATTCACCGACCACACGGCCTGCCTGACCTGGGTCAGAAAGGCCTCCGTACCCGCACGATCGCTTCGGATCACAAAGGTGGCTGCACGCGTGACAAAGGGGGCGCCGTTGGGAGCGAAGGGGTTCCCCATCATGGCCGGCCAGTAGACGATCTCGGGCGCCTTCTCCTGAATCCCGTTTTGCCGGACATCCTGAACCACTCCGATCACTTCTTGCCATGGCGAGAACTGATACCAACGCAGCCGTTTGCCGACCGCGACCGATGGTGTGCCCCAGAACTCGCGCGCCAGATTCTCGGAAATCATCACCATCGGTCTTAGCCCATAGACGTCCGTCCAGGTGAACTCGCGGCCGGCAACCAGCCGGGCGCCTGTGGTGCGCAGGAACCCGGGAGAAATATTCTCGAACCGCCGCAAGGGCGCCACGCCGCCTGGATACGTCTTGCCTTCCGGAAACACGTTGTCCCAGTTGGGCTGAACCGTCTCCATCGGCGCTTCGAGCGCAAATCCAACCGAGGCGACTCCGGGAATCGCGGCCAATCTATCGGCCAAGTCGTTTTGGGTGCGGAAAACGCGTTGGGGCTCCGGAATGAGCGACGACGGAATCGAGATGCGCACGGTTTGAAGATGCTCCGGATTGGTGAATCCCGGCTCGACGGTTCGTAGTGCAAGCGCCGTACGGATCATCAGTCCCGCGCTCACCAACAGCACCAGTGCGAGCGCCACCTGCGCAACGACCAGAACATTGCGGGCGCGATGCCGTTCACGGCTGAGGCTCGCTGTCCGGCCCGTGCCTCGCAGCACGGACGAAATCCGCGGACCCGCATATTTCCAAGCGGGAACCAATCCAAGAAGCAGGCCCGCCAACACCGATAGCGCAAGCGTGAACCCAAAGCTGCGCGCGTCCATCGAAATTTCGTTCAATCGGGGCAAATCGGCCGGGCCAATCGCCGCCAGCAGCGTCAGACCGGCATAGGCGATGCCCACGCCGAGCGCGCCGCCCATCAGCCCGAGCAGGGCGCTTTCGACCAGCAGGCCGCGGATAATGCGCGCCGCTCGCGCGCCGAGCGCGGCTCGAAGAGCCAGCTCGTGTTGCCGTGCCTCGGCGCGCACCAGTAGCAAATTGGCAACGTTGGCGCAGGCGATGAGCAGCACCAACACGATAGTCCCCATCACCACCCACAAGACGTCGCCCACATTGCCGACTACCTGCTGTTTCAGCGGGCGAATCGTGGGTGTGATTCTCCAGTTTTCATACCACCGGCCGTTGCTATTGGGTCCATTGGACCAGGTGTCCATCCAAACCGGCAGCAACCGCGCGAGGTCGGCATTAGCTTGCGCAATAGTGACGCCGCCTTTGAGCCTCCCGATGCCCGCAAATGCGAAACCCGCCGAAACCACGCGGCTTCGATCAAAAGCCAGCGGCAGAATCAGATCGGGCTCTGCCTTGACGATCCGGAAACCCTCCGGCATAACACCGACGATTTGCCGAGGCAGGGAATCCACAGTGAGAGTACGCCCGATGACCGATCGGTCTCCTCCGAAATGACGCTGCCAGTATCCATAGCTGAGCATGACGGTGGAGGAGCGCCCCGAAAAACCGGAAAAACCGAACGGTTCCGAAGCTTGCGGAATCTGATCGGCCGCCAGGAGCCAGCGGCCGGCCGCAGGCGGAACGTCGAGCGCCTGTAGCACCCCGTCGCTCACTGAAACCGTGCGAACTTGCTCCGGCTCGGCCAGGCCCGTGACGTTCGCCATCCCCGACATCCACACGCCCAGCGCCTGGAAGGTCCGATTCTGCTCGGCGTACGTGAAATACATGGACGGCGAGAGGTTCAGTCCGTCGGCGGCATTCGCCAGTCCAGCCGCGCCCGGCGCATCCTGATGGAGAGCGATCAGTTGCTCGGCCTTCGGATAGCGCAGCGGCCGAACCAGCACGCTGTTCACCACGCTGAACACGGCGGCATTGGCGCCGATGCCAATAGCCAGGGTCAGCACCGCGGCGGCCGTGAATATGGGACTGCGCGCCAGCATGCGCAGACTGTAGCGCACATCGCCCACAAGCGTGTCGACGAACCAGATGGAGTTCATGCGGTAAATCTCCTCTCGCGCCAGCGTGGCGTTTCCAAATCTGCGGCGCGCGGCGAAGCGGGCTTCGTCGTCCGGCATGCCGCGGGCGATGTTATCCTCCGTCTCCATTTGGACGTAGGATTCGATCTCTTCGCGCCGCTCCCGGTCCCATTCCGCGCGCCGCCAGAATCGCCGGAAACTCATGGCTTTACTCCGTAGCAGGTTTCAAAATGCGGCCGATGGCGCGGACCATCTGCTCCCACCGAGTTGTCTCTTCCAGCAACTGTTTTCTCCCGGCGGAGGTCAGCCGGTAGTACTTGGCCTTGCGATTGTTTTCAGAGGTCCCCCAGAAAGATGCGATCCAGCCGCGATCCTCCAGGCGATGCAGGGCGGGGTAGAGCGAGCCGTGCTCGATCTGTAGAACGTCTTCCGAGCCGCGCTCGATGGCGTGGGCGATGGTGTGGCCGTGAGCGGGGCCTAGAACCAGAGTCTGCAGCACGAGCATGTCGAGAGTGCCCTGGAGCATATCCGCGCGAGGAGAAGGCTTTGCCATGAGTTCGAGTATTCCACAAGAACGTCTACCTGTCAAGAGAAAGTAGGGACGGATGTGGCGCGCTTTAGCGTGCTGCGGGGAGCTTCAGCTCGCCGACTGTTGAACCGTGAGCTAAAGCTCACGACGGCACGCTAAAGCGTGCGCCACCACAAGAATGTCTACTGGGCGGGGGCAAAGTCGCTGGACCGGCCGCCGGCTGCGGGGACGTAGCAATTGAGCGTGTAATCCCGGACCATCCGGTCGGCGTTGAAGCGCCAGCCGAGCGTGCGGATGGTTCGCTTCATTCGCTTGATCCAGCCGCGCGGTAGGCCGTCGCGGTCGCGGTCGTAATAGAGCGGAATGACCTCTTCGCGAAGGACCCGGTATAGGTCCTCGGAGTCGCGCGCGTCGTGGATCTCCACATTCGAGTGAGTCCGTCCGGTTCCGATTGCGAATCCGTTCAGCCCGTCGTAAGCCTCCGCCCACCAGCCGTCCAGAACGGAGAGATTGAGGCCGCCATTCAGCACAACCTTCTGGCCGCTTGTTCCCGAAGCTTCCAGGGGCCGGCGCGGATTGTTTAGCCAGACGTCGACGCCTTGCACCAGATAACGGCCCACGTTGATGTCGTAATCTTCTACGAAAACGAACCGGTCCGCGAACTTGGCATCGCGCATTAGGGCCGCGATTTCTTGCAGCATCCGCTTGCCGGGATCGTCGTGCGGGTGCGCCTTGCCCGCGAAGACAAACTGCACGGGCCGCTTGGGATCGTTCACCATGGACGCGAGCCGCTCCATGTCCCTCACGATCATCGTGGAACGCTTGTAGGTTGCGAACCGGCGCGCGAAACCGACGGTCAGCGCGTCGGGGCTGAGCACGCGGCCCAACCGTTCGATGCTGTCGGGCGGTTCTCCTCGCCGCCGGGCCTGCTCCTTCGCGCGGGCTCGCACGAATCCCAACAGCCGAGCCTTGAGGCTCAGATGCGTTTCCCAGAGTTCCCCGTCATCCAGCTTTTCCACTCCCTCCCAGGTGCCGGGTTCGCTAGAATGCTGCGGCCAATCCGGACCTAAATGCCGGTCGTAAAGCCGGAACATCTGCGGCGCCAGCCAGGAAGGAACATGCACGCCATTGGTGATGTGGCCGATGGGAACGGACTCTTCGGACTTGCCGGGATAAAGGCCGGTCCACATGGCGCGGGAAACCTCGCCGTGCAGCGCCGAAACGGCGTTGGCGCGCCGGGAGAGCTTGAGGCCCAGCACCGTCATGCAGAACTCTTCATAAGGATTGCCGGGGTGCTCGCGCCCAAGCCCCATGAGGCGCTCGTGAGAGATGCCAATCGCTTCGCGAAGCGGACCGATATGTTCCTCGATGAGCCCGGCGTGAAAACGGTCGTGGCCGGCGGGGACGGGCGTGTGGGTCGTGAACACCACTTGTCGCGCGATGTCGCGGGCGGCCTGCTCGAAACTCAACCCCTCGTCCTCGATGGATTCCCGAATCGCCTCCAGGACGGCGAAAGCGCTATGCCCTTCGTTCAAATGCAGCACGCCCGGCGTTATTCCCAGAGCGCGCAGCGCGCGATATCCCCCCACGCCTAGCAGTAGCTCCTGGCGGATGCGCACGCGCCGGTCGCCGCCGTATAACCTTGATGTGAGTTCGCGGTCTTCCGGCGTATTTCCTTCCACGTCGGAATCGATCAAAAGCAGATCGCAGCGCCCTACTTCCAGCCTCCAAATCCGGGCCCGAATCGGGCCGGCGCGCGTCTCGATCTGCACCCAAATCCGCTCGCCGTTGGCGCCGATGGCGAGCTCCATGGGAAGTTGGGTGACGTCGGTGGACAGGTATTCTTCCCTCTGCCACCCATCGGAATTCAGCCGTTGGCGAAAGTAACCTTGGCCATAGAACAGGCCGATGCCGACCATTGGGATGTCGAGGTCGGAGGCGCTCTTGATGTGATCGCCGGCCAGGACGCCCAAACCTCCGGAATAGATCGGGATCGATTCGTGGAGGCCGAACTCCGCGGAGAAGTACGCGACGGGACGGGGCCGCAGAACGCCCGCGTGAATCGAGCCCCAGGTGCGATCGGCGCGCAGGTATTCGTGTTGCCGGCGGTATGCGTAATTGATGCGGCTGTGCAGCACCAACTCCTGTGCGCGGCGATCCATTGCCGCCAGCGGCATCTCGTTCAACAACGCGATCGGATTTTGATTGAGCTGCCTCCAGCGCTCGGGATCGAGTTCGTTGAAGAGGCGCGTGGAATCGTGATCCCAGCTCCACCACAGATTGCGCGCCAGCGCCCAGAGCCGCTCCCGCGCGGGCGCGATAAAGCGATCGAGTGTGCGGGCCTCGCTGACCACGGGCGCGACCTCGGTGGCGGCGTCCGCCAGCATTTTAATCTCGTCGTCCTCAAACGCGCGAGCCTCGACGGTTTGTACGACCAGCACGCCCTGAAGAACGCCGCGATCGATCACCGGAACGCCGAGGAAAGATTGGTAGCCCTCTTCGCCGGCCTCTCGAAAATATTTGAAGCGGGGATGAAACTGGACGTGCTGCACCGCTACCGGCTGGACTTGCTCTGCCACGAGCCCCGCTAATCCTTCGTGCACGCCCATTCGAAGCTTGCCGATGCACTGGGGCCGGAGTCCGATGGTGGCTGCAAGGACCAGATTGGCGCGATCGGGTTCCAGGAGGTACGCGGAGCATACGTTGGTCTGAAACCGCCGCGCAATCAGCGCGACCAGGTTCATCAACGTCTCCGCGGGTTTTCCGCTTTCTTTTGCGAGCTCGCCGATTTCCTCGATCGTCAGAACAGCATTGGGCCGCGCCGTTGCTATCTCACTCATGGGAATATTCCCTCTATCGATTCGACGCGGATCGATTCGTTCGGGGGAGGTAATTTTTCTTAGTGTACTCCGAGCGAGGAGACAATAGCAGCCGGCGAATGCAACGCGCCGGCAATTCGCGGAAGACCTCCCGCGCGAGAGTAACAAGGCGCCCAATTCGCGGATCTGACTTAAGGGAGGGTGCGCCATGGCGTCTGCATCTTTTTGGGCCCGAAAGACTCCGCTATTTTTGGCCTTTTTGGTAAGTGGGGCGACCGCGTTTGGTTTGCGTCCGGAGAGGATCGCATCACCCGGGAGAGCGGTCCCTTCGATGCACATCATCGTGAAGAATGGGCACGGGACGCTGGAAGGTGCTGTCGCCAATAAGGGCGACGCCGACGCGGCCGTAATCCGCGCCAAAACGGTTCCAGGCGTCTTCTCGGTAGATAGTCGTCTGCGCACCGATGCGCAAAGCTAACGACACAGGCGCCCTTCCGAGTTTCTTACGTGAAAGCACCGCAACTGAAGAAGCGGGTCCCGCGGCCGGACAATCGGACGCCCGCGAAACGGATCGACGAATTTTTCGCCGAACTGGGACCGGGCTTGATTACCGGTTGCGCGGACGACGATCCGTCCGGCATTTCTACCTATTCCGTCGCCGGAGCGGCATTCGGCTACGGGCTGTTGTGGACGGCGTTGGTTTCCTTTCCGCTAATGACAGCCATTCAAATGATGTGCGGCCGCCTGGGAATGGTCACGGGCCGAGGCTTGGCGGGGGTTGTCCGGCGCAGGTATCCAAGATGGGTTCTATGGGGAGCCTGCTCGCTGCTGGTCGTCGCCAACGTGATTAACATCGGAGCCGATCTCGGCGGAATGGCCAGCGCCACTGCGGCGGTGGCTTGGGGTAATTCCCTGGTATGGACCACGATCTACACAGCCGTAATGATCGCCGTCTTATTTTGGTCTTCTTATCGGCAAATCGCGCGAATTTTCAAGTGGCTTACATTAGTTTTGCTGGCGTATGTCGTAACCGCCTTTTTCTCGGACGTGGATTGGCGGCAGGCGTTAGCTGGCGCCTTTTGGCCCCATTTTGTCTGGTCGCGCGAATACCTGACCGTGCTGGTGGCAATTCTCGGCACAACCATTTCTCCGTACTTGTTCTTCTGGCAAGCTTCTCAAGAGGTGGAAGAGGAGCGCGCGCAAGGCAAGGCCACTGTCGCGCAGCGCAAAGGCGCTAGCAGGGAAGAACTCCGTCGGTTGCGGGTGGACATCGTCACGGGAATGTTCGCGTCGAATTTCATCATGTTTTTCATCATTCTCACGACTGCGGCTTCTCTACACGCGCATGGCGTACTGAAAATCGCAACGGCCAAGCAGGCTGCGGAATCGCTCCGGCCCTTGGCCGGCGATGCGGCCTATCTGCTATTCACCTTAGGACTGATCGGCACTGGCATGCTTGGCGTTCCCGTGCTCGCCGGGTCGTGCGCTTATGCGGTTTCGGAAGCGGCCGCCTGGCGCGGATCGCTTGAGCAGAAGCCTAGCGGGGCCAAGAGATTCTATTTCGTGTTCGGAGCCGCGATGATTATCGGCTTGGCCATCGTTTATGCGGGATTCGATGCGGTGAAAATGCTTTTCTGGTCGGCGTTCGTCAATGGAGTCCTGGCGCCCCCGCTCATCCTGCTGATCCTGCTGCTTACGAGCGACCGCAAGGTGATGGGGACGCATGCGAACTCCACCGTGGAAAAAATAGTTGGATGGATCGGGCTGGCGGTGATGACCGCCGCGGCCGTGGGTGTAGCCGCGACTTAGGCGGCTAGTGGGAACTCATTGCCTTCTTCGCCCGTTTGGCTGTCGCGCGCTTCCTGGCACTTCAAGCACAGCCGGGCCCATGGAACCGCATCCAGGCGGCGTGAGGAAATCGGCTCTTCGCATTCCTCGCAGATTCCGTAGTTTCCCGTCGCCAGATTATCCAACGCCAGCCGCACGGCGCTCAACGTGCGAGCGCTTATGTTCATCCGCTGGGCCAGCAAATCGCGGCCCGCGGTCATCTGGATGACGTCAACGAGGTCTGCGGCGTTCTCGACCGCCAGTTCCGACCGGTCCTGAAATACGCCGGTCAATTCTGCGAGCTTGGCCTCAAGCGCGGTTTTCCGCCGATTCAAGGTGGGATTGCGAATCTCTATGGCAGCGTTCATGCCAGCCGAGCAGCAAATCGGGGGCCAAATGCTGGATCTTCGAAAAAGTGCGGTTTTCATGCGGAGCTGATGCATTTGTCCGGCTTCGTAGAAATTACAGAGGCGGCGCCGGCGGTTCGCATCTCGGACAACTGCCCTGGGCTAAGCGCGCTGAACTGCGGCCTCGGCTTCCTGATGCCGGTTGAGTCTGCGAGCCTCCCGGCTCAACACACGGTTCCACCACATCAGCAACCCCGTAAAGAATAATCCCACCGGCGCGAGTCCTAGCACGACCCATAGGGTCTTGGTCTTGGGACCGGCGAAGTTTCCGAAATGCAAATAGGTGAACCAGCGGACGATCTTGTCGCCAGTGCTGTAGTGCGGAGGGGGACGGCGGCGGCGGCGCGGCGAGGGCGGCGGAGGCGCTTCATCGGCCACGGGAATGAACTTGACGCCTGAAATGCTGGAGACTGGCGCGGGCGTGGGCGCTTCCGTAACCAGCCGGTAAAAGTCGAGCGGGTAGAAACGATTGATGGCTTTCTGAAACGGAGTCGGCCAGACGACATAGATGCCAGTCACGCCCCACATGAACACAAACGCGAAAGTCCAGAAGCCTATGGCGCTGTGGAGATCGAAATTGATCCGCTTCCAGCTCGCCTTCCACTGGATAGTCATTCCGCGCCGCCAGTTCCTCACGCCGGGCCACCAGATCACAAGCCCGGTGAGCGAAAGCAATGTCAGGAAAACCGATCCGACGCCGTTCCAAACTCGCCCCTTTTCGCCGCCCAGAAGATTGGTGTGAAAGTCGGAAAGCCAGGCGAGCGCGCGGATTGTATCCGGCACCGCCGGTCCCAAATCCTTGCCTGAATACGGATCGAACAGCCGTTGCTTCTGCTTCCCATTCCGCTCCATCCAAATTTCGATTGCCTGGTCCGGCTTTCTCGCCTCCCAGACGAACGTGACCAGATAGCCGGGAAACGCCCGATGTGCCGCTTCCTTAAGCTGATCTTTCGTCAGGCGCGGACCGGAAGCGTCCACGACGATAGGCTTGGGAGAATATGCTCCGTAGATTTCGTTACGGAAGACAATCGCGCTGCCGCTGACGCTAATCGCCAGAACGTAGAGGCCCACTGCGACGCCGGTCCAGAGATGAATCTGGAATAGCGCCCTGCGCAGCCAGACGTTCTGAGGCCGCCGGAGCCACTCCTGGACGAGAGTCATGTGGTCGAGTATCCCATATAGGGCGTACGGCGGCTAGCAGGATGCTACTTCCACGACTCCATGGCCTTCCTTGGAAGCGAATCGGGAAGAAAATCGAGCAGCTCCAGCCGCACGCCATCCGGATCGGTTGCGTTAGTGATGCTCGTCTTGGTCGAGCCGGTGCGGGGGTCGTCCACTTTGAGACCGCGCTGCCGCAAGGCCGCGACCGTCGCGTTGAGGTTTTCAGGCCATATGCCGATGTGGCTGAGGCCAGGCTGCCGGTCGCCCGTCGCGGGTGCCAGTTCCAGAAATGTGTCCTTGTTGATCTGCAGGTAAGTGAGCGTGGGCTTCCCATCGTTGCCCCTGATGGTGAAAGCTTCGCGAAGGCCGACGGTCTTCGTATAAAATTCCATCGATCGGTCATAGTCTTTCGTGTAGATCCCGACGTGGTTGAGCCGTAGGCCGGCCGCTGGCCCGTTCTGAGCCGCTCCGGGTTGCATTAGAAATACTCCAACGCCGATTCCGGCGGCGAAGAGTGTCACGCTTTCGACTAATTTTTTGGCAACGCGCATTGATTTCACCTCCACCGCATAATACGCCAGCAGAGGATGGAGCGCCAGCTAAAATGGCGTGTTGGCTTCCTTTCTAGGCCGCATCCGGCTGACGCTCGAAATGATCAAGTTCGAGCACTCCGTATTCGCGTTGCCCTTCGCCCTCACGGGAGCGCTGCTGGCTTGGCGTGAAATGGGATTTTCGCTCGCGGGGTTCGCCGTCAAAATCGGCTGGATCGTGGTGGCGATGGTGGCGGCGCGATCTGCGGCGATGGCGTTCAACCGGATCTTGGACGCCGATTTCGACGCGGATAATCCGCGCACGCGAATGCGTCACCTGCCCGCCGGCCTTCTTTCGCGCAGATTCGCCTGGGGATTCTTGGCCTTCTGGATGGCCGTGTTCCTTATCGCGGCCCGCTTGTTGAATCCGCTCTGCTTCATCTTGGCGCCGTTCGCGCTCGGAGTGCTGCTGTTTTATTCCTTTACGAAACGCTTTACCGTGCTTTCACATCTGGTGCTTGGCTTCTCCTTGGGAATGGCCCCGGCCGCGGCGTGGATCGCCATCCAAGGCGCGCTTGACCCGCGCATTCTTTGGCTCACCGCGGCGGTCACTTTTTGGACTGCTGGGTTCGACATCATTTACGCATGCCAGGATTATGCTTTCGATATCGCCTCGGGGCTGTTTAGCATTCCGAAACGGTTCGGCATTGCGCGAGCGCTATGGATCGCGCGCGGGCTGCATTTGGGAATGTTGGCGTGCCTCGCGATTCTCGCGTGGTCGTTCGAGATGGGCTGGCTAGCCGCCGTTGGGATCGCGGCCGTCGCCGGACTGCTCGCGTGGGAGCACAGGCTGGTGCGGGCGGACGATCTTTCGCGGATCGATGCCGCTTTCTTTACCATGAACGGCTATGTCAGCGTGATATTCTTTCTGTGTTGGGCCGCCGACATTTTCGTGCGCCGCCGAATCCCGACATGAACCCAATTTTCGAAGATACGCGCCTCGAGCCGATTCGCGCCAAGGTGGAAGCGGGCGCGCGGTTGAGCTACGAAGACGGAATCGCGCTGTATCGCTCCACGGATTTGTTGGCCGTCGGGTGGATGGCGAATCTGGTTCGGGAGCGGCTTCACGGCAATCGCACCTTCTTCAATGTGAATCGCCACGTCAACCCTACCGACGTTTGCGTGGCCAGTTGTAAGCTGTGCGCTTTTGGAAAGAAAGCAAAAGATCCCAAGGCTTACACGATGTCGCTTGAGCAGGTGTGGGAGCACGCGGGCCGGGGGTGGAGTGAGGCGGTGACGGAATTCCACATTGTAGGCGGCCTTCACCCGGAGCTTACGCTCGACTGGTATTGCCAGATGCTGCGTGGGCTGAAAGAGCGCTTTCCGCAGGTGCATTTGAAGGCCTTCACCATGGTGGAGATCGGCTACCTGGCGCAACGCTCGAAGCTGACGCCGCGCGAGGTGCTGACGCGGCTGAAGGACGCCGGCATGGATTCGATGCCGGGCGGCGGCGCGGAGATTTTCAACGAGCGAGTGCGCCGCATCATCTGCGACCACAAGATCACCGGCGGCCAATGGCTGGAGATCGCGCGCACGGCCCACGAGTTGGGGCTGCATTCCAACTGCACCATGCTCTACGGCCACATCGAAACCGAAGAAGATCGCGTGGATCATCTGCTGCGGTTGCGCGAGCTTCAGGATGAAACGTCCGGCCTGGTCGCCTATATTCCGTTGGCGTTTCACCCCGACAATACGCCGCTGCATCACGTTCCCAAGACCACTGGATTCGGGGATATCCGCGAGATCGCCATTTCACGGCTGCTGCTGGACAACGTTTCTCACATCAAGGCGTACTGGGTGATGATGACGCCCAGGATCGCGCAAATCGCGCAGCGGTTTGGCGCGGACGACATCGACGGAACGTTGGTCGAGGAACGCATCTACCATGACGCGGGCGCGACCACCAGTCAGAGTCTGCGCCGCGACGAGCTGACTCGCCTGATCCGCGAGGCGGGCCGCGAGCCGGTGGAGCGCGACACGCTCTATCATCCGGTGGAGCGCACCGAAAGCGCGTTTACAGTGCTGGTCTAGACTGGAAGCATGTTCGCCCACTCGATTCCGCGGTACATGGTGGAGCAGTATCTCGAGATGGACGAAGCCCCCGAAATCCCGCTGGACTACCACGACGGACAAATCTTTCCTCTAGCCGAGGCTCCCTAGTTGTTGTTCCCGATTCAACAGGAAAGCCCGATCCGCGTTCACTCTCGTTCGCCTGGCGCCCGAATCTTCCACGCTCTCGCGCCCACCTTCCGCTATTGGATGCGGACCGAGGTCCACGTGTATTCGTTTTCGGTCGCCGCAAACGTGCTGCTTTCGTTCTTTCCGTTCTTAATCGTCGCTCTCTCCGTATCGCGCCTGTTCTTCGATCGAAGGACCACTCTGGCCGCCATCGATTTTATTTTCCGCGACTACTTCCCCGGTGCTCTGGGCCAGTTTCTGCATAGCGACGCGCACAACAACCTCCCGCAGGGGGGCCCCATTCAAATCGTGTCTATTTTTCTACTGCTGTTCACGGCAAACGGAATTTTCGAGCCGCTCGAGGTGGCGCTCAACCGTATCTGGGGAATCTCCAAAAACAGAAGTTTTTTTCGCAATCAGCTTGTGAGCCTCGGCCTGATTTTTGCGTGCGGCGGCCTGGCGCTCGTCTCGATGGGCATTACCGCTCTGCACCAGGAATCTCCCAGTGCAACCGGCGTTCAAACGTTTTTCGAGGTGTTCTTTTTGAAGCTGGCGGCGGTGCCGATCGCCGTCGCGATTCTGTTTCTGGTGTATCGTTTTCTTCCGAATGGCAAGCCGCCGCTGCGCCGGGTGATCCCGGCCGCCGTCTGGGTCGGCATGTTGCTCGAATTGCTCAAATACGCCAATATTCTGATTTGGCCGAGTTTCGAAGCCAAGATCGCCCGTGAATATGGGGTGTTCCGCTACTCGGTCACTTTGATTTTTCTCGGATTCATCGCCTCGATGCTGGTGCTGGCGGGTGCGGAGTGGGCCGCGCGCGGGCACCGCCTTGACCAGGACGGGACCCCATAGATGCTGGCGGTGATCACGGGCGCTTCCAGCGGCATCGGCGCCGCATTCGCGCGCAAACTCGCGGGCCGGGGCTTCGATTTGATGCTGGTGGCGCGCCGTGAAGACCGGCTTCGGTCCCTTGCAAGTGAAATCGCCGCGGGAAACCGCGTTCGCGCCGAGGTGATGCCGGCGGACTTGGTCCGGGAGGCGGACCGCGGCCGGGTCGCCGATTATATTCGCGCCGCGCCCGAACTAGGTTTGCTGGTGAACAATGCCGGCTTTGGCACGATGGGCTATTTTTTCGAGGCGGATCTCGCGGGACAGGAAAGGATGCACCAACTGCACGTGCTCGCGACGCTGGCCCTGACGCACGCCGCTCTGGAAAATCTTGTGCCCAGGGCGCGGCCGGGAACCGGCGTGATCAACGTTTCCTCGGTGGCCGCGTATGGATCTACGCCCGGCAGCGTGGGCTACGGCTCGACCAAAACT
>DATBIA010000029.1:0-18071 GCA_036557165.1 Bryobacteraceae bacterium
ACGATTCCGGGATAGTGCGAAAACCGTTCGCCTTCCCGCCGGAATCCTGTTCGCGATCAGGCCGGAATCGCGTTCGCCTTCAGCCCGGAACGATTTTCGCGTCCACCCCGGAACCCTGTTCGCCTTGGCCCGGAATCCGCAGGCACTACGCTCGCCGCCGCAGAACTCGCCCGGCGGGTTTGCTGCGGCATAGAACTAGATCCCAAGTAAGTGGACGTCATCATTGAGCGCTGGCAGGCGCTCAGCGGTAAGAAGGCCACCCTTCGCGGACAATGGCCGAAGCTTCGCGGAAACCGTCTTGGAGCGTGGATCGAGAAAGGAAGGCCAACGATGAACACCTCAAATGCGGACACAGAGAAAAAGGATCACTTGGGCAAAGGGCCTAAGCAAACTCGCCGGGATCGCGCCATCCTGGCCCTTCTGCAACACGGCACCGTGGAAAAAGCCGCGGCCGCTGTGAATCTTCACCCCTCGACGTTGTACCGGTGGTGGAAGGAGCCGGATTTTAGAGACCAGTTTCTGGAGGCTCGCAGCCGGGCGTTCGCGTTGTCCCTCTCACGCCTGCAGCAGGCAGCGCCAGTAGCCGCCAGCATGTTACCGCAAGTCATGGCCCACCAGGACACGCCGCCCGGCAGCGTAATCCGGGCCTGCGACTCCATCTTGAGTCACGCCGAACGAGGCTTTGAACTGGACGTGCTTGAGGCCCGTTTTTCTAAATTGGAGAAGCGCCACTCGGAGGAGCAAGATAAGTCGGCTTCGTAAACCCCAAACGGGCGGCGAAGATCGATCGTGGCCGGGACGCGAGTGCCAGGGGCCCGTTTCGCGCGATTCACGCGCAATAAAGCGTGACGTTTCAAGGGATTACAACCAAGGGCCCCCAATCGCAATTTTTGGTAGACTCGCAAAACCTCGCAAATCACCTGCCTCTATCTGTCTCCGGAGACTGGTTCGTCTAGTCTTTTTGGCGAGGCGGGCGAACTTGTCGAAATCTCCTTGTGAGTTGGTTTACAGCCCCTGGACTGCCGATTTGCGGGAACTGTCGCGGAATCGGCGGGATTGCAGTGGTTTAGGGCTTCCGTGCTCAATCTCCTGCACGGGCGATCAGCCCGACTCGGGTCGCAGACGCTGCCGAACAGCGAAATGGTCTCTGGCGCTCTCCCAAGTAGATTTTGATCGATCCTGGACAGATTCATTGAAGGTACTGTTTGAACCAATCGAGGACCGGTTTCATAGCTTCATTTGTCCTCTTCCCATACACGTCGAAGTGTACGCCGCCTTCTAGAGTGAAGAGCTTCTTCGGTTCCTTAGCCTTACCATATAATCTATTGGCGTCATCAGCCTCGAGCTCGTCGTTCTCAGCTTGAACGAAGAGAATTGGTGTTGGAGACACCTTGTCAATAATCTCTTCCGGCTTGTAGCCCAGCCACCCATCAACGGTTGCTAGAGTTGTTCCGTTGCCTTTTTCCTTTTCCACCTGCTCAGCATTCTTCAAGGAAGAGCTCAGATCAGGAGGCATTATCAGGACCGAATCGGTTCCCTCTCCCAAAAACCCATGGAAGTCTTTGGACTTGCCAGTCAAAACCCTGTTTATCCTGTCCTCCTGAACTTTTTGCATTAGAGTCTCCCACTCCTGCTCGGTTCGAAATCTTCGCATTCTCCGCTCGCCCTCACCGACCAAGACCATTGAGGCTACACACTTTACTCGTCGGTCTTGAGCTGCTATGTATGCTACTTCTCCTCCTCCCAAACTTACACCTAACAAGGCGATTTGGTCAGGGTTAACTTCTGGTCTTGATTGCAAGTAGGATATGGCATTTCTAGCGTCATAGATCTGCAGGTATGGAATTACCTCGCCGCGGACGCCTTCGCTCTCTCCGAATCCTCTGAAATCCATAGTTAGGGATACAAAGCCACCTGCGTTCAACTCTTCAGCGAACCCAGGATAGAAAGCATCCGCCGTGCTCATGAAACCCGGCACAAGCACGACACCAGGAAAACGTCTTCCTTCTGGGGAATTGTCAGGCGTAGAAAGTATTCCGGACAGTTTTAGGCCGTCGCTGTAATAGCTTATTCTCTTCTTCATCGGTTAATAATATAAGGATCTGCGTGAAGAAAGCAAGCTAACACTCTTGGCCTGTTGTTAGCATGTGATGTGTCCGGTCTAATTAGCACGTGATCTGTCCGCTGGTTAGCGGCGGGCATGCTGGAGGGTGGGACTCATTGCCGAACCAGCAAATGCCCGCTGCGGAAACGGAGCGGATGATGAAAGTGCAAGAAGTGATTTTGAAAGCCATGGCCGGAACTCTGAAGTGGACGGATGCGGCCGAGATCATTGGGATATCCGATCGCAGCCTGCGGCGGTGGCGCGAGCGCTACGAGCAGCATGGCTATGACGGGCTTTACGATTACCGAAAAAAACGGCCGAGTCCGAAGCGTATCCCGATGGCGACAGCGGAGCAGGTGCTGCAACTGTACCGGGAGAAGTACTTCGACTTCAACATGCAGCATTTTCACGAGAAACTGGTTGAGGAGCATGACATCCACCTCAGCTACACGTGGGTGAAACTGGCGCTGCAAGGCGCCGGTCTGGTGGCCAAACCGAAACGGCGCGGGACACACCGGCGGCGGCGGCCACGGCGGCCCTTACCCGGGATGCTGCTGCACATTGATGCCAGCAAGCACGCTTTGTTTCAGGATGGGCGGCATTACGACCTGATCACGCTATGGACGATGCCACTAGCGAGATCTACTATGCCCAACTGGTAGGAGAAGAGGGCACGCGCACGCTGATGCCGGCGGTGCGGGAAGTGATCGAAACCCAGGGCATTTTCTGCGCCTTGTATAGCGACCGGGCGAGCCATTTCTTTGTAGAGCCCAAGGCGGACTGCAAGGTGGATCCGAATCAGTTAACGCAGTTGGGGCGGGCGTTTCAGGAGTTGGGGATTAAAATGATTCCGGCCTATTCGCCGCAGGCGCGCGGGCGGATGGAGCGCAGCTATCGCACCTGGCAGGGGCAGCGCTTTTATGCGCACGCGGCGCAAGGACTTGGAGTGGGTTTTCTCGATTCAGCACGAGCGCACGGTAAACGGAGATAACACTATTGTGCTCGACAACCGGGTATTACAGATCGAAAAGACGCGCTGGCGGAATACTTTGGCAGGCTGCAGGGTGAAGGTCTACGAACATCTGAACGGCACCATCCGGGTGCTGTTTGGGCCGCGCGAAGTGGCGCGCTTCGCGGCGGAGAGTTTGCCTGCGCCTAAAGCCAAACTTCCGCAAGGGCCACGGCCACTGGGGCACAAACGGGAACGTGCGGCGTGAGCAAATTAGCCTGCGGCAGCAAGGAATTGGATCTCTCCCTTTCCCGTTTCCCTCTCCGGGGGAAAGCCGGGGCGGGGCGGGTTCCCCCCACGCCGCGACACGTCTCGTGCCAGCCAACTACGCTGGCGCTCGCCGTGCAGCGGCTCCCCCCACAAGAGGGGCTTGCCGCCCCCTTGTGCATCCCCCCGCAGATTTTGTGGTGGAAGCTACTTTACGTTGTAAACCGGCATTTCACTTGCTAATAAAACCGGACAGACTGACGTGCTACCAACAGCTAACACTTTTGGCCATCCGGAGCCGGGGCAGACTTCAGGTCCCGAGGAGATTCATCCGGCTGGCGGTATATCGAACTGCTGTACGACAGCGTCTAAGAGAGATCGAGCGACATCAAAGTATCAAAGCTCCGGGCGGATCACGCTACACTCGGAGAAAGCTGGCCCCGATGTTCATGAGAAGCATGGACGATTGATCCCCTGAACGCTCCCACCGCATCCACATTGACGGTTTGTCGCCTTATGCGGCCAATCTCTGCTCGCTACCCGACGAGGTTGAGTTTGCGGGTTTCTGCCAGGATTTTGGCAAGTCGGTTGGCTAGCTGATCGAGGCGATGCTTCGGAGCGCCGTCCGGCAGCGAACGGCGGAACATCTCGATGGCATGTTGGGCGAACAGCAGCGAATCGACGACACCGTCCAGGCCGGCGCGTGGCGAGATGCCCGGCGCTTTCGGTTGCGGCGTCAGATGCCGGGGTTGCGATCGGGCCAGATGGAACTCCCGCTGCAAATCGTTTCCAGCAACGTCGACGTAGCGCATCGTCATCTCGGGATTGACGTGTCCGAGTAGCTTCATGAGCGCAGGCAAGCTTACCCCCGCGCGGACCAACTCACTGGCATATGTGTGTCTGAGCTGGTGCGGCACGATGCGGGTGGGAATACCGACTGCAGCGACAACATCGGGAAGGTAAGAACGCAGTTGTTTGACCAGGGTCTGCTTGTGGCGAGGGCGAGCCAGGAGCCTGCCGTCGAACGGGAGTGGGTCGAAAGAACGGAAGAAGCGTAAACGATGAACGAGTTTACAAACAAACGAGTCCACCGGGACCATACGCTCTGTCTTCAGCTTGCCGAGAGGAACATGAATGGCCCATCGATCCGGGTCGACATTGTGGAGGCAATCATAGGCAAGGTCGGCACATTCCCCGATGCGCATTCCGGTGTGGCGGATCAGCAGCAGGACATTGGAGGGCAGATCATTGCGGCGGAGCAGTTCCTGCTGAATTAACTGATCCTGCTGGGGTGTCAGGGCGCGTGGCAGCCGTTGCGGTTCGCGCGGGATGTCCTCGCGACGAATAAGATGGGCCAGATCGGGGATCTGCGCGTTCCAGGCAAGCTCTTGCAGCATGCAGCGCATTAGCAGCAGGCGCGCGATGTAGACCGCTGGCACCAGATTGTTCGAGCGCAGATCGACAAACCAGCCGAGGATGTGGGGATCACGGCGTAGTTGATTGAGCGAGTCAATGGCGGGATGCTGCTCCCCAAGATAGATTAGAAAGGAACGCACGACGGCGCGATACTGACGGACGGAGGCTGGAGCGAGGCCAGGGGTCAGTGAGTCAATCGCTCTCTGGAACTGCTGCACCAACGGATGATCCAACGGAGCGTAGCGGCAGAGTTTCACGATGCCCTGCCTGGTGAGGGTCTAATGTGCTGCGCCACAGCTTTCGCATACTGCTGATAGACCTCAAGAGGGGTGACTTCGACATATACCATCGTCGTTTCAATCCGCGCGTGGCCCATCAACCGCATCAGGGCCGGTAGGCTAACGCCTGCGCGAACCATGTCTGAAGCAAATGTGTGACGAAACCGGTGTGGGTTGGCCTTCTTCACGCCAGTGGTGCGGCGATGATATCGAAACAAAGAGCGCAATCCCGCTGGAGTCATACGGGCGCCGCGAGCGGGGCCTTTCAGGGAAACGAACAGAGCGTCCGTTATAGTCTGCGGCCGTTCGAGTCGCAGATAGTGGTCAAGGAGTTCCGTTGCCTCCGGCGCCAGCGGCAGGAATCGGGTCTTGTCGCCTTTACCGCGCACCCGGATCTGCGATTCCGACAACAATAAGTCATCCCGATGCAGATTCAGGACCTCTTGCGACCGCAGGCCCTGCAGAAGCATCAGTCCGACGATAGCCAGGTCCCGTGAGTTCCGAAAGCTGGACCAGAATCGCGCTACTTCGTCGACGGACAAAGGCACGATCGTTCGCTTGGCAGTCTTGACGTGCAACCGACTTAGCGCGGGTCGCGGCTTGCCAATGCCCATGGGCGCTCGCTGCCAGTACGTCGACTGCAGCGCCGGAGCGATCTGGCCGGGGGAGCCAGGAAAGGCGATGCGCAAGGCGCGATCGACGATGGCAACACGTTGGTTAATCGTGGCGCCCGTCAACTCGCGTTCCTGGCTGGACTGGAATCGCACATAGTCGAGCAGTGTCGATTCGGTGAGATCATCTTTGGTGACCTCATCGGTGTGGTGAACACTCTCCCACCACCGGAGAAAGTGCAACAGCGCGTCCGCGTAGGTTCGCAGGGTTGTGTTAGCCAAGCGGCGGAGTGTTTCGTAGTCGAGATACTCGCTGATCCAGCCGATTTCACGGCCGGTGGTCCGTTCGATGACCCTATATGGACAGCGGACATGGTTGTTAGAGGGCTTGGGAACCACTCGGAAGGTCATCATCGCGCCGCCTCCAGAAGGCACTGGAACTCGTGGGCATCACCGCCCTGAGCAAAGAAGCTGTTTGGATCGTGTCCCTCGGGCAGCGAAACCGTGTGCGTGCTTATGCCGTGCTCCGTGAGCTGGTAGGCGAGTGATTGCGCCGCTTTCTGACCGCTGCCGTTCTCGTCGGCGTCAAAAGCCAGATAGAGGGCCCGGGCGCCATCGCAGAGCTGCCGAAGTTGGCGCGCGTTGAGATTGGTGCCCAGCGAGCAGGTGACGGTGTGAAAGCCAGCCTGCCACAATGCAGCATAGTCGAACAGCCCCTCGACCAGAATGATTTGTGAACATTGCCGGACTTGATCCCACGAATACAGGCCGCCCTTCGAGCCCGGCAGGAAGCGGTGGGCCGGTGCTGAAGCCGAAAGGCTGCGGCCATAGAGATTCCCTTCCAAGGGAAAAACGATGCGGTGCACGTACGTGTCATAGCCGGCGGCTGTCACCAAACCCGCTTGACGCAAGACCTGGAGCGGGTAGCCCAGTTGCATCAGGTGGGCACGCAAGCATCCGCCAGGCGCATAGCCGATCCGCATGTGTTCGATGAGCTCCGGAGAGTGGATGCCACGCTGCTGTAAATAGGCAACGGCCTCGGGGTGACGATGTAGTTGCAGGTGGTAGAAATCCGTAGTTGCGGGTAGCAGTCGGGCCAACCCACGCCACTGGTTCAGCAGCGCCACCGCTTGGGGAAACTCCACCTGATGGTACAGTTCGGCAAAGCGAATGACGTCGCCGCCGCGGCGACAGCCGTAGCAGTAGAACAAGTTCTTCTGGGGATCCACGAGAAGGCTGGGCTTGTGGTCGTCGTGTAGGGGGCACAGCCCCAGTAAGCGGCCGAGCCCGATGGGGCGGGCGTGGCGCCAATCGAGCGCCCGCAGATACTCCAGCAACGGAATCTGTTGTTTCAACTCGTCGAGAGCATGACGATTCACGGACTTCTTGCCTCGAGGGGCAGAATACGGCCGAGCGAGCCCAGATCCCAGGCAAGGATGGTGGGCGCCCGCAGAAAGTGCCGGTCTTTGACTCCGGCCTTAAGCCAACAGCACAGGCTGATAAGTCGTCGTTGTGCCCATCGGCGGACGGTGGATGCATCCGGCAAACGCGTTGGGTCCTTGCAGTGCGGTGCGGCTCGTTCGGCAGTATCACCGGCGGCGAGGTGGTCACACGCTTGCTGCCGACACTGCAAGGTGAAGGGCGCCGATGGTGCCAGCCAATTCGGCAAGATCGTGAAGCTCTTCCGGCACGGCTCGCAGATCCCGCGCCTCACCCAGATGGATTCGTGCTGATCATCGTGGCTCTGACGCCGTCGCCGCCCGTGGCCGATGATCGTATCGTTACGGCAAACGGGGCATCGCCGAGGGAGAAGGTCCAGAGGGATCACCCCGGATCGGCCTTGTCTTCTGCTTCTGGCAGTGCGATAAAAAGAATCACGGCTGGCGTGAGGGCCGCCGCTGACCGTCGCTGCCAAGTTTCGATCTGGGGGCTGGCCTTCACCCTCCCGGTAAAATCAGTCTCGAACGAAAAAGAATACTGCTTTCCATCTGCCGCCGCGAGTCCCCTTATTCAGAACATTGGCCGGCCGGTTATGAGAGGGTGTCGAGTAAGCTTGCGTGTGAAAGTGATGCTTGGTAGAAAAGGCGGAGTAGATCAATCAAACAGCCATGCCTCTCTTTTGGACCGATTCGATTGTCCTAAGCTGTTCAGATGTGAATGCCGCGAAGCAGTGGTGGGTCACGGCCTTCGACTGCAAGGAGGTTGCAGTGCCGCCGGATTGGGATGAACCACTCCCGTCGGACGTTGCGCTGAAACTCCCAGGGAGCGACGTGCCAACAGTTCTCCTCAGCAGCCATTCTGAGGGGAGAGAGTCCTCCGAGCATCCAATTATCTTCACCGGCAAAGTGAAAAAAGCATACGAACATCTGCGAGGCCGCGGCATTGTGACCGGGCCTATCCGCGAAGAGTATGGAACGGAGATATTCGAGGTCACCGATCCTGAAGGCAATGCCATTGAGATCTGCAACGAACCCTAAACGGCTTCCGTGGTGGCGCCGCCCGATCGATGAAAAGAAGCTCGGCATCTTTGGCACTCGCACTGGCGCTGTGCTGGTCATCGCGGTTGTCGGCATACTTGTCGAGAACCCGTGGGTAATTCTGGTGCTGCTGGCCGTCGCCGCCGCTGGCGTTCTCGTTGCTCTCGCGATCCGCCGTTCCAACCGGAACGAGCCACCCTCCCTAAGATTGTGACCGCCCCGCCCCAGCTCTCGATCGCTGGGCGAGGAAGGGGACCAAGGCACATTGCTGAGGCTCCACATCGTCCGCGGCTAAAACACAGGACGCCTCTGAACATTGGCCGCTTATAAACGCCGTCTCGTTGATCTCCCTCCACGGAGACCGAGCGTTGCCGCCAACTTTTCGGTGCCCGCTTCAAGCTGACTCACTCCCGCGGCCCGTACACCCAATCCAACTCCGTGTAGTTATCGTGGGACCGCTGTAACAGTAGCCGATTGCGCTCCTCCAGTCGCTCCGGCATGCGATGCCAGAACTCCCCAAAGGCGCGCGCCGCCAGTTGCACGCGAGCCGTGTGTGGCGACCGGATTTCCTGATAGGCCAGGAAGGCCCAGTCTATATGGTCCCCATTCCGCTCGACGCAATTAGCCAGCGTCACTGCGTCTTCCAGCGCCTGGCACGCTCCCTGTGCCAGATATTGCTGCATGGGATGCGCGGCATCGCCGAGTAGCGTGATCCTGTTCTGTGTCCAGTTTGCGATCGGCGGCCGGTCCAGGATGGGCCAGCGCCGCGACCGGTCCATGAGCGCGATTCCGTCACGCACCTCGGTACAGGTTTGGGCGAAGTGTTCGTCCAACTCATCCGGAGTGCCCCAATCGTCCGACCCCTCTTGATAGCGGTAACTTCGGAATACGGCCACCTGGTTGTACAGCTTCTTGCCGCGCAATGGATATCGCACGAAGTGTTTTTCCGGTCCCGTCCACAGCACCATCTCCTCCGGTGGAGTGCCTTGCGAAAACCGGCTCGCCGGAATGGTGCCGCGGTACGCCACATACATCGAACACACCGGATCGCCATCGTCATGCACGAACTTCCGGACAGTGGACCACAATCCATCGGCTGCAATGACGGCATCGCAGTCATACACTACGCCATCCGCGCAGCAGACCCGCGCGCTATCGCCTGAATCTTCCACTGCGATGGCTCGTTTGCCGCTCTCCAGGCTGATCCGGCCGCTCGCCCGGCAGGCCTCCAGCAGAACATTCAGCAGATCGCCGCGATGCATGACGATGTACCGGTAGCCATAGCGCTGCTGAAACGGCTCTCCCAGGTTTGCTGCCGTGAGTAGCTTACCGCTGATCGCATCCATCCAGGCCAGGCGCTTCGGGTAGACTGCGGATTTGGAGATCTCATCGAGCACGCCTAGACGGTCCAGCATCCGGGAGGCGTTGGGCGCGAGTTGCAGGCCCGCCCCAATTTCGCCGAATTCGTCGTCTTTTTCGATCAGGTGGACCGAACGGCCCGTTCGGGAAAGAGCAAGAGCTGTGGCCAGCCCGCCAATGCCGCCACCCACAATCAGGAAGGGAATTCGCATGGCCTTTCCCGGACATCGCGCGCAATCAAGCGCGAAAGAGCAGATCAGATTACATTCTCATCCCGCATTTTTTCGATCTCCGCGCCGCTATAGCCCAATTCCTGAAGGATCGCTACCGTGTTCTCACCCAATGCGGGAATAGGACCGAAATGCGCCGGACTCTCCGAAAGGCGCAGCGGGCTAGCGGTCACCGGAATCCGCCCCACTGGTGAATCCACCTGTTGGACCATACCGCGCGCCGCTACCTGCGGATGGCTGCTCACCTGTCCGATTCCTCTAACTTGCCCATACGGCAGCCGGCTCTTTTGCAAACGGTCGAGCCATTCGTCATGCTTGCGCTGGAGAAAGATCTCGTCAATGGTTTGTTCGAGGATCTCCCGATTTTTCCGCCGCAATTCGGAATTTTGAAAGCGTGCATCTTCCAGTAAGTCCGGCCTCTCGATCACTTCGCGGCAAAAAATTTCCCAGTCCTGGCGCGTGGCTACTGCAAAGCTCACGTAGATGCCGTCCCCCGCCAGAAATGGTCCGTACGGAGTCACGTAGTGGTGCCGGAATCCTACTCGCACCGGCTCTTCGCCCTGATGCCAATAGTGCTGCAGGAAGTATCCTTGCCAGGCCAAAATCGATTCGAACATCGAGATATCGATGTATTGCCCGTGCCCAGTCTTCTCTCTTTGATAGAGAGCAGTCAGAATGCCGGTCACTGCGTACATCGAGCACGCCAGGTCCGAGATCGGAACACTCACCTTCGCCGGCTTATCCGGATAACCGGTGGTGGCGATAATCCCGGCCTCGCCCTGGATCAGCAAGTCATAGGCCTTGACATCACGGTACGGTCCATCCTGCCCGTATCCTGAGATCGAGCAATAGATCAAACGCGGGTTCAGTTCGTGGAGGGCCTGATAGCCCATTCCCAATCGGTCCGCTACCCCGGGCGCAAAATTCTCCACGAAGACATCCACCGTCTTTACCAGACGGCGGATAGCCTCCATCCCGGCGGGCTTTTTCACGTCCAGCGCGAAGCTCCGTTTGTTGTAATTCAGCCAAACATAGCCCGAAGACAATCCGCGCACCGCGCTATCCCAATGGCGGATCAGATCACCCTCTTTGGGTCTCTCGATTTTAATGACTTCCGCCCCCATATCGCCCAGGACGCGCGTACAGTGCGGGCCTGAAACGGATATTTCCAGCGCCAACACTTTGATTCCAGCCAGCGCCGCGTCTGTATTACTTGGATTCATTGATTTTGGGAAACAGATCCTGCGAAGGGGCGTAGGCGCGCTTCCAGACCATTACCGTGCGCACATAATCGATTACGACTTTGCCTTCTTGCTGGACCCCGCGCGTGCGTACTTTCACCAGGCCCCACTGCGGGCGGGATTTCGACTCTCGTCTATCTACTACTTCGGATTCCGAATACAAGGTGTCTCCCGCAAACAGCGGGTTCGGCAATTTGATTTCATCCCACCCCAACGCGAAGCCATTTTCACTGACATCCGCGACGCCCATTCCGGCGACGATTGCCAGAGTGAGAGCGCTGTTGATCAGTGGCCGCTTATACTCGGTCCGCTTGGCGTACTCGGTATTGAAATGGATCTGGTTCGTGTTGTTCGTCAACAGCGTGAACCAGGTGTTATCCGCTTCGGTAAGGGTTCTGCCAAGACGGCAGCGGTAGATGTCGCCGACTTCAAAATCCTCGTAGTAGCGCCCTTCCCAGCCTGGCTTAACCGCCATCTACAATTCCTCCTCTGCTTAAAGAACCCGCTGACGACGCATTCAGATCTTTTGCGAAAGCCACGGTCCGCTTGGCCCGTTCGACAATCGGAAGGTCGATCAGTTGCCCGCCAAAGGCGATCGAACCATCGCCCCGAGCCACTGCGGCATCGAATGCCTCGATGACTTTCTGGCAATAGGCGATCTCGTCCGCGGTCGGCGAGAAAATCTGGTTGATTGTCTCGGCCTGGCCCGGATGAATCAGAGACATCCCTCCGAACCCCAGCCTCCGCGACTGGAGAGCATATCGCTTTAATCCCTCGCTGTCGGAAATATCCGGCCAGACGCCATCGACAGCCTGTACATTGGCTGCCGCGGCGGCCGTCACCAGCATTGACCGCTGGAACAGCAGTTCGGCCGCCTCCCCTTCTCTTCGCAACGGCAATCCCAGTTCTTTGCCCAGGTCCTCGGCTCCAAACATTAGTCCAGTGACACGGGGTGAGGCCCCGGCGATGGCGTTCGCATTCAACAGCCCGCGAGGACTCTCAATGGCGATTAGCAGCGCGATCATACCTGGAGCGATGCCCGACCGGCGTTCGTGGTGCTCCAAAACCGCATCTACCAGCTTGATCTGCTCCGGCGTCTCGACTTTCGGCAAAGCCAGACCGTCCAACCCCGGTTGCACGATATGAGCCAAGTCCGCCTGGATGTGTTCGTAGCCCACCGCGCTGACGCGCACGAATCGCACCGGGCCGCTGGTCCTCGCGCTTACCAAACACTTCCCGATCAGTTCCCGCGCCGTGGCCTTTTCCGCCTGCGGAACGCCGTCCTCGATGTCTAACATCACGGCATCCACATGGGCCAAACCCAGAGCCTTATCCAGCATTCGCTGCCGGTGCCCCGGAACAAACATCCAGGAGCGGCGTAATTCATCCCGCATCGAGCTTCATACCTTTCCCAGAATCAGTACGACCTCGGCATTCCCAAAACTTTGTTTCCCAGAAAAGCCAGGATCAGATTATTACTTACTGGCGCTACTGTCAGTAATCGCGTTTCCCGGAACTTTCTCTCCACATCATATTCATGCGCAAACCCGTATCCGCCGTGAGTGGTTAAGCAGATATTCGCCGCTTCCCAAGCGGCTTCCGACGCCAGATATTTCGCCATATTGGCTTCCGCCCCGCACTTCTCATTCCTGTCGAACTTGCCGGCGGCTTGAAACCGCATCAGATCGGCGGCTTCGATCCGGGCATAGGCTTGTGCGACGGGAAACTGGATTCCCTGGTTGGCCCCAATGGGGCGCCCGAACAATACCCGCTCCTTGCTATAAGAAACAGCTCGGTCAACGAACCAGCGGCCATCCCCGATGGCTTCCGAAGCCACCAGAATTCGCTCCGCATTCCAGCCGTCGATGATGTACCGGAAGCCCTGACCTTCTTCCCCGATCAGGTTCTCCGCCGGGACTTCCACGTCTTCGAAGAAAACCGCATTCGTGTGGTGATTCACCATCATGTCCAGGGGCTGCACTTCCAGTTTGCCGCGAACATTTCTCATATCCACGATGAAGACCGAAATCCCCTGCGTCTTCTCTTTGACGTCGTCATAGGGCGTGGTGCGCGCCAGAAGCAACATCAAATCCGATTGCTTCACACGGGAGATAAAGATCTTCTGCCCGTTGACCACATAATGATCACCGTGGCGGACAGCCCTTGTCTGAATGTGCGTCGTGTCGGAGCCGGAATTCGGTTCCGTGACCGCGAATGCTTGCAGCCGAAGCTCCCCGCTGACAATCTTCGGCAGATAGCGAAGTTTTTGTTCTTTGCTGCCATGACGCAGCAGCGTGCCCATGGTGTACATCTGCGCATGACAGGCCCCGGAATTCGCGCCTGCACGATTGATTTCTTCGAGGATGATGCCGGCCTCGGTGATTCCCATTCCGGCGCCGCCGTACTCTTCCGGAATCAGTGCCGCCAGATAACCCGATTTCGTCACCGCTTTGACAAAGGTTTCGGGGTAATCGTGGTTCTTGTCCACTTCGCGCCAGTAGGCGTCCGGAAAGTCCCTGCAAAGCTGGCGCACACTCTGCCGAATCGATTCCTGATCCTCGGCAGTGACTTCACTTTTTAATTGAGGTTCCGGCATCATTCCCGCCTCCGCTCGGCCGCACCTGTTCTGGATCGTCAGCGAAATCACACATTAGCGGGCCTTTCCTTTTCTTTATTTAAATTTCCCCAACCCTCGATGAAGCGCCGCGCGTCTCCGAGGACATCCTCGGTGGAAGGAACATACGGAACAACCAAACGATCTATGCCCGCTTCAGCGAAGGGAGACAGGCGTTCTTTCACCTCACCGGCGGATGTCGCCGGAACCACCGGCAGCTTGTCCATATACGAATCGGTGAGGGCTTCCTGGGCGGCTTTGAAGCCCCCTTCGCGAAAAGCCGTCTGAACGGCAGTGACCTCCGATTCAAATCCGGAGGCCTTCAGCATGTCACTGTAGTGATCCGCGATGTTATAGAACGTCAGCACTTGGCGTAGTCTGGCGCGCGCCTTCGCACGATCCGGATTTACGGAGACCCGCACTTTGGTGATGATTTGAACCTCGCTCACCGGGCGCCCCGCTTCCCGTGTGCCCGCATGCACGCGGCCTGCAATGTCGCGTATTTTGGCAGGCGTCGCCATGTTGATCATGACTCCATCTGCTATCTTTCCGACCAAGTGAGTCATCTGTGGGCCCAGCGCCGCCACATAAATCGGGAAGTGAGGATGGCTGGGCTTCCACGAGAGCTGAAAGCGTTTGCCGGTATTGTAGATCTCGCCCTGGTATTCTACGCGCTCACCCGCGGCAGTCTGCCGCACAATGTCCATGTACTCGCGAATGCGCCGCAATGGCCGATCAAATGTCCCTCCGTGCCATGCCGCAATCGTCACGTTGGCTACACCCAATCCCAACAGCAGCCTCCCTGCCGATAAGTCCTGCAGAGTGGCTGACTGTATTCCCAGAGTGATCGCGCTTCGGCCATAAATGTGATAGATGGCCGTACCTAACTTCAACTTTTTGGTCCGTGCGGCAATCGCAGAAAGCAGCACCAGTGGGTCCGTGCTGTTGGATTCTCCTTTCCAAAAGGCGCCGAAGCCCGCCTCCTCGATCAACGGCGATAATTCTACGATGCCGCTGACTGGATAATGCGCCGCTGAATTCAGCTCGATATCGTATATTGGCATAGATTACTCGATTGCAAACAACAACCGCTCAAGGCTGTTGGTGATTGCCCCGACATATTATCCCGGGCCGTTGCGTACTGTCAAGCCGAACGCCTCCGCTGCTCTAGCGGTTGCCGGCGAGCTCAGCCCATCCATAGCGAATTCATTCCTCTCGCAGAGCGCCTATAGGATCAACTCAGGTCGCGCGGCGTGCGGGTATTAGCGCCACCCGAGTCCAGCTGAGCAAAGTAGTACCAGCGTTGTCAGGAACAGATTCCAGTCCATTGCGCCCACGCCGTAAAAAGTAGTGTCTGCACGAGCCCAGTGAGGGCCCACACAGAGGCCAGACCAAAGAGGATGCCGGTCGCGATGAATTGCATTCCCTCCTTCGCAATTGTGATCAAAACACGTACCGGTTGTACACCGAGCGCCATTTGGATGGCGATCTCGTGTCTACGCCGGGTGACGAAGCGCGAGAGCACTCCATATAGCCCAATGACAGCGAGTGCCAGCGCAAGCATCATAAGAACGGATGTGTTGCAAATAGCTCGGGCCAAACAGGCCGAGCCTTCCTTGTTTTGTCCAACCCAGCTGTTCATGCGGGTGCGAGCGATGTCTATGCCATTCTGACTCCGGGACAACGTACAAAGTGGGACGACATTCATCAACAGATGCGACAACGGATGGAAGAGAGAACGCGGGAACTAGAATCCGAGAGCTTCACGCCGCAACCATAGCGGCACCGGTCGGCCCGGCGGTTGTTTCCGTTTGTCAGGATAGCAGCTTAGCAACGGCGCTTACGCTCTGGCCTGCGGTCCAATTAGCGGTCGCCCAGAGCGGTACGGCATAGATCGTGGTTTCTTTGGCAGCTCCGAGTTCTCAGAGGTGAGATCATCGCGCATTACCATAGCGAGCGTAACCACTAAGGTTTGGATACACTGACCTGTCCCGACCCTGGGCATCTAGTGGCCTGTCGTGGTGATTTTCGTTAGCATATCTTTGTCCTCCGCGTGATATCGGAGTACTTCCATCTGAAAGGCTTTGCTGTCTTCGAGTACACCCGGATGTAACGCATCAGTTTGCGGGCCAGATCTTTTACGGAGGTGAAAACACCCGGGCGACCACCTCTCGCTCGATTCGTGCAAACCAGATCTCCACCGGATTCAGCCAAGAGGAATAGGTTGGCGTGAAGTGCAGTTTCAGCTTGAGATGAGAGTCCAGAAACTACGAAACCTTTTTGGTCTTGTGAGCGGAAAGGTTGTCGATGATGATGTGAATTTCCTGCTCGGGCGGGCACAAGCCCATCACTTGGCCTTGAAATTCAACGAACTCATCGCTGGTGTGGTGGGCGGCGGTTTTACCGTGCACCTTGCCGGACTCTACGTCCAAGGCCGCATACAACGATAACGTTCCGTGGCGGTAGTACTCGAATCCGTGCCGTTCGATTCTCCCAGGCGATAGCGGGAGAACGGGATCCAACTCCGCGGATTCCGTTGTCTTCGCATCAATTTCAGCAACAGCTTCGGCCGCCGGTAGGACGGCGCTGGAAACCGCGCCTTGTTGTTGCTGTTGCTCTCGCTGTTCTACGGCTTTCAGGACCGTGTCCATCATCCGCTCGAGTTCCTCAAGAGTAAACGATGCCGCGAGGATCTTGGCCTCGGCGCGAACGTTCGCGTCGAGCTTGACGTCGCGTTTTTCGGTCCACTGGCCGAGTTCGATGGCCGCTTGTTTCTCAAGTTTGCGGAGTTCGCGAAGAAGGCCAGTGTCAACCTTGTATTCGGCAACGAACTTCTGATTCTGACCACTGCCAACGCTGCGCTCACGGCGGACCAACAAGGCAGTCGAAGCACCAGGCCCGTCCCAGCCGGCAACAGGACGTTGCCCAATCAACCGCAAGTAGTCTTTGGCGCCGCTCATTATAGCCATCGATTCTCTACTGGAGCGAGGAGAGCCGGTCCTCTCGCGACTGGCGGAACTTGGCAGCCGTCTCATTTTGGAGTTCATCGATACGCGATGAAACGACCGGGTTTCGAATCAACCGCGCCGCATTGGCACTCGCACCAGCCTTCATACAGCCGGCGGCAACGTAAGCAGCAGATAGATTTTGCCCAGAAAGTACATCTTGAGCGAACCGCTCGTAGCGAGTGTTTTTCTGGCATTTCGAACTCCCCTCTACGGCCTCGTAATTCTATTATCTCCCAAAACGGCACTGATGTGAAATGTTTCAGCGGGTTCCACATAAAGCGGTGGATCAGCGCCTGGGACCAGTGCGTGTTCACACCCGTTAAAATGGCTACGATGGCAAGCGAGGTAAGCATGTCAAAACGGAGCCTGAAGCTCCGCAAAGCGAGTGTTTCCCCTATCGAATCACTCAAAAAGTACCGCCTCGCAATCAGCGAGGGCGAGAAACTTGACCAACCAAAGTATGAACCTCTAATGGTCAATGCGCTTCAGGTACTTGCTGTCCGCAAGCCCGGCAGAGTGCCATGGAGCCAGCTACACAACTCCTGGTTCGCCGCGCGGCTAAGAGAAGCCACTTTGCAAGGCGACAAGCATTATTTTGAGCTACTGATCCACGAGCTTCTCGCGAGCATAGGTATATATGCTCCTCCGGCTGGCGTCTTCACACCGTGGCCACGCAGTGAACTAAACCGCTGGGCGGTATTCGGCTTCGGTCCAGCGCCTAGACTGGCGCGAAGGCTCCAGTAATACTGGATACGGTTGTCCTAAACGACCAAATCCACCTCACAGGAGCCATCGCATGACACCCTTACGACAACGCATGCTCGAAGACATGCAGTTGCGCAATCTCACGCCGGAAACGCAGCGCAATTAGGTGCACCACGTCGCCGCCTTCGCCAAATTCTTCCAGCAGAGCCCGGAATTGCTGGATCTGGAAGCGGTGCGGGAATATCAGCTCTACCTGCTCCAAGAACGTCATCTGAGTCCGGAAACCATCAACCAGTATATTTCCTCGGTGAAGTTCCTCTACCAGATGACTCTCGAAATGCCCTGGACCAATGAGTACTTTCCCCGCATTCGCCGCTCCCATAATCTTCCCGTCGTGCTCAGTCAGGAGGAGGTGCTGGCCTTCTTTGACCACATCCCCAGCCTCAAATACCGCGCCGCGTTGATGACCGCTTATGGAGCCGGACTGCGCGTATCCGAAGTGGTTTCCCTGAAAATCGCGGATATCGACTCCCAACGCATGTTGCTGCGCATCCGGCAAGGCAAAGGACAAAAAGACCGCTACGCCATGCTGTCGCCCCGTCTGTTGGAGGTGCTGCGCCGCTACTGGCGTGCGGTCCGTCCTCAAGAATATCTATTCTCTGCCTGGCGTCAAGGCCGCCACCTGAGTCCCGAGTCCCTACAACTGGCTTGTCGCGAGGCGGCGGCGCAGGCTGGCATTCGCAAACGGGTCACCGTCCACACTCTGCGGCACTCCTTCGCCACCCACCTGCTGGAGAACGGCACCGACACCC
>DATBIA010000030.1:0-51170 GCA_036557165.1 Bryobacteraceae bacterium
CTTCGGCAAGACGCCCCTGCAGACCTTCTTGGATTCCCGGCAGCTGGCCTGGGATAAGATTTTGGATCGCGAGGCTCCGGCCACTGCGGCCGTCGCCTGACGATCTCGTTTGTCAGATCAAGTTCTGACTACTACAGTTCAACCGGGGAAATAAATGGCCGTCAAACGATCCCACGCCCGCAAGCTGCATTCCAGACGACCTGAAGCGCCCCGGGTTCCATTCTATGAGCGAGTTTTTGGCGATGCCCGATATGTATTGGTGTTATTCGCCGTCCTGGTTTTTGTGTTCTACGCCGACCCGTTGCTGAGCGAGAACGCCTCCGTCCAATGGGACGCGGTCGACGTCCATTACTCTCTTCAGAAATACTTTTCCGATAATCTACACGACGGCAAGCTCCCCTTTTGGACTCCCTATGTCTACTCCGGCATGCCGTTCCTCGCCGATCCGCAAGTGGGCGCCTGGTATCCGCTGAACTGGCCGTTTTTCCTCGCCGGCGTGACTCCGGAAAGCATCCAATTGGAGCTTGCGCTGCACGCTCTGTTGGCCTGCTTCGGAGCCTGGCTCCTCGCGCGGGAACTTCTCGAAAGCTCAACTTTGGCGGTTCTCGCGGGGATTTTCTACGGATTTTCGGGATTTTTTGCGGGACATAGCTCGCACGTAGGCATTTTTCAGGCAGCCGCCCTGCTGCCGTGGCTGTTGTGGGCTTTTGTTCGCGCGGTCCGGCGGGGAATATGGATCTTTGGCCCCCTTGCCGCCGGGTTCGGAGGCTTGATCGTGCTGGCCGGCCACTTTCAGACTGCCCTCTATTGCTTCTCCGCTCTGGCGCTCCTGATCGGGATCCAGTGTTGGTTGCGCGATCCAGCGTGGCTGCGCCGCGCGCCTGGATTGCTGGCGGGTGTGATTGTGGGGACCTTCCTGTTGTCTGCGATCGCCACGTTGCCGGGCCTCGAATTGGCCGGCCAATCGATCCGCGCATCGGAAGACTTCAGCCGGCAAACGAACTCGCCGCTTGTACCCGGCGCGCTGCTCACTCTGTTCCTCCCCGACTACTATGGCGCCGTCCGTGGCCCCTACCGCGGCCCGCAGGATGTCACGCAGTTCTATTTCTATGGCGGAATCTTGCTTCCCATTCTCGCCGCCATCGGATTACGCGATCGCAAAATCCGTTGGGTCGCCCTGGCTATCTTCGTACCCGCGGTGTGGTATGCGTTCGGCCCGCCTGGTGGGCTCTATCTGCTCATTGCGAGGTTGCCGGGCTTTCGGTCGGTCCGCGCTCCCGTCCACATCTGGTTTGTGGCGGCGCTGGCGCTCTCGCTGCTCGCCGCGGCCGGGGCGCGCGCGATGCGGCAGAAATGGTCCAAACCTTGGCTGCTTCCCGTCTTGGCGCTCCTCGCTTTCGGCGACACGTGGTATTGGAATATGGACCAGAATATGTTGGCGTATGCGCGAAGCTCCTTCGAAGCGATCTATGGCGCGGCCGGGGCGCGCTTCCAAACCGCGACTTCCAGTCTGCGGCAATCGGGACTGCATCGGTTCGCGGCGCCAAACGATTCGAACACGTTCGGCCCATTGAATAATTCGCTGAATACTCGAACGGAAGTCACTTATGGCTACAATCCGTTAGAATTGAGCGCGTACCAACGGTATCTGGCGGCGGCGCAGGCCAATCCGAAGCTGCTGAACGGGTTAAGTGTGACCCAGAAGCTCGATGAACGCAACGGCGATCTGGTTCCGAATCCGGAGGCCCTACCCCGTGTCACAGCGCCTCGAAATGTTATTGTTTCGATGCGGCCAGAATCGGCGTTGGACCGCCTGGATCCGGCCGAATCCGCAATCGTAGAGCGCGCCGCGCCCCGGGGCGATCCGAGCGCGCGCTTCCAGGTCGTGGGCTATGGCCCCGAGGAGTATCGCATCCAGTATCAGGTCGCGTCTCCAACTCTGCTCCGAATTGCTGTGCCATTTTTCCCCGGTTGGCGCGCCGAAGCACATGGCGCTGGGATCGAGGTCCTTCGCGTGGACTCGGCACTCTCCGGAGTCATCGTGCCGGCCGGCGCGGGCGAGATCCGGTTTTGGTTTCGTTCCAACTGGATCGCCTCGGGCGCCGCGCTCTCGGCGGCCAGCTTACTAGTCCTGGCCGCGCTGGCAGGGTGGGGAGCGGTCAAAGCAAGGCCGGGTCTCAGCGGCGAGGTTCGACGAAGTCAAGGCATCCGTATCGGCGACTAGCCTAAGTTCAGACGCGGCGGCCTCGGGCCAGTGACATCACGCGGAACGTCTCAATGATGGCGCTCACGCAACAGCACGTGAGGCGCTCGCCTGCGCCGCGCGATTCCAGCGAAAGCCGAGTCAAAAGTGACGAGCGTCGCGCGTTCCGCCTCCGCAAACGACGCGAGAAAAGCATCCATAAGAAATTTTGTTGCGGATTTGCTCTCCGATTGCGCCGCCGTTTGGCGGAAGACGGATTCAAGGCCCCGCGGCTCGGCGGTGAATTCAACGCGTGGATCCTCGCTCCAGCGGTCGAACGTATCCAGGGCTTGCGCCAACGTGAGGACACTATCTCCCATCACGTTCGCGTTAGTCAGAAGGCCAGGAGTCCCAGTTGGGTAATTCGGCAAAATAGCAGACGAGTCTGCGTTCGCGGCGGCGAGGCTAACCATCCGTGCGTGGGCTTGAAAAGGGATGCAACCGCCAGGAAAGCGCCAACCAAACGTTAATGTCAATCAAATAAGAGGTCATAGGGATTCCCCGAGGTGGGGCAGAGAGGCCCTGGAGATCCTTTGCCCTGGATCAGTGGCGCTGTAACGTAGCGTCCTGTGCGGCGCCGCCTCAACGGCACTAAACGGGCCAACGTCTGACCGCGTTTGGTGATGATAATTCCTTCCTCTGGAAGGTCGTCAAGCAGGGAAAGAATGCGGCGGCGCAGTTCGGTGGCGTTCAGGTCCATACCCATAGTGTGCACTGCGATGTACACATCGCGCCAAGTACCCAGCGAGCGGGGTATCGCTAAGCTGGTGTAGTGCCGCACACGTTCGAATCCGTCGAAGCCGCTCCGGAAGGCTCGGGCATTCGTTTGCGCTTTCGCATTGGCGGCCAAAATAGCGCGCCAATCCTTGTGGGTTGGCAAGTTCTCGATCCCAGTACGAACGCGTTTTTGTTCGAAGGCCGGTGGTCCGAGATTCGCGATCCTGCGGTGGACCTGCGGCTGGATCTGCCCCCCGGCGATGGACCGTATCGCGTGCAGATAGCGCCGGTGGAGGACCGCCGGCGATTCATTCAGATCGACGCGCGAGTAGTTGACGGCAAGTGCGAAATCGAGCCCCCGGCGGTCGCCTCTCTTGCCGGGCTGCGGCGAGGTCGTTTGCTACGCGCGATTCCGAAGGCATTTGTTTATCCCGCGCGCAGCTTGTGGGATAACCGAAAACTCATCAGCTCCATGGTGCGCCGCGATATTTTGTCGAGATACAAAGGCAGCTTCGCGGGCGCGCTGTGGACGTTTCTCAATCCGCTGCTGCTGATGATTACCTATGTTTTCGTGTTCGGAATGGTGCTGAAGCAGCGCTTCGGAGCGGATTCGAGCCCCAGTGGATTCGTGTTGTATTTCTTGGCAGGCATGCTGCCCTGGCTCGCATTTTCCGAAGCGGTGGGGAGAGCCCCTTACATCGTTCTGGACCATCGAACGTTCGTCAAAAAGCTCGTATTTCCTTTGGAGACATTGCCCGTAAATCTGGTGATCTCGGGCGCCGTCACCGAAGCTTTCGGCCTGGCGATTTTCGCGGTCATTCTGACCATCGCACGGGGCGCGCTGCCCGGGACTTTGGCGTGGCTGCCGCTACTGATTCTTCCGCAGCTTCTTTTCACCGCCGGACTCTGCTGGTTCCTGGCCGCTCTCGGAATCTTCGTTCGCGACCTCGGTCAAATCACGGGATTCGTTTTGACGCTTTGGTTTTTCTTGACGCCGATCTGCTATCCGGAGAGCAACTCGATTCCGCCGGCAATCGCCCGGATTTTGGAGCTGAACCCGATTCTCGCGTTGGTGCGCGGTTATCGCGCAGTTCTTCTGGAAGGAAGGCCTCCGCAGATCGAGGCGCTGATCGTTTTGTGGATTGGCGCGGGGGCCCTGGCCGTACTCGGGCACGCCTGGTTTCACCGGTTGCGGCGGAGCTTCGCGGACGTAATCTGAACGGCCACGAATCGCCGGGCCTACCGCCCCGCGGCCTTGGCTGCCGCGGCTTTCGTGAGGATCAGAATATGCTGGCGCGGGAGTGTCTCGATCACCGGGCCGAGCCTGAATCCCTCCGCCTCAAGCTCGGTCTTGACTTGGGCGACCGTCATTTTGTGCTCCGGAAGAATGGGAATACTTGGGTCTTCGCCGCGATATTCGAGCAGCACGAGGCGGCCATCCGCTTTGAGCGAGTCGCGGATGCCGTGCAGCATCTTTTGCGGCTCGGAGAATTCGTGATAGACGTCCACCAGGAGAACCAAGTCCATCTGAAGGGCGGGGAGCTTGGGGTCGGTAAAGGTCCCCTGCACGGTTTGAATGTTTTTGAGGCCGGCCCTCGCTGAGTTTGCGCGCACCTTTTCCAGCATCTCCGGCTGCACGTCTTCGGCGTAGACTCTGCCGGCCGGGCCGACGCGGCGGGCTAATTTTACGCTCATGTAACCGGAGCCGGCGCCAACGTCCGCCACCACCATGCCGGGTTTGAGATTCAGGGCGTCGAGCGCGGCCTCGGGTTTTTCTTCCTGTTCGCGTTCGGGGCGTTCAAGCCAAGTTGCGCAAGGCCCGGCGCCGCAGACGCCCGCGATATGCCGGCCGGTGAGGGGATGGATGCTAGGCTGCTGAAACGCCGATGCGGGCCACAGACCCATGACCAGGGCCAGGAGAGCGGGCGCAAGCGTTAGCGGGCGAGCTTTCAATGCCATAGATACACGATAATCTCCCCGATAGTTCAGCGCAAAACGCGTCCGGCGCGGCGGGGTTACTCCACTTGATCGCGTCCGCCGCGCCGGACGCTTTGCGCTAAAGGCCACAAGCCTTTTCGCCGAAGAGAGATTGTGCAGACCGCGCAGCTCTCGCCGGAGCTTGCCGACGCCGCCGATGCGCTCAGCGACCGGGTTTGGGAACAACTGCAAAGGCTCGCCGTTTGGGCCGAGCCGTACTTTGCCAAAATTGAGCGCAAGTTCCTCGGCCGTCTCCGAGACCTTGGATACGAACCCAGGCAGCGGAACGCGCTCTCGGCGATCACAACGGGTGCGGCGGCGCGCCTGTTGCTGCAAGGCCATCCCCTGCTGAAATTCATAGAGCAGGTGGAATACAACGGTCGCCGGCTGGCTAAGCTCAAGCTTCCCCCAACCGGCGTATTAAAGGGATTAAAGGAGTATGACCTCCTATTAACGGCGGCCCTGGCGGAGCCGGATCGGGCGGATGCATTCCAGTGGGTGCGCGATCAATTGCACTTCTGCGTCATCCTGACGCTGAACAACGCGTATTACCAGGTTCGCGAAGTGGAGACGCGGGCGTTCTACGACCAGTTCCGTATCGAGCTGGAAGCGCGGAATCTGGAAGAACTTTTGCGCCGGTTTCTTGAGTCGCTGGTGCAGGCCTCGCGGGCCGATGCGGGCCGCTTGTACATGCTGAACGAGGATGAAACCGCCTGGGCGCCGAAAGCGTGCCTGCCGCTGGATTCCGGCCAGCCGCCGGCTTTGATTCCGGTTCAGTCGGGCTGGCGAAACAAGCTTTCGAAGCCCCAATGCCACGTCGCGAGTCCCGAAAACGGTTGCGGGCGCGGACGAGAGGTTGCGCTTGACCAGACGTGGGCTCGAAATTTCGCAAGCCTTTGGTCGATTCCTTTGGCAACCGGCGGGCGCACGGCGGGTGTGATGCAGTTCGGCTTCCGCAAGAAATACGAGTGGCTGCCGCGTGAGCAGGAGCTGTTGGCCGCCGCCGCCGAGCGGTGCTTGATGGCTGCCGAAAAACAGCGCCTGATGGAGGATCTGGCTCGGCGCGAGGAGCAAGTGCGCCGGCTTGCCGAACACATGCTGCACGTCGAGGAAATCGAGCGGCGGCGGATTAGCCGCGAGCTCCACGACGAGGCCGGCCAAAGCCTGCTCTGTATCCGCTTACAAATGGAGATGCTGGAGCAAAACATCCCCAACGGGGCCGAAGCCTGGGAACGGGAATGGATGGCGAAATTGCGCGAAGCGCGCGATCTCACCGAGCACACTATTCTCGAGATGCGGCGGCTGATTGCGGCGCTCAGCCCAGCGGTGCTGGAGCAATTGGGCCTGGGAGCCGCTCTGCGCCAACTGCTGAACCGGTTCCGCCGTCTGCATCCCTGCCGGATGAAGCTGCAAATGTCAAAACTGGAGGCGCTCCCGCAGCAAACCCAGATTATCGTTTACCGGCTTATGCAGGAATGCTGCAACAATATCGGCAAGCATTCCGCGGCAACACAGGTAAATATATCGCTGAATTTTGCGGATGAGACTTTGCGTCTCGGCGTGGAGGACAACGGCGTCGGCTTTAATGTCGGCGAGGCTCTTTTGCGGCGCGATTCCTTCGGATTGTCGGGAATGCGGGAGCGAGTGGCTTTGTTAGGGGGGAAATTCCACGCGGAAAGCCGGACCGAAGGCTCGAAAAGAGGTACAAAGATTTTCATCGAACTGCCGATATCCAGGTAGTGTGCTGGCTTGTATAGAGGGTGTGCACCACGCCATTCATAACGCGCAGCTTGGCGTTCAGCGTTCTTGAGCGTGTCTACGAGAAAGGTTCTGGCGACGAATTATGGCTAAAACTCGAATTATGTTGGCGGACGATCACACTTTGTTCCGCCAGGGCATCCGGACGTTGATCTCGGCGGAGCCCGATATGGAGGTAGTTGGCGAGGCCTCTAATGGAGGCGACGCCGTCGACAAAGCCAATGAGCTTCGCCCCGACGTTGTCCTGATGGACATCGGCATGCCCGGCCTCAGTAGTTTCGAGGCAACGCGCCAGATCAAGAAAGGCCGGCCGGAGACGAAAGTTCTGTTCCTCACTATGTACGACGACGAGGATTATCTGGTGGAGGGCATGGAGGTCGGCGCCAGCGGCTATGTGCTTAAGGACAGTCCGACGCCGCAACTTATTGCAGCCGTGCGGGATATCTGCCGGGGCGGGAGCTATCTGAGTCCTCGGATGCTGTCTCAGCTGGTGGACGACTTCCGCAGCCGCATCAAATCCGCCAATCGCCTCCCGCGCTTCGCCACATTAACCACCCGCGAGCGCGAAGTCCTGAAGATGCTGGCCGAGGGCCAGTCGGTGAAGGAAATCGCATGCGTTCTGAATTTGAGCGTTAAGACCGTCGAGGCGCACAAGTTCAATCTCATGCGTAAGTTGGATATTCACAACAAAGCGCAATTAGTGCAGTATGCGATCCAGAAGAAGATCATCAAGATTCCGAATTTAGTTCCAGGCTAGACGGCTGAGGCTATCGGGCCGCTTCCAGGATCGAATAGCCCTGCTGCTCATTTGCCGGTATCCCGCCGAAAACGGTTCCGTCGGCGCGAGTGAGATATTTCGCGACGGCTTCCGAGCCCGTCATGCTCATTGTCGAGCGAAGATGCAGCGCGAACTCTGCAAGGAACTCCTTTTCGCAATCGTCGGGAACGCCAAAAATCCAGGGTTCGGCCGCGATCATGCGCCTGAACCGTTCGATCGCGATCTTCACCGCCTCGGGCAACGTGCCGATATCCACACTCGATTCGAACTTCGCAAAAAACTTGATCGCGGATTCGATGGCGTAGTCGAAAATGACCACGCTGTCGGGTGCGGCGACGGAACCGATCCATCGCAAGGTCTCATGCACCGCCGCTGCGGGCAGATACATGGTCACGCCCTCCCAGATGAAGAACGTCTTCTCGCCTGTCTTGAACCCGGCGCGGGCCAACGCCTCGCCGAGCGCCTCGTGGCGGAAGTCGAACGGCGTGAAGGTGAGATTCGCCGGAGGCGCGCCGATGGCCTCCCGCACGCGAAGAATTTTCAAATTCTGAGTGCCAGGCCGATCCACTTCGAACACACGAGCGCCCTTCAGTAATTCGGCGAATCGATAGGCGCGCGTGTCGAAGCCCGCTCCAAGAATGACCACCTGAGTCGCGCCGTCCGCGATCGCGGCTTCGAGGCGCTCGTCGATGAAGCGTGTGCGGATAATCAGCATTCGCGCGAGGCCGGCAATCTCCAGGTTTTTGCAATCCTCCTCATAGGACGAAGCCTCGTTGGGCTGCGCCAGAGCCGCGGCCAGAGGATGATCGCCGAGCAGCCCGAGTTCCTCGGGGCCGAGCAGGCGCTCAGCGAGCCAATCCGGATTGCGAACGGCGGGGTCGGGTTCGCGCGCGCCAAACGCGCGCGCCGCGGCCACCCACACCGAAGTCCTCGATGGGCGATCGGGTTCGGGCTGAGTCATTATTCGAGCCGGTAGTTCGGAGCTTCTTTGGTGATGATGACGTCGTGCACGTGGCTTTCGCGCAGTCCGGCCGAGGTCACTCGAACGAATTTGGCCTTCTCGCGCAGCTCGGCGATGGTGCCGCATCCACAATAACCCATTCCGGCGCGCAGGCCGCCGACAAGCTGGTAGACCAACTCGGCGAGCATCCCTTTGTAGGGCACGCGGCCTTCGATGCCTTCGGGGACCAGTTTCCCCGTGGAATCTTGCGCGTATCGGTCCGCCGAGCCTTGAGGCATGGCCCCCAAGGACCCCATGCCGCGATAGCTTTTGAACGTGCGCCCCTGATAGAGAATGGTTTCGCCGGGGCTTTCTTCCGTGCCGGCCAAAAGGCTCCCGATCATGACGCAATCGGCGCCGGCGGCGATAGCTTTGGTGATATCGCCCGAGAATTTGACGCCCCCGTCGGCGATGAGGGGAACCCCCGCGCCGGCGGCCGCCCGCGCGCATTCGGAAATCGCCGTAATCTGCGGGACGCCCGCGCCGCTCACCACGCGCGTGGTGCAAATCGAGCCCGGTCCGATCCCAACCTTGATTCCATCGGCTCCTAGCGCGATGAGATCACAGGCGCCCTCGCGGGTCGCCACGTTGCCCGCGAGCAGTTGCACTTCGGGGAGCTTGCGCTTGATGGTCGCGACGGCCTGCATGACGCCGCTATTGTGCCCATGCGCCGAATCCACGGCCAGAACGTCCACTTTTCGGGCGACCAGCTCCTGGGCGCGCTCGAGATAATCGCCTGTGGAGCCAATAGCCGCGCCGACTCGCAAGCGCCCTTGCGCGTCTTTGGCGGCGTTCGGATATTTCAACTTTTTCTGAATGTCCTTGACGGTGATCAGACCTTTGAGATTATAGTGCTCGTCGACCACCAGCAGCTTCTCCACGCGATGGCGATGAAGAATCGCCTCGGCTTCTTCCAGAGTGGTTCCCACCCCGACGGTGACCAGGTTCTCCTTGGTCATCACGGTGGAAATCGGCAGATCGAAACGCGATTCAAAGCGCAGGTCGCGATTGGTAAGAATGCCCACCAGCTTGCCGTCTTTGGTTACAGGCACGCCGGAGATGCGGTAGCGCTTCATCACGTCCAGCGCGTCGGCGATTTGCTGCTCGGGCTCGACGGTGACGGGATCGACGATCATGCCGCTTTCCGAGCGCTTCACGCGATCCACTTCCTCGGCCTGCCGGTCGATGGGCATGTTGCGGTGGACTATGCCGATGCCGCCCTGCTGAGCGAGCGCGATAGCAAGATGGGATTCGGTGACTGTATCCATCGCTGCGCTGACGACGGGGATGTTCAGCCCGATCTTCCGCGTAAGCCAGGTCCGGGTATCGGTCTGAGCGGGAACGACCTCGCTGCGCGCGGGCAGCAGCAAAACATCGTCGAAAGTGAGGCCCTCAGGGATGGTTTCCCGGATCATGCGGATGTAACTTTATGATACCAGTGGGTAAGCTTCAGCTCGTCCGTCGAAAATTAGTGTCCTACTGCGACCACCTCCACGCCACCACGTCCGGCTTGTCGATCCCATACTGGTGCGCGTAGTTGAGGCAATCAATCTGCAAGTCGCGATATTTTTCCTTCGCGTGTCCTCCGATTCTCTGAAGCCCCGGCGTGCGATCGATCACATCCATCGCAAGGCTGAAACGATCGATGTTGTTCTCAATCGCCAGCTCCAGCGGCGTGCAGATGCTGCCCTTCTCCTTATATCCGCGCACGTGCAAGTTGTCATGGTTGGTCCGCCGGTATGCCAGGCGGTGGATCAGCGCCGGATACCCGTGGAAGTTGAAAATAATCGGCTTGTCGCGAGTGAACAGCGAGTCGAAATCCCGGTCGGTCAATCCATGCGGATGCTCCGTGCTGGGCTGCAGCTTAAACAGATCAACCACATTGACAAACCGGATTTTCAGATCCGAAAATTCTTCGCGGAGCAGGGCGGTCGCCGCCAAGGCCTCTTGCGTTGGAATATCGCCGGCCGAAGCCATCACCACGTCCGGCTCGCCGCGCTGATCGTTGCTTGCAAAATCCCATATGCCGATGCCTTTGGTGCAGTGCCGGATTGCCGCGTCCATGTCGAGATATTGCAAATGCATTTGCTTGTCGCAGACGATCACGTTGACGTAATTCTCGCTGCGCAAACAGTGGTCGGCCACCGATAGCAGGGTGTTCACGTCGGGCGGAAGATAGATGCGCGTCACCGTGGCGCTCTTGTTCACCACCACGTCGAGAAAGCCGGGGTCCTGATGAGTGAAGCCGTTGTGATCCTGGCGCCAGACCGTGGATGTGATCAGCAAATTCAGCGAAGCGATGTCTTCGCGCCACGACAGCCGATTGCAAATCGACAGCCATTTCGCGTGTTGATTAAACATGGAATCCACGATGTGAATAAAGGACTCATAGGACGACATAAAGCCGTGGCGCCCGGTGAGCAAGTAGCCCTCCAGCATCCCTTCCATCGTGTGCTCGCTGAGCATTTCGACAACGCGACCGTCAATGGCCAGTTCGCCGCCGTCTGCGTCTTCCGGAAAATATTCCTCGGTCCAGATTTTCTTGCTCGCTTCGAAAATGTCCTGGAGCTTGTTCGATCTGGTTTCATCGGGCCCGAAGACGCGGAACCGGTCCATGTTTTCTTTCATCACGTCGCGCAGAAAGGCGCCCAACGGCCGGGTATTTTCGGCCTCGGCCTCCGCGGGGGCCTCCACCTTGTGCGCATAAGCGCGAAAATCGGGCAGGCGCAGGGGTCGGTTCAAACGTCCGCCGTTGGCGTGCGGGTTCGCGCTCATGCGGCGATCGCCCACGGGCGCCAGTTCCTTCAATTCAGGAACCAGGCGGCCATCCGCATCGAAAAGCTCTTCCGGCTTCTGCTCTCGCATCCATTTTTCGAGGATCTTGAGCTGCACGGGATTTTTCTTCACATCCGGCAGAGGAACCTGGTGCGCGCGCCAGAAGCCTTCCAGCCAGTGGCCGCCGACCTCCCGCGGCGCCGACCATCCTTTCGGACTGCGCAGCACGATCATGGGCCATCGCGGACGTGTTGAGGCTCCGGAAGCGCGGGCGCTGCGCTGGATGTTGCCGATCTCCGTCACGCAGTGCTCCACCGTGGCCGCCATCGCTTGATGCATTGAGCTGGGATCGGAGCCTTCGACAAAGTAGGGCGTCCAGCCGTAGCCGCGCAGAAGGCTCTCCAGTTCCTCGTGGCCAATACGTGCGAGCAGCGTCGGATTGTCGATCTTGTAGCCGTTCAGGTGAAGGATTGGAAGGACCGCGCCATCGCGCACCGGATTCAGAAATTTGTCGATGTGCCAGGACGTCGCCAGAGGCCCGGTTTCCGATTCGCCGTCCCCCACCACCGCCGCGGCGATCAGGCCCGGATTGTCGAACGCCGCACCGCAGGCGTGAGAGAGCACATAACCGAGCTCGCCTCCTTCATGGATCGAGCCGGGCATTTCGGGAGTACAGTGGCTGCCGACTCCTCCGGGAAAAGAGAATTCCTTGAAAAACTGCTGGAGGCCGGTGGCGTCCTCACTCTTATCCGTGTAGATTTCGGAATACGTGCCTTCAAGATAGACGGGACCGAGAACGCCCGGCGCGCCGTGTCCCGGCCCGGCAAGGAAGATCATGTCCAGGTCGTATTTCTTGATCAGCCGGTTTAGGTGAACATAGAGGAACGACAGGCCCGGGCTCGATCCCCAGTGTCCCAGCAGCCGGTTCTTGATGTGCTCGGGCTTCAGCGGTTCGCGCAAGAGCGGATTTTCTTGCAGGTAGATCATGCCGAGGCTCAGATAGTTGCACGCGCGCCAATAGGCGTCGGTTCTGCGCAGCGCCTCGTCGTTGAGCGGGTTTCCCTGAATGGTGGAGCGCGCCGGACCGTAGGCGTTAAGAGATTTCATCTCCGGCGTTTCGGCGGGCGGCGGCACTGATGTTTTGGCTGCCATCTGTTTCCTCGCTACGGCACGACAAATTTGAGTTTGTCCTATATTTGTCCCGGATTCCGCACGGAAAAGGGAGGCTGCGGCGGCTCCAGTCGTTTCAAACCGCCGATCAGCACCACTACCGATTGCGGACCCGCGTGATAGCTTTGGGTGTAAACCGGCGATGCGGCTTTCCACTCCACGATTTCATCGGGCGGATCGAGCGTGGTATCGATCCAACGCCGCCAAGGGTCGGCCGGGCTCCCGGGCGGAAGCTCGAAATCGAGGGGCTCCCAATAGGCGTTCAAAATCAGATGGAACCGCAGCCCTTCTTCAATAAGCTCCGCGCCGAAGGCGATGCTGTGCGACTGCGGGCCCCAATCCGGCTGAAGCAGTTTCACGCCATGCCATGCATGTTTCGAATCGCGGAGGAACCGGTTCAGGCTGATGCGGCGGCGCTCGGGAGCCATGTCGCGCATCGACCGCCGCGCGATTAGCAGACTGAGGAAGCGGTGGACGTCGGCATGCCGGGAGAGCAGAGTCCAGTCGAGCCAACCGATCTCGTTGTCCTGGCAGTAGGCGTTGTTATTGCCGCGCTGAGTGCGTCGCACTTCATCGCCCATCGCAATCATCGGCATGCCTAGAGAGAGCATAGTGACCGTCAAGAAATTTTTGACCTGCCGGTTGCGCAGCTTTTCCACGGCGGGATCGTCCGACGGGCCTTCGACGCCGCAATTCCAACTTCGATTGTCGTCTGAGCCATCGCCATTGCCTTCGTTATTGGCTTCGTTGTGCTTGTGATTGTACGAGACCAGGTCGTTAAGCGTGAAGCCATCGTGGCAAGTAACGAAGTTGACGCTCTGTTCGGCTTCGCGTTCCTCGTGGGCATAGATATCGGGGCTGCCGAGAAAGCGATCGGCGATACGCATGACCGAATTTTCGGCGCCCCGGAAGAAGTCGCGGACGTCGTCGCGAAAGCGCCCGTTCCACTCTTTCCAACTGTCGCCTGGGAAGCTTCCGACCTGATAGAGGCCCGCCGCGTCCCATGCTTCGGCAATCATCTTCGCGCCCGCCAACGCCGGATCGGATTCAATGTCCCAGAGAACGGGCGGCGCCGGCATCACCTGGCCGTTGGAATCGCGCGCGAGAATCGACGCGAGATCGAACCGGAATCCGTCCACGTGCATTTCCTTCACCCAGTAGCGAAGGCTGTCGAGAATCATCCGGCGCACCACCGGATGATTGGCGTTGAGCGTGTTTCCCGTGCCGCTGAAATTTGCATATCGGGAGCGGTCCGCCTCCAGGATGTAGTAGGTCGAATTGTCGATGCCGCGGAAACACTGGGTCGGGCCGCTCTCGCCGCCTTCGGCGGTGTGATTGAACACCACATCGAGTATTACTTCAATTCCAGCGCGGTGCAGCGCCTTCACCAGATCACGAAATTCGTCCACGGCGCCGGCCGCGTCCTGGCGCAAGCTGTAATCGCGGTGCGGCGCGAAGAACGAAACCGGCGCGTATCCCCAGTAGTTAACCAGGCCCGGCGGACAATCCTGCGCGTCGAATTGAAACACGGGAAGCAACTCCACGGCCGTAATTCCGAGATGCTGAAGATAGGGGATTTTCTCTACGACTCCGGCATACGTTCCGCGCTTCTTTTGGGAAACGCTGGAGCTGGAATGGCGCGTGAAGCCGCGCACGTGCATTTCGTACACAATCGTGCGCGAAGACGGATGGTGCAGCGGCTTGTCGCCTTCCCAGTCGTACGCGCGCGGATCGATCACCACGCTCTTCATCGCTGTAGCGGCGTTATCCCCCGGGGCGCCGGCGGCCTCGCGGCTGTAATTTTTCGGGACCACAACCGCGCGGCCATATGGGTCCAGGAGGAGTTTGGAGGAATCGAAGCGGCAGCCCCGCGAAGGATCGAACGGCCCTTGGACCCGGAATCCATAAATCTGGCCCGGCTGGGCGCCCGGCACAAACGCGTGCCAGTAGTAATAAGTGCGGTTATCGGCTGGATCCAGCGAAATCGCTCGCGAGGGGCGCGTGTCTTCTTCGCGGTCGAAAAGCAGCAGATCCACGCCCGTGGCTGAGCGCGAGTAGAGGCTGAAGTTCACGCCGCCGGGCGCTACCGCCGCGCCCAGCGGATAGCTTCGTCCTTTCCGGGGAGCAGCCGTGGAGGCGGGCTTCTTCCTCTCCAGAAGCGTGGGCTCGCTCACGCTCATAGCTTAGTGCGGAGCCTCCGATAGCGAAGAATCAGTTCGTTGGTGGAGCTGTCGTGATGCAGCTTGGGCTCGGCCGCATCTTGCAGCTCGGGGACGATACGCTGCGCCAGCACTTTGCCGAGCTCCACTCCCCATTGATCGAACGAGTCGATGTGCCAGATCGCGCCCTGCGTGAAAACGGAGTGCTCATACAACGCCACCAGCGCGCCGAGCGTTTCCGGAGTCAGTTCCGCCGCGAGGATCGTATTCGACGGACGGTTGCCTTCGAAGACGCGGTGCGGCGCCAGCCAGTCGGGAGTTCCTTCGGCTTTGACTTGCTCGAGCGTTTTGCCGAACGCCAGCGCCTCGCTTTGCGCGAAGACGTTCGCCAGAAGGATATCGTGATGGCTGCCGATCGGATTCAGCGTCTTGCCGAAGGCGATGAAGTCGCACGGGATGAGTCTCGTCCCCTGATGGATCAACTGATAGAAAGAGTGCTGGCCGTTGGTCCCCGGCTCGCCGAAGTAGATAGGACCGGTGTCGCAAGTCACGCGGCCACCGTCGAGCGTTACGTGCTTGCCGTTGCTTTCCATCGTCAACTGCTGCAAATACGCGGGAAATCGCTTGAGATATTGCTCGTAAGGCAGCACCGCGACGGTTTGCGCGCCGAAGAAGTTGTTGTACCAGACAGAAAGCAGGCCCATAAGCACGGGCAGATTGCGTTCGAAGGGGGCCGTGCGGAAGTGCTCGTCCATTCTATGAAAGCCACCGAGCATGGCCTGGAAACTTTCCGGTCCAATGGCGAGCATAGTGGAGAGACCTATCGCCGAGTCCATCGAATAGCGTCCGCCGACCCAATCCCAGAATTCGAACATATTGGCCGTATCGATGCCGAATTTGGCGACCTCCTTCGCGTTGGTTGAAACCGCGACGAAGTGGCGCGCGATGGATTTTTCGTCGCCGCCGAAAGCTGCGAGAGACCAGGCGCGCGCGGTATGGGCGTTGGTCATTGTTTCAAGGGTCGTGAACGTTTTCGACGAGACGATAAAGAGCGTTTCGGCGGGATCGAGATCGCGCAGAGCTTCGGCAATGTCGTCGCTATCGACGTTCGAAACAAAGCGGAAGGTCATCTGGCGATCGCTGTAGTGCTTGAGTGCTTCGTAAGCCATTACCGGACCGAGATCGGAGCCGCCGATGCCGATATTGATCACGTTGCGGATGCGCTTGCCGGTGTGGCCCTTCCAGACGCCGCCGCGGATGCGCTGCGAGAAACCGGCCATTTTGTCGAGCACCGCGTGAACTTCCGGCACGACGTTGTGGCCATCCACCAGAATGGACGCATCGCGCGGAGCTCGCAGCGCGACATGCAGCACGGCGCGGTTTTCCGTGAGGTTGATCTTTTCACCGGAGAACATCGCATCGATGCGCGCGCGAAGGCCGGATTCCTCCGCCAGTTGCAGCAACAGCCCGATTGTTTCGGCGGTGATTCGGTTCTTGGAGTAATCGAGATAAAGTCCGGCGGCTTCCACCGCGAAGGTTTCGCCACGCTTCGAGTCCGCGGCGAAAAGGTCGCGGAGATGTATTCCTTGGATCTGAGGGCAATGCTCTTTGAGCGCCTTCCAGGCCGGGCGTTCGGTGGGCGGCGTGATGTGCATGAGCTAGCTGGCCTTTTTTAACACGGTGGTTTTCTTCGCGATCACATCCATCAGGCTGTTCCATGACGTGACAAAGGACTTGGCGCCTTCTTCTTGAAGTTGCTCCGCCAGTGCATCGAGGCCGACGCCGGCTTTGACGAACTGCGCAAGCACTTCTTCGCAATCGCCGCCGTCGGATGGGAGGATCGAAGCGAGATGGTCGTGTTCGGCGAGCGCCTTCAGCGTCTTTTCCGGCATGGTGTTCACCGTGAACGGCGCCGCGAGAGCCTTGACGTACAAAATGTCGGAGGCCGAGGGGTCTTTGGTTCCCGTGCTGGCCCACAGCGGACGCTGCGGGCGTGCGCCCGCGTTATAGGCGCGCTGCCACTCCGGCGACGTGAGCAGATCGCGCGCCGCCTTATACGTCCGCATGGCGATCGCAATGCCCAACCGGTTGCGCAGGCCGGCTGGAACCTTTTCCGCGACCGCAACGTCCCATCGGCTGACGAACAACGACGCAACCGAAGGGACATTGGGATTGAGCCCGGCGTCGAGCCGCCGCTCAATCCCTCTCAGGTACGCCCCGGCGGCGGCCAGGTATTGCTCGCGCGAGAACAGGAGCGTCACGTTGATGGGGATGCCTGCGAAGATCGACTCTTCGATGGCCGGAAGACCCTGTTTTGTGCCAGGGATTTTGATGAACAAGTTGGGGCGGCCGCCGCGCTCAAAGAGTTCCTTGACCTCTTTTAGAGTGCTGTTCGTATCGTAGGCCAGCAGCGGCGAGACTTCCAGCGAGGCGTATCCATCCACGCCGTTGGTGCGGTCGTAAATGAGACGAAACAGATCGGCGGCGCGCGTGAGGTCTTCGAGCGCGAGCTCGAAGAACAGCTCTTCCGCGGACTTGCCGCTGGAGGAGTGCCGCCGAAGCTGAGCGTCATAAGACGAGCTGTTCTCGATGGCGTGCTCGAAAATCGTCGGGTTTGAGGTGAGCCCGGATACGCAAAATTCGGCGATGTACCGTTCGAGCGTGCCGGAATCGAGCAGGTCGCGAGTGATGTTATCGAGCCAGATGCTCTGGCCGAGGTTGTGGAGTAGTTGTGTTGCTTTCATAAGAGTGTGGGGAGGGCGGGCTTTAGCCCGCACGGGGCTTCAGCCCCGTATCCGCCGATGCGAGGCTAAAGCCTCGCGCGGGCTGAAGCCCACCCTCCACGCGTCCGTTAGCTCTCGAGCGCATGATCTACGATCTCTCGCGCCTCGGCGACGATCGATTCCAGATGAGCTTCGCTCTGGAAACTCTCGGCGTAGATTTTGTAGATATTTTCCGTGCCCGAGGGCCTCGCGGCGAACCAGCCGCCGGGGGCGATCACTTTGAGACCGCCGATAGGCGCGTCATTACAAGGCGCACGCGTCAGCTTGGCGGCGATCTTTTCCCCGGCCAGCGTCGATTCTTGCACGGATTCGGGCGATAGCTTACCGAGTTTCGCCTTCTGCTCGGGCGTTGTGGGCGAATCGATGCGCGTGTAATAAGGCGTGCCGAATTCGGCCGTCAATTCGCGGTAGTGCTCGCCGGGGTCGCGGCCTGTGCGGGCGGTGATTTCGGCCGACAGCAGCGCGAGGATCACGCCGTCCTTGTCAGTGGTCCATACCGAGCCGTCGCGTCGCAGGAAACTGGCTCCGGCGCTCTCTTCGCCGCCGAAGCAGATCGACCCATCGAACAGGCCGGGTGCAAACCATTTGAATCCCACAGGGACTTCGCACAGCTTCCGTCCAAGCTTGGCTGTCACGCGGTCGATCATGCCGCTGCTGACCAGCGTCTTGCCGACGGCTGCATCCGTGCGCCATTGGGGGCGATTCGTTACTAAATAGCGGATGGCCACGGCCAGATAATGATTCGGATTCATCAATCCAGCCGAGGGCGTGACAATGCCATGCCGGTCGGCGTCGGGGTCGTTGGCAAACGCTACTCGATATTTATCCTTTAAGCCGACCAGACGCGCCATGGCATATGCGCTCGAGCAATCCATGCGGATGCGGCCATCATGGTCCACGGTCATGAACGAGAAGGTGGGATCGATCTTCGGGTTTACGATTTCGATGTCCAACCCGTAGATCGAATTGATCGGCTCCCAGTAGGGCTCCGCCGAGCCGCCGAGCGGATCCACGGCTAACTTGAGCCGCGCGTCCCGGATGGCCTGCATGTCCAAAACCGCGTTCAAATCGCGCACGTAGGGGTGCGCAAAATCTGTCTCGCGCGTCGATCGGGCTTTGAAAGCCCGCTCATACGGCGTCCGCTTTACATCCGCATTTCGCTTTCGCAGTAGCGCGTTCGCGCGGTCCTCAATCCAGCGCGTCACATCTGTATCGGCCGGGCCGCCGTTGGTGGGGTTGTATTTAAACCCGCCATCCTCCGGCGGATTATGTGACGGCGTGATCACGATACCGTCGGTAAGGCCTTCCTTGCGGCCCCGGTTGTAGACGATGATCGCCCGCGAGATTACGGGCGTTGGAGTGACGCCGTCATGGCTCTGGATGAGCGTGTCCACCCCGTTCGCCGCCAGGACTTCAAGCGCCGTGCGCTGCGCGGGCCCGGACAGGGCGTGCGTGTCCTTGCCCATGTGAATCGGCCCATCGATGCCCTGCGCGCGGCGGTAATCGCAGATCGCTTGCGCAATGGCCAGGATGTGCGCCTCGGTAAAAGTTCCGCGCAGCGGGGAGCCACGATGCCCGCTCGTGCCGAAGACGACCAATTGATTGGGATCGTCGGGGTCGGGCTGCCTCTTATAGTATTCCGCTTCGAGCCGGGAGACATCGATCAACATCTCCTTGGGCGCCGGATGGCCCGCCAGGGGCGATATGCCGAATGTCTCTTCTAGAACTTCGGGCATGACAACAAAGATGCTCCTCGATGCTCATTTGTTGCTATTTCGTGCGTAAAATCGCGGCGTTGCGGGCGAGGACGCTTATTTTCCGTCCACGGAGAACGCCAATAGCACGTTTCCCGGCATTCCGCCGGCCGAAGGATATCCCGAGTTGACGAACAGCATTCCTCCGGCGATGGCTGGGCCAGGCCCATCCAAAGAGCCTCCGCGCGCCCCGACACCGTTCACCGTTTCATACGGCCGAATTGTGTCGAAATCCCACACGATTTTGCCGTCGCGGGCGGAATAAGCGCGCAAATGGCCGTCCACCGATCCGGAAAAGGCGATGCCGGGAATGGCCGTGACCGCGGCGGACTGCGCGGGGCTGCATCGCGGGCGATCGCCGCAACCTGGCGGAGGCGTGTACCAGACTCGCTGGCCGTCGGAAAGGCGAAGCGCGAACATGCCGCCGCCCCGCTTCGGATCGGCGTCCGTGCTGGTGCTGTAAGTCAGCATGATGCGGCCAATATCCGACAGCGCGACATAAACATTCGATCCGTCCGAAGCGGATCCCCACTGCACGCCTCCCATGGTTCCGCCCTGGCCGACGCGCGTCGACCAGAGCAGTTCGCCCTGTTGATCGGGATCGAGCGCGTGAACGACTCCCGATTTCTGTCCAGCCACCAGAGCGCGCTTGCCGTTTGGAAGCGTGACCAAGATCGGCGGCGATGAGAAATCCAGATCGGGTCCGTTCGAATCGGGGCAATTGGTCTTATCCGGCATCCGGCAAGCGGAGGTGTATGCGTCTTTCGCCGTCATTTGGCGCGTCCACAGAATTTTGCCGGTGCTCAGATCCATGGCGATAAACGCATCGCTGGTTCGCGTGGCCGGATCGCTGTAGTTATCGCCGGTGGCGGCGTAGAGTGCGTTGCGCTGGGGATCGATGGCGGGACTGCTCCAGATAGGAGCGCCCGAAGGCCCCCACCGCTGGACGCCGGCTTTGCTCTTTTGCGTTTTCTTGGGAGGATCGACGGTATAAGTTTTCCAAACCTGCTTGCCGGTGGCGGCATCGAGCGCCACGACGCTGCCGCGGAACCGGCAGCATTCATAGCCGGGCGCGGTGGCGGCGACTTCCTCGCCCGAAGCCACGGGAACGTACAACCGGCCTTTGTAGAACACCGGACTCCCGGTGATGCGCGCCACGGGGTAGTCGTCGGCCTTCGTCTTCCACAGCAGTTGGCCTGTGCCTGCATCCAGAGCATAGGCGTTGCCCGCCTGATCTCCGAAGAACGCCGCATACCGCGAGCGCGACCCAGCTTCGATCTGCGCGATCGAAACGGCGCTTCGCACCGCGGCGCCGGCATCGAAGAACCAGTAGACGCAGCCGCTGGCCGCGCTCAACGAATAAACTTTGCCGCCCTGGCTGCCGACGAACACGCGTCCGCCCGCGATAGCTGGATGCCCATACGCCTGGATATCGCCGGGAAATCCGAAGGCCCATTTGACTTTCAGACGCGGGACTTGATCCGCCGAAAGACCCGCGACCGCGCCTTCCTGAAATCGCGTGTTGTTCGTATTCACGCCCCATCCGTTCCAGGACGGCCCGGAGAGGGCGAAGGCCGCCGAACCTCCCTGACACATGGCGCTAGCGGGCGGAGTGGTTTGGAGCGGCTGCGATAGAGATTTTCCGGTGATGTATTCGGCGACGGCCCTGCGCTCGGGAGCCTTCAGGCGGAGCGCCATGGAAGTCATGGGTCCGGTTTCCATCGCGGCCAGCACGCGCTCCGGCGTCAGTTCCCGCAGAATATCGCGCCTCGGTGCGCGATCGTTGCCGCCGTCATGGCAGGACGCGCAGTTCTGTTTATATCCGTCCGCGCCATCCTGCGCGCAGACGCACAAGGCCATCGATAGAAGCGCAATTGCCGTGAGTTTCATTTTCCAACCAGGTGCGGAATATCTTTGTTGTTTTCGTTGCAGACGTATTCGAGCAGTTCCGTGTCGGGCATCAGCCGAAGCCCATACGAGACGCTCCAGGGCTTGGTGTATGCTTTGGGATCGTCGATGGTGATTTGAAGGTCCATATGACCGAAATCGCGGCGGCGAAATCGCTCGGTAACGTGGAGTGCATCGCTGTGCGGATGACCTCCGGAATCGAGCCATGTCGTATCGTTGAAGCCCGCGGTTTCCACCACCAGCGTGTCGCCATCCCAATGTCCGACCGAATATCCCATCCACGTCGGATTCGGATCTTTCGGCAGCTCGCGCCCGTCCGTAAAGATTTGCCGGAACGTGGCGAACGCTTCGTAGAGGATCACCACCGCGCCGGGCACATGCAGAAACTTGTACGGATAGGGCACCGCGTTCATTTGCGGAACACCGGGAAGACCGCAGTAGCCGACGGGATCTTCTTTCGAGATCGTATCTTGACGATGCTTGTAGAGCGCGGCCGCCCAGGGCTGCATGGGAACCTCGACTCCGTCCGCGGCGAGATTCACTGTGTATTTCACGCCATCGGCCTGGCGCCAGATGCCGGAGAAGTCGGGGTGGCCGTCGGCCTGGCGTGGCGCGGGCGCGGAAAGATTCGGCTTGCCGTCGGCATTCCGCGGAATACCTGGCGAGGGGACGTTAAGCCACTGTGCGCTCAGCGGGAGTGCGATGGCGACCATCGCCGCGGCGAGGTGGAGCAGACGATCGGTCTTTATCGATGGCCTGCCCCACTGAATCGTGCGCCGCAACTTCATCAGAAGCGGAACTGCGCCACCAATTGGCCCGTCCGCGGCGGATACTGCGTGGTGGATTGGTTAATGGATCCGAAGCCCGAAACGATTTGCAGCCCAGGCGTAGAGCAGGCGCCGTTGGATCCGCTGGGCAGCTTGCAAACCGGCGCCGCCTGCGGACTGATGCCGACTCCACTGATCGTGGGATTGTTCAAATAAGTCCGGTTGAAGATGTTGGTAAACTCCGCGCGGATATTCAGGCTCATCCCCTCGCGGATCCGGAATTGCCGCCCGAATGCGAGGTTCTCCACAGGCCGGCGCGCGCCGCGGTAATCGCCGCTGTATTCCGGCCCGCCGTATTGGCCGGGGGCGGGATCGGCCCACGCCGCCGGATTCAACACGAACGTGTTGTAGGGATCGAAGCAGTGGCAATTCAGATCTTTCAGGTACAGGGGCTGCCCCGTGCGGAGCTGATATTGACCGGTTTGGAAGGTGAGATTGCCGATCGTCCCCGTGGAGAGCGCGGAAGGATAACCGGTTGCGTTGGCCGCGGGGGCGGCTATCAGCGTACCGCTTGCGTAATACAGGAACGGGTTGAACATCCAGTCGCGGACCAGATAGGAAAGCGCCTTCGGCCCGGCTTTCGGCGTGATGTAGGAGAGGCCGATTCGCATTACGAGAGGCTGATCCAGCGACGAGATCGCCTTCGCCAGTGAACGATTCTCGACGTCCGGAGTCCCGCCGAAGGTGTCCATCGACTTGGACCACGTAAACGCGTAGTCGAACTGGAGGCCATTGGAGAACCGCTTGTTAGCCGTTAACTGGAGGCTGTTGTACCAGCTATCTCCCAGAGGCGGGTTTACAAGGCTGATGGTGGTGTACTGCGGGAAGGGACGCAGCGATTGAGCGACTGAAGCCGTGACGGGGAAGTTGGCAAAGGGTAGCTTGTTCTGAAACTGCTTCGCGCCGGCCGAGCCGATCGGCGCAAGCAGCATCGCCAAATCGGCTTGGCTGTTCAAATTGATTCCGTACTGGTTTAGCAGCGCGGTGCTCAGGTCATTGTAGTTCGTCAGCGCCGAGCCCACATAGGTCGGCCACCAAATCCCACGATTGCCGATGTAGGACGCCTGCACCACCAGGTTGCGCGCCAGCTCACGCTGCACGCTGAAGCTCCATTGATACTGCCGCGCCGGACGTCCGGCGTTCGGATCGTAATATTGCGGACCGGCGCCGGGAATCACTCCACCGACAGGATAGAAACCCGAGCTCAGGTTAGGCCACGCGATCTGAGCGGTCGTCAGCGGAGCGCCGTTCAACGTAACCCCTTGGCCCAGCGTCATGATCGGGTTGCCAGGAATGGAAGATGGGGCGAAGCGATTGTTGGCGGCCGCGTTGCCGCTGGCCGCTCCGAACACCTGCGCCACGCCCGTGCCGGTGTATTCGATGCCGAAGCCGCCGCGCAGCACGGTTTTGGGCAGCACTTGATAGGCAAAGCCGAAGCGGGGGCCAAATCCCCACGGATAATTGCTGGCAAAAGAGCAGGCGCAGGTCGCCTGATAGATCGCCGCGCCGGGATGCCCGCCCGCGGTGGGGTCGGCCAGATTCGGCGCGAGGTTCGCCGAGCGGCCATACTGCTCTTTGTACCAGGTCGAGTAGTCGTAGCGCAGGCCGAGATCGAGCGTGAGCTTGCGCGTGACCTTCCAACTGTCTTGCGCGTAGAATCCCCACTGCTGTTTTCCGAAGCGGACGCGCGAAGGGGGATCGACTTCGGCGTTATCCACAGCGCCCAGCAGGAAGCTGGCGTACGGAAACCCAATGTGATTGGCGCCGATATTGGCGGTGCTGGTCCCGGTGGACGTATTCACTTCATACGGCATCGCCGTCTGCGCGCTGCTGAAGCCGTAGGTCCCCTGGAGATTGCTGACGGTGATGGTGTAGCTGCCCTGGAACTCGGCATTACCGCCGAATTTGAAAGTGTGGTTGCCTTTGACCCAGGTCAGGCTGGCGATGGAATCGACAATGCTGTAGACGTTATCGGCGCGGCCGGGAGGTCCGATTTGGGGCTCGGCTGTGCTGCCGAAGCCGCCCGCCGTCGCATCGGAAAGACCGGTGAAGCTGGGGAATGTAGCCGGCCGCTGAAAGGACTGGCTGCACAGGCTGATGCCCGCGCAGGCGTCATAATCGGGTGTCACCGAGGGGCGGCCCAAATAGTCGGTATCGTAGCCCGCGCCCAAGTGCAGCAACAGCGTCGGGGTGATGGTGTGATCGTAATTCAGGCGCTCGCGGTGCGAATAGATGCCTCCGCCGAAAGTATAGGAGATCGGTTGCGGCAGTCCGTCTTCGCCGTAGCCGCTTTGCGTGTAGGTCATGGTGCGAGCCCAGAAGAAAGACAGCTTGTCCTTGGGGCCCATGTTCTGATCGATCTTCAGAGAGGGGGCCTCCGTGTCGCGGCTGACAGGCTCGACGTTCTGAAAATTATTAACCACGCCGGCGGCGTTGCAGGGCGGCCCCGCCACGCAGAAGGGAAGCGGAAGCATCTTTTGAATCTTCAGCGCCACCGGGTCCATGCGCCCCAGTGGGATCTGGTTGTTCATGAACGGGCTGGTAATGGCTTGGCCGTTGACGATCTGCCGCGTGTTCGGATCGTAGATCGTGTTGGCGATGATGGGACGGCCGAGAAGATCGGTCCCCAGGTTCCTGGCGCCGACAGCGGTGATCGCGGCGCCGAAATCGCCGTTGCGATACGCCTGCGTTGGAATGGAAAAGGCTCCCGGCAGGAAATTCTGGTTTTGCAGGAACTGCTCCCAACTGAAAAAGAAAAACGTCTTGTCGCGTCCGTTGTAGACCTTGGGAATAGCTACCGGGCCTCCCAAAGTTAAGCCGTAATCGTTGCGGCGCTGCGTTGGCCGGAGGAGCCCACCGTTCCCGTTGTTGGTGAATGGCTGACCGGCGTTCAAGAATTCGTCCTGGAAATATTCGTACAGGCCGCCGTGAAACTGATTTCCTCCAGATTTCATCGTGATATTCATCACGGAGCTGCCTGCCTGTCCGAATTCCGCCGCGTAATTGCTGGTTTGCACCGTCCATTCCTGAATGGAATCCATGCCGGGCTGGTTCTGCTGGTTCGCGCCTTGGCCCAGAATGTTGGTGCCGTCCATGCCGTCGACCAGCACCTTCTCCGACCCGGCCACTCCGCCGTTGATGCGCACCGTAGGTCCGGTGAATGAAGGACTCGGCTGATAAAAAGCGCCCGGCAGCATCGCAACGATGTTGAATGGGTTTCGGATGCCTGAGGAATTCTGCCCCACAGAAAGGAGCGGCAGCGTGTCCATGGTTTGCGTGGCGACGGTGTTGCTTAGCTCGCCGCTTTCGGTTTTGAGCAGGGTGGCTTCGCCTGTAACCGTGACCGATTCCGTCGCGCTACCGACTTCCAAGGTGGCGTCGACGCGAATGGTTTGCGCGGCCTGCACCGCCAGCCCAGATCGCACGAATTTTTTAAAGCCGGGAACCGTGACGGAAATCTGATAAGTTCCCGAAGGCAATTGAGCGGCGGTGTAATTTCCCGTCTCCGAAGCGGCTACCGGATAAACGGCGCCGGTGTCGGTATTCTTGGCTTCCACCGCGGCGTTGGCGACCACAGCGCCCGCCGGATCGGAAATCGTGCCGGTAATCGTTCCGCGATCGCTCTGTGCAAACGTGGCGACAGCGCAAACGGAAAGTAAAGCGAGAACGTACTTGCGATGCATTCTAGACCCCCTCCTCGCGATGGCCGGGACCCCCAAGCGAAAGGATCAACCCACCACGAAGGTTAAGCAGTATATCAAACAATCGGAGGCGGGGCGCGTAATTCCTGCACGCAACGTCAACCACGCCCTCGCGGTAGTGGCCCGGAAAGTCATTTCATACCGAGCCGCGACCGCAAGGGAGTGCTCCCATGGCCGTGCCGGCCACCACGTGGGATGAAGAGCGTTGGGGAGGGCGGGCTTCAGCCCGCGCGAGGCTTTAAGCCTCGCTGGTCGGAAGCGACGCTAAAGCGCCGCGCGGGCTGAAGCCCGCCCTCCATGCCTTCAACGAAGCGGTCGATCGCGGACGGTTCACAGGCGTATGTTAGACTTCCCTCTCGTGGCCGCGACTCGCCTGACGCTTCGAAGTTGGTTGACTCTCTTCACCTCATTCGTCATCCTGATGATCGCGTTCTCTTTCGGCCTGTTTTCCCTGCCGCAGTTCTATCCCTCGCTGGTTCGATCGTTCCATTGGACGCGCGCCGGAGCGGCGGCGGGCGGATCGATCGTGCTGCTGTTGGTCGGCGTTCTTTCGCCTCTGGTCGGAGCGCTGGTGGACCGCTTCAAACCCAAAGCGGTTCTGTTGGGCGGAATGTGCCTGGTGGGGCTAGCGCTGGCGTTGCTTTCCACGGCTCAATCGCAGCCGCAATATTATGCGTTTTGCGTGGTTCTGGGCGCCGGCGCGTCGGCCGTTTCCATTTTGCCGAACTCGATTTTGATCGGCCCGTGGTTTTCGCGGAACCGAGGCTTGGCCGTCGGATTCGTGAACGCGGGCATCGGATTGGGCGGCGTCGCGCCGACCATCACCGCGACGGAAATCGCGCGGCGCGGCGTGCCGGGAGCTTTTCTTTTTCTTGCCGCCTGCATTGCGATTCCTCTGCTGATGACGCTGGCAATCGTGAAAAACGACGACGGCGGCCGGCAAAAATCGGCTATCTCCCCAACGGCCGCCGAGCTCGCGCGCATGCCCATGTTCTGGATCTTCGGCGTCAGCCTCTTCTTCACCGCGCACGCGATGCTCGGCATCCAGCAAAACCTGGTGCTTTATCTCACCGGCGAAGGCGTGCCCATGAAAAGGGCCGCGCACGTGTTGAGCGTGGCTTTGCTTGCGGCCGCGCTCGGCAAGCTGATCAGCGGCGTGCTGGCGGACCGATTCTCGGCGCGCGCGGGCATGCTGTTCAGCATCTCCGCCGTGGGTCTGGGCATTCTCGCGCTGATTGCGACGCCGCCGCAATCGGGCTTGATGGAAGCTCTCGCGATTGTCTTCGGCATCGGCTACGGCGGAATTTTTAACGCCTCGCCGACAATCGTGTTCGAGCATTTCGGAACGCATCAAGTGGGCAAATCGCTCGGCTTGTTCTATGTATTTTTCGGAGTAGGGACGGCCACCGGGGGCGCGCTGGCCGCCTTTTTGGCCGACCGCACGGGTGGATATACGACACCGTTCACGGTCGATCTCGCGCTGGCTGCGTTTTCGCTACTTTTAGTGCTGGTAAGTGGACGCCAGACGCAGCCCGCCGCGCATCTCAAACTCTCGAAAGCCGTATGACAGACAAATTAATTTTCGAAGGGAATTGCTGGAAATTCGGCCATAATATCCCGACGGACATGATCACGCCCGCGCACATCATGTTTAAGACCGTGCAGGAAATGGCCAAATTCGTCCTCGAAACCGCGGATCCCGAGTTTCCCAAGAATGTCAAGCCGGGCGATATCCTCGTCGCGGGCCGCAATTTCGGATGCTCGTCCGGCCGGGCTCTCGCGGCGAAGGCGTTGAAAGCCACAGGCGTCGGCGTCGTGGTCGCGGAACAATTCTCGCGCACGTTCTACCGCAACGGCGCGGAAATAGGACTGCCGCTGCTCGAAGCGCCCGGCATCCACGAGCTCGTCGAAACCGGCGACCGCTTGCGTGTCGATATCGCGACCGGCGCCGTGGAAAATCTCACCAACGGCAAGTCGGTTCGCGGCAAGCCGTTGCCTGAATTTCTACTCGAAATGGTGCGCGCCGGCGGGCTGATTCCACTCCTCAAAATCAAACATGACCTTGTTGCTCAATAACGACGAGGTCGAGCGCGCGCTTACGCCCGAAGACGCCATCTCCGCGACCGAGAGCATCTATCGGGAGCTCGCCGAAGGCAAGGCCATCAATCGCCCGCGCAGCCAGACCTACATGCCGGTGGAATCGAAGGAGCACCCCGGCTTCCACTACCGGATGAAGACACAGGAAGGCAGCGGCGTATCGAGCGGCGTGTGGGCTTTGCGCATCACCTCCGATATGGCCGGATTTTCGTTTACCGCGGGCGTCAAGCGGCGGCGCATCTTGCCGGTCGCATCCGGCAATCGCTATTGCGGCATGGTGATTCTCTTCGACATTGAGCGCATCGAGCCGATTGCGATCATGCCGGATGGCGTGATCCAAAAAGTTCGTGTCGCGGCGCTGAGCGCGGTTGGAGCGAAATATCTCGCGCCCGCGAAGCCGCGCGTGCTGGGGCTGTTTGGGAGCGGCTGGCAGGCAGGCGCCCATCTCGAATTTTTGTGCAGCCACTTCCCTTTTGAACGGGTGAAAGTCTTCAGCCCAAATCGGGAGCATACGCAGGAGTTCTGCAAAAAAATGAGCGCGCTGCTGAAGCGCTCTATCGAATGCGTGGATTCGCCGAGGGAATGCGTGGAGGGCAGCGACTTCATCCAAGCCGCGACCGCCGCCTGGGACGCCGTTTTCGATGGACATTGGGTAGAAAAAGGAATGTACGTAGCTTCGATCGGCGGCTCCGACGCAAGTAACAAGCGGCGGGAAATCGACGACGAGACGATCCGCCGCGCGGATCTTTACGTGGTCCATTCCAAAGAAGTCGCGCGGCTGGATCAATCGCCCGACGTGTGGGAAGTCGCGCAGCAAGGTATCAAGAGCTGGGAGTCGATTCAGGAAGTGCAGGATCTAGTGGCCGGAAAACTCGCGGGCCGCACGCATGCGGATGAAATCACTGTGTTCAATAACAACACAGGCGCGGGAACACAATTCGCGGCGGTGGGCGCCGCCGTGCTCCGCCGCGCGCGCGAGATGCGATTAGGGAAGGAACTCCCCACCGAATGGTTTCTGGAGGACGTGTCCCCTTGACGCCCGACCCAGCGCGCATCGCGCAACTAACCGGCCTGATGGAGGAGCACGGCTGGGACCGCCTGCTCTTCTACGGCAACGCGTGGCGCAAAGATTTTTTCCGCTACGTGCTGAACGTAAACTTTTCCGGCCCCTACGCCATCGCGATTCTGGACCGCTCGGGCGAAGTAAGCGCAGTGGTCTCCCACCCCTGGGACGCCGAGCTCCTGCCCGATGTGGGGCGGGCAATCCTGCCCGCAGCCGGCTTTCCAGCCGGCTCCGTCGCGGTAGCCGGTCTCGAACTGATGGACGCGGGCCTAGTCCACTCGCTCGGCGCGGCCCCCGCCAGCGCCACCGCGGCCGTCGAAGAATTGCGCCGGGTCAAATCGCCAGAAGAAATCGCTGCGCTGAGGCGCGCCGCCGCGCTAGCAGACAAAGGCTACGCATACTTCGCGCAGACAGTCGAGCCCGGAATGGCGGAGTTCGAGCTGGTCGCCGAAGTCGAAGGCTTTCTCAAATCCAACGGCGCCGAGGACAATTTCATGCTGATTGCGTCGGGCGGAACCGAAGTCGTGGGAATGAAGCCCCCCACCGAGCGCCGATTTCAAACAAGCGATCAGATCACGACCGAGCTGACTCCTCAGATCGACGGCTATTACGCTCAGATCTGCCGCACGCTGGTGCTGGGCGAGCCAAACGCCGCGCAGCGGCAAGCCTTCGCAATCTTCCAGGAAGCGCAGCGCGCCGCAGAGGACCTGCTCAAGCCCGGCGTAGACATCGCGGATGTGGCTCGCGTTCAGAACGACGTTTTTCGTAGGTGCGGCTACGGCGAATATACGGGCCCCAAGTACACGCGCGTGCGCGGCCACAACCTGGGTCTGCACCCCGACGAAAATCCCTACGTCCTGGAGGACGTTCACTACACGGTGAAAGAAAACATGGCGATCATCGCGCATCCCAACACGTATCTTCCTCTTTCCGGCTACATGGTCTTCGGCGACACTCTGCTGGTCACGCACGACGGCTGCGAACCTCTCAACAAAGCCGAAAGGAAGCTGTTTCAGAGATGAAGCGCGGGCTGATTGCGTGGGACAAATCGGAACTGCCGCCGGAGGCATTCGAATCCAGACTCGCCCGCGCGCGCGAACGGCTCGCGCACTTGGATCTGCCCGCGCTGGTGGTCTACAGCGATCTTTGGAAATCGAATTACGGCCGGTTCTATTCCAACGTGATGCTGTATTTCAATCGGGCTCTGCTCGTGATTCCGCGCGAGGACAAACCGTTCCTGCTGTGCGGACTTTCGCCACGGGTCTATCCGTGGATCAAATCGGTGACGATCCTGGAAGAGATTTTGCCGAGCCCGAATCTTGCCGCTAGATTTCTTGAGATCTGCTCTCAGCGGGGTTGGCGCAGCGTGGGATTCACAGATCCCGAGGGCTTGCCGTACGATCTTTATCGCGCAATCAGCGCGGAGATCGAGATGAAAGACGTTCCCCACGAGAGTGACGAATGGGAGCGGGCCATGCACGCCCGCGCCGCCCGGATCGCTCGCGACGGGTTGGAGGCGGAGTTGTCCGCCGGTGCCGGCCTGACGGATTATGAGTTCACCGGACGACTGGAGCGGAAGCTCCGGCGGGCCGGAGCCGAAGATCTGATCATTCTGCTGACCAACGGAGACTCCGCTCCCCGTCCCGCCCGTGGCGAAAAGCTGCTTGCCGGTTTTTCGGCGTGCCTGGCGCTGGAGTACCGCGGCCACTGGGCGAAAATAGCCCGCCACTACGGTCCTCACGGCGCCCAACACGGCCTCGGAATCTTCGAGATACTCTCTGGCCCGCTTCCTTATCAAGTCTGCGAGGCTGCCCCATCGGCCAGCGTCGTCGCGCAGTTCGTTGAGTCGCGCCGCGATGGCCAAAGGCTCTTCGGCGGCGACACATTCTGGTCTCCGCCCTGTCCCCCCTCCCCTGCCCCCTGTCCCCTGGTGCTCTTATGAACATGGTCGAAAAAATCCTCGCCAAGGCCAGCGGCAAAAAGGAAGTCGCGCCGGGCGATGTCGTCATCGCGAAAGTCGATCTGATGGTGATGCACGACTTGAGCGCCAACTTCGTGATGAAGGTTTTCGAAAACGAAATGGAGGCGGCCCAGATTGCCGATCCGTCGCGAATCGCCTTCGTTTTCGATCACAACTTCGCGCCTGCAACACAGCCCGCCGCGGAGGCTCTGGCCGCCGTCCGCAAATTCGCGGCAAAGCACAAGATCCGCAACGTATTCGATTCGGGCTGCGGCAGCGTTCATCACGTCATCATCGAAAGCGGCCTTTGGGCGCCGGGAAGAGTGATTATCGGCTGCGATTCCCACACGCCGATTTACGGCGCGCTGGGAGCTTTCGCCACGGGCGTTGGAAATAATTCCATGGCGGCGCTCGGGTTCGCGCGCGGCCTCGGCTGGTTCCGCGTGCCCCAGACGATTCAAATCCTATTCCACGGGCAGACGCGGCCGTGCATCACCGCGCGCGACGTTTCGCAATACCTGGTCGGATACTTGGGCGAGGATGGAGCAATCTATAAGGCTCTCGAATACGCCGGTCCGTACATACGATCTTTGTCCGTGCAAGATCGGATGCTGTTTCCCCTGCAATCGATCGACGTGGGCGGCAAGTGCGGGTTCATCGACCCCGACGATAAGACCGCCGCGTTCGCGCGAGCAATCCTTGGCGGCGCGGATTTCGAGCTATTCCGCAACGACCCCGGCGCCTCGTACGAGCGCGTCCACGAAATCGATGTAAGCAAGATCGAGCCGCAGGTCGCCTGCCCGCCGACCGTGGGCAATGTCAAGCCCGTTCAGGAAACTATAGGCGTTCCCATCAATGTCGCCGAGGTCGGCGGCAGCACGGGCGGACGCTTAGAGGACATCCGCGAGGTTGCCGCTTTCTTCAGAGGCCGGACGGTTGCCCCAGGCGTGCGTCTGCAAGTGGTCCCTGCCAGCCGCGGAATTTATCGCGAGGCTCTGCGCGAAGGATTGCTAGAAACTCTATTCGAAGCGGGCGCCAACATCTTCCCGCCGAGCGCCGGATCGAATCAGGCGTTCAACATGGGCGCGCTCGCCGAAGACGAAGTGATGATCTCGACCCAGGCTCGCAACTTCCCCGGCCGGAACGGCCATCCGAACGCGCGTCATTTCCTGGCGTCGACGTTAACCGTCGCGGCCTCGGCCGCAGGGGGGAAGATCGTGGACCCGCGAGAGGCGCTGTAAACAATCATGATCTCCGAATGCGAGATCTCTGGCCGGCTCTCCTATTTCGCTTCCCCCGAAGTCGAAGTGTCCGGGCCCATCCCGACGATCTCCAACACGCACTCTTTCTCCTTGGCGCCGTCGTAGTGAATTTGCTTGGCGTAGTGCGTCACGAAAGATCCCGCGGGGACGGGTTTGGTGCTCGCCGGATCGTAGTTCGGGCCGGTGCCCACCCACCAAGTGCCGGAAACCACCGTGACGTAGCGATCGTTGGGATGAAAATGCGGACGACTCATATGATTGGCGTCCCATTTCACCAGCACGCCGTACCAGCCGGGCTTGGAAGGGTCGCCGAAAAGCACGGCCTCGTTCGCGCCGCTCTTGGTTTTCGTCCACTTGAGCTGATCGGGCATCTTGATGTTGATGGCGGCCGGGTTGAGATCGGCGGCCTGACTCGCGCCTAGCCAAACGAAAGCCGCTATCGCGGCCGCGCACCGCAGAAGCAAGGAAGTCTTCATAAGTTTCTCCCGTTCCGTTAGGTTATCGCAGAGCGGCTTCGATTTGTGAGTGCCCATAATGCCGCGCCTGCTCGCGCGCGGTGCGGCCCTCGTCGTTGCGAATGCCCGGATCGGCGCCGGCCTTCAGCAGGGCTTTCACAACGGCAACGTCTCCGAAATCGATGGTCGCGGCGTACATCAGTGGAGTGAAACCGGAATCGTCCTGGTCGTTCACGGAAACGCCAGCGCCTGCCAGAACCGGGATCACCTCCGGACGGTTCGCGATCGTTGCCCAGTGAATCAAATTGATTCCGGATCTGTCCTTCATCTTCGCCGGAGCGCCTGCCGCAATGAGCGCCTGCGTCACGTCGGAATATCCGAATGTCACCGCTTGCGACAACGGAGTGTTGCCGCGCGCCGCTGCGTTGGCATCCGCGCCATGAGCCAGAAGCAACTTCACATTTTCTAAATCGCCTGTCATCGAAGAGAAGACTAGCGCCGACCGGCTAATCTCCGCGCCCGCGTCGAGCAATGCCCGAAGCGATTCGGCCGTCCCGCGGTATGCCGCCGCGATGCCCAGCTCATCGATATTTGAGCCAGCTCTCGCCTTCGGGTCCGCGCCGCGCGAAAGCAGCAGCTTGACTTTATCCGGGTCCGGCGCGGCCATCATCAGCACAGTCGTGCCTCCCGCGGTCTTTACCTTCGGATCGAGCCCCGAGTCGAGCAGCGCCTTAAGCTGCTGGGTTGTGCCGAAGAGCGCAGTGCGGACCCACGCTGGCGGGACCGAACTCAAACCGGAGATCGTCATCCCAGACCTGGCTTCCGGCAGCGAGGACAACAGAGCCATCGCCGCCCAGCAGCTCCCCGCATAGGAGATATATTCATCCTTCCCGTAGGGAAAGCCGGTGGTGAAGTATTGCGGGCTTACCTCGGCAGGCGAAAGCATGCGCGTGTGGACGCGCCAGGTTCCATCGGCGGCCTGCGTGCTCACAAGAAACTTCAACCCGCCGCGCCAAGCCGCGTCGCTTATGGGCGTCCCGGCTTCGTGCAAGGCGAAAATCGCCTCGCCCGTGGAATAAGCGTCGGGCGGATAGGATGGCAGCTCAGGCCACCCGCTCGCCGGCTTTCGCATCGCGATCAGGTCGCGGCGCGCCGCATCGATTTCGCTCGCGCCCGCGCCGGCCCAGACCAGTCCCATCAGGCGGAATGAAGCATCTTCGGTGGAAAGCGGCCGAGTGGCGGCCAGCCACTTGCGCGCCCGCTCCAGCACCGCCTCCTGCTCGGAGCGGAGTTCGCTCGGCATGTAAAACTGAATCGCTCGGACCGCCGTCGCGGTGGCGGTAAAAACGCTGCTCGAGTGCGGTGGCCGGAAATCGGAAGTGACCCAATGCCCGTCGCGCTGCCATCGCGCCAATCGCCGGGCGTACACCTCCATCGTCACATCGCGAGGCATTCCCCTCGCGCCGGCCGCCATCAAAAGATAACTTTCGTCCGGGGTCGGATCGTTGAGCGTCTTCGCCTGGATCGCGTCGTCCAGCGCCGTTGCGGAGCGCTGGCTCCGAAATGTCTTGTCTTCCACGGCATCGAGCACTTTCGAATCGATTTCAAAGCCCTCGCTGCGCGCCATCCGAAACGTCAGGATGGACAAAACGTTGTGGTGACAGGACACGCACGTTCTTTTCGCCACGAACGTCGCGGCCGATTTCTGAAGGATGGGCAGAGCTCGCCTGATCGCGCCGCGCACATCCGCATTGGATTGCGCCGATACGATGCGCGCCAGCGCGAGCAGCAAGATCCAACGGCGCATGGTCGTTCCTTAGTATAATTAACCTCGGTAAAGGATGAATCGCCCAACACTTGTGGGGTTGCTGGCGTTGGCGCTGAGCGCTCCGCGGTTCGTGCAGGCAGCCTCCGTCGCCACACCCCAAAGCATTCGCGCAACTCTGGACCAATACTGCGTCACCTGCCACAACCAACGCGCGAAAACGGCCGGACTGGAGCTGGATGCCGCGGATCTCTCGCAAATTTCCAGCCACGCCGAGCTGTGGGAAAAGGTCGTGCAAAAGCTCCGCACCGGCATGATGCCTCCGCCCGGCGCGAGGCGCCCCGATGCGGCCACTTATAACACAACCGCCACGTGGCTGGAGGCGAGACTCGACCAAGCGGCATCGGCGCATCCTGACGCCGGCCGCCCCGTTCTGCATCGTCTGAATCGTTCGGAATACGCGAACGCGATTCGCGACCTGTTGGACCTGGACGTGGACGCTTCCGCGCTTTTACCGCCCGACGACTCGGCTTTCGGGTTCGACAATATTTCCGACGTGCTCGGCGTCTCGCCCGCGCTTCAGGAGCACTACCTTTCGGCCGCGCTGAAGATCGCGGTGCTGGCGGTGGGCGACCCGAAAATCGCCGCAGGAAGCCAGACGTGGCGCATCCGGCAGGACCTTTCGCAAAACCAGCACCTGGATAATTTGCCGCTCGGCACGGTCGGCGGCACGCAGGTTCGCTACAATTTCCCGCTCGACGGCCAATATAAATTTCAGGCGAAGCTTTACCGCACCAACTTAAACATCGTTCGCGGCCTGCAAACCGCGCAGCAGGTGGAGTTCAGCGTGGACGGAAGGCGCATTCATCTCGCTTCGATCGGCGGACCTGACGATCTCGCTTCGCTATTCGAAAAGCCGACCGACACGGGCGACGCCGTGGATGCGCGCCTGCAAGTGGAGGTTCCGATCCATGCGGGCCCGCACACGGTGACGGTCGCATTCGTCGAAGATTCGCAGTTTGCCGAACCGGTGCGCTTACAGCCGTTCATTCGCAGTTCCGTCGATAATTTCGATTGGGCGGGACATCCGCATCTTCAAACTTTAAGCATCAGCGGACCGTTTCAACCCACCGGCTCCGGCGACACTCCCAGCAGGCGGCGCATTTTCGTCTGCCGGCCGAAGGATAGCGCCGGCGAAACGCCGTGCGCGCGAAAAATCGTCGCGAATCTAATCCGGCGGGCCTACCGTGAGCCCGCTTCCGAAGTCGACATTCAGCGAGCGATGAAGTTCTACGAATCGGGCCGGCATGAGGGAAGCTTCGACGCCGGAATCGAAGCCGCGCTGGAACGAATCCTGGCGAGCCCGAAATTCGCGTTTCGCGCGGAGCCTGAGCCTTCGGGCGCGGCGCCAGGCAGCGTTTACGCGGTTAGCGATCCCGGCATGGCCTCGCGCCTTTCGTTCTTCCTGTGGAGCAGCATTCCCGACGACAAGCTGCTCTCGCTGGCGAGCCAAGGAAAGCTCAAAGACCGCGCCGTGCTCGATAAAGAAGTGCGCCGCATGCTCTCCGATCCGCACGCGGATGCGTTGACGAACGACTTCGCGGCGCAATGGCTGCAACTGCGAAATTTACAAAACGTGCAGCCGAATACCGACGACTTTCCCGATTTCGACGACAACCTCCGCCAGTCTTTCCGCCGCGAAACCGAGTTGCTGTTCCAGAGCGTGGTTCAGGAAGATCGCAGCGTGCTGGATCTGATGACGGCCGACTACACGTTCGTGAATGAGCGGCTGGCGCGGCACTACGGCATTCCCAACATCTATGGCAGCCGCTTCCGGCGGGTGCCGGTAAGCCAGGACGAGCGCCGGGGGCTGCTGGGTCAAGGAAGCATCCTCGCGCTGACGTCCCACGCCGAGCGCACTTCGCCCGTGGTGCGCGGCAAGTGGATTCTGGAAAACCTGCTCGGGCTGACGGTGCAGCCGCCCCCGGCCAACGTGCCGCAGTTAAAGGAACGGCAGGATGGCGAAAAGCCGAAGACGATGCGTGAGCAGATGGAGGAACATCGCGCCAATCCGGTTTGCGCGAGCTGCCATAAAACGCTCGATCCGATCGGATTCGCCCTCGAAAATTTCGACGCCGTGGGCGCGTGGCGTACCCACGATGCGGGCGTTCCGATCGACGCCAGCGGCCAGCTTGCCAACGGGTTGAAAGTGGATGGAGTCGTGGCCCTGCGCCAGGCGCTGCTCAGCGAGCCGGAAGTGTTCGTCACAACCGTCGCCAAGAAGCTTTTGACGTACGCGCTAGGGCGCGGGCTGGATTATCGCGATATGCCGGAAGTGCGGGCGATTGTGCGGAATGCGGCGCAAGACAATTACCGGTTTTCGTCGTTGATTCTGGGAGTCGTGCACAGCACGCCGTTCCGCATGACCACCGCCGCTCCGCGAGAGGCCCAATCCCTAGCTCAAAGACGATGAGACTGAGGAGCCTATGTTCGTGACGAAGACCGCATTGCCGCGCCGCACTTTCCTGCGAGGAACCGGCGCCGCGATCGCGCTGCCGCTTTTGGATTGTATGGTTCCGGCTTTCACGCCTCTTGCCAAAGCGGAGGCTCTGCCGGGGCTTCGTTTCGGCGTCGCATATTTTCCCAATGGCGCGATCATGCAGCAGTTCACTCCGAAGACGTTTGGCGAAGGGTTCGAATTCTCGCCGATTCTGAAGCCGCTGGAGCCGTTCCACGACCATCTGACCGTGGTCACAAATCTCACGCGCTCTCATCCGGGCAGCCAAGTCGGGGATCACGCGGTAAGCTGCGCGGGCTTTTTGACCGGAGTGTGGCCTAAGCGTACCGAAGCGGAAGATGTCCTTGCCAACACGACTATCGATCAAATCGTAGCGAAACAGATCGGGCAGGAGACGCCGCTGCCATCGCTCGAACTCGCCACCGAGGACTTCACCGGATACGTGGGCGGCTGTTCGCCGGGATTCAGTTGCGCTTACATGAACACGATTTCGTGGAGCTCGCCCAAGACGCCTCTGCCGATGGAGACTAATCCGCGGGCCGTCTTCGAGCGGCTCTTCGGCGAGCCCGGCAGTTCCGCGCAGCGTCTGGCGCGGCTACAGAAAGAGCGCAGCATTCTCGATTCAATTTCGGAGGATACGAAAGATCTTGAGCGCGGCCTCGGTCCCCGCGACACGGCCCGGCTCGGCGATTATCTCGACAACATTCGCGAGATCGAACGCCGCATTCAACGCAGCGAGGCGCGCGGCGCCACGGAGGTCAACACGCCCGGCGCTCCCATAGGCACGCCCGATTCGTTTGAGGAGCACGCCGATCTGATGTTCGATTTGACCGCCGCCGCATATCAGGCGGACATTACCCGCGTTTTCACGTTCATGATGTCGCGCGAGCTTAGCCAGCGCACCTTCCCGCAGATTGGCGTCCCGGAACAGCACCACTCCGTCTCGCATCACCTGAACAACCCGCAAAAAATGGCGCAGATGGTGAAGATCAACACATACTTCGTTCAGATGTACGCGAGATTTTTGGAAAAATTGCGGTCGGCTCCGGATGGAGACGGCTCCGTGCTGGACCATTCGCTGCTGGTGTACGGCGCGGGCATGGCGGATTCCAACGGCCACGCGACCGATCCGTTGCCGATGATTCTCGCGGGTGGCAGCGCGGGAAAAGGCGCGCGGCACGTTCAGCTTCCCAAACGCACGCCGATCGGGAATCTGTGGATGAACGTCTCCGCAAAGTTCGGTGCGCCCCAGCCCAGCTTTGGCGACAGCACGGGAACGGCGGATGTCATCTAGCGCATGGAGGGCGGGCTTTAGCCCGCGCGAGGCTTTAGCCTCGCTTGCCGGGAGCGGCGCTAAAGCGCCGCGCGGGCTGAAGACCGCCCTCCATTATTACTTACTCGCAACCCTGATGTTCTCCGGCATCGCCGTCGCCAGCGATGTCGGCGACGCAGTGAAGGCTGGAAACCCCGAGGCGGTTCGTGCGGCAATTCAGCGGCATGCCGGCGTCAACGCGGCCGATCCCGATGGGACAACCCCGCTGCTCTGGGCCGCGCAATCGGACGACTTGGAAATCGCAAGACTCTTGTTAAAAGCCGGCGCGCGCGCGAACGCGGAGAACCGCAACGGCGTGACGCCGCTCTCGCTGGCGGCGAAAAATCGCGACGCGGCCATGGCGCAAGCTCTGCTGCAAGCCGGCGCGGACGCTAAGCATAGCTCTCCGGGCGGCGAAACGGTTCTGATGACCGCGGCTCGCACGGGAAACGTCGAAATTGTCCAGCTTCTCCTCGCCGCGGGCGCGGATGCGAATGTCCGTGGAAGCTCGTTCGGCGAAACCGCGCTGATGCTGGCCGCGGAGGCGAACCAGGCCGATGTCGCCCGCGCGCTGATCGCGCATGGAGCCGAAGTTGACTCCCGCTCCAACGATCTGCATTATTCCAAGGACCGGTTCGGTCTCGAAGGCGTGTTGACGATTCTTCCGCCCGGGAGTTGGACGCCGCTGATGTACGCCGCGCGCGAAGGCTCGGCCGATGCGGCCCGCGCGCTCTGCGAGGCCGGCGCTCAAGTGAACCTGACCGATCCCGACGGCACGAGCGCGCTGCTGTTTGCGATTGAAAACGGCCACTACGACACCGCGGCGCTGCTCGTAGAAAAAGGCGCCGATCCGAATTTGGCCGATAGCACGGGAATGGCCCCGCTATACGCCGCCGTGGATATGAATACGTTGGGCGAAGTGTATGGCCGTCCGTCGAGGCCGTCGCGGGATAAACTGAGCGCGCTCGATCTGATGAAAGTGCTGCTCAAGCACGGCGCCAACCCCAACGCAAGTCTGAAGAAAGCCGCCCTCCAACGGGCCCATACGCCGGGTGAGCCTACGCTCGGCGCGGGCGCTACGCCCATGATGCGCGCCGCTAAAAATGGCGACGCCGCGGCGATCGAGCTGCTGATCGAACACGGTGCAGACGTCTCGATTGCGCAAAAGAATGGGACCACCGCGCTGATGTTCGCGGCGGGCCTGGGCCGGGGCGTCGGCACGTTCGCGAAAGATTACGCCACCGACGCTCAAATGCTCGATGCCGCCAAGACCCTGGTGGAGCACGGAGCGGATGTGAACGCGATCAGCGCCGCCGGGCAGACGCCAATGCATTTTGCCGCGCAGGCTGCCGACTCGAACCTTCCCAAGCCGTCCAACGATATGGTCCGGTTCCTGGCGGCTCACGGCGCCAGGATGGACATAGCCGACAAGCAGGGGCGAACGCCTGTGGAAATGGCCGAAGGCAAGGGCCTAAGGGGCCGGGCGGGCGGGCCCGTCACCGCGCGCGAGGATACGATAGAACTGCTGCGTCAGCTTATAAACACCTCAAAACAAGCGGGTTCCGGTTCGCGATAAGTTCTTGATCGCGCCAGCCTTCAGCTTGCCTACAGAAAAATCGCCGGCCCGACGAAAGAAACCGGGAGGACACAGTTTGCATCAACGAAACAGGAGTATCGGTGATATGCTGTAAGTGGCTTTGGAGGGGATGTGCAGAAAAAGCCACGGAATGGGAGACGGACGATAAAGAAAGAGGAACCATTTGGAAGATCGACTGAAGGAGCTCATGCAGGAGCTGGGCAATGCGATTAACGAATCGTTGTCCGACTCCGACCGCATCGCCGCTGCCATCGGAGAGATAAAACGCGCTGGCTACGACGTATTCCTGGTATTGGAGGCGACCATCGGCTTTAACAAACGCGAAGAGGCCGGTGACGACGAGGAAAGCGGGGACACCGTAGAAATCGAAGCGCAACCGGAAACGGGACGCCGCCGCGTAGGCAAAATCAAGCTGACATCGCAGGACCAGAAGTTCCTACGCGCGCTAAAAATCGCAATCGATGACGAAGGGCGGTAGCATCCGGGAGAGGGAGTCCGAATGCCGCGACTCCTCCTGTCCGCGCTGCTGATTTCTGCTTCCGCCTTCGGGGGCGAAAAAGTAGAAGTTCTCCGGGACCAGTTCGGGATTCCTCATATTTATGCTCGGACCGCCGCGGGCGCGGCGTTTGGATCGGGCTATGCGCAGGCCGCGGACCGCGGCGCGCAACTTCTTGAAAATCTCAAAACGGCAAGCGCCTCGCCAACACCGGCGCCGCTGTCGGTCGAAATGCGCGCGATTGTGCAGGCCTACTGCGCGGGAATCGAGGCGTATCTCGCCGAGACCGGCCGCGCGGAACGGGTCGAACCGTCGATGGTGCAAGCCTTCAGCCGCGCCGCCTTCGGGCTCTTTGCCGATTCCAACGACATTCTGATTGCGCCTTCCCGCTCGCGGGACAAGACGCCGATTGCGATTCTCGCGCCCATAGGCGCCTGGTCGGGCGCATCGCGGCTATACTCGCTGGATCTGAACATTTCAGGCAGTCCGGAGGGCCGGGATGGATTCGAATTCGCCGGAGCCCTCCCGGTGGGTGTTCCCTTTCCCCTCTTGGGTCACAGCGCCACAGTCGCTATCGCCGCGCATGGCCAGGGGCCGGCCGGCGATCGAGCGCTCGATGAGGCATGGGATCTGATCGCGTCCAAAAACGTGGAGGCCGCGAAGCATGCCTTAACCATGGGGCAATTCCCCGCGCAGAAATTTTTGATCGCCGATGCCGAAGGTGCCATCTACGATAGCCATTCTCATGTTGCGAATCCTCCCGAAGGCATTTTGACGACCGGTGGAGGCGCGCCTCAAGCTGCCGCGATGACGCGCGAGCTCATCGGCAGCGCCCGCACGTTCTCCCTCGAATCGGCGGAATCGCTGGCGCTCGCGACCGACGTCTACAAAGCCGAAACCTGGCAGTTGCGCATCGCGCACCTGGGGCTCGATTCGGAATTCGTCCGCATGCTCACTGGCTGGAGCCGCAGAGCTGATGCGGGCTCGCGCGGCGCGTTGGCGTTTTATCTTTTCAAAATGGCGTTGGACGAGAGTTCATCTGCGCTTGAACCGCCCGCCTCGCTCAGCGACGATCGCGTTCGCGCGGCCGTTCGCAAAGCGCAGGATCGCCTGGAAACCGAGTTCCCCGTGGATGCCGGATGGGGCGCTTTGTTTCGGACTATCCGCGACGGCGCGCGCCGCTCTTGGCCTGTGAGCGGCGGCACTGTCATCGCGGCCGGAATGGCCACGCCTCTCGCGATCGCCTTCGAGCAGCCGGGGACGCGGATGCTCGCGCGCGGCGGACTGGCCATGTTGGAAGTGGTGGAATTCTCCAAGCCGGTCCGGTCTGTAATCATGACGCCCTTTGGCGAGAGCGATTCGCCCGAATCGCCGCACTTCGACGATCAGGCGCGCGAGCTGTTCAGCCGGTCGAGCGCCGCCCCCAGTTGGTTCGCCGACCGCAAAAATTTGGAGAAGCACTCCAAGGATCGCAGGGAACTGACGTTTCCGTAGGCCGGGCTTTGGGGTATGCTGGACGCTTGCCCATGTCGGCACAGGTCCAACCCCTGCTGGTAAAAACCGCGGAGCCGGTCGAGTACGACTGGCGGCGCATCGTCCGCGGCTTCGCCGTGCTGGCGCTGGTTTACGCCGTGGTGGTCTACGCCGTACCGAAGCCAGCGGCGGTAAAGCCCGAGGGCTGGCGGCTCACCGGGCTCTTCGTCGCCACCATCGTGGGCCAGATGATCGAGCCGATACCCGGAGGCGCGATTGTTCTCCTTGCCGTCGTCATCTCATCTTTGATTGGCGGCTTGACCATCGATCAGGCATTGGCCGGATATGGCGATAAGACCGCTTGGCTGGTGCTCTCGGCATTTTTCATCTCGCGCGCTTTGCTCAAGACCGGCTTGGCGCGTCGCATCGCGCTGTTTTTCGTGCGGCTGTTCGGCAAAAGCTCGTTAGGGGTCACGTATGCGCTGGCGATGTCGGATTGCGTGCTATCGGGAGTGATTCCATCTAACGGAGCGCGCGCCGGCGGCGTCATTCTTCCGATCGCGCGATCGCTCTCCGAAATCTACGGCTCGGAACCGGGCCCCACCGCGGGAGTGTTCGGCACGTTCCTGATGGCGGCGATCTACCAGAACGATTGCATTACGTCGGCGATGTTCTACACCGGGCAAGCGAGCAACGCGCTGGCGGCCCGAATGGCGGCCGGATTCGGATACTCCGTCACGTGGGCGAGTTGGTTTAAGGCCGCGATCGTGCCGGGGGCGATTTCGCTGCTGATCGTGCCCTGGCTTTCGATGCGAGTGTTAAAGCCCAAGGTGCGCCGGACTCCGGAAGCGGCCGCTTTCGCCGCCCGCGAAATGGCGGCCATGGGACCTCCCAAAACCGCCGAGCGCATTCTCGGAGCGGTATTCGTGGCGGTGTGCGGGCTCTGGATGAGTTCTTCGTGGACCAGATTGGACGTTACCGTCACCGCCCTTTTGGGCCTGATGACTTTGCTGCTGACAGGCGTTCTAAGCTGGCGCGATATCACGCAGGAGCATGCAGGCTGGTCGGTCTTCGTCTGGTACGGAGGCTTGATCCGGCTGGGAACGGCGCTGAACGATACGGGGGTTCCGAAAGCATTCGCCGAAGGCGTGGCGCGAATTTTTCCAGGGCTCGGCTGGGTTGGATTGCTGGCTGTCGCGCTCCTGGTCTATTACTATTCGCACTATGCGTTCGCCAGCATCACGACTCATATTCTCGCGATGTTCACGGCTTTTCTAGCCGTATTGGTGGCGAAAGGCGCTCCGGTCGGGCTGGCCGTATTCGCTTTTGCGATCTTTGCCAACCTGGCGGCGGCGCTAACGCATTACGGCACCACGCCGGGGCCGATCATCTTCGCGCACGGCTACGTCTCGAGGGCCAACTGGTGGCGCATCGGCCTGCTTGCGAGTCTGGTGAACTTCGCAATCTGGGCCACGGTGGGGTTCGCCTGGTGGAAGCTGATCGGGGTCTGGTAGCGCTTGTCGCTATCGCCGTCGGCAAACCGCACGGTCGTGGTGCGCCCGGATGGATTCGAACCGCGGACATTCTGGTTCGTAGCCAGAAGTTACTATGCGGAAATCTACGCCCTGTGCAAGTAGTTGATGGCCAGAGTCTCCAGTTCAGCCGCTTACTGGAGGCTTCGGAATCGGGCGCGGTTTCGGATGATCGCATAGGTGGAGGGCTGCTCCTGGCTTGCTGCTGTAGCGCTGCCACCGTCAGGTTGCCTCGCCCCTTGCCGCGTTTGACCACTTTGCTCCACCAGATCAAACGGTAGCCCTTGTCGCCTAAATTGAAAGCCAGCATCAGGCAGTCCTGCACCTCTTCCGGCGTTGCGTTCGGCGCGTGTGTCCCAAACAATATCATGACGAAACTACGATTTCCTCAATGGCGGAATGGCAACCTGGGCTATCTGTATGCCCTCCTAAATGTCTTGTGCGCCCATTAAAAATCTCCTGCCTTATCAATGGCCGTGAGGAAACGAGTAGAATGACCTTCAATGAACCCCACGCCATCGCTAGACGCAACGGACAGAAAAACTCACCTCGAAATCCAAAAACTTGAAGCTGAAATTCAGCAGGCGCAGACCGATCGTCAGAAAGCGGAGCTCGAAATACTCGAATTGAAGCGATGGTATCGGCAGCCATCTGTGCTCCAGTCCATCGCCGCGATCATTGTAGCGTTGGTCGGCGCGATTATCGGTACGGCGAACGGCTGGTTTTCCACGAAGCTAGACTCGCTGAAGCTCGAGCAAGAGAAGGTTCAACGCGATATTGAGGACCTGAATAAGGGTCGCTCTACACTCCATGTGCAAATCGCGAGGCTGCAGACCGAGCGTGACAACCTCAAGAGCCAACTCACTAAGGCTGCCGCCGATGCTGACAAGCTATCTCAACAGGTCGCGAACCTTCAAATCAAGGCAGCGGAAACAGATGAAGGCAAACGGGGGCTCAAAAACCTTCACGATAGTCTGGCGCGGGTGAGCGCCCAAGCTAAGACGGCAGCGCAGACTATCCCCAAAGCTGATCCGGCGCGAATGATAGGTCTCGTCATCGATGATGACACGCGCCAGCCAATAGAGGGTGCTTCAGTGAGCCTCGGGAAGGTATTAAGTCCCCTGTACACTGACAGCAATGGCTACGTTGATCTGTCCGGAGCCAGGGGCTTTCATTCCATCCGGGACCTCAAGATCGAAAAACCTGACTATATCCCCTCCGTCTCCACGGTCACCACAACTTGGAGCGGGTTGCGGGTGTTCGCTCTAAAGGAAGGCCGTGACTTGAGCATCGCGCGACAGGCGGCGGAGGCTCAATAGCCGGATCTTTTCATTAGCCATCGTACCTGCAGGCTGAGCCCGTCGAGGCGGAGGTAGACCGCCATGGGTTCATCCTGCCTGTCCGCGAAGATCGCGGCATCGAACTGAGTCGGCTTTCCCCTTTGGCAAACATGAAGTACAGCGCCGTTTACTGTACCCCCGGCACCAAGGTTCAGGAGGCTGAACCCAGCCATGGATATCCTCTGCAGGGAATTGGTGTTCAAATCGACCGAATTCTTTGCGGATCAGTCGTGCGATGGATTCGTGCGACTGTAAGTTATTGAGGAGTGGTGCGCCCGGACAGATTCGAACTGCCGACCTTCTGGTTCGTAGCCAGACGCTCTATCCAGCTGAGCTACGGGCGCATCTCAACAGCGTCCTCTGTTGCTTCTACATCTTAGCATCGGGCGCTCCCGCGCATCTCTACGCTCGCTGAGCCGAAACGATCCGGTCCGCCTCCGGAGCCACGTCCGCAAACACGAAGCCGTCGCGCTCCACCACTTCGCCCCGCCGCACGGCGATGGGCCGCGTGAAGACCGGCGCATCGTATACGAACGTATGAAACTCACCGTTCTCGCCGCAAGGATCCACGCCGCCCGGCAGAGCTTCAAGCAGCCGATCGTCGTATTCCCGTCCTGCAAATTCGCGCTCCAGCTTTTTGGGGTCGATACAAGTGAGCTTCGCCTTCACGCCCGCCGCGATCATTTCGCGGGCGAGTTGCGCGGTCGGAATCCCCCATACCGGAAACAGAGGCTCCAACCCGGTGTCCCGTAATTGCTTGATCCGGTATTCGCGGATGTCTTCGAGGAACAGATCGCCGAAGGCGAACGCCTCAATTCCTTCCGCCGCGGCTCGCTCCACCACGCCGCGCATCAGGCGCTCGTATTCGGCATTGGAGCAGGGCCACGGCAATTCCACGGGCCAAAGCGGAAGACCGGCATTTTCAGCCTGCGATTCGACCAACTCCCGGCGGACGGCGTGCATTGCGACGCGATTCGCAGCCGTATTGAAAGTCGTCACGAGCCCGGCCACCTGAACGCCGGGCGATTGCCGAAGCAGGCGCAGCGCCCAAGCGCTATCCTTGCCGCTGCTCCAGGAAAGCAGGACTTTTTTCAACTGGGATTACGCCGCGGCGCGGGATATCCGGTAACGCCGGACCAGCAATTCGTAGGCGCCGAACATCAGCAGCGTGTAAAATGCGTCTCCGGCAATCTGATTCCGGTAAAACGGAACGCCGGCCGCGTAGCACGAGGCCAAGCCGGCCAGCGTCCGCGGATAAATCAGCCCGCCTGCCCAAACGGAGAAGTTTGAAATGGCGAAGAAGGAAAGACTCGACGCCAATGCAGCGCCCGCGACGCTCGCGCCTTTGCGCCCTCGCGCCCACCGGCCGAGCATTACCGGAACCAAGGCCGCCGCATAGTTCCACAAGATTCCTGGATAAAATCCCAAAACCAGATCGCCTAATGCGAGGAAAAGCAACGTGGCCGCCGCCGCGGCGATGGCGCTCTCCGCATAAACGCCCGCGAAAAGTCCGATGGCGACGAGAGGAGTGAAATTCCACGGATGGGGGACCAATCTGGCCGCGGCGCTCAACAGCACGATTCCCATCCACATCCAGGAAGGCCACCGCCCTGCGGACTTCGCGAGTTCCATAGTCCAGATCTCCTCTGGTTTATTCTACCCCGCTGGGCTTATTTACCTGCTTGCCACAGGCCTCGCCTCAAGGCGATAGCGTTCTAAATCGCGCCAATGGTCTCCCCAGGCGTTCTGGACGAAAGTGACCTCCTCCAGCATAAAGCTGCGCGGATATTTGAACTCGCTCCAGCAACGCACAGCCAGGTCGAATTGGGCGCGCAATCCGTTCCCCTCGCTCGGCCGCGCCAGGGTGATATGCGGCCAATAGGTCCAAGCCTCTTCGGAACGGCAAAGCCCGAGATTCAAATCGCGATGGAGGCACTGCAGATCGTGAAAACCCGAACCGATGGATAGATAGATCACGTCGGTGGACGAGAAGATTTCTACTTGTTGAAGCTCCACGCAGAACGGCGGCAGACTTTGGATAATTTCGCGCAGTTGCTCCCACGCGGCGTCCGGCGAACACGAGATTGAGCGAGGGGGGAGAATCGTGACGTGCGCGCGCGCGGGGCACTCCGGCTCCAGATGCCGCCGCAGGCGGTCGATAAAACCCGCCAAAGGCTCGGGCACATACGCAACCACTGCGAAGGAGTTGAAAGGACCTCCGCCGTTACAACCAGACATCGCTCTTTAACTCATTATAAAGCGTCGGGCAGTTGAGCGGCCGATGCCTCAGGCTGAGCGTGGGATGCCGTGTCGGCTTTAGGCTCGGGCTGGGTCCAGCGCGCCTCTTCAAAACCGACGAACTTGAAAATCCGCAGCTCGCCCGTCTCCAGTTCGAGCACGTCGCCCGGTTCGAGCGGCGCCTCGGCTCCTCGCATGGCAAAGTACGCGGCGTAAGGCGTAGCCGCTTCCACGGTTTCGGCCGGCGAGTAATCGCGCGGCTTTAAATCCGCTGCTCCGCTGACATGGGCGGCGTATCGGAAAGGCTGTCTCAAATGGCCCTTTAGACGATGAACTCGGTAGATTGCCATGGGTCCGAAACCATTATGAAGCATGACAAATGTAAAAGGAAATGTTTTTGACGGCGAGGCCGGTCCCCCATCTGTGGCCAGCCGGCTGCTTGGGAGTTGCCCCACGGAACCGGGCCCCATTGCGATCGGCATTCCGCTCGACCAAAATGGTTCGGGGGATTTTGAACGTGAAAATACGGCCTTTGGGAGCGGTCTTAAGTCTGACGATTCTGGCGCCTCTTGGCGCTCAGATCGGACCGCCTCCCAAGGAAGGGCCTTCCAGGCCAACGCCCCGGCTCTCCGATGGCCACCCCGATCTCGGCAACAGCAAGGGCGCATGGTATCCGCGAATCGTGGACGATATCTCCGGCAACGGAGGCGGCGAGAAGGACGAGGCCACCAGCAAGCGGCAAATGAACATGGTGGACAAGCGCATCGACGTTCCGTTCCTGCCGTGGGCCAAGACGATCTACGAGCAGCGCTACGCGAGTCTGTCCCGTGAGGACCCCGAAGGAATGTGCCTGCCTCCGGGCATTCCACGCATGATGAACACGCCGTTTCCGATGCAGATTTATCAACTTCCCGACCGCATTCTTCAGGTATACGAGGGCGGCGCGCACATGTGGCGCGTGATTTACATGGATGGGCGCGATCATCCGAAGGGCGATCAGTTGAACCCGACGTATTTGGGCCATTCGGTGGGTCGATGGGATGGCGACACGCTGGTAGTGGACGTCGTGGGTTTCAACGACCGCACCTGGCTGGATGCGGCCGGCCATCCCCACACTGAGCGATTGCACGTGATCGAGCGTTACACGCGCCTGAACGAGGACGTATTGCATTACGAAGCCACCATCGACGATCCCGGCGCCTATAGCGTGCCGTGGACGGTTGGCTGGAAAATCGCCTGGCAGGCCGGCATGGAGCCGATGGAATACGTCTGCCACGAGAACAATCGCGACACAGGGCACCTTCTCGGGTTGAGGCCCGGAGAAAAGCACCCGTAGCGCGCCGCCCCGCGCTATCCTAATGCCGGGCGGCGCGGCCATGCCACGAACGACTCTGCTCGATTTCTTCGAAGTTCTGGCGGCTGAAACGGGCGAGTTCCTGGTCTACGATGACGGTTATCGCGCCTGGAGCCGGGGCTACCCGGACGTGGTCCACGCGGCTCGGGCCTTCGCGCTCCGCCTGCGTGGCCAGAATATTCGAAAGGGCGAAAAGATCGTTTTCTGGTCGGAGAACCGGCCCGAATGGATCGCCGCGTTCTGGGGATGCTTGCTCGAAGGCGTTATCGCCGTTCCTGTCGATTATCACAGCTCCGCGGATTTCGCCTCGCGGATTGCGGGCATCGTAGGCGCGCGCGCCATTCTGGTTGGCGATGCCGTTCGAGCGGATGCATTGCGCGGCGGGCCGGAGCAATGGAGATTCTCGGCATTCGAGTGGCCCGCGACCGATCCCGGCCGCTCGCCCGGCCCACCGGTCGGCCCCGACGACCTGGCCGAAATCGTCTTCACTTCCGGCGCCACCGCGGAGCCGAAGGGCGTGCTCATCACTCATCGCAATCTGCTCTCGAACATCGTGCCCGTGGAGAACGAAGTCAAGAAGTACCGCAAATGGGGGACGCCTTTTTATCCGATCCGCTTCTTGAATCTTCTTCCGCTCAGCCACATGTTCGGCCAGTCGCTGGCGACTTTTATCCCGCCGATGATCGGCGGGACAGTGGTGTTCCAGCGCTCGTATCATCCCGCGGAAATTGTCCGGCAAATCCATTCAAGGCGCATTTCCGTTCTGGTCTCGGTACCCAAGATCCTCGAAGTGCTCCGCGATCTCGTGCTGCATGACTTCCCGGAGACCGCGCAACCTTCGCCGGAGCCCCGGCACTGGTTCGGCAAGTGGTGGCGCCACCGGCGCGTGCATCGCGCCTTGGGATGGAAATTTTGGGCGTTCATCGTGGGCGCCGCGCCGCTGGATCCAGCCGTGGAAGAGTTCTGGTCCCGATTGGGCTTCCTGGTGATTCAGGGCTACGGCCTTACCGAAACCGCGCCCATTGTCACTTTGAATCATCCTTTTCACGCGCGCAAAGGCACCGTCGGAACTCCGATCGGCGGAGTTGAGGTGCGCCTCGCAGGGGACGGCGAAATCCTGGTGCGCGGCGGGAACGTCTCGCAGGGTTACTACGGCCAGGATTTCGAAGCCGCCAGAAGCGATGGCTGGCTGCACACCGGCGATATTGGCGAAAAAGACGCCGAAGGGCGATTGATCGTTCGCGGACGAAAAAAAGACATGATCGTCCTTCCCGATGGCCGAAAAGTTTTTCCGGAGGACGCGGAGGCCGTTTTGCGGTCCATAGAGGGCGTGCGGGATTGCGCAGTCATTGGGCCGGATCGCGTGCATGCGGTCTTGGCGCTTGAACCGGGCGCGCAACGCGAAGCGATTGTCGCGCGCGCCAACGGCCTGCTGGAAGAGCAGCAAAAAATCCGAGCCGTCTCCGAGTGGCCGGCCGGCGAGGAACTGCCGCGAACGCCCGGAACGGCCAAACTCAAGCGGGCGGAAATACGGCAGCGCGTCGCGCATGGCCTTCATCCGGCGGAAAGCGCGCCGCCTGGCGGCGGGATCGTCGAATTGCTTCAGCGCTACGCTCCCGGCCGCGCGATTACGGAGCAAACAACGCTCGACCAACTGGGCTTGAGTTCGCTGGATCGCGTGCAGCTTTTGATGGAAATGGAGCGTAGGGAGACGCCGATCGACGAATCGGCATTTACTTCCGCCAAAACCGTCGGCGATTTGGCGCACCCGCCGGTCACTACACGAACGCAAGCGGCTCGCGCGGAAACGGAGCCCTTCGAGTTTCCAGCTTGGAACCGTTCGTGGCCGGCGCGCTGGCTTCGCCGCCTCGCGCAAGCCCTGTTGCTGCTCCCGTTGACGCGCATCTACGTGCGGCTTACGGTTGCCGGCATCGAGAATCTGCGCGCTCTCGGTCCGCCGGTGATTTTCGCGCCGAATCATCAGAGCCATTTCGACGTCCCGGCGATTCTCTGCGCTCTTCCTCCGGCCTGGCGCCATCGCATCGCGCCCGCCATGGCCAAGGAGTTTTTCGATCCTCATTTTCATCCCGAACGCTTCTCGCTATATAGGCGGTTCATCAGCGGCCTGCAATATTATCTTTCGACGCTGTTCTTCAACGCCTTTCCCCTGCCGCAGCGGGAGATGGGCGCGCGGCGAACGTTGCGTTACATGGGTGAACTGCTTAGCCAAGGCTGGTGTGTGATGATCTTCCCGGAAGGCGATCGCACGCGTACGGGAGAGATCGCGCCGTTTCATCCGGGAGTGGCCATGTTGGCGGCGAATGTCCATGCGCCCGTGATCCCCGTCCGGATTGAGGGGCTTGATCGGGTGCTGCATCGCGACGCGAAGTGGCCTACCCGCGGACCTGTCCGAATAGTGTTCGGTCCGCCATTGAGACTGGAAGGATCCGATTATGCCGCCCAAGCGGCGAGAATTCAGGAAGCGTTGGAACAAGCGGGCGCGCAATAATAGTACATTCCGTTCCAATGAGACTCACAGCCTCCAGCCGCATCTATGTAGCCGGACACAGGGGATTAGTGGGTTCCGCCATCGTCCGCGAGCTCGAGCGCCGCGGCTGCTCGGATCTGCTTAACGCGTCGCGCGCCAAACTGGATCTGCGCGATCAGGCCGCGGTGACGGATTTTTTCTCTGAGAACCGCCCGGACTTCGTCTTCCTTGCGGCCGCAAAGGTCGGCGGCGTTCTCGCCAACTCGAAACACCCCGCCGAATTCCTTTACGATAATCTCGCTATCCAAACCAACGCGATCCACGCGGCTTGGCGCGCCGGTGTTCGCAAGCTTGTGTTTCTGGGGTCCTCGTGCATTTATCCCAAGTTGGCGCCACAGCCGCTTAAGGAAGATTATTTGCTCACAGGGCCGCTTGAGCCCACCAATGAAGCGTACGCCATCGCCAAGATCGCCGGTCTTAAGCTCTGCGCCGCTTACCGGACGCAGTATCAATTTAACGCGATTAGCCTCATGCCCACGAATCTCTATGGCGAAAGCGACAACTTCGATCTGGAATCGTCGCATGTGTTGCCTGCTTTGATCCGCCGTTTTCACGAAGCCAAGGCTGCGGACGCGGCGGAAGTCGTCTTGTGGGGCACGGGCACGCCCCGC
>DATBIA010000031.1:0-20739 GCA_036557165.1 Bryobacteraceae bacterium
ATCGGGTTGCTCGCCAGCAGAGCCCGTCTCCGCTTCGCCGACGCCCCAGAGTAAAACTATTGCTGAATCGAAGGAAAGGATTTATCATCGAACGGTAACCAGTGTCTTAACTGGTTGTCTCACATCAGGGGGCCACCCCAATCCGGCGTTCATATATTTGACATCCCTACTTCTGGGGGCTATGTTTGGGTGGCGTGACAGGCCCAATTCTGGCGATTAACATCTTACCCGGGGGCGTTGGAACAAGTTGTAGTGCGCCGATCTGGATTCTGAAGGGAGATACGCATTTTCGCCCCATTATGCTCAACGGTTCTTCCTTGACTAATGCGAACGCGGATGCACGATTAGTGGCGTTCCAGAGTTGACCTACCTCACCAAAGCTGTTAGGAGACACGCTACACTCGATCTCCAGTTCGTTGAACTGATCGAGAAGCGCTGCTGCTAAGTTCAATAGTTCTACTGGGGCATCTACACCGATTGCTAAAACCAGTGGTGCGCCTGGAATCCGATGTTGTGCGCCAATCGGCTCAAATATACGCACATTCCAATTGGCGGATCGGAACAGGGAAAGAAACTGCCATGCGAAACGCATTGTCTCTGGGAGATGTTGGTCAAAAACCATAATGTCCAGATCCTTACCAGCGTGTGAATCGAGTAGCGGCCTGAACCTCTCCGATTCAGGACCTAATACCATTCGCGGTTTCATGCGCTGCTCAATCTTCGCCTGTGCTAGGTTTGCTTCTGCCGCTTCTTTGCGTAGTCTCTCTGTCTCTTGGTTTAGTTCAGAGATAGTTTGTGAGGATTCTATTTCTGAACGCTTAGCACCCCTCGCGATAAATATACTCAGCGTGACTTCAAAGAACACGCCGACAGTTACCAATATACTTCCGATGGTTGGGTTTCTTGGCCATTTATGCGCGGCAATGGAATGCCAGATTTCAGAACCGGATTCCATCCACAGTCCTAACACAACGAGGAGACCGGCAATCGTTGAGAGCCCCTCAAGCCATCCAATCCCCAAGCCGATCTTTAGTTTGCTCCTCGGCCCTGTCATTAGAAGGCACCGAGGCTACGGCAGGACTTCACAAATAATGCCAGCATGGGCCGAAGTCAGGCTACTGGCTTGGGTTTTGCTGGCGTGGTTTCTTCTTACGGGGTGAACGCTTGGCTCTCTTTCGTCCAGGCGCACTAGGGTTGTCAATAAGTGGAGAGGCTTCTCTTGCTTCCGCAACTAGCGCGTCAGGCCGTTGTTTTGAGACAGACAATATTCCTCGCACGACATCCTTGAACTGTCTGAAGTCCACCGTTGATTCAAATTCCTCGGCTCTCATACTCTCCCCCTTTTTTCGCTCCACCCTCGCGGGATCTAAAAAGTAAATCTGGCGACTACCGTTCCCTGTCGCGAGGTCACGGTTTGGATGTTTGTCACCGCCCCTTCATTCGCCGTCGATATAAATCCGAACCCGGTGGTGGGCACGCCGCCCTTGGTTACCTGCGTCGCGGCCGCGTTGGTGGAGCTTGGGTTGGGCATTTCGGCGCGATTGAAGATGTTGCTGAATTCGATTCGCAAGTTCAACTGCGCACGCTCCTTGATCCGGAATATGCGACCAAGCGCCAGGTTCTCATTGGGGCGCCTCTGGAAACGATAATCGTTGTAATAAGCCGCGCTCGCGCCGAACTGTCCCGCCGCGGGCTGCGTCCATGCGGCCGGATTCAGCGCAAATACTTTGTTGGGATCGAAACAGTGGCAGTTTAAATCCTCAGTGAACAGCGGCACGCCCGCGACGCGATTCGCGTAGCTGGTCTGAGCTCCCGCCTGGTTGCGCAGAAGCACCGTATTCAAATTGTTCTGCGCGACCGGCGCAAGAATCGGCAGGCCGCTCGCGTATCCAAGCAGGCCGTTGATCTGCCAATCCCGCACGGCCCAGGAAACCAGTTTGTTGGTTCGCAGCGCGGGAAGGGTGTAGCCGGCCGCGATCGTGAGAGCCAACGGTTGATCGAAAGCCGAGATGTATTTATTTTGCAGACGGTTGAAAACGTCGTTGATGGCCTGGCTGTCGGTTCCCGGGACTCTGACATTGGTGCCCGCCGCGTCGGTAATCTGTTTGGCCCATGTGAACAGGATCGTGCTCTGCAGGCCGTGAGAGAAGCGCTTAGTGGCTTTTGCCTGCAGCGAATCATACCAGGTGTTGCCGTCCGGCGCCCACAGCGCGGTAATGCTGCTGAATTGCGGGAACGGCCGCAGCGACTGTGCGACGGTGAGTGTGGTGGGAAAACCCGCGAAGGGCGGCTTCGAAAATCCGCGCGAAGTCGCCAGAGCCGAACCCAATTGGGAGGAAAGCAACTGCACGTCCGCCGGATTGTTGAGGCTCAGACCCGCGGCCCCGATGCGTTGGGGAGTCAGGGCGTTCACGTCGACCAATCCCGGCGCATTCCACCAGACGCCGCGATTGCCCACGTAACTGGCTTCCACAACCAAATCGCGCATGAGCTCACGCTGGACGCCGGCGCTCCATTGATACTGCCGCGCCGGCCGTCCCGCGTTCTGGTCGTACCAGGTGGTGGGCGCCTGCGTGCCGGTGAAGCCCGCTTGCGGAAACTGGCCGGGATCGTAGTTGGGGAACGGCGGAGGCGCGAATGGTATGCCTTGCCCCAGCGTCATCACCGGCTGCCCGAAAGAGGGCGCCAGCACCGCGGCGGGAATCGACAAGCCGCCCTGCGTTGCGCCGTTGGAGTCGCCCAGCGCGGAGTACACGATGCCCCATCCCGCGCGAAGCACTGTCTTGGGCGTCAATTGATAGGCGGCGCCCAATCGCGGCGCAACGGCGAAGGGATAGTTGTGCGCGAATTCGCAATTGCAGCGCCCCGGACCGGAGCCTTGGAATTCCACCGCGCCCGGCTGCCCGCCCGCCGAAGGATTCGGAACCAGCGGCGCGAACTGCGCGAACCGGCCCTGCGACTCGCGAAAATACGTCTGGTAATCGTAACGGAGTCCGTAGTCGAGCGTAAGTTTGCGGGTGATTTTCCACGAATCCTGCGCGAACAGTCCTAATGCGTGCTTGCCCATCCTCATATTGTTGATGGGGGCGATTTTCAACTGATCCACTTCTCCCAGCAGAAAGCTCGCATAGGCGAATCCGGTAGAGCCGCCGCCGATATTGGCCGAGTTGTTAATGGGCAGCGACGTTTCATTCACGCTGAACGTGAACTGCCCATTGGTGGACGCGTAGAGCGTGGACGCGTTGCTTTCCACGCGCAGCTCGCCGCCGAATTTGTACGTATGATTGCCGCGCACCCAAGTGAGGCTGGTGTTGAACGTCGGCTTTTCGTACAGCAGCGGGTGGCGGTTGGTGGTGGGGCCCATCACTTTCATGCCACCCTGACCGCCGCAGGTGGCAGTCACGGTGCCGTTGCTCGTGCCCGCGGGGCATAGCCCCGTCATAAACGGAAAGAGCCGGTTGACGGGCACTCCGGTCAAACCGAGGGCCTGTTGCGGATTGAAGTTGGTGGTAACCGGGTCGTCCGTGAAATAGTCCGTCTGATAACCCGCGCCGAAGTGGAATAGAAGCGTTGGGGTCAAGGTGTATTCGAAATTCCCCCGCTGGACGCGGCCAGTGATGAACGTGCCGATTTCTCCCGATATCGGCTCGGGCAAACCGTCCGCGCCCCCGAGCGTGGGCGAATATTGGCTGGCGGTTTTCGTCTCGGACCAATAGTAGGAAAATTTCGCCTTCGATCCCATCGAGTGATCGATCTTGAACGCAGGAATGGAACTGATTCGCGTGCTGGGAAACGGAAACACGGCGTTATTGATTACGCCGGACCCTGTATTGGGGTTGGGAATCAGAGCTTGAATCCGAAGCGCGACGGGGTCGAGCCGCGCTAGGGGAATTTGCTGATTCATGAATGGATCCCGCACGATCGTGCCGTTCGGCGCGGCGTGCGTGGTGGTGGGATCGTAGATAGCGCCTTCCAGAATCGGACGCCCGAGCGCGTCGGTTCCCAGCGTTCGTCCGGTCAGAGCCTGGGTGAAGTTGCCCGCGCGATAACCGGCCGTTGGAACGGTGTCGAGAATAGTGTTGATGGTCTCGGTCTCGCGGTACTGCTCCCAGTTGAAGAAGAAGAACGTCTTATCGTGGCCGTTGTAAATTTTGGGAATCTCCACGGGGCCACCGATGGTGACGCCATAATCGTTGCGGCGCGCGGTGGGCTTGGCGTTGATCCAGGGCGTGTTGGCGTTGAACGCCTCATTGACGAAGTAGTCGTAAACGCTGCCGTGGAGCTGGTTGGTTCCCGACTTCATGGTGTAGTTGAAGAAACCTCCGCCTACCTGCCCGTACTCGGCGGCGAAATTGCTTGTCTGAACGGTGACTTCCTGAATCGCGTCGACGCTCGGCTGAATCTGCGCTTGCGTCGCGGGCACCTGGCCATTGCTGGCGTCCTGCCCTTCCAGCCGATAGGAAGCCGTATTTCCCGGCGCGCCGTTGATGCGCAGATTCGAATTCTCCGCGACGTAGGCGCCCGGCAGCAGGTACGCCACCGCTTGCGGATTCCGGATCGCGGAGCTGCCCGCGACCGACGACCCGATGCCAAGGATCGGCAAAGTATCCACCGTCTCCGTGGGAACGTTGTGGCTCAACTCGCCGCTTTCCGTCTTGAGCAGCGTCGCTTCCGCATTCACCGTCACCGATTCGCTTGCCGCGCCCACTTCGAGCGCGGCGTCGATGCGCAAGGTTGCCGCCACTTGGACGGTTAAACCCGAGCGGACGTACTTTTTGAAACCCGGGACTGTCACCGTTACTTCGTAGGAGCCCACAGGCAGCTCGCCCAGGGTGTAATTCCCGGTGTTGGTGGTTGTGGTGTCGTAGACAGCGCCCGTCTCGACATGCCTGGCCTGAACCGCGGCGTTGGCGACAACCGCTCCGGCCGGATCGGAAACGGTACCCGTAATCTGGCCGCGATCTCCTTGCGCGAACACAATCGCGGCAAATGACAACACTAACGTCGTGAGCGATAAGAACCGCATGCAACCTCCTCGCGCCCGGCGCATAGCCGAGCGGCAAGATCCCTTGGAAGGGAAGTTTATGCTATTGCGGAGCGAGGTGTCAACGACCGATTAAATTTTGGCAGGGTAACTGGGACGCGTTACGGCAGCGCGAAGACCACCAATCCCTGATTCTGCGCCGCGGGAGCGCCCGCGCCGCGACCGCCTCTTCCGCCTCCACCGCCCGCCGCAGCGACGATGGCGACATACTGCTTCCCGTTCTTTCCTGCATAGGTCATCGGGATTGCAGTCGCGGTGTAGTCGAGCTTGGTCACCCAGATCTCTTTTCCCGTCTTGGAATCGAAAGCGCGGAAACGATTGTCCGCAGTCGAACCGATGAACACCAATCCACCCGCGGTCGCGATGGCGCCGGCCGTGTTCGTCGTTCCGGTGTGCTGCTTTCCTTCGGGCAAGGCTTCGGTGATGCCGAGCGGCACTTCCCAGGCGAAATCGCCCGTGGCCGCGTTGACCGCGATCAAGCGGCCCCATGGTGGTTTGAAGCAGGGCAGATTCGCAGCCACGCTGCCATCGGGATTCCGGAGAATCGCGCTAAATCCGCCCAGACCCGAAGGGCCGCTTCGAATGAACGGTTCGATTCCCTCGGGATTGCCGGGCGTGTATTTCGGGTTCTTCTGCATCCATCCGATGCCCGGCGCATCTTTCGTGTTGACGAAGATATAACCCAACTTGGGGTCGTATGCCGTGCCGCCCCAATTCACGCCGCCGGTGAAGCCGGGGAAAACGATGCCAACCCGCGATGGCCCGCCATCGGCGTGATATGGAAACGGAGTGAACGGACCGGCGTTCCACAAGCCCCCAACTGCGTCGAATTTTTCGTACTGCTCCTGGCAAGCCTTGGCATGCTCGGGCGTGGTATCGGCCGCCGTGACGATATCGTCTTTGGTGAAGCTCACGCGCGAGAGTGGCGGAGGCTTCACCGGGAAAGGTTGCGTGGGCGAATACCACTCGCCCGGAACGTCGCCTTTCGGCGCGGGGCGATCTTCCACGCCGAACACGGGCTTTCCATTGGTCCGGTCGAGGATGAACATCCATCCCGATTTGCCCACCTGCGCAAGCGCCGGGATTTTCTTTCCGTCTTTGACGATGTCGAAGAGCGTCGGAGCGGGCGGCAGATTGTAATCCCACAGCTCATGCCGCACGTTCTGGAAATACCATTTGAGCTTGCCGGTATTAGCGTCCACAGCCACCAGCGTGTTGCCGAAGAGATTGACGCCGGGCCGGTCCCCGCCATAAAAATTAGCGCCCGGTCCGCTGATGGGCAAATAAAGAATGCCGCGCTCTTCGTCGACGGTCAGCGCGAAAGCCCATACGTTATTTCCGGTGCGATTCTTCCAGCTATCGTTGCCCCAAGTATCGTTGCCCACTTCGCCCGGATGCGGAATGTCGTGAAAGGTCCAAAGCTCCTTGCCCGTGCGGACATCGTAACCGTGGGTATCGGCGATCTGCCCTCCGGCTTGATCCAAAGCTGGATTGATATGGCGATCACCGGGGCCGTAAAAATTGGTCCCCAAAAGCAACAGGTTTTTGTACACGATAGGCGCGCCGTCATAGGCGACTTCGAGGGGCACTTCGCCTTCTTTGCCGAACCCGGGATCGATTTTGCCCGTGCGCGCGTTCAGCGCCATCATCTTGTGTCCGCTGGTGAAGATGATACGCGGCGGGTTTTGCCGGTCGCCGGCCCAATAAGTCACTCCACGGAACGTGGCCAGGCCCGACGGCATTTCATAGATCCAGATTTCCTTTCCGGTCTCCGCGTCCAGAGCCACCACGCGGTCGCCCGCGGGCATGTACATGATGCCGCCTACCACTATGGGCGTGATTTCCTGGTACAGCTCCGAAGGACTATCGCCTCGGATCGTCTTTCCGGGACGATTGAATTTGTAGGTCCATGCGGGCGCGAGTTTCGAGACGTTCGAGGCGTTGATCTGCGTGAGAGGCGAGTAGCGCGTGCCCGCGAGGTCGCGATTGAACATGGGCCAATCGGCGGCGCTCGTCTGCGTCTTGGATTGACCGAAGAGAGCGGAGGCGAGAAGCGGCAGGAGTATGAGTCGCATCAGCTAGTAGTTTTAGCACACGACTCTTAAGTTTGAACGGCCAATTCGGCTAGATCTTCATGCGCCAGCCAAAGGGATCCTTCACGACCCCATACTGAATATCCCGCAGCGTGTTAAATAGCTTGTGAGTGACGGGCCCGCACTCGCCGGCGCCAACGTGCGCCTCGCGCCCGTCTTCCAGCATGAATGCTTCAATGCCCGTGATTACAGCCGCGGTTCCGCACGCAAACGCCTCGGTGATCTGTCCATTCCTTACTTGGTCCAACAGTCCGTCGAAGGGGATCGGCTCCTCGCTCACGGAAATGCCAAGCGTGGGGGCGAGCTTCAGGATGCTGTCGCGGGTGATGCCGGCGAGGAGGGTGCCGGTCAACGGCGGGGTAATCAGGGTGTCTCCGCGGAGAAAAAAGACGTTCATCCCTCCCATCTCCTCAACCATGCGATGCCCGCGCGAATCGAGGAACATGACTTGCGCACAGCCCTTCTTCTTCGCAGCCTCGATCACCTGGAGCGTGACGGAATAGTTCGCGGCGGCCTTCGCGTCACCGGTTCCGCCGGTTGCCGCGCGGCCGACTGTCTCCGAAACGAACACCCGAACCGTGCCGGTCTTTCCCGGAGGCAGTCCCTGGAAATAACTGCCGGAAGGCAGGACGATTACGAAGAAAAGATACTCGTGACTGGCGCGCACTCCGATGCACGCTTCCGTCCCGATCATCGCGGGCCGGATATAGAGAGAGCCGGGCGGCTCCGGAATCCATTTTCTCTGGCAGTCGACCAGCGCGCGGATCGCTTCCACGAACATCGTCTCCGGGGGTTCGGGCATGGCCATTCGCGCGGCGGAATGGCGCATCCGGCGGGCATTCATTTCCGGACGAAAAAGAACGACTGAGCCATCCGGACTCTTATAAGCCTTCAATCCTTCAAAAATCGACTGAGCGTAGTGCAGCACCAGCGCGGCGGGGTGCAATTCGATGGGCGTCCAAGGCTCGATGCGGCCGGTTTCCCATTTGCCGTTGCGATGCCAAGCGCGGAACCAGAGGGGGGCTACCACCCGCCCGAACTCAAGCTTCTCCGGGCGTAGATCCAATCCGGCGGGCAGAGCTGTGGCGGTTGAAGGAAAATCTATATCGATATTTGCTTCTGTTATAGTCCCCATGTTTTCAGACTAGCGCAATCGGAGACTTCGTTCATCCGACAGCTCAGGGACGTTCGGAAGGCGATCGGGAGCCGGCGCCTGGCAGCGGCGTTTTCGGGCCATCGTCCAGCAACTCCGCAAGACCCGAGTAGGCGTAGATGGTAGACGCGCGGTTGGCGGGCAGACCTCCCGTGTCGGCGGTCGGTCCGTAAGTGCTGTGCAGATCCCGGCCGAGAATTCGCAGCAAGGCCGTCTGTTGGCCGCGATGGTGGGCGGAGTGCGTAAGCCGCCGGGTCATGGTCCAGGCGCGCGAACGGAGCGCGTCGAAGAAGGGCGTGGTCTCCTCCCACCAGGGATCGTCTTTTCGCTCCAAAGCGGCTAATCGCGCCGCGCTGTCGCGCGCATACGCACGGATGAAATCGAGCCTGGTTTCGTTTGGCGGGACCGGGTTATCGGTGACGTGAATGCCGAACATATTCCTGAACCACGCGTCTTCGCTCATGCACTGGTGCACCATATGCTCCAGAACGCTACGGCCGCGAGCGTCCGACGGATGCGGCCGGCGCGGAAGATCCATGTCGTGGAACATGCTCCAGACGCTGAGCGTCTTGAGGATCTCCGTTTCATAGGTGGCGGTCAGGAACCGGTAACGCGACATTTATCAGTTCAGCGGCTCCAATTTCACGATGGAGGCGCCGTGATTGTTCCCGACCCAGAACGTTACGGGCGTGGTGGAGTTGTCGACGAACACTCTGCGGATATTCGTAAAGCGCGGGAGAAGGTATTCGACAAATTCGCCTGTTTTCGGATTGAGGCGCTGCACGGTGTCGGTGAATTCGCCGCCCGACCACGCCTCGCCATTCTTGTCCGCGGTTACATCGTAGGGCCACGATCCGGGCGTGGGCGCGGCCCACTCCTTGAACTGTTCCGTCTTGGTGTCGAACATACCGATGCGGTCCCCACGGTTTTCCCCGAACCACAGCCGTCCGTCCGCGTCCATCATGCCGCGCCGGGGCGCCGAATCTTTGGTTGGCGTTCGATACAACGCGATCTTGCCCGTTTTGGCGTCGATTCTGCCGATGTTTTCTTTTCCAAAGACTGTGAAATAGGCATTGTTATTCGCATCGGAGATCACGTCGTAAATATTCGGCCTTGGAATCGCATACGGAGCGAAGACTTCGAATTTGCCGGATTTCGGATCCAGCCGCAGGACGGTATAGGTTCCCGCATCCTGCAACCAGACCTTTCCGTCCACGTAAGAGTGTTCGGGGCTCACCTGGTTGATCTGAACGTAGTCGCCGTTCAACTCCGGCGGAAGGCTCCAGGTTTGAAATTTTTCCGTCCTCTTATCGAATTTGGCGACGCCGCCTTGAAACTGCATACCCATCCACAGGTTCTGATCCCGGTCGAAGCGCAACGCCAGGATGCCGGTGGGGAGATTCGGCTTCAATCGCGGAATCTGGTATTCCGTAGCTTTGCCGGTCTTGGTGTCGATTTTGCCAAGGATCTGTTCTCCAAAGCTGGCGTACCAGGCCATACCGTCCGAGTCCACGATCACATCATGCGGTTGCCTAGTGCGCGCGGGCAGATCGTATTCGGTATAGATGACCTGCGTGGCTCTGCCGCGAGGGCGTGGGTGAGGCTTGAATGGAAACTTCCATTGATCCGCGGAATTCAGATTGACGGTGCTTAGATACTGCGCTTGCCGCCGCCAGCCTTCCTCTTTTTGTTCCAGGGGATCTTCGCCGCCGCCGATCCGCGCGGCCACCAGCTTCTGCGGCATCAAAGGGAACGAGAGCTGCGGGTAGGTGGACATCCGCTGGATCGTTTTCGCCAGAGCGTCCGCGCCGCCGCGAGTTCGCATCACCCGCTCTAATGTGTGGCAATGGGTGCAGTTTCTGACGGAGGCCTTTTGCCGATCCGTGCCCGGAAGGCTCGCGAACCACTCGGCATTGGAAAGTTGCGCGGCTAGATCCCTGGCCTTACGGAGTGTCAGATCGGCCGTCGCAGTTTTCCCCGCAGCGACTTCGATGGCGTTCGGACCGGTGAGATCGTATCCTACGGCGCGAATGCTCAGCGAATACGATCCCGGAGGCAATTTCGAGGCGGGAAACCGGTATTCGCCACGATTGTCGCTGACCACGGTGATCGTCACCGTGGAGCCCGCCCGCTTGGCGCTAATGAGGACACCTTCCATTTGTCCTTCTTCCGCAGAATTCACGCGCCCCGAAAGCGCGACTGAGGCAGAAGACTGTGCCCGTCCGGGCAAAACAGCGACGAAAAACACGATTGCCGTCACTAGCGCGCGCGGTTTCATCGAGCCTCCCTGGACCACGCTATCACGTCCTGAAGAGGCGTTGTGGCGCACGCGTTCGTGTATGAAACGTGCGCCACGAAGGCGACACGCGCCTCAGCCAACCGGCGTGAGCTTCCGCATCACCTCATCGAGATTGAAGCTCGACGGTTTCTGACGAACCGGGAATTCCTGGAAGCTTTTGAGCCATTCCGCGACGAGCGCCTGCGCCGGCACCAGGACGAACATACGGTGCGCCATCCAATCGTCGTACAAGATCGACGAATCTCCTTCTTCAAACGGGTCGGAGCGCAGGTTGAAAATCTTCGGCGTGCGGAGCCTGTTAAAACCCTCCCTCCAGACTCCAATTCCCTTATTATTCTGCTCGATGAAGACCACTTTCCATTCGTTAACGCGAATGGCGAACAAGTCTCCGTCGTCGCTCCAGTAGAGGAACTCCTTGCGCGGGGGTTCCTTCGCTTCTCCCTTGAAAAACGGAATAAGGTTGTAGCCGTCGAGGTGAACGTGGAACGATTTGCTCCCGAGCTTGGAGCCCTGTTTCATTCGGGCCACGATGTCCGGATCGCCGGCCGCCGCCGCAAAGGTGGGCAGGAAATCCTCATGAGCGAAAAAGTCGTTGTAGACCGTACCAGGCTTGATGACTCCGGGCCAGCGGATCAGCGTGGGGACGCGATAGGCGCCTTCCCAGTTGGTGGCTTTTTCGCCGCGGTACGGACTGTTGCCGCCGTCGGGCCAGGTCATCTTTTCGGCGCCGTTATCGGTCGTATACACCACGATCGTATTGTTCGCGATTCCCAAATCGTCCAGCTTCTTCAGTAGCTGGCCGACATTCGCATCGTGTTGCAGCATTCCGTCCGGATAGACGCCGAGTCCGCTTTTGCCGTCCCAGGCCGGCGGCAGATGCGTAAAAACGTGCATCCTCGTGGAGTTGAAATACAAGAAGAACGGCTTACCCGCCTTGGCCTCCTTATCCATCCAATTCAGCGCGGCATCGGTGAATTCATCGTCGATGGTTTCCATGCGCTTCGTCGTAAGCGGACCCGTATTGTCGATCTTCTGAAGACCTACCCGCCCATAGTTAGGGTCGACGTCTCCGTCGTCAATCGCCGTGGCCCAGCAGTGCAGCACGCCGCGAGGACCAAAGCGGGCGCGGAAAGCGGGGTTTTTCGGGTAGTCCGGATTTTCCGGCTCTTCTTCCGCATTCAAGTGATAGAGATTGCCGAAGAACTCATCGAATCCGTGCAGGCAAGGCAGGAACTCGTTGCGGTCTCCCAAATGATTCTTGCCGAATTGAGCCGTGGCATATCCGAGCGGCTTCAACACCTCGGCGATGGTGGGATCTTTCGCCGACAACCCGATATCCGCTCCCGGCAGGCCGACTTTGGTCAGACCAGTACGAATGGGCGATTGGCCGGTGATGAAGGCGGCACGCCCGGCGGTGCAACTCTGCTGGCCGTACCAACTGGTAAACATGGCGCCCTCTTTACCGATCCGATCGATGTTCGGCGTCCAGTAGCCCATGTCGCCGCGATTGTAAATGCTCGCGTTATACCAGCCGATGTCGTCTCCCATAATGACCAGGATGTTGGGCTTCTGCTGGGCTTGAGCCTTCAGGCGCCCGGGCCCGGCGAAGAAGATCGCCGAAGAAATTACGGCCGCGACCGCGGCGGAGGGCAGAAAGATCTTCATCTGCCGCTTAAACGTTTTTGTCATGATCTGCGCCTTTCCATTCAGACTGCGAAGAAAATAAATGCGTCTTATGTTAAGAGGGCGGCTTGAGCCTCGGCAGCCAGCCCTATACGTTTTTGTAGATTCTCGCGGTTGCTCGAGGCTCTATTTTTGGGAGCCAAACGCGCTCATCGATAAAATGAAGGGTACGTTGCAAAATTCCACCAACTCCTTGGCGGCCGGAGCGATCCAGGCCGCAAACTCCGATAGCCCCCAGGAAAGCCGCGCGGCCAGAGCGATTCGGGAAATTTTCGAGTCCGGACGGCCGTTGGCCTATGTCCGCTCAGCCGAAGAGCAACGCGTCGGAAGAGTGTTGCGCGAGGCCGGGCGGCGGCTGTTGGGCGAGAACCCTGCCGTATGGACGTGGAGCCTCACCGAAGGGATGCGGAGGGAAGGCGCCTCTCCCGAATCGGGCACGCAAAGCGCACGGGAGGCCCTGGATTTTATCGCCGCCTATCGCGAGCCGGCCATTTTTCACTTGAAGGATTTTCATGAGCCGCTGCGGGAATCTTCCGAAATCCGGCGGCGGCTTCGGGATCTGTACGAGACCTGCCAAGGACAGCGCAAGTTCATCGTCGTCGGCTCGCCCGTTCGCTCCATTCCGGAAGAGGTGGAGCGGTGCATCGCATATCTCGAGCTTCGTCCGCCCGATCTGGTCGAACTGGAGGATCTGGTTCGAGAGGAGATAGACCTGGCGGCGCGCGAAAACGGCGACGATCTTCTTCGCCGGCTTGCGCCCGCTTTGCAGGGGCTTGCGCTCGACGAGGCGCGGTTCGCGCTGCGCCGCGGTATGTCCGCTGACGGAACGCCAGGCTCGGATGCTCTGGCGGCGTTGCTGGAGGAAAAACGGCTTCTGGTCAGCCGCGGCGGCGTCATCGAATTCATTCCCACCGGAACCGGCATCGACGAGATCGGCGGTTTGGAAGGCTTGAAGAAATGGCTGCTGGAGCGGCGCAAGCTGTTTCATTTGCGCGAAAGCCTATCGGCCGATATTGTGCCGAAGGGAGTTCTCATCATGGGAATCCCAGGCTGCGGCAAAAGTCTTTCGGTGAAGGCGATCGCTTCCAGTTTTGAGCTTCCGCTCTATCGGATCGACATGATCGAAATCTTCTCGGGCCGCCACGGAAAACCCGAGGGCGCGTTCGTGCAAGCGTGCAAGACGATGGAAGACATGGCGCCGGCGGTGCTGTGGTTCGACGAGATCGAAATGGGAATCACGGCAACGGAAACCAGCGGCGAGCAGGGCAGAATCTTCGCGTTCTTCCTAACCTGGATGCAGGAAAAGGCCCGCGGGCTTTTCGTCGCGGCCACCGCCAATCGGATCGATCTCCTTCCCGCCGAAATGATCCGCAAGGGGCGCTTCGACGAGGTGTTCTTCGTGGATCTGCCGCTGGAGACGGAGCAGGTCGAGATTTTCAGGATTCATCTCGAGCGGCGCGGCGTGGACGTATCGCGCTTCAACCTGGAGCAGCTCACGAAGTTCACCACGGGCTGGACCGGGGCCGAAATCGAGCAGTGCGTGATCGCGGCCCTGACCAAGGCGCGGCTCGCGGACCGCGAAGCGACCGAGCAGGATCTAATCGGCGTCGCCGTGAAGACCGTTCCTCTCTCGCGGACGATGAAGGAACAGATCGGCCACATTCGCGGCTGGGCGTTTGAGCGCGCAGTCCGCGCGTCGCCGCACCCCCCTGTCCGCTAGAGCAGCCTGAAATTCACCTCAATGGACGCCCGCACGGGGACGGGCTCGCCGTCTTTCATGCCGGGCTTGAAGGTCCATTGCTGGACGGCCTCGACGGCTTTTTCGTCCAGTCCCAGCCCAAGACCGCGCACAACTTGAATGTTGTGAGCCAGACCGTCGGCTCCGACTTCAAGCGACAGCAGCACCGCTCCAGAAAGTCGCGCCGCGCGCGCATCTTCGGAGTATTGCGGCTCGATCTTAGTCAGCGGCGCGGGCGCGGAGACCCCGGGGCCGATCTTGTAAACATTGGCGCCGAATGCCGGCGTGACGGCAATTGCTTTTTGTGTATCGGTAGCGCGGGCCTCCAGCTCCTTTGCCTTCTCGTCACTGCCCTGTTTTCGCAAAAAACGAGCGTAGACTTCCAGGGTTGTCACCGCTCCAGGTGAATTCGGCTCCTGGCGAGCCAAGGCTGTCTGAAAAAGCGCATCCGCCTCGGTGTCGTTGCCCTCACTCGAACGCGCCACGGCCATCCACATCAGCGCCACTCCCGCCTGTTCCGCGTTGTCGTTCTGAGCGCGCTGCAGGTAATCGACGGCTTCGGAATAGTCCTTTCGCTGAATGGCTGTCTTTCCCAAATAGATCAAAGCGCGCGCCGCTTCCGGCCGATCGCCGAGAATTTGCGCGGCGCGGCTATAAAAATCCTCCGCGGATTTGTTCTGGTTGCGTTTGCTTTCCAGGTCGCCGAGTTTCAGCAGCCCCATGCCGTATTCGAAGCTCTGCGAGCCTTTGCTTTCGGCGCGGAGAGCCACCGCCGGCTCCAGAAGCTGCTTCGCGGTGTCGTACTTGCGCTGCCGCTCGGCCGCGCTGGCCGCATCTTCCAGGATGTCGTAATTCTGCTGCGACTGGGCGGCGCGAATGGCGGCGTTCACGTCGGCGGGAACCACCTGAGCGCTGTCCTGCGCCCTAATGGCCGCGAGTGGTCCGGCGATAGCGATGGCGGCGATTGCGGCCGCGAGGCCCCAGGCGCGGCCCGGCTCGGCGCGCGTGATCCGCGAATCGAGAATGGCCGTCAGGCGCGACTCAAGCTGCGAGCGCCGCGCCATCGCCACAGCCGCCCAGCCGATGGCGGGCGTGGGCGGCATGGCACGGGCCACCGCCAACAAATGGCCGGCATAATCGGATGCGCGCTCGCCGAAATTGCGCCAGGAGAAATTCAGAACCAGATCGTCGGCAGCGCGCTCCCGTTCTTTCGCAAGTTCGCGCCAAGCCTTCCACGCAAGAGGATTCCACCAGTACAGCGCGAGAACCGCGCTCGCAATCCAGTGCGCCGGCACATCGCCTCGCCGCACATGCGCCAACTCGTGCAGAAGCACGATTCGCAGCCGTTCTTCACTCCATTCAGCCGCTTCGCAGGGCATGAAAATCGCGGATCGCAGAATTCCGAAACTCATAGGCATGCTGCCGGCGCCTGCCTCGAAAACCAGCACTTTGCGGGCGATGCCCAGAGCCCGGGACAAATCGCCACAGAGGCCCCGGTCGAAGAATGGCCGCGCGGACCGGCGCGCCCGGCACACCGCCGCGTACGCGAGAAACATCCGGGCGAACGCGACGGCGGAGCCCGCAACCCATAGCAATATCAGCGCAAGTCTCCAATCGAATCGTCGAGCCGCCGGCCTCACGGATGCGGGGGATTGAGCGCGCGCCGCCGCCGCAGGTTCGCCGCGAGCGTCGCCGGCTACCACCGTCGTCTGAAACAGCGCCGGCGCCGAACCTGTGAAGAATCGCGCCGGGACCGGAACCCGCAGGCCCGGCAGAGCGATGGAGAGCGCGGGCAAGACCAGGATGGCCACGGCGGCGGCCGTCCACACCAGATGCCGTTCGGCCGCCGATCGCTTGCGCAGCAGAAACGTCACAAGCCACGCTAGCGCCAGCACCGCCGTGCCTTTTAGCGCCGCGCCTGCTAAAAAAGCAAACCAAGCCGATTCGTTCCACCAGGACATTTACTTGCCCTCCTTCTTCGCTTGTTCGATCATTGCCGCCATACGATCCAGTTCCTCGCGCGTTAAACGCGTGGAAGAGACGTCCAGCAACGCCGCCACGATCTGCTCGGGCGAGTCGTCAAAGAACGTGTCCAGCAGATGCTTTACCGCCGAGCGCTTGGCCTTTTCGCGCGCAAGCGTCGGCAGATAGACATACTTCAATCCTTCCGCCTGATGCCGCACGTGACCTTTTTCTTCGAGGATACGCAGCATGGCGCGCACGGCGGAGTAGCTAGGCGCGTCGGGCATGGCTTCTCTGACCTCCGAGGCGGACGACTTTCCGCGCTGATAGAGGATATCCATGATCTGCCTTTCGCGCCGGCTGAGTTGCTGGTGTTTTAGCAGCATGCTAATAAATTAGCATCAATGGGTTCGGCCGTCAAGAGATTTTTTAGGATTGCAAGCGGAGCGATGGCCGCGCGGGCGCAGAAGAATTTGACCGCCTTCCGGCCCTACGCTACTATATATCTGCGGGGTGGAGCAGTCTGGTAGCTCGTTGGGCTCATAACCCAAAGGTCGGTGGTTCAAATCCACCCCCCGCAACCAACTTCTCCCGATCGCCGATCCTCTTCATCCCCAAACGATTAAGCTCTAATTTAGGGTTCCTTGGAAGCCCATCGGACCGCTCAGAATCGCCCGTTTCTAACAAAGTTTCTAACACTTCGTTTTTGCGGGGCCCTTGCGCCCGCTTGGCTTCTAACGGATCGTTGGGTTTTCGCCCCAAGGTCTCGTCAGAAAAAGCCGCCGCTAGCGCCGCATCCAGCTTGCCGGCTGCATCCCGTTCTGACTGCGGGAACAAGTGCCCATAGGTATCGAAAGTGATCTGAATGCTGGAGTGCCCCATCTGATGCCGTATTTCGCGCTTTCCCCTTGGGCGATCAGCATCGATGCAAAGAAGTGCCGGAGGTCATGAAACCGCAAAGCCGAAGCGTCAAGATGCGCTTCTCCTGTCGCGGCCGGTATTAGCAACTCCTCGCCACGTCAATGATTTCAGAAGTTGTACAATAAGCCGCCGCACACGTCGAATGCTACGGTCGATTCAATCAAGTCTCAGGAGGCCGCAGAATGCCAGCACGAACAGCTCCGGTTTCAGCCAGACAGTCCCTTTCCGCACAGAACAGCGCCGGACTCCAGAGGCTCGTCTGGCAATCTCTGAAACCGACGAACTGGAACATCTACTACTTCGCGGCGTTGCAGACGGCTCCGAGGCAGATCACCAGCGGCCCCGGCCTCGACTACGATGCCGTGCTGTCGCCTGACGGCCGCTGGATCGTATTCACCTCTGAGCGCGCCGGAATCCCGCATCTTTACGCGATCGACATCGAGGGCGGAGATCCTCGGCTGCTGATCGAGAGTAATTGCATGGAGGATCAGGCTGCAATTTCGCCGGACGGAAAAACAATGGCATTCATGAGCGATGACTCCGGCAACGCGAACATCTACCTGATCCCGTTCGATCCAACTATCACCCAGCCGTTTGGAAGGGCGACGAATCTGACGAGGAATTCATCCGGCAACTTTCGTCCGGCATTTTCACCCGACGGCGAACGGATCGCTTTTTCGTCCGATCGCGACAGGCCGGTCGCGAGCGATCCGTTTTTCCCCTTCGTCCGGCGGCGCGAAGGCGATATCTATGTCATGGATCTCGATGGAAGGAATCTCCAGCGTTTGACCGATTCCCCAAATTGGAACGGCTCACCCGTGTGGTCGCCTGATGGAGGCGCCATCTACTTCTACTCCGGGCGGAATCGGGAAACTTCTCCTCCGCAAAGCCCGATTCTCTCCCAGAAGGGCGGCTTTGAGCTCTGGACAATGAAGGCGGACGGTTCCGGGCAACGACGGATCACACCGCCGGGCATCGAAGCTTTGTCACCCACCGTGGCAGAGGGCCGAATCGTCTTCGCGACCCGAACTACCTGGAAGGATTGGCGCCTGGCATCGGTGAAACCGGATGGCTCGGATCTGCGCCATGAAACTCATGGCGCAACAAACTACTGGAATCCCTGTTTCAATTCAAGGACCGGCGCTCTGGTCGCTCACGGAGTCGGGCCGATGGCCGGCGAAACGCAGGCGGTCGAAGAGATTCTCGGACCCGGTCCCCTGCTCTCACCCGATTTTCCGATCGCCTTGGCGGCGCAGGATGTGCCCGGCGGCGCAGTGGCTCTCTATCCGATGCGGCACACCAGCGGTCTTGCTCCCCACCCACACCGCAATGAAGCGATTGTCACCATCGAAGATGCGAAAGGCACCACTCTCGCGCACGCCAATTTCGACGGGACGAATCAAAACGACCTGTTTTTTCTTCCGGGCGTGGGGATTATCGCCTCGGAGGATCATCGCGCTCGAGTCTTCGATGTCAAGTATTCCGACGACGGCAAGCTGGTGACCTTTACGGAGGGAGTTTTCTCGGGTGAGCGGACAGATCGCGCGGACGTCTGGAGAATGCGCCCGGATGCGAGCGACCGCGTCAATATCACGCAGCTTTCGGGATTGGGAGGCCGGACCAATGAAGGAATGTCCACGATTTCCCCGTGCGGGAAGCGAATCGTCTTCCGCAGTTCCCGCAATGGTTACTTCAACCTGTACATGATGGATATCGATGGCGCCAACATCCGCCAGCTTACCGATGGCCCATGGCGCGATAATTTTCCCGTCTTTTCGCCGGCGGGAGACGAGATCGCGTTCTCATCGAACCGCGATGGCATTCCGGACAAGTCCGGTTACCGCACCTTCGACAATTACATCCTTCGCATAGAGCCGGATGGCTCTCCCGCCGCGTCACGGCGGATCACGAACGATTCAGGTCAGACGTCGCATCCATATTATTCGCCGGATGGCAAGTGGATCTGCTACACCAGCGAGCGCGGAGGGATCAATGACGAAGAACCCGTCGTGCAGGAGGTCGTATTCGCTCCGCAGATGTACGGCGATATTTATCTACAGCGCCTGAGCGACGGGCTCACCATCAGAGTCACGCACAACAAGTGGGAAGACGGGACGGTGTTCTGGCTTCAAGCAGCCGATCCGGTTGCACGCCCACTAGAATGACCGTCTGCAAAACAGATATACGCCTCATCTATTAGTACGCCCACGGTAATCGACTTGCCAGAGCACCAAGCCAAATAAGTCCTGGGCGATGGGCCGTTCGAACCAGGCCATTTTGATTTCCGAACTTCGCGCGGTCTGTCGACCGCAGGTGTCAGTCGCTCCCTCACCCTAATAATCGAGAGCCCGTGCGGAAGGATTCTGTCTAGCGCCCGGCGTCCCCGGACGAATACAACGCCATTCCCATTCCGCATCGTCCAGAGCGCCGGTTTGATCGTGATTATCTACGAGGGCGGCGCATCTCTGGAGTCAAATCTTTATGGATGGCCCGCATCCTAAAGATCCGAACCCTACCTGGCTGGGCGATTCCCATGGCCTGCCTGAACATCCGCGCGGGCCATTTTCTAAGCGCGAATACATGATGGGCGATCACCAGCCCGAAGTGGTACAAGAGTTACTGATTGATCTCCAGCCGAACGAGTCGCGATGGAAAGGAGCTTGCCACATGAAATCTTATCTGGCGGCTTTGTGGGCTTGCATAATACTCACGCCCGCTGCGCTTGATGCCCAGACAGGGCTTACCCCTGGACCACAATCTCAACCTGCGCAAGCCCGCGAGGCGCCTGCTGGGTTAGCTCCTAGCTCTAGCAATCAGACCGGCCGGCCCGCGATGATAGAGGGGCAGTCGATTGAGACGCGTCCGCCGGAAAAGGCGGACGATCATCCGGCATTCCGCGAGCAGACCCGGGCGCCGTATCACGCGTCGACCTCGTTCAAGGTCACAACGTTGATCGACAATCTGCCCGCGCCCTGGAGCCTCGCATTCCTGCCAAGCGGGAATATCCTTCTCACGGAAAGGCTGCCAGGCAGCATACGTATCCTCGATTCAAAAGGTGATTCCAAGGGTGTGCTCTCGGAGCCTCTGGCGGGTGTGGCATCGCTTAAGTCACCCGCCGCAGCCGACATCGGTCTGCTCGACGTGGTGCTTGACCCACATTTTGCGAGCAACCATCGGATATTCTTTACGTTTTTCGATTACATCGACGGCACCAATAGCAACACCGACATCGCGCGCGGCCGGCTAGACGAGGCCAAGCGTGCTTTGCTCGATGCAAAAGTCATTTTTCGAGCCCGGCCCGAAATGCCGTCCAAAAGGCTCGGCGGCAAGACCGGCGGCCGGATTGCGATCGCGCCGGACGGCACTCTGTTCGTTACCATAGGCGACCGGTCCGATTCGCCTCCGTGGGATGTCGCCCAGCGATTGGACAACGATCTCGGCAAGATCATTCACATCACGCCCGACGGCGCGCCCGCGCCCGACAACCCATTCATCGGAAAACCCGGCGTTTTGCCTGAGATCTGGGCCTATGGTCTGCGGAGCCAGGAAGGCCTGGCATTCGATCCGAGAACCGGACGATTGTGGGAGATCGAGCACGGCCCCCGCGGCGGCGACGAGTTGAACGTAATCGAAAAAGGCAAGAACTATGGATGGCCTGTGATCGCGCACGGCATCGATTATCCGGGAACGGCGATTGGTGAGGGTATTACGCACAAGGAAGGCATGGAGGAGCCGGTGTATTATTGGGATCCTGTCATTGCGCCCTCCGGCCTTGCGTTTTATGCCGGAACCCTGTTTCCGCAGTGGCAGGGCAGCGTTTTCGTCGGGGGCCTGCGCGCAATGACG
>DATBIA010000032.1:0-11966 GCA_036557165.1 Bryobacteraceae bacterium
ATCGGGTTGCTCGCCAGCAGAGCCCGTCTCCGCTTCGCCGACGCCCCAGAGTAAAACTATTGCTGAATCGAAGGAAAGGATTTATCATCGAACGGTAACCAGTGTCTTAACTGGTTGTCTCACATCAGGGGGCCACCCCAAGCTGCCCTTTCGACAATACTTGCCGGGTCCGCCGCTGGTCCGTTAATTTTGATTGGCGACATCGGGGCACTACCATCAACAATGCGTAGGATAACTTCAGCTTCTGAATGTTTCAGATCGATCCCGGCCCCATCATTAGAAGTGAAAACTATACCTCCACGGACACGCTTAGGCTCGCGCCGGAATATTTGTCGGGTCGCATTGACGATGGTTTGGAGCCCGAGGCTAGTTCCGGGAAATTCAATGTTTGGGACCGAGCTGGGGTCAAATGAGAGAGCCAAGCGGTCTGTATCCACGTTTAGATGCGTCTTGGATTCTATTTCGCTATTCATAGGTAGACGTGCTTTTCCTTCGATATCGCTAAAAGCGTCTCCAATCATCCTACTCACAGCTTCAGAAGTTAGTCCCAACTCCTCATACGGTTTCGGAACAGTGAATGGTTCGATAATGACGATATTGGCAGCGAATACTTGGGAATAAAGATAGATGACTAATGGGACCCCTATGATGGTGAATATGACTCGCTTAAGGGTTACGTATTCTGCGGCATATTTGCGGACAAGACGCGCCCTGCGAAATCGGGAATTACGTTCCCAAATGGGGCGGCGGTTTTCCCTCCGACCCAATAGCCCTCCGAACGATGTCTGCATCTCCGCATACTATACACCATTGGGACGAGGCTATCATCTGACGGTCGGAAGGACGATCGTAACTAATCCCTCTGATGAAACGTATGTTTCACTGCTAACGTAGCCTGATTTCTCCACTCTCAGCGGGATTAGGTCGTTTTCAGAGGCATTCCCCAACGTAGGGAACTGTAAAGCGAAGCTGCCCTCGTTGGTTGTTAGAACCTGCTCGCTATGCCCACCAACGCCCACGACTGCGCCGGCGACGGGCCGACCAGACTCGTCAACGACAATTCCGCGAACTACGCGTAGGCGGCGCAATACCATCTCAATTGTCTTTGTATTACTCACGAGAACGTTCGCACTCGCAGCATCAGCCCCGGCTTGAGCAAAAATCGATATCCTCCCGTCGGGCGGAACGCTCCGCGCGGGCACTGCAAACGTCCAAGAACCCTCTGAAGGAGATGCTTCGCCAACAAATGGCGACCAAACGCGCACAGCGGTCGATGAAGCCAATGGGTATCCTTCAGGCGCTTGGAGTCGTACTCGAAGATAATAAATCGCGTTAGCCGCGCGCCGTTCCAGTAGATATTGGACTACCGAAGTCGTTGTTACACCCAGGGTGAGAATAGCCATTACAAGAAGTAGCCATTTCCGAGCTGCTTCATTTGTGTGTCCAAGAGTTCTCTTGAGAAGCTCGGGCTTCCAAAAGAGCCAGTACACTCCAACAGCTAATATCAACAGACCAAAACCAGCCGTCAATAATGTCACGTTACGAATCGCGACTGTCATCGGTTTCCTCCTGCTGCGACTGCGGGCTCGTTTGCGCGACTTGAACCTGGCGGCCAGATGTTTTGGTTTGCGATGCCGTTAAAATGTTCACGGCGCTTATCCAGCCAAATCCGGCAGCCAAAGCTTGTGCGGAATTCGTCGGTACAAAGAAAACTGTGCCGATGATCGATCCCAGAAAAATGACGATCACAAAATCCAGGCGGTCGTAGAAAGCGTCCCGACGGCCAGGAAAAAGCTTTCGAAGCACGGGAACGGAGCCTTGGAATCCCTTGCTTAGAGAAAACAGATAGAGCGCGATAGCGCCACACAAGGTCAGCAAGAATAACCGCTCCTGGAGAAGCTCCGGACTCAGGAGATACGATAACAACGCACCGTTGCTCATAAAAATGAAGCCCTCATTGAAGGTTGGTAGATGTTCTAGGATATTACAACTAATCACAGCACGACGTTGCCGCGCAAGATCGCAGTCCCTGCGATTCCTCCCGAGGAGTCGGCTCTGCGTCAAGAATGGTTTTGACGGGCTTTCCAACGCTCCTTAAATCCCCGTTCGGCAACGCAATGCCCGGCTTTGTCCTGAACATTGAAAAAATGGAAGGTTCTGATTCTAGAGCCGGGCAGAAAAGCCAAAAAGCCTATTTCGCCACGCCCCTGGCACGTGTAGGGCACGCCCAAAGGTGTTCCTTCCTTTTCGAGCCCCCCGACAGGGTGGGAACAATACGGGAACATTGAATGGGCGAAGACACCCTAAAACGCGCTAAGCAGCCCTAAACGGTGCTTCCCGTAAACCGTTGTAACGGTGGATATTGCGGTGATTCTAAAGAATTTGCGACTGTCGATAAGCGGCTCTGAAAAGGCTGGCGTCGGCGGTTCGATTCCGTCCCTGGCCACCACCTTCCAAACGCCCTCAGCCTATAGTGCTTAAAGCATTGCCAGCCACTGCCGTGCATCACTATGGCATGCGAATCGGGAGACTCTATGAAACTCGAAAATAGTCTGAAGGGCTGGAGCGAAGAGGTCTCGCGCACCGCTCCGCCCCTTTTTTGGGCCTGGACAGCGTAGAATCGAATTTTGGTTTTCGATTAAATCGACTAAAGCTGTACATCAATCCCAGGAGGGTATCGCATGCGGGTCGAGCACTTGGTCATCGTTACGTTCCCGAAACGCGGCGACGCGGAAACCGAGGGGCTGGGGAACGCACTTTACGACCGATATGTGAAACGCCAGCAGTTCCGGCCTAGAACGGCAAGCGTCATCCGCTTTCCGCCCAATCAGTTCAGAAACGATTCGACGCTGGACAAGTTTAAAAACACCATGCCGTCCTTTGATGTGCTCAAGGGAACCGCTCCCAGCGGGAGCTCTGCTGTCCAGACTTCCGACAACGTAGGCGCCTATATTGTCTGTCATGGCTATACCCGGCGGCCACTCATTCTGGGCGCGCAATATTCTTCCGGCCGCTGCCAGAGTTGGCCGCCCGAGGATTACGCGAGCGTCATGGCGAATCTGCTTTACGGATTGGGTTTGCGGAAGCTTCGGAAGGTCTGCCTGATGGTGTGCGGGACGGAGGAGGCCCACTCGAGCGGCGACCCCAGGCTCGCGGAGGTGCTCTCGGTTGCGCTGGCCAAGAAAATGGATTCACCACCCGCGGTCGCCGGCTATGACGGCTACATCTCCGCTTTCTGGAACAAGGAGGATACCGATTTTCCAAACGCGCCGGAGGCGCAAACGGGCAAGAAAATTATCAAAATCAGCAATAAAGGAAACGATAAACGTGTTCTGGCTTCGGAAAATAGAGACGCGGTGAAAAGCATCAAATTCGTCTCTATCAACGGCAAGACCGCGACTTTGGCCAGTTCAGGCTGGTCCGACAAGGATCGTGGCGAAGATTGGACACCGACATTGGACGCCATTCAATAAGCTGCAATTTCCGCTCAGTTTGAGGACCACAAGTCACCCTAAGGCGGCTCCTTCGATCATTTCATGGAGGAGCAATCCGATCCGTCTGGCGCGCCGGACACTCACGCGCGACTACAGCGAGAGCGACCGCTTTATTTGTTAATCCCTTTCGATTTCACATCCCAGTTCGAATTCGTGCAGAGACTGCAGGCCTTGCCGACGAACATCTTCCCGGCTTCCTTGTCGCCTTTAAACGTCCACAGGAGCCAGTTGGACGCGACATTGGCGAACTCGCCGCCGCCCGGATGATGGTAGGTCGCGCTGTGCCCGGCGTTGTGCCGCGAGCCATAGAACGCCGGCACATGGTCGAGCGCTTCGAACGTCGCCGCCGACGCCCCCATCAGGAAATCGACGTCGCCGCCGTTGAGCAGCAGCACGGGCCCGTGCAGTTTGGGGAGCGCGTCCGCTGTGGGCTGCGTCGACGCGCCGCCGCGCCCGCCCTTCCCCTGCGCCTGCCCGGCGGGCGGAGTCTGCACGCCGGAATTGAACACACCAATGGTCTTGACGCGAGGATCGGCGCCGAGCGCGATCGAGAGAAACCCTCCGCACGACGTACCCATGACCGCAACTTTGTCCACGGCAATCTTGCCGTTCAACGGCGAGCCGGCTCGTACGTTTTCTTTCTCGACCCAGTCGATGGCGGCGCGCATGTCGTCGGCTGTTTCCTGGCGTTGGGCGGCGCCTTCCTGAGGCACCGTGCCTACTACCAACACGCCGTGCGAAACGATCGTGGTTAGAAAGTCCGAGTAGCCCCTGCTATTGATCGCGCATCCGCCGTTGCCCCACACCATCACGGGCAACGTGTCCTTCTTGGGAAATGCGTCCAGCGCCGCCGGGCGATAAACCTGAAAGCCGGGCGAGCCGAACGCGGGTTCAGACGTGACCTGGTACGGTCCCGGCTCCGCCTTCGGGGCGCCCTCGAGAGGCAATGCCCGCGCGATCATCTCCCGGGTGACGCCGGCCGGTTGCGCGAGGCACGCTCCGGCGCCGGTAAGAAACGCTACAGCGGCAACAACGATGGTCTTTTGCATAATCCATCTCCTTCAAAACCCGGATTATCTCAAATTGATGCGGTCGATGCACCAGCAAATTTCCTGGCATAGTTGTCGGCTCCCTGGCCATGATTTCTGTGGTGAAGACCTTTTAGACCCTTCCGCTGATTCTGAACCACTTACCTGCCACGGACCTCCCGAACTGCGAAAGACAGAGGCTAGCGCTATCCTACCAACGGCGCCACCAGTTGCAGACCGAGCGAAGGAGCGTTCTGCACGGATCCATCCCCTTAGCGCTGCGGGGGTGGGCAGGTTCCAACGCGCGGCCGGCGTAAAATCGGCTTCCGCGTTGGCAGCCACGGGGTGCCTGGAGCGTTGGCCACGATGCCGATCCAGTCGCTTCCGCTTGAGGTCCTAATGAAAAGCATTGCAGGGCCGCTAAACGTAGGCGACATCACGCTGATTGATTGATCGCTCCATGTCAATACGGGCAGCCTGGGCAAAGTGGGCAGCAGAGGGGTCCGGCAGTTTGGGAACGCAATAAAAACGCCGAGTTCAGGCATGCCTTTGATCATTTCGACGTAGCAGCCCGCGCATTGCGTTCCGAATCCTGTCCCTTGAATAGTGATCGTCGAACCCGCCATGACCAACCGTGCCTCTGTATTTTGCAGGAGTGGGCCGACGGCGGAAATCACGGGACTGCTCTTGCAGCGGAATGCGCTGTAGAAGCCGGGCGGCTCGCTGAAAGACGGGCACCCCAAGCTGCCGAGCGAAGCGCTGGTTGCCTGAAGCGCTGCCGTTCCTTTGAGAAATTCGTTATAGAAAACCGTGCCTCCGGCGCCGCCTTTCGTAAGCTCGACATTCCCAAAGGATGCCTCAGTCAAATCCGCGACGAGCAACCCGAGGATAGACGGATCGGCCACCGCAAAGTAGATTCCCCCCGACTGAGAAAGAAACGGGTCCGCGCTGGGCGTTGAGCCGATCGATTGCCAATCCGGCGTATCAGCGAGAAAAGAGCGTAGAATCCGGGCCGAAAGATGCGCCGGGCTATCCACGTCGGCGATGCCTTGGCCAGTGCAATTCAGGATCTGCGCGATGAGACCGCTCGCAGTAACGTGACAGTAAGGCACGATCCGAGTGCGCTGATCGACGCGCGCGAACCCGAGCGATCCGCTGCTCAGAGAGACCAAGCCGTCGCTCTGGTGGGCCTGCGTTTCCGTGCCCCCGTTGCCGATCACAGCCAATGCGTCCACGCCGCGAAGATCGTCTCCGCGCTGGTTCCAGGTAGCGAGGTTCCAGAGGAATGCGCTTCCCGGCGTCATCTCGACCGTCTGCGTGGAAGAAAGCAGACTTGCTTGGTAAGAACCGAAATTCGGCGCCGCGAGCTGGATCAGCTTGCGAATCCCGGGCACAGGCGGCGGATTCAACGAGCCGTCGCTTTGCAGACCCGCCAAATAAGCCCGCGCGATCAGTCCTCCCATGCTGTGGGCTACCAGATCGACCCGAGTGACGGGCGAACCGTCGGTGTAGACGAGGGAGGAAAGATAAATTCCAAGTTGTGCGGCCAGGCTTTCGATCGACGCGCCGGCTCCATAGACGCAGTTGTTGAAGAAGACAACGGATAGCCCGTCGGCCTGCAACAGCGAGGCGAGCTGGCCAAATGTGCCGGCGGCGCTGGCGAGCGTGCTATCCGGATTCGCCGGGCAACTCAGTTGAAATCCGTTCATCAGCACCACTGGCGGCTTGCCGGAAGCGGAGGGCGCGATGGTTACCGCGTCCACGCTGAGCGCCAAGTCTGACGATATTTCGCGTCCATCTTCGGATCGCGCGGCGATGTGAATTTGATACTGGCCACGCGGGGTGGCGGGTGGCGGCGTCACTCGGATCGCTCCGTTCTCATCCAGCGTCACCAGAGGCGGGAATTCCAACGGAGGGTCGGTCCGCGAGGAAATAATCGACGCGATGCGCGAGCCCCCAAATTCCCTGGGCATGGACCGCGCTTCACCGGCCGTTAGTCGCAGTTCCTGAGTTTGGGCGAAGGCCGCGACCGACAACGCTACGCCCACGGCGAATCGAAGCATTCCCGACTATTCTCGCTTGAATCGCCGCCGCCACTCAAACAGCGCGATTCCCGCCGCAACGCTCACGTTAAGCGAAGCCACGCCGCCCTTTTGGAGCGGGATTCTCACCAGGAAATCGCAATGCTTGGCCGTTTGCTCGTGCAGCCCGCGCCCCTCCGCGCCGAGCACCAACGCGGTTGGCGGGGCATAATCAATTTCATCGTACGTATGTTGGCCTCTCTCGTCGAGCCCATAGATCCAATAGCCGCGGCGTTTCAGTTCGTCGAAGGCGCGGTTCACGTTGGTGACGCGAACCACGGGAAGGTGCGCCAGGGCGCCCGCCGCGGCGCGCGCGACGGTTTCTGTGAGTCCGGCGGCGCGGCGCTCGGGAATCACCACGGCCGCCGCCCCGGCCGCATGTGCGGTGCGAACCACCGCGCCCAAGTTGTGCGGGTCTTCGATTCCGTCGAGCACCAGATGCAGACCGCCGCCCGCTGCGGTATCGTCCAGGCTGGCATATTGGGAAGCCGCTCCGTACGCGATCACTCCCTGATGAGGAACGCCCATGGCCGCCCGGTCAAGTTGCTCCCGAGTCTCAAACCGCACGGGGACATGGCGATCCCGGCAAAGATTGATGAGTTCCTGGAGGCGCGCCCCGCTTGAGCCTCGCGCGATCATCACGCGCTCAATCGGCCTTCCTGCCCGCAGCGCTTCGCGAACGGGGTGAATTCCCGCCAGCAGGGACATAGAATAAGGGTACCGTTTATGAAGTCGACTCAAGACGCAACGGCTCTGGCTCCGGCTCTCGAAACGCCCGAGATTCCGGACAAGCTGTATTTCCGCATCGGCGAAGTGGCGCGGCTAGCGGGGATCAAGCCTTACGTGCTGCGATTCTGGGAAACGGAATTTCCAGGCCTGGGGCCACGGAAGTCGGACACCGGCCACCGCCTCTACCGGCGTAAAGATGTCGAAACCGTGTTGGAGATCAAGCGATTGCTTTACGACCAGCGGTTTACCATCGAAGGCGCGCGCAAATTTTTGGAAGCTCGCCCCAAAGCTGGTCCGCGCGCGGTTGACAAGCCGGCGGGAAAGCCGCCGGATAAACGGCGAAAACAAGGCGAATTGTTCGAGGAAGCGGGCGGCAAGATCGAACCGCTCCGGCAGGAGCTTCGGGAGATCCTAAAGATGTTGAAGTAGGAACGCGATTCCTCAAAGAACGTGGCTGGGAGCCGATGAGAAGTTGAAGGACTACTTTACTTTCGTCTCCCTATGATCCGCCTCACGCGAATCAATCGAGTTCCGCTGGTAGTGAACGCGGATCTTATCGAGCACCTGGAGATCACGCCGGATACGGTAGTGAGCCTGACCAACGGACAAAAGTTTGTTGTGGTGGAATCGGCCGATGAGATTATTCGGAGGGTTGTTTCCTACCGCCGGCAACTCGCGGCTTTCCCTCAAAGCCGTTTGGCGGAGCTTTCGGGACAGCCCTCCGGTTCTGAACGGGATGGCGGAGCCGAAATAGAACCGACTCGCCAGTGTTCGCGGTCTGGCGGCTGAGACCGTGGCGGACGACAGCGCAAATCTTGAAGGCGGAAGCCCATCCAAGGGGAAGGGGGGATCGCGGCCAGATCTAGCAACTCTGGCGGGCTTGATGGTCGCCGTCGCCGGAATTCTCGGCGGGCTGCTGATCGAGGGCGGCAGGATCAAGGACGTGGGCCAATTCACGGCCGCGCTGATCGTGCTGGGCGGCACCACCGGCGCAGTGATGGTTTCCACTCCTCTCCGCACGCTGAAGGGCGCGATGGGCCGGCTGAAGAGCGTGGTGCTCGATTCTTCGCCCGACCTGAACGGCGCCATCGATGAGGTGATCGGCTTCGCCACGCAAGCCCGCAAGCAGGGGCTGGTCTCTCTAGAGCAATCCGCCGAGCGCGCGGCGGATCCGTTTTTGCGCAAGGCGCTGAGTCTCGCGGTAGACGGCGCCGACTTGCAAGAAATTCGCGGCATTCTGCAACTAGAAATCGAGCTCGAGGAGCGGCGCGCGGAAGCGGACGCGAAGGTTTTCGAAAGTGCCGGCGGATATGCCCCCACTATCGGAATCATCGGCGCCGTGCTGGGCTTGATTCAGGTGATGCAGCACCTCGCCAATATCGACGAAGTGGGGCGGGGAATCGCGGTCTCGTTCGTGGCCACCGTGTACGGCGTCGGCTCGGCCAATCTGTTCTTTTTGCCGGCGGCGAGCAAGATCAAAGCGCGCGCCGAGGGGCAACTCCAGCGCAAAGAATTAATTCTGGAAGGCGTACTTGGGATCGCCGAAGGCCTGAATCCGAAGCTAATTCGCTCCAAGCTCGAAGCCTACACGGGCGGCGAGGCAAAGCCCAGACCGGAAAAGGTCAAAAAGCAGGCGCGCAACGCCGAGGCGGCGGCCTGAGGCGGCGACAATGGCCCGCAAAAGACATAAAGCTCACGAAAATCACGAACGCTGGCTGGTATCCTACGCGGATTTCATCACCCTTTTGTTCGCTTTTTTTGTAGTGATGTTCGCGGCTTCGCAGGCCGATAAAGGCAAGGCCCAGCAGGTGTCCGATTCGGTGAAGAAAGCGCTGGAGGGCGAGAAGATGTCGGCCATGCTCGCGGCGATTTTAGGCGGGACCGTCGGTGACACGGGCAAAGGAAACGCGATGCTGCGCGGACCCGGGGGCGCGCAAAAAGCTCCCGAGGAGAAAAAAGCTCAGCCTTTGGCGGAATTGGTGCCGTCGTTGAAAGTTCTCTCCGAAGAGTTGAAGAAAGAGATCGAATCGGGGCAGATCAAGCTCAACATGCAGCCTCGCGGGCTGGTGGTGAGCTTCAATCAAGCGGCGCTCTTCCCCTCCGGCGAAGACGTGATCTCGCCCGACGCCTACAATGGCCTGGAAAAAGTCGCGGCCGCGATCAACAAGATCCCGAATCCCGTCAGGTTGGAAGGACATACCGATTCGGTGCCCATTCGCACCGCTCGATTTCACAGTAATTGGGAGCTCTCGGCCGCGCGCAGCATCGCCCTTCTCGAATTGTTATCGACTCGCTTCGGCGTTTCGCGCCAGCGCATGTCCATTGCCGGCTATGCGGACAGCGCGCCAGTCGCCTCGAACGAGACCGAGGAAGGCCGGGCGCACAACCGGCGCGCGGATATCGTGATCCTGAATGAGCAGGGCGTGATCGGGGAGCCGGCGAAAGGGCCGGAACCCGCGCCGTAAAACGATTCAGTTAGCCGGAGATCTGCTATGCGGTTTTGGAGGCGGCGGCTTGAACCAGTTCGCTGGCGGGAAGTTTGCCAAGCGGTTTGGATACAGTCAAGCCGATCTTTTCCCGGATGGCAGCTTCGATTCGTCGCCGGAGTGGGGGATTTTCCTTCAAAAACATTCGCGCGTTCTCACGTCCTTGCCCCAGGCGCTCTCCCGAAAACGCATACCACGAGCCGGATTTCTCCACCACGCCTTGCTCCGCGCCCAAATCGAGCAGATCGGCCTCGCGCGAGATTCCTTCGCCGTAGAGGATATCGACTTCCGCCTCGCGGAATGGAGACGCGACCTTGTTCTTCACCACCTTGATGCGGGTGCGATTGCCGGTCACTGTGTCGCCGTCTTTAAGCGAAGAGATGCGCCGCACCTCGATCCGTACTGACGAGTAGAATTTCAGTGCGCGCCCGCCGGTGGTGGTTTCGGGATTGCCGAACATGACGCCGATCTTCTCGCGCACCTGGTTGATGAAGACCATGCAAGCTCCGGCGCGCGCCACCGCTCCGGTGATCTTGCGAAGCGCCTGCGACATCAGCCTTGCGTGGAGACCCATAAAGCTATCGCCCATCTCGCCTTCGAGCTCCGCTTTCGGCACCAGGGCCGCCACCGAATCCACGACCACGACGTCGATGGCGCCCGAGGAAATCAGCGCGCTGGTGATCTCCAGAGCTTGCTCGCCGTAATCCGGCTGCGAGACAAGCAGATTATCGGTGTCCACACCCAGCTTGCGCGCGTAAGTGGCGTCCAGCGCGTGCTCGGCGTCCACGAAAGCCGCCGTGCCCCCCGCCGCCTGCGCCTCGGCGATCACTTGAAGCGCAATCGTGGTTTTGCCCGAAGACTCCGGCCCGAAGATTTCGATCACTCGTCCGCGCGGGAAGCCGCCGACTCCCAGAGCCGCGTCCAAAGAAATCGACCCCGTCGGGATGGCTGTCACTGCCTGGACGTTGCGCGAGCCGAGCTGGAGCACGGCCCCTTTCCCAAACTGCTTCTCCATCTGAAGCAGCGTCTGTTGAATCAATTTGCCGCGGTCGATTGAAGGGTGCACCTCTATTGGTGCGTCGACGGAAGGGAAATTCTCAGAGGGAGTTGGGCAGACGGCTGGATCTTCGTCGTCTGCCCAAGAGGTTTAGTACCGGTAATGGTCGGGCTTATACGGCCCTTCGGGAGCCACGCCCAGATAATCTGCCTGCTTCTTGGAAAGCGTGGTCAGCTTCACTCCGATCTTTTCCAAGTGCAGCCGCGCGACCTCTTCGTCGAGCTTCTTAGGAAGCGTGTAGACACCCACCGCGTACTCGTCCTTGTTCTTCCACAGATCGAGCTGCGCCAGAGTCTGGTTGGAGAAGCTGTTGCTCATTACGAAGCTCGGGTGGCCAGTGGCGCAACCCAGATTCACCAGGCGGCCTTCGGCCAGCATGAAGATGCTGTGGCCGTCGGGGAAGGTGTACATATCCACTTGCGGCTTAATGTTCAGCTTCTTCACGCCCTCGGCCTCGTTCAGAGCATCAACCTGAATTTCGTTGTCGAAGTGGCCGATATTGCAGACGATCGCCTGATCTTTCATGTGCGCCATGTGATCGAGCGTGATGATGTCCAGGTTTCCGGTGCAGGTGACGTAGATGTCTCCGCGCCCCAGAGTCTCTTCTACGGTGGTGACTTCGAATCCTTCCATCGCCGCTTGCAACGCGTTTATCGGATCGATTTCCGTCACTACGACGCGAGCGCCCATGCCGCGCAGCGAATGCGCCGAGCCCTTGCCAACGTCGCCATAGCCGCAGACCACGCAGACTTTGCCCGCGACCATGACGTCGGTCGCGCGCTTGATGCCGTCCGCCAGCGACTCGCGGCAGCCGTAGAGATTGTCGAATTTCGATTTCGTCACCGAGTCGTTGACGTTGATCGCGGGCACCAGAAGCTTGCCCTTCTTCTGCATCTCGTAGAGGCGATGCACGCCCGTGGTGGTCTCTTCCGAGACGCCGCGCCATTCCTTTACGATGCGATGCCAGTGCTGCGGATTTTCGGCATATACGTTGCGAAGCAGGTCCTTAATGACCTTCTCTTCGTGGTTGCCGGATGGAGTGTTCACCCAATCGTCGCCCTCTTCCAGCTGATAGCCTTTGTGGATGAGCA
>DATBIA010000033.1:0-144016 GCA_036557165.1 Bryobacteraceae bacterium
TTGGGCGTTGGCGCCCAGATTAATGTAGTTGCGCGGCTTGATCTCGCCCGAGGCGGTCACGATGCTGGTCAGGTCCTCGCGGATGGCCTTGGCGGTCTGCACCGTCACCAGGTCGCGCTGGCTCCAGCGCACGCTGGCGATGGTGCCCGCGGCCAATACCGCAATCACGGCAATAGTTATGACGACGGTTTTAACCTTCATCGAAGGGCATCCTTATTGCACATTTCAATACTTCGATTATGGAAATATCTCCGCTCCCTGTCAAGGCCATATAAAAGGGCAGCTTCGGGTTGACAGCCGTCAAAATATCTTTCATAATGCAAATATTGCTGGGCCAAAATACAGGCGAGCCCGCGACGTCCATTAACGGAGCGCCGTCCTTGCTCGACGGCCAGTCGGCGCGGTTGCTGGGTTACTTCGATACGCTGCTCCATCGCCTGATGCTCGCCCGCCCGACAAGCGACGAAGAACCGACACCGGAGATGTCGCGCGAGGAGATGCGCACGTTTATCGTTCTCGGGGCGTATGGGCGCGTGACGATGACGAGTCTCGCGGAGCGATTAAACGTTCCACTTAGTACGGCGACGCATACCATCGACAGGCTGGTGGCGAAAGAGCTTGTGGTCAGGACGCGATCGGAACAGGACCGCCGCATCGTTCAGGTGGACGTTAGCGAATTCGGCCAAAAGCTGCGAGCGAGTTCTGAAGTGAAAAAGATGGCGATGGCGCGGAGTTGGTTGGAGCCGTTAAGCCCTGGCGAGCGCGAGATCTTCCTGGAGCTGATGGCCAAGATCACCGAACGCGCCCAACCCAGTCCGGAAGGCGGCAAGCGTCACCGGCCTGAGGCCAGATAGAGGCTCGGCCGGAGGCCGGCAAAGAGGCAAGGGGCTAGACGGGGCATGATCAAAGTAACCAACCTAGTGAAAAAGTATGGCGATTTCACCGCCGTCAACGATATCTCCTTCGACGTCGACGAAGGCGAGATCTTCGCGTTCCTGGGGCCGAACGGCGCGGGGAAGACCACCACCATCAAAATACTCACCACGCTGCTCAAGCCCACCAGCGGTCATGTGGAGCTGGATGGTCTAAATCCCGCCGTCCAACACAATGAAGCACGCAAGCGCTTTGGGATAGTCTTTCAAGATCCGAGCCTCGACGAAGAGCTGACAGCCTACGAGAACATGGATTTCCACGGCGTACTGTACAAAGTTCCCGCCAAGCTCCGGGCCGACCGGATCGAGCATCTGCTCACTTTATTCGAACTCTGGGATCGCCGCAACGACCCGGTGAAGCAGTTTTCGGGTGGCATGAAGCGCCGCTTGGAAATCGCACGAGGCTTGCTTCACACGCCCAGAATCGTGTTCCTGGACGAGCCGACGCTCGGCTTGGACCCGCAAACGCGTAATCAGCTTTGGACCCATGTCCGCAAGCTGAACGACGAGGAGCGCGTCACGGTTTTCATGACCACGCACTATATGGAAGAGGCCGAGCGAGTGGCGCACCGCATCGCCATCATCGATCACGGCAAGATCGTGGCCCAGGGATCGGCCGAGCAGCTCAAAGCACAGACCGGCGCCGAAACGCTGGAGCAGGCGTTCCTGGCCCTGACCGGCTCGACCATCCGGCAGGAAGAAGCTACTTCGCTCGATCAAATGCGCAACATGGCGAGAATGTTCCGCGGGAGGAGACGATGAGCGTCATTTACATTCTTTGGCTGCGGCAGATCAAACGGTACGTCCGGTCCAGGCCGCGCATTATCGCGGCGCTCGGTCAGCCGCTCCTGTTTCTGCTGGCGCTTGGCTTCGGCTTCGGCCCGATCTTCCAGCGGGCGGGACAAGGCAACTACATCCAGTTTCTGGCGCCGGGCGTGATCGGGATGACGATCTTGTTCACCGCGATCTTCTCGGGAATTGAGTTGATTTGGGACCGGCAGTTCGGCTTCCTGAAGGAAACGCTGGTGGCGCCCGTGCCGCGCACGGTGATTATGATCGGCCGAACGCTTGGAGGCGCGACCGTCGCCCTAATTCAAGGCCTGATTGTCATCCTGATCTGCCTGGCCGCCGGCTTCCGGGTGACCAGTTTCGCCCTGCTGCCCTGGGCGATTCTATTCATGATCCTGATCGCGGTCATGTTCACCGCGCTGGGAACCGCGATCGCCTCGGTTCTATCGGATTTTCAGGGCTTCCAATTGGTCATGAATTTTCTGGTGATGCCCATTTTCTTTCTCTCCGGAGCCTTGTTCCCGTTGACGAACCTGCCCCGGTTGCTAGACTTGGCCACTACCATCGATCCGCTTTCCTACGGCGTGGACGGATTGCGCGCCGCGCTGGTGGGCATCGCCCACTTCGGCATGCCTCTGGACACGCTGGTGCTATGCGTCATCGGCGCGGGGCTGCTCGGCGCGGGCGGGTATCTGTTCTCGCGGATTCAGCTCTAGGGAGCGGGGGCGAACCCACATCAGTCCGTCGGCGCGCGGACCTTCCCGAACCGCCGCCCGAGAATCATCTTGATCAGCATGTGATCGGTGGCCTGCGTTACGCCGACGCCGACGCCGAAGTTGAATTCCCACTGCGGGCCGAAATCCACGTCGATGGCCGGCACGAACTGTTGCTCCTGATCCCGCAGCGGATCGAAGCCGGTTACCGGGCCAACCGAGCCGTAATACTCCAGGCCGCCTTGAATCTTTCTTGTGAAATTCCAGCCAACCTTCGCGTTGGGTGAGAACACCAGCCCCTGGCTCACGCTCGGTCCGTGGAAGGAACGATCGAACGTCGGGTTGAAGTCGAGATAAAGGCGTCCAATCTGTTTGTCGATGATGGGGCGGATTTCGAGCGTCCACGTGTCGGGCGAAAAACGATAGCGCTGATAGCCGAATTCCATCGAAAGGCTCAATCCGACGGGCCATTTCCAGTCCTCGGGAATGGCGACGCGAGGACGGATGTGATCGCCCACCCATTGCCATCCCTGTCCCGCCTGCGCCGAGGTGAAAATATAAAATCCCGTCTCAAACCAATTTGTCCAGCCCTGCGTGATCTCAACGGTTTCGTGTTGCTGGTGCTCGGTGCCGAGAACTCCGTTGGCGGTTTGACTTCCCTGCGCGGTAAAGTTGCTGTGCAGCTCGACCATCGTGGTTCCCGGATCCTGCACCTGCCCGGGATAGACCTGAACTTCGTAATTCCCCTGAGCGCACAGCGGCGCCAGCGCGGTGAGAATGAGCAGTGAAATGGAGAGCGTTCGCATCATGGCTAAACGGCTTAGGGTATCACGAAAATCCGGATCAAGATCGTTCCGGAAACCCCAATTGCTTGCGCCAGATTTGGCGATATCTCCTCCGGTCGACCAGCGCCGCGGGCACGAGGCGGCAGTTCTGGAAAGCCGGATCGCTTTGCAGTCTCGCGCTGGCGCGTTTCCGCTCCTCGATGGACCGGAACAGCGCGAAAATCCCGGACCCGCTCCCCGTCATCCGTACTCCCGCGATTCCGAGTTTCGGCGCGAGCGCGCATAACCTGGCGCCGATCACCGCCAGTTCGGGATGCCGCTCGAAAACGCTCGCTTCGAAGTCGTTAGCGCTGAATGCGCTCGCCGCCGCGGCCGAGTGGCCCTGCTCCAACGTCCAGACGTAACGTTGGAAGGCCTTCATCGACTGCCCAAGCCCGGCGAATCCGGAGCCTCGATTCAGCGCCCGATACGCTTCGGCCGTGGCCACATGCACGCCGGAGACGATCAACAGCAACGGCTCGGGAGAGAGATCGGGTAAAGGATATAACTCGGTTCCCCGCCCCGCGCCCACCGCCGCTCCGCCCAGAAGAAAAAAAGGAACGTCGCTGCCGAGGCCGGCCGCAATTTCCATGCTCGTTTCAAGCGGCAGCGCACGGCCGGCGAGAGCCGGAAGCGCCATCAGAACGGCGGCGGCGTTGCTCGATCCGCCTCCAAATCCTCCGCCCATCGGAATTCGCTTCGCAAGCCGGAACCGCACGCGCGCGTGGACTCGCATCGTTTCCAGCACGGTTCGCGCGGCGCGCACGATGAGGTTGTCGGGGATTTCCGCCGGATCGTCCAAAACGATTTCCGTCCGGCGCGCGCCTTCAAACTCGACATCGATCGAATCCGCCAAAGAGATAGTGTGAAAAACCGACCGCATCTCGTGAAAACCGTCTGCGTGTTTGTGAAGAACGCGCAGATCGAGATTGATTTTGGCGAGCGAGCGCAGACGAGTGCGGCGGATCATGTCTGGACGGTTTTGTAACATCATACTCATCAAAAATATCTATTGGCAATTTGCCGTAGGTGCGCGTAGACTTTCAGCTAAAGCCTCGTCTGCTTTGAAGCGGGACCGGCATCTGGTTAGTTCGCTCGGGCTCTTAACGCCCTTATTAAAAAATGGAGGTAGTTACCTTGTTTAAACGTTTGACGTGCGTCCACGCATTCCTTCCGGCGCTGGTGGTTTGCGTCGGGGCGGCCACGATTTGCAGCGCTCAAAACGCGCCTGCGACCCCGCCCGATCAGACCGCGCCGGCCGCGCCGGCCGCCCCGGCGGCCCTGCCGACCCCCGCCATCACTGGACCTGTTCAGAATCTTCCTCCAGCGACCTTCGATGCCGGACCCTTTGGAAAACTTGCGGTCAATGGCATCATCACCGGCATGGGCCTCGTGCAAAACAACGCCGTTCCGGGCGACGACTCGCATCAGGCCGCGCTGAGCAACGGCCAAGTCTTTCTTCAAAAAACCGACGGCTGGTTTCAATTTTACGTTCAAGCCGGCGCATACAACATCTTGTCCCTCGGCGTGCCGTTCTTGCAGACCGACAAGACGATGACCGCGCTGTTTGGCCCGGTGCCGGTTGCCTTCGTGAAACTCCAGGCCGGCAAGAACACCTCCATCCAGATTGGGGAGCTACCCACGCTGATCGGCGCTGAATACACCTTCAGCTTCGAGAACATGAACATCGAGCGCGGCCTGTTGTGGAACCAGGAAAACCTGGTGAATCGCGGCATCCAGGTGAACCAGACCATGGGCAAGTTTACAGCCTCGGTGAGCTGGAACGATGGCTTCTACTCAAATAAGTACACGTGGCTCAGCGGGTCTCTGGCGTACACCAACGGGCCGCATAGCATATCGTTTGTCGCAGGCGGAAACCTTGGGCAGACGGCGTTCCAGAGCTTCGCCACGCCGGTGCAGAACAACGGCAGCATCTACAATGTCATCTACACGTACAACAAGGGATCGTGGATCATCCAGCCCTATTGGCAATACACCAGCGTTCCCACCAACGCCGCCATCGGCGTGGTCAAGGGCGCGTCCACCCAGGGCGGCGCGATCCTGGTGAACCATACTTTCTCGCACGGTTTTTCGCTGCCCGCGCGCTTTGAATACATCGCCAGTACCGGGAGCGCGGCGCAGAATGCCGTCAACTTGATGTACGGACCGGGCAGCACGGGCACGTCCTTCACGGTAACGCCTACTTTCCAGAAGGGCGGCTTCTTCTTCCGTGGAGACCTCGGCTTCGCTCACGCGGGCAACTCCACGCCGGGGTTGGTCTTTGGCTCCAACGGGACGGACAATAATCAGGTCAGAGCTGTCGCCGAAATCGGGTTCCTGTTCGGCAACAACATTATCGAAAAGAAGCCGTAGATCTCTTTCATCAGGCACAGGCCTTTGCGTCCGGGCGGGCGCCGCGCAACGATCCCTCAGATCTAAATGCGCCGGACCCCGCCCGGTTTTTTTATGGCCAACAGCCCGATCTATCGACTCGAGGATTTTTTCTTCTTCGGGACCCTCGCGCCGGAACGCCGCGCTTCGTTCAAGGCGATGCCGACAGCTTGCTTGCGGCTGGTGACCTTTTTGCCGCTGCCGGAACTCAAGGAGCCCCGCTTATGCTCCTTCATCACCTTATGAATCTTTCGTTTGCCCTTCGAACTCGACCGCGAGCTCGAATGCAAATGAGACGATTTCGTTGCCATGACATCTTACACGGCAATTTTTCTTCCAAGCGATAGCCGGGTTCCTGCGGGCGCCGGTGAAACGAAACGCTAATCGTCGTGCGGCGCGATCAAGCCGTCGGGAAATTCAGAATGCTGCCGAGGCGCCGGTTTGAGCTTGCCTGCTACAGGCGAGATAAACGCGGAAACCTGCTGGCTTAGCCGATCTTTGCCGCAATGGGGACACAGTACCTTCTCGCCGCCTGGACGCAGCACCAGCTTCTCAAACTTCCTGCCACAGTCGGCGCAGAGATACTCGAAGATCGGCATGTTCCATTATCCTGCGGAACAAGCCATTCCGGCGGGCGTTCGTTTAACGGAATCGAGCCATCGCGGACAGATAGACGCGGCCGCAAAGCGCCTCGCGCACGGCGGGGATCAACTCCTCGGCGGCGCTGGATTTCAAAACGAATCCGCGTATTCCGGCTTTCAAAGCCGCATCGATTAGATGTGGCTCCTCGTACATGGTTAGCAACACCACCGCCTTGCATATGCGCTTATTAAGCAGCTCCCGGCTGGCGTGGATTCCATTGATCCGCGGCATCTGAAAGTCCGTCACGACCAGGTCGGGCTTCAAATACTGGGCCGCGCGCAAAAGCTCAACTCCGTCGCGCGCGACCCCAACCACATCGAATTGGGCCGCCAACAACTCGGAAACTTGTTGAAGAATTGCGGGATGATCGTCTGCTACCAGAATACGGGGCTTAATGCGCCTCATGGCCTCCTCCAGGCGCTCGACTGATCTCAGCATACCTTTGTGCCACCGCCTTTTCAAATCCGTAATTACACGAGAGTGGCAGTAAATTTTACGGAGAGATCTATTGACCTAGTTTGTTCCCTAAGTTCCTCGTGGGCCTTTGCCTTTGTTTTCAGCCGTCTACCATTTTTGGTTGCAACGGGCGGCCAGTCTATGGATCCTGAAATAATTTCAACGTCCGGGGAAAGTTTACATGGCTGTTAAATTAGGTGGGTGGATGGAATCGTCGTAGTCGACAAGCCGAAGGACTGGACTTCCCATGATGTGGTGAACAAATTCCGACGGCTTGCGGGCACGCGCCGCGTGGGCCACTTGGGTACGCTCGATCCATCCGCTACCGGCGTCCTACCGCTGGTGATCGGGCGAGCGACTCGTTTGGCGCAGTTCTACGCCCGCAACGACAAGATTTACGAAGGCATCATCTGTTTCGGCTATTCCACCGGCACCTACGATGCGGACGGCGAGCGGACTTCCGAAGAACGCCCGATTTCGCTCATCCGGAGCGAGTTGGAGCCAATTTTTGCTCGTTTTCGCGGGCGTTTCGACCAGGCGCCACCGCCCGTCTCAGCGAAAAAAATCGGCGGGCGTCCAGCGTATGAATTGGCGCGGAAACACCAACCCGTGGAATTGAAGCCCGTGTCGGTGGAAGTCTATTCTTTGGAGCTTTTGCGCATTGAACACGGCGAGGTGGAGGTGCGGGTACATTGCTCCGCGGGCACGTATCTCAGGAGCATAGCTCATGAGGCCGGGCAGATCCTCGGTTGCGGCGCGTTTCTCAAATCCTTGCGGCGCACTGCGTCGGGCGAGTTCCGGATCGACGCTGCGCGTACTCTGGAAGATCTCGCCGCGCTTGCCAAAGAGGACCGGCTGGGGGAGGCGCTCATTCCCGCGTCGCAACTGTTGCCCGATTTCCCGTCAGAGATCGTCGATTCGACCACCGTGGGGCAGATTCGAAACGGAAGGGATTTTCGGATCTCCCCGTTTCATGCGACGCAAGGCGCGCGTTACGTAAAGGCGGTGACGGCGCAAGGCGATCTGGTGGCGATCGGCGAGGCGCGGCTGCCTCACCTATATCATCCGGTTTTGGTGCTGTGATCGCCGATTCCGGAGGCGGCAAGGCGAGCCTCTTCGCGGCCGGCGGCGGTCCACGCATCGAATCCGCCCGTCAGATTGGCGATGTCGCGAAAACCGGCGCGCCGCAGCAGGCTGGTGGCTACGGAGCTACGATAACCGCCCTTGCAATGAACCACCAGAAGTTTTTCACGGTCGAGTTCCCCGGTTCGTTCGGCGAGGTGGCCTAGAGGAATCCGGATCGATCCCTGCATGGCTCCGGCCGCGACTTCGCCGGGTTCTCGAACGTCTAGAACGGCGACGCGATCTCCCTCTTCCGCAAGCAGCTCCGCAAACTCCTGGACCGAGATCTGCGGAATGTAGTCCAACTCATAGCCGCCTTTGATCCAGCCCGCGATCCCGTCTTCGAGGCACGCGCGGACGTCCTCGATCCCCACCCGCGCCAGGCGCATCTGCGATTCCCGCAAATGATCGGCGTCCTCCCCGACCAGAATGATTCGTTTATCCAGGCCCAGGATTCGAGCCGCCCAGGAAGCGAATTGGCCGGAGAGCGCAATATGGATGGAACCGGGAACGTGCGCCACGGCGAACTGCATGGCCGGGCGAGTATCCAGGACGATTGCGCCTTCCGATTGCAAACGGAGGACTTCAGGCGCCCGCACCGGCACCGGAGGAGGAAGCTGGCCCAAGGCCGCGGCGCCTTGCCGGTTCAGCTCCACCTCGCGGCCGAAATATTCCGGCCGGGGCGGAAGACTATCCGTGAGGAGATGAATGAACTCCTCGCTGCTCCGGGCCTGAAGCGCGTAATTTGTGCGCCGCTCCTTCCCTATAGTGGAGGACCGCTCGGAGCCCATCTGACGCCCACACAGCGAACCGGCCCCGTGCGCGGGAAAAACCTCCGTCTGCTCGGGAAGCTTCAGAAGCTTCTCGTGCAAGCTCTGGTAAAGCAACCCGGCAAGCTCCTGGGGCGTGCGATCGCCGGAAAGATCGGGACGGCCGACATCGCCTACGAAAAGCGTATCGCCGGTGAAGACCGCTCGCGGCTGGGACTCGGCGGGCGCGCTCAAGTCCGTCAGCGCGATGCAGACGCTTTCGATCGTGTGACCGGGCGTCTGCGTGAAATCCAGCCGGCAATTCCCAAACCGAATCGAATCCCCGTCCTTCACCGATACATGCGGAAAGGTCGCGCCCGAGCCCTCGCCCAGATAGATTTTCGCTCCCGTGCGCTCCGCCAATTCATGGTGACCGGAGACAAAGTCGGCGTGCAGGTGAGTCTCGATAATGTGCTCGATCCTGAGACCGTGTTCCTTCGCTGTTTCCAGGTAGATATCGACGTCGCGTTGTGGATCGATCACTGCGGCGACGCCCTCCGAGCCAACCAGATACGAGGCGTGCGCCAAGCATCCGAGAAAGAACTGCTCGATCAGAACAGATTCCATGAGTTTAGAGTACACCGCGTCGCTCCCGAGGGCGGCGGCGTTCACCGCTTTGCGCGCGGCGCTGGCCGATTCTATGTTTCTCCGGCAAGGATACGTTGTTAGCATCGGGATCGAAGGAGCGATTTATGAATCGCGCAGTCGCTGAAAAGCCGTACAAAGGGATGGGCATGGAAGGCGCCACGGCACGCTGGTACGCCTCGCTCACCCACAAGTCGATGGACGAGTTCAAGACGCTCGCAAAGCGAGTGGCGGCGCAAATAACGCCGGAAGCCCGAGTGCTGGAAGTGGCGCCGGGGCCGGGTTATTTCGCGGTAGAGCTGGCGAAGCTCGGATCCTACGATGTCGCCGGTCTCGATATCAGCCGAACGTTCGTGGAGATCGCGCGGCGGAATGCGGCGGAGGCTCGAGTGGACATCGATTTCCGCCAGGGCGACGCGGCGCATATGCCTTTCGACGATGCATCGTTCGATTTCGTGCTGTGCCGCGCCGCGTTCAAGAATTTCAGCCGGCCCGTTCAAGCGCTGAAGGAGATGTATCGCGTGTTGCGTCCGGGCGGCCGCGCGCTGATTATCGATCTGCGGAAGGACGCGTCTAAAGAATCCGTCTACCAGGCGGTTGAGCACATGCACTTGGGCGGAGTCGATGCGCTCATCACCAAGCTGACGTTCCGCTTTATGCTGCTCAAGAGAGCATATACAAAAGCCGAGTTCGAACAGCTTCTTTCGCAAACGAGATTCGAACGCGTGAGCATCGGGGAAGATCTCATCGGGCTGGAACTATCGCTTAACCGGGCGGCTACTTCTTGTGAATCATAATCCGGCCGTTGTAGGTAGTGAACTGAATCTCAGGCCCGCCTCCATTGATGCTGCCGGTCTGCGCTCCATCCACGCGTACCCGCCGGGTAGTTCTGCCGTTTTTATCCTTTTCCTGCGTAGCTTGCGCCGGACTTTGAGCTTCCAGCTTGACGTCGAAATCGCTGAAAATATCGCCGTTGTCGTCACGCATCTTAAGAGTCGCTTTGGCGTCGGCGGGCAGCGTCACGTCTACGTCGCCGTTAAACGTGGAAAAGCTCATCATCTTGTCCGGCGGCACGCGGTTCAGGGAAGCCGTCACCTTGCCGTTCATGGAATGCGCCACTACGGCTCCGGAAGCGTTGGTGATATTCACCGCGCCACTGAAATTGTTGGCGTCGATTTCCCCCGATACATTGTCGATATCGATAGACCGTCCGGCGAGGGTTTTGACGGTAACCGATGTATCCGCGGGCGTCTGGATGACGACGTTGCTGACCGGCGCAAATACGCCGGTTTTTACGGTCACCGTGTTGCTGCTCTCGGTGACGTCCAGATCGCGATTTCCGCCGATGCGGTGCATTCCGGCGGGAGGCGGCTCGGCGGGATTTCGCCCGGTCCTCCGGCCACGCCCACGCCCCGGGCCGGGCGTGTATTCGATGACTACCTCCTGCCCGGCGTATCCTTTCACGGTCACGCTACCCTGGAGGGCGTCCACGACAAGCTTGTGCGGACCCGAAGGGTTGCTGAACGGCATGGTAACCTTCTCTGTGTCCTGCTGGGCGTCCTGTGCGCATGCCAGCGCCGCCAGCGCCGCTCCGATTAAGATTGTCTGTCTCACTGTAATTTCTCCAATGCCCATTGGGCCCGTTGCCGGACTCCCGAGTCGGTGGACACATTCTGCATTAGCCTCCGCAACACCGGCTCGGCGTCTCTGTCGTTCAAATCCACTAGCAAATCCAAAATCGCTACCTGCACTAAAGGCGCATCCTGTTTTTCAAGCGAGCCCAGCACGCCCTTTCGCGCCACTACGTTGGATCCGAATGCGTGCAAAGCGTCCACGGCCGCCAACCTTACATTGACGCTGGGATCGCCGTTCACACTATTCAGCAACGCCTGAAGTACCTCGGAGTCCGAGGGCTCCACGCGATAGGCCCAACTCACGCCGCGCAAGCGCTCGCTGGCCGATTGTTGCTGCAACAAGGAAAGCGCCACAAGCTGCCGCATGCTCGAAACCTCCTCGCGAAGCTGCGCGAGCTCCGAATCTTTGGGCCGCAGGCCGTAGCCGAGCAAGCCGCCTCCCACCAGGAGCGCGATTCCCGCGGCGATCTGCCAAACCGGGGGCCGGCTTGATCGAGCGGGCCGAAGGGCCGCCCCGCGCAGCATCTCATAGAATCGACCGCGTAGTCCCGGACCCGGCTCCTCGGAGGGCGGCGCAAGTTGCCGCCATAGCGCTCCTAGCCGCTCCGCCTCCGTCCGGCATGCATCGCAGCCGCCCAGGTGCTCTTCCAGCTCGATCTCGTCGGCATCGGAAAGCGACTGGCTCCAATATTCGGCAAAATGCTGTTTGGCTTCATCGCACGTCATGACGCTTTTTCCTTTTCGAGCGCGAAATAGATTTGTTCCAGCGCCCGGATCGCGCGGTACACGCGGACCTTGACGGTGGCGGTCTCGCAGCCCAACACCTCGGCGATCTGGTCGTACTTCATTCCCTGAAACCGGCTCAGCACCAGGATTTCGCGCTTATCTTCCGGCAGACGCTCCAAAGCGCGTCTCAAGAGCCCCAAACTCTGCCCCTGCGAAGCGCGCTCCTCTGGTCCGGGCGCGGGAGAGGCCGGCTCCGCCCGGCGCTCGATAAATTCTTCGATGCCCACCACTTCCGCCCCGTGTTTCTGCGCCTGATCGAGGCTCGCGTTGCGGGCGATCTGGTACATCCAGGCCGTAAACGGCTTTTGCGGATTGTAGCTGGAGCGGTAGCGAAGCATGCGAAAAAAGACGTCCTGCACCAGATCTTCCGCCATTTCACGGCTGCGGTTCATCGACACGAAATAACGGAACAGAGCGCGATGATGACGCTCGAACAGCACGGCGAGCTTGGAAATCTCACCCGCGCCCACCCGAGCCATCAATGCGTTGTCCGTTGCCGTCACGTCTCAGGAGAGAATACCCAATGTAGAAAAAAAGGTTACACCCTTCGGCAAGTCCCAAGCGCGCGTCTCTGTGACAGCCTGAGTCCCAGAAAGAGAGGAGTTGTCCATGTCCCTGCGATTTCCCCTTCTCATCCCCATTTTCTGGAGCGCCGCGTTTGCGCAGGCTCCACGCGCCGTAACCACCATTCAGAACTTCGACAACCTGCCCCGGCCGCCTCTGCAGAACGATCCACTCGAACTGGTCACGGCCGCGGTTACGGCGGAGTCCGCCCAGGCGCTGGCATTTACGCTGGACCGCGCAAGGACCCAATTATTCCGCCGTGAATCTGTATCCGGAAGGCCGAGTGCTCAAATAAAGCCCGACTGCGAAGTAGGGGTGGGATTTGATCTCGCGCCCCTCAAGCGGAGCCGAGCCCACTCCAAATCCGATTGCGAATTAGAGAAAAAAAAGGCCTCCGTCGAAACACAGCTTGACGGAGGCCTTGCTCTGGTTGGTGCTCTGTCTAGGAGGGAAAACTCGTTATTCGGCGGCGGTTACGTGCGCCCTACGATTGCGCTGCCAGCAACTCTCGGTTTCGTCGGTGCAAACCGGCCGATCTTTGCCGTAGCTGACAATGGTTAGCTGATTATCGGGAATTCCCATGGACGTGAGAAATTCCTGAACGGCGTGCGCGCGCCGGTCGCCGAGCGCCAGATTGTATTCCTGGGACCCACGCTCGTCCGCATGGCCCTCAATGAGCAGCTTCTGGCTGGGATAGTTCTTTAGGATGTCGCGAATCACGCCGACGTCGTCCTTCAGGGCAACGCTGGCATCGGTGCGGATGGTGCTCTTGTCGAAATCGAAAAGCGCATCTTCAAGCCGGGCCAGGCTTTGATTCAGGGTGGCTCGTTCCGCGGCCGTCGGCGTAGTTCTGCGCGCGGGCGTCTGCGCTATAGTTTGCTTGGGTTGGGCCGGTCGTGGAGTCTGCCTCGCAGGCGGAGTTCTTGCCGGCGCGGGTGTGGAAGCGACAGGAGCGCTGGAGGAAGCCGGTGGCGGCGTGGCCACGGCAACTTTCTTGGAGCAAGCTGCCGACGCGATCATTAACCCGATCACGCCAACAGGAAGGATTATTTGTTTCATATTCTCCTGTTCCAGTAAAACCTACCTAATGGTGCCCGGAAAATCCTGCCGGGACAGTATTTCCTACAATGTGGCGCGAGGTAGACTAGTACCGAAGCATTCACTCGGACCATATTTTTAGGTCTAGACCCACCTGCAGGTGGTGTTCGTGCTCTCCAGCAAGACGCGCCCAGCGGAACGCGGCGGTGGCGTTTTCTGTCCCCTGGACTAAGTCGCGTTCGTTCGACGGGTTAGAAATGCGGTTCCGCTCTAAGTTCGCAAGCCGGCGTTTCTTATTGGCCGGATTCGGCGGCTTGTTGCTGCTGATGATGGTGGCAGGCGTCAGTGCGCTCCTGGTATTGCGGCAGGTCCGTTCCAGCGATACTCAGGAAAGAAGGTTGTATCTCCGGCGTTCCACGGCGCTTGATTTGGTGCGGACGGGAATTTATCAGTCGGCTATCGTCATGCGCGCGTATCTGCTGGCGCCCGATCCGGGGCAAGCGGCGTTTCAGCTCAATCTTTGGCGCCAGGCGAAATCGGCCACAGATCAAGGCATGACCGAATGCGCCGTGGTCCTCGACGCGGCCGACACGCCTCAATTGCGTGATTTGCGTTCGCAGGTGCAGGACTACTGGAGGCTTCTCGATTTCCTCACCACGATACCGGAGAAGGACCGGCGCGTGCTCGGAGGTGAATATTTGAACCGCGAAGTGGTCCGGCGCAGGAGCGAGGCGCTGGACTTGGTGGACCGGATCGACCAGATGAATGCCCGCCAGATGGCCGCCGGAGACGCCGAGCTCAATCGCACCTACGACCGGCTGCGTCTTTGGATGGTCGCGATGATCGGTCTGACCATCGTTGCGGGCGGCTGGCTAGCCGTGTTCACCACCCAGCGCGTCCTTCACTTGGAAAACGAGCTTACGCGACGTTACGACGAGAACGAGCGCGCCCGCGGCGAGCTGAAAGAGCTCTCGGCCCGGCTGGTTTCCGCTCAAGAAGAGGAGCGGCGTGCGATCTCCCGCGAACTGCACGACGAAGTGGGCCAATCTCTTTCGGCGCTGTTGATGGAGGCGGGAAACGCCGCCCGGGTGCCGGCCGATTCGGCCGAGGTGCGCCGCCATGTCGATTCCATCCGCAAGCTGGCTGAGGCCAGCGTAAACGTCATCCGCAATATGACGCTGCTGCTGCGGCCTTCGATGCTGGACGACTTCGGGTTGGTTCCTGCGCTCGAATGGCAAGCCCGGGAAGTTTCCAAGCGAACCGGCCTGAGAATCCACGTGGCGGCGGAGGAGTCCGCCGGGGACCTTCCCGATGAGCTGAAAACCTGCATCTACCGCGTGGTGCAGGAGGCGCTCCATAACTGCGCGCGCCATTCGCAGGCGCGCACGGTGAAGGTAGTCGTGGAGCAGGAATCCGCCAGAATCGTGCTCACGGTGGAGGACGACGGGCGCGGATTCGACGCCCGCCGCGTGCGAGGCTTGGGTTTGGTGGGAATGGAAGAGCGCGTGAATCATTTGGGCGGAGTCTTTCAAGTCCGCTCGGAGCCGGGAGCCGGCACAAGGGTGGCTGTCGAGTTGCCCCTGGCCAGTTGAACATGAATAATTCGATTCGTATCCTCCTCGCCGACGACCATACCGTGATGCGCAGCGGCTTGCGCCTGCTGCTGGAGCGTCAGCCGAACCTGACCGTGGTGGCGGAAGCCGCCGATGGAAAGGAGGCGGTCGCTTTGGCCGCCCAGGAGCATCCGGACGTGGTGATTATGGACATCGCCATGCCCCATCTGAACGGCGTCGAGGCCGCGCGCCAGATCGTGAATCAAAGTCCGGATACTGCCGTGGCGATCCTCAGCATGCATAGCGACGAGAGCTACGTGATCCGGTCGCTGAAAGCCGGGGCGCGAGCCTACCTGCTGAAAGATTCCGCCGAGGCCGATTTGCTGGAAGCCATTCAAGCCATCCGCGGAGGAAAGAGCTTTTTTAGTCCGGCGGTCCGCCGCATCCTGAAAGAGGATTACGTCCACCAACTGGAAGAGATGGGCGCCGAGGATAGCTACGAGCTGCTCACCAACCGCGAGCGCGAGGTGTTGCAGCTTGTCGCCGAGGGAAAGAGCAACAAGGAAGTCGCCAATCTCTTGAATCTGAGCCTTTACACCGTGGAAACGCACCGCACGCACATCCTGCAGAAACTGAACCTGCACAGCGTGCCGGAGTTGATTCTTTACGCGGTGCGCAAGGGGATTATCAGTTAATCTCCGGAAGGCGGACAGGCCAACGTTCTTGGCCTGCCGGTCTCATCCTCGCTGTGCGCTGCACGGAATACTACACGCGCCCTTCCGCTTGATCCGCGGCTGTCGGCCGATATGCTTCATGCCGAGCTACGAGCGAACGGGAGCGCGATGCAGCCCGGAGGCGCGCCCCACTACTCTAAAAGCATGAAACTATCCGATCTTGCCGCCGCGCTAGGATGCGGTCTTGCGGGCGACGGCTCCATCGAGATCGCCGGGGTCGCGGGAATGGAGCGCGCCGAACCGGACGAACTCACCTTCCTCGCCAATCCGAAATACGCCCACCGAGCCAAGGATACGCACGCCGGGGCGATCCTCGTAGCGGCGCCGGTGGAGGGATTGCCGGTCGCCCAACTGATCTCTTCTAATCCCTATCTGGATTTCGCCCGCGCTTTGGCTCTGTTTTATCAACCTCCGCGGCCCAAACCGGGCATTCATCCGCTGGCCTGCGTCGCTACTTCGGCGTGCGTGGGCGATCATGCGTCCATCGGGGCGTTCGCGGTGGTCGGGGAAAACGTGAGGCTCGGGAATAACGCCGTCTTGCACCCACACGTCGTGATCTATGAAAGCGCGTCGATTGGAGACGATTTCTACGCCCATTCACACGCGGTGGTGCGCGAATATTGCCGCATCGGAGACCGCGTGACGCTGCAAAACGGCGTCGTGGTGGGCGGCGACGGCTTCGGGTTCGCCAAGCGAGCCGACGGCACGCACGCGAAAATCGTCCAAAGTGGCGTCACCGTAATCGAAAATGACGTGGAAATCCAGTCGCTCACATCCGTTGACCGCGCCACGGTGGGCGAAACGCGTGTGAAACGAGGAGCCAAGATCGACAGCTTGGTGCAGGTGGGCCACGCCTGCGTGGTGGGCGAAGATAACATCATTTGCGCGCAGACGGGCTTGGCGGGGTCGAGCGTTTTGGGAAAAGATGTGCTGCTGGCTGGGCAGGTGGGCGTTTCGGGGCATCTGACAATTCACGACGGAGCGATAGTTTACGCGCAGAGCGGCGTGGGGGGCGATGTCGCGCCCGGCGAGACGGTGAGCGGGTCTCCCGCCTTTGGATATCGCGAGTGGCTTCGCGCGGTGACGGCCTTCCCGAAATTGCCGGACCTCTTCAAGAGAATGCGACGATTAGAAGAGCGGATCGCGCAAGCCGCTCCTCAAACGCATGAATGAACCGTACGATCAGCCTGGCCGGCTTCCGCTGGCCTACCGCAACCAGGAATTTTTAGATACCCCCGACGCGCGAGCCTTGCGCATCTTGAGCGAATATCTGTACCCGCTATCGCACTTTCGCAGGGAGCGAATCCGCGACACCATTGTGTTCTTCGGTTCCGCGCGCACCTTCGAAACGGGTGCGTACGGCGAGTACTATCGGGACGCGCGCGAATTGGCCCGGCGGCTCACCGAATGGTGTAACAGTCTTCACGAATCGGCCCGCCGGTTTGTGATTTGCAGCGGTGGAGGGCCTGGAATCATGGAGGCCGCCAACCGCGGCGCTCACGACGCGGGCGGCAAGACCATCGGTCTCAATATAGGTCTGCCGTTCGAACAGCGTCCGAATCCGTTCATCACGCCCTCGCTGGGATTCGAATTCCACTACTTTTTCATGCGCAAATTCTGGTTCGCCTATATGGCCAAGGCGTTGGTGGTGTTTCCGGGAGGCTTCGGCACGCTCGACGAGCTGATGGAGATCCTCACGCTGGTGCAAACGCAGAAGCTGGAAAAGAAAATGGTGGTGCTTCTTTACGGCAGCTCGTTCTGGAAGGAGATTCTGAATTTCGAGGCCCTGGTGAAGTACGGCATGATTTCGGAGCAAGACCTGGAACTGTTCGATTTCGCCGACGACGTCGACACGGCTTTTAAGATGCTGGAAACAGGGCTGACCAAATACTATCTGGAGCCGGATAAGGAAGTACCCGCCATCGCGAGATCCCGCGTGTAACCCTGGGCGCCTTTGACCACGCCCTTGCGGTCGTGGCTCAGAATCGCCGTTCGGCGCCTCAAGCCGCGACCGCGAGGAAACGGTAGCGCCGTAGCGCGGTCGGTATGATAAGCATTCCGGGCAAGGTCGGGCGGCCATAGATCACGCGTGCGCGAATCCCTAAAAATCACGCTCGAATGGATGGGCAGGGTGGGACTCGTCTTTCTCGTCCTGCTAGTTTTTTTTCTGGCGCTGGGATGGTTCGCTCCGTCCGGCGCGCTCCGGCTGATTGTAGGGATCGGGCTGCTGGTTTCCGGAGTGTGCCTGATGATCCGCCTGCTGCGTCGCGCCATGCGCCTAAGCGTCTGGCGATTGCGCAACCGCCTGGTGGTGACCTATCTGTTCATCTCCATCGTCCCCATTCTGCTGGTGGCGGCGCTGGCGATTCTCGGAGGATATTCGCTGGTAAGCCAGCTTGCGGTGTATCTGGTGACCAGCGCGTTGGACCGTCGCATTGATGCGCTCGCTTCCGTGGCGGATACGATCGCGCGCTCCGACCCCGAAACCAGGCCGTTGGTCATGGAACGAACCGTGGATCTCTCGTACCGCAACAGCTATCCCGGCATCGAAATTCTGCTGCGCGAGGCCGGTGGGCGCCAAATACGATATCCGGAAGGCGCGATGCCTCCCGCGCCGCTTCCCGGCTGGGAGCCTACCAAGGGGGTGTTAGCGCGCGACGGCCATTTTTATCTTTGGAGCTACGCGAAAACCTCGTCGGGCGACATTACGATTACCGCGCCTGTCACTGGCCAACTGTTGGAAGGCTTGGTGCCGAATCTCGGGCTGGTGGATGCGGGCGCGACCCCGAATGGGCCGTTCGCCACTGTGGAAGAAGCGCGCGATTTCGCGGCGACAGCCACTCTGCCTCCTGCCGCCAATCGTCTGGACCCGGATGTGGTTTGGTTCGCGACGCTACCCTCGGCCGATTGGAGCCACCCGGGCAAGGGCGGCCAGGGGTTTTTCATCGCTGTGCGGTCGCGCGTGTCGGCTGTGCTGTCGGCGGTGTTCAACCGGAAGGCCGACGTCGCGCAGGGCGTTCTGCAATCGCTCCTGATCGCGGGCCTGGTGGTGTTCGTGGTGGTTGAAATCGTCTCCTGGGTGATCGGCATTTCGATGACCCGCACTATTACGGGAGCGGTGCACCGGCTCTATGAGGGAACCCAGAAAGTGATCGAGGGCGATTTCTCGCACCGAATCGAGGTGCAAGGGCACGATCAGCTCGCCGAGCTGAGCCGCTCCTTCAACCGCATGACCGAGAATATCGAGCGGCTTCTGGTGGTGGCGAAGGAAAAGGAGCGGCTTCAATCGGAGATTGAGATCGCGCGCGAGGTGCAGAATCAGCTATTCCCCAAGGAGGCGCCGGAGCTGCGCACGATGAGAGTCCGCGCGGTGTGCCAGCCCGCGCGACTCGTCTCCGGCGACTATTACGATTACGAAGGCATCGGCGAGGGGACCATTGCGTTGGCGATCGCGGATGTGGCCGGCAAGGGAATTTCGGCCGCCTTGTTGATGGCCGCGCTGCAAAGCTCGCTGCGCACGCAGTTGGAGGCGGGCCGCGAGGCGGAAGCGGGGCTATCCACATCGCGCCTGGTGTCCAACCTCAACCGGCAGCTTCACGCCACCACATCTTCGGAAAAATACGCCACGTTTTGCCTGGGCGTTTACGACGAGCCGAATACCCGGTTCACATATACCAATGCCGGACATCTTCCGCCTCTGCTGGTGAGGGGCGGCGAGGTGACTCGCCTGGACGTGAACGGCACGGTAGTGGGGGCTTTCTCCTTCGCCCGGTACGATGAAAGCCGGCTCGCGCTTCAATCCGGCGATCTTCTGGTGTTCTACACCGACGGGGTCACCGAACCCGAGAACGCGTACGGCGAGATGTTCGGCGAGGACCGTCTGATTTCTTTGCTGGAGCAGAACTCCCACCGCGAGGATGACCGGATCATCGAGATCGTCATGGACAGCGTGCGCCAGTGGACCGCATCCGACGAATTGCAGGACGACATGACCCTCCTGGTCGCTCGCCGCCTATAGTGGGTGGAGCAGGCTGAAGTCTGCAACGGGGACTTCAGTCTCCGCTTTGAAGTGTCGCTCTGCTGCGGCCGAAACTACTTTCGTATAATTGAGTAGGAGTCCCTGTGCCGGCAGCGATCACTCGCCCGATGACATTTGCGGAATTCGAGCAACTGCCGAATCCGCGGGGCAAACGCCTGGAGCTCCATCACGGAGAACTCGTCGAAGTGGCGGAGCCCAAACATAAGCACTACTTGAGGCAGCGCAGGATACGGCGCCTGATCGAATCCGTAGCCGGTCACGCCGGCGAAGTGGATATCGAAATGGCCTACCGTCCGCTCGCCGAGTACGAATGCTGGGCTGCCGACGTAGCGTTCGTCTCCCGCAAACGCTGGGACGCGATACCGCCGAATGGAAACCTCTCCGGCGCGCCCGAGTTGGTCATTGAGGTTTTGTCGCCCTCGAACACCGCCCCCGAGATGCGCGAGAAACGGAAGCTCTGCCTGGAGAACGGCGCGCGCGAATTCTGGGTAGTGGACGACGATTACCGCGAGATCGAAGTATGGACGCCAGACGACCGTTCGCTCACGTATCGCTCCGGGCAGGAGATCCCCCTGTTTTTCGCCCCCGGCACGAGCCTCCGCGTCGATGATATTTTCGCCTAAACGCGCGCGGCGCCCATTTGAGGTGCTCCTGGATCGTTTTCCTTTTCAGTAATTTCCGTTTTGGGCGTTTGACAGAGCCTTTCCGCGGTCATTATAGTAACTAGTTAGGCCTACAGCGCGCGACGTATAACGCGGAGCCGGATTTCTCGCGGGTACGCTTACCCGGCCGATAACCGGCAGCGCTGCGGGGCTCGAGTCATGCCCACAACCTATCCCGAGCTTTACTTTCCGGTCCTGGTGCAGATCGTCATTGCAGCCGGAATCGCCGCGGCGCTGATTTCCATTTCGATGTTGCTCGGCAAGCGCGCTCGGAGTCCCCTGAAAGACACGCCTTACGAATCCGGCATGGCGCCTGTCGGCTCGGCGCGCGAGCGCTTCAGCGTGAAGTTTTATCTGGTGGGGATGATCTTTATCCTCTTCGATATCGAAGCTGTTTTCCTCTACCCATGGGCCGTGGTCTACCGGCAGCTCAAGCTATTCGGGTTTTTCGAGATGGCTCTCTTCATCGTCCTGATTTTGGCGGGTTTCTTTTATGTCTGGAAAAAGGGCGTGTTGGACTGGACGCCGCACCGGGATGGCGAAGCGGCGGAGTTCAAATGAACCATCCTGCGATCCAGGAGAGCGTAGAAGCGTTCGGCGAGACCACTTTGATCGCCAATCCTTCCCGTATTGTGGATCTCTGCCGGCATTTGAAGGATGGCGAGAAGTTCGTCCGGTTGAGCGCGGTGACGGCGGTCGACCGGTATCCCGAGGAACCCCGGTTCGAGATTATTTATCATCTGCACTCAATCGAGCGGAACCGGCGGGTTCGCCTGAAATGCAGCCTGGGCGGCGCGAACCCGGAAATCGATTCCGTGACCGCGGTTTGGCGCGGCGCCAACTGGTATGAGCGTGAAGTGTACGACATGTTTGGGGTCGTCTTCCGCAATCATCCCAACCTCGTCCGAATATTAATGCCCACCGACTGGGAAGGCTATCCGCTGCGCAAGGACTATCCGGTGCATGGCTACAAATACGGGTACGGAAACGAATAGCGCATGAAGAAGACGCCGATATTCGAGGAACACGTCGCCACCATTCCGGCGATTCAGGAGCCGCCGGAGTCGCCTGCCGCGCCGCGCCGCATGACCCTGAACATGGGTCCGCAGCATCCTTCCACGCACGGCGTTCTGCGCATCGTCCTGGAGCTCGAAGGCGAGACGATCATTAAGGCCGAGCCCGACATCGGATTTCTCCACACCGGCATCGAGAAGGAGTGCGAACAGAAGAATTGGCAGCAGGTGGTCACGCTGACGGACCGCGTAGATTATCTGGCGAATCTGTCGAATAATCTGTGCTACGCGTTGGCGGTCGAAAAACTGTTGCAAATCGAAATTCCGCCGCGCGCGCAATGGATGCGCGTGATGATGACGGAACTATCGCGGCTCAACAGCCATTTGGTGTGGCTGGGAACGCACGCGCTGGATATCGGCGCGATGACGGTCTTTTTCTACTGCTTCCGTGAGCGCGAAGACATCTTGCGCATCCTGGAAATGTTCTCCGGCCAGCGTATGATGACCAGCTACATCCGCATCGGCGGGCTTGCGCTGGAGGCGCCGCGCGGATGGCAGCAGGCGGTAGGCAAATTTATCCGCGCATTTCCGGCCAAGGTGGACGAGTACGAAGAACTGCTCGACGCCAATCCGATCTGGAAGAAGCGAACACAGGGCGTGGGGTTCATCTCGCTCGAGGACATGCTGGATCTGGGCGTCACCGGTCCCATGGTGCGCGCCGCGGGCGTTCCGATGGATCTTCGCAAGAACGAGCCGTATTCGGGCTACGAAAAATTCGATTTCGACGTCATTACGCGCACGGAAAACGACGTGTACGCGCGATATCGTGTGCGCTTGCAGGAAATGCGCGAGAGCGCCAAAATTATCACCCAGGCGCTGGAAGGGATGCCCGAAGGCCCCTACACGGCGAACGCCCCTCACGTGGTTTTGCCGGACCGCGAGAAGATGAAGACCCAGATGGAGGCGCTGATCTATCATTTCAAGATCGTCACGGAAGGCTTCCGCGTGCCCGCGGGCGAGGTGTTTCAGTGCATCGAATCGCCGCGCGGCGAGATCGGATACTACATCGTCAGCGACGGCACTTCGAAGCCTTACCGCGTCCACATGCGCACGCCCAGCTTCGGTAATCTGCAAGGATTGCCAAGGATGCTCGAAGGAATTTTGATCGCCGATTCGATCGCCGCTTTGGGCAGCATGGACTTCGTGCTGGGAGATACCGACCGCTAATGACCTTCTCCCCGCAGCTTGAAGAGCGATTCCAAAAAATGCTGGCGTGTTATCCCGAGGGCCGGAAGCGGTCCGCCGTGGTGCCGATGCTGATCTACGCGCAGGACGAGGTGGGCGCTATCACGCAGGAGCTGATCGAAGAGGTGGCGCGCCGCTGCGAGGTCGCGCCGCTGCAGGTGGACGAGGTGGTGGGCTACTATTCGATGCTGCACCGCAAGCCCATGGGCAAGTACCACGTCCAGGTCTGCACAAATATCAGTTGTCTGCTGGTGGGCGGCGAAGAATTGTACGAGCACGCGAAGAAAAAATTAGGAGTCGGGCACAAGGAAACGACTTCGGACGGACAGTTTTCACTCGAAGAAGTGGAATGCATGGGCGCTTGCTCATGGGCGCCGGCAGTGGAGATTAACTACGATTTTCATCATTTCGTGACGCCGGAAAAGCTCGACCAGCTAATCGACGCCCTGAGGAAAGTCCAATGAGGGCTGGTGGAGCAGGCTTCAGCCTGCAACGGCGGCTTCAGCCGCCGTCCGGTCGTGGGCTGTACTCCAGAGAATCTTAAGATGCCGAAGCAACTCTACAACGAACCGAGCCCCCTCGAAACGAAGGTAGTCAGCAAACGCTTCGGCCTGGATAACTCCGAGTCTCTGGACACCTACCTCGCCAACGACGGTTTCAAGGCGTTCCTGAAAGCGCGCGAGATGAAGCCGGAGCAGATTGTGGACGAAGTGAAGACGTCCGCGCTCAGAGGCCGCGGCGGCGCGGGTTTTCCAACCGGCCTGAAGTGGAGCTTCGTCCCGCGCACTTCGCCAAAACCCAAGTACGTCGTCGTCAATGCGGATGAAAGCGAGCCGGGCACTTGCAAGGACCGGCTGTTGATGGAATACGACCCGCATCAGATGATCGAGGGCATCCTGATCGCAGGCTTGGCTCTGGACGCGCACAAAGGCTATATCTACATTCGCGGCGAATACCGGTATCTGCTTGACCGGATGGATCGCGCGATCGCGGAAGCGTACTCGAAAGGCTACCTCGGGAAGAATATCGCCGGGTCGGGCTTCGATTTCGATCTTTACACGCACTCCGGCGCGGGCGCTTACGAATGCGGCGAGGAAACGGCGCTGCTCGATTCGCTCGAAGGCAAGCGCGGCATTCCGCGGATGAAGCCGCCCTTTCCGGCGGTGGCCGGAGCGTGGGCGTCCCCGACGCTGTTGAACAATGTGGAAACGTTCAGCGCGGTTCCGGCGATCGTTCGCGACGGCGGCGCCGCGTTCGCCGCGCTGGGGACTCCGAAAAACGGCGGCACGCGATTGGTCTGCATTTCCGGGCACGTGAATAAACCCGGCGTGTACGAACTGCCGCTCGGCTACAACATGCTTAAGGCGATTTATGATGTCGCGGGCGGAATTCCGGGCGGCAAAAAACTGAAAGCCGTGGTGCCGGGAGGCTCGTCGTGCCCGCTGCTGAAGGCCGAGGAATGCGATATCGCGATGGATTACGACACGTTGGCCAAGGCGGGGAGCATGCTCGGCTCAGGCGGCATGGTCGTGCTGGATGAAACCACGGATATGGTGAAGTTCGCGCTGCGCATCATGCGCTTCTATGCGCACGAAAGCTGCGGCTGGTGCATACCGTGCCGCGAAGGCACCACCTGGCTGCGTAAAATTCTGCAACGTTTTGCGGACGGCGGAGGCCGCCGCGAGGACGTGGGCCTGCTCGGCGAGCTTTCGAAAAACATGCTGGGCCGAACCTTTTGCGCATTGGGTGACGCAGCCGCGATGCCGACAATTTCAATCGTCGATAAATTCCCCGAGGATTTCGAAAAGCGGCTAAACGGGAGGGCGGACTTCAGTCCGCGCGGGGCTTCAGCCCCGCTTGCTTAGACATGCCGGAAACCGTCAAACTCACCATCAACGGGCGCGAGATCCAGGCCGAAAAAGGCAAGCTGCTGATCGAAGTCGCGAGGGAGAACGGCATCGAGGTGCCGGCCTTCTGCTACTACGAAGGGCTGACGCTTCAGGCCGCCTGCCGCATGTGCCTGGTGGAAGTGGAGAAGACGCCCAAGCTCCAGGTGGGCTGCACTCTTCCGGTGGCCGAAGGCATGGTGGTGCGCACGGAATCGGACATCGTGCGGCAGGCGCGCAAAGGCACGCTCGAATTCCTCCTGACGAATCATCCGCTGGATTGCCCGGTATGCGACAAAGGCGGCGAATGCGAGCTTCAGGACATGGTGTTCCGCTATGGCGCGGGCGAGAGCCGCTTCACCGAGCGCAAACTGCACGTTCCCGAAAAACAGTGGTCGCCGGTGGTGTATTTCGACGCCCCACGCTGCATTTTGTGCTACCGCTGTGTGCGCGTGTGCAATGAAGGAATCGGCGTGAACGCGCTGGGGGTTTCCGATCGCGGCGCGATTTCCGAGATCGTTCCCAACCGCCACGATTACCTCGAATGCGACGAATGCGGGGCCTGCATCGATATCTGCCCGGTCGGCGCGCTCACCAGCGGCGCATATCGTTATCAGACGCGGCCTTGGGAGATGAACCACGTCGGCACGATTTGCACGCATTGCGCCGATGGCTGCAAAACCACGCTGGGCGTGCGCAACGAAAAAATCATCCGGGGCAATAATCGCGACCGCAGCGGCATCAACGGGGAATTCCTGTGCATCAAGGGCCGCTACGCCTTCGATTTCACCGAGCACCCCGAGCGGCTGCAGTCGCCGATGCTCAAAACCGCCGGCGGGTTCGAGCCGGTTTCCTGGTCTAAGGCTCTGGAAATCATAGGCGGCAAGCTCGCCGAATTCAAGAAAGCCGGCGCGAATTTCGGCGTCATTGGATCGAATCGCACCACCAACGAAGAGAATTATTTTTTGCAGAAGTTCGCGCGTCAGGGGCTGGGAACGGCGAATATCGATCATCATCGCACCGGCGATCTGGCGACGCTGTTCGACGCGCTCTCCGGACGGACGGACGCGCTTGCCTCGGTGGACGATCTTTATAGCGCCAAGGCGGCCCTCATTGTAGGCAGCGATCTTTCGCAGCAGCATCCGCTGCTGGCGTATCAGATCCGCGCCAACGTCCGCCATCACGGCGCGCGCGTTTACGCCGTGAGCTACGGAATCGTGCGAGAAGAAAAGCAGGGGGCGACCGCGATTCATGTGCAGAAGGGCGGGGAGTTGGCCGCCGTCGAGTCGCTGCGCGACAAACTGAAAGCCGAAGGCGATCTGGTCATCCTTTTCGGCGACGGCATCCAAGGGGACGCTCTTCGGAACCTGGTCGCGTTCGGCGACTCGCTCGGAATTCCGGTGAAATACGTCTGCTTGGTGGATTATTCCAACTCGCGCGGCGCTTTCGATATGGGCGTCGTTCCGCGAGACGGCGGAATGAGCCTGGAACAGATGCTCGCTTCGCCCGATCTGGACGTTTTGTGGGTGATCGGAGCGAATCCGCTGAAAAACGCGGAACTTGCCTCGGCGAAAGCATTCGTCGTGGTGCAGGATTTATTCATGACCGAGACGGCGAAACGTGCCGACGTTGTGCTGCCCGCGGCGTCCGCTTACGAGAAGAACGGAACCGTCACCAACACCTGCGGCGAGGTTCAGAAATTGAAGGCCGCCGTCAAAGCGATGGGAACCAAGACGGATTTAGAGATCATGGGTCTGATCGCCAAGGAAATGGGGCTGAATTTGGGCATCTGGCTCCCCGAGAAAGTGTGGGAAGAGATTTCGAGGTCCGTGCCGGGATATCGCGTGCCGCTGCCGGTGATCGCGTCGGGCGGCGCGGCGGCGACGATGCCTCTGAACGGGCGCGTGGCCGCACTGCCGGGAAATATTCAGTCGGCGGGGGACACGCTATTTACGTCGGGCTCGCTGGGCCGCTATTCGAACACGCTCCAGGCGGTGATTGAGTCTCCCGGAGCTTTGTACCACGACAACGCCGCTCCCCGTCCGGTCGCCCCCGGCGAGGTCCTCGCATGAACTACCTCATTCTCAGCCTTATCAAAACGGCGATCGTTGTCGTGATTTTGATGCATACGCTGGCCTACCTGCAGTGGATCGAAAGAAAGGTAATCGCGCACGTGCAACTGCGCGTCGGGCCGCGGCGAGTGGGGCCGCATGGATTGCTTCAGCCGCTGGCGGATGTAATTAAGCTCATCACCAAAGAAGGCATGATACCTTCGCACGTCAACCTGGTCTTTTATTTGCTGGCGCCCTTTATAGCGGTAACGTTCGCGCTCATCACTATTTCCGTGATTCCCTTCGGGCCGGTGATCAACGTGGCAGGCGTGCGGACGGGCATGGAACTCACCGACCTCAATATCGGCGTGCTCTTCGTTCTGGCGATTTCAGGCCTGGGTGTTTACGGGGTGGCGCTGGCCGGCTGGTCGTCGAATAACAAATATTCCCTGATGGGCGGTTTGCGCAGTTCGGCGCAGATGATCAGTTACGAATTGCCGATGGCGCTAGCGATCGCCGCGCCGCTGCTGATCTTCAACACTCTCAGCTTTCGCGAAATCGTCGTCAAGCAGGGTTTTTACTATTTCGGATTTTGGCCGAATTGGGGTATTTTTCATAGCCCGTTTCCGCAGATTGTCGCTTTCGTTGTATTCATGATCGCGGGATTCGCGGAAACCAATCGCGTGCCGTTCGACTTGCCGGAGGCGGAAAACGAGCTGGTGGCGGGATTTCACACTGAGTATTCGAGCATGAAATTCGCGGCGTTTTTTATGGCCGAATACGCCAATATGGTGACCGTGTCGTGCGTGGCGACGCTTTTATTCTTGGGCGGCTGGCAGCCGCCATGGCCCGCGCAATACGGATCGATTTACGTGCCGACAATCGTGTTCCTGGCGAGCGCGGCGCTCTGCTTTTATCACGCCATCAACCCGGCCCGACCCTTCGACCGCATCACGCTTCCCGTATTCGGCGTTCTATTTTTGATTATCGCCGGGGTTTTCCTGATTCCGGCGGCGCAGCCTATTCTGCTGCCGTTGTTTTGGTTTGGCGCCAAGACCGGCGCGATTTTGTTTGTGTTTATCTGGGTTCGGGCCACGCTCCCCCGCTTCCGTTACGACCAATTAATGCGGTTCGCCTGGCTTTTCCTTTTTCCGCTGGCGCTGTTGAACCTGTTCGTCACCAGTCTCGCCGTGGCGCTTACGACGAAGTAATATGGACACAATTCTCTTTCTGATCCTCGCGGTGATCGCAGTAGGCTGCGGAATCAACGTCATCTTCCAAAAGCACCCCATTTCGAGCGCTTTGTCGCTCGTGGGCGTCATGGGCGCTTTGGCCGCGATGTACCTGCAACTCGGCGGTGAGTTTATCGCCGCGGCGCAGATCATCGTGTACGCCGGAGCGGTTATGGTGCTGTTCGTCTTCGTGATCATGTTGCTGAACGCGGGAAAGGAGCGTAGGACCTCGCCAAGGATCTGGGCGAGATGGGCCGGGCCTCCGCTGTTGTTCTTGTTCGTGGGCGCGGTCGCCTACGTTCTCGAGAGCTTCCTTCCCCCGTCGGGCGATGTAAGGTTCGGCGGATTCGACGGTGGCTCCGCGCAGGCCATCGGCGTCCGTCTGTTCACCCAGTATCTGCTGCCGTTTGAAGTTACCAGCATCCTAATTCTGATCGCAATCGTAGGCGCGATTGTATTGGCGCGGAAGGAGATCGATTAATGCCACCGCTCCCCGCTGAGCCTCCGCTTACCTGGTATTTGATTTTAAGCGTGGTTCTGTTTGCATTGGGCATCGCGGGCTTCCTGTTCCGCCGCAACATTATCACCGTATTCATTTCGATCGAGCTGATGCTCAATGCCGTGAATCTGAGCTTTGTGACGTTTTCTTATAAATTGAAGCAGAACGACGGACACATTTTCAGCTTTTTCGTGATGGTAGTGGCAGCCGCGGAGGCCGCGGTTGGTTTGGCCATCATCCTGACCGTGTTCAAAAACCGGCAGACTCTGGAAATCGACGAAGTGAGTTCGCTCAAGAACTAATGCAACTTTGGCTTATACCCATTTTTCCGTTGGCCGGCTTCGCGCTGAACGGGCTGTTCGGCAAGCGGCTCTCGAAAGCGGCGATTAACACAATCGCGGTCGGCTCCGTGCTGCTCAGCTTCATTTGGGCCGTGAAGACCCTGAATACGCTCGGCGCCTTTAACGGCGGCCTGCTCGACACGTATCGCGAACACTACTACACCTGGATTCAATCCGGATCCTTCAGCATCGGTGTTGATTTTGCAGTGGACCGGCTCACGGCCGTGTGGCTCGGCATCGTGACCGGCGTCGGACTGTTGATTCACATCTATTCGGTCGGCTACATGGCCCATGAAGGCGGTTATTACCGTTTCTTCGCCTACCTCAACCTGTTCATGTTTTTCATGCTGGTTTTGGTGCTGGGCGCGAACTTCCTGTTGTTATTTGTCGGATGGGAAGGCGTGGGTTTGTGCAGCTACCTGCTGATCGGCTTTTACTTTCTGGAGAAATACGCGACGGATGCGGGCAACAAGGCTTTTATCGTAAATCGGATCGGCGATTTTGGCTTCGCACTCGCGATTTTTCTGATCGGCGTGCATTTCGGCACGCTCGATTTCGCTCGCGTGTTCGACGCAATGCGGGCTATGCCGGTGGAAACGCAGGCGGGTTGGATTACCGCGGTCGCTCTGCTGCTGTTGGTGGGCGCCACGGGAAAGTCGGCGCAAATTCCGCTGTATGTTTGGCTTCCCGATGCGATGGCCGGTCCGACGCCGGTGAGTGCGCTGATTCACGCCGCGACGATGGTGACAGCCGGCGTTTACATGGTCGCGCGCAGCTCGCAATTTTATCTGCACTCGCCGGTGTCCATGGATGTTGTCGCCGTGATCGGCATCGCCACGGCATTCTTCGCCGCGACGATCGGATTGGCGCAAACCGATATCAAAAAAGTATTCGCCTATTCAACGGTTTCGCAGTTGGGCTATATGTTCGTCGGCCTGGGCGTGAGCGCGTTTTCCGCGGGTGTTTTCCATGTGATGACGCACGCGTTTTTCAAGGCGCTCCTGTTCCTGGGTGCAGGCAGCGTAATCCACGCGCTATCGGGCGAGCAGGATTTGGAAAAAATGGGCGGGCTGGCCAAGAAGGTCCCCATCACATGTATCACGCTGTTTTGCGCGGGCGTCGCCATCGCCGGGGTGCCGCCATTCTCCGGTTTTTGGAGCAAAGATGCGATTTTGTCCGCGGCCTACACACGCGCGCCCTGGATCTATTGGGTGGGCGTTTTCACCGCCGGAATGACCGCTTTTTACGTCTTTAGAGCGCTGTTTTTGTGCTTTTTTGGTCAATATCGGGGCAAACCAGCGCAGCCTGAGGAGGCTTACGGCGAGCCCTCTTCGCCGCATCCCGACCCCCAGCATGGGTCCGACGCGCACGGCGCGGGTCACGGACACGGCATCCATGAATCTCCGGCCGTGATGTGGATTCCGCTGGCGCTTTTAGCCGTGCTGAGCTTGGTGGGCGGCTATATAAATATTCCGAAATTCCTGGAGCCGATCTTCGGTGAGATGCGCGAAGGCGAGCCGTGGTTGATGTATGTGTCGGTCGCTTCCGGCCTGATCGGCATCGGGCTTGCCGCGCTGTTTTATCTGGCCGCTCCCGCGATTCCGGACGCGCTCGCGCGCACGTTCAGCGGACCGTACCGATGGGTTTATAACAAATACTTCGTCGACGAGTTGTATGCGGCCACGGTGGTCAATCCCGTGATCGATGGCTCGCGTCAGGTGTTGTGGCGGGTGGGTGACGTTCGCGTCGTGGACGGCGCGGTGAACGGCGTGGGCGCAGTGGCGCGCGCGACCGGAAACCTGCTGCGAATGGCGCAATCAGGCTATATACGAAGCTATGCCGCTTGGGTGGTGGCCGGGTCGCTCATCGCTATCGCGTTTATGGAACTGAGAGGAGGCCTACGATGACGCTCCTCGACGCTGTTCTGTTTCTACCGCTTGCCGGTTTCTTCCTGCTTCTGCTGGTTCCCAAAGACAATCCCAAAGCCTCGCGCATGGGCGCGCTGGTGGTGTCCCTGATTGTATTCGTCGCGTCCCTGGGATTGATCGCCCCCTATTGGTTCGCGGCGCCCGCGGGTTGGCATTTCGAAACGAACGTGCCCTGGATTAACTTTCCGCCGATCCGCTATCACGTCGCGTTGGACGGATTGAGTCTGTGGCTGGTACTGCTTTCGACGCTGCTGACGCCCATCGCGGTGCTGGTTTCGTGGAAGCACATCGACAAGCGCGTGAAGGAATTTTTCGCGTTCCTGATCCTGCTGGAATTCGGACTGATCGGGGTCTTCGTCGCGCTGGACCTGTTCCTGTTCTACACGTTTTGGGAAATATCGCTGGTTCCGATGTATTTCCTGATCGGCATCTGGGGACACGAGCGGCGCATCTACGCGGCGGTAAAGTTCTTCTTATATACGATGGCCGGGTCGGTGCTGATGCTGGCGGCGATTATTTATCTGTATAACAAGGCCGGCACGTTCGATTATTCCGACATTCTGTCGCAGATAGCGTCGGGCCGGCTGGCCTTCGACGCGCGCACGCAGATGCTGCTGTTCCTGGCTTTCTTCGGCGCCTTCGCGATCAAAGTGCCGATCTTTCCGCTGCATACCTGGTTGCCTGACGCGCACGTGGAGGCGCCTACCGCCGGTTCCGTGATGCTGGCGTCGGTGATGTTGAAGATGGGCACGTATGGGCTGATGCGCTATTGCCTGCCCTTGTTCCCGGACGCTTCGCGGAGTTCCGCGCCCTGGGTCGCCGGGCTGGCGATTGTCGGAATCATCTATGGCGCGCTGGTGGCGCTGGTGCAGCCGAATATGAAGAAGCTGGTGGCGTATTCGTCGGTGAGCCACCTCGGCTTCGTGGTCCTGGGAATTTTCTCTTTTACTCAGCAAGGGTTCGATGGCGCGGTGTATCAGATGCTGAACCACGGCGTCTCTACGGGCGCGCTGTTCATGCTGGTCGGCTACATGTATGAGCGGCGGCACTCGCTTGAAATCTCGGCGTACGGCGGCGTGGCCACGCCAGCGCCTAACCTGGCGGCGGTGTTCCTGATCACCACTTTGGCTTCGATCGGCCTTCCGATGCTGAACAACTTCGTCGGCGAGTACCTGGTGCTGCAGGGGACGGCGCAGACGAATTTCACCTGGGTTATTTTCGCCGCGTTGGGCGTGATTCTTTCCGCCTGCTACATGCTGTGGCTGTATCAGCGTGCGTTTTTCGGAAAGGCCGCCGAACCGGTGAGTCATTATATGTTCGACCTGACGCCGCGCGAATGGGCGGCGATTCTGCCGCTTCTTGCCCTGATGCTGTGGATGGGCACGTTTACCCAGAGCTTCCTGCCGCCGATCAGCGCGCAAAACGCGCAACTATTGCAGCAAACGCATCCCGCTCAGGCGCAAGCGAAAGTGATCTTGAATGCCCGCTAATTTCCTACCCACCTCGGCCGAATACATGCGGGTGCTGCCCGAGATCGTCATGACGCTGATGGGCGTGTTCATCATGCTGCTGGAGACGGTGCTTCCCGATAACAAAAAAGGCATTTTCGTGCCGTTGTCCGTTGCCGGGCTTTTAGGAGCGATGGCGGCCGCGATCGCGGCCTACGCCGATCCGGGGCCGGCTTTCCAGAACATGCTTATCGTGGACGGATTCGCGACGTTTTTCCGGGTGCTGGTAATCGGCGTCGCGCTGTTGGCCGTGTTTACCTCGGCCGATTATCTCCGCAAAGAAAATGCCTTGGGCGGCGAGTTTTTTGCCCTGATTTTCTTTAGTACCGTCGGCCAGTCGCTGATGGCTTCCGCCGACGAGCTGATCATGATCTTCATCGGTCTGGAAATCTCGTCGATCGCGTCCTACATTCTGGCGGGCTATCTGCGCGACGACGCGCGCAACAACGAGAGCGCGCTGAAGTATTTTCTTCTTGGCTCCTTCGCCACGGCATTCTTGTTGTACGGCATCGCCTGGATTTATGGAGTGACGGGGACGACGAATCTGATCGAGATCCGGCGGTCGCTATTGAACGCGAACGAGCCATTGGCCTTTGTCTCGACCGCGGCGGCGCTGATGTTCGTCGGATTCGCGTTCAAGATTTCCGCCGCGCCGTTTCAAAGCTGGGCGCCGGACGTGTATCAGGGCGCGCCCGCGCCGGTGGCGGCGTTTCTGACGGTTGGCCCCAAAGGCGCGGCATTCGCGATTCTGCTGCGCGTGTTCTTCACGGCATTCGGACCGATTTCCTCCACTTGGGCGCCTCTGGTTTGGGGCGTGGCGCTGGCGACGATGACGGTGGGAAATTTCGCCGCGATTCTGCAATCGAACATCAAGCGGCTGCTCGGCTATAGCTCGATCGCGCACGCCGGCTACGTGCTGGTGGCGGTTACGGCGCATTCGGGCGCGGGATCGGCCGCCGCCATGTTTTATCTCGCTGCATATGCGTTCACCAATATCGGCGCATTTGCGGTGGTTACTTACTTCTCGCGTAAAGGCGAGCGCTATGTGCAAGTCGACGATTTCGCCGGTCTGGCGCAACGCCAGCCCGCGATGGCGGCGATGTTGACGATCTTTCTCCTGAGCCTGATCGGCGTGCCGCTCACTGGGGGCTTTTTCGGGAAGTTCTACATCTTCAAAGCTGCGCTGGATTCCAATCTCGTATGGCTGACCGTGCTGGGGTTGCTGAACAGCGCCGTAGCCGCTTATTACTACCTACGCATTCTCGTGGTGATGTATTTCCGCGAGCCCGGCGAAGCGGCGGAAAATCTCCCCCCCGCGGGCGCGGCTCTGAAGATTGCGGTGTATGCGTCGGCTGTAGGGACTCTAGTGTTGGGCATTTTCCCCTCGTGGGTGCTGGATTTTGCCGCCAAAGCTGCGCTGCGGTAAGTTGCGAACACTCCGTCTGCGGCGCCAACTCACGCAGATTGTTAATCGGGCAAGCCCACCTTCTTGCGAAGAGCTTTCCATCTCGGATCGCCGTGAAGCAAAGCCAGCTCTATGATCCGGTCGCAGGGGCATTTACCGCTCCACCCGAAGGCGTCGAACTTACGGACGGCCCAGCGGAGGGCTCGGCGGCAAGGTCCGCTGCATCAGCCGCGCATCGCACGCTCGTGTAGGGAGGTCAGGGCCTGCCAGGCGGCGGCAACGGCGCCCTCCTGCCAGTCGGGCTCGGAATACGGCGCGGTTACCGCGGACCCAATCAGTAGCCGGTTTTCGAACTTCGACAACTGCGCGCGCCGCGCGGGCGGCGCTCCGGTCGCGAAGCCGCCGCAGCTATATTCGACCTTTCGCCACCAGACGCCGTAGGCGCTCTCGAACTCCTGGCGGATCTGAGGGTGGACCTTACTTGAATGCGTCAGCACGTGCTCGACGCGGTCGGCCATTGGCTTGTCGATCAGGCCGGCCACGGCGCCGTTCGTGTACAGGCCCAGCAGCACGCCCTTGCGGGAAAAGTATCCGGTGGAGGGATACGAGAACTCGCCGATCGGCAGGTTTGAGTAAAGGTGCCCGCCAAAGATCTGGTCGTCCTCCTCCCAAAACCGGCGCTTCATCGCCAAGCCCATCTTGGCGCTATCGCTGTAAGTAGTCGCGCGCACCGCCGCCATCGTGTCCGGAGGGAGCGCGCAATCGAGATTGGCAAGGATCGACATCGGCAGGCAGATCACGACGTAATCGCAGGTGAGCGCGTGCGTCCGTCCCGTTTTTGTGTCGCGGTATACAACGGTGGCCGACCGCTCGTCCTGTTTCACCGACTGCACTTCGGCATTGAATGTGATGCGGCTCGGCCCTAGCGCACGCGCAAAGGCCTTCGGGATCTGGTCCATGCCGCCGATGGGATGAAACATCGGGGCCGCCGCCGTGCCGTCGCGCGCAGGAATGGACCTTATCCGGCTGCCGAATCCCGATTGCAGGAGCGCGCTCAGTTGATAGGGATCGCCCGGGCCGCGATCGGCAAAAGCCTTGTAGCGCCGGTCTTTCGCATCCAGGTAGCCCTCGGACACCAGGAAACGGGCGAGCCGCTGCTGGTCCTCAGCCGTCAGAGGCAGATCCAGGGAGCGCTGATCGATGGCCTTCACCAGAAGCTCATTTACCTGGCCCACGATGTCGGCCTTGACCTCGCGCAAGCGCACGCGCTTGTTCGCCAGCGAGCCGACAGCGGCGTCCTCATAGTAGAAGTACGAGGCGTCCGCTTCGTTGACGAAGATCTCCAGGGGGACGCCTAGTTCCTTGCAGTAGTTCAGCACGCCGGTGTGCATATACGGAATGCGCCATGCGCCCGCGTTCAGCCACTGTCCTTCGTCCCATCCGCAGTGCTGGCGTTCGCCGCCGATCTCGGTGTGCGTTGTGCCTCCGCGCACGGTCCACACGATGCCGCCGACTCGGTCTCGCGCCTCGAGTATGTGGAAATCGTAACCCAGCCGGGAGAGCTCGTAACCGAGCGCCAGGCCCGAGACGCCCGCGCCGAGCACGAGCACCTTCGCGTTGCGCGGGCGGCCGGAGAGCACCGGACGTTCGCCCGCCGGCGCCGCCATCAGGTCCCACGAGGAGAGCGCGGTCATCACCAGCGACGAACCACCGACGGCGCCCAGGTGGCCGAGGAATCGACGCCGCGTCACTACCGAGCGGGGAGGGGCCGAGCGTAGAGGGAATGAACGGCTCACTTCATGTGCTTGAGCGACTGCTCATTTTCCAAGCAGATTTCGTCGATCAGCTCCGTATCGACGACGATGCGCTGCTTTAACGTGACGGTCCAGGGCTTCGTGTAGGCCTTGGGATCGTCCACTGTGACTTGGACTTCCAAGTGCCCGAAATCCGGGCGCCGCACCTGCTCTCGCACCTTAGCTGCCTGCGTAACGACGCTTCCATTCCAATCGATCCACGTATCGTCGCGCAGCCCAATGGTATCGATCACCAGGGTATCGCCGGACCATTTCGCCGAAGAATATCCTTGCCATGAGGGCGCCGGGTCTTCGGGCAGCGGCCGCGCATCGGTGAAGACCTGGCGATATCCCGCGTTCAGCTCATTGAGCATCACCAAAAGATTCGGCGTGTGGACAAACTTCAGCAGATGCGGCATGCCGTAGGCGCGAATGAAATTATCCGGCAAGCACTTAATATGTGGATCGTCTTTCGCCAAGTTGTTGGTGCGCTCCTTGACGATGGGCACAAGCCAAGGCTGATAGGGCAGCCCACCCGGAAGGTCGACGCCGATATTCGCCATTTGACGCGAGCCGGTGATGTGGCTCGGGTCGCCAGGAGTCTCCGCGTCTTTGAGACTCCGCGGTCCGTTAGCGGCCGCTCTTTCCAGTGGACTCGACAAGGCCCCGGCCCGGATAACATTGGGTTCCGCGGTGGTCCAGATTCCCGAAAAATCGGGCTTGCCGTCCGCCAGCCGAGGCGTGGGGGCCGACATATTCACGGCTCCATCGGCCTTCCGCGGTACGCCCGCGGTTGGGTACTTTATCCACTGAGCCGGCAGAGGGCCCGAAGCCACAACGAGAAGGCCGACTGTAGCGACGACTTCAAAGCGCAGACGATTTCGAGGATCGTGCCCTGAAGCTTGAGAAAGAAACAAGTGCGGCATCGGGCTAAGGATACATCAAATTTGTCCAGCGTTGCGACGGCGCGTTCATCCGTTTGTCAGCTCGGCCAGCAGGACACACCGCGCACGATTGCCGCCATGGGATGCGGTGACATTGGGGGAACCATGCCCCGTGAGATCAGTGGCGGCGAGACATTCCCGCAATTTTCCGGATGGGTTCGTTGTCGGCGTAAACACGCCATTCTGCGACCAATTCGCCGCGAACGGTTACGCGCCACGCTGCCGGTATGCGCCAACGATTCTCCGGAGGCAGAGATCCATCCTCCGAGTAGGTTCCTTGCGCGCTTCCAGAATCACTGTGACCGGGCCTTCGCTGAAGGTCTCCTCGACCGTTATCGTGTAATCCGGAACCATTCGGAAATATGCGTCGAATGCGGCCTTGACCCGCTCCCTGCCCTCTAATCTGACGCCCAGGCCGTCCACAAAGGCGTGGTCGCCGGTCATTAAAGCCGCCAGTTCTTCGGAATTTCGGCGATTGATCGCCTGCACGAAGGCGCGCGCCGTGGTTTCCACACTCACGCGCTCATCACCGCGACGTGTCTGGCGCGCCCGTAGGCGAGCAACTTCTCATCTTTGGTCAGCAAGGTGGCTCCGTGGGCGCGAGCGGTCGCGACGATCAGCCTGTCGGCGGGGTCGCCGTGCAGCGCGCCGGGGAGGCGAGTGCTCTGAATCGCGATCTCGGGAGTGATCGGCGCGAGCGTCAATCCGGGCGTCGCCAGAGCTTGGCGGACCCAAGCACCGCATTCCATTGATAAACCGATGCGGCCCTTAGATTCAAGCAGAGCGACTTCCCAAATAGAGATGACCGAGAGCAGAATCCGGTTTTCCGCCGCCGCCTTGCGAAGCGTAGCAAGGCCAGCGGCCGAAAATTGTCCGGCTAAGCCACCCTCCATCCAAAGCCAGCAGTGCGTGTCGATCAGGAGCGGAGACTCACTCATCCGCCTCCCATCGCTCCCCCGTAGAGAAGATGTCGCCGTGGATTCTGACGGTTCCCTTCATCCGCCCGAAAACCTCATCGTACTTTTTCTTGTTTTCCGTGGGCACCAGGCGCGCCACGGGTTTTCCCCTTTTGGTGATGACGTATTCTTTTCGGCTCTGCTGGACTTCGTCCAACAGAGAGAGACATTTGGCTTTGAATTCGCCGGCAGCAATAGTTGTGCTCATGGCTATGGTCATCTTACCATGGTCATATGCCACTCCCCGAAGCTTGGATGCGAGGACCACTTGCCGGCGTCCATCCGCTTATTGCGCCATCCCTCTACGGATTTCAACAGGCACGCGAGGATCTGGCGAAGCATACCGAAGGTCTCACTACCGCGCAAATCTGGGCGACACCGCATGGGTTCGGCTCTGTGGGATTCCATCTCCGGCACATTGCCGGAAGCACGGATCGCCTTGCCACGTACTTGCGCGGCGAGCAGCTTTCGGAAGCTCAGATGGAATTTCTGCGCCGCGAGCACGAGGCCGGCGCTACGCGCGAAGAATTGCTTGCGCAGACGGACACAGTTTTTCAAGGCGTAGAGAGTCTGGCACGGTCCATCGACCCGGATCGGCTTGCCGAGGCGCGTGAGGTCGGACGCAAGCGACTGCCCACGACAGTGCTCGGCTTGCTGACTCATATCGCGGAGCACACCCAGAGGCACGTCGGCCAGGCGATCAGCGCGGCAAAACTCGCTCGAAAGGTCAGTTAGAACGGTCAAATGCGGCGAGCTGAAGCTCGCCGCTGCACGCTGAAGCGTGCGCCACTGCCAAGCGGGGACTTACCGGATGTGAACCTTCGGCGTCACCGACATCCCCGGACGCAACGCCAGATCGCCGTTCTGACCGGGATCGATGGAGATGCGGACAGCGATGCGTTGCACCACTTTCACGAAATTGCCTGACGCGTTTTCGGGCGGTAGAAGGCTGAATCTGGCGCCAGCCGCGCCTGAGATCCGCTCCACCTTGCCCGTGTAGACGCGGCCGTTGGCGTCCACCTCGATATCCACCTTCTGGCCAACTTTCATATCCTTTAGCTGTGTTTCCTTAAAATTGGCAGTGACCCAGATGTCGTTCAGGTTGACGATCGACATCAGTTGCTGCCCGCCGGCGATATTCTGGCCGGGCTCGACCGCCTTGCGGCCCACCACGCCTTCCGCCGGCGCTGCGATCGTCGCATAGCTCAAGTTCAGTTGAGTCTGATCGAGACTGGCTTTCTTTTGGGCGATCTGCGCCGCCGCGACGGCCACGCCCGCCTCGGCCAATTTCACTTGCTCGGGACCAACCGTCGCTCCCTCCACCGCGGCGTCGGCCTGTTGCAGCTTCGCGCGCGCCTGATCCACGGATTTCTCGGCCGCGCTCACATTCTGCTGCGCCTCGGTCACGGCTGCCTGCTGGGCCTCCACGGTGGCCTGCGCGGCCTGAGCGGAGGCGACAGCCTGATCGTACGTCTGGTGCGAAATCTCGTCCTTGTCCACCAGGACCTTATAGCGCGCCGTGTCTTGAGCGGCCTTATTCTGGTTGGCTTGCGCGACGCGAACGTTCGCCTCGGCTGCGCCCATGCGGGCGCGGGCAGCCCCAAGCTGCTGCTCTGCCCAGCTCACCGCGACTGAGGCGTCTTCGCGCGCGGATCGCGCTCCGTTCAGAGCGCTAGTCGTGGAAATCGAGGCGACCGGAACGCCGTTGCGAGCGCCTTGCAGTCCCGCCTCGGCGTCCGCAAGATCGGCCCGCGCCCGAGCCACGGCAACCTCGTAATCCCGCCGGTCCAATTGGACCAGCACGTCCCCGGCCTTGACGTACTGCTGGTCGCCCACCAGCACTTGAGCCACGTAGCCGCCCACCCGCGAGCTGACCGGCACAATGGTCCCATCGATCTGCGCATCATCGGTGGACTCGACTCTGGAGAGCCGATCCCATGCGGTGTACGCGCCTACGCCAATCGCGCCCAAGACGATGAGAGCCAGAGCCCACTTCACCAATTTCCAGGCGCGGCGCTCCCGGCGGACCGTGGGGTGAGCCTCCCTCTCCAAAACCTGCGCCATCTACTTCCCTCCCAGATATTGCCGCAGCGAAGATTCCGCGCCACCGACGGCTCGGGCCAACGCAACTTTGGCCAGATTGTGGGCGTACAAGCTATTGACGGCGTCCTCGCTGGCGCCCGCCAAAGCTTCCTGCGCCTGCACTACCTCAATGTTATCGGCTACGCCCGCCGCGAAGCGGTCGCGGGCTTGATTGAGCGTTTGATTTGCGAGATCGAGATTGCTGCGCGCCAGCGACACCTGTTCCGCCGCGGTATTCAAGTCGAGCAGGGCCGTACGCACCTCAAAATCGATCTTTCCGCGGAGATCCGCCAATTCGTCGCGCCGCCGTTGAATTTCGGCGCTGGTGGCCTGCTGGTTGGCGCGAATGCGCCCGCCGTCGAAAATATTGAAACTCACCGATCCCGCCACGGTGAAGGTGCCATGAGAGTTGGCGAGGGATTGACCGATGGCGCCGTAGTTCGTTTCCAGGTAAGCGGTGGGATAGCGCTGGGCATCCGCGGCTTCGCGGGCAAGCTCCGCCGCCCGAACCTGCGCTTCCCCGCTACGGTAGTCCGCTCGCGTTTCGTAGGCCCGGCTCAACAACTGGTCGACGTTCGGAGCCTCTAGCGGCACAAACGGCGCCTGATCGGTTGGCCGGAAATCCTGACCCAAAGGTAGTCCGACCGCGCGTCCCAGCGCGAGCTTGTCGCGAGCCAAGAAGTTTTCGGCGGCAACCAGCCGCTGCTGCTGGCTCTTCATTTCGACTTGCGCGCGCAGTTCGTCGATGGCTGCGCTCAGCCCGGCCTGGTGCCGGTCGCGGGCGGCGTTGTAAAGCGTCTCGGCCGTCTGCGCTTGTGTGCGGGTGGCTTCGGCGCGTCCGGCGTCGGCGAGCACCGCGAGATATCCCGACGCCACGGCTTGGACCACGAGATCGCGCCCATCTTCCACGGAAAGGTCCGCCGCCCGCGCGCTTTCCGCCGCCGACCGCAAGTTCTTGATCGACGTCCAATCGAACAAGGATGAAGAAGCATAGGCTCGGGCGTCCGTATACGAGAACGGTCCTACGACGAGAGGAATACCGCTCACATGAAAGCCGTAAACCGCAAGATCGATCTGGGTCTCCGTTTGGGTTATTCCGCCGGTTACGGTCGGCAAAAGAGCGCTGAGAGCCCGCAGGTGGTCGGCTCGCGCCGTGCTGGTGAGGCTCCCTCGCACCAGCAGTCCCAGATTGTTTTTGATGCCGCGATCAATTGCCTCCTGTAGCGAGAGATCGATGGGCGTGGACGTGGCCTTGCCGGCCGCCACGCTTCCGTGGAACTGATCTTCGGGGGACGACTGGATTCCCCCCGAAAGGACTCTAGCGGAAGCGCCGGCAGGCAGGCCGTATTGGGCCATCACCGGCATGGAAACGCCGATTGCAAATACAGCAACAGCCGAAAATGCGGATGTAAGCGTCATTTCGAATCGCCTGTGTGGCTTCGCGCCACGGAAAGGGGGGACTTACTTCGATTATATCGGAGCCGGGGAAAGACTCTCGGCGCCTATAACAGCCTAGGCCGGCGTCTCCACCGCTTCTTCCCGCGCGGGCGCGCTCTTCTTGCGCTTTCCGCGGCCCAGACGCGTCTGCAACGCCGCCATGTAGGTGTAAACGACTGGAGTCAGATAAAGCGTCACTAACTGCGAGAACATCAGGCCGCCGACTACTACCAATCCCAGCGGCTGCCGGGCTTCTCCGCCGGCGCCATAGCCGATGGCGATGGGCACCGCGCCTAGCAGCGCGGCCATGGTGGTCATCATGATCGGCCGGAAACGGATCAGGCAGCCTTCATAGATCGCTTTCATCGGCGCGAAGCCCTGGTTACGCTCCGCTTCCAGCGCGAAATCGATTTGCATGATCGCATTTTTCTCGACGATTCCGATCAGCATGATAAGGCCGACGAACGCGTAGATGTTCAGGTCCATGTGGAACAGCATCAACGTCACCAACGCTCCGAACGCAGCCGAGGGCAGACCGGAGAGAATCGTCAAGGGATGAATGTAGCTCTCATACAGAATCCCGAGCACGATGTAGACGACCAGCACCGCGACGATCAGCAGGATCGAAAGATTGCTGAGCGAGCTTTCGAACTCCTTCGCGGCTCCCTGGATGGAAATGCTGACGTCGCTGGGCACGACTTGCGATGCAATTTCTTGCACGCGCGGCATGACTTGGCCAAGCGCGAATCCCGGCTTCAAATTGAACGATAGCGTGACAGCCGGGAGCATGCCGTAATGGTTGATCGCTTGGGGGCCGGCCTCCTGCGTGATGGTCGCCAGCGTATCCAGCGGAATCAACTGGCCGCCCGAAGACTTGAAATACAGCAGGGAAAGCGCTCGCGGATCGGCCTGATACTTCGGCTCCAGCTCGAGCAGCACCTGGTATTCGTTGATCGAGGCATAGATCGTGGAGACCCACTTGGGCCCGAACGCATCGTAAAACGCACCTTCCACGGTATTGGCGTTGATTTGAAGCGCGGCGGCTTTATCGCGATCGATGGCGACCTTCACCTGCGGACTGGTGATCGCCAGATCGCTGGACAGGTCGTCGATGCCGGGAACGCTGGCGACCGCGTCCATTAGCTTCTTCGAGGAATCGTACAGATCCGTGCGGTTGGAAGAGACGAGCGAAACCTGATAAAGGCTCTTGGTCACCTGCCCGCCGATCTGAATGGTGGGCGGATTTTGCAGGTAGACCTTCATCCCTGGAATATCGGCTACCTTGGGGCGAAGGTCGTCGATAATTTTACCGACCAGCTCCTTACGTTTGTCGCGGGGCTTCAGACGCACGATCATTTCCCCGTAGTTGGGGCCGCCGAGCGTGGAAGCCGCCGTTCCGCCCACCGTCGACATCAGCGCCTCCACGTTGGGATTCTGCTTGACGATGTCGGCCACCATCTGTTGGTAGCGGGCCATTTCGTAGAACGACGTCCCTTGCGCCGCTTCGGTGACCACCAGCAATTGATCCGTGTCCTGATCGGGAATGAAGCCCTTCGGGATTTTCACGAACAGATACCCGGTGGCCGCCAGCACCAGTACAAAGGCGCCCATGGTCGCCAGACGGTGGCGCAGCGCGACCTGAAGCGTGCGGTCGTACACGCGCAGCATCGCCTCGAAGAACCGCTCGGTGACGCGATAAAACCAGGATCGTTGGGCATGCTCCGGCGCCCGGAGGAAGCGGCTACAGAGCATCGGCGTAAGCGTGACGGAAACCACTCCCGAGATCAAAATCGCCACGCAAATGGTGACCGCGAATTCCCGGAACAGCCGCCCGAGAATGCCTCCCATGAACAACACGGGAATGAATACCGCGGCCAAAGACAGAGTCATGGAAACGATGGTGAAGCCGATCTCGCGCGAGCCAACCAGCGACGCCACCAAAGGCCGTTTCCCCATCTCCATGTGGCGGAAAATGTTCTCCAGCATCACGATGGCGTCGTCCACCACGAAGCCTACCGATAGGATCAGAGCCATCATGGACAAATTGTCCAAGCTGTAGTGCAGGAGATACATCACCGAAAAGGTGCCGATGATGGAGAACGGCAGCGCGAGACTGGGAATCACCGTCGCGGACACATTTCGCAAGAAGGAAAAAATAACCGCGATCACCAGGAGCAGCGTCAGCAGCATGGTGAACTCGACGTCATTGTAGGATTCGCGGATGGTGTCGGAACGGTCGTACAGGACGTCCATTTTGATCGACGGCGGAAGCTCGATCCGGAATTTGGGAATCAGTTGCTTGATGGCGTCGGTGACCGCGATAGTGTTGGTGCCCGGTTGGCGCTGGATGCCCAACACGATGGCGCGCTCGCCCTCGCTGCCGTTTTCGTAGTACCAAGAGCCGGTCTTTTCGTCCTGGACGCTGTCCTTCAACGTGCCCAGTTCCTGGAGGCGGACGGGATTTCCGTTGCGGTAGGAGACGATCAGGGATTTGTACTGATCGGCCGAGGTCAACTGGCCGCTGGCCATCAGAGTGAACGCTCGCTGCGGTCCCGTGATTTGACCGGTGGGAAGATTGACATTCCAGCTTTGAAGCGCGGTTTCGACTTCGTTCAGGCCAACCGCGTGAGTAGCAAGCGCGCGCGGGTCCATTTGCACGTGGACTGCGTATTTCTGCTGCCCCAGCACCTGCACCTGCGCGACGCCGCTGATGGTGGAGATGCGCTGCGCGATACTCGTTTCGGCGTACTCGTCGAGCTTGTAAAGCGGCACCAGTTTCGAGCGGAGCGACAGAAAAATAATCGGCTGATCCGCCGGATTCACCTTAGTGAAGGTGGGCGGCGTGGGCATATTCTGCGGGAGAAGTTTGGACGCCTGCGTAATGGCGGCCTGCGTATCCACCGCCGCGCCATCCAGGCTGCGGTTGAGATCGAATTCCAACGTAACTTGGGTGGTGCCCAGCGAATTCACGCTGGTCATGGCGATAAGGCCGGCGATGGTGGAAAACTGGTTTTCCAGAGGCGTCGCGACGGCCGCCGCCATGGTCTCGGGGCTCGCGCCGGGAAGCGCCGCCGTCACCAGAAGCGTGGGGAAATCGACGTTCGGCAGATCGCTCACCGGCAGCGATTTGTAGGCCACCGTGCCGAACAGCGCGATCGCAGCCATGAGCAGGCTTGTCGCGATGGGGCGCTGTATGAATGGCTCGGAAATATTCATTTGCTACTAAAAAGCTCTCGCAAAGGCCGCCAGGACGCTGGAGTTTTCTTAGCGTCTTTTGTGGTTTTGCAGAGCTTCATTCCTTCTAATCTCCGAACTCCAGCACCGGGGCGGGCGCGGCCACGCGCCTGCGGCTACGCCACCACGTCAACACGCCGGACATGTAGGTGTAGACTACCGGAGTCAGGTACAGCGTCATAAGCTGCGAAAAGACCAATCCGCCTACCACGCAGAGCCCCAGCGGGCGGCGGGCCTCGCCGCCGGAGCCGTAGCCCATCGCCATCGGAATCGCGCCCAGCATCGCCGCCATGGTGGTCATCATGATCGGCCGGAAACGGATGAGGCAGCCCTCATAGATCGCTTCCGTCGGCGACTTGCCCTGCCGCCGTTCCAACTCGAGAGCGAAGTCGATCTGCATGATGGCGTTTTTCTTTACAATGCCGATCAGCATCATCAGCCCGACAAAGGAATATATGTTGAGTTCATTGCCGAAGAGGATCAGCGTCAATAGAGCGCCTACGCCGGCCGATGGCAATCCGGAAAGAATCGTGAGAGGGTGAATGTAGCTCTCATACAGCACGCCAAGCACGATATAAACCACCCCTATGGCGACCACCAGAAGAATGGTCAGATTCGATAGCGAGTCCTGGAACACGCGCGCGTTTCCGGAAAACGCGCCGTTTACCGTGGGCGGTAAGACGCGCTTGGCCAATTCGTTTACCGCATCGGTGGCCTGGCCCAGCGACACGCCCGTCTTTACGTTAAAGGACAGCGTCACGGACGGAAGCTGGCCCGAATGGGCGATGCTCTGCGGCCCCACGGAGGGAATGACTTTCGCCAGAGAATCCAGCGGAACAAGCTGACCATTGCCCGCCTTGAAATAGATTTTCGAGAGATACTCGGTCCATTCCTGATACTGCGGCTTCATCTCTTCCAGCACCTGATATTGGCTCGCGGGAGTGTAGATGTTGCTGGTCAGCTCCGGGCCATAAGCGCTATAAAGCGCGTTCTCGATCTGTTTGGCGTTCAGCCCGTACTTGGCGGCGCGCTCGCGGTCGATCTGCACCGACATCAGCGGATTTCTCATTTGCAGATCGGTGCCGATATCCTGAACCACCGGCAGCTTGGCGATCTCCTGTTCCATGACATCGGCCCATTTGTAAAGGTCGTCGTCGTTCAGAGCCTGAAGCGTGAACTGGTAATTGCTGCTGGACGACCGGCCGCCGATGCGGATCGCCTGCGGCATATTGATGTAAACCTTGAAGCCCGGAAAGTTCGAAATTTTCGGGCGGAGCTTATCCACGAGCTGCTGGGCTGAAAGCGGGCGCTCCTTGCGTGGCTTCAGCGTGATCTGCATCTGGTTGTAGTTGCCGTTGCCTACGTTGGCCAGAAATGTTTCCACATTGGGATCTTTGCGCAAGATGTCGGCCAAAACCTTTTGGTATTCCACCATCTTGTAGAACGAGGTCCCCTGCTGGGCCTGCAAATTTACCTGGAGCGTATCCTGGTCCACCTCCGGGATGAATCCCGTGGGTACGATTCGGAAGAGATACACGGTCAGGCACAGCACTCCGACGAAGACCAAACCCATGGCCGGCCGCCATTTCAAGACCCCATGCAAGGTCCATCCATAGGTTTTCAGCGTTTTCTGGAAACACCATTCGCCCGCGCGGGACCACCAGGGCTCCGTACCCGGCGCGCGCACTCTCAGGAAGCGGCTGCACAGCATCGGCGTCAGCGTGATGGAGACCAACCCGGAGATCAGAATGGCAGTGGTGATGACAACGGCGAACTCGCGGAACAATCGCCCCAGAATCCCTCCCATGAACAAAATGGGGATGAACACCGCCGCCAGCGAAATGGTCATGGAAAGAATCGTGAAGCCGATTTCCTTGGATCCTTTCAAAGCCGCTTCGTACGGTTTTTCGCCATGCTCGATGTGCCGCATGATGTTTTCGAGCATTACGATCGCGTCGTCCACGATAAAGCCGATTGACAAAATCAGCGCCATCAGCGACAGGTTGTCCAGGCTGTAGTTGAACACCGCCATCATGGCGAAGGTGCCCAGGACCGCGAAGGGCAACGCCATGCTGGGGATGATCGTGGCGGAAGCGTTGCGTAGAAAGACGAAGATTACGCCCACCACCAAGGCCAGCGTGACCAGCATGGTGAGCTGAATATCCGCGAAGGATTGGCGGATGGTCTTCGCCCGGTCGAAGCGCACGCCGAGAGTCGCGGAAGGAGGAAGCTGGTTTTGCAGATCTGGAATCACCTTGTTGATCGCGTCGATGACGGCCACTGTGTTGGCGCCGGGCTGCCGCATCACGGAAAGCTGAACCGACCGCTTTTGGGTATCCCCCGAATACATCCAGGCGGCCGAGCGCGTCTCCTGAACGCTATCCACCACGTCGGCGATCTCGCCCAAGCGCACCGGCGCCTTATTGCGATAGGCCACGATCACGTTGGCGAACTGCGCGGCGTTCTTCAATTCCGCGTTGGTGACCACAGTGTAGGTTTGCTGCGGACCGAACATCGTGCCGGTGGGGAGATTGGGATTGGCGTTGGCTATGGCCGCATCGACTTCGTTCAGGCCGATTCGCTTAGACACCAGTTTGTCCGGGTCCACCTGCACGCGCACGGCGTATTTTTGCTGGCCTTGCACGTTCACTTGCGAGACGCCGAAGATCGTGGAGAGCCGCGGCATCACCAGCGTCTCCGCGTAATCGTCCAGCTGGCTCATGGGCAGCGTAGGGGACGTCAGCGTAAGCTGCATGATCGCCTGGTCGGACGGATTCTGCTTCTTGAACGACGGCGGGAAGGGCATTGCGGGCAGCAGCGGCAAAACCTCGGCAATCGCCGTTTCCACGTCCACGGCCGCGCTGTCCATATCGCGGTCCAGACTGAATTGCAGGGTCACCTGCGTCTGCCCGACGCTGCTGGAGGAGGTCATCGAATCCAGGCCCGCGATGGTGGTGAATTGGCGCTCCATCACGGTCGCCACCGACGAGGCCATCGTGGCCGGATCGGCGCCGGGCAAATTGGCTTGAACGTTGAGTGTAGGGAAATCGACCGCCGGGAGATCGCTAACCGCCAGCGTGAAATAGGCGACCAGCCCAAACAGCGCAATGGCCGCCATTAGCAGGCTTGTGGCGATAGGACGCCGAATGAAGATCTCCGAGAGGTTCACGCGCAACCGCTCCTAGCCGGAACGTCCCTTTCCGGTATCGGTGGCTTGGCCTTGGCCTCGTCCACCGCGGCGGCCCTCTCCGGTCTGTACCCGGCTGCCGGGCTGTAACCGCAGTTGGCCTTCCGTCACCACCGTCTCACCCGGCTGCAGGCCTTTCAAGATGACTAAGTCCTGATCGACCCGCGTGCCGATTTCCACGTTTCGCGCCTCCACTGTCCGATCCTCTTTGACGACATAGATGAATTGCCCGTCCTGGCCGTTTTGAACGGCTTCGTTGGGAACCGTGACGGCGTGGGGCTGCGTGGTCAGGCGGAGCGTGACATTCAGAAATTGCCCCGGCCACAATTTGCGCTCCTTATTTTGGAACGTGCCTTTCAGCTTGATCGTTCCGGTGGTGGTATCAACGGAGTTGTCGATGAAGGTTAAAACGCCCTGTTCGAATTCGGTGCTGCCATCCTGAGAGCGCGCGGTGACTGCTAGTTTTCCGCCGGCGGAATAGCGCTTCACATCGGCCAGCCTGGCCTCCGGCACGGCAAAGGTGACATAGATGGGCTCGATCTCGTTAATGGTCACCACTTCCACAGTCAGCGGCGCGACATTATTGCCAACCTTTACCTCCACGTTGCCGGTCCGCCCGTCGATCGGGGAGGTGATGGTGGTGTAGCTAAGCTGAACTTTGATGTTGTCGATATTGGCTTGATCGGCCAGAATCTGGGCCTTGGCGCTTTCGATCGCCGCCTTGTCCGCCTCAATCGCTTTGGCCAGCGCATTGGCATTGGCCCGCAATTGATCGCCCTGGTCGCGCGAGGCAATGCCTTCCTTCACCAGAGCCTCGGTGCGATCGGCCGTGAGCGAGGCGTACTTTTGATTGGCGATGTCGTGTTCGAGGTTGGCTTCGGCCTGGGCTTCCAGAGACTCGCTCTTCTTCTTGTTCGCTTGCGCTTGCGTCAATTGGGCTTCATACAGGCGCGGGTCAATGCTGAAAAGCTTGTCTCCGGCTTTGACGTAATCGCCTTCGTTGAAGTAAACGTTGGTGATCTGCCCGGCGATTTGCGATTTGACGCTGATGGTTTTGTAAGCTTCCACTGTCCCGACGGCCTGGACCTCAATGGGAACGTCGCGCTGTACCGCAGTCGCCACCACCACCGGGACCGCTCCGCCGCCGCCCCCGCGCCCCTTCCCCTTGCCCTTTCCGGTGTCGCCCGTGGCGTCCACCGTAGAGGAACTACAGGCGGCGAGCGTTAGCAGCGCCACGGCAAGCAGCGCGTATCGCGCGCCGATGCGCCCCGCCCCGAACCGAGGAGTATCGGCCGCCCGGGTGGGAAAACGGCCGGGCCTTGCGGCCTGTTTGCTGGAAGATGGACAGATTGTGGAATTCACGTGTGTTACGCTTAGTATACTTCGCTGGGATCGCTGACGCATTTGCACAATGGCAGAGCGTAAATCCCTGGTAATGCTGGCGTTTGACAGCACAGCGAGGTTACTCCAGACGGGGAGCGATGGCGTTGCCCGCACCGCCCCGATAATGCCATTTAAGTGGTTTGTTTTAAATCGAGTAGCCGGGATTTTGGGCGCGTCGTGACAGGTCCATCGGACGAGCGAAAGATATGCCTTACGGCGTACCCGAAAAATACTTAATCGTCGCGATTGACGGACCGGCCGGGGCAGGTAAAAGCACCATCGCGCGATCAGTGGCCAAACGGCTGGGGTTTCTCTACGTCGATACCGGAGCCATGTACCGGGCGGTGGCCCTCTGGGCGGTCCGCGCCGGGGTGGACGTGGACGACCCCTACCGGCTGGAGCAGCTTGCCCGGCAGGCTCACATCGAGTTCTCCGGCGATCGGGTCCTGCTGAACGGCGAAGATGTGACCGCGGCCATCCGCGCGCTGGAAATCGGCGAAGCCGCATCCAAGGTGGCGGCATACGGCGGCGTGCGGCGGGCCATGCGCGATGAGCAGCGCCGCATCGCCTCGCAGCACTCGTCCGTTTTGGAGGGCCGCGACATCGGGACCGTGGTCTTTCCTGAAGCCCGGGTGAAGATCTTCCTGGACGCAAGTCCGGAGGAGCGCGCGCGGCGAAGGGCCGCCGAACTGGGAATTGACAGTTCCGCGCCCCGCGAGCACGTGGCGCGGGAAATGGAGCAACGCGATCTCCGCGACCGCACCCGAGCCGAGGCGCCCCTGACGCAGGCTCCCGATGCGGACTACCTCGACACCACCAAGCTGTCGCGCGAGGAGGTGGAGGAGGCGATTCTTAAGCTGGTGCGAAAGCGGACTTCAAATTGAGCGGCCTTGCCCTCGGCGCCGGCGCTCGTGCGCTTGGTGTATGCTTAGCGCAATGTCCCGCCGGTTTCTTTCCCGACGCTGGAATCCGGAACCTCGGATGAGCGGACGCGCCGCGCTGGTCACCGCCGGACTCGTCATTCTGAGCGCGCCTCATTTGGCCGCGCAATGGATCAAATACCCCACTGCCGGCGTCCCCCGGAAGGCCGATGGCAACGTGAATATGCTGGCGCCCGCGCCCCGATTGGCGGATGGAAAGCCGGACTTTTCGGGAATCTGGGCCACTGCGGAGCCCAATCGCCGCCGTGCGGATGAAGCGGCAGGCTTCGACGACGGCGTGCGGGCTAACGACCCCACCGCGATCACGGCCTCGCGCCAGATGGCCAACATCGGCGTCGATCTTCCGGGAGGGCTGCCTTATCGGCCTTGGCTCGTGCCTATCGTCAAAGAGCGCACCGCCAATCTGGCCAAGGACGATCCACACATCAAGTGCCTGCCGGATAATTTTCTACGCGCTTACGGGCTGCCCCATTTGCTGAAGTTCATTCACACGCCGGGCCTACTGGTGGTGCTCAACGAGATGAACGCCGGTTATCGGCAGGTGTTCACGGACGCTCGACCCCTCCCCGAGGATCCGACTCCCTCGTGGCAAGGGTATTCATCCGCGAGATGGTCCGGCGACACCTTGGTGATCGATACGATCGGAATCCGCGACGATACATGGATCGATTGGAATGGAAGCGTCGTAACACACGAAGCGAAAGTGCGGGAGCAAATGCGCCGTCCGGACTTCGGGCATCTCGAAGTGCAGGTCACGGTCGACGATCCCAAGGCTTATACGAAGCCGTGGACCGTCACGCTGAAGGAACGCATTGTTATCGATACGGAGCTGATCGACGAAATATGTTTGGAAGACGAGCAGTCTCTCAAACACATGAAGTGATCTAGGCGCGGGCGCGGTTCTATTTGCACCGAGCTCTATTTGCACCTATCGGGGAGCCGCTTTTCGCGCCACTTTCTATGGCAGTTGGCGCACGACGAGTTCAACGCATCCGAGGCCTCGATCATCTTATCCTGATTCTTGGTTTGCGCCGCCGCGTACGCCTTCGTTCCGGCGTCCCTAAGTTCTTGCACGAATTTTGCCCAGTCCGGATTGTCCATCGGCACGGGCACGCCATTGGCGCACATCCGCCCCGGAATCAAGAGCAGATTGGCGGATTCGCTCAAAGCCAGCGCCGCGTTCTCCACGGCCTGCCAGCCTCCGAAGGTGCTGACCAGAGGATCCGTCGCCAACGAGGGATCCTGGCCGGCCGGGAACTTGATTTCGGCGGGGTTCTCGTTTTGCGAGAAGAAAACCACGTTGGCTTCGGGATACAAAACGCCCCGCATCAACTGGAGCAGGTTGGAATCCACCCGCAGGTTCGGAGTTGCCGGTTTAACCGGAGCAGGGCTTTTCGGAGCGGTTTGCGCCGCAAGAGAGAGGCCGACAAGAGCCGATATTACGGTCAGGATCAAAATCTTTCTGCGCATTGGATTATTCTAATCTTCCAGACAGCAGGCGCCGAAAACGGATCGCCTGCCCCACTTGCACTTGCGAGATACTGAGGGACGGTAAAGGGGGGCTGGGGCTCATGAATGCAGTTGACGTTCAAGTGAAGAAGCTAAGCGAGAAGCGTTGGATGCTTTGGGCTGGTTGGGTCATTTCGCTCTGGCCCGCATTCGTCGTAATATCGAGCGCTACCTGGAAGCTGAGTCGCAACCACTGGTACGTCGCGGAATTCGCACGAATCGGTTGGCCGGAGAGCGCGCTAACGGGCCTCGCGTTGCTTCAATTGGGCTGCCTCGCGTTGTTCCTGATTCCGCCCACGGCCGTTCTGGGCGCGGTCTTGCTCACCGGTTACCTGGGCGGCGCGATCGCCTCTTACGTCCGCATGGGAGAGCCTTATCCGGTGCTGGTGCCGCTCTCGACAAGTCTGATTGCGTGGCTCGGAATTTATTTACGTGAGAAGCGGCTTTGGTCGCTGCTTCCGCTCCGCCTGCGCCGTTGAAGATCAGCGCTTCAAAGCCAGCGTCACGCCATCGCCCACTGGAAGCATGCTGATCGACACGCGCTCATCGGAGAGCAGTTTCTTATTGAACGCACGCAGCGCGATCGTGTCCGGCTCGCGATTAGAGTTCTCGGCGACGCGGCCGGACCAGAGGACGTTGTCCGCCATCACGATTCCCCCGGGCCGCAGCAGCTCCAGGCAGGATTCGTAGTAGCTCTCATAATTCGGCTTATCGGCATCGATAAAGGCGAAATCGAATCGGCCGCGCTGACCGTCCGCGATCAACTCGCGCAATGTGTTCATGGCGGGCTGGAGGCGCAGATCGATCTTGTGTTCCACTCCCGCTTCTTTCCAGTAGCGGCGGGCGACGGACGTGAATTCCTCGCTGATATCGCAGGCGACGATGCGGCCCTCAGGCGGCAGAGCCAGAGCTACCCACAGCGAGCTGTAGCCGGTAAACACTCCGATCTCGATGGTCCTTTGTGCCCGGATCGCCCGGACCAGGAAAGCCATGAACTGGCCGTGCTCCGGCGGGATCTGCATGTTGGCCCGAGGATGGCCGATGGTTGCTTCGCGCAAGCGCCGCAGCACGTCAGGCTCGCGAATGGAGTTGTGGAATAGATAATCGAGAATCTCGGGAGAGGTGGAAAGATTGCCGGCCATGAGTTATGCGATTCCGCAGACTTTATCGTAAACCGCTTGCGTGCGGCTCACGGCTTGCTCCATCGAGAATCGATCGCGCGCTCGCGCGGCCGCGGCCGCGCCAAGCTCGCGCCGTCGCGAAGGATGTTGAATCAGGGTCGCTAGAGCCAGCGTGAGCGCGTCAGGATTCTCGCGGTCGAACAGCAATCCGCTCTGGCCGTCCTCGATCAGTTCCGGAATTCCGCCCACACGCGATCCAATGACGGCGCAGCCGCAGGCCATCGCCTCCAGCAGCGCATTGGGAAAGCTTTCCGTGTCGGACGGCGTCACGAAAATGTCGATCGCGCGCAGCCAAGCGGCGACGTCCTTTTGCGCGGGCTCGAAGACGCACGAATCTTCCAGCCCGAGCCGCGCCCTCTGCTTTTCCAGATCGTTGAGCGTTTCGCCGCTTCCTACGATCAGCAGCTTCATGCCGGGCGTGCGCGCGCGGACATTGGCGAACGCATGCAAGAGCCGGTCCAAGCGCTTTTCTGGACGCAGAGCGCAGACCGATCCGATCACCAGGGTCGCGTCTCGAACAGCGGCGGGCCGCGCCGCTTCGCCCGGATAGAACACGCTCGTTTCCACGCCGTTGTGACAGAGATGGATCCGCTCGCGCGGAGCGTTTTCGTCCTCGATAAGATGCCGCCGCACCGCCTCCGAGTTGACCACTAACGCGCGCGCCAGGCGGTCCACGGCGCGGAGAGCGTATTGATATCGCCTCTGAATCTTGTTTCGGAACCACAAATTCGACGCGATCAGCGGAAGGCGAAGCGTCAGAGCCACAGGCGCCGCGAAAACGGCGGTGGGCGCGTCGAATGCATGAATCAGTCCGATTTTGTGTCGCCGCAGATAGCGGCCCAGCGCGAACGATTCGCGCGCTCCGGAAAAACCGATCAGCGATTGAACCGGGAAACGGACGATGGGAACGCCGGCCGCGCACAACTCCTCGGCGCGAACGCCGGCGGAATCAAAGCAGCCCACATGCGGCAGAAAACGCGCTCGATCCAGGCGCAGAGCGATTTTCGTCAGGTCGCGTTCACAGCCCCCGATGCCCAGCCCCCGCACCAGCAGCAAAACCGGGCGCGCCACAACATTCACCCGAGCCTCGCGGCGCGCGCCGCCGGTTGCCGCGCGGCGAGCCAGTGCTCCAGAACCGCCAGATACCACAATTGAGCGGGCGCGGCCCTCTGCGCTTCCGCTTCGGCCACAGCGCTTTCGAGCGCGCCCGGCCGGACCCAGCCTTCGCGCGCTAGCAACGTACCGCCCTTGAGCGCTTGCAAATTCCCGGTCCAGCGTTCCGCGAGCCAGCGCTCGACGGGAATGACGAAGCCCTGCTTGGGACGCGCGGCGACCTGGGGGCCAACGCGCCTTCGGCAAATTTCGCGCAGAATCGCCTTCAAACGCCAACGGTGCAGCCGCGTGGAAAAAGGCAGAGCCGAGGCGAACTCCCATAGCCCTTGGTCCAGCAAAGGCGACCGCGCTTCCAGGCCATGATGCATCGTTGCCCCATCCACCTTCACCATGAATTCGCCGGTGAAATGCATTCGAAGATGATAATCGAAGACGTCGCCGAGCAGGCGATTTCCCCCGCCTGCCGAATCGTGCGTCTCGGAAGCAGCGGTCGATTCGATCAGCCGTTCTCCGAGCCATCCGTTCACGTCTTCGCGCGCGCCGATGTATCCAGGCAAGCCCTGAGTCGCGCAGTTCAGAAAATTGCGCAGCGGGCGAAGAGGTCGAATTCGCGGGATAGGAAGCTCCGTTTGTGGCAGAAAGTGCGACGCGAGCTGAGCGAGTCGCGCATTCCGGAAAAGAGGATATCCCAGAAACACGTCGTCGCCGCCATCGCCAGTAAGCAGGACTGTGGCATGCTCCTTCACCGCTTGCGAAATCGCGAGCATTCCGTGCGCCGAGCCGCACGCGAAAGGCTCGCTGTAGACGCGCAGGATTTCCTCCAGAGGATTGTTCCGATCCGGAGGAAATTCCACCACCTCGTGCGCGATTCCCAAGCGCGACGCGCTTTCCCGCGCCGCGCGCGTTTCATCCGAAGAATCACCGGGAAGTCCCACGGTGAACGCTTTGATGTTCGCGTTCAAGCGCGTCAGCGCCCAACAGATCAGCGCCGAATCGATTCCGCCGCTGAGCAAAGCAGCTACGGGCACGTCCGAGACGAGCCTCAAACGGACGGCCTCAAGCAAAAGGCGCTCCGTCTCCTCCACCGCTTCCTCGAACGTCACTGCCTTGGCCGCTCCCGGTTCGGGGAGGCGCCAATAGCGGCGCTCGGAAACGCGCCCGTCTTCCCATTCCAGAATGGTGGCGGGCGGCAGCTTGCGGATGCCCTTGAAGATCGCGTGCGCGTCGCTTATGAATCCGTAGTTGAGAAACTCCAAAACCGCTGGTTCGTCAATCTCGCCGCCGAAGCCTGCATCCTCCAGCCCTCCAATCGTCGAGGCAAACGCGATCGAGCCGTTGCCGGCGCAATACGCCAGCGGCTTCACACCTAGCTGGTCGCGCGCCAGGCTCAAGCTTCGCCGCCGGTTGTCCCACACGCCGAAGGCGAACATGCCATGGAGCCGCGCAACCAGCTTGTCGATGCCCCAGCGGCAATAGCCGCGAAGCAGAACTTCGGTATCGCAATCGGATCTGAACTTTTCGCCCTGCGCTTCCAGTTCGCGGCGCAGCTCGCGAAAGTTGTAAATGCATCCGTTGAATACCACGCCCGTTTGGCCGTCTTCGGAAAGCATCGGCTGATGGCCGGCCGGGCTCAGATCGAGAACCGCCAGCCGCCTGTGCCCCAGGATCGCGCCCGGCCACTCCTCCAAGCCTTCCGAATCGGGCCCGCGGCGGGCCAGGGAGCGCGTCATCCGGCGCACGAGCTTGTTTGCCTCTAAAGGCGCGCGCGACCCAATAATTCCCGCTATCCCGCACATGAGCGTTCTCTCTGATGGTAGTGCACTGCACGAAAAACTCTCACATTTTCCTATGCCAGAATGAATCTTCATGCCGGAAATCGAACGCCATGGGTGGCGCACTGTGCGCGTCCCCGCCTCCAGCGCCAACCTCGGGCCGGGGTTCGACGCGCTGGCTCTCGCGCTCGATCTGTATCTGATTTGCCGCTTCCGTCCATCGCCGTCGCTGACGATTCGCGCCTGTGGACGCGATGCGCGCCTGATTCCCTGCAACGGGGAGAATCTGATCTGGCAAACTGCCTTGCGCGTGGCGGCGGACACGGCTTCGAAGATGCCGCCCATCGAATTGGAAATTTCCAACGACATTCCGATCGGCAAGGGATTGGGTTCCAGCGCAGCCGCGCTGATCGCCGGCGTGGTGATCGCCAGCGATATCTTAAACCTGGATTGGGATGCCGAGCGCGTCCTCCACGAAGCCGCGTTTATCGAGGGTCATCCGGATAATGTGGCCGCGTGCGCGCTCGGGTCGGTGGTGGCCAGCGCCATCGATTCCGGAGGGATCGCCCGCGCGGTGCGGATGGAGCTTCACCCGCATTACAGCGTCTCTGTCGTCGTACCCGATTTTGTCGTGCCGACAGCGGAGGCGCGCCGCGTTCTGCCGATGACGTACTCCCGCGACGATACGATCTTCAATGTGCAGCGCAGCGCCTTACTGATTGCCGCGCTGACGCGGGGCGAGACCGCCGCTTTTCCCGCGGCGCTCGAAGACCGGCTGCATCAGCCGTACCGGCACAATCTGGTGCCAGGCCTCGAAGAAATCACCCGCCTTCGCCTACCCGGGCTTTTAGGATGCGCCCTCAGTGGCGCGGGGCCTTCTATCCTGGTCTTCCACGAGCGCGGATCGGAAGAGGTGTGCGAGCAGGTCCGCGGCATCTTCGCGGCCCATGGAAAATCGTCCGAAATCGCCTGCTGCCGGGTGTCCGCCAGGGGCTATGAGATCTCGTAGGGCGTCAAAGCGATCTGAAGAAGCGCTTGACTTCGTCGTGAGTGCCCAAAAACACGAACGTTGCCTCGTCGCTCTCCAGGCGGAAGAGCACTCGGAGAGACAGCCCTACCCTGACCTCCCAGATGCCGGAAGAATGGAGCTTTCGCAAACCCATTCCAGAGTGCCGATGGGGATTCGCGAACGCGGCGTCAAGTTCGAGCACCAAGTTGAGCATCGCCGCTTGGTCTCGATGATCGATCCCGCGGCACTGCCGCCGAAAAGTATCCAGGAAGCGGAATTTCAACTCTTTCGCGCCATATCCTTTTTGAGGAAGCGCGCGGCGGCCTGAGCTGAGCGGAAGGTCTTGGCAGGTGAAGCCTCGGCCAGATCGTTAAATCGCCGCGCCTGACGGTCGGTGATCCTGGTTACCAGCTCCAAATCCTCCGCATCGATCGGCTGGAGAGTCGCGACAGGCCGCGAGTCCTTTATGATTAGCACGTCCTCGCCTTTGCGAGCCTTCTCAATCAGCATGCCGAGATTCCGGCGCGCCTCGGACACGGATGCGGTAATCATAAGATTACTTTAACATTCACATTTCAGTAAACATTTCGCGATCCTCCACGGGTCGGCGACTGGGTTCGCGTGAGCGCTGTGGCGTCCTTATTTCACTTCCACGGTAGCTGGCCACTGGATTCCGCCTTCGGATTTTTTCGCATGAAAACATCCCGTCCGAATGCCGATTTCGAGCTTGACGATGGCTTCAGTGTATGGTACAGTATGTACCATGACGATACGTAGCGGACACAATGCTCGCGTCCGAGCGCCGCTGACACAGCTTGAAAACGACGTTATGCGGGCTGTCTGGGATAAAGGCCCTTGCCCCGTGGAGACCGTTCATCAAATCGTCTCTCGTAAGCGCGATCTAAAAGAAACGAGTGTCCGGACCATCCTGCGGCGGCTGGAGCAAAAAGGATACCTGAGGCACCAAGAACAGGGACGCGCCTACGTCTACCAAGCCGCGGAGCCGCCCCGGAGCCTCGCCGCGCGCGCCGTGCGCCAGATCATCGACAGCTTCTGCAAAGGCTCGGTCGAGGAACTAGTGAGCGGCATGGTGGAGGCGAAAGTCCTGAACGAGAGTGAGCTCGAAAATTTGGAAGAGTACGTCCGCGAGCGCCGCAAAGGAGGCAAGTGATATGCAAGCCGTTTTAATCGAGTGCGCGATTCGGTCCATGCTGATCGCGGCAGCGGCCGGCCTCGTGCTGTTCCTCATGCGGATCAAAGCGGCCTCGGCGCGGCACGCGGTTTGGACTGGCGTGGCGCTCGCGATGCTGCTGCTCCCGGCGGCGATCGTTTGGGCGCCAAAAGCTCCGCTGCCGGTTCTGCCCCGGGTTGAGGTCACGCCGGCACGGTCCATGATCCTTTCCGAGAGCGGCCATGTGACCGGCGCGCCCGTCTTATCGGCCCGGCGCCCGGCACAAGCGCCTGCTAGCGCCCGTGGCTCGGAATTGCTCTGGGTTTATTTGTTCGGAATCATTGTGTTTCTCGTCCGGCTGGGAATCGGCACGGTGCGTGTCAAGGCTCTGCTTCGCGGAACCATCGGATGCGCCTCGCCGGTGACCGTGGGATGGCTCCGGCCGAGGGTGATTTTACCCGCAGAATCGTCGCAATGGCCGCAGAGGAGGCTCGGCGCGGTGCTGGCACATGAGCGCGAACACGCGCGCCGCCGCGATCCCCTATGGCAATCGATCGCGATCCTCAATCGAGCCGTCTTCTGGTTCCATCCGCTGGCTTGGTGGCTGGAGCGAAAGGTGGCCGAACTGTCGGAGGAGGCGTGCGACGCAGCGGTGCTCGCGAGCGGCTATGATGCGCAGGGTTATTCGGAATGCCTGCTCGATCTAGCGCGGTCCGTGCGGCTGGCCGGCGCGCGCATCGGAAATCTGGGCGCAGCGATGCCGGGATGCGGGCTTGATCGCCGCATAAAGAAGATGCTCGGCGGCGGCGTTCCCTCGCCGGGAATTTCGCGCGCGCGCATGGCGTGGACCGCGGTTCTGTGCGCGGCCTCGGCGGCGATTTTCGCGGCGGGAACTTTGGTGCAAGCGCAGTCAAGCTCCAAAGATCGTTCCGAGTTCGAAGTGGCCTCGGTGAGGCCGAGCAATCCGGACGCGGACGGCGGCTTCAAGAGCAAGGATGGAAAAGGAAAGGGCGGCTTGCCCCCGACGCTCACACATGGGCGATTCTTATACAGCGATAGCTTATTCGGCATGATTGTCCGCGCTTATGGCATCAAGGGCTGCAGGCCGGCGTTAGAGGCCGATTGCGCTCTACTTTCGGGAGGCCCGAACTGGATCAAAAAGGATAAGTTCGACATTCAAGCGAAGATTCCGGACGGCGCTCCCGAGTACACTTTCACGCAATTTTTTGCGGGACGAGCGCCCCAAATTCAAGCGATGCTTCAGGCGCTGCTTGGGACACGTTTCCAGCTAAGGGTTCACCGCGAAACAAAGCGGATGCCCATCTACGCATTGGTTGTGACGAAGAACGGGCCGAAGATTAAAAAAGCCGGAGCGGTGGAGAGGACGCAACTCCCAGACGGAACCTATTTTGAAAAGCGGGGCGTGATGTTCCAGCCGGCGGTTCAGCCCGATGGCGAGAGAGTTATTCGGTTGAACGCCAGGAACGCGTCCATGCAGGAAGTGGCCGAAACGTTTTCTTCGATATTAGAGCGCCCGGTGCTGGATCGAACCGGACTCACGGGAGAGTTCGATTTCACAATGGAGTACGCGGCGGATGGCGATCAAGCTTTGGTGGCGCTCGGCGGTCCGGAATTGTTCACGGCCTTCCAAGAGCAAGCCGGCCTCAAGTTAGAAGCGACGCGGGCTGCGGTGGACGTTCTTGTCATCGATCACGCGGAGAAGCCCTCCGAGAACTGACGTTTTGGTCCGAAGCGTGCTATTTCAATAGCGGAGGCTCCGCAAGGAGACGCTTCATATGCTCCGAATTTTTACAATTTGCGCCGTTTCCGCGCTTCTGTCCTACTCGGCTTATGCCAATCGCATCGGCGATCCTCGCGACGAAGATACCAGGGTCACGGTAAACTATCCCATCACCGTCCAGGGCACGCTCTTACAGCCGGGCCAATACGAATTCCGCCGGATGGTCTGGCCCGCCGATCGCGAAGTGGTCGAAATTCGCGACGGCCATCATAATCTGATCGCCACCAAGCTGGCTCGGCCGGCGTTTCGCGATGCCGTCACAAATCAGACACAATTCACGTTTTACGAAACTCCACGCCATCGGCCGCCCGCGGTCCGGACCTGGTTTTCGCCGGGTTACCATTACGGATTTCACTTCGCCAAGAAGTAATCCTCCCCGCCTCTTGACATACCTTTAACTACAAGGTATGATGCCCAGGTGGCGCGAGAAGCCAATCCGAATTTCATGAATGGAGTGCCGGAGCTCCTGATTCTCAGACTGCTGCGGGACGAAGAAATGTACGGCTACGAAATCGTTCAAGCGATCCGCAGTCAGACGGACGCGGTAATCGCCGTGGGAGAGGGCGTGGTCTATCCCGTGCTGCATGGGTTGGAACGCGAGGGCGCGCTACGGTCGCGGCGCAAGGCCGTCAATGGCCGAAGTCGCATCTATTATTCGCTAACAAAGGGCGGTTTGCGGCGTTTGGAGGGCTTGTCCGAAACCTGGACCACCCTGGCGGCGGCGATCCAAACTGTCCTGAGGGGAGCTCAATATGGCGAAGCCATTCGGTGACCTGCGCGAGCGCCTGCTGCGGGCCGGCATAGCGCCCCGGCATGTGCGGCGTTATTTGGCGGAGTTGTCGGAGCATCTCGCCGATCTGACAGCGGAGGAAGAACGCGCGGGCCGCAGCCGGGCCGATGCGGAATCGCGTGCGCTCGCGCGGCTCGGCACAACGGATGAACTCGCACAGGCGATAATCGCACGGCGCGAATTCCTCTCGTGGAGCGCCAGCGCGCCGTGGGCGCTTTTTACACTGGCGCCCTTGTGTATGGCGGCAGCCTATTTCGTCGCGGCGTTCTATCTTTGGTGCGGCTGGAACCTGTTTCTTCCGGGAGCGGATACCCCCTTCGGCGCCGCCCCGCTGGATGGCCTCGCGAATTTTTATTTTCAGGCGGGCAAGTTCTACTACTATTGCGCCCCGCTGCTGGTGGGTTGGGGAATAGCTTTGGTAGCAGGCCGCCAAAGGTTAAAGGCGCTGTGGCCCCTGGCCGGATTGGCCCTTGTAGCCTGGATGGGAGGCACAGCCCAAATTCAGACGAGCCGCGAGACCATCGCGCGAACCGCGCATGTCGGCATTCACTGGTTCTTTCTCGGGCTGCCCGGCCAGAACGCTTTCGGGAGCCTCGCGCACATTCTCGCGATCTTCACCCTGACCGCGCTCCCGTGGCTGATTTGGCGCTCCCGCTTTCATCCAATCTTCAGGTTGCTCCGTTAAACTGAAGCGCTGGCTTCGCCGGAGCGCCCGGCGGGCACGAAAGGAGCAGGAATGAAGAAGCTCGTTCTCCCGATTCTGGCGGTGGCCGCATTCGCCGCGACTCCCACCTACAAAGTTCTCGATAAAATTCACATCGGCGGCGCGGGGACTTGGGATTACCCGCAGATCGATAGCGCCAACCACCGCCTCTATGTGTCGCATGGGACCCAGACCGAAGTGATCGACACCAACACCGACAAGCTGGTGGGCACGATCATGGGCACCAACGGAGTCCATGGCATCGCGATCGCCGACGATCTGGGCCGCGGCTTCATCAGCGACGGCCGCGACAACGACGTCACCGTGTTCGATCTCAAGACTCTCATGGTCATCACGAAGGTGAAGACCGGCCAGAACCCGGATTCGATCATTTACGAACCCGTATCGAAGCGTGTTTTCACGTTCAACGGCCGCAGCAGCGACTCGACGGCCATCGACGCTAAGACGGACAGCGTGATCACGTCCTCAATACCTCTGAACGGCAAGCCCGAATTCGCGCAGGTGGACGGAAAAGGACACGTCTACGCCAATCTCGAAAACAAGAACGAGATCGTCGAGGTGGACGCGAAGAATGCGCTGGTTGGGCGGCGTTATTCCATCGCTCCGTGCGATTCTCCGAGCGGGCTGGCGATCGACGTCAAGAAGAACCGCTTGTACTCGGTCTGCGAGAACAAAATGATGGTCGTGAGCGATTACACGGCGGGCAAGGTGCTGGGCACTGCGGCGATCGGTGCGGGACCGGACGGCGTCGCCTTCGACGACGGCTATGCCTTCAGCCCGAACGGACAGGACGGAACGCTGACGGTGGTCGCCGAGACCTCGCCCGGGAAGTTCGAGCCGGTAGCCACGGTTCAGACGCAGCGCAGCGCCCGGACCATCGCCGTGGATCACGGGACGCACAAGCTGTATCTTCCGGCGGCGCAGTTCGGAGCGCCGACTGAGGGCAAGGACGGCAAGAAAGGCCGCCCATCGATCGTCGCCGATAGTTTTGAGGTTTTAGTCGTCGGGCGATAGAATACGGAGGGCGGGCTTCAGCCTGCGCGAGGCTTTAGCCTCGTTCCTTCACTCAGCGGGGCTGAAGCCCCGCGCGGACTAAAGTCCGCCCTCCTTTAAAAAGCTTTCCAGGTCCCGGGAGTTGATCTCCGGCTCGCCCGGAGCCACATTGTCCAGCTTGCCCTCGCGCATCCACGCCGTAAGCCTGCCGACTTCGTCGTACAACTCCTCGAAATCGCGAATTGTGAACAGCAGGGGCTGATAATGATCGATCTCAAAGCCCTGGTTGATCGCCCATTCGAGTTGTAACGGGTATCGTTGAACTGCCGGAGATTCGATGCAGTGCTCCAATTCGCCGTGGCTCGAAAGCAGACCGCTGCCGTAAGCTTTGACGCCCTGCGGCGTTTGCATCAACCCGAACTCGATCGTGAACCAAAAAAAGCGAGCCATGGCCCGAATATTACTGGCCACGGTTTTGGGATCGCCCCGTCTCCCGGCCGCTTCGTGTGCGCACTCGCCGAAGCGCACCAGAGCTTCCGCAAAAGCCCGGTCGGTGTGCATCGGGACGTGCCCGGCGACATCGTGGAAAATGTCGGGCTCCGGATAATAGTCGAGCTTTTCCGTGGGGCGCACGCGGATGGTGGTCGGAAACTGGCGGTTCCGCAGGCAATCGAAAAATTCAAAAGCGGGGATGTAGCCGCTCACCGCGCGCGCCTGGAACCCCGTAAGAGGATGTAGAAAACGATTTACGTCTTCCAGCCGCGGCACCCGCTCCGGATCCAGATGCAGACGGGCGATGCCATTCAAATAATGCCGGTTGGCGTAACGCTCCCAAAAGGGAATCATCCGGTTGTAAAGCGTATTCCAGGCGCCGTGATCGCGCGCATCGTAGCGCGCATAATCCTGTTCGATAAAGTGCGTGGAGGGCGCGCCTAGGCCGGCGCCGGTTCGACTTTCAGAATGCGTTCCAGAGCTGACACGCATATTTCATTCTCCTCGGGAGTCCCCACGGTGATTCGGACGCAGGACGGCAGGCCAAACGATTTGATCGGCCGCACGATGACTCCCTCGCGTAAAAGAGATTCAAAAAGATCCTGAGCGCGCGTTTGCGACTCCAACGGGATCATCACAAAATTGGCCTCCGACGGCAGCGGAGCGAAGCCAAAGCGGGCCAGCCCCTCGGTCAGCTGCCGCAGGCCGCGCGCATTCGTCTCCAGGGATTTTCGGACAAACTCGCGGTCTTCCAGCGCGGCGATTGCAGCGGCCGAAGCGGCGCTCGACGGCTCGAAGGGCAGCTTCACTTTCAGCAGCATGCCGATCAAATCCTGGTGCGCGAATCCGTAGCCGACGCGCAATCCCGCCAACCCGTAGGCTTTGGAAAACGTCCGCAGCGTGATCACGTTGTCGTAGCGATAGTGCAGCGAATCTGGGTAGAGCGGATTATGCTGGGCGTACTCGAAATAGGCTTCGTCCAGGATGATCAGCACGCGGTCCGGCACGCGTTTGTGAAATTCGTCGAAATCCGCGGCGGTGAAAATCGTTCCGGTTGGGTTATTGGGATTCGGGAGATAGATCAGCTTGGTCCGCGAAGTAATGGCGTCCGCCATGGCCGCCAGATCGAAACGCCATCCTCGCAACGGAACCGTGCGGTAAGCCACGCCGCGGCTCTGCGCCAACACGCGCATCGCCGGAAAAGTACCCTCGCTCGCCAGCACCTCGTCGTCGTCGGCCAGAAAGGTGCGGGCGATATCGGCCATAATGCCCTCAGACCCCGCCCCGGCGATCACGTTTTCCAGGCGCACGTCGAATCGCTCAGTGAGTTTCTCGCGCAGGGCAAGACCGCCATCGGGGTAGCGATGGCTCCCGAGTAGCGCGGTTTTAGCGGCTTCCACGGCGAGGGGCGACGGCCCCAAGGGATTCTCGTTGGAAGCCAGCTTGATGACACGCTTCAGGCCGTAGCGCCTGCGCGCCTCTTGAATGGAAAGCCCGGTGACGTAGGCCTCCATCGCGGCAATGTAAGGAGGAACCAACGCCATTCCGATTTCATTATAGGGGTCCGAGCTTTATAGGGGTCCGAGCTTTATCTCCCGCTGGGAACCCGTTCCAGCCGTCCCGGCTCACCTGTGAAGCACAATCACACCACAGTGAACCTCAGCCTGATGAAAACACGAGAGTTACCGCTGGCATCTCATTTGCACTAAAGGGCGTCACGTATGAGGAAGCTGTGTCTGCTGGCAGTGGCGTTGGTGGCGCCGCTTCTAGCTACTCCAGGGGATGATGAAATCCCGCTTGAGTCGGTAAACGCGACCACGAATGTGAACGCCCGGTTCACCGTGGAAAGCGTCAGTTTGTCGGGATGGACAAGCCCCTCGATCAGCCGGTCCCTACGGGCGGATCTTGACCGGGTGGTGGGGCAGAAGCTGGATCATCCACGGCTGGAGCAGCTCGCCAACCGCATCAAAACGGAACTGCGCGTAGCCGATGTCACAGTACGAGTCGCAAAAGGATCGACTCCTCAGCATGTCATCGTGACTTTTGAGATTACGAAGGGTAGCGAGCGCCGTCTCGACCTGGAAGTCGCCAAGTTTCTCTATAATTCCCAGGAAGGCTGGAGCGGCGAAGGCGCCGCCACGACGCACGCGGGCGGCAACACTTTTATGATCGGGGTGGTCACCGACGGGGACTTGCTGGTTGAGCGGTTCAGCGGCATCCGGGCTAAATTCGAGCGCAAGGAACTCGGCACGAAGCGTCTGGGCGTGAGCTTCGAATTCGATAGCTTCCACGATCAGTGGAACCCGGCCACTCTCGCCGTATCCTCTCCCCTCGACACGTACCGGGATCGTCAGGTCTTCTCGCCGGAGGCGACGCTTGCGATTGCGCAAGCGCTCGAGCTCGACTTCGGCGCCCGTTTCTCCCGCTTCCGGCTGAGCACGCCGGCATCGAGAACCGAATCGTCCAACGGGGTGGTGTCTACTCTGCGCTACCACCCTCGTTGGGGTTCGGCCGAAGACCCAAAGCGTCCGGACGACCCCGAGCAGGAATTCGACGCTTCCTATTCTATTGAAGCCGCCACTCACTTATTCGGAACCGATCCCGATTACACGCGCCACTTCGTGCATGCGCGCTACAAGTTCCATCACATTCACAATCTGCTGGAAATCGGGTTTCTGGCCGGGCGAATCGCCGGGCTAGCCCCGCTTTTCGACCGTTTCGTTCTGGGCAATTCATCCACGCTGAGGGGCTGGGACAAGTACGATCTCGATCCGCTGGGAGGTTCTCACGTCGTGCACGGATCGATCGATTACAACTATCGCTTTGTTCAGGTGTTCTACGATACGGGTGCGATCTGGGATCGCGCCGAGGACCGCGAGCAGCGGCAATCGCTCGGGGTAGGATTGAAGAAGGACAACTTTCAGCTAGCGGTAGCGTTTCCGGTCAGAGCCGGGCACGCCGATCCGGTTTTTTACGCTGGAATGAATTTTTGAAGCGCGGCATTGAGATCCGTGGAAAGAGTAAACGCGCATAGCATAAGGCTGTGGTGGGTGCTTCTGGCTTTCGTCTCGGGCATGGCGGTGGCCATGTTCGCCGAGGAGCTGATCCTGCGCGCCCACGATAGCCGTTTGGAATTCGCGCCGCAGGTCCCCTTCCTGAGCGCGCCGACGCTGCTCGCTCGTCTGCACAACGCGGCGGAGGTCCCCTTCGACATGAAGGCAACCGTGTGGTCGGGCAATCGCAACCACGTCTTCACTCATAACGAGGAGCGGTTCGTGGTGAGCTTCGACATCTGGGAAGAGACGTTTTCCGCCACCAAAATGAAGGAGCCCCGCAAGAGCGTCGCGCACATGAATGCCAAGGCTCTTGAATCGTGGTGTATGAGCCAGATGTCGTTGGATCTGACCGGCCTTCCCGGCAGCGAGCCGTTTTGGGCGCGCCTGGAGATCCGCGCGGAGAATCCGGAAAAAGACGGCGGTTTGTTTGGACGCGGCAGCATCGGCGACTCGGGCATCAGCCTGAGCAGCCTGATCGAAGTTTTTAGCCGTCCACCGCAGCGGCAGCAGCCGCATTGGGAACTCGATTCTCCGCAGCTTACCTTAGACGAATTGCGGCGCCGCAAATCCTGAGAAGCTTGGGTTCCGCATTCCGCCGCGGATGATTCAACGCGCCTCCAACCCCATCGATTTGTAAACCGCCGCGTTCGCGGGAGAAGCGAGGAACTTCACGAGCGTCGTAGCCTGGAACGGGTTGACCGCGTTCGCCGCTACGCCCGCCGAGAACGAAACGTACCCTTGATATTGAGCCGGCAGAGGTCCCACCAGATCTACGCCTTTAATCGGGAGAATCTCGCTCTCCAGGGTGATCACGAAATCCGCGTTGCCGGCGGCCACGCGACCGCCGGCGCGCACCGAGCCCTGCTCCAGCTTAATCTTCGGCTTCATCTGGTCCGCGATTCCGAGATCCGCAAACATCTTCTCGATGGCCGCGCGGCTAGCCCCATCCTGCGCATACGAAACCGCCTTGGTGTTCAGCAAAGCTTGTTTGATGGCGGCAGTCGTCTTGATGTCGGGTTTGGGCGCTCCGGCGCGGACGCCGATGCCGATGGCTCCTCGCGCCACATCCACGCGCGATTTAGGCGCGATCTTGCCGGACTTCACCAGCTCGCTCATCGCTTCCGTGGTCACGATCGCCACGTCGTAGCCGCTGCCCGATTCGAGTTTCGGCTTCAGCCCGGTGGTGGAATTGTATTCGATCGCCAGGTCCTGGCCGGTGGCCTTTTCGGCCGCCGGTTTGAGCTGCTCGACCACGGTTCTCATGCCGTTCGAAGCCAGCACCCGAATCGGGCTCTGCGCCAGCGCAACATGGCCGAAGAACATCGCAATGGGAAGCGCCAAATATCTACACCGCATGTGGAACTCTCCTTTATGCCCTTTGAAGCAGCGGCCGCAGGTCCCGGAGGGACTTGATCTTTTCGATTTCAAACACGGTTTGGATCAGCTTGGAGCTGGTTGCCGCGCCTAAAACCGGAACGATCAGATCGCGGGCCTTATCGATCACTTCCTCCCGCGTCATCGGATTTTCCACTGTACCGCGGACTCCGTTCACGCGCTCGGTAAGCTTCATCCCGTCGCTGAGCGTCACTTCGACGATCGCCTGCCGCGCCGGCAGATTGCGCTGAAGCTCCGCGTCGGGGATCAGTTGCACTTTCGCCCGCTGCCGCAGCACGGCCGGATCTTTCATTCGCTTGATATCGTGAGCCGATTTGAATGTCGCCGTCCCATCGATCAGCATCACGGCCATCATGTGCTGAAGGCAGATGTCCGGGATGTCGCGATTATTTACGACGCTCGCCTCATTGGTCGCCACGCGCACCGAGATCTGCCGCACTTGTTCGGGATCGAGCGGACGGCGCTTCATGATGTTCTGGAGCGCATCGAGCGGGGCCTGAATCGGCGAACCGACAGTCCATTTCTTAAAATTGTCCCGCATCACCTCGTACCGCTCGCCGAGCTTGTCGATCAGCATCGCCGGGTCCGCTTTGGGCGCGTTTGCCAGCAAGTAGTTGTCGGCGCCCGAAAGGACGTCGTCCACGCCCGTGCCTCCCACTTGCACCAGCAACGTCGCGGTGATTCCATTTCGCGCCGGCATGCCGCCGAACACGAATGCCTTTTCGATATGATCCGTGTCGCGCTGCCACGATGCGATGCCCGACGCCTGCTGCGCGGTGTAATCCAGCAGCCAGCGCATCTGCTGCGCGCCGAAGCCAGCCACGCATGCCCCCGCCGCAGCCGAGCCGAAGGTTCCTGCAATGCTGTGCGTGCTCTTGTGCCCCTCGGTCATCGCGATATCGCGGCCCAGCGTCATGGTCATTCGCGGGCCGATGTCGTAGCCGAGCGCCACCGCGCGCAGGAACCTTGTCCCGTCGCCGTCGAACTGTTCCGAGGCGGCGAGCGCGACCGGCACAACCGAACAGCCCGGGTGCGAGAGCGAGGGCGAATGCGAATCGTCGGTTTCGTCGGAATGCGCCAGCATGCCGTTGGATTGCGCCGCTTCTATCGGCCCGCAGAGCACATTCGAGCCCGCGACCGTGGCTACTTTCTCGCCGCTGTGCAGGCGGGCCAGTTGAATCGCGAGTTTGCCGGGCGGCAGATCCGAACCTGAGATCATCGCGGCGAACGTATCGAGGACGATTTGTTTTGTCTTCTCGACCACTTCGGGCGGCAGCGCGTGGTCCTTGGCCTCCGCCATGTAGGAGCTGAGGCGGGCCATTACCGGACTCACCTGTTCCCCCGCGAGAGCCTTCGCCGCCGGAAGAATTCCCATCGCCAGGGCGGAAGCCGAGCCTTGCAACAGCCCGCGGCGCGTGAGGTTCGTCATGAGAGGCTCTCCGCCGTTCATGATAGTACATTGAGCTTGTCGAAGAATCCTCGCTTTCTCGCGGCGGCGCTGGGAATTTACGCTTTGCTGCTGTTTTCGATTCTGCCATTGACGCCTCTATGGCTCGACGAGATTCAGCAATTCGGCAACACCCGGAACGGCAGCCTCGCGGATCTAATGCGTTGGGCGCAGTTGAACGCGGGCGCGTCGCCTCTGCCCTATTTGCTGCAGAGGGTCTCTGTCGATTTGTTCGGATATTCCTCATTTGCGGCCCGCATTCCGGCGGCGCTTTGCAGCGTTCTGTCGGGAGTCGTTTTCGCCGCGATCTCCAAAACCTTTCTGGATCGCGGCCGCCGGATCGCGGTGGCGATGTTTCTGATTTTGCCCATTCAGTTCCGCTACGGAATGGAGGCTCGGGCATATTCGCAGGGGCTGCTGTTCTCCCTCGTGTCTCTTTGGCTTTTCCTCGAACTGGAGGACCGTTACAGCCCCGGACTGGCGGCCCTGTACGGCCTGAGCGTTGCGGCGTCGCTTTATTCCCAGCCATTGACGCTGTTTCCGGCGCTGGCTCAGGCGGCCTGCTCGTTTCGCAAGCGGCCTGCGACTCTGTGGTGGATTTGCGCCGCCATCGTCTCCTATCTGCCTTGGTATTTGCCCCAGCGGGTGGCGCAAGCGCGCTACGCTCTGATCGCGCCTCCCATTGCCTTCTTTTCGTGGCGCCAGATCAATCCGCTGGTGTTACTGCACGACGCGGCCGGCGGCGGATACGCCTGCGCTATTCCGCTGCTCGCGCTTGTCGTCTGGGGCATCAGGCGCGAGCGGCTGCTACTTTACACCGCGGCGTTCGCGCTCGCCGGGCCGATTCTGATGGACATTGTGTTCAACTACTTCTTCGCCGAGCGCCAACTGCTGTTCGCGATGCCCGCGCTTGTTTTGCTGGGCGCGCAGGGAATCGAGCGGTTGAGCGAAACCAGGGTTCGTGCAACCGCGTGGGCGCTCGTGGCGGTATTTATCGTTGCGGCGGCAGTCAAAGACCTCCGGCAATCCACTACCCCGCGTGACGATCTCGCCGCCACCGCCGACGCGATCGTCTCTCGCCTTCCACCGGGTGCGTGCGTGATGGCCGCGCCTCCTGGACAAATCGCGTTTTATCTGTTTTTCCGGCCAGAATTGAGAGATCGCGTTTGTGAGCCCAACTCAACGCCGCCCGCCATCATGGTTGTATCCAGCGCTTACACCGCCGCGCAAGAACGCTTCGCGCCGGCGGGACTGGTGCCGACCGAGAACATCGGCATCGGCCAGAGTGTGTTGGCTCTGTACAGCCGCCGATAGGCCGTAAAGAATCGCGGGCGGTGGAATCCAGCCAGTAAAAACTAGCGCCAGTAACCGCTAAGTCTTTCGAAAAACGAATTGTTGCGCAACGGCATGGCGTTTGCACCCTCCCATTCCAGGAGGAAGAAGAAAATGAAAACCAAAATCCTTGCGGTGCTGCTGCTCGCGGGAGGTTCGCTCTTTGCGCGCCCACATTTCTCTATCGGAATCGGCGTCGGGGTGCCAGTTGCCGCACCTCCGCCGCCTCCGCCCGTGTATTACGCTGCGCCACCCGTGCCGGGTCCGGGCTACACCTGGATTAACGGTTATTACTATCCGTCCGGCTCTAGATGGGCTTGGCGTTCTGGCTATTGGGCTCGCCGGCCTGTGGCGGGCGCGGTTTGGGTTCGGCCGCATTACAGGCACGGCCGCTACTACGCCGGATACTGGCGGCGGTAACACAGCCTTCGCTATCGGCCGTCGGCGTTCAGGCGGGGGTTGTTGAGCGCTGACGGCCGGCGGCGGGGAGCTTCAACAGACGCTGTGCGTTGCCGAAATAGATTTTGTCGCGATCGGCCGGGCTAACGTCCAAACTGTCGATGACTTTGATCGTCTCGCGAATGAAGAGTCCAGGCTCCGGCTCAAAGGGCGTGTCGGAAGCGAATAGAACATGGTCGATGCCGAAGAATTCAAGCCCGCAGATTGTGCCCGCTCTCCCGCCAAATAAAGCCGTATCGCCGTAGAACATTCGCAGATAATCGATCGGCCTTTTCTTCATCGATTTGAGCAGGGACTTGTAATCCGTGTCCGACGTCCGCGATCCAAGCTGATCCCATCCATACCCAACGCGGCCTTCGAAATAAGGGACCATGCCCCCCAAATGATGCGTGACGATTTTCAGGCCGGGCAGCCGCTCAAGCAGGCCCGAGAAAACCATCCTCGACATGGCGACGCTGGTTTCGTAGGGCCAGCCCAAAGTCCACCAGATTTCGTAGAGCGATTTGTCCTCGGTCTTGTAGTCCGCGAAGTCCGCGCCGCGGGTGGGATGCATCAGAACCGCGAGATCGCGGCGCGCGGCCTCTTGGAAAATCGGCTGAAATTCCGGAGCGTCTAGGGGCTTGCCCTGCACGTTCGTGAAGATTTGGATGCCGCGGGCGCCTAATTGCGAAACCGCGCGTTCCATTTCCGCCACGCATGCATCGGGGGCGTTCATCGGGATGCTGGCGGCGAATCCGATGAAGCGGTCGGGATGTTTTTGGCAAAGCTCGGCCAACCCGTCGTTGGCGATTTTGGCGGCTTCCGTGGCCACCGAGGGATCGCCGAGCGCTTCTATCGGCGGCGCCGGCAATGTGAGAAATTGTGTGTAGCCCTCGCCGAACTCGTCGGCGACCTTGAACCGGAAGTCCAAATCGTGAATCGCCCGGATGTTCCGGACGCGTTTTCCGATATCGCGGATGCCTCCCTCGTCGATGAACTGTTTGAAGAAGCGAGGAGGGAAAAAATGGTTGAAGAGGTCGATTTTCATCAAAAGGGCAGCATATCACGCGGCCGGTTGACTTATTTAAGTCGCGTCTTCTAAGATGAGGTCGTGAAGGCAAAATCCATTCGTACATCGATCGATTTACCGCGCGAGCTTCACCGTCGTTTGCACGAGGCCGCGGCTCGGAAGGGCTGCTCGGCCAGGCAATTGATCCTGGCGAGCATCGAACAGTCCCTCGATCAATCGGAGCCGGTTCGCCCTCAAAGGCGGCTCAGTTTGGATCCGCCCCTCATCCCTTGGGCGGGCCGCGCCCCGATAGATCTCACAAACGCCGAGATTTATGAGCTCATTGATTTTCCCTGATCTCAACGTTTGGCTGGCTTTAACCGTGCCCGAGCATGTGCATTATCAGGCGGCCCACCGATGGTGGAAGCGAGGCAATGAGCGGATTGCGTTTTCCAGGTTCACGCAGATGGGGTACTTACGGCTGCTGACCACCGCGGCCAGCATGGGGGGAAAGCCACTGACAATCGATGAGGCCTGGAAGGCATACGACCGGCTCTACAAAGACGACCGCATCGTATTTGCTCCCGAGCCGCCCGCAGCAGACCTCCATTTTCGAAAATACGCGGCGGCGCGCACATCCTCGCCGAAACTGTGGGGAGACGCCTGGCTGCTGGCGATGGCCGAAGCGGCCGGTGGTTCTGTCGCCACCTTTGACCGGGGGCTGGCTGCGCGCGGCGAGGATTGCGTGCTTCTCTCTTAAATCTGGCCCGCCGCGGCTTCCGCGGGACGCGCGTCCTTGAGAATGGCTTGCCACGGAGCATAACCCCGCCCGGCCGAATACGCATCTTCGTCGAACTGCACTGCCACGTCGATCCGCGCGCCCGCGCTAAATTCGGCCGCGCGCGCCGCGAAATTCCAAGCTTTCACGCGCATGCTTCGCGATCCGGACCGAAGACGGAGGAACAAATGCTTTTCATTCCGCACATCCGGCGCCGCGGCCACTTCCACCTGCCGCGCCACGAACACCGGCGCGGGATTCCCGTAGCCGAAAGGCGCCAGCCGCAGGATATCCGCCACGGCGCGATCAGTCGCCTCTTCCAGCTTGATCTCGGCGTCGATTTCCAGCCCGGGTTCGAAATCCGCGACCGTCAGGCGAGTGGCGGCGTACGCGCCAAGGCGCTCCCGGAATTCGTTCACGCGCTCCGCCGGCAGCGTTACGCCGGCCGCCTGGCGGTGGCCGCCGAATTTGGTAAATAGATCCGGCATTCGCTCCAGGGCCTCCAGGAGATGAAATGCGGGAATGCTGCGTCCGGAACCCTGGGCAACGCCGTTTTCGATTCCCAGAACGAAAGCGGGCCGATGGAAGCGCTCCACCACACGACTTGCCACGATTCCCACGACACCGCGATGCCAGCCATCGCCCGCAAAGACCAGAGCCGCGTCGGAATCGGCGATGGGCTGCTCGATACAGCGCTCGAAAATGGCCCGCGCGATCTCGGCTTCCGTCTCTTGGCGGTCCTGATTGAGATCGTGCAATTTGGAAGCGAGATCGCGGGCTCGCGCGGGGTCGTCCGTGAGGAACATCTCGATCACATCCGTCGCAGCGGCCATTCGTCCGGCGGCGTTCATGCGAGGGGCCACGCGGAACGCGACGTCGCGGGCGGTAGGAAATTGGCCTTCACTGAAGCCGGACACGTCGAGCAAAGCGCGCAGTCCCGCGTTGTTCACCCGCCCCAATCCCTCCAGGCCGCGCTTTACGATTACGCGGTTTTCGCCCGCCAGCGGAACCACATCGGCGACCGTCGCCACGGCGACAAGCTTCAAAAATGAATCGAGCAGGCGCTCCCTGCGCTCGCCGGTCCAGCCGGAGCGCGTAAGCAGCGCGTCCACCAGCTTCAGCGCCACGCCGGCCCCGCACAGATTTTTATCGGGATAGGAGCAATCCGCGCGATTAGGATTGAGAACCGCCAAAGCGGGTGGAAGCTCCCGATCGGGCAAATGATGATCGGTCACAATGACGTCGATGCCGAGCGCGGAGGCGTGGCGCACCACCTCATTCGCCCGAATGCCCGTATCCACGCTGATGATGAGCTTGACTCCGGCGGAAGCCGCGTCTTCGACGACTTCGCTTCGCATGCCGTATCCATCGCGCAGACGGTGAGGTACGTGGAAGGACGCCCGGCCGCCGGCTAGCTCGATCCCTTTTTTGAGAATCACGACGGCGCTCGTGCCGTCGGCGTCGTAATCGCCATACAGCAAAATGCTCTCGCCGGCGTCAATGGCCCGCCGCAAACGCGCAGCCGCGGCGTCCATGTCGCGCAGCAGAAGCGGATCGTGAAGATCGCACAATCGCGGCGAAAAGAAGCGGCGGGCTCGATCGGCGTCGCGAAACCCCCGTGCCCACAGGACGCGGGCGGCGGGCGCTGTCAGCTCGATGCCGGCCGAGCGCAACTCGCGCGTAAGCCGCAGAACTTCCGCTTCCTCAAGCGGGGCGATGGTCCATTTCACTTTGACGGTTTTTGCTCAGTTCTTCGGAAAGTATCCGCCGCCGAGGGGAAGTTCGTCGTCCTCGTCCTCATCGTCGTCGTCGTAGGATTCTTCGATACGGTCGATCAAATCGTTTAAATCGTTGAACCAATCGGTGCGCAAATCGAAAACATAGATGCGGGACGCCAAGTCGAAAGAGAGTTGGATTTGACAGGTAAAGCCGGCATAGCCTCGCATCTCTTTCAGCCGGGACTCGATAGCGCGGCGGTCTTCGCGGTCGAGGCCCGCTTCGTCGAGCTGGGAAAGCGCGTCGTCGATCAAATCTTCTTCCAGTTCGCGCGCGAAGAGAGTAACCAAGCGAACGCCGGCCGCTTCGGCGGCGGCCAGAAACGCTTTGAAATCGGAATCGCGATCGGTGTCCCAGTACACCATGGGCCCCATGTCTCCCAATCGCGGGAGGCTCTGAAAAACCACCAAGCCGCGTGACTTTAGATGTTCCTCGATCTGGGCGCGTAGGCTGTCAAGGTTCAATTTCATGGGCGCGGTAAGAACTAGCATACCCCGCGGGACACGTGAGGGGGCAAATCGGCCCAACTCCGGTATGCTGTGAGTATGCAGGCGGTCCTTCCCGACGAAGTCCTTCCCGTTACGGCCAAATCGAATCTCGATCTTCGGATGAGCGACGGCGAATTCTATTGCTTGGGCTTGGCGACCCTAACGCGATCGACAGCCGGATTCACGCTGCCCACGGATATCCGGGCGGACCTCTAACCGCGAATGCGCGTTCTCGATGTCGGCTGCGGCATCAATAAAAAACCCGGCGCCATCGGCATCGACCGCAATCCCTCCTCGCGGGCGGACGTGCTGGTAGAGCTTGATCGCTTCCCCTATCCCTTCCGCGATTCTTCTTTCGACGCTCTTCAGGCGGTACATGTGATCGAGCACGTTTCCGACGTGATCCGCTCGATGGAGGAATTCCACCGCCTGGTGCGCGCGGGCGGAGAGCTTCTGATTGTGACCCCGCACTACACCGATTTCAGCTCCTTCTGCGATCCCACCCATCGCTGGCATCTGAATAGCTTTTCCATGCGCTATTTCGGTGAAAACCATGGCGGATACGGGTATTACTCTATGGTGAAATTCGCTGAGAGTTCCGTCCGTGTAAAGCTACTAGCTTTGTGGAAATGGCTCGGACTCGAGTGGCTGATCAACGCCTCGCCGCGCCTGCGCCTGTGGTGGGAGTACTATTTCTGCTACGTGATTCGCGGAAAAGTGATCGAGTGGCGCCTTCGCGTCGTCAAGTAGCCATTTCCGTCGCATGATTGGCGCCTTTCTCGATTGGCTCCGCCACTCCCGCCGCAAGAATGTTTCGGCGGTGGCCCAAGCTGCCGGCCGCCGCGGCGAGGATCTCGCCCACCGCTACCTCCGTCAGAAGGGATTCGTCATCGTCGCGCGCAACTACCGCCTTCCCTCGGGTGATGGCGAGGCGGATCTCATCGCCTGGGACGGTGAAAATTTGGTGATCGCCGAGGTAAAATCGCGCGAAAGCGCGGAGTACGGGCCTCCCGAACGCGCCATCAGTCCCGAGAAGCTTGGCCACATGACTCGCGTCGCCCGCGCCTACGCTCGTAAGACGAACACACCCTGGGATCGCATCCGCTTCGACGTGGTCACCGTCATACTTAAAAATCCGGCCGAGATAGCTCATTTCCACGGCGTCCGCTCCGGCCAGCCGGACTATTCGAGATCTCGCGAAACCATCTAGCATCGCCGCGATATCATCGGAAGCGATGGGAATGACGATCGCCGAAAAGATTCTCGCCTCCAAGTCGGGGAATGCGAGCGTGAAGCCCGGCGAAATCGTCGACGCTTACCCGGATCTGGTGATGAGCCACACGGCCACGTGGCGCTCGGCGAGCGTGATGCAGCGGGTGGGCGCCACGAACTTATACGATCCCGACCGGCTCGCCATTGTGCTGGACCACATTTCGCCCGCCAAGACCGAAAAGTACGCCTCGGACCAGCAGACGTCGCGGAATTTTGCGCGCAAGCACGGCGTGGCCAAATTCTACGACATCGACTCCGGCATCGCTCACCTGGTTCTGATGGAAGCCGGACACGTGAAGCCCGGCGATTTGATCGTAGGCACCGATTCGCATTGCACTATTTACGGCAGCCTTGGCGCGTTGGGGACGGGCATCGGCTATACAGAAGTAGCGTCGGTCTGGATCACCGGCAAGTTGTGGATGAAAGTTCCGTCCAGCGTACGGATTGTGCTGGATGGAAATTTCGCCACAGGGGTTTATGCCAAGGATCTAATGCTGCATCTGATCGGAACTTTGGGCGCGGATGGGTGCAGCTATCAATCGGTGGAGTTTTATGGCGGCTCAATCCCGCATCTCAGCGTTTCCGAGCGGATGACAATGACCAATTTGGCCATGGAAATGGGCGTGAAATGCGTGTTCGTGCCCCCGGACGAAAAAACCGCGGAATATCTCAGCGGCCGGCTAAAGGACCAATATCGCCCTGTTTATGCAGACTCCGACGCCGTCTATGAGCGCGAGATTAAAGTACGGCTCGACCGGCTGGAGCCGATGGTCGCCTGCCCGCACGAGGTGGAGAATACGAAACCCATCGGCCAGGTGGAGGGAACCCATATCGATCAGGCTTTTCTCGGCTCTTGCGCCAACGCCAAGTACGAGGACCTGGTGGTCGCGGCCCGGATTTTAAGAGGCCGCAAAATCCATCCGGGCGTGCGCCTGATTATCACTCCGGGATCGAAACAGATCCTGCTGGAGGCCATGAATTCCGGCGTCCTGCAAACGCTAATCGAGAGCGGAGGATTGGTGACCAACCCAGGCTGCGGCGCCTGCGCCGGCGACGGAGGAATGCTGGCCGACGGCGAGGTCTGCCTTTCAACCGCCAATCGGAATTTTTTGGGCCGCATGGGGAGCGCGAAATCGCAGATCTATCTTTCCAGCCCCGCGACGCTGGCGGCTTCCGCGATCAAAGGCGCAATCTCGGACCCGCGCGAATTTCTTGAAAGAACAGGCTAAAGCATGTCCTACATTCAGGGTCGAGTTTTCAAATTCGGAGACAACATCAACTCGGACGTCATTATTCCGGGAAGATATCTAATTTACATCGACCGGGAAAGGCTCGGGCAGCACGCCTTCGAAATGCTCGGCGACGGATTCCCGGACAAACTGCGGAATTTCGATATTCTCGTCGCCGGACGGAATTTCGGATGCGGAAGCGCCCGCGAGCAGGCTGCGACCGCCATCCAGGGCCTCGGCATAAAAGCCGTGGTGGCATGCTCGTTCGCGCGTACTTTCTATCGCAATGCGATCAACGACGGCCTCCCCATCGTCGAATGTCCCGAGCTTTACGCCGCCGTGGTGGAGGGCGAAGAGATCCGCATCGACCTCGCCGGAGGCAAGATTTATCGCCAAAACGAAGAATATTCTTTCCCGGTCATGGCCGAGTCCGTTCGCCAAATATTGGAATTGGGTGGCTTAGCGGAATATTTAAAGGCGCAGTTGCAGCGGAGCGCTAGCCAGTCTCCGTAAAATCGCGGCAGGCGTCCGGTATTCGGGCCGCGCCGCGATTTTCGATTCCTCCCGCGCCGCCAGCCGGGCGATCTCTTCCGAGGCGGATTGAAATCCGAGTTTGCGATAAAACCAGAACGCGCCGGACTCGATAGCCTCTTCGTTATCCTGCCCAAGCTGATAGGTATCAATGGAAAAACACGAAACCGGCAATTCCTGTCGCAGCAGCTTCAAAATCCTGGCAAAGAGCCAAGCCGTTTCGCCTTCCCGGAACGTGTAATAGAGATTGAAGCCGAGGTCCATTTGCCCGGCCCTCGACATCGCCTCCACATAGCCCATGGGAACGCCATTTTTGAAGTACATCCCGCTGTGATAGGCGCGCTTGGGCAGGCGGTGTTCAGGCGGGACGCCGAAGAAATAGAGGTCCACCCCGCGGCCAAGATCGGCGTGCCGCACATGAACGCCATCGGGATGGAGAAAGCCGAATAACTCCCGATAGCGAGCTGCCGAGGCGTCCACAATGACGTCGAGCGCGCGTTGCGCGCCCCGGCGGCCGAGCGAGGCCACGCGGATCGGTGGGCCGGCCAATTCGGTTCGTATCGAAATATCGGAGCGCTTTAAGAGAGGCCCTCGGTGGAAGAACATTCGCGAGCGCTCCAGCCGCAGCCGCGACCGTGAGCCGGCGGAATCACCAAGGCTCCAGCAGATCGGGATTTCCAGCAGATCGTAGGTGCGCGGATCGGTATGGTCGAGCAGCCAACTCAGGCTGCGCCGCGACCGCTCGAACCATGCGCGCCAATCCACATGCGGCTCCACGGCATAGTCTTCCTGAGCCTCGGGCAGCAGAGGCGCAAGCACCGAGCCTAGCCGGTCGGGCCGCGAGTAGTTCTCCCAATCGATCGAGACTGCCGAGGGGCGCCGGCGGACTAGGCTCCGAGCGAATTCGTAGCTGAAGTTACTGGAAACCGCGGTTCCCGCGATTCCGGAAACTGCGGGGTCGTCGAACGGCTGGGGATCCACCCCTCGCATCCGTTGGGCGAATGAAAAGAGAATCCGGTCCGCCGCGCGCGCTACCCTCGGGCTGTGCGGAAAAGCTCTCAAAAAGAGCGCCGTTTCGTGGAGAGCAATCAGATCCTCAGGCGATTTCAACCGCCCTCGGGACAGCCGCGTGAGCAGCGCAAAGACGGCGCGTTCCCCTTCGCGGGTGAAGTTGCGTTTGTACGGCTGGAGAGCATCCAGGGGCCGCATCGGACGATCAGTTATTGGCCATTAGCGTCCGCAACTCGCGCCAGTTCCGCCCCTGCGATTCGCCCACGGCCGCGTAAACCACGTGCCCTTGATACGTATTGACTCCCTCGTATATGGCGGGGTTATGGGCGCAGGCGCCTTCCAGGCCGCGGTTCGCCAACTCCAGCAAGTACGGGAAGGTTGCGTTGTTGAGGGCGAACGTGGATGTGTGCGGAACGGCCGCCGGCATGTTGGAGACGCAGTAGTGGATCACTCCGTCCACCAGGTACACCGGATCGGTATGAGTGGTGGCGCGCGACGTTTCAAAGCAGCCGCCCTGATCGATGGCGACATCCACCACGACCGAGCCTTTTCGCATGCGCGCGATCATTTCGCGGCGGACCAGCTTTGGCGCCGAGGCGCCGGGAATGAGAACCGCGCCGATCACCAGGTCCGCCGTCCGGACCGACTCGGCGATGGTGTACACGTTCGAGGCGAGCGTCACAATCTGGCTGGAATAGATGTCGTCCAATTGACGTAGGCGTTCGAGATTGCGGTCGATGATCGTGACGTGGGCTCCGATCCCCACTGCGACTTTCGCCGCCTGATGTCCGACGACTCCGCCTCCGACGATGACGACGTTGGCCGGCGCCACGCCGGGGACGCCGCCCAGCAGGATTCCGCGGCCGCCCAAAGGCGCTTCCAGGTACTGCGCTCCCACCTGGACGGCCATCCTGCCGGCGACTTCGCTCATCGGCGTCAGGAGCGGCAGGGAGCCGTCGCCTTCGCGAATGGTCTCATAAGCGACGGCGCTCACCTTCGCCTCCAGAAGCCTCTCCGTCAGCTCGGGCAGAGGCGCCAGATGAAGATACGTGAATAGGGTCAAGCCGGGGCGCAGCAGTGGATATTCCGAAGGCTGCGGTTCTTTCACCTTCACTACGAGATCGGCCTGGGACCATACGTCTTGGGCCGAGGCGACGATGGTCGCCCCCGCTTCTTCGTACTCTTCGTCGGTAAGAGAACTGGCCCGCCCGGCGCCCGCCTGCACCAGCACCCGATGCCCCGCCTCCATCAGCGCCCTGGCCCCGCTGGGGAGCAATCCCACCCGGGTCTCGTGATCCTTGACCTCTTTGGGGACTCCGACCGTCATTTATGGAGTGATGCTTTTGTCAGGAGCTGAGGGGAGCGACACATCGTTGTTATGGTTCGGTCCGAGTCCCAGCGCAATCAGCGACAACGAGCCGATTTTGCCGTCTTCGGTCAGGCTTTGATCGTGCTGAAAGCGTTTGAGGGCATCCACCGATTCCGGCCCCCAATTCCCATCCGCCGTCCCGCCGAAATAGCCCTTATCGGATAGGGCCTGCTGGATCTCCTTGTAACGTTCCGGTGTCGGCTGTTGTTGGAACGAGCGCCGGGGTGCGGCCGCCGCACGCTTGGCAGACCGCCTGGAGCCGGTCTTCTTCGACGCGGTGGACGAAGCCGCCGTCTTCGATGAAGTTTTCTTTAACGGGACGGTCTTAGAAGCTGTGCCGCTCCTCGAAGCCGGAGCCGGCTTGCCCGTACCGATCGCCGACTTTGCGGAAGTCCTCTTAGCTACAGTCTTATCCGTGGGCGTCGGCCCGTCCGCAAAGGCGAAAACCGCCACGCCGAGCCCGAGTGCAAAGGCAGTCTTGAACAACAAGACCCTATTCTACCAACACTTGGGCAGGGGGCCCGGTTCACTGTCGCTGTTTTTATGCCGGAACCGAAACCAATCCCCGATCCTTTAGGCTGTTCAGGGCCAGCCCATACCGCCCGCGAATCCCCGTCTTTTCGAAGATATGTTTCAGGTGGATTTTCACGGTTCCAGGGCGGATTCCCAATTCGTGCGCGATGTCCTTGTTCTTCATGCCCTGTTCGACGAGCTCGAGTACCTGCTGCTCCCGGATGGTCAGCTCACTGCGGGAGTATCGTTCGGAGCGGAGGGAATCGCGAAAAACCGAGTCTTCCATCCAAGTTTTGCCCTCGGCCACGTTGCGCAGACAGGCCAGAACCACAGGAACGGCAGCCGTCTTCCGCAAAATGCCTCGCGCGCCCGATTGTAGAAAACGCAGCGCCTCAGCCTCGGTCACCGCCACGCCCCAGATTACGATTCCCGTGTGCGGCAAATGCTGCGAAGCCTCCATCAGCCACTCTAGGATCGCTTGGATTCCAAACCCTTTATCGACGATTAATACGTCCGGGCGCTGGATCCGCGCCGCCTCTAGCGCCTGGCTCAGCGAAGACGCCGTCAGAAGGAACTGAAGATCTCCCGTCCCAGAGAGCAGATTGCGAATCCCTTCGGCCGTAACAGGCTGGGTATCGCAGATCGCCACAGTCTTCCCGCCAGCGCGGGTAGCGCTAGGAGCCGCGGCCGGACGGCTCGCAATTAGTGGCGGCATAGTATGGGGTCCTCTAAGGTGAGCACCTGCGCTTGGTCCGTTAATTTCTGTAATTGGCATATCGAAACCTCGATGGTTCAGCAAGCTCGCGCACCCCCGAAACTCGCGCGTCTGTTAAGGCCTAGCCGGCCCAGGGGTAACTGCCGGTCATGGCGGAATCGCGACGGCTACTCCGGATTAAAGTCCGTTTCCTGCCCGTAATAGCCCGGCACAGGATATTACCGCTCGCTCCACCTTATCTATCGGCTTTGGTCTACCACTTCATTAGTGCGAGGAGTGGGGAAAGGCTCTCATGCTATCATCGCTACGACTTTGGAAACCATTCGCACACCCGAGCGCGAATCCACGCGCGCCCGCGGCTTTTTTATCACTTTCGAGGGGCCGGAAGGCAGCGGCAAATCCACCCAACTGCGCCTGCTTTCCGAGAGGCTGGCCGGGCAGGGGCGCGAAATACTGGAAACGGCTGAACCCGGCGGAACCCCCATCGGCCTCCAGATCCGGCGCGTGCTGCTGGATGCGAAGAACCGCGAATTGTGCCCCACAGCGGAGCTTTTACTGATGTTCGCCGCCCGGGCGCAGAACGTAGACCAGTGGATTCTGCCAGCGCTTTCCAAGGGCCAAGTCGTGCTGTGCGATAGGTTTACGGATTCCACTTTGGTTTACCAAGGCACCGGGCGGGGGCTGGGCGCGGAGGTCGTCTACGAACTCGACCGCATCGCTTGCCGAGGCCTCGTGCCGGATCTGACCCTCATTATCGATATCGATTCGGAAAAGGGCTTGGCCAGGGCCAAGCTTCGCGACCGCGAGGCTCAAGCCGTGGAGACACGGATGGAGGAGCAGGATTCCGCCTTCCACGCACAGGTGCGCGAAGCTTACCGACGGCTCGCCGAGGACGAGCCCAAGCGCATTCGGCTGATCGACGGAGATCGCCCGCCGGAAGCGGTCGCGGAAGACGTCTGGGCGCAAGTGGGGCCGCATGTTTCAAGAGACCGTTCAGACGCATCAAAGAAGTGAGTTTCGGGCGCTTTTGGCTGCAGGCCGACCGGTTTCATGAAATTGGGCGGCGCTACTGACGCCGATTACTTCTTCTTCCGCCGCCTCTTGGCCACCCACCCGGGCTTATTAATTTGCCGGGCGCGCCCCAGGGCCAGAGATCCGGAAGGCACCGCGTCGGTGATCACGCTGCCGGCGGCGATGTAGGTATCGGCCGCTATGTCAAGAGGCGCCACGAGCGTCGCGTTGCTGCCCACAAACGTTCGTTCGCCGATCGTGGTCCGATGCTTGGCGGCGCCGTCGTAGTTGCAGGTGATGGTCCCAGCGCCGATATTGCTCTTCTCGCCGATCACCGCGTCGCCCAAATAGGCCAGATGTTGACTTTTGGCGCCCGCTCCCAAGTGTGTGTTTTTCAGCTCGACGAAGTTGCCGACCTTGGCATCGGCCCCCACGTGCGCGCCGGTGCGGAGCCGCGAGAACGGCCCGACGCTCGCGCCAGGATCGATTTGCGCGCCGGCGATCACGCTATATGGGGCGATGGTGACCCGATCCGCGAGCACCGAAGATTCGATAATGGCTCCGGCCCCGATGCGGCAGTCTTCCCCCACTTGCGTCTTGCCCAGGAGCCGGGCAAAAGGCTCAATGACGGTGTCCTGGCCGCAGCTAACCCCGGCGTCGATAGTCGCCGTTTCAGGACGTTCGATGGTCACGCCGGCGAGCATCAGCTCCCGCGCCTTCCGAGCCCGCAGCAGGCGATCCGCGTCCGCCAGCTCGATCCGCGTATTAATGCCCAGCAGCTCGCTCGGATCTTCAATGTGGAGAGCGCGGACGGCGTGACCTCGCCGCCTCAAAATGCGCGCCATGTCTGTGAGATAGTACTCGCCGCTGATACGATTTGGCCGTACTTGCTTCAGATACCGCCAGAGAAGGTCGGCGCGGAAGCAGTAGATTCCCGAATTAATGACGCGAACCTCGCGCTGCGTACGGTCGCAATCCTTGTCCTCGACGATCTCGACTACGTAGCCGTAGTCGTCGGCGATCACTCTTCCGTAGCCGGTAGGATCCGGAAGGGTGGTGGTGACGAGCGTGGCGGCGGCCTGGGCCTCCATATGCGCCTTGCGCAAGGTCTCCAGAGTCGTGGACGCCAGCAGCGGCGTGTCGCCGTAGAGCACCATCAAAAGGCCACGCGAACGGGCCGCCTGGGAGCGGCAGCAAGCCAGCGCATGAGCCGTCCCTTTTTGTTTCCGCTGGCGCGCGAAATCCACGCCCTGAGGCCGCAACAACTCTTCGACATCCCCGGCTTGATGGCCGGTGACCACAGTAATGCGATCCGGCGAGGTGAGCGCCCTGGCCGCCGCCACAACGTGCTCAATCATCGTCAGGCCGCCCGCGCGATGCAAGACTTTCGCCCGCTTGGAGCGCATGCGAGTCCCGAGGCCCGCCGCAAGAATTACGATCCCAATGTCCATGTTATTGGGGGGAGTGGTGATTCGCGGAGTGTGGAAACGCCTCCAGCGGTCACGCAAGCTTCCGCTTTCTGCGCCGGCCCTGCTGCGCAAGATCGATGGCGACGCCCGCCAGAGCGCCCGAGTCGTGCCGGATTCGATCCGCGGCGCGGCGCCCATTCATGCGCAACAAATCCGTAGCGAGCACCCTTACGCCCAACTGCCGGACCGCGCCAAAGTCCGCCTCCACAGGGTGTGCGTCCAAGGCTTGATATTTCGCCAAAGCATGCTTTGAAAACGGCCGGTTGTTCACTACGCACAAGTCCACCGGCGGCCGCTTGCGAGAGCCGGAATGGCGCAGCAGAGCGCGGAGATGGTCGGAAGCGGCAAGTCCCGTGGTTTCGCCAGGCTGCGTCATCAAGTTCATAAAGTACACCTTCAGCGCGCGCGATGCGGCGATGGCTTGGGGAATGCCGTCTATCAGAAAGTGCGGAATCACGCTGGTGAACAGCGAGCCGGGTCCGAAGGTGATCACGTCCGCTTGAGCGATGGCCTCCAGCGTCTCCGGGAGCGGCTTGGGGCTGCGCGGACGCAGATCGATTCTGTCGATGGCGGTTTTCGAGCGGCTAATGCGCGTCTCTCCGGTCACTCTGCGTCCGTTGGCGAGCATCGCTTCCAAAACGACGTTCTCCGCCGTGCACGGATAGATGCGCCCCGCCACGGCCAGCACCTCCGAGGAAAGCTTGACCGCCTGCGCGAAATCGCCGGTCAGGTGGCTCATCGCCGTGAGAAACAGATTGCCGAAGCTGTGTCCGCGCAAGCTGCCCGCGCCGCTGAAGCGATATTGGAACAGCCGCGAGAGCAGAGCTTCGTCCTCGCAAAGAGCGACCATGCAGTTGCGAATGTCGCCGGGAGGCAAGACATCGAACTCGCGGCGCAAGCGGCCGGAACTGCCGCCATCGTCGCTAACCGCAACCACCGCTACAATCTCCACCGGCGCTGTACCGATTCTGGTGTACCGCTTTAGTCCTCGCAGCAGAGTCGCAAGGCCGTTGCCGCCGCCCATGGAAACAATGCGTAGCGGCGCGTACGCTCCATCCCTCATCTTTACGAGGATCGCAAGATGGAGTGGGGGTTGTCCATTGCCGTGTGTTACGGGGAGATGATAAGCCCGGAACGTTCAGGACGCCTTCTTGCGCCGCGGTTGTTCTTCCTCCGGCTCGTCGTAGACGGGGACCTGCTCCAAATCTTCCGCTTCGAAGACCTGATCGCAGTCCATACAGCGGATGTAGTCCACTCCGTCACGGCGCATGAGGAATTCCGTGCGCGTATGTTCACAGCCCGACATAGGAACCGAATATCCCTATTCTAATGAGCAGTGTATCCTTGTCAAGCCCTAGTTTACGCTGTGGAGGCCGTCGGAGAGGATTCGCCACGCCTGTACTGAATGAGATTCAGAGGGCCATGCAGTTGGGGAGTCCGGTTGGCATGCCGTCCAGATGGGATAGAACATCGACCAAGCCTGGGCCTACCAGGCCGACGAAGATAAAGCGAAGGCAACAGCTCCCAGGGCGGACCCGAGCGCCGCGCCCGCAATCACATCGGTAAGAAAATGCATCCCGAGCAGAATCCGCGATGCGGCGACACTGGCCGCGCAGAACAACAATCCAGGAAGCGCAGCGGGATAGAAGGCGCCCAGGGAAACCGCCACCGCGAACGCCGTGATCGTATGGCCGGAAGGGAACGAGAATTGATCGGGCGGAAGCAGCTTCGCCCAACAGTGAGGCTCGATCATGCACGGCCGGCGCCTGCCGCAAACCCTTTTAAGCCTTAGAAACAGAAATATGCCCACCGCGACCGCGGCGGCCGCCGCGAGCAGCGCCGGCACGCGCTCGCGGCCCCCGAACATCGCCACCACCGAGCCCATCGCGTACCAAAGCCAACCGTCGCCGCCGCGCGTCGCAGCGATCATCCAGAGCCGCAGCCACCTCGGCGCCCGCCAGCGGTTCACGCGGCGCATGAGCCCGTAATCGGTGCGTTCTCCCAAACCTACTATGGCTCTCGCGATCCGAGCCTGAGTCAAAATGGGGTATGCCGCCATGCTACCTTTTTACGCCTGTGGCGTCACAGTGGGATGACGGTGCTATAAAACAATCGTGACGAAGATTGATTTTATTTATTTCGACGCCGGAGGAGGCCATCGCGCCGCGGCTACGGCGCTCAAAACCGTCATTGAGGATCAGCGTCGGCCTTGGGAAATCCGCATGGTCCACCTTCAGGAGCTGCTCGATCCGCTCGATATCTTCCGCAAGATCACGGGCATCCGTCTTCAAGATATGTATAACAAGATGCTCGCCAAAGGCTGGACGCGTGGCGCGGAGCCGGGATTGAAGCTGGTCCACGCGATCATTCGCATTTATCACAGGCCCGGCGTGAGCCTGCTGAGGGAGCACTGGAGCCGGTCGCGGCCCGACATGGTCGTCTCGTTGGTTCCGAATTTCAATCGCGCTCTGCATCAAGCTCTGAAGTCGGCGGTTCCACACGCGCCGTTCGTCACTATTCTCACAGATTTCGCGGACCATCCTCCACGCTTCTGGATTGAGCGTCAGCAGCAGTTTCTGATCTGCGGCACCCAACGCGCCGTGGAACAGGCCAAGGCCATGGGCCATGAAGAAAACACCGTTTTTCGCGTCTCCGGCATGGTGCTGCGGCCAAAATTCTACGATGCGGTCCCGGTGGATCGCCGCGCGGAACGCAAGCGGCTAGGCCTGGATCCGGACCGCCCGACGGGCTTGGTCCTATTCGGCGGGCACGGATCGAAGGTCATGATGCACATCGCGCGCAGACTGAGCGAGACTCAGCTCATTCTCATCTGCGGCCGGAATCAGAAGCTGGCCGAGAAACTGCGCCAGATTCCAGCATCCGCACCCAGATTCATCGAAGGCTTCACGTCGGATATTCCCTACTACATGCGCTTGTCCGATTTCTTCATTGGCAAGCCCGGGCCGGGAAGCATCAGCGAAGCGATTGCGATGCAGCTCCCGGTCATCGTGGAGCGAAACGCGCGCACGCTACCGCAGGAGCGCTACAACGCCGATTGGGTGCGCGAACATCGCGTCGGAATTGTCCTGGAGAACTTCCGCGGCATAGCCGCGGCGGTACAGCGGTTGACGAGAGATCTGGAGACATTCCGCGCGAATGTGGCCAAGATTCAAAACCGGGCCGTGTTCGAAATTCCCGAAATTCTCGAAGGGGTGCTGAGAAAAAGACGCGGCTGAACGGACTAGTTCGAAGTGGGGACTCGCCCGTTTCTTCTGCTGGCCCTGACGCTCAATCCGCTGCTGGCGGATCCCGGCTTCCCCTTTTATACGCCCGATAGTATCGCCAACTCGGCCGCCAATGTGGCCGGATTTTACGCCCCCAACTCGTTCATCAGTATTTACGGCGTCAACCTCGCCTACGTGACGAAGCCCATCTCCACCGACGACATTCGCGACGGCCAATTGCCGACCGCGTTGGCGGGGACAGGCGTGCGAGTTTTGATTATTCCCGGTTCCGCCCAAGGCGGGATTTTTGCCGATATCTACTACGTTTCTCCGGGCCAAGTGAACGCGCTCATTCCGTCTTCGCTGATTCCCGGCCCCGCGATCGTGCAGCTCATCAACAACGGCCTGGCTGGACCGCCCGTGACGATTACTCTTTCTGCATCGGCGCCGGTCCTGTTTCAAGCGGAAGGCGCCACGGTGATTGCGACGCACGGCAACGGTCCGTTCGTAACAATGACGCAGCCGGCGCAAGGCGGCGAGGTGGTGGTCCTCTACGCCACGGGATTAGGGGCCACGTTGCCCGCGGCGATCCCAAATCAAATACCGCCATCCGCCGCCTGGATCGTGGATCGCGCGGATTTCCGCGTCGTTTTGAATGGCAAGGACGTGGACTCGGCAAACATACAATACGCGGGCGTGACGCCGGGATTCGCGGGCTTGTTTCAAATCAATCTCCTGCTGCCAGCCGACGCGCCGCCGAATCCGCAGATACAGATCGGCTACGGCGACCAGTTGAGCCCCGCTGGTTTGACTTTGCCGCTCCAGTAAGAGCGAAAACAAACAGGTAAACTCCTTGAGAAGGAGGTTCGGATGAAAATCCTCGTCGCCGCGTCCGTGTTGTTCGCCGCGTTCCCCGCGCTCTGCCAGACTCCCGCGAAAAAAGCTGTCCCGCCCTTTGTGCAGGAGCTTGTGCTCGCCAACCACATCCTGGCCAATGAAGGCGTGCTGGACGCCTACGGCCACGTCAGCGTACGCGATCCGAATAATCCTCAGCACTTCTGGCTGGCTCGCCATATGGCGGCGGGCACGGTGACCGCGTCCGACATCATCGAATACGATCTCGACAGCAAGCCCGTCTCGGGCGACGCCTCCGCCGGCTACACCGAGCGCTTCATTCACGGCGAGATCTACCGCGCCAGGCCGGACGTGATGGCGATCGTGCACTGCCACTCGCCCGATTTGATCCCCTTTGGCGTGAGCTCCGTTCCGCTGCGGCCCGTTTATCACATGGCGGGATTTTTGGAGGAGCCGGTGCCCATTTTCGAGATCCGCGCAACGGCCGGGCTCACGGATATGTTGATCCGCAATCCGGAGTTGGGGAAGGCTCTGGCGCAAACGCTGGGAATGAAGCCCGCGGCGCTAATGCGCGGGCATGGCGCCGTGGTGGTCGCGCCGAATCTGCACATCGTGGTGGGCCGCGCTTACTACATGAATCTCAACGCCCGGCTGCAACGCGAGGCGATCACGCTGGGCGGCTCCGTCAAATATCTCGATCCCGCGGAGGCGCAGAAAGCCGGCGCGCAGGATGGTTATGAGCGGGCTTGGGATTATTGGAAGCGCCGCGTGAAGTGAGCGCCGCTGCTGCCGCTTGGCGACCCAGGGGACAAGCTAAAGCTGGTCCTACTTGTCCGGCAAGATAAAAGTCGTTTCGCCGGGGCGCAGGAGTTTGAGCTGTTTCCGAATCTCCATCTCCTGCTCGCTTGGACTGTCCTCCAGGCGTTTGAGGCGCTCCCGGCGCAACTCGTTTTCATGCGCCCGCTCGGCGTTCAAATCTTCCAGGCGTTGGATTTCGCGGCGCTTGTCAAACAGCGCTTGCAAACCTTGCGGCCCACGAAGGGAAACCCACCCGTAGAGCGTCAGCAAGAGCAAGGCAGACGCCCATCCGGCGAATCGAAGCTTGCTAGCAGAGGTCAAATATATTTATAGCAACTATCAACTGTTCGCTGGCCGCCATCCGCCACAATGAAACCAGGTGTTCACGTATCCCGAGTCCGTCCGCTTCCTCTATGAGCTTGGCAACGAAATCAAGACCGCCAAGCTGGGACTGGAGCGCATACGCGCCGTTCTGGACGCCCTCGGCCAACCGCAGCGCGCTTTTCGGATCGTTCACGTGGCGGGCACGAATGGCAAGGGCTCGACCTGCGCCATGATTGAATCCGGTCTGCGAGCGGCTGGGATACGCACGGGTTTGTTCACCTCGCCACACCTGATCGAGCCCACCGAGCGCATTCAGATCGATGGAATCCCGGTTACTCCCGCGCAGTTTCTGCGCGCTTTTGAGACGGTGCACCTCGCCGCGGAAAGGTGCGCGCTCGATTACCATCCGACATATTTCGAAACTGTGACGGCGATGGCGTTCTGGATTTTCCGCGAGCTGAGCGTCGAGACAGCCGTGATCGAAACGGGTCTGGGCGGACGGCTGGATGCGACGAACGTGGTCGAGCCGGCGATCACGGTGATCACCCCGATCGATTTCGATCATGAAATGTACCTCGGTCACACGCTGGAGGCGATCGCCGGCGAGAAGGCGGGCATTCTGAAGCGCGGCGTCCCGGCCGTATTCGCGCGGCAGAGGCCGGAAGCGGAAGCCGTGCTGCGCGCGCGCGCCAACGAATTGGAGGTTCCAGTGGTCCATGCCGAGGAATTCGAGATCGAGAACCTGGAAATCGACGCGAGGGGTTCGCGGTTCAGCGGCCTAGTCTGTCCGCTAGCCGGCGAACATCAGGTGGAGAACGCGGTGACGGCCGCGCTAGCTCTCATCGCGTTGGGCGCGCCTCCCCAAGGAATTGGTGAGGCGCGTTGGCCCGGACGGCTGGAGCACGTCGCGCCCAACCCGGACATCATCCTCGATGGCGCTCACAATCCGGCGGGGGCCCGCGCGTTGGCCCGCTATCTGGAGCGTTTCTATTCCGGCCGGAAGATCTGGCTGGTCTACGGCGCGATGCGCGACAAGGCTATCGACGAGATCGCCGGAATTCTTTTTCCCTTGGCGAGCGAGTTGATTTTCACCGCGCCCTTATCCGAACGCGCGCTTCGCCCGGAAGCGCTGGTGGAGATGGCGGGGCGCGGACAGGCAGTGGACAACATCGCCGCCGCTTTAGATCTGTTGCGCCGCCGGGCAGCGGAAGAAGACCTTTCGGACGATGTCGTAGTCATCACCGGTTCGCTCTTTCTCGTGGGCGAGGCGCGGGCGGTGTTTCAGAATTCGAGCGTTGCGGGTTGAGATGTCCGTACCGCCAGCTCGCCTTTTTTAACGTCCACCTTCGCCAACACGGCAAGCCCCGCGCCGAAAAATACAATCAGCGAAAGGATCGCCAGCCGGTAACTCCCAGTGAACTGGAGCGCGAGCCCGAATAGGATGGGGCACAGCCAGCTTGTCCCCTTGTCGCTGATGCCGTAGATTCCGTAATACTCGGCTTCCTTGCCGGTGGGAACAAGCTGCGCGTACATCGACCGGCTCAGGGCCTGGCTTCCGCCTAAAACCAGCGCCACCACCGCGGACGCGATGAAAAACTGCGCCGTCGTCTTCACCGAGGCGTAGACGTAGATCAATACGGCGATCCAAAGCGCGAGACTCACCGCGATGGCGCGCTTCGCGTTTATCGCTCGCGCCATCCAACCAAACGCGATCGCGCCGAAAAACGCGACGAACTGCACCATGAGAATCGTCAGCGTCAGTTGCGCCACCGGAATTTTCAGTTCGTCGGAACCGAATTGCGTCGCCAGCGCGATCACGGTCTGAATCGCGTCGTTGTAGAGCAAATACGCGATCAGAAACGCCATCGTTTCGGGATAACGCCGCATTTCGGAAAGCGTATGGAAGAGCTGGACGACCACGGCGGCGACGGCGGAACGCCCGGGCGGAAGCTCGCGCGGCTTGCCCCGATTGCGAAGAGCGAGGACGGTTGGAATCGCGAACAGAGCCCACCAAGCGCCCGCCGAGCCGAGGCTGATTCGCACAGCGAGGCTATCCGAGATGCCGATTTTAGAAGCGTTCAGATAGAGCAGCAGATTCAAAGCGAGCAACAGGCCGCCGCCCAGATAGCCGATGGCCCATCCCCGCGAAGATACCGCGTCGCGTTCTTCCGGGCCCGCGATTTGGGGCAGGAAGGAGTTGAACACCACGATGGACGCTCCATAGCCGACGTTCGCCGCGATAAACAACGCGCCGCCGGGCAGGTAAGCGCGGCCCTGGAGAAAAAACATCGCGATGGTCGTAGCCGCGCCTAAGAAAGCGGTGGCGGCTAGCGCTTCCTTCTTACGGCGTCCATAATCGGCGATGGCGCCGACCAACGGCAGCACCAGCACTTGCACGGCGACGGAGATGCCGATGGTGTAGCTCCAGAAGCTGCGCGCGTCCACAGGAATGCCGAGGGGATGCACATAGCCGCGCGCGTCGGCGGCTGCTCTCGCCAGAGCGGTCAGATAAGGACCCAGAAACAGCGTGACGACCGTGGTGTGAAAAGGAGCGTTCGCCCAATCGTAGAGATACCAGCCCCACCGCTCGCGCTTATCGGCTTTCATTCGGCCCCGAAAAGCGGGGATCAAGCCCGCCCTCTCGCTCTCGGCAAACTTTCGAGGCGATCAAGCAGCCGAACCATCCTGGGAGCCACCTCGCGGCGTCCGCCGAATCGAAATTCGTTGTAGGCGGCCGTGAGGTCCTCCACCAGAACCGACATTTCCGAAAGGGGAATCGCGCGAGCGAACTCGGCCGGAGTGAGCGAAGCCGGTCTGCGGAACCCGCTCCGCGCCAACACCGCGAGCATTCGTTCGTACAACATGGTGGCGTCGGAAATCTGTCCTTCGCCTCGCTGTAGACGCCGGACTCCGGCCCGGCGCCGCACCAGCGCTTTTAACGCCGGCCAGATCGGGATGGCCAGGATCGCCGCCCCCACCGCCACAACCAGCCAAATCGCCGCGGATCGCGGCGCGCGATTAAAGGGCGCCGCAGCCGCGGAAAACCAGCCGGAAATGCGGGACAATCCCAAAATTCTGCCGGACTCCTCAATCCGCGAAGCAAGCGCGGATTGCCGCGGCAAGTCGTAGCTGAGCACCCAGTTCTGCCAGAACTCATCAGCCGCGTCGGCGAGCATGGAAATCCGGCCGGTGATCTCGCTCGATCCCGCGTTCGGGTCCGAGGGCGTGGGGTCGAAGGTGGTCCAGCCGCTCGAAGGAAGCCATGCTTCCACCCAACTATGCGCGTCGGAGGCGCGCACCACCTGCCATCCCGTGATGGTGTTGAACACGCCGCTTTGGAAGCCGGTGGCGACGCGCGAAGGGATGCCAAGTGTGCGGAGCATCACTGCCATGGCCGACGCGAAATATTCGCAGTGTCCTTTTTTCCGAACGAACAGGAAATTCGCCAGCGGATCGGCGACAGGCGCGCTGGGCAATTGGAGCGTATAGCCGTAATCGCGGCGGAGCCTTTGTTGGAGCAAATGCGCCCGCTCCTCATTGGTACGGGCTCCTTCGGTCATCGTACGAGCGAGCGCGGGAATTCGCGGATCGAGAGGCGGGAGCTCAAGCGCCTCCTGCCTCATGGCCTCCGGAAGCGGCGCAATAGCGCCTTGGACGGGCGCGCCCGGGTCTTCGATGAAGCTGTAAACGCTATAGGCGATGCCGTTGGGCAGGCGAGGAACGCGGATCGAGCCTCCGCGCGAAATATACACACCCGGCAGATTGATGTTAATGGCTTCGGGCGTGCCGGCGAAAAACAAAGTATCCGCCGCGATTTCCTCCAACTGAACGCGGTAAGCAACGTCTCGCCCGTGCCGCAAATGAGGCGCGCGACCCAGGATCAAAGTGTCGTGGTCCACGCGTAGAGTCATGTCCCGTCCGGGAGGCGAAAACCATCGCGAGCCGTCGAATTGGGAAAGCGAAGCTCCGCGCCAGTACACGCCGGCGAGGCTTTCGCCGCCGTACGTCCGCACGTGCATGACGGGCCGGCTGTTTTGTTTGATCTCGCCGAACTCGTCGCCCAGTTTGATCTCGCGCGTGAAGCCGGGCAGCCGGTACCGGCCGGCGCCGAAGCGTCCCATTGCTGCGCGCGCGGTGCGCGGCAGAACGAAGAACATCCCCGCCATCAACGTGAGAATGCCGCAGCATAGCGCGAAAGAGAGCGAACTCAGGCGGCGCTCGAAGAAGCGGACTCCGCTGCGAGCCGTGGCGCTCCGGGCATTAGCGGAGCGGCGGATCTCGCCGCTGGCGAAGGTTGCGATGGTGAAGAACAGGAACAGCGCTAAGAATGCGAAGAAGCTGAGCCCGGGACCGAGCATGGCCGCCATCACCAGCTCCATCGCCGCAATTGCTTTAAGGTAGCCGTAATCGCGATCGGTTTTCGCCGTCACCAGCTTCAATCCGGCCAGAAGGAACGTCAGATGCAGCACCGCCACCGCGAGCGAGGCGGAAAGATAGAGATAATCGACGGGAAAGAAGAGCAGGGCGGCCAGCGTGAAGATCCCGGGCATCCGGTCGCTGGACGGCGCCCGGAGCCAACCTAAAACGATGGCGGCGCGCCAGGCGAGCGCTAGCAGCGCGGCGATGTGCGCCAATCGGTCCAGCAGGCCCGAGCTTGCCAGCGCGAGATAACCGGCTGCCAGCATACCGAGCAGCGAAAACTGGAAGAACCGCTCCGCCGCCGGAAACGGCGCGGGCGAGGCTTCGAGCGGCTTATGCCGGTCCATAGTCCTATTTTATTGTGCAACTTGCCTTCATTCGTAATCCGGCCTGGCGCTAAACGGTTCTTCGCCTCGATTTGATAGACTGATCGCGTCAGGGCACGCGACGGAGGCGAATCATGATTGCGCGATTGAAGCTGCTGTACGTTTTTCTGACTTTGTCCAATCTGGGATGGTTTCTGTACAAGACCGTCACCACACCGGCCGATCTTCGGAACCCGAACCCCTTGGGTTTCTTTTACTGCCTTGCGCTGTTTGTGGTGGCTCCATACCTGGGATACCTTTTGCTCTTCAAGCTCCTGGCGCCCCGATTCTTTGCGCGATAGTTCAGCACGAAGCGAAATAATTGGAACCAAACGACGTCTAATCCGTAAATACGGCTGTCGGCCGGCTGGATGGGGTCCCCGAAGACGATCACCTGGTTCCAAAACCGCACAGTTGCCTTCTGAGAATGTCTCCACGATTCAAGCTTTTAGCTCGTCTAAGTATTGACCCGAGATTGGTGAATTACGTGCTACCTTTCCGGTCGCCTGCGCGTCTGACAAGTCATGCTTCATAGGGGGGTGAAGAGCGCGTGAAGAACAAAACGGGGAAATGGAGGGGAGGCAGGCGGTCGGCGCTCGTCCCCTGCCTCTGCATTTGTCTCGGCTTCACCATTTCAACCCTTCCCGCCGCCGAGCATCATGGCCAGGTGAAATTTAGCGGACTACCGGTTCCGGGCGCTACAGTTACAGCGTCGCAGGAGGGCAAGAAACTGGTCGCCATCACGGACCCGGACGGCGCCTATTCGTTTCCCGATCTGCCGGACGGCGCGTGGACCGTCGAAGTCCAGATGCAGGGATTCTCGCCGGTCAAGCAGGAAGTGAACATCGCCCCAGGCTCGGGAACCGCCGGGATCCCGGATCTCGAATTGACGATGTTGCCGCTGGACCAAATCCATGCCGAAATCAGCGTTGCCGCCCCTCCCCCGCCGAAGGTGAGCGTCGCGCCCACGAGCGCGGCGGCCAAGTCCAACGCGAAGGGAAACGCCAAAGGAAAACAACAGACGCAGCCCACCAACACGCAAACGGCGTTTCAGCGCACCGATGTGAACGCCACGGCGCCCGCGCCGCCCAACACGGGCGATGCTGCGGCGCCCGTCAGCGAAGCGTTTGCCAACCAGAGCGCCTCGGAACTGAATCAGCGCGCCTCCGATGGCTTTCTCATCAACGGAACCACGAATAACAGCGCCAGTTCTCCGTTCGCCCTGAATCAGGCTTTCGGCAACAATCGCCGCGGGCTTCGGTCGCTGTACAACGGAAACCTGGGATTCACCTTCGATAACTCAGCGCTCGATGCCCGCCCGTTCTCGCTCACCGGACAGGACACCCCTAGACCGGCGTACAATCACATGACTTTCCTGGGCGCTTTCGGAGGGCCCATCAAGATTCCGCATCTTGTCCCTCGCAACGGGCCTCAATTCACTGTCAATTTTCAATTGATGCGCAGCCGGAACGCGAGCACGGCCTCGACGCTGATGCCGACGCAGGCGCAGCGCGACGGAGATTTTTCTCAAACGGTCACGCCGTTTGGACAGCCGGTGCAAATCTTCAATCCAATGGTCAACGGGTGCGATGCGCTTGCTCCGGGCGCGCCGTTCCCAGGCAATGTAATTCCCAAGAGCTGCATCAGCTCGCAGGCGGAGGCGCTGCTCAAGTATTTTCCGCAGCCGAATTTCACCGGCCGGTACAACTATCAGATTCCGCTGGTCGGCGATACTCACCAGGAAAGTCTGCAATCGCGCGTGAACAAACAGATCGGGCGTAAGAACCAGGTTTCGGGCTCCTTTGCGTTTCAAAGCGCGCGCAACGATATTCCCAGCGTTTTCGCATTTTTGGACACCACCGACACGCTCGGATTCAACGCCAACGCGACTTGGCGGCATACGTTCACGCCCCGCTTCTTCGGGAATTTCGGATATCAGTTCAGCAGGTTTTCGACGCACGCCGTGCCGTTTTTCGAGAATCGAACGAACGTGGCGGGCGCCGCCGGCATTACCGGCAACGATCAGTCGCCCGTGAACTGGGGACCTCCGGCGCTCAATTTCTCGAGTGGCATTCAGGGCCTCACGGATGCGACGCCTTCCTTCAATCGCAACGAGACCAACGCGATCGATTACGACAGCGTTTGGATCCACGGACGTCACACAGTCTCGTTCGGCGCGGATTTCCGCCGGCAGGAATTCAACTACAACTCGCAGCAAAATCCGCGCGGGTCGTTTGGATTCACCGGCGCGGCGACGCAATCCACCGTGAATGGGCTCCCCCTCACCGGAACCGGGTACGATTTCGCCAACTTCCTGCTGGGAATTCCGGACACCAGTTCCATCGCCTTCGGCAACGCCGACAAATATTTCCGCGACAATAACTACGACGCCTTCGTTTCCGACAATTGGCAGATGAGACCCGGGCTGACCGTCAATGCGGGCGTCCGCTGGGAGTACTGGTCGCCGATTTCGGAGTTGTACGGGAGATTGGTGAACCTCGACGTCGCTCCCGGCTATTCCGGAGTGGTCCCGGTGGTAGGTTACCGGCCGGTGGGCGGCCTCACGGGGCAAACCTATCCCGCATCGCTTGTTCAGCCCGACACGAGCGCGTTTCAGCCGCGCATCGGAATTTCGTGGCGGCCGATTTCGGGATCGTCCATCCTCGTCCGCGCCGGATATGGCATCTACTACAACACTTCTCCGTATCAAACGATCGCGCAGCAAATGGCGCAGCAGTCGCCGCTATCGAAAAGCCTAAGCGTCGCAAACAGTCCGGACAATCCGTTGACTCTGGCTAGCGGTTTCAACGCTTCGCCCAATATCACCACCAACACTTTCGCCGTCGATCCCGATTTCCGCGTAGGATATGCGCAGAACTGGCAAGTGTCGGTACAGAGGGATCTGCCCGCCGGCTTGCAGATGGTGGCGACTTACCTCGGCATTAAAGGAACTCGCGGCATGCAGGAGTTTCTGCCCAATACTTATCCCAACGGAGCGGTGAATCCTTGCCCTACTTGTCCGTCGGGTTTTATCTATCTAACCTCGAATGGAAATTCGACGCGCGAATCCGGCTCCTTCCAATTGCGCCGCCGCCTCCGCAGCGGATTCACCGCGACGGCTCAATACACGTTTTCGAAATCCATCGACGACTCCGCCCTGGGCGGCCAGGGCGGCGGCTCGCTGATCGCCCAGAACTGGCTCGATCTGAGCGCGGAGCGCGCCCTTTCCAATTTCGATCAGAGGCATCTGCTTAACCTCCAGGCGCAATATACGTCGGGAGTGGGGCTGGGCGGAGGAACGCTGCTGAGTGGGTGGAGGGGAGCCTTGATGAAAGAGTGGACTCTTGCCAGCCAGATGACGGTTGGCAGCGGCCTACCGCTTTCGCCTTCCTACCCGGCGCTGGCCGTGAACGGCACGGGCGTGACGGGACCCGTGCGGCCCGATTACACCGGCGCTCCGCTGTATGCCGCGGGCGGAGGCCGATTCCTGAATCCCGACGCTTACGCGCCGCCGGCGTCGGGGCAATGGGGCAACGCCGGTCGAGACAGCATCACCGGCCCGTCGCAGTTTAGCTTGAATGCCTCGCTGGCGCGCACGTTCCGCGTGAACGACCGCATCAGTCTCGATTTGCGCGTCGATTCGAACAACGTACTTAATCACGTAGTTTTCACCAGTTGGAATACCAGTTTTAACAATGCGCAGTTCGGTTTGCCGGTCGCGGCGAACGGAATGCGCAATATCCAAACCACTCTCAGGATGAGGTTCTGATATGCGGCGAATCCTTGCTAGTTTTGTCGCGTTCGCCCTAACTGCTTCCGCGCAGCAGGTCGGGCAAAACGTCCAACCGGGGGCGACCGCTCCCACGTTCACCACCGGCGCCACGCTGGTGGTCGAGACAGTGACCGTCAACGGCAAGGATGGCAAGCCGATCGAGGGGCTCACCAAGCAGGACTTCACGGTCACCGAAGACAACGTTCCGCAGACGATCAAGTTTTTCGACTATCAGAAGCTGGAGGAGGTTCCGCTTAAGCCGGCTCCGCCCGCACCGCGCGTCGAAAACGTCAAAATTTACGACAAGCTCACCCCCACTCAGATCGCGCCCGAGCCTTCGGGCGAGTTGAAGTACCGCGAGCGCCGCCTCCTTGCGCTGTACTTCGACATGAGCGCGATGCCGCAAGAAGATCAATTCCACGCCTTCGCGGCGGCTGAAAAATTCATCCGGACCCAGATGACGGCCTCCGACCTGGTAGCCATCATGAAATATTCGGGCGCCGCCGTGGACGTGCTTCAGGACTTTACCGACGACCGGGACCGGCTGCTGAGCATGATCGAGACGCTCTCCGTCGGCGAAGGTCAGGGGAACGACGAAAATCCGAACGATTCAAGCAGTGCCGATAACGGCGCCGCCTTCGGGCAGGACGATAGCGAGTTCAATCTCTTCAACACCGACCGTCAGCTTTCCGCGCTACAGACGGCCGCGAACATGCTCGGCCGGCTCAGCGAGAAAAAGGCGCTCATCTATTTCGCCAGCGGCTTGAACCTGCACGGCGTGGATAACCAGGCGCAGCTTCGCGCCACCGAGAACGCCGCCATTCGCGCGGGCGTCTCGTTCTGGCCCATCGACGCGCGCGGCCTTACCGCGTCCGCCCCGATGGGCGATGCGACCAAAGGCTCGCCGGGCGGGGCCGGCATGTACAACGGCCAATCCGCCATGGCCACGTTGGGCAATTTTCAGCGCTCGCAGGACACGCTGTGGGCTATCGCGGAGGACACCGGCGGAAAGGCCTTGCTGGATAACAACGACCTGGGCAAGGGCATCGTGAACGCTCAAAGGGCGATTTCCAGTTATTACATCCTCGGTTACTACACGACTAATGCGAATCTGGACGGAAAATTCCGCCGAGTCAAAATTACGCTCGCTCCAGAAACGTCCGCGAAGCTGGATTATCGACAGGGTTATTTCGCCGGCAAGCAATTTAGTAAATTCACCACGGCGGATAAAGAACGGCAGCTAGAAGACGCGCTGATGCTGCAGGACCCCATCACCGAGCTAACCATTGCGATGGAAGTGGATTTCTTCCAACTAAACACCGCCGAATACTTTGTGCCGATCATGGTCAAGATTCCCGGGCGGGAGTTGGCGCTTGCCAAGAAGGGCGGCGCGGAGCATACGCTCCTGGACTTTATTGGAGAAGTCAAGGACTACCCCTACGGCACCACTGCTTCAAACATCCGCGAGAAAGTCGACGTCAAAATCAGCGACGCCACCGCCGCCGAATTAGCCAAGCGTCCCATCGAATACCCCTTCGGCTTCACCGTTCTGCCCGGTAAATACTCGATCAAATTCCTGGCTCGCGACGCCGAAACCGGACGAATCGGCACCTATCAAACCGTGTTCACGATTCCGAACCTGGATAAGGAGGAAAAGAACAAGGACGGAAAACGCTTATCCATCAGCAGCGTGGTATTGAGCAGCCAGCGCGTGGAAATGAAGGATGCGCTCTACAACGCGGCCAAAGATAAAGGAGTAGCGGAATCGGTCAATCCTCTGGTCCAGGAAGGCCAAAAGCTGATTCCGAGCGTGACGCGGGTGTTCAGTAAGAGCCACGACATGTACATTTACCTTCAGGCGTATGAGCAGGGTTCCGATACGGTTAAGCCCATCGTCGCCTTTGTCACTTTCTATCAAGGCCAAACTAAAACCTTCGAGACCCCGCCCATGGAAGTGACGGAGGCGCTGAATAACAAACTGAAAACCGTGCCGCTCAAATTCGATCTCGCTTTAGCCAAACTTCCGCCGGGCGAATATAACTGTCAAGTGACCGTACTGGACCCGCAGGGTCAAAAAGCCGCATTCTGGCAGGCGCCGGTGATGCTGGTGCCTTAATTCAAATTGCCCCGCGCATCGATCTTGACCGGCGACACCGTGCGCAGCGGTATCGCGAGCCGATAGCGCGCGTAGCGCAGTTCTCCTTCGCGAGTCAAAGCGCCCTGGTCCACCAAACCGGCCAAATCGCGGGTGGTTGTCGCCGGCGAAGCTTCAGTAATGGTCGCGTAATTTCCCGCGCTCAGCCCGCCTTTGAACCCCTCGGGGCCTTCCCGCAACATGCGCAGCAGAACCTTCTCCTGGCGCGGGTTCAGTTGCCCGCGTAACCGGTCGAGCAGCCGGCTCTTATCCAAAATAAATTCCACCTGGGCCGCCGCGCGCCTTTGGGCTTCGATGACAATGCCTGCGAACCAGGCAAGCCAGGCCGTGATTTCATTGCTTTTGCTGGCGGCCGCCAGAGCCTCATAATAGGCTTTGCGCCGCAAAAGTATGGTGGCCGCCAGCGCCGTTAGGGGCGGTTGCCCGAAGGCTTGCGCCAGCGCCTTCTCGGCAATCGAGCGGCCGATGCGTCCGTTGCCATCCTCAAAGGGGTGAATCGACTCGAAATAAAGATGGGCGATTCCGGCTCTTGTCAGAGCCGGCAGCGGATCGGCGCCCGCCGGCGCGCCGCGGTTAAACCAATCGATAAAGCGGGTCATCTCTTTCGCCGCTCTGCTCGTAGGCGGCGCCTCAAAATGCACCCGCCGTTTACCAACCGGACCCGAGACGATTTCCATCGGTTCGGCGCCCGTGCGATACCGGCCGATATCCGCCATTCCACGTCCCTCGAATATCAGCCGATGCCAGGAGAACAACATCGCATTTGAGAGCGGCCTGGCGAAAGTCCGGTAGAAGTCCACCATCATTCGCGAGATCCCCTCTTCGGCGCGGCCGATCTTCCGGCGGTCCGTCGCCAGTCCCAATTGCCTGCGAATCGAGGACTGCACGCTCGCCCGGTCCAGCGTCTCCCCTTCGATTTCCGAGGTGGTGACCGCTTCCGTGCCGATCGCCTGAATCGCAACCTGCTGACGGTCGGACGGCGAAATATGTTTGAGCGCTCCGGCAAGCGTTCCCGCCTCCAGCAGGAATCGCTCTTCCGCCCTGCGCAGGCGCGATTGTCTCCAAGAGAACTTGGGCCAGTCCGGCCGCTGCCAATTCCAGTTCATGAGCGATAGCCGCCAAGTCTATCGCTCATATTATCGCAAAAAATGAGCGATAGAAATCACCTCTATCGCTCACTCAGCCGTTATTGGGCGCCAGTCTGCTCCACCAGTTTATCGACCGCCACCGTATAAATGGCGGGTTTGCCGTGCCGGTCGCTGACGAAATAGACGTGCTGGCTGTTCGGAGAGAAAACGGGCGACACCATTTTCGCGTCGCTGGCCTTGTGTTCGCACAGCGTCAACTCGCGCTTCACTTCCCGCACCAGCAGCAGCACGTGCGGCGAGGCCTTGCTGCCGCTCGCCCCCGCGAACACGCTCGCATCCGCGTTGCGCTCGAACGCGACATACTGCGTCGTGTCGGCGATCGACATGTCCTGTTTCGAATCGGGAGTGAACTCGCGAATGTTGTGGAGTTTTCGCGCATTGGTGGGATAGTTCAGATAAAGCACGCTTCGGCCATCCGGGCTCCAGGCCGCCGCGCCCGTTTCGCCCTCTGCAGTGCGAAGAGCGTAGTTCTGCTGCCCATCATAATTGGCGAGCCACAACGATTTGCCCCGGCGATAAAGAACGGCTGCGCGGCGCGGGCGTGGGATCGGATCCAGCACTTCCTCTGGGGACTCGGCAATGGTGGCCGCCTTGCCGTCCGCCATGCGGATGAGGCGCAACCGGTACGCGGTCTTATTCCGATCCTTCTCGACGACGGCGGCATAGATTCCATCTTCGGCAAGGCCCAACCCCCCTGTGGCCTCAAAACCCTCGGGCGAGCGGTAGACTTCGCGCGCGCGGCCGCTCGACATATTCATGGCGAGCAGACGGTTGCCGGCCACACAGCAGACACTGCGTTCGTCGGGAGCCAACGTGAGCGAGGCAGGACTCAGGGCCTCCTCTTCGCCGATCTGCGTCGCGATTCCCGTTTTCAGATCCATCCGGTAGGCTTGCATGCGCCCGCTCGCGTCCGAAGCGCACACCAGATAGTTGCCGCGGCGCGAAACCGAACGTTGATAATGCGCCGGCAGAACGCTGGTGAACTCGGGATCGGTAAGGCGCAAAACCGGGAAATCGGTGGAGGGATCGCTATAACGCAGCAACGCCGGCGGAATGGTTTTAGAAGCCGCGACGCAGGTTGAAGAAATCGCGAAAAGGAAAGACCGCCGCGAGCAGGCGGGATTTATATCGCCCGCGTGCCTCATGCGCCGATTCTAACACTACATCGCCAGCCGCGTTCCGTCGTCGAACGTGACGGCCGGATTGTAAAAAAGGAAACGGCCGCAGCTTTCGCACAGCATCAACTGGTCGCCCCTCTTGAGATCCTGAAGATACTGCGGCCGAATCACGATTTGACAGGCGGAGCAGCGCCCGTTCACCGCTTCGCCGATGGTCGATCCGGACCACTTCTTGCGCACGCGATCGTAAGTGGTTAAGGTCGCGGTGGGAAGTTTTCCGGCTGCCTCCGAGCGCTGCCCGCGAATTTCATCGAGCTGGGACTGGTCGGCCGCGGTGCGCTCGCGCGCTTGCGTCTTTTCGGCCTCCACATGCGCCTTTTCTTCCTTCAGCGCCGCATCCGCTTTCTTGACGTTGCCTTCCAGAAGCTCGGACTCGGCCATCAATTCCAGAATGCGGTCCTCGGCCTTGCGAATTTCCTTCTGAATATATTCGATTTCGTTCAAAAAGGCGCGGTACTGCTCGTTATTTTTGACGGTGAGCATCTGGTCCTTGAGCTTCGAGATTTTCTGCTCGTGTAACTGGATGTCGCCTTCCATTTTTTTGCGATCCTTCTGATTGGCGGAAAGGGCGGCTTTGTCTGCCTCCAGCCGGCGCAGATGCGATTCCAGCGTTTTCTCGATGGCCGCGATGTGCTTTGGCAGCGCCGCGATCTCTTTTCCCAGCGCCACGGCTCGTTGATCCAGGGATTGAAGCTCGATCACCAGATGAATATCTGGGTGCATGAGTACCTGATTTTAGCACGCGGCTCCATGGGAACCGCGCGGCCGTAATCCGTCCGTAAGCTTGCCCCCGGCCTCACGGGCGGGGCTGAAAGTGGACACGGTGGTGTTCCAGCGTTCGCACCCAGCCCCGGCCGTAAGGCCGGGGACAAGCGCCGGTTGAATACCTATCGACGGATTACGGGCGCGGCGCCGGCGTCACGCGCGGCGCTCTCGCGCCGTGTCATGCTGATTGCATGCCGGTACTTGACAACATTCAAAGTCAAATTGATCTGCCGCCCGTTCCGCTCACTGTGGAGGGCGCGAGTGTCCTGCACCAGATGTTGCGAGTGCGCTGGCCGCAATGGCGCGCGCTTGCGTCCGAACAACGCGGCCTGATCCTCGATGAAGCCGTCAAAGCGCTGGCGGATCTGGAAAAGAACAGGAGCGCCGCCTATTCTCTCCTCGGCCACAAAGGCGACCTGATGCTGGTACACTTCCGCGACGGATTCGACGAACTGGTCGAAGTGCAGAACCGGCTCCCAACGCTGCGGCTGTGGGATTACCTGGAGCAGGCCGGCTCGTATTTGTCCGTGGTCGAGCTGGGTTTGTACGAATCGACGGGGAAGGTTTATGCCTCGCTGGCCGAGCGCGGCGTCGCGCCGCATTCTCCCGAATGGAATACCGAGATCGAAGCCACTTTGGAGCGCCAGCGCCAAGCCATGCGGCCGCGCCTGTACCCGGATGTTCCTCCCGCGAAGTACATCTGCTTCTATCCCATGGACCGCCGGCGCGGCGAACAGGAGAATTGGTACCAGGTTTCGATGGAGGACCGCCGCCGCATGATGGAGGAGCACGGCGCCATCGGCCGGCGCTACGCGGGAACGGTGAGACAGATCATCACCGGATCGATCGGATTCGACGACTGGGAATGGGGCGTGACGCTGTTCGCCGACGACCCGCTGGTTTTCAAGCGCCTGATCTACGAGATGCGGTTCGACAAAGTCAGCGCGGTGTATGCGTTGTTTGGCGCGTTCTACGTCGGCAAGCGGGCCGGCAGCGAGGAATTGCGCGAGTTCCTGACGTTGTAAATCCGCCCCATGCGAAAAGTCATCCTCGGTTTGGGAATGTCGCTGGATGGCTATATCGCCCGAGCGGACGGCTCCATCGACTATTTAGCGATGGACAAAGAATCGCAAAAGCTCATGGACGAATTCTTCCAGACGGTCGATGTGGCGATTATGGGCCGCAAGACGATGGAAGGCTCGATCAAGATGAGCGGCGGCCGTTACGACTCCGGAGGATTGGAAACGTTTGTGTTCTCGCGCACCTGGAAGCCCGGCGCGCGCGACGGCTTCGAAGTCGTAAATGGATCACTCGCCAGCCTCATTCGCCGTATTCGCAAGAAAAAAGGCAAGCACATCTACTTGGGGGGAGGCGGAGAGTTAGCCCGAAGCTTTCTTCAAGCGGATTTAGTAGACGAGATGTTCATCGGCATCGGTCCCGTTTTGTTGGGCGAAGGTATACCGGCGTTCCCGGGCGGCTTCCCTCAACGCGATTTCTCTTTGAGGAAATGCACGACGGTTTCGAACGGCGGTATCGCCCTTATATATTCGCGCCATCGGACGCGCGCGAAACGTCCTAGTCCCAGCCGGAAGGCGTCGAGGCGGGCATCACGCGCATGAACGCTTCCACCGCGTGAATCTGGCCGCCGTAAACCTTAAACGCTTCCCACACCACTAGCGCATTGCCAGGCCCGTAGGATCCGGTATCGCCGAAGTTCATGCGCAGCAGAACGATCCCGAGTTCCTCATCCACCGCGATCACACGCGTCGTGATGGCGGGATGTTTCATAATGGTCTGCGTCTTGATGTTTTCGCAGCCGGCGCGCGAGCACCCCGGGCCGGCTGTGATCGTTCCGTTTTCGATGCGATAGGCGTTGGGCGCAAACGGCGCGTCGACGGAGACGAAACTGCCGATCTTCAGGCCCGCCGGATAGGACTCGGCGATTTTGATCGCGTCTTCGCGTGAATTGAGCTGAGCGCGGGCTGGAGCCAAATTCATCGCCTGGCTGGGAGTTTGAATCGCGTCGATGTTGAAGATCGCTCCGTCCTGCCGGCTTCTGGTGACCTGCGTTTCGACTTCCGCGATCTTCTTGTCCGCGATCTTCAGCCGTAGCGCCAGCATCACGGGAGAGCCCGCTTCCTCCACGATGACTTGCGAAGCGGCGACTCCTTGACGCGCGTCGAGGATGTCCTGCCGGTAGGGCCGGATTTTCGAAGCGGTCTTCCATAAACCGTCGCCGAGCTTCATGTCTACCGCGTTCTCGGTAAATCGCACGTTTGAGGCTAGCGGCAGAGCGCCGGGGTTGTGGGTAACCATTGCGTTGAGATATTGCGTAACGAAACCGCGTAGGCAGTCCCGGTCGCAATCGGCGGCGCGGGCGAGGCCCGCACTTGTACTCCATGCGGACAGAATGAGTGGGATTTGGAGGATCAGCGATCTTTTCGCCATAGGTTCTGAATCTATCGCGAGCGCAATTGGGACGCAAGCCAAGTCTTCTTCGGTGCCCGCCGCGCCAGTCCAATATGGTATGCTTGGACTGCCATGGCTCCTGAAATCAGTCTGGATGCTCAGTCCCAAGAGCCTCTTTACCGCCAGCTCTACGCCAAATTTAAAGACGCTATTTTGAAACAGGAGCTTGCGCGGGGAGAAAGGCTGCCGCCAACTCGCGAATTGGCTGGCTCGCTTGGACTGAACCGCACCACCGTGGCTGCCGCGTACGAGCTTCTGGAATCGGAAGGACTAATCCGGGGCTATGTCGGTCGAGGAAGCTTTGTCGAGGGTGTTCCGGAGACGCCGAAGGCGCTCGACTGGCGAGCGTTGCTGCCGGAAAAAGAGGAGGCGGCGCCGGCCGTCTCTCCCGCTACGCGCATCAGCTTCGCGGCCTCGATACCTTCGGAAACGCTGTTCCCGTTGGAGGAATTTCGAGCGACGTGCCAGGAGGTGATCGGCTCGCCCGCCGCGGCGCAGATTTTGCAGCTAGGCTCTTCGGCCGGTTATGGCCCGCTGCGACGTTATCTGCTCGATCAAGCGCGGCGCCGGGGCGACGCCGGACCGGGCGACGACATTCTGATCGCCAGCGGATGCCAGCAAGCGTTCGATCTGATCCAGCGGATGCTCGCTCCGCGTGGAGAGGCGGTTCTCCTGGAAGATCCCGTGATGCCGAGTTTGCGTGACGTGTTCACTCGCGCCGGCGCCCGGACGGTCGGGGTTCCCATGGGCGATGCCGGGATCGATGTGCAGGCTCTGGCGACGGCTGTAGAAAAAAACCGGCCGCGGCTGATGGTGCTGACGCCGAATTTTCAGAACCCGACAGGAACTACGTTGCCCGAATCGTCGCGGCGGGAAGTGCTGGATATCGCCAGACGCGCGGGCGCCGTGGTGGTCGAAAACGATACCTATGGCGAGCTTCGCTATCGTGGCGCGCCAGTCGCTTCAATCAAGCGGCTGGATGCTTCGGGCGATACGATCCTGCTTAAGAGTTTTTCAAAGATCGCTTTTCCGGGATTGCGCGTGGGCTGGGTGATTGGGCCGCGATATTTTATTCAGCGTCTGACCGAGGCGAAACAGGCGAGCGATCGTCATTCCGATCAGCTTTCCCAGGCGGTGCTGTTGTGTTTTGCGGAATCGGGCCGGCTGGCGGCACACCAGAAGAGAATGCTGGACCGGGGCGGCGAGCGGCTGGCGGCTTGCTTGGACGCCTGCGAGAAGGATTTGCCTCAAGGCAGCCGCTTCACGCATCCGGAGGGCGGCATGAACGTTTGGGTGCAATTGCCGGATCGGGTGGACGCAGCAATCGTCGCGGAGCGGGCGGCGCGCGAGGGCGTGAGTTTTCTGCCGGGCCGCTATTTCGCAATCTCGCGTCCGCAAACGCATTCCCTGCGGCTGAGCTTTGCGGGCCTGGAGCCGAAAGAGATCCGAGCGGGGTTGCGGATTTTAGGAAGGGTCGCTCAGAGTGAAATGGAGCGAGCCGTCACGGAACGATTTGAGCCGGCCGCGGGTGTGGTGTAAAGGAGATCGCAAGATGATTAGTTATTTGACGGAAGACTTTCGACTAAAAACAGGACTGGCGGAGATGCTGAAGGGCGGCGTCATCATGGACGTCACCAACGTGGAGCAGGCTCAGATCGCCGAGCGCGCGGGAGCGACGTCGGTGATGGCTTTGGAGCGCGTTCCCGCCGACATACGCAAGGAAGGCGGCGTGGCCCGTATGGCTTCCATCCGCGTTATCCGGGAAATCATGGAAGCGGTTTCGATTCCGGTGATGGCGAAGGCCAGAATCGGCCACTTTATGGAGGCGAGGGTGCTCGAAGCGCTGGGCGTGGACTACATCGACGAGAGCGAAGTGCTTACCCCGGCCGATGAAGAACACCACATCGACAAAAAGGGCTTTAAAGTTCCATTTGTTTGCGGCGCGCGAAATCTGGGCGAAGCGCTGCGGCGCATCGCCGAGGGAGCGGCTATGATTCGCACTAAGGGCGAGGCAGGCTCGGGGAACATCGTCGAGGCCGTGCGGCACATCCGCACCATCGTGAAAGAGATGAAACAGCTCACTGTGCTGGGCAAGGAAGAGCTGGTTCATGAGGCGAAGAATCTGGGGGCGCCGCTGGAACTGGTGGAATGGGTCGCAGAGAACGGCAAGCTCCCCGTGCCGAATTTTTCGGCTGGGGGAATCGCGACTCCAGCCGACGCCGCGCTGGTGATGCAGTTGGGCGCCGAAGCGGTGTTTGTCGGAAGCGGAATCTTCAAGAGCGAGGATCCGGAGCGGCGCGCGCGGGCGATCGTGAAAGCGGCCACCTTCTTCAATGACCCAGCGAAGCTTCTGGAGGCGAGCGAAGAACTCGGGGAAGCCATGCGCGGTCTGGACGTGGCCAAGTTGCCCGAAGGGGAATTGCTGCAGACGCGAGGCTGGTGATGAAAACCGTGGGCATCCTCGCCCTGCAAGGAGACTTCGAAGCGCATCGAAAAGCCATCGAGCGCGCGGGCGCTCGCGCCGTGGAGGTTCGCACGGCCGAAGCGATGGCGGCCTGCGATGGGCTGGTGATTCCTGGCGGCGAGAGCACCACCATGCTCAAGCTTCTGGACCAAGAGAACCTGCTTGACCCGCTCCGGGCCTTTGGCGCGAAAAAGCCGATCTATGGAACCTGCGCGGGCGCCATTCTGCTGGCTCGCGAAGTTTCACAACCTCCGCAGCCCAGTCTGAATTTGATGGACATCGCCGTGGAGCGGAACGCCTACGGCCGTCAGCGCGACAGTCGGGTGGCGCCAGTGGAAACCGCCGAAGGCGGCGAGATGGAGGCCGTCTTCATCCGGGCTCCCATCATCCGGCGCGTGGGCGGCGGCGCCCGCGTTTTGGCCCGCTACCAAGGGGATCCCGTATGGGTGGAGCAGGGCCGGCACATGGTCACCACGTTCCACCCGGAGCTAACCTCCGATCCGCGGATTCACCGGCATTTTTTAGACAAACTATAGCGTTCCCAAGCAACTTCAAAAAGTGCGTCCGGGACGGCGCAATCGAATCGTTCTTCAGCGGGGGAGGAATACCCAATGCGACGAAGAATGACGTTTCTAGGGCCGGGCCTTGCGGCTTGCGCCCTATGGATCTTCGGCTTTCCGCTGCTGACCGGCGTGGCGAATGCGCAGACAAGCACGGACGCCCCGGCCCAGAAGACCTCAAAGCCCAAGAAATCGAAAAAAACTAAGGCCCAAAAGGCTTCATCCGATACCGCGGCGCCGGGCGAGGTGAGCTCGAAGCCGAAGAAATCCAAGAAATCGGCCCAAGAAGTCCCCTCCAATACCTTTGCGCCCACCGGGTCCAGCCCCAGCGCGGCCAGGGAATCGGCGCCTGTAAGAAATGCCTCTTCATCCGAAATCCAGTCGGCCAAATCGAGCGGGAAGGTTTGGGTGAATACCGATTCCGGCATCTACCACAAGAGCGGAAGGTGGTTCGGGGCCACAAAACAGGGGAAGTTCATGACCGAGGACGAAGCCGTCAGAGCGGGATACAAGCCGGCGAAGAACGAGAAATAGGTGCTAGGAGAAAGAAAAGCGATGAAACCTGCATTTGAGATCAAAAAAACCATCGATGGGAAGTTCATGTTCAATTTGAAGGCAGCCAACGATCAGATCGTGCTGACCAGCCAGATCTACGCAAGCAAAGAAGGGGCGGAAAACGGGATCGCGTCGGTGAAGCAGAACGCCGGCCTCGACCAGCGCTATGAGGAAAGGACCGGCACGAATGGGGCGCCTTACTTCTTGCTGCACGCCGCCAACAAGCTGGTCATCGGAAGAAGCGAAATGTACTCGTCAGTAGAAGCTATGCATAAGGGGATGGCGTCTGTGAAGAAGAACGGACCGTTGGCGGAGATCGTGGATCTCTCGGCGCCGGTGCCGGCCTGACGGTTGGCTTAAGGTTGTTGCGACTTGCTCTTGTCGGGATGAAGAGCCTCCGTCAGGCTCTCCTCGGCGTCTTCAAGGCAATCCTCGATTTCCTCCATGGCCTTGATCTTTTCCGGCGCGACGCCTTTGAGCGTTTTTGCCGCCGATTCGATTTTGCGGCGGCTATCCTTTACCTTTTCCCGTTCAACTGGGGTTAGCGGCATGATCCCCGTCTCCCTCGTGACAGTGGTGCTCCTCGACGTGCATGAGGTAGGCGTATTTCGCCAGATCCTTCGTCTCCCTGGCGGCAAAGAGCAGATCCTCGTAGCGGAAAAAGTTCTGTTCGCCACGCAAAATGGCGCTTAGCTGAGCGTTTTGGATCGAGTTTACAACCCGGATCGCTTCTAGAAACACACCCAGCAGCCGAGTTTTCTCTTCGCAAAAACCAGTGAAAAGAGTATGCGCCTCCATCGTCGTCCTGCACCCCACGTCTATCGCAAAATTCCCTCCGAGCGCATCGCCTATCGGAATCATGCCTCACCTTCCTCACGGTAGACGGCACTGCAGTTCGATAACCAAGTGTCGCTCCACGGGCGGATTCACTCGCCCGCGCCTAATGCGAATCCCAGAATCTAATATTCATCTCAAAGAAAAACAAGGTTTTCCTTGCGGCAGTCAGCCTCCAGTCCGAGCATATTTGGTCCTGTGGTGACCCATTCACCAGCGGATCAGTGGTTTTTACCGCTAAGGGCGCAGCAAATGTCTACATCGATATCCGATAGGCGATCAAAGCTTGGCCTAGAGATCGCCCCCATCATCGGGCGGCACGCGCCTATGGATCAACGTTGCAAACCCATTCCGGCGCAAGCCTTCGAGCGAATGGTCCAGAAGACGAAGATTCTGAAAGGTTCCGCCACTTAGGCAGACGCGGTTCAAGCCGATCGATTCGCGGACTCTCGCGCAGCCCTCATCCACCACCTCCGCGAGGGTGCGGTGGAATCGCGCGGAGATCTCCGCGGCCGGCGCGCCGCAATATCGGAGAGGTGAGGCCCCGGGATGCGGATTGCCGAAGTTTCCGCGAAAACTGGCGAAGGAATGAGCGCCCGGCTGGATCTGCTGAGGTCGCGGGCGGCTTGCGCGGCCGGTTAGTTACGCGACCCCGTCGTTGTGGACCACTTTACCGCCCACCACTGTTAAGACCGAGCGAGTGCGCTTGAAATCCTCGTCGGACACGGTGAAGCAGTCCCGATCGAGCACCGCCACATCGCCATGGCAGCCGGGTTCAATTGAGCCGATGTCGTCCTCCCAGATGAACCATTTATTGGCGACGGTGGCCAGCCAGAGGACCTCCTGGCGTGTGAGCGTCTGATCGCCGAGGATTTGCTGCCCGGCCAGGTTGCGCCCGGTCGTAATCGTGGAAAAATTCAGCCAGGGATTGATCAGCGTGATGTCGCCACCGTCGGAATGGTAGCCCTTCTTGATGGGATGGTTCATCAGCATCCGATACGGCGGCCCGACATTCATTCCGGTGCGCAAAGGTCCCCAGCCGACCAACACGCCCATGCCCATCGCGTTCATCCGGTTCGCCAGATCGACCGGGAACTCGGGAATATGCGAAATGATCCAGCGCAGCCCGTTGAGCGGAATCTCCGCGTTCACTGTCTCGCGATCCTTGATTTCGTTGGTGACCATGGCGAGGCTGAGCGCATGGTCTTCGGCGCGCCAGCCGGCCTTAGCGATTGCGCGCAAGCCCGCGACCCCGCCGCCGGTGAACTCGCCGATGCCGCCCGTCTTAAGCCACTCGTCTCCGAAAAACGGAAACGAATTTTTCAAACGTTGCGACAGCGTCGGCAGAGGCGGATTCGCGGTGGGTGAATCCTGATGCAGGAAATCGATGCGGAGGCGAACCGGCATTGCGCCGTCGTGATGAAGCGCGAGAAACGGATCGTGCATCGTGTAGGTGTTCTCGTTAGCGACGCCGCCGGAGGGCTCGTCGGATTGAAATGCTCCGCAATCGCGGATTGTGGTGATGCCCAGTTTGGCGTAATATTGCAGAGCGTCGAGCGCCCCTCTCTTCCGGGTCGCCGGAGTAAGCAACTCCTTTCGGAGCGTTTGCAGAGCGGCTTGAAGAGGGCGCCCGGCAATGGCGCCGTCGGCGCCGACCATGACGCCCTTCGCCTCCAGCCACATCTTGGCCTGAGTGTTCGTTCGCGTTCCGCCTTGCGCCGCCTGAATGTAGACGGGGCGGTCGACGGCATCGAGCTCGGCCAGCGTGGGCAGGCGGCGCTCCATGAACTGCATCGCGGAGACGGGACCGACTGTCGTGATGAACTCACCGGCGGGCACTGCGGCGGAGCGCGCCTTCAGCGCCGCGATGGCATCGGGAATCGTGAAGACATGCTCGAGCGGCGTGTGCCATCCGGGGCGATTGCCGACCAGCACGATGTGATTGTGCGCATCAATGAGTCCGGGGAGCGCGGTTTTTCCTTTCAGGTCGACGCGCTTCACGCCTCGCGGGATAGCGACGTTATTGCCGATGGCAGTGAAGCGGCCGTTCTGGATCAGCGCCTGCGAAACAACGCGATTCTGCGCGTCCATGGTGTGGATTTTGCCGTTCACGAGAGCCAAGTCCTCGGTCGACGGCCTCGGCTGAGCGAGGAGCCTTGTCCCGCGGAGCCCGCTAAGGGCGAATACGCCCGCGCACCCGAGAAACCGCCTACGCGGGAGTCCCACCAAATATTGCTTACTCACGTTCACCTCCTGGGAAGCGCAAGAAATCAGTTTAGAACGAACCGTCACTTCCCTGGCAAGTGCTCCACATCGCGATTGTTTTCGTTGCAGATGAACTCGAGGAGCTCCGTCTCGGGCAGTAGATGCACGGGCTCAGTCACCGTCCATGGCTTGGAATACGCTTTTGAGTCGTCGATGGTGATTTCAAGATCCATGTGCCCGTAATCCTTGCGGTGGAAGCGCTCGGTCACGTGCAGCGCGTCCGTCGACGGCTTGCCCAACTGATCCAGCCATGCCTTTCCATTGAACCCGCGCGAATCCACAACCAACGTGTCGCGGTCCCATTTGCCCGTGGAATAGCCCATCCACGTCGGATTGGGATCGGGATCGAGCGCGCGGCCATCCAGAAAAATCTGCCGCCAGAGATTGAAAGCTTCATAGACCACGACGATGTATCCCGGCGTCTGAACGATCTTCCAGGGCGCGGGCGCCGCGTCGATCTTCGGGACGCCTTGCGGAAGGCAGTTGGCGTCGGGGTCTCCTTTGGAAAGCGATCCGGTGGCGCGCTCATCGAACAAGGCCTTGGCCCAAGGCAGAAAGGGCACCGAATCGGGCTTTAAATCCGCTGCGATATCGCGGACATATTTGTTGGCGTTCGGCTCCCAAATGCCGGAGAGATCGGGATGCCCGTCGTTGGTCCGGCGCACCGGAGCGGACAAGTTCGGTTTGCCGTCCGCCGCTCGTGGAATGCCCTTGGTGGGCAGGTTGCGCCACTGCGCGGCAACGGGCAGAGCGGCCAACGAGAACAACGCTGCCAAAACGACGCGGGAGCTCTTGCGTGGAAACATCGGGGCGATTATACACCCGCCAGCACGGAAGCGTAGATGGCGGCGAGCTTCCCCGCGCGCGCTTCGGGCGAGTGCCGTTCGCGGATCAATTCCTTGCTCCGATCGGCGAGGCGCCTGGCTAATTCGCGATCGACTCCGATCAAAGAGGCAATGGCCGCGCTCATCTCGGTAGGATTTCCGGCAGCCACTAAGAGGGCGCTGCAGCCGGACTCCACGTGCTCCGGGATTCCTCCGACGTTTGTGGCCACCACGGGAACGCCGCACGCCATCGCCTCCAACAGAGCGTTGGGCGATCCTTCGCTTCGCGAGGACAAAACCGCCGCGTTCGCGATGGCATAGTAGGGGGCCGCGGAAGGTTGATGGCCGGTCAGACTGACGCGATCCCGGAGCCCCAATCGCGCGATCGACCGCTCAATGCGGGGGCGTTCCGGCCCATCGCCTAGCACGATCAGATGCGCATCAAGCGCGGATGGCAGCAGGCGCATGGCTTCGAGCAAAGTCAGATGATCTTTTTCTCGCGAGAGCCGCCCCACGCTCAGGACCACAGGGCGGCCCGGCGGAATACCCAATCGCGCGCGCATTCCTTCTGGATCGCCGCAGGCCGCGGCGCCCCAATTCTCCGCAATGGCATTGTGCACAATTTCGATCCGTTCACGCGACACGCCTCGCCGCGCAAGTTCTTCGCGAAAGGGAACGCTCATCGTGACGACCTTGCGGGCCGCGCGGAGCGACCAGCGGTCGAGTTGGTTGTACAACACCACGCGCGCGGCGGGGCGAGTGTAGCCGTGATGGAAAGCGATCCACGGAGCGATGCGCGGCAGCCTCGCCCACCGCGCCAGAAAGTGCGATTTCACGGCGTGCGTCTGAATAAGATCGGGCCGCGCGCGACGCGCCACATCGCGCAGCGCCGCGATCACTTTTGGGTCGAAGGGTCGCCGCTCCTTCACTAGTTCCAAGGAAACACGGCAGTCGCGCACCATCTCCACAAGCGATGTGGCCGGCTCGCGGCGCGCGATGATCGCGATGCTTGTCTCGATGCCGAGGGGCCGGGCCAATCGCGCGAATTCGAGCAAATTTTTCGCCGGACCGGAGACGGACTCGGCCTCGAGGACTGCGAGCAGCCGCATCAATTCCGGTCCTGCGTCCAGATCTCGTAAGCTTGCTGAAGCTGCCGGCGCGCGATTGACCAATCGTAACGGCGCTGAACCAAATCGAGCGCGGCGCCGGTTATGTCTCGTCGCGCCTGCGGCGACTCGGCAAGGCGAGCGATATGACCGATCCAGCCCGCGGCATCGTCGGCTTCCGCCATCAGGATGTCTCTTCCGGGCGTCGCATCCAAACCTTCGGCGCCGATTGGAGTAGCGATTACAGGGACGCGCGCGGCCATCGCCTCCAGGATTTTGAGCCGCGTGCCGCTTCCTGTGCGAAGCGGCACGATGGCCGCAAGCGCGTCTCGGTAATAAGGACGGATATCGGGAACGGTTCCGGTGACCTCAACCCCCGGCAGCTTTTCAAGTTCCCACACGGCGGGGGCGGGCTGTGCGCCCACGACCACGAGCCGCAGATGTGGGAACCGCTCCCGCAAGCGCGGCCAGGCGGCTCGCGCGAAAGAGGTGATCGCTTCCACATTGGCGAAGTAATCCATTAATCCGACAAACAGCAAGGCGTCGCGTTTGTTTTCCGGCGTATCTCCGGTCTCCGTGAAACTCGCGCAGTCGACGCCGTTCTCCACTACCGCGACGCAAGCCGTTGGCGCGATTCGACGCAGTAAATCCCGCTCACGTTCACTGCACACAAAATGTCCGAAGGCGTGCTCCAGAATCTTCCCCTCTAGATTCTCCAGCTTCCTCGCGGTCGCGGCCGCATAACGACGACGCCACGGGGAAGGCGCGCGGCGGCTGAAATCGCGCATCAGGGACGATTCGATGTTATGCCAGTCGTAGATGGTTTTGGCTCCATTAATTCCGCCCATACCGGCGTAGCGGATCATGTTGATGTGATCTACGTGAAGTACGTCGAATGCCCGCGACGAAAGCAACCGCCTCAGCGCGCGGCTCATTTCCTCGGAGCCATAGTTCAGCACGGGCAAAGGCCAAGGTCCGAGGGCTCCTTGAAGAATTTTCCCCATTCCGTACGGCTTCGGCTTGGGGACTCCGACGATCTCCGCGGCGAAGGGAAGGCCGTCTTTGATTGATGGCGCCGGTCCCGCCTCTGCGAAATACACATACGTCAGTTCGCCCATTTCGGCCCAGGCTTGCGCCAGATGATATTCGCGCAGCTTGGCGCCGCTCCAGGCTGGCCAGCATTGCCGCGGCGATAAAAATAGAATTCGCACTTGCCAGATTGAATTTCCGTTTTAGCATGTTGGGTCGCGCGGCTCAGGCGCCAAGTAGATTCTGGTGCTCAGGGACGATCGCAGGAGCGCCACGGTGTCAAATCCGAAGCTCCAAAAAAGAAGTCTTTGACGACGACTGGGCATCGACCTTATATGGTCACCGTCGCGGTCTTCGACACGAAGCCTTACGACCGGGAGGCGCTGCAGCAGGCCTCAGCCAATCAGGATATCGAGTGGCATTTTCACGAATTCCGTCTGACGCAAGACACCGCTTCGGCGGTGAAGAATACCCGAGCCGTTTGCGTATTTGTCAACGACCAGTTAAACCGGCCTTGTCTGGAAGCGCTGTCACGGGAAGGAGTCGAGCTGGTGGCCCTCCGCTGTTCGGGGTTCAATAACGTGGATGTCAGCTCGGCCAAAGAGTTGAACCTAGCCGTTACACGCGTCCCTGTCTATTCTCCGCATGCCGTCGCGGAACATGCCGTGGCGCTGCTGCTCACTTTGAACCGCAAGATCCATCGAGCGTTCAACCGCGTGCGCGAACTGAACTTTTCGCTCAACGGACTTGTCGGGTTCGACCTCTACGGGAAGACCGCCGGCATCGTCGGTACCGGCAAGATCGGACGCGTCACGGGACAGATTCTTCGCGGATTCGGGATGGAAGTGCTGGCCTATGACCCTTTCCCCGACTGTGCATGGGCAAAGCAAACCGGCGTGGAATACGTTGAAGCACCTTCCGTGTTGCTGCGGAACAGCGACGTGATATCGCTGCACACGCCGCTGACCCCGGAAACGAGGTACATCATCCGCGCCGAGACGCTCAAGCTGATGAAGCCTCGCAGCATACTCATCAATGTGAGCCGAGGGGCTTTAGTCGACACCAAAGCATTGATTCAAGCGTTAAAGTCCGGCCATCTTGCAGGCGTGGGGCTCGACGTTTATGAGGAAGAGGAAGGCATCTTCTTCGAAGACCTCTCCGGATGTGTTCTTCACGACGACGAACTGGCGCGATTACTCACTTTTCCAAATGTGCTCATTACCTCCCATCAAGCATTTCTAACAATCGAAGCATTGACCGAAATCGCCCGCACCACTGTCGCCAACATCTCGGCCTTGGCCGGTCAAGAACCTTTCGTCGAAGGTTCGCTAGTGACCTAAATACTCGCACCGGTTCGCTATGGATTTTCTCCTGGCAATCCTCCCCATCTGCTTCCTCATTTATGTGATGACCAAGAAGAAGCCTTGGCCTTCCCATATAAGCCTCCCGTGCGCAGCCGCCCTGGTCTACTTTCTTGTTCTGATTCACTCCCGGCTAGATCCCAATCTGGTCAACGCCACAGTCGTGAACGGGATACTTTCAGCCTTGACCCCTATATCGATTATCTGGGGAGCAATCCTGCTGTCACAAACGATGCGGCGTTCCGGAGCCGAACGAATCATCGGCGATTGGCTTAAGGAGGTGAGCCGCAATCCGGTCGCCCAATTGATGATTGTCGGATGGGCCTTTCCGTTCATGATGGAAGGCGCCAGCGGTTTCGGAACGCCCGCTGCGATTGCCGCTCCTCTGCTAGCCGGTCTTGGCTTCGAGCCCGTTCGTGTGGCTATCCTCACGCTGGTCATGAATTCGGTTCCCGCTACTTTCGGTGCGGTCGGCACGCCGATGTGGTTTGGCTTCAGCCAAGTGCCACTAAGCCCGTCCGAAATTCTTTCCGTGAGCTGGAAGAGCGCACTTGTGCACACGGTAGCCGCGCTGTTCGTGCCGATTGTCGCTTTGCGTTTGGTGGTGGGATGGAACCAGATTCGCCAGAACTTGCTTTACATTTATCTGAGTATTCTAAGCTGTATTCTCCCTTCTCTTGCTTTATCCCGCTTCAACTACGAGTTCCCATCCCTGGTCGGCGGCGCCATTGGCCTGGGCCTGTCCGTGCTGATGGCAAAGCGTCAACTCGGGCTCGCGCGCCAGGCAGACACTGGAGTGGAAACCGATCCGCTGCCTAAAGACCACCAACGGGTACAGGCTTTCGCGCCATATCTGATGCTGATCGCGATCTTGATTGTTACGCGTGTGCCCTTTTTGCCACTTCGCGCCTGGCTAAACGCGGAGTCGCCCTCGTTGACGTTGGACTGGGGATCTCTCGGGAGATTCAGCGTAAGCGCCGCCCTCGTGTTCAAGCTGGATTCTATCTTCGGGACGTCGAGCGCATGGAGCTATAACGCGCTCTTTGTGCCGGCTCTGATCCCGTTCGTCGTGGTAGTGCTTCTTTCCGTCCCACTCATGAGAATGGACCTTCATTCACTAGAAAACGTCGTGGCGGATACGACGAATCGATTGAAGGCACCCACGATAACTCTGGTGGGGACATTGATCATGGTCCAATTGATGATACTAGGGGGCGACAGAGCGCAAACGATGATTATCGGCCAGACGTTCGCTGCTGCAACCGGCAAGATCTGGCCATTCTTTGCGCCCTTATTAGGCGCGCTGGGCGCGTTTTTCGCGGGCTCGGCCACCATCTCGAACCTGACTTTTGCCAATATCCAGGATTCAATTGCCCGAACACTCGGCTTCGACCGAACTTCGATTCTGGCCCTGCAATCCGTTGGCGCCGCGATGGGCAATATGGTCGCCATCAGCAATATCGTAGCTGTGAGCTCTATTTTGGGCCTAATCAATCAGGAAGGCTTCATCCTGAAGCGCACGGTTATACCGCTCATGGTTTACGGCCTGATCGCCGGTTTATCAGGTTTGATTATGGCCTAGCGCTGGTTCGTCAGTTGACTGCCAACCCGCACAATTGCAAATTGCGGGGCTCACACCTCGACGGCTTCGGGTTCGGGTACAGCAACGGGCTTGCCCGCTCTGGGGGATCCACTATCAACGGCGGCCATGTGCATGACCAAGTCCAGCACCTTACACGAATAGCCCCACTCGTTGTCGTACCAAGCGATCAGTTTCACGAAACGATCGTTCAAAGCAATGCCCGCCTTAGCGTCGAAGACACACGTGCATGCCTCGCCGACAAAGTCCGAAGAGACGACATCATCCTCTGTGTAGCCAATGATGCCTTTCATTGGACCTTCGGAGGCGGCCTTGAAAGCCTCCTTGATCTCTTCATATTTGGCGGACTTGGCCAACCGGCATGTTAAATCGACCACGGAGACATTCGTTACCGGGACGCGGAACGCCATTCCAGTCAGCTTGCCTTTGAGGTCGGGGATTACTTTGGTGACGGCCTTGGCTGCGCCAGTACTCGAGGGAATAATGTTCGCGCCGGCGGCACGCCCGCCCCGCCAGTCCTTTTTGGAGGGGCCATCCACCGTTTTCTGCGTCGCCGTGATCGCATGTACGGTGGTCATCAGGCCCTCCTCAATCCCGAATTTGTCGTGCACGACTTTCGCAAGAGGAGCTAGACAGCCGGTCGTGCAGGAGGCATTAGAAACCACGTTCATCTCTTTCCGATACCGATCATGGTTGACGCCCATGACGAACATGGGGGCATCTTTCGAGGGCGCCGTAATGACGACCTTGTGAGCGCCCGCCTTGAGATGAGCGCCGGCGCTTTCGAGCGTCGTATAAACTCCACTGGACTCGACGACATATTCGGCTCCGCACGCCGCCCACGGAATTTCCTCGGGCTGCATGGCGGCATAGGCATCGATGGCTTGACCATTGACAAGGAGTTTATGGTCGTTCGCTTTTGTGGCGCCCCTGAATCGCCCATGCACAGAATCGTACTTCAGCATGTATGCCATATACTCGGCATCGATGAACGGGTCGTTGATAGCGACAATTTTCGCCTCTGGATTGTCTAAGGCAGCGCGAAAGACCAACCGCCCAATCCGGCCAAAGCCATTAATCCCGATCTTCGTCACGGTTCTTTCCTCCTTGCCATTCGCACTACGCCGCTTTTAAATACTCATCGCCGGTTGGCGAGACGGGGATCCACGACGGCACTTTCACCGGTTTTACTCGCCACACGTGCTCGCAATATTCACGAATGGAGCGGTCGGATGAGAACTTGCCCATGCGCGCCACGTTGAGGATTGCTTTGCGCGTCCAAGTCCGCTGGTCGCGCCACACGGCGCTGACTTCCTCCTGGCAGTCCGCGTAAGCCTGATAATCGGCAAGCACCAGGAATGGATCATCGTAAAGCAAGCGGTCCAAAAACGGGCGGAAGAGGCCGGAGTCGCCGGAAACGAGAGCGCCCGAGCCGATAAAGTCCAATACTTCCCGTAAGGAGTCATTTTTTTCAGCGACTTCTCGAGGATGATATCCGCGGCTCTTCAGTTCCCAGACCTGTTCAACGTTTAGCCCAAAGAGGAAGAAATTCTCCGCGCCCACTTCCTCGCGGATTTCCACGTTGGCTCCGTCGAGCGTGCCTATCGTAAGAGCTCCATTGAGAGCAAACTTCATGTTGCCGGTGCCGCTCGCCTCCTTTCCGGCCATAGAGATTTGCTCGGACAAGTCGCCGGCGGGGAAGATATGCTGAGCGCTCTGAACGCTGTAATCCGGCAGGAAGACGACTTTAAGACGACCGTGCACCGCCGGATCGTTGTTCACCATATCGGCCACCGCGTTAATGAGCTTGATAATCAGCTTTGCCATGAAATAGCCTGGCGCCGCCTTACCGCTGAAAACGAAGGTGCGGGAAGGAACGAAGGCCTCTGGGTCGCGTTTGAGGCGCAGGTAAAGAGCGAGAATGTAAAGGACGTTGAGGTGTTGGCGCTTATATTCATGGATGCGCTTGACCTGGATGTCGAAGAGCGATTCAGGGTTGACGTCGACGCCGGTTCGCAATTTCAGGAACGCTGCGAGATCGCGTTTCGCCGCGAGCTTTACTTCACGCCAACGTTGCTGAAAACGTTCGTCGTCCGCGAGCGGTTCCAGTCCTCGAAGCTCGTAAAGATCAAACAACCACCGCTCTCCAAGGGACTCGGTGATGAGGCGGGCGAGCGGACGGTTCGAGACCGCTACCCAGCGCCGGGGCGTCACACCGTTGGTAATGTTGCAGAACTTGTTGGGCCACAGTTCGGCGAAATCGCGCATCACCGTCCGTTTGAGCAGATCGGAATGTAACGCGGCGACGCCGTTGACGCGATAACTGCCGACTGTCGCGAGGTTGGCCATGCGCACGAATCGCTGACCGGTCTCGTCGATAATCGACATTCGGGAAAGCCGGGCGTCGTCGCCTGGAAACGCCGCCCGCACTTCATCGAGAAAGCGCGTGTTGATTTCGTAGATGATCTCCAGGTGGCGAGGAAGGAGCTGATCAATGAGATCGACTGGCCACTTCTCCAGCGCCTCGGGAAGGAGCGTGTGGTTGGTGTAAGCGAAAGTATTGCGGGTAACGTGCCACGCCGTATCCCAGTCCAAGCCGTGTTCGTCGATCAGCAGGTGCATCAATTCCGCGACTGCAATTGCCGGGTGCGTATCGTTGAGTTGCACCGCCCATTTCTCATGAAAGGTCTCCAGGGGCCGATTCAGGCCGCGATGAATCCGAATCATGTCTTGCAAAGAACAGCTCACGAAAAAGTATTGTTGTTGCAGGCGCAGCGTCTTCCCTTGGATCAATTCGTCGTTCGGGTAGAGCACTTTCGTGATGTTCTCCGACTCGACTTTGTCCGCAACCGCGCGGTAGTAGTCGCCGTAGTTAAACGCGGTGAAATCAAACGACTCAACAGCTTCGGCTTTCCAAAGACGGAGCGTGTTGCACGCGCCGACCCGGTAGCCCAGGATCGGGGTGTCATAGGCCTCGCCCTTTATCTCTGTATCGGGAATCCAGCGGACCTGGTACCGCCCGTTTTCGTCGTGACGCGCCTCAGTGTGGCCTCCGAATTTCACCTCATAGTAAATTTCCGGACGGACGACTTCCCAGGGGTTGCCGTAGCGTAACCACTTATCGGTCATCTCCACCTGCCAGCCGTTCTTGATGGCTTGCTCAAAGATGCCGAACTCATAACGGATCCCGTAGCCGACAGCCGGCACTTCCAGGGAGGCGAGCGAATCCATAAAGCAAGCAGCCAGCCGCCCCAGGCCGCCATTGCCCAGGCCGGGTTCCTCTTCCCGCTCGCTCACCTGATCGAGATCTAAGCCAAACTCGGAAAGAGCCTGCCGGGCAGGTTCAACGATCCCGAGATTGAGAAGATTGTTGGCCAGATGCGGGCCCGTGAGGAATTCCGCGGAGAGGTAGGCCACGACGCGCGCTTCCTGCGCGCTGCGAGCTTCCATGGTCCGCACTCCTTGCTTATGTACGCGATCCCGGACAGTGATCGCCAGCGCCGTGTAAATATCGTTAGGCGTGGCCGCCATCGGCGCCCGCCCAAGATCGCAAAGCAGATTGTCGACAAACGATTGCTTGAGATCGGCGACGGTCATGCCGGTTCGGACACCCAAACCGGGTGAGAGTTCACAGGACGTTAGACGGAGAGATTGCGTTGTCTGCATCATTGTCTGCCTTTGTCGGTCGGAATCATGCCACAGGCTTGATGCCAACAAAGGACCCCGAGGATGCATTTAATATGGCGGGCCTTCGTAAACGATCGTGTTGCTCAGTCTGATGATGGCCCGATCCCGCAAAAAGGCCTCATTCAAAGCAACCTACAAGCGCCGTGTCGTGCGCGATCATCCTGGCGAACTCCGGCCAAGCCTCTCTGTCGGAGAGAATCGTATAAAAATCCTCTTTAACCGAAGGTGCTCGTTCCACGGCGATCCTCCATTCCTCTCTGGAGAACGGTTGCTCCCGGATGGACTCCCAGAACCCTGTTCGCGCGAACAGATCCCCGATTCTTTCGTGGTGGCTACCGCTCTGCAGGCTGCTGACGAGGTAGGCTGCCGTCCCCGTCTGGAGGCCGTGGAGGCGCTGCCGTGCCCCCGTCATGCCAAGCGCGTGAGAAATAAGGTGCTCACTGCCGCTCGCTGGCCGCGATGACCCAGCGATCTCCATGGCAACCCCATTCAACATGAGAGCCATGGCCAGAAGCCGAATTCCCTGTTCGTCCAATACCGGATTGGCCATGAACTGAAAGACGCTAGCATCGGACATTAACGCCGCGAGATCATTCACTGGAACGCCCCGCCGGTGGAACGCCAGCTTCCAGTCCCAAACAGCCGTGAACTTAGCGGACAAATCGCCGACTCCAGAATGCCAGAGCATCAGCGGCGCCTGTTGACAGACGGCGAGATCGACCACAACCGCGTCGGGAAGACCAGTGGGCAATGACCGGCGCTTGCCCTCCAAGGTCAAACTCGCCTGCGGGGAGCAGAACCCGTCGTTGGAAAGGGAAGTCGGCGTCGCGAAGTAGGGGAGGTCAACGAGGGAAGCAGTATATTTTGCGACATCGAGCGCCTTGCCGCCACCGACTCCGACCAACGCACTGCACGAAGAGGGCACTGCGTCCAGCAAACGCATCGCTTCTTCCACGCTCGCCTCCTTCACTTCATGGAGCAGGGCCGGAGCTATGCCGTGATCCCGGAGGCTCTGTAGAGCGACGTCAAGGATTGATTGCAACATGCCTTCGCTGTAAAACAGAGCGACGCGTGTGAGGCCGGGGCGCGCCAAGTACAGGCCCAGACGCTGCAGCGCTCCGGGCTTCATACGCACAAGCGAAGGCACATCTATCCGGGCATTCTTCACGCCAGTTCCCTCGCAATCTCACTCCAGCGCGAGAACGGCCGAAATGCCTCCCCGCGCTCCCGCAGCGCATCGGCCAGGAATCCTCGCGCAAAACGCAAGTCCGGCCGAACGAGCAAGGCTGGCTGCAAGTCCGGCGGCCCGTCGCCGGCAAATGCCACCGTCTCCGCAACGTGGAGGGCGTGCCGGACTACCGCCGACTTATCCACGCCGACCGATGCCGAATGATATGGGGATGAGGGATCGAACTTCTCCAACACGAGCCCGCGGCCGTTCTCCAGGCGTCCCGGGTTCGAGTAGACAATCGCGGCCACACCGGCCCGTCTGAGAACACGCTCGACGTACCAGGAGGAGCCGGCCGAAACTACCAAGAGTTCCCAACCGGCACGCTGTAGAAGCGCTGCCGAAGGGCCCAAGTCCGGATCCGCTTGACTAGCTGCGAGCAGCTCTTCCAGTTGTTGTTCCTCAGTAGGTGCAAACGCGAAGTACGCCGCCATCGCCTCGAAATGAGTGATCTGGCCCTTCCGGTATTGGAGGAAATAATCAGGTGTATCCGCAGGGATATAGCGCTCGGCCAGCAGCGAATAAAAGTCCTTATCAGTGATCGTACCGTCATAGTCGGAGACGAAGATCTTGCGCATTTCTCGCAGGCTCGATGCTATCAACCGTCACGAGATGTATTTAATGTGCTGGCTCTTCCGATATGTTCGTAATCTAATCGTCACATCTGCCTCTTCCCGCCGCAGAACGACCAACGTGAACTATGCAGATATCGCCACGTAGTGCCCGGCGTACGAAATAGCAAAATAAAAGCCCCCCGCCGTCTGCCGGTCATCAAGCACGAGGAGGACTATTATGTCTGGCTGGCCGCGGCATCCCTCGAACTACGAGATCATGTCACTGGCCCGAAGTTAATAGCCGAGCTTGACTTCGGGGAGTGATTGAGGAATCGTCATGAATATCGCTGTCCTCGGCGCCGGACGCTATCTGTCACCTCTAAAGCGCTGGGTTAACGATTCGGAGCGCGTCCCGGCCGCCATCGTTCGTACAGTAGATTCGCGGCTGCCGGATGGTCTCCTATTTGAATTAGCAGGCGCGCGCGAAAGTCTGTTCTTCAATCCGTCTGAAACTCGCGCCGGCATTGTTACCTGCGGAGGACTGTGTCCCGGACTCAACGATGTAATCCGGTCGCTATTCCTCGAACTGCATCACGCCTACGGCGTTAAAGAGGTGCTCGGCTTTCGATGGGGGTATCAGGGGTTGGATCCAGAGCACGGCGCCGAACCTCTGGTCCTCTCGCCTGAGTTGGTGGATGGAATTCATCTGCAAGGCGGAACGATTCTGGGCACTTCGCGCGGCCCGGTGGACAAAGCCCGCGCCGTGGAGAATCTAATCCGGCGCCACGTCGATATCCTCTTCGCCATCGGCGGCGATGGCACGCAGCGTGGGGCGCGAGATCTCTCCGATGAGGCCCAGAAGCATGGCCATGCGCTTTCGGTGGTCGGAATCCCCAAAACGATCGACAACGACATCCCGTTCGTCGCGCGGTCGTTCGGCTTCCTCACCGCCGTCGAGGAGGCGGCCAAGGTGTTGCAGCGCGCGCATACCGAGGCGCGCAGCGTGCGGAACGGGATCGCGCTAGTGAAACTCATGGGACGGCATGCCGGTTTTCTGACCGCCGAGGCCACCGTGGCCAGCCAGGATGTGAACTTCACTCTCATCCCTGAAGAGCCATTCGGGTTAGACGGGGAAAACGGCCTTCTCGCCGCACTGGAACGGCGGATTTTGAACCGCGGACACGCCGTAATTGCAGTGGCGGAAGGGGCCGGACAGGAACTTCTCGGGAACACGGGAGAAGAGCGCGACGCCTCCGGAAATGTCAAGTTGAGCGATATCGGCGTATTTTTGCAAAAGAAGATCGAAGAATGGTTCAAAGCGCGCAGCATTTCCATTGTGATGCGCTACTTCGACCCGAGCTATATCGTCCGCAGTAGTCCGGACAGCGCTGCCGACACGATTCTTTGCGACTCCTACGCCCGCCACGCCGCCCATGCCGCTATGGCCGGCAAAACCGGCTTGGTAATCGGGTTGTTGCATGATCGCTTCATTCATGTCCCGATCGAACTCCTGGCGACCCAAAAGAAACGGCTCGATCCCACCGGCGCGGATTGGAGCGCGGTGCTCGCGGCTACCGGACAACCGCATCGTTTTGAGTGACCGGCGATGAAAATCGTCGAGAGAGCAGATCGCCGGTATTGGCCTCCTTCGCGAACTCCCTCACGTTGAGAAATTCAAGACGGTAATTAGCCCCGGGGTTCCCCACGGAGGGACCCGCCACCAGCAGGGCCATGGAGCCGGGGACTTGGTGCTCCCGCAGCCAGCTCTGGGCAAATTCGCGCCAATTCTTCGGCTCCTCGACCAACTGCACAGGCTCGACACCATAGGAAAAAGCCAGCCCTTGGCACACCGCCGGGTCGCGGCTTAGAGCGACGATCCACAGCGCTGGATGGCGCAGGCGGGAGATCGTGCGCGCAGTCGCGCCCGAGCGAGTGGGGACGAACGCTGCTGCGCAGGGGATGCTATCCAAAGCGGCTTCGACAACGTAGGCGATGGCGTCGTCGCCAGTGCCCGGCAGTCCGTGCCGCGGGCGCGAGCGAAGTTCTGACGGGTCGGCCAGCGGGCACTGCGACTCGGTATAGGCAGCGATCTTAGCCAGCATGGCCATTGCCTCCTCGGGGTATTTACCGATCGCCGATTCACCGGAAAGCATGACGGCATCGGTTCCATCGAGAACGGCGTTGGCGACGTCGGTCGCCTCGGCCCGGGTCGGCAGGCGGCTGGCTACCATCGACTCGAGCATGTGCGTTGCAGTGATGACCGGCTTGCACGCGATGCGGGCTCGAACCAGGAGCCGTTTCTGCAAAATCGCCATTTCCTCGATTGGAACTTCTACGCCAAGATCTCCGCGCGCAAGCATGATGCCGTCGCTTGCGTTCAGTATGTCGTCGAAGTTCCTGACGGCGTCCAGGCGCTCGATTTTGGCGACGATGAAGGGCCGCTTGCCGGCGTCGCTGGCTGCGGCGCGCACAGCTTCAATGTCGCCGCCAGTCTCCACGAATGACTGGCTCACGGCGTCCACTCCCTCCCTTAACGCAAACTCCAAACAGGCACGGTCGTGGGCTGTGAAGGCGCCAATACCCAGAGCGATTCCGGGCAGATTCAGACCCTTTTTTGAACGCAGTTCCCCACCCACCGAGACCTTGCAGTGAACTTCGCTACCTGAGACATGCTCGACCGTCAATTGCAACAGGCCGTCGTTCAGAAAGAGTCTGTCGCCGGGCTTCACAACTTGCGGCAAACGCTTGAAGCTTACCGACACGCGTTGCGGCGAGCCGGCGATTTCTTCCGTAGTAAGAATGAAGTTCTCGCCGGAATGCAATTCAATCGGCTCGTCCTCGATCTTGCCGATCCGCATCTTTGGGCCTGGTAAGTCGGCCATGATCGCCACGCGGCGGCCGACCACCTCCGCGGCTGAGCGGATGCGCCTGATGCGCTCCGCATGACTAGTAAAGTCGCCGTGCGAGAAGTTAAGCCGCGCGATGTTTAGTCCCGCGCGGATGAGGCGTTCCAGCGTTTCCGGTGCTTCCGACGCTGGTCCGATCGTAGCGACGATTTTGGTTTTATTCCTAGGGAGCGCCATAAGAACTCTCTACGGTGACTGTGATGACTTAGCCGCAGATTCAAAAAATACGCCTCCCGTGCTCATCGTGCATCACGTCCGAGGCAAATGCGAGCAATCGTGGCTCCTCAAGCCATTCAACTCGCCGGGGCTCTCGTGCTCTCGGTTCGGTTGACCAGTAGGTCGAGAGTTCGAGAAGGGTCCGAGGAGGCGGAAATCCGTGTCGAACTCTCTCTACCCGTGACAACTCGGCGCTCGTTGAGTACGGAATTGGAGACATCGGCGGGAAAACGCTGTTCTCTAAACAGCCCAGGCCGAAGACTGCCGGGCGGACGTCGAACGCGCCGTTGCCTTCCGAGCATTTTCGAAGAAGAGTCCCCGCAGTTTCCCCACAGTGAGGCGAAAAACGCGCAAGGCTACTTTCCGCGGCGTTCAGTAAGGCACATTGTTTTTAATGGTTTGCGGTGGTGGGCGGTGCAGGGATCGAACCTGCGACCTCCTGCTTGTAAGGCAGGCGCTCTAACCGGCTGAGCTAACCGCCCGTCGAAGCCACATCTCGATTCTAAACCACTTCGGCTTCCGTCCATTCCCTCCGATCCTCTCCCAAGCCCAAAACGAGTCGCCCTGCCGAAGCGGCTTCGTAACCCACTCATCCGCGACGCCGTCGGCATTGAGCCGGGTGGGCGGAGATCATACAACCTGAAGTATGGAACGCCGGCTACCGCAAATCCGGACGCCTAACCGCGGCTACGCGGTACACTAATCTATCGCCGCATGCGCCTTCGGCAAGATAATGTTAACGACCCGGATCAAATCGGGAAGGTGTTGGCGGCGATTGAAGAGGCGGGCGCAACCGGCGATATCGACAACCGAGACGCCCGAGCCGCGATCGAGATCCTTCGACGACTCCTCGAGCGGTTAGACAAGCTCGAAGCACGCGCAGATCGAGCCGAGCGTAATCTGGCCGCGCAGCAGGCAATGCTGGACGACCGCTTGTTACGGTTGGAGCACAGCCGTCTTTTCAGGATTCTCAACGGGATCGTAGCTCGGCTGACAGCGGTCCGTAGGGCGCCGGTATCTGAAGAAGACGCGGCCTACGCGAGATGGTTTGCCTGCAAGCAAGCCGAGACGCCCACACGGGGGGAAGCCATATCGGCTTCGAATGATTGGTCGCGCAAACCTCGGCTTAGCATATTAATTTCCGTCAAAGACGCCGGCAGCTTGCCGAAGATTTTGGAATCGGTAGGGAGTCAGATATACGAGAACTGGGACCTGTGTATCGCCGCAAACGCGACGAATCGCGAAGAGGTTTCGGCGGCAGCGCGCGATTTTGAGAAACTCCGCGGACCGGGATCGTGTCTCGTGCGCGAGTTCGCCAATGACGCCGACGTCCTGAATGAATTTGCGCGGCTGGCGGCGGGCGAATACCTCATCGTGATCGACGAGCCCGCAATTCTCTCTCCCGAGGCGCTTTACTTTATCGTCGAGACGTTGCAGAGCGATCCCTTCGATCTCCTATACTCCGACGAAGACGCCATCAGCCCAGACGGGAGTCACGTACGGCCACTGTTCAAACCAGATTGGTCTCCGACGCTACTCGAATCCCGCATGTATATCGGAGGCGTGGCCGCAATGCGGCGGGCGTTTCTTTTGGAACGAGGACATATCTCCGATGCGCGCAGTTGGCTCGACGGGATCTCGCAGGCGGCGTTCGAACTGCGGCTGGTCCGCCATATTCCGCGAGTCTTATATCACAGCCTGCCCGAAGCTCACCCTCGCGGCCGTCTCGCAAGAGAGTGCGGCACTGGGACCATGCGCGCGGATCCGATGGCTGTGATCGTTTGCTCCCGAACCGCGGGACTGCTGGAGAAATGCTTGGGGTCTGTTCGCGAGACGTCCGTGGATATGACGCCCGAAGTCATTGTGGTCGCCCATGAAGAGTCCGGCGTGAACGCTGAATTGCGCTCCGTGGCGCAGCGGTATGGCGCGGCCTGCCACTCTTTCTGCGGGCCCTTTAATTTCTCAGCGATGAACAATCTCGGTGCGGCTGCGGCTCAGGCGCCGAACCTTCTTTTCATTAACGACGACGTGAGGGCCACTCACCCAGGTTGGGCCGAGATTCTGGCCAGGCAACTCTTGCGCAAAGAGGTCGGGGCCGCCGGCGCCGTGTTGCGGTATCCTTCGGGAACTCTCCAGCACGCTGGAATCGCCGTGGGGATTCACGACGGCGTTGGCCATGTTGGCCGCCATATGCGCTCCAGCGCGCTCTGGCCGTGGCTATTTATCACACGCGAGGTTTCCGCAGTGACGGGCGCGTGCCTTGCTGTAAGAAAGGACGTCTTTCAGGAGCTTGGCGGCTTCGACACCGGTTTTCCAACCAACTACAACGACGTGGACCTTTGCCTGCGCATGCGCGAGCGCGGATATAAAATAATCAACGTGGCCGCTCCCGGCCTTATTCATGCGGAGTGTCAAACCCGGCAAGGAATCGTTCGATTTCACGAACGGTTTCATTTCTTTGAACGCTGGGGGGATGTATTACGAAGCCCCGATCTGTATTATTCCACGTCTTTGTCCCCTACGGAGAAGATTGCCCTGGATTTCGACGGGAAATGGGTGGGCAATGTACCTATCGGCCGAGCCTCTGGAATCTGAGCAGCACGCCTCCCATTTTCACCATAGTCCGCCAGATGCGGCTCTGAAGAATTGCTTGCACCTGCTCCGAGGTTCTGTTTAAGCGCTGCTCGAGTCCCCTGACCCGCGATTCCAGCCTCTGGAACTCCCTGTCCCCGCCCGCCACGGCCGTCGAGCGCTGCTGTTGAGCGAAGGCCTGAGACAGTTCCGAAACGGCCGTCCGGAGCTGATCTTGGAGCCGCTCTTGAGCACGAATGGCCTCGCGCAGTTGCCGCCGCAGTTCATCCAGGTCCACAGGTTCCAAATCCTGGGAAGGGGTCTCGCGATCCATCCGGCCATCTTTGGCTTTCGGGTTCATGGATTTCCAAGGATACCAACCGGCCAGCGGCGAATGCGGAGGAAAGGCGCCCTTCGGATTAATCCTAATCTGTGAAGACACCGGAGAATTTACAAGACCCCGAATTCGTGTGAATATCTGGATTTTGGGCATGCGGCTTCCCTATGTGACGATCTTATGCCTGTTATCCGTGGCGGGAGCCATTGGTTCGGCGGCTACGCCAGAGGTCGCGCTTCCCGCGCTGTTTTTTTCGAATCCGCCAGGCTCGAACTCCCTCTATTTCGCGCGAACACCTGGGCTGCGGGCGCTTTTCGATCGTGACGGCGTTGTCTTTCGGGCCCACGAAACGCAAGTGCGCATACGCTATCGGCATGCCAATCCTAATACAAGTATTGAACCTGCCGAACCATCGGATGCAAGAATCAATTTGTTCTTGGGGGCGAGGGACGGCTGGCGTCGCGAAATACCCACCTATCAGGCTCTCCTTTATAGAGATTTATACCTGGGCATAGATTTGAAATATCGTGGCCAGGGCGACGGAATTAAATCCGAATTTATTATCCAGCCGGGTGCAGATCCGGCACAAATCCGGATGCAATACGATGACGCGGAACGGATTTCCATAGACCGGGACGGAAACTTGATAGTCCGTGCGCAGGGAAGTGACTGGCGGGACAAATCGCCCGAAATCTTCCAGCAATCGGGCGGTACAAAGGTGGCCGTGAATGGACGCTATCGCCTGTTAGATTCCAAGACCGTGGGTTTCCAGATCGATTCGTTCGATCCGGCGCTCCCGCTGGTCATCGATCCGCTTGTCACCTTCTCCACATATCTAGGCGGCACAGGAGAGAGCGCGATAACGGGCGTCGCAATCGATAGCGTAGGTAATTTGTATGCCACGGGGTGGACCGAGGCCCTCGATTTCCCGATTGCGGGCGCATTCCAAGGGGCGAACCGAGGCGGTGTCGACGCGTTTGTGGTTAAGCTGAACCCTTCCGGTAGCGCTCTGCTCTATGCAACATACATTGGCGGCCGTGGCGACGATCGCGGCGCTGGCATCGCCGTCGATGCTGCGGGCGAGGCCTATGTGACGGGGAGCACGGCATCGACTAATTTTCCGCTGGTCTCTTCCTTCCGTCCAAGTCTTGGCGGAGGACAGGACGCATTTGTTCTAAAGCTGAACGCGTCCGGCAGTTCGCTGCTGTTCAGCACGTATTTCGGCGGCGGGAACGTTGACAGTGGAACCGCCATCGCCCTCGACGGTTTTGCGAATGCCTATGTATGCGGCGATACGCTTTCTACTGATTTTCCCCTGCACAATGCAGTGCAGCCGGCATTGGGCGGAGGCGCCGATGCCTTTCTTGCGAAGCTGACGTCCGCCGGGTCTTTGACGTTCGCCACTTACTTCGGCGGCAGCGGTGACGAACATTGCGGCGGCGTCACAGCCGACTCCAACGGCAACGCCTACATCGCGGGCGGTACCTATTCAGCGAACTTTCCGACGGCCGTCCCGATCCAGGCTTCCAACGGCGGCGGCCAGGACGCCTTTGTCGCGAAAATCGACGCTAGCGGAATGAGAGTCGTATATAGCACCTATCTCGGTGGCCCCCCAGGCGCGTCGCCGCCGGGCATGTTCGAGCAGGCGAATGCGATCGCTGTCGACGCGGCGGGCGCTGCCTACGTGACTGGCGTTACTAACTCGGGGGGATTTCCCGTCACGCACGGCTCGCTCCGCAACGCATACAACGGGACGCAGGATGCATTCGCGGTGAAGATCAACCCCGTTGGGAGCGCTTTGACATATGGGACTTATCTGGGGGGCTCCGGTCTAAATTGGGCGAGCGCGGTCACGTGCGATGCCAACGGAAACGCCTTTATCGCCGGCTACACCAGTTCCGTTGATTTCCCGACTGTCGATCCCATTCAAGCTGCATTAGGCGGGTACTTTGACGCCTTCGCTTCAGGGCTGGATACGAAGGGAGACGCGCTTCTATTCTCCACTTATTACGGTGGAAGCGGCGCGGAGTCTGTTAGCGCCCTCGCGACTGATTCTGCCGGGAGCGTCTTCTTCGGAGGTGGGACCAATTCCGTCGATTTCCCGGCGCAGAACGCGCTTCAATCGCACAATTCGGGCGGCTCGACTGGGTGGCTGGCTCGCCTTTACCAGAATCTAGAACTGCTTGTGCTCGCTGCGAATCCTCCCGGCGGAGGAACCATCTCGGCTACCCCGTCCGCCCCGGGCGGCTATTATGCGCCGGGCACGTCCGTCCAGATTGCCGCCTCGCCGGCCGCCGGCTACCGTTTCACCGGCTTTAGTGGAGCGCTCTCTGGAACCACCAATCCGCAAAGCCTGATCATGTCGGGTCCTACAGCGGTGACGGCGACGTTCGCGTTGACCTGCACTTTCATGCTTGCCACGGCCGGCGCCAGTGTCTCCAGTGCGGCAGGCGCAGGTTCCGTGGGATTGACTGCCTCCAACCCGGGATGCGCTTACGCCGCTTCCAGCAACGCGGGATGGCTCACCATTACTGGCGGCGGCGCCGGAAGCGGAGGCGCGACGGTGTCCTATAGTTTTACTGCGAATAACAGCCCGAGCGCTCGTGTGGGGATGCTCACCATCGCGGGGCTGACTTATTCGATTACGCAATCCAGCGCCGGCGTCAGCATGACTCTTAGCCAGAACAAACTCAATTTCGCCTTCAGCGGCGGAGTGATCACCGATCCACAGACGGTTTCCGCGACGTTCAGCGGCGGAGCGAAGCTAAGCTGGACCGCTACGTCGAATCAACCCAATGTGACGGTTTCGCCGGCCTCGGGAACGGGCTTAGGTTTCCTGCAAATCACGGCGAGCGCCGGTCCCAGCGCCGTCGTCACTATCGCCGCGCCGGGAGCGACCAACTCGCCGCAGCAGATTCAGGTGAACATCGCCAGCGTTACGCCGGGTGTTCCTTGGGGCAGCTTCGATACGCCGGTGAACAACACCACGGGCGTCATGGGTGAACTTCCGGTCACTGGCTGGGCCCTGGATGCCGTTGAAATCACCAAAGTAGACATTTGGCGGGAGATGGGCGGTGGGCTTGCTTACATTGGAGATGCAGAATTCGTAGCCGGCACGCGGCCCGATGTTGAAGGCGATTTTCCCAACGCCCCGTTGAACTACCGCGCGGGATGGGGCTTCATGATCCTGACCAACGAACTGCCCAACATCGGCGCTGGCTTGGGTAATGGGACGTATAAATTACACGCTATCGCGCACAATAGAACTGGCGCGACGCAGGATCTCGGGACAAAAACTATCACCGTAGACAATGCGCACGCCTCCAATCCGTTCGGAACTATCGACACGCCGGGGCAGGGGCAGGTCCAAACGGGCGCCATCGTGAATTTCGGCTGGGTGGTGACCCAGCAACCCTATATAGTTCCATTTGACGGCTCGACGATCTGGGTTATCGTGGATGGACAATATCTAGGGCATCCCGCGTACAACAATTATCGCGTCGATATAGCGACGCTGTTTCCAGGACTGAACAACAGCAACGGCGCAGTAGGATTCTTTTATATCGACACTACCGCGCTCACCAATGGCATTCACAGCATTGCCTGGGGCCTAACCGACAACGCCAGCCGCTCGGCGGGAATTGGCAGCCGGTATTTTTACGTTTTCAATTAGCCGATGAGATCAATGCTCGCAAAGCATTCCCTGCCGGATCACGCCGCCTTTGTGTTTCCTCGTCCGCTCAAAATACAAAGCTGCTACCTCGACGCGACGAGCGTATAATGCATCAAGGGTCTGCCGGCCTGAACATAGACCGCCTGATGCGTGGTTAATGAGAATTTCGAGAAGCCCAGAATTTGGAGGAACTGCTTCACCACCGCCGGCGTAAGATACCACCAAGTGCCGACGTTGCCGAGGTCTTCCAGGTTCGGACGAAAGAACAACACCGGTGCATCGCTCATCTCTTTTCCTATATCCTCCCTGGTTTCGGTCACGATGATCTTTTCACGGACAAGTGGCGCGAACACAGACAAAGCTCGGAGCGGGTCGCGCAGATGCAGGAGAATATTGCCGAAAAAACAGTAATCGACCGGCGCAATGCCTCGAATGCCGGTGTAGACGTTACCGGCGTGTAAGCGTACATTCGACTTTAGCAAGCGGTGACTGAGCCAAAAACTGTTTCGCAACTTGCGCTGCATAGCGATTCTTTGCTCGACCACGTGCTGGAAGGTAACCCCGAAGCGGCGCTCGAAGTTATGGAAGGGGATGAGCCCTACATCGTCATCGGTGTCGGCGAGATCGCGGTCGAACGCGATGACCTCGGCTCCGCGCTTCTCCATCTCGAAGGCCAGGAATCCTGATGCGGTTCCGATGTCGATGACGCTCTTTCCTTGGAAATTCTGGTTGCCTAAGTAATTATCAACATCCTTCCTGATATCCCAATGACCGATCTGAAGGCCGAAGTGTGGCAGATCCATCGAATGATAGAAGAAGCAGCCGGACGGATCCGCCACATAGACCGGTTCTTCGAAGTGTGGGGAGACTTGCGTAGGGTTCACAGAATCAGATTCTATCAGCCGCCGGCCGAGCGCACGAGCATGCTCCTCGCCGTCCTTGCCGATTCGACACCCAGCATATCCACTCTGCCTCCCGAACCGTTCCATCGACACCGTCCCGCACGGATTGCAAACCTAAGCGATGACGGCAACGAATTCGCTCTTTGGCGTGAGATCCATCGCCATTGATCCTCAGGGACCAGGTTGCACAACACTGAGTCGCCTCCGCCTTCGGTAACCACGAAGCCGAGAGATGGTCTCCAATACATGATCAGCAAGCACGCCGCCAACATGACAGCGGCGCCGATTATCGCCGGTCTGCCAATCGGCTTCCCGGATTCTGCTATGTGAGCTCTCTCTTGGGAGCAAATCAAGATGCCATATCGGCTTGTAACAACGAGTGCGTGAGGCGCGCGGCAGCCGTGATAAAATCGTCCTTTTGACACCTATCGACCGCGTCCTAAGCCGAATTTCTATTCGAAAGGATGACGAATATGCGTCTGTTGCCAGTAAGGGCTGCGCTTTGCGCCCTGTTAGCAGCCGTCTGCTCAGCGGCCCCGAGTGCTCTTACCCTGCCGGACGGCGAAGCGGGGGTCCCCTATTCGTGGGTTCTCGACGGATGCGGCGTCAGCACGGAACCCGATGAGGTCTGCGATGCCACGCTCGTAAACGACGCGCTCCCGCCGGGCCTGCTTCTCGATTCTGCCTCCCGACTCACGGGTTCTCCCACCGCAAAAGGAGTCTACAACTTCACCGTGCGGTTCCAGCAATATCCGCATCAGATCGTCGATCGCGTCTACAGGCTCGAAGTGAAGGATGGCGGCGGATCTCCTGCCGCCATTTCCGTAAATCGAAGCGTCCTCTATTTTGGCGTCTCGCCAGATGGCCGGGTGAAAACTTCGCCGCAAACAGTTTCCATCACGACGCCTTCCGAGCAAGGGGCCGGTTGGAGCGCCATCTCGGACAACTCGCGTTTCACGCTTAACGGTCATCTGATCGAACAGGACACCAAAGCCAGAGATTTCCTGGTCGCTGCCGCGTCTGGAGCAAACAGGGAAGTTATGCAGGGCACGATCACGGTCACATCGAGCCGTCCTCTGCCGGGTAGCTTGCATAACATCAAAGTAGTGGAATCCGTGGTGGACTCGACGGCGGCTCCGATGGGGGGGTTCGATACGCCTTTGGATAACTCCGTGGTTTGGGGCACGATCCCTATCTCCGGCTGGGCCTTGGATAATATCGAAGTCACCAAAGTTGAAATATGGCGTGAGCCGGTGGCGGGCGAAGATGTGCCCAAGGGAGATCTGGTCTACATAGGCGACGCGAATTTCATCCCCGATGCCCGCCCCGACGTGGAAGCCGAGCATTCGGAGACGCCGCTCAATTATCGCGCCGCATGGGGCTATACCGTGCTCACCAACGGCCTGCCCGGCGCCGATAGCGCCACGTCGGCGCCGAACAAAGTCTACAAACTCCACGCCATCGCGCACAACAAGGCCGGCTTGACCACGGATCTCGGGACTCGCACCATCACCGTGGACATCACCGGTGGAGCGAAGCCATTCGGTTATATCGATACTCCGGCGCCATGCGCCGCCGTATCGGGTCAACTCACAAGCTTCGCCTGGGCGTTAACGCAGCCGCCCTACAGTATTCCCGCGGATGGATCCACGATATGGGTCGGCCTCGATGGGCAAGTGGTTGGGCATCCCGTTTACAACCAGTTTCGCGAGGACGTTGCGGCGGCCTTCCCGGATTTCGTCAACAGTCGCGGCGCCGTGGGCTATTATCAGCTCGACACCGGAAAGCTCGCCAACGGCGTTCACACCATCAGTTGGGTAGTCGCCGACAATGGAGGACGGTCCGCGGAAATCGGTAGCCGGGCGTTTCAGGTGCGAAACGGAGGCGCCGCGAATTCTCGGAAATCGCTGACGCCGCCACCGGCGCCCGCGTCATCCGGCGGGATTCTCTTGCGCCGGGGGTTTGACCCCAATCAGCAACCGGAGACGCTGACCCCAAACCAGCAAGGCGATTTTTCACTTCAAATGGAGCAACTCGGCCGCATCGAGGTGCAACTCGGGGCCGTGGACGGTTACCAGCTCGTAAAAGACCAACGCCGTCCGCTGCCGATTGGCTCCAGCATCAAGGACGGAACTTTCTACTGGCAAGCTGGAGTGGGGTTCTTGGGGCGGTTCCATCTGGTGCTTGTGCGGGCCGATGGCAGCGAGGCGCGGCTGGACGTGAACGTCGTCCCCAAGACCTATTCTCCAGCCGCCCAGTGATAGGCGATGTGCATGACGACGCTTGGACGGCTCAATTCGAGGCGCTGGGCGACGCGACTGCCTCTAACCTTGAATTAGCGGCAACGCTACTCTCCAAGCTCTCCGACTTTCGGTCGGATTGGGGGCCCGCCCGGGATCTTGCCCGTCCGCTTCAAACCCACGCAACAGACCACCGGATCCTTGCCGCCCTCGCGAGACAAGACGAAGATCCCACCCTGGCGCATTATCCGGAATTAGCGATCCGATTGGCCGCGCGGCTAGCGCAGGGCAAACCAAGTCTAGCGCTTCCGGAAGAAGAGGAACTCCGGCGCTCGGGAGGTGCTTGGCGGTTGTTTCGCCAGCATCTCAGCGAAGCTGGCCCTTATCCTGCCGTCCGGGCTTGGACGGCCGCGCTCGCTTCGGTTGCCATGCGGACTCTGCGACCGGGGCCCAAGATACCCGCAGATTTCGATGAGGTCACTTATCTCCTCGCCCATCCTGACATTGCGGCCCGGGTCGCCGCGGGAGAATTTAGCAGCGGCTACGAACACTGGATTTGTTTCGGACAGCACGAAGGCCGTGCCGTTCATTTCCGCCAACGGAAACCAAGCCGCCATCCCAAAGCCCGAGTGCAGCCTCGGCCCGGTGTTCCAGCCGGCTTCGATGAGGATGCGTATTTTTTCTGTAACCCTGACGTAGCCAACGGCGTCGATCAGGGCTGGTTTCCCTCCGGATACGATCATTGGCTGGCGTTTGGCCGCGCCGAGGGTCGGGGTGGCGGCGTCTGGCAGGCCCCACCGGAACGCTCTGCGGCCTGGTCGGCTGCAATGGAGTCGCGTGCTTACGGCGTGAACTTTCATGGTTTTCTCTCCGCCGCGAGCGGCTTGGGTTCGGCGGCGCGAAGCTACGCGCGCGCTTTCCAGCAGGCGGGTATTCCGGCGAATCTGATGGATGTTCCCGACTGGAGAAACGCCGATGCGAAACGGCGGCCCCCGAGGGTTCCCCTTTATCGCATAAACCTGATTCAGCAAAATCCCGATGTGCTGCCCCGCTTTATGCGCTGCTATGGCACAGAGTTGTTTGAGGGCTGCTACAACATCGGCTCTTGGGTCTGGGAATTGCCAACGTCGCGGTCCGACTGGCGCGATCTGTTTGGCTATTTCGACGAGATATGGGCGCCCAGCGAGTTTTGCCGGCAGGCGTTTCAGCAGGCTACGCAGCTACCGGTGATGCGGATCCCGTACGTTGTAGAGGGGCTGGAAGACAAGGCCGTCTACTCTCGCGAGCATTTCCAGTTCCCCGGCGGCGTTTTTGTCTTTGGCTATGTATTCGATGTCTCCAGCTACCTGGATCGAAAAAATCCCTGGTGCGTGATCGAAGCCTTCAGGCGTGAATTCGGCGATTCCCCCGAGGCTCTGCTGTGCCTGAAATTCAGCCATAGCCGGGATGACCAAGGCAATGCGCGCGCATTGCGCGAAGCCATCGGCGGCGCCTCCAACATTCGCGTCTTCGACCAACTCATGGAGGAGAATGAGATCGCGTCATTTCACAACGCCATCGATTGCCTGGTTTCTCCTCACCGTAGTGAGGGCTTCGGCCTCAACCTCGCCGAGGCGATGTATCTCGGCAAGCCAGTCATCGCGACCCGTTACTCCGCCAACATGGATTACATGCGGGATGACAACAGTTACCTGATCGATTGCGCGCTCACACCAATCCCGCACGATATCGGGCCTTACCAGCGGGGCGCCCTTTGGGCCGACCCTTCGACGGCGCACCTCTCGCACCTGATGCGCACAGTCATCGCGAACCCAAGTGAACGCACGGAAAAAGGACGCCGCGCGGCGCGGGATATCCGCGCCGGCTACAGCGCGGAGGCAGTGGGCCGGCTGATTGCCCGGCGGTTTCACGAGCTTGGCTTGGCTGAGCGGCCGCTCCCGTCCGCCCTGGTGCAGCCGCCGCGGATCGCGCACCCGCCCGCATTGTTCCACCCCAATACCCCCGCGGCCACGGCCAAAGAAATCCGCGCCTGGAAAGGAAAGCCTGTCGTTAGCGTCGTGACTCCGGTCTATAACACGGCCGCAAAATATTTGCAGCGTTGCATCGAATCCGTGCGGAAGCAGTACTATCCTTGGTGGGAACTTTGCCTTTGCGACGACGGATCCACGAATCAGGAGACGCTGGAGGTGCTGGAGCACTATCGAGGCGTAGACGCTCGCATCAAGATCGTACGGCTGGAACGAAACCAAGGTATCGCGACGGCTTCCAACCGCGCGGCCGAAATTTCTACTGGTTCCTATTTGGCGTTCCTGGATCATGACGACGAGCTCGCGCCGGAAGCTCTGTTTGAGGCGGCCTCGGCCATTCACGGTAACCCGGAAATTGACTTCCTCTACACCGACGAAGACAAAATCGACGAAAATGGCGAGTTTAGCGAACATTACTGCAAGCCCGATTGGTCTCCCGAGCACCTGCTTTCCGTAAACTACGTGCTGCACATGCTGGTAGTCCGAAAGGAACTGTTTTACGCCGCCGGCCAGTTCCGCCCGGAATTCTCCGGCGCGCAGGACTACGACCTGGTGCTCCGTCTTTCCACGCGCACACAATCGATCCATCACGTGCCGAAAATCCTCTACCACTGGCGAAAGATACCGGGGTCGGCGGCGTTAGAGGTCGAGGCGAAGCCGGAAGCTTTGGAGGCTGGCCGGCGAGCCTTGGAGGATCACGTTCGCTCCTATCTCCCGGGGGGATGCGTCGAACCGGGTTTGCTGCCGGGCCTGTTCCGCGTGCGCCGGCGGATTCAAGGTAATCCGCTCGCTTCGCTTTGCATCCTCGCCAGCGGGCGGAGCGCCGACATGGATGATCACGAAACCATCGATCTTCTGGGCAATTTGGTTCAAAGTATTGCCGCCAAGACGGATTATCGCAATTACGAGATCGTCGTCGTAGATGACGGGAATCTAAGCGGCGCGACTCTCCGTGCTCTGAATGGCATCCCCCATCGTCGCGTCGGCTTTCCAGGTCCCAATCGCCCGTTCAACTTTTCCAGAAAGGCCAATTTCGCCTGGAAGCAAGCTCAGGGCCGGTACATTGTCCTGTTAAACGACGACCTGGAAATCGTCGCAAGGGATTGGCTCGGTTCGATGCTTGAGCCTCTCCAGTGCTCAGAGGTCGGAGTAGTGGGGGCAAAACTATTGTTTCCGGACGGCCGGATTCAGCACGCCGGCGTGGTGCTGGGCGTGAACGGAGGAGCGGCTCACGTCTACCATGGGTTTCCCGATCTGGTAGGATACAACGCCGTCACTCACCTGATCCGCAACTATTCGGCGGTTACGGCGGCCTGTATGGCCATGCGGCGGGAAGTGCTTGAAGCCGTCGACGGTTTCGACGAGCGGTTACCGGTGGATTTCAACGACGTCGATTTTTGCCTGAAAGCCATTCGGCACGGTTACCGCGTAGTCTACACGCCGCACGCCGAGCTGCTGCACTTTGAGGGCTCCTCCATTCCCCGCACAACCCAGAATTCGCGCGAGATGACCCTGTTCCGCGAAAAGTGGGCGTCCTACTTGCGCTGCGATCCACACTACAACCCCAACCTCATGCGCGGCTCAGTGGACTTTTCGATCGATCCGGAAGTTGCAAATTGGCCGCCGAGCGGGTAAAATGAATGGAATTTCTCAATTGCTAACGCGCGAGCGTTCCTCAGTAAACTCTCCTGGGAAGAGCAAAAGCATGTGGCGTGGCGACTACCCCTTTTTGTTGAAAAGTCTAATCCTGAAGGATTTTCGCGTGCGCTATCGCAATATGTCGCTGGGCGTGTTGTGGTCGCTACTGAATCCCCTGGTGATGCTCGGGGTGTACACGTTCGTCTTTACCAAAATCTTCAAGAACTCCTCTCCGCATTGGGCCGTTTTCCTGCTGTGCGGCATCGTTCCTTTCAACTTTTTCGCTCTCTCGTGGCAGAGCGGCACGACTTCGCTGGTTGAAAACGCCGGGTTGATTAAGCGCGTCGCGGTGCCGCGGGAAATTATTCCCATCACCAGCGTGCTTTCGAATTGTCTTCACCTGGGGATTCAAATCGCTCTTCTCCTCATCGTCGTCTTGGTGACAGGCGTGCGCCTGAACATTTACTGGCTGTTCCTGCCGCTGATTTGGGCCCTGGAGCTCGCCACGATTTGCGGGATGGCGCTACTGTTTGCCGCGTTGAATGTCTACGTGCGCGATACGCGATATTTCGTAGAATCCGCCAACCTGGTGCTGTTCTGGCTGGTTCCCATTTTCTATCCATTCTCGATGATCCCCGCGCAATTTAAAAATATTTACCAATACAACCCGGTAGCGGCTCTGGTGCTGGCTATGCGCGAAATCGTATTGGACGCCCATGCGCCGTCGGCCGTTCTTTTGACCAAGTTGACGCTTGTTTCCGTCGTCTCACTGGCCGCGGGATTCCTGGTTTTCCGGCGGATGAAGCCCGGCTTCTACAGTCATCTGTAATCATGACGAGCAACCCTCCCGCCATCGTCTGCGAGAACGTTTGGAAGACTTTCCGGCTGCACACGCATCAAAAACTGCTTCGGCAGCATTTGACCTCGTGGTTCGGAGGCCCCGGCTTCTCACAGTTTGACGCCTTGAAGGGCGTTTCGTTCGAGGTGACCCAAGGGGAAGGATTGGCTGTCATCGGGTCCAATGGCGCCGGCAAAAGCACCCTGTTATCCATCGTTACCGGGCTGGCGAAGCCGGATAAAGGAACCGTAAGAGTGGATGGCCGGGTGGCCGCCCTGCTGGAGTTGGGGTCCGGCTTTCATCCCGATCTAACGGGCGCGGAGAACGTGTATCTAAATGCCGCGCTGCTTGGGTTCAGCGAGCGCCGGACGAAAGACATGTTCGACGACATCGTCGACTTCGCCGGCGTGCGCGAGTTCATCGATGAGCCTCTCCGCACCTATTCCAGCGGAATGATGATGCGCTTGGCGTTTTCGGTCGCCGTCAATGTCGATCCGGATGTGCTCATCATCGACGAAGTCCTGGCCGTGGGCGACATGGACTTCCAGGCCAAAAGCTACGGGCGGATCCGCGACTTCCGGCAGGCCGGCAAAACCTTTCTCTGCGTCTCGCACAATCCCAAGGTCCTCCTCGATTTATGTGACCGCGCCGTCTGGCTCGACCAGGGAGAAATCCTGATGTGCGACCGGATCAAGTACGTTTTAGAGGCCTATGAGGGCCGCGCAGCCCACGCTGGAGCATGAGTCGAAGAGCGTTAATCACGGGGATCACGGGCCAGGACGGGTCGTACCTTTCCGAGTTGCTTCTGTCGAAAGGGTATGAAGTCCATGGGATCATTCGCCGGGTCGCGATCGAGGATCCGGGTCACCGTTTGGGCCGGATCGCGCATCTCAAGGACCAAGTCCAGCTTCACACAGGATCCCTGGAGAGTTTCCCTTCGCTCTATCAGATCCTCTCCCGCGTGCAGCCTGACGAATGCTATCACCTGGCCGCCCAGAGCTTCGTCAGTTATTCTTTTGACGATGAGTTCTCCACCTTTGCTACGAACGTCACAGGCACCCATTACCTGCTCGCGTCGCTCAAGGAAATCTGCCCGAAGTGCCGGTTCTACTTCGCGGGATCGAGCGAAATGTTTGGCCGCGTGAGCGAAAGCCCGCAAAGCGAGACCACCAGATTTCATCCGCGATCGGTTTACGGCATTACGAAAGTCGCCGGTTTTGATCTGACTCGCAATTATCGCGAGGCGTACGGAATCCACGCCTCCAGCGGCATCCTCTTCAACCACGAATCCCCGCGCCGGGGATTTCAGTTTGTGACGCGCAAGATCACTTCGGGCGTGGCCCGTATTCGTGCGGGGGAAAGCAAGGAAATCCGTTTGGGGAATTTGGATGCTCTAAGAGATTGGGGTCACGCCGCCGACTACGTACAGGCGATGTGGCTGATGCTCCAGCAAGACCGGCCGGACGACTACGTGGTCGCGACTGGAGAGACGCATTCGGTGCGGGAGTTCGTCGAGTTGGCTTTTGGCATAGCGGGGTTGGATCATCACGATCTTGTAGTTGTCGACCCGGCTCTCTACCGTCCGGCAGAGGCTGAGGTGCTAAGCGGTAATCCTACTAAGGCGCGATCGGCGCTTGCGTGGAGCCCAACCTGGAAATTTGAGGATTTGGTTAGGGAAATGGTGGAAGCGGATTGCTGCGCCCTGGGTGTGCCGCTGGGGGCAGCGGCGACCGCTTGACCAAGCTTCTGTCATCCTCCCGCAGTTCTCTTCCCAACTCACACAGCGCCTGGTCAAGTGGATTGAGCTCGCGGACACAGCCCGGCGTCATCGGAGCTCAGCCGGAAACGGTACGTCTGCGCGATCGTGAAAAGCAAATAGCGTCTGGCCGCAAAGCTCGCATTCTTTCTCCATAGTCAAGCCGGCGTCAGCGGCTAATTTCAGAAAGTATTCGGGAGCGACGTCGATGCGCGTCTCGGTTCCACTAAACTTCTCATCGGGCGGCACATTACTATGAACGCTCGGCAACGTGAGGAATCCGGGCAAGGTGAACGCGACTCCGATTCCGAGCTCCTACACCTACGCCGAAGCCACTGCCGACGAGCAGTTGGCGAGTTGGATCGGCGCATACGCGCGGGCCTTACGAGTTCTATCAAGGCGCGCCAAAGCTCGTGGCGCCGGACAACACCAAGACCGGCGTGACCAAAGCCTGCCGCTACGATCCCGACCGCCACCCGTGGCCTCAGTTCCTCTTGGGTCGGGACGCACGAGAAACATCTTCGTGCTTGGACCAACGGGAGTGGGCAAGAGCTTTGTCGCCTGCGCGCTCGCGCAGAAGGCATCCCGCGATGGTTATTCGGCGCTTTACAAGCGCGCCCAATCGTTGTTTCGCGACTTGGCGATGGCGCGTGCCGATGGCAGCCTCCGGCAGGCTTCTGTCGCGGCTTAGCCGCATCGATGTCCTTGTGATCGACGACTGGGCCATGGCTCCGGTCTCAGAACCTGAGCGCCGCGATTTGCGGGAGATCTGCGAAGATCGCTACCAAGTGCGTTCGGCCATCCTGACTTCACAACTCCCCGTGTCACGCTGGAACGAGCAGATCGCCGATCCACCCTTGCCGACGGCATTCTCGACCGGCTGGTCCACAATGCCCACCGAATCGAAATGCGTGGTGATTCGATGCGCAAGAATGGCGTGAGGTCGAGCGGATAACCCAATTTGAACTCGTTCGCGAGGGTGGCGAAATGGTGCGTGGCCCGAACGGCGGCCCTGAAGAATAAATGCCAGGACCGCGCCTGGTTGACAAGAATGCGATAAGCGGAAATAGTGGTAAACGGTCAGGAGACCACCATCGTGACGAAACTCCTTTGCGGTCTTCTAGTGGCCGCGACGACGATTCCGTGCGCGGCCGGTCAACCCCTGCGAGCCGTCCGCGTCGCGCTCGATTCCGAGATCCGCAGCATCCTAGGGGAGCGGATCGATCGGTTTAAACAGAGCGTAGGCATCGTTGTGGGGGTCGTTGAGCCCCAGGGCCAAAGAGTTGTGTCTTACGGACTGGCTGACAAAAGAGCGGGAGTTCCGGTCAGCCGTGACAGCGTGTTTGAGATCGGCTCCATCACGAAGGTATTTACTTCTCTCCTGCTGAGCAACATGTGTGGCCGCGGCGAAGTCGCGCTTGAAGACCCGGTTGCGAAATACCTTCCGGCGAACGTTCGCGTGCCGGAGCGTGGCGGAAGACTGATCACCTTGCAGGACTTGGCGAGCCACACCTCGGGCCTGCCTCGCGAGGCTACGAACCTACGATCACGGGACCCCGCCAAGCCCTATGACAACTACTCGACCGATGACCTCTACGCCTTCCTGTCCAGCTACAAGCTGACGCGTGACATCGGCGCGAAGTACGAGTATTCGAACGTCGGAGCGGCGCTGCTGGGGGTCGCGCTGGCGCGGCGCATTGGAACCGATTACAAGACCCTGGTGCGGACGCGCATTCTGGAGCCGCTCGGAATGATGGATTCAGGCTTCGGCCTCCCGGCGGATGACAGCCGGCGAATGGCGAAGGGGTACCGTTTTTCGCCCTCCGGAATCGAGCCGACTCCGAACTGGACGATGGGAGCCTATGAGGCTGCTGGCGCGATGCGGTCAACCGCGAATGACATTTTGAATTTTTTGTCGGGTGCGCTCGGCTACGCTCCGAATCCGCTGTCGAAGGATATGGCTGCAATGCTGGAGGTGCTCCGTCCCGCCGGCGTCGACGGCTTCGGTGATCGAAGGCAGGTCGGCCTTGGGTGGCACGTCCTGTCGCTGAGGTCTTGCTTCTTTGTCTGCGCTTCCGAAGAGACCCGCCTTGTGATTCAGGACGGCAGAACGAGCGGCTACGACTCCTTTGCAGGATACGATCCGGATGCTCGCATCGGGGTTGTGGTCCTCTCGAATGCCGGCTATGGAGCGGGCGTAGCTGACATCGGCTTGCATCTTTTGAACTCGAAACTTCCGCTGCTGTCCGGTAAAGCTTTGGATCTGCCAATGGTGCATACGGAAATTGCCGTCGATCCGGCGGTCCTGGAATCGTACGTGGGACGGTATGAGTTTCCAGACGACAAGGAAATTTGGAGCATCCGGCGCGAAGGCGCGCGGCTATTCGCAAGTCATCCAGCGGCCCCTGAAAATGAGATCTTTCCAGAGACCAGCTCAGCGTTTTTTTTAAAAATTGCCGACGCTCAGATGACGTTTGTGATAGACAAAGACAGGCGCGTTACGTGCAGTAGCCATTACTTGATCTGACATTTTCGATAGACTGGTCCGGATAGTCCGGACAGGAGAATTTCAGATGAACACGCAACAGAAGGTGATCAAGAACAAAGTGGGCCTGCTGAAGTTGGCCGAGACTTTGGGCAG
>DATBIA010000034.1:0-33844 GCA_036557165.1 Bryobacteraceae bacterium
CAGTTTGTCGTACGGGATATCGGCCTCGGCCAGCAGCACGTTCATGTGACCCGGCATTCTGCCCGCCACAGGGTGAATCGCGAACTTTACGTTCACGCCGCGGCGCGAAAGCAGGTCGTACATTTCGCGGATCTTGTGCTGCGCCTGCGCCACAGCCATTCCGTAGCCCGGAATGATGATGACGCTGGAGGATGACTCCAGAATCGCCGCCGCCTCTTCCGGTGTTGCCGAATGCACCGGCCGTTGCGCCGCTTGCTGCGCTGTGCTGGTCTGAACTTTTCCGAACGCGCCGAACAATACGTTCAGGAACGACCGGTTCATAGCCTTGCACATAATGATGGAAAGCAGCAGGCCGGCGGTTCCGTTCAACGCTCCGGCGACGATCAGCAACCGGTTGTCGAGAACAAACCCCATAGCCGCCGCGGCGACGCCCGCCGAAGAGTTCAGCAGTGCGATCACCGTGGGCATGTCCGCCCCGCCGATCGGAGTCACCAGCATCATGCCGAATAAGAGGGAAAACGCGATGAACAGCGGAAACATCCACGGCGTCGATGCGCCTGCGGTCAAGCTCACGGCCAGCACAACCGCTCCCCCCAGCACAATGAAGCTGACGACGTTCTGGCCTTTATAAGTGATCGGGCGCGTCGGGAGAATCTCTTGAAGCTTACCGAACGCGATGACGCTCGCCGTGGTAGTGAGATATCCCAGCAGCGTCTCCGCCGAGAGCGCGCCCATTATGAACCCATGCGGCGCTTCCCTGTAATACTCGGCCGTGCCGATCAACGCCGATGCCAGGGCGCCGAAGGCGTGCGAGAGCGCCGTAAGTTGCGGCACCGCCGTCATGGGCATCAAGTACGCCAGCGGCACGCCGACTGCCGACCCGATGGCTAGCCCCAGCAATATCCATGTGTAATTGTGAATGTCGCTGCGCAGCAGAGTGCCGATCACCGCCAACAGCATTCCAATCTCGCCGATGATCACGCCGCGCCGCGCGGTGGAGGGATGATTCATCCACTTGATGGCGAGAATGAAACCGGCGGCCGCCAGCAGGTAAATGAAGGGAAGGACGCTTTCCATTTACTTGTGTTCCCCGCCTCCGCCCAGCCGGAGGCCGGATTGATCTTGAGCCCCCGGCTCCCGCTTGCGGAACATTTTCAGCATGCGGTCGGTAATCAAGTACCCCGCTACCACGTTGATGGTCGCGAAGATCACGGCGACGAATCCGAGAATTCGGATGAACGGCTGAGCGGTTTGATCGCTCGTGAGAACGATGGCCCCCACCACCGCGATGGCCGAGATGGCGTTGGAGAGCGACATCAGGGGAGTGTGCAGCAGCGGCGAGACCCGCTTCACCAGTTCCCATCCCAGGAATGCCGCCAGCATGAAGACGAACAGGCCGAACTCGTACGAAGAAGGATTCATTTCACGTTCCCGTTATTCACCGCTTTGGTGGCCGCGGGAAGGCCGAAAGTCTCGCACACCCGGGTGTTCACTATGGCTCCCCCAAAGGTCACCAGCGTGTCTCGAACGATTTCGTCGGCCGGGCTCGCCGTCAGCGGAAGAAGGCCGGTCAGGTGCTTCAGAAAAGTCGTCACATTCGTCGAAAACATCTGGCTGGAATGGTACGGAGCGAGGGCTGGAAAATTCAACGGCCCCAGAACGTGGACACCGTTGTGGACAATGCTTTCCCCCGGCTTGGTCAGCTCGCAATTGCCGCCCCGCACCGCCGCCAGGTCCACCACCACGGAACCCGGCGCCATGGCCTCCACCATCGGGGTTGTCACCAGCACCGGAGCGCGCTTGCCTGGCACGGCGGCCGTGGTGATCACCACGTCCTGTTCGCGCACCACTTCGGTCATCAGCTGGCGCTGCCGCTGGTAGAAGGATTCGTCCATCGCTTTGGCGTAGCCGCCCTTGTCCTCCGCGGTAGCGGCCTCGACATCCAGCGACACGAATTTGGCGCCGACGCTGACGATCTGATCCTTCACGGCCGTGCGTACATCGTAAGCGCTGACCACGGCGCCAAGACGCTTCGCGGTCGCGATTGCCTGGAGACCCGCGACTCCGGCTCCGAGCACGAAAACCTTCGCCGGCGTGATGGTGCCGGCCGCCGTCATCAGCATCGGGAATAATTTCGGTAGCGCGGCGGCGGCCAGCAGCACGGCTTCGTAACCGGATATGGTCGCCAGCGAGGACAGCACATCCATGCTCTGCGCGCGCGTGATGCGTGGGATCAACTCCAGGGCGAAAAAGGAGACGCCTGAAGCCGCCAAATCCGAGACCTCGCGTTGCGCAGTCAAGGGCTCGCCCAAGCCGATCACGATCTGCCCCGAGCGGAAGTGTCCCAAATCGGCGCGACCCGCTTCGGGATTTGCGCCCAGGCTCCGAAATTGCGCGATTATATTCGCCTGCTGGAAAATCTCGGCGCGGCTAGCCAGCTTTGCTCCCCGAACGGTGTATTGCTCGTCCGGATAGCCAGCGTCGGCGCCGGCGGACGGCTCCACCAGAACCGTCATGTTCGCCTTCTGCAAGACCTCGCAGGAGCGGGGCGTGATAGCCACACACCGCTCCCCCGGGAAGCTTTCCCGTGGAACTCCTACAATATTCGTCACGTTGGGTAATGAACTTCCTTGGCATTGGCTGGGATCTCCGCTTCGGACAGGGATCTCAGCCGGTAAACCCCATTCTCGCATGATCTTGTGCCGGTCCGCATTACAAATGTGGCTCTTGGAAATTCCACCGTAATCCGTCGATAGGTATTCAACCGGCGCTTATCCCCGGCCTTACGGCCGGGGCTGGGTGCGACCGCTGGAACACCGTCGTGCCCACTTTCAGCCCCGCCCGTGAGGGCGGGGCCAAGCATACGGACGGATTACGGAATTCCAGCCGGCGGGTCCTACTCCTCACTCTCTCAAACCGGCCGCTGGAACTCATAGCGTAGAATGGGACCGACAGGAGAAACTCAATGCACAACTCCGTTCTCGTGCCCATGGTGGTGGAGCAGACGTCCCGCGGCGAGCGCGCTTTCGACATCTACTCGCGCCTGCTGAAAGAAAACATCATTTTCCTGGGCACCCCGATCGACGACAACGTCGCCAACTTGATCATCGCCCAGATTTTGTTTTTGGCCGCCGAGGATCCCGAGAAGGACATCTCGCTCTACATCAACTCGCCGGGCGGTTCGATCACCGCTGGTTTGGCCATCCTGGACACGATGCGCCTGGTGGAGCCCGACATGGTGACCTATTGCGTCGGACAGGCGGCGTCCATGGCCGCCGTTCTACTGGCTTGTGGAAGTAAAGGCAAGCGTTATAGTCTTCCCCACTCGCGGATTCTGATTCACCAACCCTCCATGAGCGGGTTGGCCGGCCAGGCCGCCGATATCGATATTTACGCTAAGGAAATCCTGCGCATGCGCGAGACTCTCAATCAGGTGTTGTCGGACGCCACCGGCCAGCCGGTGGATCGCGTGGCGCGGGACGTCGACCGCGATTATATTATGGAACCCGAACAGGCGCTCGAGTACGGAATGATCGACCGCATTATATCGAGCCGCGTACTGCAGCCGGTGACGAAGTAGCTTCAAAAGGGCGGCCCGAGTCATCCCAATCCGCCCTCGATCACTTTCGACAATCCAAATCCCCCGCGCTCGGCCAGCATCTGGGCGAACTGCTGCCCCGCGACGTCAAACATCGTCTCCGAGGTTGAGTCGGCCCCATCGTCGGCCATAGACTCGCGCGCGGTGCGGAGCATTTGAGCAATGAGAAGAGCTTCAAACTGCTTCGCCGCCTCCGCGGGCGTTTGCGGTTTCGCGGGAGGAGGTGTCGTAAGCAAGGCGGCTTCGCTTGCCGCTGCCTGGACCGGCGCGGCGTTCATCAAATCACCTCGATTTCCGCGTCCAACGCCCCCGCCGAACGCATATTTTCGAGAATCGCCACGATATCGCGTGGCGTCGATCCAATCGCTTGAAGCGCCCGAACCAACTGTTCCACCGTCGCACCCTTTTCGAGAACGATGTTTTTTGCCTTTTCTTCCTTCGCGTTCACCGTCGTCTGAGGCGCTACCGTGGTGGTTCCATTTGAAAGCGCATCGGGCTGCGAGACTTCAAGCGTAGTGCGCACCTCCACGCTCAGTGCGCCGTGGAGAATCGCGACGGGCGAGATCTTAACGTCTTTCCCGAGCACGATAGTGCCGGTCTTTTCGTTGATTACGATCCGTTCGGGGTGATCGGCGTCTACGGTCAGATTTTCCATTTCCGCGACGAATTCCACCGGCCGGCCGACCCAATCCTGCGGCAGATCGACATCGACCAGCGCCGAGCTAATGGCGTGCGCGACCGGGGCCGCCGCCCCTGGCGAAGAAAAATGCTTGTTTAGCGCGTCCGCCACCTTGGCCGCCGTCGTGAAATCGCTTTGATGGAGTTGCAGCTTCAACTTAGGACCGGGCGGAACCGAGGGAGGAGCTTGCTCCACAATCGCCCCGCTGGGAATTCGTCCCACTGTGGGATGGTTTACGCTTTGGCTATTGCCTCCGCGGCCCGCGGCGAACCCTCCCGTGAGGACGTTGCCTTGGGCCGCCGCGTAGACTTTTCCGTCAGCGCCGCTCAGGGGAGTCAGCAGCAGCATCCCGCCCTGTAAGTTGGATGCGTCGCCAATTGCCGCCGCCGTGATGTCGATCTTGGTGCCCGGCTGCGCGAATGGCGGCAAAGTGGCGGTCACCATCACAGCCGCCATGTTCCGAACCAGGATCGTGGTAGGATCCACGCTCACCCCCATCCGCTGAAGAATGTTGGTCAGTGCCTGCGCGGAGAACACCGTCTGCCGTTTATCTCCGGTGCCGTTCAGGCCGACAATCAAGCCGTAGCCCATAAGCTGGTTGTCGCGCACGCCTTCAAGCGACGCCAGTTCTTTAAGCCGAGTGCCGGCGGCCGGCGCCGACGCCGGCAAAAAGCTTGCCAACAGCAAGATTTGCGGCAAAAGCCGGAAGCGACAACAATCCAAGCAATTCCTCCTTATCCTTAGAACGGCAGCAATCCCAGCAGCAAGCGATACAAGAAGTGTGGCCGCCGGATCGCGTCGCCGACCACTCCTTTTCCATTTACCTGAATGCTCAAATCTGCAACCTGTCCGGATGCGACCGTATTCGCCGTCGTCAAATCGACGGGCCGGACGATTCCATGAACGACGATGGTCTGTTTCTCCGAGTTAACGCCGATGTGTTTGTCACCTTCCACTACCAGCGAGCCGTCGGGCGTGATCGAAACCACGCGCGCCGAAATCGTCGTTGTCAGCGTCATATTCCGCGAAGTGGTCCCCTGCGACTGTAATTGTTGATTTCCGGTGGCCGCCAGCAGGTTGGCCAGCCGCGGATTCGAGCTGCCCAGCAGCGCCAGGCTCGAATTGGCCGAGCTTTTTCGGTTGGTGTTGGTGGCCCCCGTCGCGGCCGCTGAGGCCGTGTCGTTGACCAGAATGGTAACGATGTCGCCTACGCCCGAAGCCCTCAAATCCCGCGTGGCGTCCGCGAATCGCCCAGTGGCTACATAAATGGATCCCGGAGACGGTTGCGCCCCCAACAGCGCGGCGAACCCGATCAAATACGCTCCAATCAAACCCGGCGCCTTCATTTCTGAACCAGCACCTTGCCTTTCTCTTCCACGCGGGCGACAAAACGGCGCTTGCTCTCCGGGTTGAGTACAATCACCGTCTCTCCCGCGCGGCCGGTCGATTGCGCCTCGGCTTCGAAATTCAGCAGCACTGCGCCCGACCGAACCGTGACTTGAACTTTTTGTCCACGCAGCACGTCCGGCGGAGGTCGCAGCGGCATTCGGGCGACCGGCGCGCGCCCTCCAGGCGTCGGCCCTTCCGCCCATGCTGCCACGACAAACCCAAACAGTAGAAGCAGTTTCATTCCCGTGTCACCGTGTAATGTTATTGACTTGCGAATACATATCATCGGCCGCTTTGACCACCTTTGAATTGGCCTCGAAGGCTCGCTGGCTCGTAATCATATTGATAAACTCCTCCACCACGCTGACGTTGGAGGCTTCGACATATCCCTGCTGCAGCGTTCCAATGCCCTCTTGTCCTCCCGGATTTCCCGTCACCGGGTCGCCACTGGCATCGGTCGGCAAAAACAATCCGCTTCCAATGCTGTTCAAGCCGCCGGCGTTGGTGAAGGTCGCGAGTTGAATCTGACCCGCGATCGTGGAGGCTGTCTGGCCAGGCTGAGTGTAGCTCACCGTCCCGTCGGAGGCGATCGTGATCGACTGCGCCTGCTGCGGAATCGTGATCTGCGGCTCAATCGGATCGCCGTTGCCGGTCACGATATTCCCGTTCCGGTCGAGCTGAAAGTTCCCCGCCCTGGTATACGCGACGCTTCCGTCCGCGCGCCGGATCTGGAAAAACCCGCTGCCCTGAATCACCACGTCCAACGGATTGTCGGTCTGGGTGAAATTGCCCTGCGAAAGAATGATGGAATTTGCGGAGGGCCGCGCGCCGAGTCCGAGCTGCAGGCCACTCGGAATCGTGGTTTGCGAACCGGCCGCCGCGCCGGGCTGAAGAAAGCTCTGATAGAGCAGGTCCTGAAACTCCGTCCTCCGCGCCTTGAACCCCACCGTGTTCGCGTTGGCCAGGTTGTTGGCGATATTGTCGATGCTCATCTGCTGTGCGTTCATGCCGCTACCGGCGCTATACAGGGCTCTAATCATCGTTTTTTGCTCCTTTTTTGACGCTTTTCGCACCCTTTTTACACTCTTTTTGGCCGTTTCCTTGAGATCGCGGGCGACGAGGCCCATCGCCTACTTAGCTCACTTTGGCGACCTCTTCGATCGCTTGCCGGTTCATCTCCGCCCCGGAAGTCATTGCTTTTTGAAGCATTTCGAATTGCCGCATCACGCTCACCAGCTTGACTGCCGCATCCGCCACCCCCACATTCGACTGCTCGAGCATGCCCTGGTGGACGACCGCGGCTGCTTTCGTAGATGCGGTATTCGGCAGCTTTGCAAAATAACTATTGCCCAGCTTGCTGAGAGCTTGCGAGGGCGAGTCGATTCCGTCGATCTCGATTTGCCCCACGGTCATCCCGCCTTGCAGGACCGAGCCGTCCGCGGCGATGTCGAACGGCTGCGCCGGGTCCACCTGGATCGGCTTTCCGTTATCGGCGGCGTTGCGCAAAGTGTAGCCTTCCGGTGTTTGCAGTTGATTGCGTTTAGAGAGGCGAAACTCTCCCTTGCGTGTATATACTGTCCCCGTTGGCGAATTTAACGCAAAAAAACCATCGCCCGAAAGAGCCAAATCCAGAGGATTTCCGGTCGGCGTGAGCGTCCCTTGAGAGAAATCCGTCCACTGTTTTTCCAACACCGGAAGCTCCTGCTGGTAGAGGCCATAAAATTCGCCGTCCGTCTTGAAACCGGCGGTTCCACTGTTGGCGATATCGTTCGCCAACATGTCGAGCGATTCCATTCTCGATTTCATTCCGCTCGCCGCCGATATGAGCAATGGGTCCATGATGTGTTCTGGCTCGCGGATCGGCAGTGCAAATCGGTCGCCAAATTCGGGCGCGGCGTAGGGCTTGTTTTTCATAGGAAAGCGCGTCAAGCGTGCCGATGTGAACCATGAGAGCGGACATCAAACGACAATTCAGTGCCGTTTTGAAACTAGCGACAATTAATTAGCAGTCGACAATCGAGCTAAAGCCTGCAATTTCGCGCTCTGGCATTTGGAGACGAACCTGCATCATCTCCGCCCGTGAATACGACGATCGCGGTCGGAGCAGGCGTTGTGGACAAGATTCCACAGCAGAGTGCTGCCGGCCGGACCACCGACCGGGAGTCTTCCGCCACTGCCGGCCCCAGTGGCTTTACCGATCTTATTAACCTCCTACTTTCTCCACCGGACTTGCCCGCCTCGGAAGACCCGACTGTGGATGTTACCGCTGCGGGGACGGAAGATGCGTCGCCTCCCGAAGTTCGATCGCCGCGCGAGATTGCCGACGCTTTGATTAAGTTAATGTCGGGGCGAGCTACGCCGGCGACGAACGCTTTCTCCGACGCGCCCGTGGGTAAACCGAACGACTCTAAAGCGGATCGCAAGCAGCGTGAGGGCGCACCAATAGTCGTGCCCGCGCCGATATCCACACCTCAAACTCTTTTCCCGCCTACGCAACCCGCGGACTCGCCGAGTCATGAGCGCGCATTGGCTCAGCCGGGCACGACCATTGATGCGTCAATGAAAATTGCCATATCGAGCGCCCCGTTAGCATTTGCGCTCAAATTAATTCATAACGACCCGGGCACGACGGATTCTGCGGCGGCTCCCCCTCCTGATAAAGCGGCCGACGACGAATCGCAGAACTCCGCCACAAAAGGCGCGCATGAATCCAAAGCGCCCACGCCGGAATTGGCCCATGAGCCTACAGGTCCAAAAGCAAGCGATTCCCGGCAGTCCTCTCTCGAACCTGCGGCCTCCGACCCAGTGCCGCCGCCTGTGATCGCCACGATAGCTTCACCCAGTCCGACGGCAATCCTCCCAAGAGCGACCGGAGCCGGCGAATCGCCACAACCCGCGCCAAACCCCGCGAACGCGCTTCGCTCTAGCGTGGAAGTAGCGCCCGCTCCTCCGGTGCGAAATGCCCCCGCTCAGGAGATCGCGGTTCGAATCGCCCGTCCAGAAGCGCCTTCGGTGGACGTTCATCTCACCGAGCGCGCAGGTCAAGTCCACGTCGCGGTGCGCACTCCCGATGCGGGATTGCAGACTTCGCTGCGGCAAGACTTAGGAACTCTAGTGAACTCGTTGGAACGGGCCGGCTTCCATACGGAAGCGGCCGTGCCTCACGGCGGAATCGAAGCGCAGCCCTCGGGACAGATGTCGTTTCAGAACAGCTCGCATGACCGGCAAGACGCCAATGGCGGCTGGAACGGGTCCGGCGGAGGGCAGTCCGGCCGCGATTCCGGCGGGCATCGGCAGCAAGAACAGGACCGGCGTGAACCGCAAGATTGGATCGAAACAATGGAGGATTTCCAATGACCCCCTCTTCCGTGACAAACTCAACTTCGACAACTCCGGCCGCCGCGGCTTCGTCGGCGGCTTCGGTAGCATCGACCGATTCCCTGGCCAACGAGCAGGTCTTCTTGCAGTTGTTGGTCGCTCAACTGAAATATCAGGATCCCGAAAGCCCGGCCGATGGGACGCAGTTTGTCACGCAACTGGCTCAATTTGCGGATTTGGAGCAGGTTACGCAGAGCCGGGAGGATCTGGATTCCATCAAGCAGCAATTCACCGCTCAGCCGCCGCCCCAAATTTCCGATACGCCGGCTACGCAGCCGGCGGCTTCGGATCCCAGCGCCGCTGACACCGGCTCAAGCGCGAATACAAACGGTCAATAAGGACAACCATGTTCAGCTCTTTTTCTACAGCTCTTTCGGCTCTTAGCGCGGACAGCACCGCCATTGATGTCGTCGGCAACAACCTGGCTAATCTCAACTCCACCGGTTTCAAGGCGAGCGATGTCTCATTCCACGATTTGGTCTCGCAAACTATTGCAACCGGCGCCGGCGAGACGCAAGTCGGCTCCGGGGTTGGCGTCCCGGTAACGCAAATGGATTTTACGCAGGGTTCCATTCAGTCCACGGGAAACCCGCTGGACGCGGCGATTCAAGGCGATGGCTTCTTCCTCATCGACGCCAACGGCGCGACCGAATACACGCGCGCGGGGAATTTCCAGGTCGATTCCAAAGGTAACCTCGTCACCGCTACGGGGGAATCCGTTCAGGGATGGACGCCCGTTAATGGGGTGCTCAACCCGAGCGGCCCAACGGGCAATATTACGGTCCCGGTTGGGAGCCTGCAGCCGGCAGTTCCGACGGCCAACATGTCGGTGGATCTGAACCTGAACGCCGCGGCGGCTAACGGCGATACATTTTCGACTTCCATCCAGGTCTACGACTCGCTGGGAACGTCGCATGTCGTGTCTTTTACCTTCACCAAGTCCGCCACCGCCAACCAATGGAACTATTCCATAAGTTTTCCGAATAGCGATCTCACGGCCGCAGGAACGCCGCTTACCGGCTCGCTCACGTTCAGCAGCGCAGGAGTCCTTACGAGCCCCGCGGCGGGAAGCGCCGCTCCGGCGCTCGCCGTCTCGAATCTGGCCGACGGCGCGGCCAATATGAATATCAATTGGAATCTCTTCAATGGCAACAGCCCGCTGATTACTCAGTTCTCCCAAGCTTCGGCGACTTCGGCGCAGAACCAGGACGGCTCAGCGGCGGCGAACCTGACTCAAGTCACGCTTCAGGGGGGAGGTCAGATTCTCGCGGAATATTCCAATGGGAGTCAAGTCGTGGTAGGGCAGCTCGCCATGGCGAGCATTCTCAATCCGGAATCCCTGCGCTCGGTGGGAAATAACAATTTCGCGCTAAGCGCGGACACCGCCTTGCCGGCCATAGGAGTCCCAGGAACGGGCGGAAGAGGCCAGGTTCTGGGCGGTTCGCTCGAAGCCTCTAATGCGGATATCGCGCGCGAGTTCACAAACCTGATCGTATTTCAGCGAAGCTACGAAGCGAACGCCAAAGTGGTCACCACGGTGGATCAGGTTAGCCAGGACACGATCAATTTAAAACCGCAGTAGAGCGGTGATCCCGTGAGTATTCATTGAAGAGAGCACGAAATCGTGACCGCACTCGAACAGATCGGCCATCTCTCGGACATCCCGGTCTACGTGGATGTCGAGCTGGCGCGAAAGATCATGCCGCTCGGCGAGATTTTAGCGCTGGAGGAAGGAAGCGTGATCAATATGACCCGTTCGGCGGGAGAGAATATCGATCTTTTGATCGGCGGCGCTCCCGTTGCATCGGGTGAGATCGTCATCATCGAAGAAACGCTCGGGGTCCGGATCACGGACTTCGCCGAGGAGGATTAGCTTGGACGCCGAACTGGCACGGCAGGTGGGCTCGATTCTTCTGGTATTCGCGCTCTTAGGCGCCGCGCTTTGGCTGATCCGGCGGCGCGGAAGCTTGGCCCGTGCGCCCTGGCGCGAACGGGGACGCAGAGTCCGCTCTCTGAGCTCGATCGAGCGAGTGACTCTGACCGCGCAACACGCCGTGCATCTGCTGCGGATTGAGGTGCAGGGGGAAGCGAGGGAGATTCTTCTGGCGACGCACCCGCAGGGATGCACCTTATTGAATTCCGCGGCTCTTCCAGGCGAGAAAATACGGAACGGCGCAAAGGGAGCCGGCGCTTGAAAAAAGTGGCCATCGCATTCTTATTCTTGGGCGCGCCGCTAACGGCCGGCCCCAACGATTCTTTGCTCGGCATCACTCTGGTAGCCAACAAGTCCGGCCAGACGCTCAGCGTGCCGATGCAGATTGTCCTGCTTCTCTCACTGTTGACGTTGCTCCCGGCGATCGTCATGTCCGTGACGCCGTTTTTGCGGGTGGTTGTCGTGCTGCACTTTCTGCGGCAAGCGCTCGGCACGCAGACAGCGCCATCAAACCAAGTGTTGGTGGGATTGGCGCTATTTTTATCGCTGCTGGTCGTTCAACCCGTGACTCAACAGGTTTACCAGCAGAGTTGGCAGCCGTTAGAGTCGGGCCAAATCAGCGCGAGCGAGGCCTGGGATCGCGCTTCGGCGCCGATTCACGGATTTTTGCTGAAATTCGCCCGCGAGAAAGACATCCGCCTCTTCATGGAACTTTCCCATCAACCCGCTCCTGCGAATCCCGCGGGCGTGCCGTTAAGCGCGCTGGTTCCAGCGTATGTACTGAGCGAGCTGAAAACGGCGTTCCAGATCGGGGCCGTGCTATTTCTCCCATTCCTCATCATCGACTTGGTCGTGGCGTCTGTCACGCTGTCGGTCGGCATGGTGCAGTTGCCCCCGGTGATGGTTTCGGCGCCATTCAAGATCCTCCTGTTCGTTCTCGTGGACGGCTGGAATCTTGTCGTAGGATCGCTGGTCCGAAGTTTCTACTGAAAAGGACATATGACGACTTCTCAAACCGTGGATTTGATGCGAAACGCTCTTATGACCGCCTTCTGGCTGAGCTTGCCCCTATTGAGCGTCGGCTTTGTTGTCGGCGTTCTGGTCAGCCTCGCCCAAATCCTCACGTCGATCCAGGACTCTAGCTTCAGTGCGGCGCCGCGCTTGACCGCATTTCTGGCAGCGTTGCTGGTGACCATGCCTTGGATGATCGCCAAACTGATCTCGTACACGACCGTCCTCCTGGGCGACCTGGGCCGGTTCGCGCACTGACGGAGCAACGTGACCCTTACGTTACCGGCCGGCACGCTCTACGCTTTTCTCCTGGTCCTGGCGAGGGTCGGAGGATTCGTCGCCTTTCTACCCGTACCGGGATTTCGCAGCGCTCCCGATAATGCGCGCATCGTTCTCGCGCTGGCGATCACGTTCGCTCTTTTGCCGGCCTGGCCCGTCCCGCCAAACCAGACGCCCTCCATTGGCGATCTGACTTACTGGGCTTTCTCGGAAGCCGGATTCGGTCTGGCCTCAGGATTGGCCGTTTCCCTGCTCTTGGAAGGCTTTCAGCTTGCGGCCCAAATAGCGGGGCTTCAGGCGGGCTACGGTTACGCCTCCACCATCGACCCAAACAGCGAGGCCGATTCCAGCGTGCTCCAGGTGATTGCTTCGCTAGGAAGCGGACTCCTGTTCTTCACCACCGGTCTTGACCATCAGCTCATCCGCGTCCTGGCGGCGAGCTTCATCAAGTTTCCCGCGGGCGCTTGGGCGCCCAGCGCCGCTAGCATGGATGGAATTGTCCGTTTGGGCGGCGCCATGTTGTCCACCGGGCTCCGCCTGGCATTTCCCGTAGCCGCGCTCCTGCTCCTCATCGATTTCGCTTTAGCGCTGGTAAGCCGGATTCAGCAGCAGCTACAGCTTACTTCGCTCGCGTTTCCGGGCAAAATGGCGGCGTCACTGATCCTGCTCGCGGCTCTTGCGCCAGTTGTACCCAGGATTTTCGCGGGAGAAGCGGAGCGGACGCTAGCGGCTCTTTGGCGCAGCCTCGGGGGTTGAAAGGCGCACCCACATCGAGCTAACCGGCGCGAATCCGTGCACCCGGCAGACTTACAATGGCGGACTCCGGCCAGCGTACAGAACAACCCACCCAGCGGCGGCTGGAACGCGCGCGCCGCGAGGGAAATTTCCCCGCGAGCCGGGAGTTCGTTTCCGCCATTCAGTTTTTCGGATTCGCGGCGGTGGCGGTCTGGTTCGGCGCCGAGTTCACCGTTCGAATCGCGCGTCTGATGCGAACCCTGCTGATGCTGGCGTTTAAGCCCGATCTGACGTCAGTCGCGCTGATTGGCCTCGCGCGCGATGTAATCGCCCCACAACTGGTTCCACTGGCCGCCGCCGGCGGCGCAGTCCTCGCCCTGGTGTTGATGGCCCAACTCGCGAGCACCCGGATGGGAGTCTCGCTCAAAAAGCTAGCGCCGGATCCGCAGCGCCTCAATCCGCTCAAGCGCCTGTCCTCTTTGCCCTCCCAAAACGGGTTTCTTTTGGTTCAGGCCCTGTTACTGCTGGCAGTGGTCGGTATCGCAGTCTATCGTGAGATCGCCGAAAACCTGGATTCTTTTCTGGAGCTCCCCTGGCTTGCGCCCCGAAGCGCCGCCGCACGAGTGGGCGGCGCGTTCGCGACTCTGCTCTGGCGCGCGGCAGGCGTGTTTTTGACCGTGGGAGTTATCGATCTCCTTTGGAACCGCCGCCGCTACACGCGCCAACTTCGCATGAGCAAGCAGGAAGTTCGAGAGGAGGTTAAAGAGCAGGAAAGCAGCCCCCACGTGAAGATGCGCATCCGCCGAATCCAAAGGGATCTGGCCAGACGCCAGATGATGAAACAGATCCCGACGGCCACGGCGGTAATCGTGAACCCGACGCACTATGCGGTCGCGATCCGTTATTCAATGGATACTCCCGGGGCGCCGAGGGTAGTCGCGAAAGGCAGAAATTATCTCGCGCGGCGCATACGCCAGCGCGCCATCGAGCACCAGGTGCCGATCGTCGAAAATCCGCCGCTTGCGCGCGCGCTGTACGCTTCGGTCGAGGTTGGGCAGGAGATTCCAAGCCATCTCTACCGCGCTGTCGCAGAAATTTTGGCGTATATCTACAAGCTTATGAACGCGCGACCCCGAGCCTGATTCGGCGCGCGGGATCGAGCTTTGCAACCGGAGGGCCGCTCACACCGTCAAATATGTGGAGGAAGAAAGATGAGGGTTACCAAGAAAGTCTTTTCTTGGGGGCTTGTTGCGGCATTGGTGTGCGCTGTCCCGGCCGCTTACGCCTCCAGTGGACCAAATAAACGCGGATCGGTTGAGCAGCGGGTGCGGCACGAACTGGCGATGCTGCCCTATTACAACGTCTTCGACAATCTCTCGTTCCGCGTGGACAACGGCGTGGTCACATTGTTCGGAGAGGTGACGCAGCCCGTGCTGAAAGACGACGCCGTGCGCGCTGTGAAGCACGTGGAAGGCGTGACAAGCGTGAACAATCAAATTGAAGTGCTTCCGCTTTCGCCTTTCGATAATCAAATCCGGCGTAGCACTTACCGGGCAATTTACGGATTTCCGGCGCTACAGCGCTATGCGATGGGCGTGACGCCCTCGATTCACATCATCGTGAAGAACGGGCACGTGACGCTCGAAGGAGTGGTCGCGACTCAGCAGGATAAGCAGATGGCGTACATGCGCGCCAACGGCGTGCCGAACGTCTTCTCCGTGGAAAACAACCTGCGCGTGCAGTCGTAAAGCTAATCGCAGTACGGTTTTGGATCACCTGGACGCAGTCCCCCTTCAGCGCTCGCGGGGGGCCAGGTTGGTCCACGGCGGCCCATCATCTCCTAGTGGGCCGCCGTTTCTGTTTCCGCCCGCCTCTCTAAGCAGATGAGCTGAGTTCTTCTCTTCTGGCCGCCTAAGTGCAAACTCCCCGCCATGGCGGCAGCCTCCGAAATCGCTCCCACCGCGCCATCTCGCGCGTCGGCCGCGAATTCCTCCTCCAACTCCGCGCAAACAAACGCTCGCAAGGCGGCGCCCCCTGGCCGCTCCGCCGCCGCGAGCCCCCCCGCATCCTCGTCCCGATTTGGCGCCCTTTCCGATTTGGGAGTGCCCCTAGCCGTATTGGGAATCGTTCTGGCGATGATCATGCCGATGCCGAGTTTCCTACTCGACATCTTGATCAGCGCCAACATTACCGTTTCCGTCATTGTGCTTCTCGTATCGATGTACATCACCAGGCCGGTGGAATTCAGCGTTTTTCCCACGTCCCTTTTGCTCCTGACGCTTTTCCGGCTCGCCCTGAACATTTCCTCCTCCCGGCTGATTCTGATTCACGGCAATACGGGCACTCGCGCGGCCGGACAGGTGATCGAGGCCTTCGGAAACTTCGTAGTGGGAGGCAACTACATCATCGGCGTGGTCATCTTTTTGGTGCTGATCGCGATTCAATATGTGGTGATCAACCACGGCGCGGTGCGCATTTCCGAAGTCACGGCGCGATTCACCCTCGACGCGCTCCCCGGCAAGCAGATGTCGATCGATTCCGACCTGAACGCCGGCTTGATCGACGAAAACGAGGCGCGGGACCGCCGCCGGAAACTCGGCGCCGAAGCCGAGTTTTATGGCGCGATGGACGGCGCGAGCCGCTTCACTCAGCGCGACGCTGTGGCGAGCATCCTCATCACCGCCATCAATATCGTGGCCGGGTTTCTCATTGGCGTGCTCCAGAACGGGATGGATCTGCCTCGCGCGCTTTCCACTTACACCGTGCTGACCATCGGCGACGGCTTGGTCACGGTAATTCCAGCCCTGATGGTTTCGGTTTCGGGCGGCATGATCGTCACGCGCGCAAGTTCCGAAGAACGGCTGGGCGCGGACGTCCGGCGCCAGGTGTTCAGCAATCCGCAGCCGCTGCTGTTGGCGGGGGGAGTTCTGATCGCGATGGCGGCGTTTCCCGGCCTGCCGACTTTACCCTTTCTTACGCTTGGCTCCGGGGTAACGTTCGCCGGCTGGAAGCTGCGGCAGAAGAATGCCGCTCAAAAGGTCTTGCCTGCCGCCGCGGCTGCGCAGCCGAAGGAGAATCTGGAGTCGCTGCTGCGCGTCGATCCGCTCGCCGTGGAGGTCGGCTTGGGGCTGGTGAGAATGGTCGAAGGCGCCCAGAATTCGCCCCTGCTCCGCCGCATCGCCGGCATTCGCCGCCAGATGGCCGGCGATCTGGGCTACATGGCGCCGCCGGTGCGCGTCACCGATAACCTGCAGCTCAAAGCGTCGGAATACGTGATTTCGCTGAAGGGCGCCGAAATCGGGCGTTTCGAGCTCCTTCCCAATCACGATCTGGCGATTCATCCGACGGCCTCTTCTCAACTTCCCGCTTCGGCCGCGCTTGCCGGGATTCCCGCGCGCGATCCCGCCTTCGGCATACCAGCCCTGTGGATCGCTCCCGGGAAAGCCGATCAGGCCCGCGCGCAAGGATATACCGTGGTCGATTCGGTCGGCGTGCTGGGAACGCATCTCGCCGAGCTGATCCGCAGGCATGCGTCCGAGCTTCTTTCGCGCCAGGAAACCAAAATCATTTTGGATCGCGTCGCCCAGGACAACCCGAAAGTGGTCGAAGATCTGGTTCCGAAACTGCTTCCCTTGGCCAGCGTTCAAAAGGTTTTTCAAAATCTGCTACGCGAACGCGTCTCTATTCGCGATTCCGTGACCATTCTCGAAGCCCTGGGCGAGGCGGGCGCAATGACCAAGAATCCGATCCTGCTGACCGAATATACGCGTCAGGCGATCCGCAGGCTCTTGGTGAAGCCTTATCTAAACGCGGCCGGCGAGCTGCCCGCGTACTTCGTCGATTCGCCTATCGAGCAGTCGATCGAGGCCGCGATCCAGTACACGGAGCAATCGAGTCATTTGAATCTACCCCCGCAGAAGATGCGGGACATCGTGGATCGGGTTGGGCGCGCGGTGGGCGCCACGGACGCGCCGGTAGCGTCCCTGACCAGCTCATCCGCACGCTATTTTTTGCGGCAAATCGTCGAGGGTCCTTTGCCCAACGTCGCGGTTTTGTCCCATAGCGAGATTCCGGCCGGCGTTCGCGTGGTCTCGCTGGGTCTGATTCAGTAGGCGGCGGACGCTCGTAAAGCTTTCGAGCGGAAGCGCCGATGGTAGAGAACGAGTTCGGAAATCGATGCAGCTTAAAAGTTATTTCTCGGGGACCGTGGAAGCGGCCATGGAACTGGCTCGAAAGGAACTAGGGGAGGAGGCTCTCCTGGTGAATGCGCGGCCGGCGACGCCGGAAACGCGGTATTTGGGCGCATACGAGGTGGTTTTCGGGGTTATGGACGGAACGCGCGTCCCGCAAGCCTCATTGATCCTCAAGCAGCCGACCCCAGCGGACGTTCTCGCGGGATGCCCCGAACCCATGGGCCGCCTGGCTCTGGAATTCGCCGAATTGAAGCGTGAGTTCGAGAGGATGGCTCAAAAATTGGACCTTGAGAGGATCGCGAGTCCCTCGTCGGCGCCGCCCGCTCCAACCGCGCCGCCCACAGCGTTCTATGCGCGCCTGATCGAGCAGGATCTGGATCCGGCATTGGCGCGAGCGGTGATTGAAGGGGCGGCCATCGAGACGCTCTTCCAAACGGATCCGACCCTTGGGATTGCCGGCGCCGTTCGTTCGGTAGTGGCTTTCGTAGGACCTCCCGGCGCCGGCAAGACCGTGAGCATGGTGAAAATCGCAGCGCGCTACGGGCTGAATGCTCGGAAGCCTGCTTGTATTCTGTCGGCCGATGTGAACCGCATCGCAGCCGCCGATCAGCTTCGCTCCTTGTCTTCCATTCTTGGAATCGGCTGCGACATCGCCGAAACCCCTGGCGCCTTGGCCCAAATGATCGAAGAGCATCGCTCCAAAGCCTTGGTGCTGATCGATACGCCCGGTCTCAGCCCTGCGGAGATGGAAGATGGCGGGGAACTGGCGCGTTTAATTCAATCGCACCCGGAAATCGACACCCACTTAGTGCTGCCGGCCTCCATGCGTCCCGCCGATATGAACAGGGCGATCCGCCAGTACCTGCCGTTTGGGCCGAAAAAACTCCTTTTCACTCGAATCGACGAAACCCAGCACTTAGGAGCGTTGGTCGCCATAGCCAATCGCTGGTCGCTGCCAATTTCGTTTTGGGGCACTGGCCAGCAAATTCCGGACGATATCGAGCCGGCCAGCCGTGACGCCTTGGCGAAGCTAGTCCTCCGAGCCGGCGAGACCTCCGAGACGCTGGAGGGCCTCGAACGGACCACCGTTTCGCAGATCGAATCTCCGCTTCCGTCGCCTCTTCGATCTCCCCTAAGACCTCCTCTCAGAAGAGGAGCCGCGGCATGAAACAAGCCACCCAGCGCGAGCCGGCGCGTGCCGCCGCTTCCAACCCATACGAGGAACAACCCACTGCGATCGTGTCCTCCGAAGAGCGTGATCGCCTAATCATGGAGCATCTGGCCCAGGTGCGCCTGATCGCGCGCCGGATTCACGAGCGGCTCCCGGAGAGCGTGAACCTCGACGACCTGATTTCAGCGGGAACCATCGGGCTGATCTCGGCCATCGATCGCTTCGACCCTTCGCTGAACGTGAAATTGAAAACCTACGCGGAGTATAAGATCCGAGGAGCGATTCTGGACAGCCTGCGAGGGCTCGATTGGGCGCCACGCCAGCAGCGCAAGCGCGCCAAGCAAATCGAGGCCGCCATTTCGAGCGTGGAACAGCTTCTGCACCGAACTCCCACAGAGGACGAGATCGCCACACAGCTCGGCCTCCGCCTTGAGGAATATCACGAATGGCTGGTGGAGATCCGCGGCCTAAGCCTGGGAAGCCTGGAGGCTGCGTCTTCCGACGAGGATCAGAGCCGCGATCTGCTCCGATATCTATCGGGAGACGAAGAAGAATGGCCATCCCGCCTGCTCGAACGCAGCGAGCTGCAGAAGCTGCTGGCCGACGCCATCACGAAGATGCCCGAAATCGAAAAAACCGTGCTCAGCTTGTACTACTACGAAGAGCTGACGCTTCGCGAGATTTCTAAAATCGTACGCTTGCATGAGTCGCGTATCTCCCAACTCAAGTCTCAATCGATTCTGCGGCTCCGGTCTTATATGGAAAGACGCTGGCCGTCCCGGCGAGGCGGTTAACCCGGATGGACCACCGCGTTCTCAACTGGACGTTTGAAACCGTCGCCCAGGCTTTCGCGGCGGCGGTTCAGAGCATGGCTGGCGAGGTCCCGGCCGTACGATGGGAGGCCGCACCGGCGATGGCCCCGGCCCCGGAAGACATCCAGTGGCGCCAGTCCTTCCATTTGACGCCCGGATCGATCTGGCTCGCGGCGTCCGCGGCGTCTTGGAACGTCCTGGGCGGCCATGTTATGCAAAGCGTGGAGCAGACGGAAGACCGCGGGGCCGCGCTCAAAACGGCTTTTTTGGATCTGGTCGGCCAAGCCATGACGAACGTGGCCGAAGCTCTCTCCACACGGTTGGGACACGACGTTCGCCCGGATTCGGGTGATGAAACTCACGACCCGCCGTCCCCTTTCGAACTGGCGTTAATTGTTCTGCGCTTGCCGATGGGAACCGTCGAAATCGCCGCCGGTCCCGACAAGTCCTTTCTAGAAGGAATTCTTGCGGAGAACGCGGGAGCCCTGCCGCCCGTTCCGCAGTCAAAGACGTTCGATCTCCTGCTCGATGTGGAGATGCCCCTGAGCGTCTCCTTCGGCCGCGCACAGATGCCACTTAAAGACGTGCTGAAGCTGACGACGGGATCGATCCTGGAGCTCGACCGCACGATTTCCGAGCCCGTGGAGGTAATCGTCAACAACTGCGCCATCGCTCGAGGCGAGGTCGTGGTGGTGGAAGGAAATTTCGGCGTGCGGATTCAGCAAGTGATCAGCCGTCAGGAAAGGCTGACCAAACTCACATGAACGCGATTCTGTTGGGGTGCGCCGCGGGGCTGGGACTCGGATTGGCCGCCATGCTCATCCTGTTTTTGAGCCTCAAGCGCGAGTTGCGCGGCTTCGCCCGGGAGCAGCACCGGCGAACGGCCGCACTCGATGAGGCAATAAAAGCCGCGGCCACCGCAACAGCGCCGGCGCCTCCTCCGGCCGATCCCGCTGTAGTCTCAATTGCTCGGGTCTCTTCGGGCGTTAATGCGAGCAAGCGTTTCCAGGCGATCCGGTTGCTGCGGCGTGGAGAGGACGCCGCGCACATTGCCGCGGCGCTGAGCGTTCCCCGGCGCGAAGTAGACTTATTAATCCGCGTGCACCGGATGAGCGCGCAGCGCGCTCGAGACGCCACCGCAGGCAGCTAGAACCGTTGCCCGTTATCGCGATTTTCCACGGGCATGCTCACCGTGATCTCGCGATGGTCTCGCACCAGCGTCACACTTACGGATACGCCCCGCTGAGCCCGAAGCTGCGCTGTGATCTCCGCGCCGTTCGTCACCTTGGCGTCGCCGACCCTGGTAATCACGTCACCCGCCTTGATTCCGGCTCGTTCCGCCGCGGAGTTCTTCACGACTGACCGCACCAACACGCCGCCATCCTTCGCTCCGAAGTAATCCGCAAGCTGTCCATTAAGCGGTTCGGTTTCGATTCCCATCGCCGTACTGCGCGGTCCCAACAGGCGCGGCAGGTCGCGAAGCTGATCGGGGGCTCCGGGAGGCTGCGCCGCAAAAGGCGATATCTGCAGCGCCGCCGCCGCATGCGAGCCGATCTTTGCCGTCACCGTCTGGACGTTCCCGTTGCGGACGATCTGAAGCTTCACGTCTCGTCCGGCCGGCGTTTCCCGCACCAGACGCGCGAATTGCTCCATTCCCTCAACGTCTTGGTTGTTGTACTTGAGGACCACATCACCGACCATCAATCCCGCGGTCGCAGCCGGACTATTCTGGTCCACCCGCGTGATCTCCACGCCCTCCTCTGCCGGCAGCCTCAACTCCCTGGCGCGGTCGGCGTTCACTTCCTGAATCCCAACCCCCAAAAAGCTAGTGCCCCCACCACGCTGAGTCTGAAAATATTGGACGAAAGGCTCGTTGTTCTGGCCCATCGCACCCGGAGCCAGCAGCGCCAACCCGGCCGCAGCCGTCATCCACACGTTTGGAATTCGCATAAACCGCTTCCTATCTGGATCTTCGCAAGTAAACCACGCCGCGGCCGGCGTTGATGTGCAGCACTGGACCTCCGCCGTTGATCGCGCCTTGCGCCACTACGGGCGGTCTCGGCAGCGGCAGACCTTCCGTGCGTACTTCTGGAAAATCCGACATAAGCATCGGATAGCCGCCACGCTCGTTGGTCACCATAATCGACACCGGAAAGTTGGACGGGATCAGGACCGTAACGTCACCCGAGCCGGCGTCGAGCCAGGAATCCTTAATCGGCGCGCCGGGCATCAGCTCCGCCAGAATACTTCCCAACGCCGTCGAAACGTTCATCGGCCCCGAAGGCCCGCGCAGCCGCACCGCCCCTTGCGCCGATTCCGCTTTTACGCCCTTCGCCGAGCCCACTTGAATCGAGCCTCCGCGCGAATCGGCGATCACCTCGCCGCCCGCCTGCCCTACCCGAATCAGACCGGAAACGGCGTGCGCCTCCACAGTGGACGCCGCACGCTCCACAGTGATATTGCCGCCGTCGTTTTCGAGCGTCACTGGTCCGCCGGCCTGTTTCACGAGAACTTCCCCGCCTCCGGTGCGGCAATCATTCACCGCGCCGGCGGCGTTCTCCACGGTCACCGATCCGCCGCCCGTAAAGCACTGCTCGATGCCGCCCACCTGGCCGAAAAACAGATTGCCACCCCCGGTGCGGGCCACCACATACCCGCGCACTCTGTCTAGATGGATATCTCCGGAAGAAATGACCGCAGTCACCCTGCCATCGAAGTCGGAGGCTTCAATCGCCTGGCCAAATTCCGATTGAACGACGACATCCGATAGTCCGCGCGGCGCCATCACGGTTAGTTGATTGCCGACATTCACCGATGAACTCTGTTGAACGTCGATCCGCGTGACCCGCCCTAAGCTGCGGGCGCTGAGTTGTCCATATCCGATCAGCCGCCGGGCGTCCGCTTCCGATTCGGCCCGCACGGTTTGCACCAGCGTGTACTTGACTTCCCCGCCCGCGCCTCCCCGCACCACAATTCGGCCCCGGGCGATAATCTGCAATCGCCCTCCGGGCTCTACGTTCACGCTGCTGGAAGCCGTGTGCTTCCACGTATTGCCTTCCCGCGTCAGCGGGGCTTCCTGCGCGAGGACCGGCCACGCCGCCAGCGTGCATCCGATCGCGAGGACTCCGTGGCGGGGCATCAATAAATCTCCGTGGAAGCGTTCAAAGTCTCAAGAATTCTCTGACTCCTTTGCCGCAAGTACGCGTTATTTTCGCGCGACATCAACTCCTGCAGGGTGCCGATAATCTGCCGGTCCACGCCTCCGCCGGAATCGGCCGCCAGTAAATCGATGGCTCGCATCCGCACTCCGGGATTCGCGTCGCCGAGCAGCGCTTCCGACAAGGCCCCGCGCACTTCCGGCTCCTTGGCGAAGCCCTTCAGTCCCTCGATCGCCTTCAGCCGGACTCCGGCATTTTCGTCGTGCCTCAGCGCATAGACCAGCGCGTCGCGAACCTCGGTCGGTTGAGCTTGTTTATTTAAAAGGACCAAACTCTCCTCTCGCAGACCGGGATCGTTCGGATCTCGGGCGGCGTTCAGCAACAATGTTTGAATCTGTGGATCTCCAGGCGTTCCGGAGACGGTCCGCTGCCGCGTCTCGTCCACAATGATGTGAATCTGCCCGTCGGAGGCAGCCTGGACGTCGCGCACACGGCTCATTCCAGCCTCGTCGATTGCCGCCGTCGCCAACGGCCCAATCGAGGGGGCCAACCTGGCCCCGACGAACCCCAGAGCCAGTAGAGCCACCGCTCCCGCCGGCCGGAGCACGAATCCGCTGGTGAGGGCCTCGATAAACTGTTCCCACCATCCGCCGTGCGCACGCGGCGATCTCCGCTTCAGGCCGGGGAGTGGCTCTAGATCCAAACGAGCTGTCAGATTGGCGCGGCACTCGCGCAGCAGCGAGGCGGCCGGCTCCACTGCCAGGCTGTCAAAGCCCGCGTGCAGCTCTTTGCTCCGCTCTCGCGCCGCGCGGCACTCCGCGCATCCGTCCAGGTGCGTCTCTACTCGTTCTTCTTCCTCGAAAGACAGCTCGCCATACTGAAGGAGCCAGAACTGGCCGCGCGCTTGGGCGCACGTCATCGCGTTATTGTTCATACGAAATCTCCCAGCGCAGCGCGCATTTTCTGCGTCGCCCGGAAAAGGCAGTTCTTCGCCGCCTCTTCGCTGGTCCCGAGAATCTCTCCGATCCGCCTGAGCCGTAGTCCCTGATAGTGCCGTAACTCAAACACCATCCGCTCCCGAGGCGTTAAATCTTCTAAAACGTCCTTGATCCGTCTGCGGAGCTGTCCGCTGAACAGACTTCTCTCCGGATCCGTATCGGCCCTTTGCTCCGCCACCATGTCCATCCGGTCCAGCGGTCCTTCGCCCGTGGCTAATACGGCCGCCTCTTCCTTTCGAACCTTGCGTTTCCGAATCTGATCCAGACACAAATTGGTCACGATCCGGTACAGCCAGGTGTGGAAGCTGCAGTCGAAGCGGAAATTCCCCAAGTTGCGATAAACCCGCAAAAACGCCTCCTGATATGCGTCACGAGCATCTTCGGGCGAGCGCAAAAGATTCATGGCCAGCCTCAAGACACTTTGATCGTAGACGCGCACAAGCTGCTCGAAGGCGTCCCTGTCGCCCTGTTGAGCAGCCCGGATCAGCGCCGCTTCGTCTACCTGTAAGCCCGTCTTTTCCAGGGCCACGGCACTCCGTTGCAACACCTTAATTGACGATTCGCCGGGGAAAAGGTCACCCGTGCCTTAAAGATGCGTCCAGCGCAGCGGTGGCGCAAATCGCGCGAAGTCCGTATCGGCGCTACCCACTCGCAGCCGCTTTCGGGGGCCGACGCGGCACCGCGTCAGCGATGGACGTGCACGGCCTATTCGTAACGAAGCGCTTCCACCGGATCCAATCTCGCCGCTTTGCTCGCCGGCCAGATGCCGAAAAAGACGCCGATTCCGACGCTCACGACTACTCCCAGGGCTGCGGCCCAAAACGGCACCATCGCCGGGAGCGTGGGCATGGCGATCCGGACCATCCGGCTCACGCCCCAGCCGAACATCATCCCGATCAATCCACCAAGTCCCGTCAGCACAACGGCTTCCGATAAGAATTGTAAGACGATGTCGGAACGCCTGGCGCCGATAGCCTTGCGCACGCCGATCTCCCGCGTCCGCTCGGTCACCGAAACCAGCATGATGTTCATCACGCCGATCCCGCCTACCAGAAGCCCGATTGAGCTCAGCACCACCATCACCAGCGCTATCACCGAGGTAACCGATCTAAACTGATCCACTAGTTGATCCGCGGTTGAAATGAAGAAATTGTCGGGTTTATCGAATGGAACGTGCCGGTCCTGGCGCAGAACGACGCGAATTTCGTCGATAGCCGCTGAAAGCCGGCCCTCCTTGGCCATCACCATCAGCAGATTCTCCTGGGCTGTAGGGTACAGCTTATGCATGGTGAAATATGGCACCAGAATGCGATTGTCATCTTGACCGGGAATAGAGGTGCCGGGCCGGTTCATAACGCCGATCACGTGGAGCTCCTTCCCCGCCACATTGATGATCTTGCCGATCGCGTTCTCTTCTCCGAACAGGGCCTTGTAGACGTCCTCGCCGATCACCGCCACCGGCAACCTGTGATCGCCTTCGTTATCGGTGAAAAAGCGCCCGGCGCGCATATCGGCGTTATAGGAGGCGGCATAGCCTTCGAAAGTCCCGGCCATCTGCGGGCCATAGTAGGTATTGCCTTTATATCTCGCTTGAACAATCCCCATCTGAGGTGGTAACAGGTAAGGACTTACGCGCTCCACTGACGGGCAGCGCTCGGCGATGGCGAGGCCGTCTTCATACGAAAGAGGCTTGCGATTGCGTTCCTCGGCGGTGCGCCCCCCGAAGCCACCCATAATCTGCATCTTGAACACGATGGCGGTATTGGTTCCCATGCTGCGGATCGCGCCGGTAACCGCTCCATCCAAACCCGCCAGGATCGACCCGACGGCGATGATGGTGCCGGTTCCAATGATCACGCCCAGCACGGTGAGAAACGACCGGATCTTGTTTTCGCGGAGCGTATCCAGCGCCAGCTTAAAGACTTCCAGGAGTAACTTCATGTTTGTCTCTTATTGCGCACAACGCATTTGCTCTGCACTTTAACTCTCCGCTCTCAACGCCACAATCGGATCGAGCCGCGAGGCCCGGCGCGCCGGATAGATGCCGAAGAACAGTCCCACCACAGCCGAAAGCGAAACTCCGATCGCGACTGCGCTAAGAGGCACTTCCATAGGCACGGGAGTGAAGCTCCGCACCGCTACGGCCACCAGCCAGGCAATGGCGACGCCCATTAATCCTCCGATCCCGGCGAGCATCGACGATTCCACCAAAAATTGATTCAGGATGTCGCGCCGACGCGCGCCCACGCTCTTGCGTACCCCGATTTCGCGGGTGCGCTCGCTCACCACGGCCAGCATGATGTTCATGATCACCACGCCGCCGACGACCATGAAGACACTGACGATGCCCACCGCGGCGCTCGCGATGGCGCCTGTCAACTGGTCCCAAGTGGAAACCAGCGAATCGGAGGATTGAATCCCGAAATTCTCGTCTTTGCCCGGAGGCAAATGGCGATACGCCCGCAGCAGCGCCCTGATCTCGTCCTGCGCTTGCTGTAAATAATCGCGGTCGATCGCGGCGAAGTTATAGCGGATTCCCGTACGGTCGCCGTAGATCTTGAAATAAGTCTGGTCCGGGATGGAGATGTAGTTGTCTTGCGACTGGCCGAAGACGCTCCCTTTCGGCTTGCCCACGCCGATCACCTGGAAGGGAAGACCGTCCACGCCGACGATTTTTCCCACCGGATCGACGTTCGGAAAGAACCGGTCTTTCAGATCGGAGCCGATCACCATCACGGGGAGCCGCCGCTCGTCTTCGGTGTCGGTGAACATGCGGCCGGTGGCGATCTGGGTGTTGGTGAGCAATGCGCCGTTGGCCGTGATTCCGGTGCAGAGCACGCCATCCACATAATCGCCCGAATAGGTGAGCTTCACGGAACGGTTCGCCGAAATACTGAACTCGCGGATCAGTGTCGCGCGCTCTTTCAGAAACGCATACTCTTCGCGCCGCAGCTCGGGATTGTTCCGCTGGGCCTCGATGAACTTCTTGGGATCGCGGGGGCCGGTGAATGCGACCCGCAGCACGCTGAAGCCGTCGTTGCCCATGGACGAGGCGGTTTGCGCGACGTAGACGTCCATGCCATGAATCACCGCCATGACGGCGATCAAGGTGGTAGTTGACAGGATGATCCCGAGCAGCGTGAGAAAGCTGCGGAGCTTGCTGGAACGCAGCGAGTCCAGAGCGACAGCGGCCGCTTCAAAGAAGGATGCCCGAGAAGATTTCATTCTTAATACCAGATTACGCCACGGGGCGTTGGTTTGTTCCCGCGGTGGTACAGGGCATCGTCGTTTGTGGCGTTTTGGAGGGTGGGCTTCAGCCCGCGCGGAGCTTTAGCTCCGCTTCTGACTGACTAGCGAGGCTGAAGCCTCGCGCGGGCTAAAGCCCACCCTCCGCCTCTAGAGTGCTATGTCTCACGGGCAACGATGGGTTAGCCGAGATCTTGCATAGAGGAATTCATCTCGGATCGCACCAATTCCAAGACACCTTTTGCAGAGAGGAATCAAGATGACGATACATTCGATTTCCGCCGGCAAACTTCTGGCGATCGCCTCGGTGCTGGCGGTCTGCGCACTGCCGGCCCTTGGCTCGACCTGCACGAATCCCTGCACGGGATCATCTTCGACGGGCCAGGATTCCACCGACCGGGGCAATTTCGAGTCGGACAACAGCGCCCTTAGCTTCAGCAACATCACTTTCGACAACGCCACGGGAACCTACGGAGCTGCGACGGGACTCGACGCCACTGCGGCGCCGAGCGCGCAGCTTTACGGCCTGAGCTTCATCGGCTGCTTGTCGAACTGGTCGGACTGCACCTCGAATTCCAGCGGCGTTACGGTTGGCCCGTCGGCCAGCTTCTTCAACGGATCGACTTTTTTGAACTGGGATGGAGGCGCGGATCCGATTCTAACCGGACCCGCGCCCAACGGTCCGGGGCAGTTGTCCACCCTCACGATTACCCTCCCGGCGAACGTCTTCGCCGTGGGCCTGGACATTCTGAACAACGGCAACTCGTCGGCGAGCACGCCCTTCGGCGTTATCGTGAACGGCGGATCGCAGCTGAATAGCGCTACACAAATTCAGCTTCCCGGGAGCGTTTTCTTCGGCTATAGTTCGGCAACCGCGCTCACGTCGCTTACGATTTTTCCAGAAAACCAGAGCACCACGCTGGGAATCGACAACATTGATGTGGGCTTTCTCGGCGCGGGCGGCGGAGGAGGCGGATCGGCGGCCCCCGAATCAACCACCATGCTGTTGGTCGCCGGCGGACTTTTTATGCTTCGCTTCGCGCGAAGGCTTCCCGGGCTCTCGCGGTAACGGCGGCTTTGGTAGGACAAGCTTGAGCTTGTCCTACTTCCTCAGCGTTAAATCGCACAACCGCTGCCACAGAACTGGGTGAAATCGCGTTTTCACCACGACTCACGCCCTCCTTTCGATAGAAAATCGGCTTCTTCTCCACGGAACTTGAATTGCGCCGCTGTCCGATGAAAGGAGAGCGGACATGCAGCGCAGAAACCGAATTCTTCTAGGTTTGGCTCTCGGCTTAGGGGCGATCCTCTTCTCCAGACTCGCAGGAGGAGCTTTGAATACGGCTGTCACTTTCTTTCAACAGGTGACGCCCGGCGAAGCTCACCCCGGCGACGTGGTGACGGTGACCGGCTATGCCTTGGATGCCGCGCATCTGAAAGAGATCTATCTGACAGACGGCCAGATCGACTATCAGGTAGAAATCCTCGATCAAAGCGAGGCATCGGTGCGCCTACGAGTGCCGGCGAAAATTCCCGCCGGTCAAATGAGGTTCGCCATTATAGTCGCGGGCCGGCCAGAGCTGCTGGAAGAACCCCTATTCTTGAAGATTTTGCCGCAGAGAGGATAATCGCACTTTTCGAAAGGAGCTGACTATGAAAGCGCCATTTATCAAAAGATGGGCCTGCATTTTGTTGGTTCTTCTGTCAATGGTTCCGGCGCTGGCCGGCGCGCAAACTGGATCCAGCGCCCAGAGCGCTTCTCAGTACCAGGGGTGGACGCTTTGGGGCTTATTGATGCTTGTCCCTGGCATCGTCACGGGGCTCACGATTCTGTGGCTAGCGGCCACCGCCCCGGCATGGAGACGGCGGCATCTACATCACTGGTAGAGAGGCGGGCTCGGATCAAGGAGGGGGCCATGCGGCGGATCAAGCACATTCTGTTCCCCGTCGATTTTTCGGAGCGGATGTGTGGCTCCGCGCCGTTCGTGAATGCCATGGCTTCGCGATTCGGAGCGCGTGTGACGCTCCTCGGAGTCGTGCAGCCGCCTCGATATATGGAAGCCCAAGCGGCATATTCGCAGGTCGTGGTCACGGACGAAGAACTCAAGAGGGATCTTCAGCTCCGCCTCAACGGGGCGCTGCAGGGCGAATTGGCCGGCGTACCCGTTGAGGCGATCGCGAAAGTGGGCGAACCGGCCGAAGTCATCACCGCGTTCGCCCACCGCGAAGGAGTGGATCTGATCATGATGCCGACGCATGGATATGGTCCATTCCGCCAGTTTCTTTTGGGATCGGTAACGGCCAAGGTGTTGCACGACGCTCATTGCCCCGTTTGGACGGGAGCGCACGTCGCCGAAACATCAGGGTTGGGAGCCTGTTGCCAGACCGCGATGTGCGCCCTGGATGGCACGCCCGCTGGAATTCCTGTCCTTCAATGGGCCGTAGAGTTTGCGTCCGCCATGGGAGCGAGGCTGCGGCTGGTCCATGTCATTCCTAGCCTCCCATGCGGGCTGGAGCGCCAAGAATATCGCGAATTGGAGCGACAACTACGGGATCGAGCGCGTGAAAGCATTGAGAAGATCGGACGACAGGCGGGAATAAAGCTTCCGGTGTGCATTGCCGCCGGGGACATTGCGACGTCGGTGCGCGAAGAAGCTCGGGGACACGCAACGGACCTCCTAATTATTGGCCGCGGCGCGATTTGTCAAAAGCTCGGGAGGCTGCGCGCTCATGCATACGGGATTATTCGAGAGGCGCCCTGCCCGGTAATCAGCGTGTAAGGGCCGTTTAGGCGCAAAGGAGATAAAACAATGACTTATTTTCTGTCAATTGAAATAGCCATGGGACTCGCGACCATCGCGTTGGCGCTGTACCGGAAGTTGATTTCGATGGGTGAGGAGAACATAATTCATCTTGGCCCCGGCCAGGAGATGCATGTTCTGGAGCAGGCCAATCTAGCTCGCAGACTGCACCGCGTCGACCGTTGCGGGGAGGCAATGACGGTGGCTACGGCGGCGGGCGGCATCCTGCTGGCGATCTTTTACCTGATCCGAGCGTGGGAAACCAGCGCGCTTGCATGGTAGGACCGTCGTCGGCATGAGCGGCCCAGACGGCGATCAGCGCACCTGCGAAGCTTGGCGTATGGAAACCGCTCCCTTACGGTCGCGGCTCAGCACGGATTTCGGGCCGAGAACGTAGGGGAGCGGTGTACGTTTAAAACCCGGAAACCGGCGCGAGAGAATAGAAGTAGGTATGCGAACGTTCGTCCGGGTGCTGGCGATCGGCTTTTCCGCAGTCATTCTGCTGCTGGTGATCGCCGCGGCGATCGGCGTGAAGAACGCCCGCTCCAGCGGACAGAACGCCGCCAACATGGTCTCGGACCAGCTTGTGCTCTCGCGCCTGCTGGACGATGTCGAGCGCGAGCAGGAAGTGCTCAATACCGTGTTCTACCGGCTCTCGCGCACACCGGAAATCGTGGATCGCGAGCGCGTGCTGGCGGATCTCGATCAGACGGATCGCGACGTCGAGGATATGTTCCGGAACGCGAGCATCGGCCCGGGACAGGAAACCTATCGCGGCCTCAGCAGGGCAATGGCCGATTTTTCCGCGGAAGCTCGACGGCTGCTGGTGCAGAGAACGGTGGGGCCCGATAGCACCCGGAATCTCTTTATCCGCCACGAACAGGTCACGGCCATGGTGGCGAGTCTGGTGGACCTCAGCTATCAGCGGGGAATTGAGACGCAGGAGCGCATCAACGGGCAGACGGCGCGGCTCGCGGCTGAATCCGCCCTGTTGGTGGGCGGGTGCCTGGCGGTGGCCTTGGGATTCGCTTTCTTCACGGTACGCCGCGCCACGGGCGTGTTTAGAAATATGGAGCATCAGACCAGCGAGCTTTCGCGCGTTTCGTTCCGCATGCTTGAAATGCAGGAGGCAGTGGCGCGCCGGTTCTCGCACGAGCTGCACGACGAGTTGGGAGGATCGCTGACGGCGATCAAGACCAACCTCGCCGCGCTCGGGGCGGCGGAAGGGCTCGATCCGGGAACGCGTAGCCGTCTGGAAGATTGCAACAAGCTGATCGACGACTCAATCTCCAACGTGCGCGAGCTGTCGCAGCTGTTGCGCCCCACGATTCTGGACGATTTCGGCCTGGACGCCGGTCTGCGATGGTTGATCGAGAGATTCCGAGAACGAACTCGCATTGCTGTCGAGTACCGCACCGAATTCCAGGGCCGTCTCGCCGACGAAACCGAAACGCATCTGTTTCGAATCGTGCAGGAGGCGCTTACGAACGTGGCTCGGCACTCCGGAGCAACCGAGGTTTCGATTCATTTGCGGGCCACCAACGGCCTGGTGCGCCTCACGCTCGCCGACAATGGCCGCGGTTTGGCGCCGGGGGTCCGTCCGGGTATGGGTCTTTCGGGAATGCGGGCGCGGGCGCGGAGCGCCGGAGGCGAGTTGAGTTTTCGCTCGAGGCCAGGCAAGGGGCTGACGATCGACGTCTGGGCGGCCCGGAGTTCCGCGGAGAAGGGTCCCGCGGCGGAAAATCACGCGCGAGACACCGAAGATCGCCACGTTGAGGCTTGAGGCGGCGCGAGAGAGCGCCAGGAGACCATGATTCGCATTCTTCTCGCCGACGATCATGCGTTGGTTCGCCAAGGGTTCCGTATGATTCTTGAGGCCCAGCCGGACATGGAGATCGTGGGGCAGGCCGGCAACGGGCGGGAGGCCGTGGAACTAGGCGAAAAATTGCATCCCGACGTTGCGGTGGTGGACGTGGCGATGCCAGAGCTGAACGGTATCGAAGCGACGCGCCGGCTGGGGGCGGTAAGTCCGCGAACACGCGTGCTGGCGCTCAGCATGCATAAGGACTCCATGTACGTCCGCGAGATTCTTCGAGCGGGCGCGCGCGGATATTTGCTGAAGGATTCCGGCGACGCCGATTTGGTGGCCGCCGTGCGCGCGGTGGCGAAGGGCGACGGCTATATCAGCCCCAGCGTGTCCGATTCCGTCTTGACGGATTACCGCCGGCATGTCACCGATCCTCTAGATCTACTGACCAGCCGCGAGCGCGAGGTATTGCAGATGATCGCGGAAGGCAAAACCAACAAGGAGATTGCGACGTCGCTCAACCTCAGCGTTTACACGGTGGAGGCGCACCGCGGACGTGTGATGGAGAAGTTGAATCTGCACTCGTCCGGGGAACTGGTCAGGTTCGCGCTGAGGAATGGATTGATCGACTAGTCCGAATTCTACTCTTTTCCAGTGCGACTCAATAGTTCATCCGCTGGTCATCGACATCATCCGGTAATTCGTTCGTTTCGCTTTCACCGCTTGGAAAGAATCTCGCCAGCTGTTCGCCGACTTCTTCGATGGCCGCCACCAGGCCTCCTGTCATATCGCCGTGGTGAAGTCTCTCGCTCAATGCACTGGCGATGTGATACCAAAACTCCTGGCCCACCCTTTCGTTGATGCCGCTGTCGCCCAATACGACGAACTTGTGGCGGGACGGGACGACGAAGAATAACACGCCGTTGCGTTCCTTCGTTGCGGTCATGCCCAGCCGGTCGAATGCCGCTACGGCGGTGTTCCAAACATCACCCCAGAACGGAGGCGCCAGAGAAACCCGGATCTCACCGGAAGTCCGCATCTCCGCCCTCTGAATCGCCTGTTTGACCACGTCTTTGTCGATTCTTACCATGATCCGCGCGCTCCTCCGCCGCCCGAGCGCCCCCCTGCGCCTCCAAATCCGCCGCCTCCATAGCCGTACCCGCCGCCATAGCCCCCACCGCCCCGGGCAACAATGGTGGTCAGAAACAGGAGAGCCAGTCTCGGGTTCGTAAACAGGAGCACCAGGAACACCAGCCCGACAAAGCCCCAGAAGATCGATTGCACCCGGCTCGGCGGCGAGGATCGCGCGGGAGGCCGGGCGGGTGGGAACGCGCCTGGCTGTTTGTCGATCACTGCCGTCAGCGAGCCGATCGCCGCCGTGACCGCTTCGTCGGGCCGGCCCGCCTGAATCCGAGGCATCATCACCTCATTGATTACGCGCGATGCGATCGCGTCGGGTATTACCGGTTCCAGTCCGTATCCGACTTCGATGCGGAGTTCCCGATCCTGAGGCATGATGAACAGAGCCAGTCCGTCATCCAGACCCTTCCGGCCCACCTTCCATTTCTGAAACGCCCGTACGGCCCAGTCATCGATCGGCACTCCGCCCGTCGTGGGGGCGATGTAGACGATTAGTTGATGTCCTGTCCTCTCTTCGAATTGCCGGAGCCGGGCATTCAGAGTTTGTACCGCTTCGGGCGACAGGAAGTTTGCGGTGTCGGTAACCCACTGGGTGGGCGCCTGGGGAATCGGCGTCTCCGCCCCGTACAGGATCGCGGCCCACGCCAGGACGGCCGGGCACAAATGGTTAAAGCGCGGACGCAATTTAGAACGTCACCTGCGGCGCCCTCTGGCTTCCGGGTTCAGCCGTGAAGTAAGGCTTTGGCGCGAATTTATCGCCAAACATACCTGCGATCAGCACCATCGGAAAACGATTGCGGGCGGTGTTGAACGCCTGCGCCGCCTGGTTAAATCTCTGCCGTTCGACCGCGATACGATTCTCGGTCCCTTCGAGTTGCGCCTGCAGGTCGCGGAAGTTCGCGGTTGCCTTAAGTTGCGGATAGTTTTCGGCGACGGCGAGCAGGCGGGACAACGCCGACGACAACCCCTGCTGCGCCTGCTGGTACCGTTGAAAGGCCGCCGGATCTTTCAGGATGTCGCCCATCGCCGCAGGCGACACCTGGTTGACCCTGGCGCGCGCCTCCGTCACCTCCACCATGGTGCTCTTCTCGAAGTTGGCGGCTCCTTTGACGGTCGCCACCAGATTCGGCACCAGGTCCGCGCGCCGCTGATAGGCATTCTGCACCTGGGCCCATTGCGCCTGGGTGGCCTGATCGAGGTTCACGAGAGAGTTGTAGCTTCCCCCGATAGAAACTCCCACAATCAAAATCAGAAGAAGTATTGCTCCAGCGCAACCAATGGCTGCCGATTTGCCCATGTGTCCCCCTCTCTATGCTTCAATGTCAGGTTCCGGCATTCGGCCAAAGCCGGGCAGACTATCGGGCTCTGAACGGAGACAAAGAATTCTGCGAACGCCGCCCACTAGGGTCGATCGCGCTTGGGGATTGGAGGACTTATAACAATGGGATAAATAGCCGGTCCACACCGACGTTTCCCGGTCTGTTCTGCATCAACTCGCCGGCCCTGATCTCACAGT
>DATBIA010000035.1:0-48759 GCA_036557165.1 Bryobacteraceae bacterium
GCCGACGCAGCCGTTTCCGCTCAAGCCTCCGCCGCTTGCCCGCATGACTTGGAAACCAGATGAAATCGCCGGGTTCACGCCCGAACACCGGAAATACTGTGAGGATCTTTTCAAAGGCGCGCAGAACGACGGCCCATTTGCGCCGGTGCGGATGACCAATACGGTGGTGTTTCCTGGGCCGGACGGTGGTTTCAATTGGGGCGGAGGCAGCTTCGATCCCAAGCTGGGATACTTTTTCATCAATTCTCACGATCGGGGTGAAGTCACGCGCATGGTGGCGCGTACTCCCGGATCTACAAACGCGAAAGGCGGGCCGGTGGACGAATCCACGCAGCCGCTCTACGTTCGCAAGAACGCCGGGAACATTGTGGATCCCGCTACCGGCTGGCCTTGCCAGTCGCCTCCGTGGGGCGAACTCTTCGCGATCAACGTGAACACCGGAGATGTCGCGTGGAGAATCCCATTCGGTCGCGTCGAATCGCTGGAAGCTCTCGGGTTCAAGGACACCGGAGCCTATAATATCGGCGGATCCGTGGCCACGGCAGGCGGATTGCTGTTCATCGGCGCCACGAGTGACCAGTATTTCCACGCATATGAATCGAAAACCGGAAAGCTCTTGTGGACAGCTAAGCTGCCCGCGAATGGCTACGCTAATCCTATTACCTACCTCGGAAAAGACGGGAAACAGTATGTAGCGATTGTCGCGAACGAAACGGTACTGGCATTCCGCCTGCCCTGACAACGCTCCTTAGAGGCTCCGCGTCGGGGACTGGCAGGCCGATCGGGCCGTAAGCCGCGTCTGCGGTCTCCCTGTCGTGGTGCTAAGATGTCCGTGGACATGCGGCGGTCCGTCTCCTTCTTCGTGGGCGTGCTCGCGGCCATCGCCGCAATCGTCGTCGTGGGGGCAATTTGGGTAGGCGGAGCGCGCGGCTTCGGCGCGAACGAGCAACCCGGCGCCGTGGAGCGCTGGGCAATGCCGCGGCTGCGCGCGATATCGATACCGGCAGACGCCAAACAGCAGCCGAACCCGGTTGCGGATTCTCCTCTGGTGCAGGCCGAGGCGCGCGCTCATTGGGCGGACCATTGTGCGACTTGCCACGCCAATAATGGAAGCGGCGATACGGAAATGGGCAAGCATATGTACCCTCCGGCTCCGGACATGCGGCTCACGGCGACTCAGCAATTGACCGACGGCCAATTGTTTTTTATCATTCAAAACGGCATCCGCTGGACCGGAATGCCCGCATGGGGCGCCGCTCATGGCGAGGGCGACCACGGGGCGGAAGACTCCTGGAAGCTGGTGCGTTTTATTCGCCATCTGCCGGACCTCACGCCCGAAGAGGAGCAGGAGATGAGCGAATTAAATCCGAAGACTCCGGATGAGCTGAAGGAAGAGCAGGAAGAAAAGGAATTCTTAGGTGGAGGTAACTCGAATGAACACGCGCATCACGAACATCATTAGAGCGTTCGCGCTTACAGCCGCGATCGCCCTGGCGCACGGAGGCTTGGAACACGTCATGGGAACCGTGACGCAGGTGAACGACGGATCGGTCATGGTGAAAACGACCGCCGGCAAGACGGTCGCGGTTACCGTCGACGCCAAGACGACGTACACTCGCGCATCCAAGGCGATTCAGAAGTCCGATCTGAAAGTCGGCGACCGAGTGGTGATTCACGCGGAAGAAGAGGGAAAAGCGTTGCTGGCCAAGACGGTGGAAGCCGGCGCCGCCGCGACAGCCAAAGCTGCGCCGGCCAAGAGTTCCGCGTCCCAGAAATAGGACAAGCTCAAGCTTATCTCGCGCGCCAGCGTTACAATACTACCGTTATGAGTCCCCTACGCCGTGATTTTCTTCGGGCTGTCGCCGCAGGCGCCGCCTCGCTGAGCTTGTCTCGCTCCGGTTTCGCCCAGGCGAACGCGCAAGCAAGTCCTGCCGCGACCAAGCTCACCGACAAAATTACGCTGATTACCGGCGCGGGCAACAACGTGGTCGCTTTAGCGGGCGACGGGGGAAGTCTTCTGGTGGATTGCGGCGACGCCGCTCACGCTCGCGACGTCCTCAAGCTCGCGGGGAACGTCAAGACTGCCTTCAACACGCATTGGCACACCGAATCGACGGGCGGGAACGATGCGATGGCGGAGGCCGGCGCGAAGCTCGTGTCGCACGTCCACACGGAGCTCTGGATGACGCAGGAAATCATCCATGATTGGGAGAAGAAGGTCTGGGAGCCTCGCGCGAAAGGAGCTTTGCCGAAAGAGACTTTCTACACCAACGGCAAGACGACTTTCGGCGGAGAGCCGATCGAGTACGGCCTTATGCCTGTGGCCCATACCGACGGCGATATCTACGTACATTTCTTGCAATCGAATGTTTTGGCGGTGGGCGACGTGGTGCAAGCCGGCAGGCTTCCCGTGCTCGATTTTCCCACCGGAGGTTGGATCGGGGGAATGCAAACGGCACACCGCACCATTCTGGGTTTGGCGAACGATGAGACCAAGATTGTGCCCGCTACCGGCCCGGTGATGACCAAGGCCGAAGTGCAGGCGAATCTCGATATTCTGACCAAAGTCCGCGACCAACTGGTGAAGCTGATGAAGCAGGGCAAGGGCGCCCAGAATATGATCGATGCAAAGGCCTTGAAGGACTTCGAAGGCCAACTGGCGGGCGATCCGGACGAGTTCATCTTCACTGCCTACCGAGGGCTGTGGGCGCACGTCCGCGAGCTCGGCGGGATTGTGTAGCCGCAAAATCACCCAGCGCGTGGCGGTGATATCATCGGCGGAGATCTATGAAACCATCACTGATTCCCACTCTGGTTTTAATCGCGCTACCCGCCATCGCACAGCTTCCGGCGCCGAATCGAGCCGGCGTTTCCGCAGGTCACGACGTACTACGGACGAAAGACGTGGACGCGGCCAACAAGTTCTGGGAGGCTCTGGGCGGGCAGCCGGTGCAGTTCGCCGGGCGACTGAACCTTATAAAATTCCCCGGCGTGCTGTTGCTCAATATCGGCGGAGGGCAGGGGCAAGGGAAAGCAGCGCCCAAAGCTCCCGCGGGGGAACTGGCCGGATCGGAAGGATCTTCGCTCGATTTCATCGGCTTTTCGGTGAAAGATTTGAAGGGATCGCTCGCGAAATGGGCGGATGAGGGAATTAAGCCCATAGCGGGCGGCTCGGCGAAGCAGGTGTATTTGATGTCGCCGGACAACATCAAGGTGCGGATTACCGAAGACAAGTCGCTCGCGGAGCCGATTGCGGCCGAGACCATCAAGATGGTGGTTCCGAATGTCGCCGAGGCCGAAGCCTGGTATGCCAAATATTTCGGCGCGCAGATGGTGAAGCGCGGAGGCGAGATGGTGGCGGACATTCCGGGATCGAGCATTGTGTTCGAGCAGGCCAAAGGACCGGTGGCGCCGACGAAAGGACGGGCGTTCGATCGGATCGGCCTGGAGGTGGTAGGCCTGGAAGCGTTTGCAAAGAAGTTGGAGGACGCGGGCATCAAATTCGATAACCCGTACCGGAAGTCTGCGCCGATGAACGCGGCGTTTGCAGTATTTCAGGATCCATTCGGCACTCTAATCGAGATGAGCGAGGGCTTGTCGGCGGTGAAGTAGCGGCATGAAGCTCGTCCCAGTCGCGGCTCTGGCGGCAACGGGATTCGTCGCGGCGTTGTCAATCGCGCAGGACGCGCCCGTGGGAGGCTCGGTGGAAGGGACCGTGGTCAACAGCGCCACGGGGGCGGGTATCGCCGGAGCATCTGTGACTTTCTTTGGCGGCCCATCCTCTCGATACCAAGCCACATCGGATGCCGTGGGACGTTTCAAGATCACTGGCATCGCCCCGGGACGCTACCGCACCAATGCGGAGAAAGACGGTTTCGCGTCTCCGGCAATCGATATCGCAGCTTTCCTTTCAAACCCCGGCATAAGTATCGCCGCCAGTCCCGATCCGGTGAGAGTGGATCTGAAACTTGCGCCGCTCAGCGCGATCCGTGGGCGCGTGGTCGATCCGGAGGGAAAACCCGCGGCGGGCGTAGAGATCAATCTCACTCCCAATATCTTGGGCGGCGTAACGACGGACGGCGAGGGCCGATTTGCGATTGAGCAGATCAAGCCCGGCTCGTACACATTGAGCGCGAAGCCGCCCGGAAGCGCCGCGCCTGTGCAAGCAAAAGACGGATACAAGACCGCAATGGTGGCTACCTACTATCCTTCTGTCGTGGATCAGGTTCTGGCGGAGCGGATCGTGTTTAGCGGGCAGGGGGATTTGAGCGGCTACGACATCCGGATGCAAGCCGCTCCGGTGCATCGCGTGCGCGGGATCGTGCTCGATGAGGACGGAAAGCCCTCTCCTGGAGCGGAAATGTCATTGTCTCCGCGCGTCCAAAACGCATCCGGAGTCATGGGATTGGGGACTCGCGCCGACGGCATTCGTTTCTTTGCGGCCGGCTTGCGGCCGCCGCGTATTCACACGGCTGAGGCGACCGCGATCGCCGGAAAAGACGGACGTTTTGAGTTCGCCGCCGTGCGATCGGGGGATTGGAATATCGACGCGGAATCCGATTCGCCAAGCCAAGGCGGCGCTTCTTTGCGTGGTTCCGGGGAGGCCATCGTGGGCCGGGACGATATCGACGATGTCGAAGTCCATATCGCGCGGCCTTTCAACTTGCGGGGGACACTTGAATGGAAGAGCGGCGACCCCGTGAGTCAGCGCGCCTCCAATCCCCGTGTCCGTTTTTCACCGGTGACTCTGGTGGCCACGGATGGCGACTCCGTGCATATGGGCATCGTCGAAGCCGGCGAGGTCTTGTTTGAGAACGTCTTGCCGGGCCGCTACACGGCGGTTGTGCAGCCGGGTCTCGCGGCGCGGATCTTTTTGGGCGATTACGAGGTAACAGATCAATCGTTCATGGTCGCCGCTGCCGGGCCGCGCTTGCGGGTGGCTCTCGGCACGCGATCGGGTACGGTGCGCGGAACCGTCGAGAAAGGCGAAGGCGCAACGGTGGTGCTGCTCCCTCAGCAACCCGGCGGCGTCGCCATTGGGCAAACCATCCGGTGCGGGGCGGGCGGGTCGTTCCAGTCGAGCGAAGTGTCGCCCGGCGACTACTACATTGCGGCATTCGACCGCATGGATGGTCTGTTTCCGTCGGCGGAGATGGTCGGTCTGATGCCGTCCAGGGGCGCGAGCGTCAGAGTAGAGGAAGGCTCGGCGGCGACGGCCACGCTCACCGTCATCTCGCTTTCCCGGTAAGCCGGAACGAACGCGGCGAGGGCGCTCCCACGAGTCCTGCAACTCACGAAGTTTTTTTTCAACTATTCTTTAGCACTTGGGCTCTTCTTTAGCGGCATTCTTCGCGCGGCAGGTCTCGAATGGTTCTTCCGGGATGATGCGCGCCTGGTTGCTCTCCCGGGTAATCGCGTGTCCGCAGGCAGGCGGCTGGTAAACCCGGAGGAGTACAAATCAACCGCCTGAATTGGCGTACGGACGAAGAATCACCGATCGGACCAGCGCCGCTAGTAGCCGAATTTCGTCAGCACCGCACTTTCGCGCTCGCGGCGCGGAATGGGCCCTTGTAATTACGCTGTCACGCGACGAAAATAGGCTTGGCGCGAAATTAGCAGAAAGGTTATGGACGATGATATGGGTGCAATAGCGGGAGCAGCGGCACAAGCAGCGATTGCCGAAGCCAAGAAAGCGTCGGGCGTCGTCGTCAGGCTGGAGCCTCAGGAATTTGCGAAGCTCTTGAGCCGCATGAAGGAACCGCTGATTGTGATTGCCGAATCCGGCATTTTCCGCACGAAGTTTCAGTATTTAATCGGCTACAAGGGCTTGGCGTTCTTCACACAATCCGCGGACGCATTGGCGCTGCCGCCTGACGCCGAGATCGTCAACGCGGACAGTTTCTGGATGCCGGGCTAAGCGGGAGCGTTTCTCCGCAAGCGCGAACTCCAGAATCTCGTCGAGATTCATCAGGCGCCCCTCCATCTACCGCTTGTCCCGCTCCGCAGACGCCAGACTCTGTCGAGCTTTTTGCAGATTCACATCCAGTTCTTCCAGCCCAGCCGCCGGAAGTGGCGTTCCCAGCCTTTCCTTAGCCCCGCAGGAGCGCCCGCCAGTTGCAGGGCGCGCTCCGGGTGAGCTTGCGCGGCGGAGCGACAAGCTAGATACTCCAATACCCGAACGATGCCACGGCGGTGTCCGAGCGGGAGACGACATGTGCGGCGAGCCATTAGCGAACCTGGAGTTTACCGGCGCTATTCGCTCTCTCCTGATCGTCACTCCGGCGATATACAATATGGGTCGGGTCATAATGCGCACCTTACTGCTCGCCGCGCTTGCGGCATCTCTCGTGACCGCGGCGCCGCAACAGGCCGGTGATCAGGCTCCCGCCGCAGCCAACCCAAACCAGGCGCTGATCAACCGCTATTGCGTAACTTGTCACAATCAACGGCTCAAGACTGCGAAGTTGGAGCTCGACAAGCTCGACCTCGCGCACCCGGAAAAGGACGCTTTGCTCTGGGAGCGTGCGATTCGCAAGCTCCGCGGCGGGATGATGCCGCCTCCCGGCGCCTCGCGGCCTCCGGTGGAAGCCGCGAACGCTCTAGCCACTTATTTAGAAGACGCTCTTGATAAGGCGGGAGCGGCGAATCCCAATCCCGGCAATGTTCGCATTCATCGCCTGAACCGCACCGAGTACGCGAACGCAATGCGCGACCTGTTCGGCATCGAAGTGGATTCCGCTGCGCTGCTCCCCACCGACGGCATCAGCGACGGCTTCGATAACATCGCGAGCGCGTTGAAGGTCTCGCCGTCTTTCCTGGATCAATACATTATGGCCGCGCGCGCCGTGGTCAAACAGGCGATCGGCGCGCCACCCGCCGGTAAGGAGACCAAAACCACGCTGCGCGGGGTCGATAACAGTGTTCCTCTGCCGCCCGGCGCTCATGGCGGGGTGACTGCGAAGTATCTTGTCCCGTTTGAGGGGGACTACGAGCTCCGCGCGGCGGGCAATCCCGCCGTGTTCACCGTCGATGGGGTGAACATAGATGCGAAAGGGCGAACTCATTTAACAGCGGGCGTTCACACGATTATCTCGGCCAATGCGGGCCGAAGCTTGGTGGAAAGCGAAGGCGAGCTGTTCGGGTTCGTGCCCGGCGCGGCCGGAACGGGCTACGCCAGCACCGGCTTGGTGGTGGGCGGCGTCGCGGCGGGTGGAGGCGCGGGCTTGCGCGTGGCGGGCGCCGGAAGCGTCACCGTGAATGGCCCGTTCAATCCCACCGGTAATCCCATCGAGACGGCCAGCCGCTCGCGGATTTTCGTGTGCCGTCCGCCGGATGCGAGCGAAGAGACCGCGTGCGCTTCCCGTATCCTGTCGAATGTCGCGCGCAAGGCTTTCCGCCGCCCCGTGACGAGCGCCGATATGGCGCCGCTGATGCAGTTTTATACCGAAGGCCGGAAGGCGGGCACGTTCGAGAACGGCATCGAAAACGCCTTGGTCGCGACGCTAGCCAGCGCCAAGTTCCTGTACCGCGTCGAGCCTCCTCCCGGCAATGCAGCGCCGGGAAGCATCTACAAGCTGAACGGGACGGAACTTGCATCGCGGCTGTCGTTCTTTTTGTGGAGCAGCATTCCCGACGAGGAGCTGCTCAATTCCGCCGACAAGTTGACTGATCCGCAGGTGCTGGCGCGGCAGGTCCGGCGCATGCTGGCCGATCCCCGCGCGAAAACGCTCACCACCAACTTCGCGTTTGAGTGGCTGAAGATTCGCGATATGGACGCGCTGGAGCCCGATCCCTTCATCTATCCGGCCTTCGATAAACCGCTTAGAGCTGCGCTTCGCCGCGAAATGGAGCTATTCGTGGACAGCGTCTTCCGCGAGGATCGCAGCGTGGTCGATCTGCTGAGCGCCAATTACACCTTCGTGAATGAACGGCTGGCGGCGCATTATGGCATCGAAAACATCCGCGGCGACGAATTCCGCCGCGTGACGCTCACCGATCCGAACCGGTTCGGTCTGCTCGGCAAAGGCGCTGTGTTGATGGTGACGGCATATCCGAACCGTACCTCGCCGGTGCTGCGCGGCTCGTACATTCTGGAAAATATCATGGGGACGCCGCCCGCCCCGCCTCCGCCCAACGTGGAAGCGTTCAAGGAGAACAAAGAAGGCGAAGCGCCGAAGACGATCCGGGCGATTATGGAAGCGCATCGCGCCAATCCCACGTGCAACGCCTGCCATGGCGTCATGGACCCGCTGGGTTTCTCGCTCGAAAACTTCGACACCATCGGCACCTATAGGACGATGGATCGCTACACGCGCACCAGGATCGACACCAGCGGCAAGCTGGTGGACGGAACGCCCGTGAACGGCCCGACGGACCTGCGCAATGCCTTGCTGCGGCATCCCGAGCAGTTCGCCCAGACGCTCACGGAGAAGCTGATGACGTACGCGCTGGGCCGGGGCGTCGAATATTACGACATGCCCACCGTTCGAAAAATCGTACGGGACGCCAAGGCGGACAACTACCGGTTCTCGTCGATCGTGATGGGAATCATCAAGTCGCCCGCGTTCCATTCGAGCGCGGTGGAGTTGACCAAGGCGGACCAGCCTGCCCCAACGCAAGTGGCGGCGAAGTAGTACCGGCCTTCAGGCGACCTTCAGCGGCTTCACTTCGCGCTCGATTCTCGCGCGCGCCTTGCGTTCCGCCATGCGAAGATTGTAAAGCGACTGGAGATTCAACCAGAACTCGGCGCTGGTTCCGAAGCAGCGGGCCAGACGCAGAGCGGTGTCCGCCGTAATGCCGCACTTTCCGGTTACGATCTCGTTGAGCCTGGCGGAACTGACGCCGAGCACTCCGGCCAAGCGGTTCACGCTCATGCCTAGCGGCACAAGATAATCTTCTCTGATGGTTTTTCCAGGGTGCGGCGGTTTGATCATTTATGAATCCTCCAAATCAATTATGAATATCGATAAACGATAAACCGGCAGGTACCCCCGCCTCGATCCCTAGCGCCGCGGGAATCCCAAAGGCCCCTGGCCTGACGAGGGTCGCAGTATCTAAGCCCCCAGTATCTAAGCCCCCTCGCTTTTTGCGCCCAGCTGGACTAGAATCAATTCCCAGGAGCGCAGAACATGTTCATCACTAGGAAGCACTTGACGCGGCGCACCCTACTGCGTGGAATGGGAACGGCCGTGGCGCTGCCGCTGCTGGACGCCATGGTTCCAGCCGGCGTGGCATTGGCCGATACCGCGGCAAAGCCGACGCCTCACCTCGGATTCATCTACTTTCCGCATGGCGCCGTTCAAGCGCAGTGGACTCCCACCGGGGAAGGCCAAATCGGCGAGTTCCGCGACATTCTGAAGCCGCTCGACAAGTACAAGGCGATGACCACGGTTTTCAGCAACATCGATAACCAAGCGGCCGTCGGCCCGGTGCACGCTCTCTCCCCCGGAACATGGCTCTCCTGCGTTCATCCGGCCATGAGCCAGGAGGCTCACGGCGGCACGACGGCCGATCAAATCGCCGCGGCGCAAATCGGGCAGGATACGCCTTTGCCATCGCTCGAAGTCGCGACGGAAAATCACGGCGGCGGCGGCTTCTGCGATCGCGACTACGGCTGTTCCTACTCGGGAACTATCTCGTTCCGCACGCCCACGACTCCCCTCCCGATGGAGGTCGATCCGCGCAAGCTGTTTATTCGCCTGTTCGGACAGGGCGATAACGCGGCCGATCGCACGCGGCTGTCCAAGCAGTATGCTTCGCTGCTCGACATGGTGGGACAGGAAACCAAAGACCTGCAGCGGGTGGTTGGTCCGTCGGACAAAGCCATGCTCTCCGATTACCTGGAGAGCGTCCGCGAAATCGAGCGCCGCATTCAGAAGATGGAAGCGCGCGATCTCTCGCACGTCACCATCCCCGACGCACCGAAGGAAACTGCGCTGGCGTTCGATGAGCGTATCAATTTGATGTTCGACCTAGTGGCCTTGGCTTACCAGGCGAACATGACACGCGTCTTCACGTTCATGGTGGCGGCGGAAGTCAGTGGCCAAACCTACAACCACATCGGCGTTCCGGACGCCTTCCATCCGCTCTCGCATCACAACAACGAGCAGGGGAAGATGGAGCGCTTGACCAAGGTGCAGGCCTACCACACGTCAGTGTTCGCGAAATTCCTGGACAAGCTCGCCAAGATGCCGGATGGCGACGGCACGATGCTGGAGCATTCGCTATTCCTTTACGGCAGCAACATGGCCAATAGCAACGCTCACAACCACTATCCGATTCCGACCTCGCTCGTTGGAGGATGGAAGGCCGTAAAAGGCGGTCAACATATCGTTCCTCCCGAGCACACGCCGCTGGCGAATGTTCTGCTCACCATGCTGGACCGCGCGGGCATTGCGCAAGACAAGATCGGCAACAGCACGGGGAAGCTCGTGGAAGTTTAGGAGGACGAGCTTCAGCTTCTTCCGAGGGAAACCGATGAGAACGTTTATTGTTTTAGCGCTTGCCTCGGTGCCGGTGCTCGCCGCCGAGCTTCACCTTTCGGATGCGATCAAGTCCGGCCAGCGCTCCGCAGCCGTCGACATGATCGCGAACAAATCGGCCGATGTGAACGCGGCTGAAACCGACGGCTCGACGCCTCTGTTGTGGGCCGTGAGCATGAACGACGGGGACTTGGTCACGCGCCTGCTGAAGGCGGGTGCAAATCCGAATGTGCGGAACCGGCTTGGATCCACGCCTCTCGCGGAAGCCGCCTTTAACTCGAATACGGATATGGTGAAGGCGCTGCTCGAGGCGGGCGCCGATCCGAACGCCGCCGGACCCGACGGTCAGACGCCGCTCATGGTGATTGCGCGTACATCGGATGTGGCCGCCGCGAAGCTGCTTTTGGACAAGGGGGCGAATCCGAACATCAGAGAGAAGCAGCGCGGCCAAACGCCGCTGATGTGGGCGACCGCGGAGAGCCAGGGCCCCATGATGCGCGAGCTGCTCGGCCGCGGCGCGGAGGTGGACGCCAAGAGCGACACCGATCTGCTGACGCCGCTGGTCAGCGGAGAGCCGCGCGCGCAGCCCCGCCCTCCCGGCGGAATGACGGCGATGTTGTTTTCCGCTCGCGAAGGCTGCATGGATTGCGTCAAAGCGCTGCTGGAGAAGGGCGCGAAGATCGACTTGCCCGATCCCGAAGGAGTGACGCCGCTGATCTCTTCGATCTTCAACGCGCACTTCGACGTCGCGAAGTACCTGATCGACCAGGGCGCCAATATCGACCATTGGGACTGGTGGGGCCGCAGTCCGCTGTATCTGGCTGTGGATTACAATACTCTGCCTCATGGCGGGAGGCCGGACCAGCCTTCGCTCGATGACACGCTGCCGATCGATATTATTCGAATTTTGCTGGACAAGGGCGCAAATCCCAACCTACAGTTGAAGCTTCTGCCGCCTTATCGAGCTACCGGCGCCGATCGCGGCGTGGATCAGATGCTGAACGTGGGCGCGACCCCGTTGTTGCGGGCGGCCAAGGCCATGGACGCGCCGGCCATTAAGCTTCTGCTGGAGCACGGCGCCATCGTCGATTTACCCAATAACCAAGGCCTGACGCCCACGGTGGTGGCTTCGGGCATGGGCTCAATCGACGCGGATACGCGCGGGTACTTCATGACCTCCGACGTTCAGGATCGTGCGATCGCGTCGCTCGATCTGCTGCTTGCGCACGGTGGCCAAGTGAACGGAAAGGCGGGGCGCTTCGACCAAACTCCTTTGGATGGCGCCGCGTTCTGGGGATGGGACAAGGTCGTCGAGTACCTGCTGTCGAAAGGCGCCGACGTTAATCTTACGGATGGACGAGGCTTCACCGCGCTCGATTACGCCATGGGGCGAGCGGGCGGCAACAGCCGAGGCGGCCAACGCATCGACGTCCACAAGGAGACGGGCGATCTGATTATCGCCAAGGGCGGCATCGCGGGAACCCCGATACAGCAGCCGACCGGTGGCGGTCGCGGCGGCGGAGCTCGCGGCGCGCGCGGACGTTAGAATCGGCTTCTTGCACGGCTCCGGCTGAATCACTAGCTGGGACTGAGACAAACGTCGAGATCTTTCGCTTGTCTGGCGAGTCGTTTCAGCGTTTCTCCCTGGATGCGCTTTCGGGCAACCGAACCGAACTGCGCCTTGGCTCGCCACTTCAGCAGCCGAAACTGGGTCTCGGTAAGTCCCATATCCACGCAGATCTGCGCTTGCGTTTGCTCCTGCACGTAAAATCGCTCTAGAATTTCACGCTGCTCAACGGGCAGAGCGCGCAGGGCGCGCTTTACCCAATCGCGCTTCTCGCGGGCGATCATGGCATTGTCCAGATCGCAGGCAGGGTCCAAGACGGCCAAATTATCCGACGCGATTTCACGGGACCTGCTCTGCCGGATGGTCCGCACGGACGAGCAGAATTGGCGGTGCGCGATGACGTGGATGAAGCCGAGAAGCCGATCAGGCTCGCGGGGATCGCCGTTAATGATCGCCCGAATAGTCGCCAGATAGGTATCGTGCGTACGGTCGTCGGCATATTGGACTCCAAGCCGCTGCGAAAACCAGCGCCGGACATCCGTAAAGGCGGTGGAATAGAGTTCTTCGCACGCGGCGGAATCTCCCGTGCGGATCCGCTCCACGATCGAACCCCATGAGACCGGCGGCGGAGTACTGGATTCCAGCCCCGGCACGCTCATGACCGTCCTCGCTTCCCGGTCCCGGCGCCGCCGAGTCTTCGAAGGCGCCCAGCGTAGCAGCATGCGCACCCCCGATTCACCTCGCATTGGACCATGGTGTGGACGAATCCTGTGAGATGCGTCCGCTCCCGAATGAGGCCGGCGCGAACCAGCCGCCAGGTCACCAAATATGTGTCACGCAGGCGGCGGTCGATGGCAGTGGCATTCGCAAGAGTGAGGGCGAGATAAGGGCCGGCATACTGCAGCACCAGCTCATAGATCTCATGCCGGGCGGGGGCGGAGCCAAGTCTGATTCGCGCCGCCAGCATGTCCAGTCTCGAGAGATTCCCGGCACGGTTCGATCTTGTGTGGATGGGAGTTGAGATCCCGTGCTGTATCGCTGTACGTAGTTGCATTGTTCGACCTTCCTCTCGAACTACGCGCGAGCGACCGCTGAATCGGATCTTGGAATGAAAAACTTCCGACGCAGCCTCCGGCTGCAGGGCTCTCCAGGCCCGCCGCGTCGTCCTAGATTTTAGGATTACCTAGTATTGTGGGGTCGAGCCAGAGGGAGAGTAATCAGAATTATTACCGCCCATGAAAACGAAGTTTTACGGGATTTCCTGAAGGAATGCGTCGGATTTTATAATTAAGTGCCTGCGTTAAATGGATTTAACGTTTGAAATGCTCGCGATGTCGCGAAAAAGGGGGCTGGCGGCCAGCCGCTCGCCGGCAACCCGCCCACACATTACGGCAGCTCTAATTCCGGAGCGGCGGAGTCGGCCTTACCAATATTCTGCATGTGCTCGCGGATTGCCGCCGCATCGGGGGCTGCCGCATCGAGTTGGAGGTACTTGGCCATGTGCTCGCTTGCGCCGGCGGCATCGCCCTTGGCTTCTAAGATTCTTCCTAAGACATATTCCGCGCGGGGCATCTTGTGGATCTGGTCCATACGGATCGCTTCTTCGACGCTCGCCTCGGCTCCCATCAGGTCCTTTAGCTCAAAACGAGCCACCGCTTGATGGAGGTAGATTTCCGGAAAGATGCGCCTATCTGCCTTAACCAGCGTATCGGATGCTTTGGCTGCGGAATCCCAATCTTTGGTTTTTATCGACAACCTGGCCAGATTCAAATAGGCCGGCAGGAGCTTCGGATCGGCCTCGATGGCATGTTGGTAAGCTTCCTTCGCTTCAGCTTGCTTATTTTGTTTCTCAGAGAGAATGCCGAGCGAATTCCAACCCTGGGCGAACTTGGGAGCTGCCTTCACGCCGGCTTCGATCTGACGGCTTGCCTCGGCCAGATCGCCTTTGTCGAGAGCCTTCATGGCCAGTTTCCAGGAGCCCTGAGCTTTGGAAGGAACCTCGCTATCGAGAACGCTGATAGAGTTGGGGTCTGCTCCGCGAGCGGTGAGGACCAGCGGAACGAGGTTCGGATTGGTGTAGGAATTGAATCCGGAAATGTCGATTTCCGTGGACACGTAGCCGTTCATGGTCGCGCGAAGCTTGCATACGCGCGTGAGCATCGGATCGACTTCCATGCGCCACAGGTAGTCACCCTTTTTGTCCGTGACCGGGCCAGGCGCGGAGCCCTGAACGTCGGTGCAAACTCGCTCGATGCCAACGCTTTTGGGAGGCGGGGAGCCATCCTGCATGACGACTTTGCCTCGTAAGATGAGCTGGTAGGTGTCGCCCGCTACTGGGGGGATGAGGCAGAGCAGAGCAACGGATGCGCCGCTCAGAAGCCGCACGGAGATCATAGAATCCTCCTTGAGAGAGTGCCTGGGGATTATCGTATCAAATTGAGCGTAACGAGACGCGCCATCGAGGCGAGGCCGCAGGATGGCGGACCGTAATCCGTAAGCTTGCCCCCGCCCTCACGGGCGGGGCTGAAAGTGGGCACGACGGTGTTCCAGCGTTCGCACCCAGCCCTGGCCGTAAGGCCGGGGATAAGTGCCGGTTGAATACCTATCGACGGATTGCGGGCGGAACCGGAACCGGTGAAAGCTGCCTTGACTTCCGCGCTCCGCTCAGATACGTTGGAGCGTTTGAGTATTGTGTCGAAATGTGGGCTGTCGCTGGCGGGCTTGTCCGTGGTTGCGATCGCTTGGGCCGGCGAAGCGGTTCGCTTGCCGGAAGGCGGCGGCAAAAGGATATTGGAATCGGCGTGCTCGTCATGCCATGGGCTGGACGTGGTCGCCTCCAAGAAGTTGAGCAAACAGCGGTGGCAGGTTCTGGTGCTCGGAATGGCCGACGACCGAGCGCCGTTGAACAAGACGGAACAGGCCGAGTTGGTCGGTTATCTGGCGAAAAATTTCGGCGATGCGGACCGTGGCCAGGAATTGGTGGAGGAAATTTGCAGCTTGTGCCACGAATGGGAGCGGGTCAAGGAGCAGCATTTGACCAAGCAACAGTGGAGGGGCGTAATCAAAGGCATGATTTCCGAAGGCGCGCCCGTGACTGACGACGAGTACGATCAGATTGTGAATTATTTGGCCAGGAATTTCGGAAAAGCGAAGGAATAAAGAATGAGACTGTACAGGTTCGGGCTGCTCGCGGTGGCTGCGGCTATTCCCGGTTGGGCCCATCATTCGGTAGCGGCCATGTACGACGAGAAGAAGTCGATGACGCTCAAGGGCGCGGTTTCCGCGTACGAATGGCAGAATCCCCACGTTTATATCTACGTCGAATCGGACGCGGGAGGGGGCTCTTCGGAATGGGCCGTGGAACTGCCTAGCCGGATCGAATTGAAGCGAGTGGGTTGGACGCGCGACAGCGTCAAAGTGGGCGATGCGATCTCTGTGGAAGCGAACGCATCCCGGGACGGGAGCAAGAAAGTCTGGGCCAAGTCGGTCACGTTGCCGAGCGGAAAGAAACTTTCCGCCGTCACAACCGATACGGTTCCCGTGCCGAAGACGGCCGCGAAGGCCACTCCAAAATGGCCCGATGGACATCCCCGGTTGGGCAACGCTCCGGGGGAGATTGGCTATTGGGCGAATCCCAGCCTGCCGAGCTTGATGCAAAATACCGCGAAGGTCAAGATGAGTTCGGAAGGCCTTTTGAACAACCTGAACGACGCCGAAAAAGTGGCGCCCTTCCAGCCCTGGGCGATCGGCTTGTATGAATACCGGCAGCGCAATTTATTGAAGGACGATCCGATGGCGAGCTGTTTGCCGCCCGGCGGTCCGCGGCAGTTCCAGGTCCCCTACGGGCTGCAAATCGTAGAGCAGCCGGAGCGGCAGCGGATTTTCGTGATGTCGGGCGGCGGCAACCGGAATTGGCGCCTGATTTATCTGGATGGCCGTCCGCTTCCCACCGCCGACGATGGAGTGGCGGCGTATTACGGAAATTCGGTGGCCAAATGGGAGGGCGACACGCTGGTGGTGAACAGCACCGGTTATAACGAGCGGTTCTGGTTCAGCAACGGTGGGCTTCCGCATACTGAAAACCTGAAGCTGACCGAGAAGATGTCGCGGCCCGATTCGAACACGTTGAAGTACGAAGTGACGGTGGACGACGTCGGGGCGTATACGCGTCCGTGGACCGGCGGGTGGACCTTGCAGTGGGTCCCGCAGGAACTCGAGGAGTATTTTTGCGACGATAACAACAAGGATATGGAACGTCAGGCGGCTAGGAAATAGCGCTGGCGGAGGGAAGCATAAAGGAGGCCAAATGAGGCTGAACTCTTTTACTGTTCTGGCGGTTCTTGGCGCCGCTCTCGCGGCTGCGCCTGTGATGGCTCATCATTCATTCGCGGCCGAGTACGACAGCAAGAAGCCTGTCAAGCTGACCGGCACGATCACTAAAATCGATTGGATGAATCCGCACGTGTACTTTTTCATGGATGTGGAAGACGATAGTGGAAAAGTCACGAGCTGGGGTTTCGAGATGGGGCCGCCCAATCTGTTGCAGAAGTCGGGCTGGACCCGGAACACGATGAAGATCGGCGACGTGGTGATCGTGGACGGAACGCTGGCCAAGGACGGAACCAACCAGGGCAATGCGCGGACCATCACGCTGGCGAGCACAGGCAAACGCCTCGGCGCGGCGTCGAGCGAAAATACAAATCCGTAAATTGGCCGCCGGCATTGGGGCGAGCGTTTGACAGTTAAGAGAGGGTTTCCATGCGCAATCGTGTAGGATTGGCGATCGCGGCGCTTTCCGCCGCTGTGGTGTTTTGGATGCTTCCGGGCTTGTCCTTTGGGCAGAATGGCGGCGGCCAAGGGAAAGGCCAGGGCAGAGGCAAGGGAGGCCGCGGCGGCGCTAAAGCAAAGGCGCCATCCAGGCCGACCCCTCACATGCCCGACGGTCACGTGAACCTGGGACCTCTACCGGGCGAGAAAGGCCTCTGGAACGGGAGCGCCGGCACAAGCTTGTCGAATAGTCCACGGCAGGTGGATAACCCGGGTCTGAATCTGGCGACCAATCTGCAATCGTCGGACGTGCCGTTCCTGCCGTGGGCAAAGGGCGTATACGAACATCGCACCGAAACGCTGACGGCCGACGATCCACACGTGCGCTGCAAGCCTTCCGGCGGACCGCGTCTGTACACTACGCCCTATGGTTTGGAATTCGTCGAAGTTCCGGAAATGCAGCGCGTCTTCGTCATGGGCACCGGCGGACCTCACACCTGGCGCGTAATTTACATGGATGGGCGGCAGCATCCCTCGGATCTCGATCCGACCTACTACGGCCATTCGATCGGCCACTGGGAAGGCACCGATTCGCTGGTGGTAGATACGGTCGGTTTTAACGAGCGGTTCTGGCTATCGCGCGAAGGCCCGCCGCACACCGAAATGCTGCACCTGATCGAGAAGTTCACCCGCACCGACTACAACACGTTGAAGTATGAAGCGACCGTCGACGATCCGGGCGCGTATTCGAAGACGTGGACCGGCGGCTGGAATATGCCGTGGAATCCGACCGCCGAGATGTACGAATACGTTTGCCAGGACAACAATCGCGACGTGCGTCATATGTACGGGGGCGAGCGGTAGGCTTGTCGTTTGGATGCGGGGCTGAAGCCCGCCCTCCATGCAAGATAGAATAGTCCGGGCGCCGTACTCCGCGCCGGGAGGATCTCATGTTTGCCCTTCGCATTTCGCTCGCCTTGGCGACGCTGTCCGCTTTCGCATTCGCACAAAGCGGAGAATCGGCTAAAGGAACTTACCAGCGAATCAAGGTCCACGGAAAATCGCTGGAAGGCAATCTTTCCAAAGAGCCGGCGGATCGCGACGTCTCCGTCTACCTGCCGCCGAGCTATGCGAAAGACACGAGCCGCCGCTATCCGGTGGTGTACCTGTTGCACGGATACACCAACTCCGATATCGGCTGGTTCGGGCCGGCATCCCGAGGCTCTTTCGCCGATGGCAATACGATGACCGCCGCGGCGGACCGCGCTTTTACCGGCGGAGTGGGCGAATCGATTCTGGTGATGCCGAACGCCTACACGATGTATCAGGGGAGCATGTTTTCGAATTCGGCGACCACGGGCGATTGGGAGGGTTTTATCGCCAAGGACATGGTGGAATACATGGACAGCCATTACCGCACCATTCCCACACGCGCGGCGCGCGGCTTGGCGGGGCATTCCATGGGCGGCTACGGCACGATCCGCATCGCGATGAAATACCCACAGGTTTTTTCGAGCATCTATATTCTGAGCGCCTGCTGCCTGACGGCGAATTTGAATCCGAATCCGCAAGGCTCGGCGCGCGCCGAAACGTTGAAGAGCCCCGAAGAGGCCAAGAACGCGGAGCGCGGGATCGCGACCTTGCTTGCCGAAGCCGCCGCCTGGTCGCCCGATCCGCAGAATGCGCCTTTTTATTTCGATCTGCCGGCCAAGGACGGCAAGATTCAACCCGCCGTGGTGGCGCGCTGGGTGGCGAACGCTCCGCTCGCGATGATCGATCAATACGTAACGAGCCTCAAAACCTTGCGGATCGGATTGGATGTCGGCGATAAGGACGGCTTGGCCGCGAGCAATCGCGAGCTGAACCGCGTGCTGAACGGATACGGCATTCAGACCGCTTTCGAAGTCTACGACGGCGACCATACCAACCATATCGTCGATCGTATGGAAAAAGTTGTGTTGCCGTTCTTCGCGAAGAATCTGCAGAGCCGTTAAGGAGGCTGCTATGCGACCATCGAATCTCCTATTTTCAGGGCTGCTTCTGGCGACACTGGGAGCCTTTCAAGCCTCCGCTCAGCAAGGCGCGATTTTGTTCGAAGGAGCGCGGCTCATTGACGGGAATGGCGGCGCTCCCGTGGAGAGCTCGGCGATTCTGGTTGAGAACGGCAGGTTCACGCGCGTCGGCAAGAAGGGCGATGTGCGCGCCCCGGCGGGCGCAACCCGCGTCGATCTCACCGGGAAGACTGTGATGCCGACGCTGATCGACGACCACACGCACCTGGGCTGGGAAATCGTGAAGACCGGCAAGATCGGCACGGATACTTATTCGCGCGCGAATCTGATCGATCATTTGCAGCGCTACGCCTATTACGGGATCGCCGCGGCGCAGAGCATGGGCATCGATCCAGGCGAGACGCCGTATCAGGTGCGCGCCGACCCGGGTCCGAACGCCGCGCTGTTCCGGATTGCCGGGCGCGGGATCGCCATGCCGAATGCCGGGCCGGGACAGTCGTACTGGAGGCCGGTGGCGTACGGCGTCTCCACCGAGGCCGAGGCGCGCAAGGCGGTGCAGGAATTGGCGGCGAAGAAGGTCGATCTGGTGAAGATCTGGGTGGATGATCGCAACGGAACGGTCCAGAAGCTCACGCCGCCGCTTTATCGCGCGATCATCGACGAAGCGCACAAACACAATCTGCGCGTGGCGGCTCATATCTTCTATTTGGCGGATGCAAAGGATCTGCTGAAGTCGGGGATCGACATTTTCGCGCACGGAATTCGCGACCGCGACGCTGACGATGAAGTTGTAGCACTCTTCAAGCAGCATCCCAACGTGTACGTCATCCCTAACCTTCCGGACAGGGAAACCACGGAGGCGGATCTGCGATTTGCGGCCGAGACGGTGCCCGCGGCGGAGATCAAGCGCATGCGAGACACTCTGGCGAGCCGGAAGCCCGACGACGTGAAGAAGGCGCACGACTTTTATGGGATCCAGGCGCGGAATTTGGCGAAGCTCAACGCAGCGGGCGTGCGGATCGCTTTCGGCACCGATTCCAGCTCGACCATCGGCTGGGCGGATCATCAGGAGATGACAGACATGGTCGCGGCGGGGATGACGCCGAACCAAGTGCTGGTGGCGGCGACCAAGACCGCGGCCGAGCTGATGAAACTGGATCGGCTCGGAACTATCGCGGCGGGGAAGGATGCGGATTTCCTTGTGCTCGACGCGAACCCACTTGACAACATCGACAGCTCGCGGCGGATCGATAAGGTTTATCTGCGCGGCAAGGCTCTGGATCGCGCGGCGATGCGCGCGGGGTGGTTGAATTAGCGTAGACCGCTCCCTCGCGGTCGCGGCTCGGTAAGTTGTAACTACAAGCACCCATTCCGAGCCGCGACCGCTAGGGAGCGGTTTCGGTGAGCCTACTGCCCGCTTAGTCGCGCGAGCGCGCGCTTCACAACCGGATCCCGGCGCATCTCGATCTCGTCGCCTTTCGCCACCCCAAATTTGAGATTCGCGACCTCTTGCTGGAGGCGGCTTCGGATCCAGTCGCGGTCCACCGACCACTCGCCCACCGACGGCTGAATCGAGTGCGCCGAGCAGTAGACTTTAAAATCGTCGAGCATATCCGGAGTCACTTCGAAATTGGCCGCGATTTCGTGATCGCGGGCGTATTCCCCTGCGAACATCGTCATCACGCCGGAGGCGTCCAAAGCGAGGCGAAGACGCGTCTGTGCCTCTGGTGGAACCATCTCGTCGGGCTGAATGCCTCCTCCGCCCCGCACTTCGTGTCCCGCATCGGTTTTGAACGGACCCTTGGCCATCACGGTGGCGCCGCCAAGCTGACCGCTTTCGAGAGGCTTTTGAATCGAGCGTCCGCTGGGCGTGAAATAGAATGCGGTGGTAAGCGCCAGCCCGGCGCCGCCGCTAAGGGGATAGACCTGTTGCACAAGACCCTTCCCGTAACTCGGCTCGCCAAGCACGGTCGCGCGGTCGTGATCCTGTAGAGATCCTGTGAGAATTTCGGACGCGCTGGCCGTCTTTCCGTTGACCAAAACCGCCAGAGGGAAGCTATAAGGACGCGCCAGTTTTGGGACCCGCACCTCCTCGGACTCTTTGTTGCGGCCGCGAATGGAAAACACGAGCTGGTCCGGCTTGAGAAACAGCGCCGCGGAGGCAAGCGCCGACTGTACCGCGCCTCCGGGGTTGCTGCGAAGATCCAGCACCAATCCCTTGAGATCGGCGCCGCCTAACTTTTCGATCGCTTCCTGGAGCAGTCTTCCGGTGGGCTCTTCGAATCCGGTGATGCGCACATAGCCTACGCCCGGCCCGATCATGAAAGCGCGATCCACGCTCGGCGTGTCCACGAGCTCCGGAGACATGGAGACGCGCTCTGGACGCGGATTTCCCGGTCTCAGAATATCGAGCGCGACTTCGTGTTGCCGGGCTTCGGTGAGTAACTGAATAAGCTGATCGAATTCCAAGCGTGCGAGAGGGATGTTATTAATCGCGAGGATTTCGTCGCCCGCCGACAGTCCGGCTTTCGCGGAGGGCGTTCCGGGCAGCGTTTGCAGGACGATGACACGCCCGGGAAGCACGCTGACGACGCTGCCGAAGCCTTTCTGCTCGCTGCGCTCCATTTGTTGCAACTGCTGGAACTGGCCAGGATCGAAAAAGCTCGAATGGGGATCGAGCGTTCGCAGCATGCCCGGGATCGCACCCTGGTAGAACGCAACGTCGGGATCGACGGGATCGGCGGCTTCACTTGAGGCGGCGGCGAATATGTCGATAAGTTTTTTTACTTGGGGGACCAGCGCGTCGGCGGGGTCGTCGGCGGCTTGCAAAGGAGCGCAAATCAGCGCCGCGAGCAATGCCGCACAAGTTAGCCGTTGTGGCGCACGCTTCAGCGTGCTGCCGTGGGCTTTAGCCCACGGCCTGGATTCGGCGAGCTGAAGCTCACCGCAGCACGCTGAAGCGTGCGCCACGGCGCGATCGGTGCTAAGGCCATGCGGCATTAGGCTACAGCCTCATCGCTCGTACCGCGTGGCCTGACGCTCACGATGCCGATCCAGCGCCAGTTCGATCAGGCGGTCGATCAGCTTCGGATAGGGAATTCCCGCCGCTTCCCACATCCGCGCAAACATGCTGATCGAAGTGAAGCCGGGGACGGTGTTGATCTCATTGATGTAGAGTTTCCCGGTGGCGGCTTCCATCAGAAAATCGACTCGCGCCATGCCTTCGCACTCCACAGCCTGATAACAGGCTACCGCCAGCCGCTGGATCTCGCGAATCTGCTTTTCGGTCAGGTCCGCGGGAAGCACCGTGCGGGCCTCATTCAGCAGATACTTATCTTCGTAGTCGTAGAATTCGCGCGAAGGCAGAATCTCGCAGGGGATCGCGGCCACGGGGTCGCCGTTGCCCATTACCGAGCATTCGAACTCGCGTCCTTCCACGGCGCGCTCGATCAAAATCTTGCGATCGTAGCGGGCGGCCAATTCCATCGCCGCTTTCAGCTCCTCGCACGATTTCACTTTGGAGATGCCTACGGAAGATCCAAGATTGGCGGGCTTGACGAACATGGGATAGCGAAGCCGGGAGCAGATTTCTGCCGGACGAAGCTGCCCGCGCCGCGCGACCAGATAGTCGACCACCGGAAGCTCGCGCTCCATGCACAGCCGCTTCATGACTTCCTTGTCCATCGAAACAGCGGACGCGAGCACGCCCGCGCCCACATACGGCAAAGCGGCCAACTCCAGCAATCCTTGCAGGGTTCCATCTTCTCCGAAGGTGCCGTGGAGCATTGGGAAGACCACGTCGATTCCGGGATTCGCGCCCGGCTCCGGAAGAATCGGCCCCGGCTGCCAGCGCCCTTCTTTGGTGATTAAGACACGGTGAACCTCATAGCGCTCCGGGTCCATCGCCGCAATCACAGATTCGGCCGAGTTGAGCGAGACCTCGTGCTCGCCGCTCCTGCCGCCGTAAACAACCGCCACACGCAAACGCGCCATCGTCACAGAATCCTTTTTCCCAGCGCCGACAGTATTAATTCGACGCCCAGCAGCGCGGTCCGGTTAGCTTCATCCATCACGGGGTTGACTTCCACCACCTCCATCGAAACCATACGCCCACTGTCGCACACCATCTCCATGGCCAGGTGCGCTTCGCGGTAGGTGATGCCGCCGTGAACGGGGGTGCCGACGCCGGGCGCCTCGGTGGGATCCACCGCATCCATGTCGAAAGAAAGGTGAAACCCCGCGGTTCCACGCGTGGCGAATTGGATGGCGTCCTGGATGACGGCGCGCATGCCGCGTTCGTCGATGTCGCGCATGGTGAAGGGGTGAACGCCCGTGCCGCGGACGTTGAGGCGCTCGATATCGTCCACACTGCGAAGCCCCACAATCGCCACTGATTCGGGATCGACCGCCGGTACGTAACCGGCCAGGCGCGTCATCTCGTCTGGGCCTTTGCCGATGCAGCACGCCAGCGGCATCCCGTGGACGTTGCCGCTGGGCGTCGAATCGGGAGTATTCATATCGGCGTGCGCGTCGATCCAGATCAAGCCGAGCTTGCGGCGTTTCGCGTGGAAATGCCGCGATACGCCGGCTACCGTCCCGACCGCAACCGAGTGATCGCCTCCCAGTACCAGGGGAACCCGGCCGCGATTGGCCGCGTCCTCGACCATATCCGCCAAGCGCGCGCACGTATGCGCGATCTGAGGCAGATATCGCGCATGCGAAGGACCGGCGGGCAGGGCCTCGGGCTGCTCCACGAGGACATTGCCGGCGTCTTCCACTTGGTAGCCGATCGCGGCTAGCTTCTCATTTAGGCCGGCGACGCGGAGAGCGGACGGGCCCATGTCGACGCCGCGGCGTCCCGCGCCCAGGTCCATCGGAGCGCCGATGATAGCGATAAAGGCGGATCGCGCCTTCGATTGGTTCTTGCTGGCTTGGGGCAACTCCGATTATCGCGCGCGCTATTGCAGTGGGAGGATCGCCATCTCAACTATAATGGCGACGATACCGTGAAAAAATGGCGACGATACCGTGAAAAAGTTCCTTTTCTTCCTCCTTATTACCGTGGCGGAATTGTGCGCTCAAACGTCAAAAAATTCCGTGAAGACCGCTCCTCGGGCGCCAGCCTCCGATTGGCCCATGTACAACCGCGACCTCGCAGGCACACGCTATTCTCCGCTCGGGCAGATCAATACGCGCAACGTGTCGAAGCTCACGAAAGCCTGGTCCTTCCGTTTGAATGCGCGAGCGTCCGAAGCCACGCCCATCGTGGTGAAAGGCGTGATGTATCTGCCCGCGGGAAATCGCGTGGTCGCGCTTCAGCCGGAAACCGGAACCGAAATGTGGAGCTACGTTCTGCCGAAGGGTACGCCTTCGCGCCGGGCAGTCGCTTACTGGCCCGGCGACCGCAACAATCCTCCGCGGATCATCTTCACCGCCGATCGCCGATTGATCGCGCTAAACGCCAACACGGGCAAGATCGATCCAGGCTTCGGCAACGAGGGAGAAGTGGACACGACCATCCCCTACAACTCGGCCCCGACCATTTATAACGACCTGCTGTTCATCGGCGCGAATGTCGGCGAGATCCAGGTCCCCAACGCGCCCGGCAATACGCGCGCCTACGATGCCCGCACGGGAAAGAAGCTGTGGGAGTTTCATTCCGTGCCGCAGCCGGGCGAAACGGGCCATGAAAGCTGGGAAGGAGACGGCTGGAAAGATCGCACGGGCGTCAACAACTGGGGCTTCTCTATGACGGTCGACGCGCAGCGGAACATGTTGTACACCACTTTCGGTAGTCCTGCAAGTGATTTCTACGGCGGCGATCGAAAGGGGAACGATCTCTTCGGCAATTCCGTTGTCGCGCTGGACGCCGATAGCGGGAAGATGAAGTGGTATTTTCAGGCGGTACATCATGACACCTGGGATTTCGACCTGCCCCCGGCGCCTGGATTGATCGACGTTTCCATCGGAGGAAAACGGATTCCAATTCTCGCGCAGACGGGCAAGGTCGGATATATGTATATCCTGGATCGCACCAACGGCAAATCGGTGTTCGGCATCGAAGAGAAACCGGTTCCACAAAGCAAAACGCCGGGCGAGCAGAGCGCGCCCACGCAGCCGATTCCCGTCAAGCCGCCACCGTTCGGCCGGATGAGCTTCAAGCCAGAGGATCTGGTGACAGCACAGGATACGACGGCGGAGCACGCCGCCGCGTGCCGTGATCTGGTGGAAAAAAGCGGAGGCGTAGTGAACGAAGGTCCGTTCACGCCCTGGGTTTTCCGCGCGCCCGGCGCGCCGCCCGTATCCAGCGTGATTTTCCCCGGCGCGATCGGGGGAACGAATTGGGGAGGCACCGCGTCCGATCCCAATCTCGGATACGTGTTCACGTTCACCAACGAATACGGCAGTATCGGCTGGATTCAGAAAGAGCCCGACGGCTCCCGCGTTCCCTATCAGCAGGCCAGTATTCTGGGAAATCCGTTCAATTCGAAATTCTGGTGGAGGCGAACGGATGATCGAAATCGGCTGCTTGGCGCGAGTTCGTGGCCTTGTCAAAAACCGCCATGGGGCCGCTTGACCGCGGTCAACGCCGCGACAGGGGAATTCGCGTGGCAGATTCCGCTCGGTGTTACCGACGAGTTGCCCGAGGGCAAGCGCAACACCGGACGCATCGGGTTCGGCGGACCGATCGTCACCGCCGGCGGCTAGGTGTTTATCGGCGCCACCAACGACAAGCGCTTCCGCGCCTTCGATTCGCGCACGGGAAAGCTGCTGTGGTAAACCAAGCTCGATTACAGCGCTATCTCCGTACCCATGACGTTTCAGGGGAAGAACGGCAAACAATACGTGGCCGTGGTCGCGGGCGACGGCGGCGCGGGAGTCACCGATCCGCCGGTGGGCAACGACGAATCGCTGGTGGTGTTCGCACTTCCGTAACGAGCTTCCAGCTACACCTTCATTACGACGATTGTTACGTCGTCGTGTTGCTCCGCGGCGCCCATCCAATCTCGCACTCGACTGGAAATCCCGGCCAGGATCTCCTCCGCTCCACAGTCACGCGACTCGCGCAGTAATTGCTTCAACCTCTCTTCGCCAAACTCCTCGCCCTCGGCATTCAGCGCCTCGGGAACGCCGTCTGTATAAGCGACCATCAGGTCCCCCGGAAGCAGTTCCAGATTCGCCTCCTCGCACGCAAACTTCGGGAACAGTCCCACAGGCGGCCCACCTGCGCCGAGCTCCGTAATCTCCATACCCGCTTCCGTGCCGCGGACCAGGTACGGTGGATTGTGCCCGGCGTTGACGAACCGCAACCGCCGCCCGCCCTCCTCGATCTGGGCGTAGAAAAACGTGGCGTACTTGTTCCCCCCGCTCGACCGGTACAGAAATTGGTTCATCTTCTCCGCGAGCCGCGATAAGAGCGCTTCGCCCTCCGCCGAAATCGCACGTAACGAAGCTTGAACCACCGACATCAGCAGAGCCGCGGCAATCCCTTTCCCCGAGACATCCGCCACCGCGATTCCGATCCGCTCTCCGCCCAGTTCTAGAAAGTCGTAGTAATCGCCCCCGACCGTCCGCGCCGGAAGCGTGAACGCCGCCAGCGTAGCCGCCCCGGTGCGCGGCGGTTGTGGCGGCAGCAGCCGTTTTTGCACCTCAGCCGCCAGCGCCAAATCCCGCCGCAGTTTCTCCTGTTCCAGCGCCCGTCCGGTGAGCCGCGAGTTCTCGAGCATCAGCGCGAAGACTTCCGCCGCGCCGCTTAACCCCTGCCTCTCCGCCGCGGTGTAGCTCTGACGTCCGTCTGGAGCGCCAAGCATCAGGACGCCCACAATTTCGTTCTTCGTCCGCAGTGGAACGGCGATCCGCGCGCCGGCGGCCGCCAAACCCTCCATCTCGGCGATACGCTCCGGTTTGAATTCTTTGGCCCACCTCACCCACGTCCCGATGTCGCTCTCACTGAAGGAAAATGGATGCGCGTAATGCTTGAGCCGGGTTAGAAGAAACCCTTGCGCCGGCAGCGAACAATCGTCGCTTCGATACTCTTCGCCGCCCGTCTTCTCCAGTAACCGAATGGATTGGGCGCCGGTTTGTTCCCGCAACATCTCCAACGCCTCGCCTATCGCCTCTTGAAAAGACGCCGCGCTCCGCACGGAGCCCGCAAACTCCGTGATCAGAGTTCCCAACGGCACGACGGACTCCGTGCCGCCTCCCGCCATTTCACCCAGTGCCCGGCGGACCTTCGTGCGCGCAGCCTGCCAAGCCGATTCCCGCCGATCTCCCATTGCCTCCAGGGGAGACAGCTGCGCCGCCCGCCGCGCCGGTACATAGCACGCCAGAATGACGAATCCGAAGAGCGAAAATGCGGCCGCCGCAAACGTCAAGAAATCCGTGGGGCTAACGCCAAACAACAAGCTGGCCATCAGACGAGAGAGGACAATGGCGCCCACGACGCCGATCCCGACGCCAATGGCTCCCATCGTGGCCCCCTCGCGAAGCACGGTCAAAAGAATATCGCGCGACTCAGCCCCTAAAGCCATGCGCACGCCCATTTCGTTGGTTCGCCGGCTGACGAAGTACGACACCACGCCATAGACGCCGACGATTGAAAGAATGAGCGACACGGCGGCGAAAGCGCCCAGGATTGCCAGGGAGAAGCGCCGGGGCGCAAGCGAACCCGCCATGGCGTCAGTCATCAACACCGCGCCGGATACAGCGCGATCTCCATTGAATGTCCGCAGGTCTTTCCGAATCGAGTCCATGAGAAAACCAGGATTTATCTTCGAATGCACCACTCCAGCCACGTCTTGAGAGGCGAACTGAAGACCAATATCCGGAACCTGGCTCAGAGGAACATAAATCTGCGCGCGAACTTTCGCGGTCGCGTCGGCATCGATTCCGGAGTGCTTCACATGGCCGGCGATTCCGACGATCTCCGTCACAGACGCCCCGATTTGAAGGTATTTTCCGATGGGATTTTCCCCTGGGAAAGTTTCCCGAGCCAACTCTTGGTCGATCACCGCCACCCGTTGCGTCTTATCCGTTTCCTGATCCGTGAAGAAGCGCCCTCGCACAAGCGGTATTCCCATCGCGCGAAAATGATCTCCCTCAATCGCGTATATGTTTGCGAGTCTCGTGGTGTCCTTACCGGCTTTTGCATCCTCTTCCCGCCTGAATCCGGTCTGCGTATTTCCCATAAACGGCAGTGCGCCCGACTCAATGCTGGCTGCGTCGACGCCGGGCAAGCGGTTGAGCCGATCGCTAAGATCGCGAAATGCCTGGCGGATCTTCTCCGGTCTGGAAGTTTGCTCCGGAGACAAACTGGTGTGGAAAACCAGCACGTTGTCCGGACGGAAGCCGGGACTGACACTCCATAGATTCTGAAGGCTCCGCATCATCAGCCCCGCGCCCACCAAAAGCATCAGGGTCAACGCGACTTCAGCCACAATCAGGACGGTGTGGGCACGGCGCCGGCCTTCGAGAATCGATCGTCCACCTTCCCGTAGTTTCTCCTGAATATTCACATCTCCGGCTTTGAAGGCGGGCGCCAATCCAAAGAGCAAGCTGGTTAACAGCGAGATTGCGAGGGAGAACCAAAGCACGCGATCGTTCATCCGTATTTGTGAGATCGCCGGTAATACGGTCGGCAAAACGGCCAGAGCCGCCTGGGTGTACCAGAACGCGATCGACACTCCGAGCGCGCCGCCCACAAGAGAAACAAGCAGGCTCTCAGTCAATAGTTGCCGAATCATCCTTGCGCGGCCGGCCCCAAGCGCGATGCGGATGCCGAATTCCTGCGAACGACTCGCCGAGCGGGCAAGAACCAGGTTCGCCACGTTGGTGCAAGCAATCAGCAATACAAATCCGACGGCTACGCTCAGGGCAATAAGAACCGGTCTTAAATCGCCCGAGACGTCTTGAATATAAGATTGCACGTTGACGCCGGCTTTGTAATTATCGTTCGGATATTGCGCCACCAGACCTTGCATGATGGCCTGCATCTCCGCCCGCCCCTGCGCCAGTGAGATGCCCGGCTTGAGGCGCCCCAGGCCCTCCGTATCGTCTCCGGTCCCGCGACTGTAAAAGGCAGGATTGTCGTTTTGCCCAAGAGGAGTGAATAGATTCTCGAAATAAAGCCTCAGCCGCACGCCGGCGGGCATGACCCCGATCACTTCGACGTCGCGCCCATTGAGCCGTAGAGTTTGCCCGAGAATCTTCGGGTCGCCCGCGAAGCGGCTTTTCCAATAGCGTTCCGCCAGGAGAACCACGGGCCGCCCGCCGCGTTGATCTTCTTCCTTCGTGAACATTCTGCCGAGCACGGGCTGAGTGCGAAGAACGGCGAGCAAGTTGGAAGATACGCCCAGGCCTGCGACCTGCTCGGGATCGCCGCGGCCCGTCAGCGTGAAAGTCTCTCCCCTCACGCCTGAGATTGCCTCAAACGTTTGCGACTGCTGTTGCCAGTCCAATAGGTTCGGATAGGAAACGGCGTTTTTGTCGCCGCCTAGAGGAAACGTTTGGTAGAGAGTGGCAAGACGATCCGAATCCGGGAAAGGAACGGGGTGGAGCAGCGCTCCATCCACGACGCTGAAGATGGCAGTATTAGCGCCGATGCCGAGCGCCAGCGTCAAAACCACGGCAAGCGTGAAGCCGGGACTCCGGCGAAAAGTCCTTACGGCAAACTGGAGATCCTGAAACATGCTCTTGATCGGGACAACTCTCTAGTATCCATGAAAGTCGTGCGTGCGCGAGAGCCTGCCAGAAAATCACCGCGTTGGCGTCGTCAGCATCGCCGTTGGCGGTCGATTCGCACCGAAAGCGCTACGGGCGCGAGCGGACCACGCGCAACTTCTAGAGGCTGCCCCAACCTTTTGCGGTGAAAACTTACCTCACGCACCCATTTTGAGCTAAGCTGTTGTGCTAAATGGGTATCACGTACATCCACCGGTTCGGAGTGCTCCTGATGCGCAGAATTTGGCATCTGCTCGTCAGCCAGCAGGTAATCCTACCATGCCTCGTTCTGTTGTTACTGGTGGCATTCAGTACTTTACGGGGGAGTGGACGAAACCACCGTGGCGGCTTGCATTCCCATATATTCTCACCATCGGCATTGTTTGGATCGTGGTCGTCATCAACACAGCTAGAGAACTAAACAGGCAACTTTACAAAGAGGCAGATGAGTTTCAGCCGAAGTCCTGCTGCCTTCGGGAGAACACCACAAACCAAGAATGTCAGTTATTCCGAGCATAATCACCGCATCGTTTCTTGTTATCGGGATGGCAGTGTTACAATTGTTAGCGTTTAATGTTGCATACCCTCCTAAGTTGCGGACGGAAATACCTCCGCCTCTGTCCCCTAAGCAGTTGCCATTTGTCTTTTTGAAGCCAGAGTGGCTATCGGATGCGCGGCAAGCGTGGAACTGGTTGGTAGTGCTCCGAAACGAAGATAAAGATTTTAATGTTCATTTGGCGTTTACAGATGGGGATCGGCTTGATTATGCGAGTCTTCATCGGGGTCCGTTCGATTCCTTTCCATTCAGGTTGGAGCGTGGTCCGTTTGTTGAAAGTGACAAGCAGGAATTGATAGCCTTTCCTAAATTCTTTACCATTAAAACGATGTGGCGGGACTATGGTAACTATAATATCCAAATATCAGGCCGGGAGACAGGAACATATCAAGAGGCGGTGACCGTAATTAAGGTAGACGATACATGGAAAATAGCGCTGCGGGTGATGGATGTTCAGAGGGCCGTTTGGCTAATACAATGCCGTGATATGGGCTTCTCAATAAAGGGAATAAGCACATCGGAATTGTCACCGTTCCCTCCTCCAAAGGGGATGCCTAAACCGACCACATTTTCCCACTGGGCCGAGAGTCTAAGCACCGATTCGGCTCTGAGTTCCCCTACTCAGGCAAAATAATCCAAAGATAACGTAATGCGGCCAAGAACCAAGATGAACATTCCAGAACCTACCCGTACCGAGTTTGAGAACGTCGACAAGCTCGTCCGTGTATTGGTCAGCAAGGTTAGGACCACCCGAAGCGATACGCAAGAGAAACCGGCCAAACGTCAACGGTTTGCCACCTCCCTGACGCTTATGCCCACTCCCCTATAAGGTTTCCTCATGCGCCAAGTTTGCCAGTCAGTCGTCCCTTAGTGCGGCGGTGTCCCGCGACCTGATCGCAGACGAAATGAAACCTTTCAGAGTCGGTTAAGTTGTGTACATTATAGCGGAAGCTTTGCTTATCCAGATGACGAAACAAATGGTGGGCCCCACACACTGATGTAGGTGCCATGCAATTGGCGTTTGACCAAACCCCAGAAGTTCTCCATAGTGTTCGTGGGCACAGTGCTTCTGGCGTACTCTAGGGCGTCATCCACGATGGCGCGTTGATAGTCGGAGTCCAACCCATCGTAAGATTTAAGCGAATCGCTGTAGATCGCAGAACCGGCTTGGACATTCTCACGAATAGGGGCGGAGGCCGCAGTGTCTTCGAGGATATCGCCGTGCCCAATGCAGATGAGCATCTGGTCAAGGCGCAACTGGTGTACAAGATCGACACCATCATGAAAAACGCCGGATGAAACAGACCGAGGCCGCCGCACGTTCAGCGTCCGTCAGGCCCACATATCCAAGATGCTGCGCGGCGACTTCCGGCAGTTCTCGGTTGAACGGCTGCTGCGCTTTCTGGTAAAAGTCGATCAGGAGGTTGAAATCGTCGTTAGGCCGCGTCGGGACAGACTTAACGCTACGGCGGTGCACGTTTCTTAACGCACCATTTGTGAGATATGGGCCGCAGTATGAGAGCAATGAATGACACCGAGTTGCGGGCGCTCAAAGGGCTATGGCCCAACCGCCATCACGAGTCTAACTGGTTGAAAGCCACGCTCTGCGTGATGGGTTTGCGGCGATTGTGATATCGTAAGCACCGTATTGCGGAGGTCGTTCGATGAGATTCAGCAGTCATCTACTCGTTGCAGCTTTTCTTCTAGCCGGCGCGGCGGCATTTGCCGCCGACACGGGGTCTTCCTCCAGCGTTCCAGAAATCGCCTACGATTCCGTTCCCGATTTTCTGAAGTTGCCGCCGGATCTGCACTTGGGCGAGCCTTCGGGCGTTGCGGTCAACTCGAAAAAGCATATTTTCGTGTTCAATCGCGGCAACAGCAGTGGTCCGGCTTACGGCGCTACGGCCGCCCAGGTGCTGGAATTCGGGCCCGACGGCAAATACATTCGCGAGATTGGACACAACCTCTACGCCTGGTCCTTCGCGCACACCGTGCGCGTCGACAAGGACGACAACCTTTGGGCGATCGACAAGGGCTCGGACATGGTGATCCGGTTCAATCCGGCGGGCCGCGTGACGATGGTGTTCGGGCGCAAGAAGGAAGCCTCGGATGAAGGTGGGCCGTGGACCCGGGTGAATCCGCCGCGTCCCGCCATCGATGGCCAGTTCCGGCAGCCGACCGACGTCACGTGGGATCCGGAAGGTAATATCTTTATCAGCGACGGCTACATCAATTCGCGCGTCGCCAAATTCGACAAGAATGGCGATTGGGTGAAGCAGTGGGGCGACCGTGGCACTGAACCGGGCAAATTCAACACACCTCACAGCATCGCCGCGGACGCGAAGGGAAACATTTATGTGGCGGATCGCGAGAACAGCCGCATTCAGGTGTTCGATCACGATGGGACTTTCCTGAAGATCATAAAGATCGACATTCCAGCGCCGCCCGGCGCCCGCGTCTGGTACGGCAACGCGTTCACTGCAGAAAATCCGCCGCAAGGATCCAGGCGACCCGGCTCGCCGTGGGCGATCTGTATTACGCCCGGTCCGGGGACTCAATATTTGTACAGCGCGGACTCTTATCCCGGCCGCATATACAAACTGACGCTCGATGGCCAAGTGCTCGGAATGTTCGGCAGCACGGGGCGGCAGATCAAACAATTCGGTTGGATTCACGAGATGGCTTGCCCGGCCGAGAACGAGCTTTACGTCGCGGAAATCCTGAATTGGCGGGTTCAGAAGTTGCTGCTGCACCCCAGCAAGTAAAGGATTGGAGGTTGCGCATGAAGGCGAGATATTTTTCTGTCCTTAGTGGCGTTGTACTCGCCGCCGCGGTTTCCGTGCCGCTGCTAATTCATAAGCCCGCTTCCGGCGCGGGCAGCGTGCCGAAGTTCGAGGTCGATCCGTATTGGCCCAAACCGCTGCCGAATAACTGGCAACTGGGCGGTGTAGGCGGCATTTTTGTCGATTCGCACGATAACATCTGGGTGGCGAATCGGCCGAGGAGTTTGCAGAATAACGACAAATACGCCTCCTCAAATCCTCCCCAAGCCGATTGCTGCGCGCCCGCGCCTTCCGTGCTGGAATTCGATATGGCCGGCAATCTGATTCAGGCCTGGGGAGGGCCTGCGCCTGGCTACGAATGGCCCGATACCGAACACGGCATGTTCGTCGATTACAAAGAGAATGTCTGGATTGCCGGCAATGGGGGCAAAGACACCCAGATTTTGAAATTCACGAACAAAGGAAAATTCCTGCTGCAGATTGGGCATCACGGCAAAACCGGCGGTAGCAATGACACGGAGAACCTCGGCCGGCCCGCCGCGATCGCGGTGTACGCCAAGACTAACGAAGTGTTTGTGGCGGACGGTTACGGCAACCGGCGGGTGATCGTCTACGATGCCGATACCGGCGCGTACAAGCGCCACTGGGGAGCATACGGCAACAAGCCCGACGATAAAGCGTCCAATGCTCGCACCTTCGAAGGCCGCGGACCGGAGCAGTTCAATACTCCGCACGGAATCGCGATTTCCAACGATGGCTTGGTCTACGTCGGCGATCGCAGAAACAATCGCATTCAGGTTTTCCGCCCCGATGGAACGTTCGTGCAAGAAGGTTACGTCGAGCGAAAGACACTGGCGGAAGAGGGCACTACCTTCGATATCGGCTTCTCGCCCGATAAGCAGCAGCGATTCCTATATGTGCCGGACGGCGTCAACAAGAAAGTACAGATCCTGGATCGAAGCCGGCTCGAAGTGGTCGGCTGGTTTGGCGGGCACGGCGGCCACGGGACGGGGCAGTTCTTCCACATTCACAATCTCGCTGTGGATTCGAAAGGGAACATCTATCTGGGCGAATCCTTTGGACAACGAGTGATGCGGTGGTCGTACAAAGGAATGTGAACACTGCGCAGGGTTAGAATCTAAATCGCACCACCGCCGTGCCCTGGCGCGATGTGGGGGTCTGAATGTTCGTCGCAGGTCCGATGCCGGCTGTATTGATTTGTCCAAATCCTCCGGTCGGAACTCCTTGCGAATTTCTGGTTTGTGTCGCCGCCGAATTCGTCGATACAGGGGCGGGCATCTCGGCGCGATTAAATATGTTCGCGAACTCGATGCGAAGGTTCAGCTCATAACGCTCCTTGAACCGGATCGCTCTGCCGAGCCCGAGATTCTCATTAGGGCGGCGCTGCGAGCGGTAATCGTCGTAATACGCCGCCGACGTGCCCCATTGGCCGGGACCGGGCTGAGTCCAAGCGGCCGGGTTCAAAACAAATTCCTTGTTCGGATCGAAGCAGTGGCAGTTCAAATCGTGAGTGAACAGCGGCGCCCCGGGGACGCGATTGGCGTAACTGATCGCCGCGCCGGCATTCGCACGCAGCAATACGGTGTTCAGGTTGTTTTGCGCCAGGGGGGCGAGGATCGGAAATCCGCTTCCATACGCGAACAAGCCGTTGAGCTGCCAGTCGCGCAGCATCCACGAAGCGAATCTATTTATGTGCAGGCTAGGAGTTGTGTAGCTGGGAGCAAGGGTGAAGTTGAAAGGCTGGTCGAACGCGGAAAGAAACTTGTTCTGGTTGTAATTGAAAACGTCGTTCCGCGGCGCGCCGCCGTCGCTCACCGCCGTAGCGTTGTTGACGAGGCTAGTGGCCGCGGTGGTGAGTTGTTTAGACCAAGTGAACAACGCTGTAAAATCCAGGCCGTGCGAGAAGCGCTTGGTAGCTTTCGCTTGAAGCGAGTTGTACCAGGTTTTTCCATCGGGGTCCCACGCGCCGAAGACTGTGTTGAACTGCGGAAACGGCCGGAGAGCCTGGGCCACCGTCGCTGTCACGGGGAAGCCTGAATAGGGGATTGTATTGAAGCCTCGTGAAACCGCCAACGCCGAATTGACGGGCGAAGACAACAAGCTTATATCGGCCTGGTTATTCAGACTTAATCCATAGTGCGACAGAAGATCGGGCGTGATCGCGTTGGGATTGACATACTGCGGCGCGACCCACCAAACTCCCACGTTCCCCACATAGGAAGCCTCGACCATCAGGTCGCGGGTGATCTCACGCTGGAGCCCGAAACTGTACTGCACCTGGCGGGGCGGCCGCCCGGCGTTCTGATCGAGGAAGAATGCCGGCGCTTGCGTAGTGGCATAACCGGGTTGCGGAAACTGGCCAACATCGAAATTCGGGAAGGGGAGCGGCGCAAACGGAATTCCGCTCGCCATTGCGAACACGCCCTGTCCAAAAGAGGGAGAACTCACGGGGACGGGGATGGAGTACGCCCCGGCCGTAACTCCGTAAGAATCGGACGGCGAACCGTATACGATCCCGATGCCGCCGCGCAACACCGTCTTAGGCAGTACTTGATACGCGATTCCCAGCCTGGGCGCGAAGGCCCATGGATAATTGTTCGCGAGACTACAATTGCATCGGCCAGGTCCGTAACCTTCAAACTCGACGGCGCCAGCATGCCCACCAGCCGACGGATTGGCAATATGCGGCGCGAACTGGGCCCAAGGCGCATTGACGTCCTCTTTCGAGTATGTTTGAAAGTCGTAACGCAAGCCGTAATCCAGGGTCAACTTGTGTGTGACCTTCCAAGAATCTTGCACGAACGCCCCGATCTTGTGCTGCCCCACATGCATACTTTGGGGCGGTGCAATTCTCATCGAATCCACAAGCCCGAGCATAAAACTTGCATAAGCAAAGCCGGGCGTGCCGCCTCCGACGGTCAAAGCCTGAAGATACGGTAGCGACGTCTCCGCGGTGCTGAAGTTGAGATTCGTTCCGGTGTACGTAAACAGAGTCGACAAATTATTGTTCACCGTGAATTCGCCACCCGCCTTGTACGTGTGGTTGCCTCTAACCCAACTCAAGCTCGTGTTGCCGGTGGGCTTCTCCAGTGCAAGCGGGGTGCGGTTTTGGATCGTTCCCATGAACTTCATTCCACCCGTGCCGGCACAACCGGAGGCGTAATATCCCGTAGACGCGCTAGCGCACAGTCCAGTGATGTACGGGAACAAACGGTTCACTGGAACTCCGTTTAAACCCAGCGTCTTTTGAGGATTGAAATCGGTCACCACAGGATTGTCGTTGAAGTTGTTGTAGAGGTATCCCACGCCGGCGTGGAACAGAAGAGTCGGCGCGATCGTGTACTCGAAATTAGCGCGCTGAACAAAAGCCGTGACGTAGGTGCCCATAGCCTGCGTGATTGGCTCGGGCAATCCGTCGGCTCCACTCAATTGCGGCGAATACTTACTCGCGGTTTTGGTCTCGTGCCAGTAATACGACAACTTGGCCTTCCTGTTGATCGTGTGATCGATTTTGAAGGCCGGAATTTCGGTATGACGGACACTAGGAAATGGATTGATCAAATTGTTAATCACACTTGAGCTTGCCGGCGTAGGGATCAAACTTTGGATTGCTAGCGCTACTGGATCGAGGCGCGCCGCGGGGATCGCATTGCCGAGAAATTGATCCCGAATCAACTGCCCGCCTGGAGCGGTCCGCTGCGTCGCCGGATCGTAAATAGCGCCTTCAGGGATCGGACGCCCCAGCGGATCGTTTCCCAACATGCGCCCGGTAAGCGCCGTAGCGAAATTTCCCGCGCGGTAAGCCAGCGTCGGGACGGTCAAATTGAGATTGCTGATGACTTGCGTCTCCCGGTACTGCTCCCAATTGAAGAAGAAGAACGTCTTATCATGGCCGTTGTATACCTTCGGGATCGTTACCGGCCCGCCTATCGTGAAACCATAGTCCTGCCGGCGAGCCTTCGGTTTCGTATTCGACCACGGAGTGTTGGCGTTGAACGCTTCATTGACGATGTAATCGTATGCGCTTCCGTGGAACTGGTTCGTGCCGGACCGCATCGAGTAGTTCAAGTACCCACCACCCACTTGTCCGTACTCGGCGGCGAAGTTGCTTGTCTGCACGGTCACTTCCTGGATAGCGTCGATACTGGGTTGTTGTTGCGCCTGTGTGATTTGGTTCCCGTTAGTAATGTCCTGTCCTTCGACTCGGTAGGTAGCCGTGTTACCCGGAGCGCCGTTTACACGGACGCTTGCATTCTCCTGGACGTAGGAGCCGGGAATGAGGTAGATCACCGCTTGCGGATTGCGGATGCCGGCGCTGCCCGCAATCGTGGAGCCTATGCCGAGTATCGGGAGACCGTCCATGGTCGTTGTTTGGACGTTGTGGCTAAGCTCGCCGCTCTCCGTTTTGAGCAGCGTCGCGGCCTCAGTGACTGTGATCGAATCCGACACAGTGCCGACTTCCAAGGTGATATCTACACGCACGATAGCCGCCACCTGCACGCTCAAGCCGGCCCGCGTGAACTTTTTGAATCCCGGGACGGTGACCGTCACCTCGTACTCGCCCACCGGAAGTTGACCGAGCGTGTAGTTGCCCGTGCTTGTAGTGGCCGTGTTATACAACGTTCCAGTCTCGACGTGCTTGGCCTCGACAACAGCGGATGCGACAACAGCGCCACCCGGGTCCGCGATGGTCCCGGTGATACTTCCGCGCTCACCCTGCCCGAGGACCGTCGCGGCAATGGCAAAAACAGCTGCTGAAACGGTGACGAAACGCATGCGAACACCCTCCCCGCTGAGCTGCGAAAAGCAGCATCGGTTACGAATCAAAAGGTGTCCAAGTGTACTTCGGCCTTTTTTGGGAGTCAAGCAAGTTGACAGCGGCTGTCAACCATCGAGAAATGTCCTGAGTATCTGTCCAGATTCTCTAGCTATTATTTAGACGCGGCGTTCCCCAGCAGCGCGCGAATCTCCGCTGCGCTTGCGGCTGTAGGTCCGGCTTGAAGACCGCCCCGACCTCTGCGTCCACCTGACGGCGTACTGGCCGCGCTCCCCGTCGTAGGACTCGTGGGAGCGGCTGGCCGGCCTGCCGCTGCGCCAACCAAGTCGATCGGTTTGCGACCGTTGCTATCGGCGATCTTAGGGTCGGCGCCCTTCTCAAGAAGGTAGCGAACGAGATCCGCCCTACCGGCTTGCGCCGCGATGTGAAGAGCCGTGATGCCTTCGTTTGTCGAAGGCGAGCGAGCGATTCGCATGGAATACGTCTTCGTCCCGGTGACCTGAGCATTCACGTCCGCGCCGTGCTGAAGGAACAAATCCATGAGCGCTATGGATGCGCCGGCGCTTGCCACCGCGGGTCCGCCGCGTCCGCCGGCTCCAGCACCCGCCGCGACTAGAAATGGCGTGACACCCATTGCGTTGACGTTAGGTGAAGCACCCTTGGCCAGGAGGGCTTGAATTACTTCCGTATCATTGCCCAACGTGGCGCGCAACAAAGGTGTGCATCCCGTATCCAGCAGAGGGTCGCTGAAACGTCCGGTGTACCCTCCGCGCGTGGGACGATGCATACGCAGCTCGGGGCTAGGATCGACATTCGCGGCGAGTAGAAATTTGATGATGTCCATGCTGGAAAAATGCGCTGAATGACTGGCGTCTACCAGGACTTTCAAGCCGCCACCGCTGCTGCCGCCATCTCTTCTATCTACGGCGATATACAGCGCCGTGCGCCCCCACCAATCCCATACGCCCGGTTCGGCTCCATGATCGAGCAGCAGTTTGGCGACATCGTTATTGTCGTTATCGAGAGCGATCATCAGTGGCGTGACGCCTTCCGGAGTCGGGACATTCACGTCGGCGCCTTTTCCGATCAGCGCCTCGACGCACTCATAGCAGCCGTCGCGCGCCGCATACAGCAACGCTGTCAAGCCCCCGACCGGATGATACTGCACGCGAGGCTCCTGCGAAATCTGAGTTGGCCAATCGTAGTACAGCTCACGGGGCTTAACATCGGCGCCTCTCGAAAGAAGCAGCTTGACCATGGCGCCCGCATTTCTTTTCGCGCCGGCAGCATACATCAACGGGGTTTGATTGTGCTCCTTCTCAACGGTGTTCACGTTAGCGCCGGCTGCGATCAACATCTGAACCACGGGCAACTCCCCGGTCTTGATCGCCAGCATTAGCGCGGTCTCACCGTCCAGATTGGCGCCTTCGGGCCCCGCGCCGGCGTCGAGCAGCGTCTTCACCATGCGGACGTCCGCGAGCTTAGCGGCTTCAGCGAGAGGGGTGGATCCAAACTCATTGACGACGTCCGCTTTCGCTTTCTTCGCGATCAACGCATCGAGCAGCTCATAATCGACCTGGTACACGGCCCAGTGGATCGGACGGGTGCCGTCGGGTTGGGCTTCATTCACGTCCGCGCCCGCTCGAATCTTCTCAAGCGCGCCCTTGCGGTCGCCGGTTTGAATGAGGGTGGCGAGAGAACCCTGCGCGGTCTGGGCCCCGACTGGCCGAGAGGCAACAACGCAGAGGGCGGCGAGGAAGAAGCGCTTCACCTGTGCCTCCTACACGACGCTCGGGTCCAATTTGTTGTGGTGAGCCAGCATGCCTTTTGCGGCATCATACAGGAATTTGTACGGATCTTTCCAGGTTCGAGCCAGGCCGTTCAGAACGCCGGCCTCCAACATATCCTTCGGACCGTCGCCTTGGAGGACCTGTTTCCAGATGCGTTTCCGAACCTCTTCCATCATGTCGCGCTCGGCTTTGAATTCGACTTTTGTCATGACAGGACCGGCCGCGGGTACAATCCGAGTTTGCTCATTGGCGAGCCCCAGGATCATGTCCATGGCATCGACACGGCCGCCGATCCACGCTCCAGTGAAATAATCCAAAGCGGGGTCACGAAGCGGAGATGCAACGTCTCCTACGGCCAGCACATTCGAAGTCTTGAAAAAGACGTAAATGTCGCCGTCCGTGTGGGCCAGACGAAGGTAGCCGTAGTCGATCTGCTCGGCGCCCATTTTCAACGAGCCCGTCGCCTGAAATGTTTCGGTGGGGCGAGCTGCTTTTGGACGAGCTTTCTCGTAGCGATCTTCATCCGGAACCCAATAGTCCGTGGACATCCACTGGCGAGTGTGCTCGTGCGCGATAATTTTTGTTCCCGACGCCCCGAAGATTTCGTTGCTGCCGGTCTGGTCGATGTGATAGTGAGTGTTGAAGAGCGTCTGTACGTTTGCATTCGAGCCCAACGTCTTGAGGGCTGCAATTACCTCTTCGCTGGACTTAGGCGCGCCGCTATCCACCAGCACGAAACCGTCGGCAGTGGAGAGGGCCACTACATTCGCACCGCCTCCGTCCAAAACCGCGAGACTGTCCGTCAAACGGCGGAGATCGGGGGCTTGCTGTGCGCTCAGACTTCGCGATGCCCACGCGCCAAGCGCACCCACCACACCACTTTTGAGAAAGTCTCTGCGGTCCACTTGCCGAATCCTAGATTTCCGCAATAGCCCCGGTGCTGTCGCCGAACTTGTCGCGCTCTACTCCTAGCTTTTGTAGCAGCGTCAAGTGGAGATTCGCAATCGGCGTCTTCTCCGGCAGCACCAGATGCTGTCCGCCGAGCTTCATCTTGCCGTTGCCACCGCCCACCAGAATATTCGGCTCCGGATAGTTGTTGTGCAGGTCGCTATTGCTCATATTCGACCCATACATAAAGATCGAATGGTCCAGCAACGTTCCTTGTCCGTCCGGCGTCGCCGCGATCTTGGCAAGAAATTCCGCAAACTTCTCCACGTGCCAGGTCTGGATCTTTGCGAGCTTGTTGAGCCGCTCAAGATCGTTCGCGTGGTGCGACATCGGATGGAAAGCGTCCGGAATTCCAATGTGGTTGTAAGTGCGGTTTGTGCCTTCGGCGGCCATGACGAAGGCCACCACGCGTGTGATGTCGGCCTGATAAGCGAGTGCGATCAGGTCAAACATCAACTTCACCTGCTCGGCGAAATTTTCCAACTCGCCCAAAGGCGCATCGGGAATCTTGAGGGCGGAAAGATCCTTCGAGGCTGCTACCTGCGCACGCCGCTCGATTTCGCGAACGCTTTCAAGATACCCATCGAGAACGGCACGGTCGCCATTGCCGAGCTTTCCCTGGAGACTCTTAGCGTCGTCCAGCACCAGATCGAGGATGCTGTTGGTTTGATCGGCGATGGATGCCCGCTCCCGCGGCGTGTCGCCCTCGCCGAACAGTTGCAAAAAGACCTTGCGCGGATTGGTTTCCATGGGAAGCGGAGAATCCGCATCGCGGAACGACAGAGTTGTGTACGGGCTGCCGTTGCCCGCCGACGTCTGCACGATCGTTTCCGACGCGACTTCGAGCGAGGGCAGCGGCGCGTCCTGGCTGATGATTTTCGCGATCACCTGATCGAGAGTCACGGCCATGTGCGCCTTGGTGCGGCCCAGGTCCGGACGGGTGCAACTGAGCCACGTGGAAGCGGTAAAGGTGTGAACCGAGCCCGAGGTGGCGGCGTTCTCGAGATTTCCGAAAGACGAAATATATTTCTTATACGGCTCGAGTGGAGCGAGAATCGGGCTGAGCTTGAAATTAGATCCCGAGCCGCTGGGGGTCCATTTGTCCATGGCTGGACCATGCGAAGTGTTGCCCATAATCGCGCCGTGGGGCATATAAAAGAAGCCCATCCGCAGCTTAGGCGCCGCGGCGGTTTGCGCAAGAGCCGCGCCCGCGGGAACCATCGCATCGAGAAACGGCAATCCCAGGGCCACGCCGGCGCTCTTGAGCACCGTTCTGCGCGAAAGATGTTTCTTCGTGATAAACATGTTCTTCTTAAGATCAACGATCACTTCGCGGCCGCTACATTCGTAACGGGTTCCGGAGCCTGCTTACGGAAGGAGTCGCTATTAACGATTCCCAAAACAATGGAAGACAGCGTGTAGTCGTTTTTCGCAGCCTCGCGAACAATCCTCCGAACCTGAGGCATATCGAAGTATTCCAATTCGCGATTCAGAGCGTACATCATCAACTTCTCCGTCACGGCTTTGACGAACGTATCGGGGCGCTTCGCCAGTTGCGTCCTGAGTTCCACAACACCATTGATCGCCACTCCATTCGGCAGCACCGTGCTCGCGTCGATCGGCGCGTTCGCCTGTTGGTCCGTGGTCCTCCACGCGCCGACGGCATCGAAATTTTCCAGAGCCAAACCGGTTGGATCGATGACCCCGTGGCACTGCCTGCAACTTGCTTTGCTGCGGTGCTGCTCAAGCCGCGCCCGCACCGTCTTCGGCGGCTCGCCTGCCTTTTGCGACAGATCGGTTGCGGTATCCGGCGGAGGTGGGGTCGGGGGCGTGCCCAGGATCTTATCGAGCACCCATGCGCCCCGCAATACGGGAGACGTGCGATCGCCATAAGACGTCCGCATCAATATGGCGCCCTTTCCCAGAAGGCCAAACCGCTCTTTTTCCTCCAGCGTGACTCTGCGAAATTGGGAGCCGGTGACCCCATTTATTCCGTAATGGCGCGCGAGCCGATCATTCAAGAAGGTGTGGTCGGCGGTCAGGAGATCCACAATGCTTCGCTCTTCCAAAAGGATGCTGCTGAGGAATGCCTCGACTTCCTTGGAAAAATCTCGTCGCAGTTGATCGTCGAATCCCGGGAACAACACCGGGTCGGGTTTCACGGAATCGAGGCCGTCGAGGTTCAGCCACTTCATTGCAAAACTGGTGACGAGGCTGGAAGCTTTGGGATCCGCCAACATGCGCCTCACCTGTTTTTCTATTGCCCCAGGCTTCGTCAATCCGCCCGCCTCGGCCAAGGTAAGCAACTCTTTGTCCGGTCCGGTGTTCCAGAGGAAGAAAGAAAGACGGGACGCCAATTCGAGATCGGTCAGAGCAAGTTCGCTGTTTGGCGGCGCGCCAGGAATCGGAGTCCCCCAAATCCCCCGATACAGGAAGTTGGGGTTAGCCAGCACCGCCGCCACTACTTGCTCGATTCCCTGATCGAAGCTCCCTCCACCTCGACGCCCGGCTTCGTAGAACCGCATGAGGCGCCCAAGCTCGTCGGCGGTGACGGGACGACGGTAGGCGCGGTGCGCGAGATTCTCAGTGATCTGCCGCGCGCAGGAGGTCTCTTCTGTGGCCTTGGGATCGCAAACGAAGATGAGACTGCGGCTGGCGGTTCTTGAAACACCCGTCGGGTTGTAAGGTCCAGTAATCTCGACGCCATCGACAAGACGAACCCTCCGCCCGGGAGGCGCACAAGAGCAGCTTTTCGTCAGGACGTCAAAGAACGGGTCTGCGATATTGTGATCCGACTCGACGTGGGAACGGTCGATGAAAGCTACGACAACATCGTGCACGCCGGCTGAGACCTGGACGGGAATCTTTGCGAAACGCTGCATGATTTCGGCGCGTCCCTCAGGCCCTTTGCGGTCGTGAAGCGCTTCATCCTCAGGTCCGCCGATCGATTGGCGGAAGACGATTTTGTCGTCGATCATGACTACCAGTGTGCTGACATTCTCGAGCGTGGAGGCGTATATGCCTACCGCGAGGTCGTTAACAGTGATGCGATACTCGCCATCGGCGGGAAAGCTGTGGTTGAATCGTATGCCGCCGCGGGTGCCCAGAGGCAGGGGCAGGTCAGGGTTCTGATTGGCTGCGATCGTGTATTTCGTATTCCCGACACGAGGATTGGGATTCCCGATTGCAAGTTTCGCGACCTGCCGGGCGGCGGTGATGTACTGGCTCAGGAACGTGGGGGAGACGGTCAAAGCGGCCGCAATGTTGTCGAAGCCTTGAACCTGGACATCCTGCGGCAGCACGTCCGTCGCTTTTACTTCCACGCCCACAAGCGCTTTCACCGATGCGGCGTATTCGGTGCGGTTTAGGCGCTGGATCGGAACATGGCCCGCCTTGGGTCCTTTGGCATGAGTGTCGAGGGTGTTCTCCATCCAGGCCGCGAATGAATCCATCTCCTTTTGCGGAGGCTGGGGGTTGCCGGGCGGGGGCATCAAGTTTCCGCGCAGCTTGCGCAAGACCTTCTCCCAGATCTCGGCGTTGTCGGCAGCGGCTTGGATGTCCAGGCCGTCCAAGGCGAGGCCGCCGACTTTCGCTCGGCTGTTGTGGCAGCCAGTGCAGTACGTGTTCAACATCGCGCGATATTGATCGGGGCTGGCCGCGGCGGGAGTAGTCTGAGCTACGGCTCGGGTTGGCAGGAGTGCCGGCGAAACGAGCAGAACCAGGAGAGGGCTCAAGGCCTTGCAGGGACTCTGGTTCGCAAACACGCAATTATTATCACAGATGTAAGGCTGGAGCGGGACACCAGCGACTCCAGATGTCCATGACTCTCGCGGGCGCGCTCGCCCCAGCAGGGTATTGGATCAGTTTGACTACAAGCTGCCCCCGCGGCGGGCAGTCCGGGGTAAAGCGTTTTACGGCCAAGTGGTTCGAGCCCAGAGTGCTCAGGGAGGACTTCTCCTTTGGCTGCGGGTACAATATCTTTCGTGGCTGAGCAAAGGAGCATGGCGTATTCGATTAACACGGCTTTTGTTGGGATCTCCCGGCGGGCTGAGTCGGTCGACCGCAAGACCCTGGTCCAGACGTTTGTCGATTTAGGGCCGCTGATCCCTGTCCTATCCTCTCGCGATCATCAAATCGTTTATGGACGGCGAGGGACTGGGAAGACGCATGCCCTGCTTTACGTTGCCGAACAACTTAAAATTGAAGGGGCAATTCCGGTCTACGTTGATCTTCGGAATATGGGATCGTCTGGTGGTATCTACGCTGATCCCCAAATTCCGCTCCCCCAGCGAGGTACACGCCTCCTGCTCGACGTCTTAGGCGCGGTTCACGAGAGTCTGATGGAGCACGCCGTCACTGCTGATCTAGATCTAGCGACGCTCGGTCCTGTCTTGGATAAGCTCGCGGAGTCAATAACGGAGCTGGAAGTCGTGGGCGAAGTTCATAGAGAAACAAAACTCGGGGCTCGCGCGGACCGCGAGGACTCTTCAACGCTCAAACTCTCCCTGCAGGAAAGGCCGGCAGTAGAGGCCACTCTGACAAGCGGCAACAGGCTATCCGCCCAGACGGAGAGCCGCCTAGAGGAGTCAGGTTCAGTAAGATATAGGGTTCATTTTGGAAGTGTTGGCAGGACGCTGGGCGAATTGACGAAGGCTTTTAGCCCGGCGCGAATCTTGATCGTGTTAGACGAGTGGAGCACCATTCCGCTGGAGCTTCAGCCATATCTGGCGGATCTGGTCAGGCGGGCTCTTTTCCCTGTCTCCGGCATCACAGTTAAAATCGCTGCTATCGAACAGCGATCGCACTTCAAGATCGGATTACATGGCGACTACACCGGCATTGAAATTGGGGCCGACGCCTCGGCCGATGTTGACTTGGACGACTACATGGTCTTTGATAACAACGCAGACCGAGCCGTCGAGTTCTTCCAGGAACTCCTGCTGAAGCACTACTCGTCAGAGGCGGTACCGAAACCGGAGTTCCGCAGCTCGGACGATTTGATTCAGGCCGCGTTCACGCAGCGGAATGCCTTCGAAGACTTCGTACGTGCTGCTGAAGGAGTGCCGCGCGATGCCTTCAATGTTCTGTCAATTGCGGCGCAGAGGAGCCTCAACGATAAGATTTCCATTTCTACTATTCGGGTCGCTGCGCGTACGTGGTTCCAGCGGGATAAAGAAGGAGCAGTTCGCTCCAATTTGGAGGCGGAAGAACTCCTTCACTGGATTATGGACGACGTAATTGCACATCGGAGGGCAAGGGCATTTCTACTCCTTTCAAACACCCGCGACCCCCTCATCGATGCGCTGTTCGACGCTAGGCTACTCCACGTAATCAAGAAAAGCATCTCGGGGCACGACGAACCCGGAACCCGGTATGATGTTTACAAGTTGGACTATGGTTGTTATGTAGATCTATTGGCTACCACAAGAGCTCCGGACAAGTTGCTAGATCTTGACGACCGGGGTGCGTCTGTCAGCGTGCCATCGGATGACTACAGAGCGATACGCAGAGCTATTTTGGATCTCCAGAAATTCCAGCGACGCTCGAAGTCTCTCCCGCTTGAGGCCCCTGCCGATTCGGGCTACCTCCCCGTATAGCCGCTGCTTGTCGCAATGCCCGGCCCTTGGTCAATTGACCGCTACGCAGCGGGAAAGCGCGACTGACCTTCCCTTCTCTTCGTGTTCCTGATACAGTGTCTTCCATGAACGCCAGGATCGTGTCCATGTTCCTTCTCGCCGGAAGTTTGCTGCTGCCGGCAATAGGCCAGCTCGCGGCGCCGAATACCGCAGGCGTCAGCGCAGGTCATATTCATCTGTATGTCAGCGACGTTGCCGCGCAGCAGAAGTTCTGGACCGTGATGGGCGGCGTTCCCGTGGCGAATCAGAAGTTGGAGATGATCCAGTTCCCCGGCGTCTACATCCTTGTCCGAAAAGGTGAGACCAAAGGCGGCACCGTCGGGTCCATAGTTAATCACTTCGGCCTCGTGTGGAGGGATCTGCCGGCTGCGATGGCGAAATGGAAGGCCGAGGGATACATGATCGAGCAGGATAAAAATCCCAATCACGGATACATCCTCGGTCCCGACGGCATTCGACTGGAATTCGTGGGAGACCCATCCCTCAAAGTTCCTGTCCAGTTGGATCACATTCATCTGTATCCGCAGGACGTTCCCGCGATGCAGGCGTGGTATACGAAAATCCTCGGCGGTGTTCCTAGCAAGCGCGCGATCGGCGGGGCGCGGGATCAGACCGATTGCGTCGATATCCCCGGCGTGATTCTTGCGATGTCGAAGAGCGAGATAAAGCTCGATCCCACCTCGGGCCGATCGCTCGATCACATTGGGTTCGAAGTCAGGGATCTGCCGGAGTTTCTAAAGCGGGCCGAAGCCCAGGGCGCCACTATCACTCAGGCGCTGACGCCGAGCCGGTTCTCCAGTAAGCTGCGTGTCGCGTTTATTACCGACCCTTGGGGAACCAAGATGGAGGTAACCGAGGGTCTTGCGCCGTAGCCCTCGGCCACTCGCGCGCTCCTCTGGTATAAGCTGAGATCCATGCACGCGCGCTTGCTGCTGTCGCTTTTACTCGCCGGTTCCCTCTGGAGCCAGAACGTCACCTTCGATCGGCTGCTAAATCCGGACAAAGAGCCGCAAAATTGGCTGACCTATTCCGGCAATGTCCTCGGCCAGCGGCATAGCCTTCTCACGCAGATCACGCCCGAAAACGTCAAGAACCTGGAGCTTCAATGGGTTTGGCAGGCGCGGTCGCTCGAAAAATTTGAAACCACAGCGCTCGTCGTCGATGGAGTCTTGTACACTATCCAGGCTCCGAATGATGTTGTCGCGCTCGACGCCGCGACAGGCCGCATCTTCTGGACTTTTCCCTACACACCGGCTCCCGAGGGCCGCAACTGTTGCGGGCGTGTGAATCGGGGCTTGGCGATTTTGGGCGACACGCTGTTCATGGGTACGCTCGACGCGCACATGGTCGCGATCGACGCCAAAAGCGGCAAGCTGATTTGGGACACGACCGTAGCTGACGCGAAGCAAGGCTACACCATCACACACGCTCCGCTGATCGTCAAGGATAAAGTGATCGCCGGCACGGCGGGAGGAGATGGGCGCACCCGGGGGCAAATCGTCGCGCTCGATGCGAAGACCGGCAAGGAAGCTTGGCGGTTTTACACGATCCCCGCTCCTGGCGAGCCCGGCAACGAAACATGGTCGGGCGATTCGTGGAAGACCGGCGGAGCAGGCATTTGGAACACAGGGGCTTACGATGCCGACACGAATCTTACTTTCTGGGGCGCCGGAAATCCGGCGCCGGATTGGGACGGAACGACTCGGCTAGGAGACAACCTTTACGGCGATTCCGTCGTGGCGCTCGATGCCGATACAGGCAGGCTCAAGTGGCACTACCAGTTCACGCCGCACGACACGATGGACTACGATTCGACCCAGGTGCCCGTGCTCGCCGACATACAATATCAAGGCCGCCTTCGCAAGGTGATGTTGTGGGCCAATCGCAACGGGCTGTGGTACGTGCTCGATCGCACTACGGGTCAGTTCCTGCGCGGCGCTCCTTTTGTCAAGGTCAACTGGATGAACGGATTCGACGAGAAGGGCCGGCCCATGCGCGTCGAGGTCAAATATCCGAAGGATGAAGGGCTCCTCCTGGTTACGCCGACCGTCCAGGGCGGCACCAATTGGTATCCGCCTTCTTATAGCCCCAGCACTGGTCTGTTCTATATTCCTGGGTGGGAAAACACTAAGGCGACCGTGCTGACGGGGAACTGGCCCACGACGCTCGGCCCCAACCCTTCAGGCGGCGCCAATCTCCAGCCCAACCTTCGGAACGAGGAAGAGGGATTCGGGATTGTGCGCGCCTTCGATCCCAAGAGCGGGGAGCGGAAGTGGGAGTTCAAAATGAACGACGTCACCTGGGCGGGCGTGCTGACCACCGCTTCGGATGTGCTGTTCAGCGGCGGACGGGAAGGGTATTTCTACGCGCTCAATGCACGGAATGGCGAGCTGCTGTGGAAGGCTTCTCTCGGCGGGCAAGTGAATAGCGGCCCGATGAGTTATATGGTAAACGGAAAACAGTACGTCGCCGTCAACGCCGGCAGTTCGCTGTTTGTGTTCGCCCTGAGACAATAGCCAGACTGATCGTTCGATTGTGCGCTTTTACCGCAGAGTCCCGCTCCTAGCAGCCCGTGTCAGAACCCCGTTTTCGGCAAGAAATGAGCATTGACGAAGGGGGCCACGAATTCGTAGAGTTGCGAAGGTTTCGTCGCAGATTGGTGGGGCGTTGATCCAACGGGCCGTGTAGCGAGCCCGGGAATG
>DATBIA010000036.1:0-92105 GCA_036557165.1 Bryobacteraceae bacterium
ACCACACATCTTTCTCAGGCCGACGCGGTCACTAATTCCGAAGAGATTTTGGAGTTCCAAAGGCTGGTGCGCATGGTGCCGATCGCGGAATCGGTAGCGCGCTATGCGGTGGGTTTGGTGCGGGCGACGCGCAGCACGGACGAGAGCTCGCCGGATTTCGTCAAGAAGTATGTCAACTTCGGCGCGAGCGTCCGCGCGGCGCAGAACCTGGTGCTCTGCGCGAAGGCGCGCGCGCTGATGCAGCATCGCTACCACGTCTCATATGAAGACGTCCGTGCACTGGTGCGGCCCATTTTGCGGCACCGCATCCTGCTCAACTTCCAGGCGGAATCGGACAAGCTTACGCAGGACGATATCTTGAAGAAGCTTCTGGACGCGATGCCCGCGCCGCGCGACTGATTCTTCAGGCAGGTTTCTCTCATGCTCCAGCGCTTCTTGGACCCCGGCGTCCTGCGGAACCTGGCCGGACTCGACTTAGTCGCGAAAACGGTTGTGGACGGATTTATCGCGGGTCTGCACCGCTCGCCCGATTTCGGATTCAGTCAGGAGTTCGCGGAGTACCGCGCCTACACGCCGGGCGACGACCTTCGGCACGTCGATTGGAACGTGTTCGCGCGGACCGAGCGGGCGTTTTTAAAGAGATATCGCGGCGAGACGAATTGCCAGGTGAATGTGCTGTTGGACGTCAGCAAGTCGATGGGCTACACCAATGAAGGCCGCGACAAGATGGAGTACGCGAAGTTCCTTGCGGCTTCGGTGCTGTATCTGGCTCACTTGCAGCGCGACGCGGCGGGGCTGGTGGTGTTCGACGACGAGGTGCGGAATTTCGTGCCGCCTTCGACGCGGCAGGGGCAGTTGCACCGGCTGCTGCATGGCATCGAGCAGGCGCAACCCGGTGGCCTGCGCACGGATTTTTCACGGCCGTTCGCGCATTTGATGGACTTCTTGCGGCGGCGCGGAGTCGTCGTGGCGATTTCGGACTTTTGGGAGAATCCGCAGAGGATTATCGACACGGTGAGCCCACTGCGTTTCAAGGGCAACGAACTGGTGCTGTTCCACGTCTTAGATCCAGACGAAATCCGTCCGAAGCTGAAGCATCCGGCGATGCTGGAGGATTTGGAGACGGGCGAAATGATGGAAGTGACGCCGGATTACGCGGCGCACGAGTACCGGGACAAGATGCACGCGCACCTGGAAGATATCGAGAAGAAAGCCAAGGGCGCGGGGATGGATTATTTTCTGGTGGACACGGCGCGTCCGCTGGATGCGGCGTTGCGGGAGTATTTGGCGATTCGGACGGGGAGGCTGTGATGGGGCGGAGGGTGGGCTTTAGCCCGCGCGAGGCTTTAGCCTCGCTTGGCGAGCATTCAACCGCGCTCCGCGAGCATTTATCCCCGCTCCGCGGGCATTCAACCGCGCTCCGCGAGCATTCAACCGCGCTCCACGGGCATTCAACCGCGCTCCACGGGCATTCAACTTCGCTCCGCGAGCATTCAACTTCGCTCCGCGAGCATTCAACCTCGCTCCGCGGGCATTCAACCGCGCTCCGCGAGCATTTATCCCCGCTCCGAAGATGCGGGGCTGAAGCCCCGCGCGGGCTGAAGCCCGCCCTCCTTGTAGGCGCTCGACCAGGGGAAGTCTTCCGGGGACGCGACCAGGCCCGCTTTGACCGGATTCCATTCGATGTAGCGGCGGATCTGGTTGAACTCGGCGCCGCTGCGCACCAGCCGGTCGAAATATTCGGGCTGCCACAGCGGCTAACCTTTCGATCCGAGGCGTTCGTTCACAAGCAATGCCGTCGCCCCTTTGATGTAGCGCATCAGGTCCGCGAGACGGATTTGCGGAGTGCACAACAAGTGCGCGTGGTTCGGCATCACGGCATAGGCATGGAGCGAACAATGGCCTCCGGCGGAGATGTCGAAAAGTTGCTTTTGAACGATAGCCGCGAGCTCTGGGCGGCGCAGATGGACAGGTCCGATTCCGGCGGCGTCCAGCAGCCGGTCGAATGCGACGAATGCTTCGCCGGAAGTAAGGTGTTCCGCATCGAAGATGCGTTCGCGCGGGAGGCTGCCGTGGAGGCGCCAGGTTATGAAAGCGGGTACTCCCGGGGCGTCTCTATGTGGAAGTCGGCGGCGGTAATAGTGCACTTCTGTTTAGTGCCGTTGAGTGGGGGAAATTCTCGTTTTCGAAGATGCGGGGCTGAAGCCCCGCGCGGGCTAAAGCCCGCCCTCCTTGGGCTGAAACCGGCCCTCGCAGCTTAAGGTGGCTTAAATGGGATTTCTTTCTCCTTGGTTTTTGGCGGGCGTGGCGGCGGTGGGGCTTCCCATTTGGCTGCACTTGCTGAAGCGCCACAAGACCGACCCGCGGCTATTTCCTTCGCTGATGTTCTTCGAGCGGCGCGAGCAAAGCTCGGTGGTGCACAAGCGCCTCGACTATATCGTGCTCTTCATCCTGCGCACGCTCATGATCGTTCTGCTGGCGCTGCTATTCGCGAATCCGTTCATCCGCCGCGCGACGGCGAAGGCTTCTGGCAAGAAACTGGTCGTGGTCGCGGTCGACGATTCGTTTAGCATGCGCGCCGTCGAAGGCGGACAATCGCGTTTGGACAAAGCCAAGAGCGAGGCGCTCAACGTTATTTCGCAGATCCCGCCGAACACGGCCGCCGAAATCGTCGCTCTGGGCGGACAGGTCGTGCCGATGACGCAGCAGTCGAACGATCCCAGCGAGCTGCGGGCCGCCGTCGCGGCGATTCAGCCTTCCGATGGCCGCGCCTCTTACGGCGAGCTGGCGCGATTTACGCGCGCGCTGGCGCAATCGACCAAAATGCCGATCGAGCTGCATCTGGTGAGCGATCTTCAGAAGACGGCTCTGCCGCCCGGCTTCACCGATCTTCGGCTCGATCAGGACACGACGCTCACTCTGCATCCGGTGGGCGGCGAGCTTCCGAACTGGACCGTAGAGAATGTCGTGGCGCCACGCCGCGTCTACGATCCCAAGCGCGTGCGGATTCAGGCGACGGTCGCGGGCTTCGGTACGCCCGCGGGTACGCGAACCGTGTCCCTGGTGCTGAATGGGAAAACGACGCAATCGAAAACGGTGAATGTTCCGGCGGGCGGACGCGCCTCGGTGGAGTTTCTCGGCCTCGACGCGTCGTATGGATTTAATCGCGGCGAAGTGCGCATCGATTCCGCCGACGCTCTTTCGTCCGACGATCGCTTTCCATTCTCGGTGGAACGGGCCGATCCAAAGAAGATTCTTTTTGTGGACGACGGCCGCCGGCCTAAAGGCGAATATTATTTCAAAACCGCGCTCGATTCGAATACCGACGCGGCGTTCACCCTCGACACGCAGAGACCCGAGGCGGCGGCGAGCGCCAATCTTTCGAACTTCGCCGTCGTCGTACTGAACGATCCGGGCGTTTTGCCGAACGGCCTTGTAGACAATCTGCAGCGCTATGTGAACGCTGGGGGCTCCATGCTGATCGTGCTGGGGCAATCTTCGGCGGCTCTGCAACGGGTGCCGGTGACCGACGACCAGATCGACGCGACGCGGTACGCCGGACGAGAATCCGAGTTGTTTCTCACCGCATCCGACGTCGATACCGGCCATTCGGTGCTGAAAGACGTGGAGCGGTTTGAAGGCGTGCGCTTTTACTGGGTGGCGCACGTGACGCCGATGAAATCGCGGGTTTTGGCGAAGCTGAACGACGGCACGCCGCTGGTGCTCGAAGGGCAAGTGGGAGGCGGCAAGGTTCTGGTCTTCACGTCGCCTTTCGACAACATCGTGAACGACTTTCCGATTGCGCCGTCCTTTGTGCCGTTCGTTCAAAAATCGGCGCAGTACCTGGGCGGCGGAGGCGTGGAGCAGCCGGTGAACCAGACCGTGGATTCCTACGTCGAGCTTAGAGCGGGGGAAGGGAAGAACGCGCCGGCGGAGGTCCTGGATCAGGACGGCAAGCGTGTCCTGACACTGCAAGAAGCAACCACGGCCGCTACGTTTCCACTTTCGCGCGAGGGTTTCTACGAGGTGAAAACCGCGAGCGGGCGGCGAAGCCTTCAGGCGGTGCATGCCGACCGAAGAGAATCCGATCTCGCCGTGACGCCAAAAGATACGCTGGATCTGTGGAAGGGCACGGGAGCGGGCGGCTCGGGGAACGCGCAGGCGAACGCGGCGGCAGCCGAAGATACGAAAACACCGTGGTCGCTATCGCCCATTATCCTGGCGCTTTTGCTGCTGGTGGCCTTGATCGAGTCGGTGGTGGCGAACGGGTATCTGCGCGCACCGGCGGATCGCCAGGTGGCGTCCGTGAGGGGCGGCCAGGAAGCTGGACGGGCGCTGCAGGAAGCCGGAAAATAGCGGAGTTCGCCGGCCCGTCCGCGGCACGCGATCCGGCGTTACCGCATATCCTAAGGCCCGATATCCACCAGCCGAACGCAATCGCGGCAGAAACACTGCGCGGCTTGCAATCATAGAACAAATGTCCACGGATGTCATCATCGCCGGCGGCGGCCCGGCCGGGCTTTCGGCGGCTGCCGCGCTCGCCGCTCAAGGCTGCTCCGTTTTGGTGTTGGAGCAAAATCACGAGATCGGCTCGCCTATTCGGACCAGCGGAGGAAGCTTTATCGAAGAGATGCGCGCGCTGGGCATTCCCGAGCGCCTGTATCATCCTATTTCGCGGGTGAGGTTTGTCGCTCCGGGTAATTCCGCTTGTTTCGATTACCCAAAACCCCGGTTCTGCATCCTCGACGTGCGGGGCTCGTTTCAATTCCTGGCGGAGCGGGCGATCTCCGCAGGCGCGCGCCTGCGATTATCCACGAGCGTGACCGAACCTATCATGGAGAGCGACTTCGTCCGCGGTGTTCGCACGCGCCGGGAGGAGGAGCTGCGCTGCCGTCTTGTGGTGGATGCCACCGGTTACCGCTCTACTCTACTCAAGCATCCGGCACTCAGGCAGGCGGAAATCGATCCGGGATTTCACCGTTTTGGCGTTGGCTCGGAGTACGATCTGTTCGCGCCCAACTGCGACCAAGGCGAAGCGGTGTTAATCGTGGGCAGTCAGATCGCGCCTTCCGGCTATGCGTGGATTTGTCCCTGGGGAAAAGGGCGGGTGCGCGCCGGGGTGGGTGTGATTCATCCCGATTCGCGCGAGGACCCCGAACTCTATCTCGACCGGCTGATTGCCGGCGCCGACCGGTACGGCGTGAATTTCAAAGGCGCCCAGCCGGTGGAGCACCACACCGGGCTAATCCCGTCGGAAAGGTTCGCCGACCGATTCGCCGCCAATGGAATTTTGGGCATCGGCGACGCGGTGGGGAACGCCTCGTCGTTGCTCGGAGAGGGAATCCGCTGGGCGATGCACGCCGGCCGCATGGCAGGCGAGGTTGCGGCGCGGGCTTTGGCGAAGTCCGACGTTTCGCGCCGGGCGCTGGAGCCGTTCGAGCGGGCATGGCGCAAGAAATTCGGCGCGGATCTGCGCCTCGCTCATGGAATTAACGAACGGATCGCGCGTTGGGACGACAACAAGTGGAACGCCCGCACGGAATTTTTGAAGCTGCTGAGCGCGGATCAGTTCGCGGAGGCCATGAAGACCAATCTAAGAGGGATGTGGCTATGGAAATTCGCCGCTTCGCATTCGCGAGAGCTGGCGGAAGCGGCGGGGTGGCTATGAGGAAAATGAAATGGCCATTAGAAATGGCTATAATGGAATTGGTATGGATGTGAGCATCGCCGAAGCCAAGAATCGTCTTACCGAATTGATCCGTTCCGTAGAGCAGGGCGAACAGGTTGTGATCACGCGACGCGGAAAACCCGTGGCGCAGATCACCGCGCCACCTCCCAATCGCCGCCGGGTGATCTTTGGGGGAATGAAAGGGAAAATAAAGCTTTATCCCGGTTGGGACGACCCGATCACCGAGCAAGAGTTTTTCGGCCATCGTTTAAAGTGAAGGGCTATTTGCTCGACACGAATATCGCGATCCGCACGGCGACTTACCCGGAGCGACTTTCTCGCGAGGCCCGGCGGGCGATTGACCGGGGTCCCGTCTTTCTCAGCGTGCTGTGTTACTGGGAAGTGCTGGTCAAGAGCATGAAAGGCAAGCTGGACGTCGGCGACCCGCGCGTATGGTGGCTGGAAATCGTCGATCAGTTGGCAGCGACAATTTTGCCAATCCGCCCGGACCACATCGGCGAGCTAGCATATCTACCGCCTCTACATTCCGATCCGTTCGATCGGGCGTTGATCGCTCAGGCGCGGGCCGAAGATTTGACGCTAGTCACGAGCGATGGCGCGATCGCTAAATACGCCGGCCCTCATCTGCGAATTTTGAATTAGGCGATAGCGGGCTTGAGGCCGGTTTTCACCCGTCGTTCGCTCGCGTGGAGCCCGGCGAGGCGTCATCGCGGCCGAAAAGCGCGAACCAAATCGCTCCGAGCACTCCGAAAGCGCAAGCGGTGAGAAAGTTCACCGACGGCCCAGCGCGCCACAAAAAAGCGCCCGCGAACGCCGAAAGCGACACGATGGAGTCCCGGAAAAGATAGTAGGCTCCGAACGCCGCGGATTTGCGCCCCTCGGGCGCAAGCTGTAGGATCAGGGCCTTGCGCGTAGGCTCTCCGAACTCCTTCAAGCCGCGGAGAACGAACGCGCCCGCGAGCGCGGCGAAGGAACGGCAGAACAACAGAACGAGGGGGAAGAGCGCGAAGTTGATAAACGTGATCGTCACGAAAGGCTTCTTCATGCCTCGGTCCGCGAACCTGGCTACCGGCAAGTAGCACAGCACCGCCGTAGCCATCTCAATGCTGGTAAGCAGGCCGAACTGCGTCGCGGAGACCTGCGCCGTCTTCTGTCCCGCGATTCGCTCCACAGACCAGACGACCACGTAAGCATACGGAATCTGCTCGCAAAAGCGGATCAGAATGTCCGAAAGCAGGAGGCTCTTCAAGGCAGGGGAAAAACTCCGGAACAGCGCGAACGGATGATGCTCCAGATCCGGCGCCGGAGCGGCCTTCGTTTCTTCGATCAGGATCTGCTGAGCCACGATCGCCACGAGGGCCAATAAGATCGCTAGCGAGAAGGCGACGCGCACGCCCTCGACGGGTCCCAACGCATCGATAAAAATTCCGCCGATAATCGGTCCCAGGGCCATCGGAAAGCGGCGCACCAGCGAGTGCACGGTGACGCCCATGACGTGCTTCGCTTTGGGAAGGGCCAGCGAAACCAATCCCATGGTTCCCGGTAATGAAATCGCGCTCCAGGAAAGAAACAGGAACGATCCGGCGATCACGGCCTGCCATCGTGGGATCGCCGCCACCAAGGCAAACCCGGCGATGGCCATCAGGTTGAAACAGAGCAACGCGCGCTTGGGCCCGACGCGCTCGGCCAGCCATCCGCCGGGGAAGGCATAGATCGCGCCGACCAGATTGTTAATCGCGTTCAGAAAGCCGGGCCACAGCATCCCGCTGCCGAGCGCGAGCAGGTAGAGAGGGAGGAAGCGCTCGGCCATCTTCTCGCCCATCCCGACCAGGACGGCCATGAAGAGGACGCCTGTAATGCTGCGCCGCAGGCCAAGCGAATCGGCGAGCTTTTCCCATCGAGTTGCCGGGAGGGCCGCAGGATTGCCGGGAGGGCTATCCTCAGCCACGGGATGGCGGGACATCTTGAAATCGGCTGTGGCGGCTATTTCGTATCGGGCAGCGCGAAATCGACTCCGCGTTGTTGGTTAAGCTGCTTGGAAAAATCGCGATCCACCAGATCGAGGGAAACCCGATTTCGGACGCCCTGGTTGGTGATGTAGTTCAAAGTATCGCCCTCCACCCAATAAGCCAGCGCGGGGAAAATGGTGTGGTCCTTCATGGCGATCAGGAAAAGGATCTGCGAGGTATCGGCCGCAGCCGCGGCGGATTCCTGGCTCTGGTCCGATGGAGGCGGGGGCGGCGGAGGCGCACCGTAACCCGGCGCCTGGTTCACGTCGGGACGGAAATTCTGATTCAGAACCACAACCGGCGACGGCTGCTGAGCCGAATAGCCCGAATCGTAATCCGAGCCCTGTAGCGGCGCGGGCGGCGCGTCGTAGCCGTAATAGCCGCCGCCATAGAATACCGGATACGGTACTATGATCGTGTTTCCGTGAAACGGATGGGAAATATTGGGCGCACGGAAGGTCCTCAGCGCGGGAGGAAAACCGGGACGCCGCACCATGGGCGGTCCGCCGGTGCCCGGATAGATCAATCTGCCAAATCCCGCCCCGGCCCGGGAAGGCGGGATCCCGCTGGGATTTATTAACCGGCCGAAACCGGTCGGGCTCTGGGCAATCGCCCCCGAGCCCGCGAATATAAGTGCGATTGCGAGGAGCCGCATAAACGCCACCTCCTGACTCAAGTGTAGACGTTTTGAAAAGGCGGGGCGTGTACCGGCTGCGTTTTCCCTAGAATTGGTAAAGCATCAAATACACCACCACGCCTGTGACGCTCACGTACAGCCAGATGGGGAAAGTCCAGCGGGCGATGGCGCGATGACGGGGAAAATTGCCCTTCAGGCCGCGGCGCAGGGTGATAATGGCGAGCACCGGAACGGCGGCGGCCAGAATGGTGTGGGTTGTAAGAATCGTGAGATAGACGCCCCGGATGAAGCCGGTTTTCTTGTAGTAGACCACCCCGGCCAGCGCATGGTACGACAGATAAGAGATCAGGAACAGAGCCGAAACGGTAAAGGCGGCCAGCATTACCCGCCGATGAGCTTCTTTCTTTCCGCTGCGAATGAGCTGAAAGGCGATCACCAGCAGCACCGCCGCCGTGGCGTTCAGCACCGCATTGAGGGCCGGTAGATCGCTGACGCTCACGACCGTTCCCGAAGCAAGCTTTTCGCGTCTGAAATCATTTGCTGGATGGCATCCGGCTCAGAGGTGAGATAGTAGCCGCGCACCCTCGATTTGCGGTCCATCAGAACGAACCGAGTCGAGTGCTGGAGCGAGCCGTCAATATCGCCCAGCTTGAAAACGTCGCGGTCGAGATGCCTGAGCGTTTTTACCGGACCGGTAAGAAAATACCAGATCCCTTGCCGCGCCGAGTAGCGCACAGCATAGTTGGACAGCGTTTCGGGGTTGTCGCGCTCGGGATCGATGGTGAAGGAAACGAGCTTCACATCGGCGAAGGCCAGCGCGGTCTGCACCTGGCGCATCTGCGAACTCATACGCGGACAGGGGCCGGGGCAATTGGTGAACATGAAATCCGCCACCCAGACGCGATCGGCGAGTTTGGCGCTATCGAACGCGAGGCCGGACTGGTCGGTGAGAGCGAACGGGGGCACGCTCCCGAGCACGGGCAGTTTTGCGCGCGAAGAGCAACCGGCGAGCGCAAGCGCCGCCACGGCGCTAAAAGCGCTTACCGTCCAGAACGAGTAACCCATAGAGCAGCGGAAGATAAACCACGCTCGCCAGCAACACCTGCCGGGCCCGCAGGCGCGTATGTTCGGACGCTACGCGGAAACCGGCATAGAGAACCAGGGCGCCCAAAATCAGAGCGCCGAACAGGTACACGTTCCCGGCCATCGAAAAAAAGCTCGGCGCCAGGCTCATCGGAACCAGCGCCAGCGAAAACCAGAGAATGCGCCGGCCGGTGGAATCGCCATCCGGCTCGACCACGGGAAGCATGCGGATGCCGGCTCGCGCGTAGTCTTCTCGATACATCCAGGCGATCGCGTAGAAATGCGGAAACTGCCACAGAAACAGAATCGCGAAGAGAATCCCGGCTTCGAAATTCAGGAGTCCGCTAGCCGCGGCGTAGCCGATCAGGGGCGGCATGGCTCCGGGAATGGCGCCAATCGTGGTCGAAATCGGCGAGATTCGTTTCAGCGGCGTGTAGACGAATAGATAACTTGCCAGCGTAAAGAGGCCGAGCAAGCCGGTGAGCAGATTCACGCCGAGGCATAGCTCGGCGAATCCAGCCGCGGAAAGCGCAAATCCGAATTGGAATGCCTGGCGCGAGGTCAGGCGTCCGGAAGGAATCGGGCGGGCCTTGGTGCGGGCCATTTTGGCGTCGGGCTCGCTCTCATACCATTGGTTCAGCGCGGCCGTGCCGCTGGCGATCAAGCCCGTTCCCAGCAGCGTATGGACAAGCTGCATCCAGGTCCACGCGGGCGCTAAATGCAATCCGAACAGAAAACCGATGGCCGTGCTCATCAGGATGAAACACGTGATGCGGGGCTTGGTGAGCTCGAAGTAGCTCGCCGCGGCGCTCCTCATGAAATCACCGCCGCAGTCTCCTTCAATTCCGTTTCCTGCCTCGGCGCGGCGACATTGCGCCAAATTTGAATGGCGAGAACAACGCTCGACGCCAGAGTCAAAGCGCCGGTCGCCACGTGGGCAATCGTGAAAATTAGCATGGGCACAGGTTTTTCGGCGGCGCCCAACCGCGCGAAATAGGTTTCGATGCCCAAAAATACCTGAACGAGGGTGATGGCCAGCAGAAGCTTCGCGGCGCGGCGCAGCGTTTCATGCTCCGGGAATTGATGCAGCACGAATGCGCCTAAAATCAGAATCGCGAGCGACACGATCATGGCCCCAATGATATGCGGCAGAATGCCGATGGCCCCATGACGAAAACCGGCTCCCAGCGCGATCTGCGCCAGAATCAATCCCACCGCTACTACCGACAGACTCCGCAAGCTCGGCTTGCCATAATCCTCGACCACTCGGGGACCGCTGTGCCAACCTCGCGAAGTGAAAATCGCGATCGCAACGGCCGTCGAAAAGAAAAGCTGAGCCAGGCACGCATGAGACACGCTAACAACTGGAGGCAGCAGAAGCAGGACCGTCAATCCGCCCAGCAACCCCTGGGCGATCACAGCGGCGAGCGCCACCCAGCCGAGTCTTCGCATCCATCGCCGCGGTTCGGCGACAGCCAGCCAGATCGCGAGCCCGACGGTGAGCATGCCGACAAAAGTCGCCACCATGCGATGTCCATGCTCCCAAAGCACGCCGCCCACCATCGGCGGCATTACCTGTCCGTAGGACAACGGCCAATCCGGGACCGATAAGCCGGCTTGGTGGCTGGTGACGGAAGCGCCCGCGACAACGAGGAAAAGGGTGCAGACCGCTAGGAGTACGGCGTAGCGGTGCAGCCAAGGAGTCGACATAAAAATTCTTTTTTTATTATAACGCTTCTTGTTTGAATAGAAACTATACCGCCGTGCCGCTAGCCGCGATCCCGCTGCAAAGCGTTGATGAGCTTAGCGGCAAAAGGCGACGACGGCTCCATCGGAGGCTTCGGTGGCGAATCCAGCGCCGGCATCCTTGTAGCAGATGCTCCGTCGGGCGCAACCGCTTCATTGGCGACGGCCGGTTGCAGGAATTTGCACTTCTTCAGCGCCGACCGCTCCAAGGCTGGGTTGTAGGCGGTCCAGACGCCATCCACGAGTTTGTCTTTCTCGATCAGGGTGTGCATGCACGCCATTTTCGAGTCCAGATTGTCGATATGGTGCAGCAGCAACGCTTCTGGAAATACGGGCACCTTGGGCGACCCGAATTCCAATTCGCCGTGGTGGCTCAGGATCATGTGGAGCAACAGCTCGTGCAAACGCGTCGGGAAATCGGGAAAGCGGCGGACCTTTTCCTCGACGATGCCAACCCCGATCATGATGTGACCGAGAAGCTGGCCGGAGGTGGTATAGGCGATGCTGCGCGAATAGGACAGCTCGCGGATCTTGCCCAGATCGTGCAGCAGAACGCCGGCCAGCAGCAAATCGAAATCGATGCCGGGATAGTGCGCGGCGGCGAATTTCGCCAGATGGCACATCGAAAGCACATGCTCGATCAAGCCGCCGATCCAGGCGTGATGGACGCTCTTGGCGGCCGGCGCGTCGCGGAACGGTCCCGCAATGGATTCGTCCTCGAAAATCGTCTCCAACAAGGGCTTCAGGTGAGGGTCGGTCATACCCGCGACCCAGCTCTGGACCTCGCGGAACATTTCCTCGCGGTCGCGCTTTGAGACGGCAAAAAAATCGGCGGCGTCCACCTCGGCATCGGCGACCGGATGAATCTTATGCAAGGTGAGCTGCGGACGGTTCTGAAAGATTTGTAGCAGGCCTTTCACGCGGACGAAATCGTCGCGCTCGAACGTGTCCAACGCTTCCGAAGCGTTGTCCCACATCTTGGCTTCGAGATCGCCCGTGCGGTCGGCGAGAATCAGCGATAAATACGGCTCGCCACTCTTCTTTTGGCGGACGTCTTTGTGAGAAACCAGGAATGTTCCCTGGACAGTCTGATTGGCCTGGAGTTCGCTAATGTAGGGCGATTTCATGCGAGATCGTGGAACAGGCTTCAGCCGGCAACGAGGAGTTCAGTCCCCGCAGAGCCGCGCGGAGGCTAAAGCCTCCGTTGCAGGCTGAAGCCTGCTCCACCTCATTATCGCGAAGAAGACGTTCCGGTCTTATCCACCGACGTTCCGGGGACGGGAATAATCTTCAGCAACTTCTTGTGACGGGTCTTGGCCAGTTCTTCCTTGGTCACCGTTTCGGGCTTCAGCTCGCCAGGGTCCATCCACTTGGTGCTTTTTCCGGGAGCGGCGCCGGAATCCGTGTAGCCGGGCTTGATCTCCAGAAAAGCCGCCTCGCGAAGTTTGTTCAAATAGGCGCGCTCGGCGGGAACGATGCGCTCCTGCAGCATCCGGTTTTGAATCTCGTTGTCCACCTCGTCGAACGCAGCGAGCCCGGCTTTGTAGTGCTCGTCCACACGAAGAATAATGTAGCCGCTCGCGACCTTGATCGGATCGCTGACATAGCTGCGGGGTTGTTCCCAGATGGCGGCTTCGAGTTCGGGGAGCATCTTTCCCTTTTCATACGGCGGCAGAACGCCGCCCTCTTGCGCGGTGGCCTGGTCGTCCGAATTGGATTGCGCCAGGTCCGCGAACTTCTCGCCCTTTTTTGCTCGAGCGGCGAGATCCTTGGCCTTCTTTTCCGCAGCCGCTTGGGCCGCGTCATCTTTGCCCTGCGTGGAGACGAGGATTTCCCGCAGGAACACGCGCTCCTGCCGCTGGAAATCGTTCTTGTGCGCCGCATAGTAGGCTTGGAGTTCCTCGCGCTTGAACTGTATCTTGCGCACGATCTCCTCCTGGATCACCCCATCCATCAGGAGTTGGTTCTTCATATCTCCGCGATAATCCTCATAGGGCTCGCCGGATTGTTCCTTGACCCAGTCCTGAAACTTCTGCGGATCGGCGATGTTGGAGCGGCGCTGGAGCTCCGCCATTCGCTTGTTCAAGTCGCTGTCGACCTTAAGGTCCATCTCCTTGCCCTTTTGCACCATCAGCAGCTTATCGATGCGATCGCGGAGCAGATCCGCCATCTTGGAGTTCAGCACGTCCTCCAGCCGCGTTCCGGCCAGATTTTGCTGACGAAGCTGCTGTTCGAGCTGCTTGCGATCATGATCCAGGTCGTTGCGCGTAATAATATCCCCATTCACCTTGCAGACAATCTCCTCGACCACGTCCACGCGGGCGGCGTAGATCGAGGAGGAAAGCAGAAACACAGAAATCCACCGCATGCCTAAAGTATATCCGGTGGACGAGGTCCGGTCCGCGGGCGACGGGGCGTCGTGTAGAATCGAATGGTCCCGTGACGCAGCCCGCCATCACCCCATCTCGCGCGCCGGTCAAGAAGCCCCGGACAGGCTATGCCTGGTACGTTGTCGGCGTCCTGACCGCGATTTATATGCTTTCCTTCGTGGACCGGCAGATCCTAGGACTTCTGGTTCCGCAGATCGAGCACGATCTCAACATTAAAGACACACAGATGGGCCTTCTGGGAGGACTCGCCTTCGCGCTCTTCTACACCTTCATGGGGCTGCCTTTGGGCCGCATGGTGGATAGCGTGAATCGGCGCAAGCTCGTATCCGTCTGCATCGTGGTCTGGAGTTGTTTCACCAGCTCATGCAGCGCCGCGCTCACGTATCCGACGCTGTTTCTGGCGCGCGTCGGTGTGGGCGTCGGGGAAGCCGGGCTCGGTCCCGCGGCGTACTCCCTGATTGCCGATTACTTTCCGCGGGAGCGGATGGGCGCCGCGATCAGCGTGTACTACATGGGCCTGTTTTTTGGCACAAGTTTGGCGCAGTTGGTGGGGGGCATCACCGTGCAGGCACTGAGCCGGACGCCATTGATGACCTTGCCGCTGCTTGGAACCATCGCCTCCTGGCGCGTGACGTTCCTGATCGTCGGTTTGCCCGGCTTGCTGTTCGCTCTTCTTGCGCTCACCATTCGCGAGCCAAGGCGCGGCGAACTGCGCGTCGACGCCACAGGCGTACCGGCGCGCGCCAGCTTCCGCGAGGCGTTCGGCCAGATGCGCTTGCGTTGGCAATCGGTGGCCGGAATTTCGCTCGGCATGGCGTTTCAATCCACTTGCACCTACGCCGTCAGCCAATGGGCCGCGACTTATTTCATGCGAGTTTACAAGTGGGGCCCCGCTCAAACGGGAAAAACGCTCGCGTTCGTTCTGATCGTCTTCGCCTGCTCGGGGATGTATCTCGGCGGAATGCTGAGCGATCGCTGGCAGAAGCGCGGGATCCTGGATGCGCGGCTGAGAATCGCGCTGGTGAGCGCGGTGGGGATATTGGCGTTTCTGGTCCCGTCCACCATGATGTCCAGCGTGACGCTGACGCTGGCCCTGTTCGCACCAGGGATCTTTTTCCTTGCCTTCGCCATGGGGACGGCCGTCGCGGCGTTACAGGTGATCTTTCCGAATCAGGCGCGCGGCCAAGTCGGCGCATTATTTTTGCTCGTTCTCAACATCATCGGCTTGACCCTAGGCCCGTGGCTGCCAGGTTACCTCGACGATCACGCGTTTCACGATCCGAATATGATCGGCTATTCGTTGGCGATCACGGTGGCGCTAGGAGCCGTGATGATGCTCATACTTCTCGGCGCCACACGGCCCTTCTACCGGCGACACTACCAGATGCTGCTCAAACAATCCGACTAATATCCCCATCAACGCGAGCGAAACGCGCCGTTCCGGTCCGGTTTCTTCTTTATAAGGGGGGATGTATGTTGGACAGAGCTAAATTTCTCGGACACCCGATTCATCCGATGTTTGTCGTCTTTCCTCTTGGACTGCTGGCGACTTCGCTGGCTTTCGACATCGCTTACTTTTCTTCGAACGATGTCTCTTTTGGAATCGTGTCGTTTTGGATGATCGCAGCGGGCGTGGTTGGCGCGATCGTCGCCGCCATCTTCGGACTTGTCGATTATCTCGGCATCCAATCGGGGACTCGTGCCAAAGCGATTGGCACGTGGCATGGGATTGGTAATGCAGTCGTGACGGTGCTTTTCATCATTAGCTGGTTCATGCGTCTATCCGAGCCGGCCAATCTTCCCAGCGCGGGAGCTTTCACCCTCTCGGTGATTGGAGTGCTGCTGGCGCTGATCACGGCATGGCTCGGAGGCGAACTGGTGGACCGGCTTGGCGTAGGAGTGGACGAGGGCGCAAATCTGAACGCGCCTAGCTCGTTGTCCGGCCGTCCGGCGAGAGGCTAGCGGCGGGCGCCCTTTCGTGGCCGAACGACACGGTTCCACCACATCATCGCCCCGGTTGCAAACATCGCTGCCGGGGCCAAGCCGAATCCTGCCCAGACGGCCTTCGTGGCCTGATCGCAGACCCCGGGACCCTTGCAAGGAATCCCGATGCCTTGAATGCGCCCGAAATGCAAAAATGCGAGCCAATAGACGATCCGATCAACGGCGCGGAAGCCGGCGTTCGCCGGCGTGGGAGGCTGCAGCCAGTCCGCGAAATTCTGAAGGGCCTCGGGATAGCACAGGTAGACCCCGCTCAAGCCGAACACCAGGGTAAATGCAAGGCTCCAGAAACCAAGCATGCTATGAAAATGCCAGATCCCCCGCTTCCATCCCACGCCGCGATGCAACGTTAAGCTGCGGCGCCATGTCTTCATGCCTGGCCACCAGATCGCCAGACCGGTGAGCGCAAGCGCGAGCAGGGCCACTGCCCCGATGCCATTTACAGTCCGGCCGGCCGGTCCCCCGAGCAAATCGTCGTGCAGTTCCATCAGTTTCGATACGAGCCAAATGCCGGTGGGGACGGAATTGCCAAGATCGTGGCCGCTCCGGGCATCGAACAGGCGTTTTTTCGTCTCGCCGCCGCGGCGTAGCGAAACATCCACAGCCTGATCGGGGTTCTCCGGACGCGCGATGTTCACCACCTTATAGCCCGGATAGGAGCGTTTGGCGGCCTCCGCGATCTGGCCGTTGGACAGTCGCGGCCCCGAATCCGTGGAGAGGATCGGCGCGCGCGTCGCCGCCCTGTATAACTCATTGCGATAGACCAGCACGCTGCCCGTCACGCTCATCAGAAGGATGTAGAGACCGAGGACAATGCCGCTCCACAAGTGGACTTGAAAGAGCGCCTTGCGGAAACGGACCTTCTGCGGCTGCCGGAGCCAGCGCTGCCAGACTGTCGGACGATCGAGCGCGATCACTAGCGACAGGCTACACCAGCGGTCGATTCGCGTCAACAAGCGGGCGGCGGCACCCGTAATCCGTCCGTAAGCTTGCCCCCGCCCTCACGGGCGGGGCTGAAAGGGGCGCGACGGTGTTCCAGCGCGCCGGTTGAATACCTATCGACGGATTACACGCCACGCGCCGCGGTGGGCAGGAAATCCTCCGTCCATGTGAAGATCTGAAGATGGCTACCGTTCAGCCCGCAAAAGACAAGCTGACCAAAAACCAGATCCGCGGTTTCTGGGCCGCTTGGGGCGGATGGGCGCTGGACGGGATGGATTCGTTCATCTACGCCCTGGTTATGCAGGCCGCCCTGCGCGAGCTGCTGCCGCGTTCCGGAATCGCCCCGAGCGCGAGCGCGGTGGGATATTACGGCGGGCTGCTGTTTGCTTTGTTCCTGTTCGGTTGGGGACTCTCCATGCTGTGGGGCCCCATCGGCGACCGATTCGGCCGGGTCAAAACGCTGATGCTCACCATCCTTTGCTATTCTCTGTTCACCTTCGCCGGCGCGGTCGCGACCGGCGTGTGGCAGTTGGCCATCTTCCGTCTGCTCGCGGGAATCGGCATCGGCGGCGAGTGGACTCTCGGCGGCACGTTCGTCGCGGAGGAATGGCCGGAGTCGCGACGCAAAATGGGCGCCGGTTTGATGCAGACCGGTTATTATTTCGGCGTGCTGATCGCGGGTCTACTGAACGCCACGGTGGGAGCCGCGTGGGGTTGGCGAGCCATGTTCGCCATCGGCGGACTGCCCGCGTTTCTGGTGCTGCTCATCAACCGCGGCGTCCATGAGCCCGCGCGATGGAAGCCTCCCAAATCGGCGGGACGCGCCATGACGATGCTGTTCTCGGGCGAATACCGCAGCCGTACTTTGCTCAACGCATTTTATTTGCTGGTGTCGATCGCGGGATTGTGGGCAGGCACCGTATACGTGCCTTCGGGCGCGGCGTTTCTGGCGGCGCGGCAGGGCGCGGGCGCGGTCGAGGCCACTCGAATGGGCTCCTACGCGACGGTGCTGGTTTCCGTCGCCACAATTTTCGGATGTATCGCCCTTCCGCCCCTCGCCGAGCGATTCGGGCGGCGCTGGACCTTGGCCGGTTACTTCCTGCTGATGTTTCTTTCCATCGCGTTTGGATTCGGATACGCGTATTATTTGCCGAGCCACGCCCTCGCCTGGTTCATGGCGAGCCTGGCGGTCCTGGGGTTCGGCGGCGCCAATTTCGCGATGTACTCGCTGTGGCTGCCGGAGCAATACCGCACGGAATGCCGCGCCAGCGCCTTCGGTTTCGCCACCTCCTCCGGACGCTTCCTGGGGGCGGGCGTGACGCTGCTAGTGGGTTGGGCGGTGGGGCGCATGGCCACTATCGGTACGCCGGTCGCCTATACGTCGTTGGCGTTCCTAGTAGGCGTCGCCTTGCTACCTTGGGGTGTGGAAACACGGGGGCAAGAGCTGCCAGAGTGAACCTGCGACAACTTTTCGATCTCTCGCTGCGGAATCGCCGCGACCGGACCGCGCTCGAATGGGCGGGCTCCGAATATACGTTCGGCGAACTCGACGCGCGCAGCAATCGGTTGGCGAACGCTTTGAAGCGGCGCGGAATTGGACAGGGCGACCGGCTCGGCGTCTATCTCGCCAATCGCGTTGAGTTCATCGACCTGTTTCTCGCGGCGATCAAACTAGGCGCGATTTTCGTTCCGGTCAACATCCTGTATCGCGAGCGCGAGATTTCGCATATTTTGAACGACGCCGAGCCGAAGCTCTATGTCACGGAAGCCGAGTTGCCCGCTCTCGCGCAAGAAGCCGCGGCGCAGCCAGACTCGCTTGAGGCGCTCGCGCTCGAAGGCGATGCGCCCGCCGCTCTGGTTTACACTTCCGGGACCACCGGCGCCAGCAAGGGCGCAATCGTCACGCACAACAATCTCGCCTCGAACGCGATGAATTTGACCGGTTGCTGGCAAATCACCGATCACGACCGTTTTCTGCTGCCTCTGCCTCTGTTTCACGTGCACGCGCTCGGTAACGGAGTGCATTGCTGGATGACAGCCGGCTGCCGCATGCGGCTGCTGGAACGATTCGACTATCGCACCGCTACCGAGACGTTGCTCGATTTCAAACCGACGCTGTTTTTTGGCGTGCCTACGGTTTATGTCCGCCTATTGGAAACGCCGCTTGAGGCTGCAAGGGAAATCGGCTCGCGCATGCGGCTGTTCGTCTCGGGCTCGGCGCCGCTCCCGACGCAGGTGCTGGAGGAGTTTCGCCAAAAATTCGGACACACCATCCTGGAACGGTACGGAATGACCGAAACAATGATGAATATTTCCAACCCCTACGCGGGCGAGCGGAGGCCCGGCAGCGTCGGCCTTCCCCTCCCGGGCGTTTCGGTGCGAATCGTGGATGCGGAAGGTCGCACGGTCGCCGACGGCGAGCGCGGCGAAGTGCATCTGAAAGGTCCCAATGTATTCGCGGGCTATTGGAAGCGCGAAGACGCGACCAAACAAGCTTTCCTGGACGGCTGGTTCAAAACCGGCGATATCGCCGTCCGCTCGAGCGACGGCTATTATACGTTATGCGGCCGTCGCAGCGATTTGATCATTTCGGGAGGATTCAATATCTACCCGCGCGAAATCGAGGAATTCTTGGCTGAACAGCCGGAGATAGCCGAAGCCGCGGTGGTGGGAGAGCCGGACCGTGTGCGCGGCGAAATTCCGGTGGCCTATCTAGTCGCCCGCGAGAGTTCCTGCGATTGCTCGATCCTCGAAGCGCGGTGCCGCGAGAAACTCGCGTCGTTCAAAGTCCCACGCCGCTTTGAGTGGGTGGAGAAGCTGCCTCGCAACGCTCTTGGAAAAGTGCAGAAGCACCTGCTGGCGGGACACGCTTAAAGTTGTCCATCTAATCTCATGGCCCGCATCCTGATGGTCGCCTCCGAGGCGGCGCCTTTCGCCAAAACCGGAGGTTTGGCGGATGTATTGGGCGCGCTGCCGCCCGCGCTTGCGAAGTTGGGCAATGAAGTCGCGGTCGTGATTCCGCGCTATCGCGGCTTTGTGCTCCCGCGCGCGAGAATTTGGGACGGACTGGCCGTCCACGCCGGTCCGCATTCGTATCTCGCGGGCATCGACGAGGTAGTGCGTCAAGGCGTCCGCTACCTTTTCGTGGATATCCCTTCCCTGTTCGACCGTTCGGGTCTGTACTACAACTCACAGGGCGACTATCCCGACAATCACATACGCTTCGCGGCTTTATCGCAGGCGGCGCTGGGCATTGCACGCCATATTTTCCGCCCCGATATCTTTCACGCCCACGACTGGCAAACAAGCCTCCTTCCCCTGTATTTGCGCGAGAACTTCGGAGGAGACCCGACGTTCTTTCAGACGCGTGTCGTGCTCACGGTTCACAACCTTGGATATCAGGGGCTGTTTCCGCCGACGGCGCTAACAGACCTGAGCCTCGACCGCGCACTCTTCAATTCCGCCGGGTTTGAATTTCACGGCAGCGTCAGTTTTCTGAAGGCGGGAATCGTGTGGGCGGATGCACTGACGACGGTGAGCCCGACCTACGCTCGAGAAATCCAAACTCCCGAATTCGGATTCGGGCTCGACATTCTCTTGCGATCCTCGGCCCCGAAACTGACGGGGATTCTGAACGGCGCGGACTATAGCGAGTGGAGCCCGGTATCCGACTGGCGTCTGGCGGCCCGCTATTCCGCCGCCGATCTATCGAATAAGCGCGCCTGCAAAATGGCTTTGCTCAAAGAAATGGGCCTGCAAGCAGACCCGGATCCGCCGGTGCTCGGGATCATATCGCGCCTGGCGCACCAAAAAGGGACAGAGTTGGTGACGGAGATCGCTCCGTGGCTTGTCCGGCACGACGTACGGCTGGTGGTGCTGGGCACGGGCGAGGCGGCGCTTGAAACCGAATTCCGCGGCCTGGCGTCCGCGTATCCGGAAAAAATCGCCGTTCGCATCGGCTACGACGACACTCTCGCTCATCGGTTGGAGGCCGGGGCGGACATGTTCCTCATGCCCAGCCGCTACGAGCCGTGTGGGTTGAACCAGATGTACAGCCTCCGCTACGGCACGGTTCCCATCGTCCGCGTCACCGGTGGATTGGCCGATACCGTCGATGAAGATACCGGTTTCCTATTTCGCGATTATTCGGCGGAGGCGCTGGCAAAAGCCGTCGGCGACGCGCTGGAGGCCTATCAAGATCGGGACGCGTGGGCCGGCCGGATGCGATTGGGCATGTCGAAGGACTTCTCGTGGGAAACTTCGGCCCGCGCGTATCACCGGCTGTACGAAGACATTTTGTAAGGCGTGACTAGCCCGAGATCGAGCCTGGGTTAGCATTGCAGTCTCCACGCACAAGCCTTGCGCGCCATGCGAAAGCGTGAAAGAATCACGCAATTGAACGCGTTCACGATTTCGTACAGACAGGTGGTAACGGTTGCCGGAATTCTGCTGTGTGCGTTGATGGCGCAGGCCCAGCAGTCCCGCGAAGAATGGCTAAGCTATGGGCTGACTCCGGGCGAAACCCGCTATAGCCCGCTGAAGCAGATCGACGCGACCAACGTTAGCCGCTTAGGGCCGGCTTGGTCGTATGAAATCGGCCCTGGTGGCGGCAATCAGGAAGCGACGCCGTTGATGTGGAACGGAACGCTTTACAGCATCACCAACTGGAGCATCGTTTATGCGGTGGATGCGCGCACCGGCAAGGAAAAATGGCGATGGGATCCGGAAGTAAATCGCGCGGCCGTGCAGCCGAAGATTTGCTGCGGCGTGGTGAATCGCGGCGTCGCGATTTACGAAGGCAACATTATCGCGCCCGTTATCGATGGACGGCTGGTGGCGCTGAGCGCGGAGACCGGCAAGCCGGCGTGGGAGGCTCGCGTCGCGTACACGCAGGACAATTACACCATCACCATGGCGCCGCGCATCGCCAAGGGCAAGGTGGTCATCGGCGTCGCCGGCGGAGAATTTCCGGCGCGCGGGTATTTTGAAGCGCACGACGCGAAGACCGGCCGGTTCGCCTGGCGGTTCTACACCGTTCCAGGCGATCCGTCCAAGCCGTTTGAGAGCGAAGACGTTCGAAAAGCCGCCGCGACTTGGAACCCCGAAGGCTTGAAGATGGGCGGCGGCGGTTCGGTTTGGGACGGCATGTCCTACGATCCGGATGCGGACTTGCTTTATGCCGGAATCGGCAACGCGGGGCCGTGGTCGGCGGAGGCGCGGAAGCAGGGGAAGGACAAGGACAACTTATATGCCTGCTCGATCGTCGCCGTGAAGCCCGAAACCGGCAAATTGGCATGGTATTTCCAGATGGTCCCGGGAGACGATTGGGATTTCGACAGCGTGCAGCAACTGCTGCTCGCGGATCTGACCATTAAAGGCAAGCCGCGCAAAGTAATCATGCAGGCCAATAAGAACGGGTTCTATTATGTACTTGACCGCGTCACGGGAAAGTTCATCTCGGGCGCGCCGTTTGCAACGGTCTCGTGGGCGCGCGGCTTGAACGAGGAGACCGGGAGGCCGATCATAAATCCGGAGGCGCATTACGGCGCGCAGCCGATCACGCTGTCGCCGGGTCCGGCGGGCGCGCACAACTGGGCGCCGATGTCGTTCAATCCCGCGACCGGATTGGTGTATCTGCCCGCGTCGGTCGCGGGCACGCGCGTCTATTCGTACAATCCGAACTTTCAATATCGCGAAGGCCTGATGAACACGGGCGAGGCGAACGGGCGCGCCGCGAATCTGAATCTGGCCGGGGCGCCGGCCACTCTTCCCAAGGCTTTGCCGTCTCCGCCGGCGATCGGGCCGGCCGCTCCCGAGGGCGGCGGCCAAGGCGCGTTGCTCGCGTGGGATCCGGTAACGCAGAAGGAGCGATGGCGCGCGCCGGTGGGAGGCGGAGCCGGTGGAGGAACCCTATCGACGGCTGGGAATCTGGTAATCCAGGTCGCGCCGGACGGGCGGCTGATCGCGTATAGCGCCGACAAAGGCGACAAGCTGGTTGAAATTCAGACGGGACTCCGCGGAGGCATGGGGCCGCCGATCACTTATTTGCTCGACGGAAAGCAGTACATCGCGCTGGCGGGCAATCAAGGAGGAGGACGCGGAGGCGCGCCGTCGGCTCCCAAGTTTTTAGTTTTTACGCTGGATGCGAAGGCTCCTTTGCCGGGCGCCGCATCGCGGTAATCGCGCAAATCACAATCACAAGGAGACGTTATGACGAATCGATCTGTTTTGGCAAGCTTCACCCTTTCGGGATTCGTGCTCGGCGCCGCCGTGGCGGGCTTGGCTTTCCGGGTGCTCTCGACCGATCACGTGCTCGCCGCGCCCCCACAGGCGCAGCAAGCCGCCAAGGCCGGAAAGAAGGGTCCGGCCGCTCCGCCTGCTCCCTGCGGTCCAAACATCCAGGGCGATCTTGGGAGGAACACCGCGCCGGATTCCCGTTGCTTCGAACTGCGCATGTACACGGTGGATCCGAGCCGGGACGGCGTTGGTCAATTCAAGGGCGGCATCAACGAGTTGCACAAGCGCTTTCGCGAGGGAGAAGTCGAGGTGTTTAAGAAAAACGGCGTGGACGTCATGGCCACCTGGCAAAGCCTCGACGATCCTAATACGCTGATCTATCTTCTGTCGTACAAAGACCGCGCCGCGCGGGAAAAGGGCTGGGCGGGATTTAGCGCCGATCCCAAGTGGACTGAATTGCGCACGAAGTATTTCGTGCCGCTGACCACGAAGATCTACTTTATGAGCGCGACCGATTACTCGCCGCTAAAGTAGGCCGCAGGCAGCCTGAGTCGCGATGGCCGCAGCCGACTCTCCTGGGGCGGCGGTGATCGTGCGGCTTTCCGCTACTTCGCCGGACCGATGCCGAAATCCCAGACCTGAGGATTGACGGCCCCCTCCGTATACTCGATCAGCGCATATTCGCCGGGCGGGAGGGGCATCTCCGGCCAGATCTTGAAGAGCTGTTCTCCCACTTCCTTCTTGAAGGTCGCCACGAGCTGGCGGTCTTCGGTTGATTCGTTGCTGACCGGCACTACGCTTACGTTCTCCACCACGCGAAGCGCTTTTTTAGGCGTTAATTTAACGATCGCGAAGCCTTCGATATCGGATAGGCGGAAGTAAAATTCGGGCCGGTCCTCGGTAATGCGGAACTGCGCTACGCCGCCGTCCACCTCCACAGTGCTCTTGCCGGGCACTAGAGGCACGGGCGAAATGACCTTCAATACCGAGCGTTTTTTATCGTTGACGATTTTCACCTCGGCCTGCTTCAACGGATCGAGGTTATCCCCGTGGATATAGTAAGCGCCGTGCTCTTGCGGAATCCGTTCCACTTCCTGGCGAGCGGCGCGGATCGCGGCGTCTTCTTCGTCCTGTTCCTTGGTGTCCTGTTTGATGGCGGCTTCGTGCGCGGCCGCTTCCTTCTTGGTACGCTCGAGGTCCACCAGCTCCAGCGGGATCTCCTCCCACTCGCCACGCTCCGCGCTCAGATACTTCACGCGATCCGGCAGCACCTGGTACTCGCGGGCTAACTGATAGTTACCGTCCTTCAGATAAAGGCGCACAGTTTGAGCGAGCGCCGGAATCCCAAACAAAAGCAATGCGAGCGGCAGAAGCACTACAAACCGCAACTTCATGCCTCTATTATCGGACAGCGGGGCAAGCCATGGTCGTTTTGGGGCCTGCCTCTGCACGGAGAGAAGGCAGGCAGTAATCCGTCCGTAAGCTTGCCCCCGCCCTCACGGGCGGGGCTGAAAGTGGGCACGACGGTGTTCCAGCGTTCGCACCCAGCCCCGGCCGTAAGGCCGGGGCTAAGCGCCGATTGAATACCTATCGACGGATTATGGGCCGGCGACAACCCAACGCCTGCCCCATTTTCGGGGCCCGCGCTAGAATGAACCTTCTAACGATGAGCGCCCCTAATCGATGACAATCCTCGGAATCGGTGGACTGCTGAGCGACGCCGCTTGCGCGATCTTGAAGAACGGCGAGCTGAAAGCCGCCGTCGAAGAGACCAAAGTCTCGCGCGGCTTCCGGCCCGGCCAGATGCCGGAGGCTTCTATCGCCGAATGTTTGCGAATGGCGGGCGCGGCGCACGACGAAGTGGATTGCGTGGCCGTGGTGCGGCCCTTCGCCCGCGGCCCGGAATCGATTGTGCATCTCACGCTGCGCCATCTGTTCCCCAAGGCCGAGGTGGTCCTGGTGGAGCATCATCAGGCTCACGCCGCGTCGGCGTTTTTTGCGTCGCCTTTCGAAGACGCCACGGTCCTCACGCTCGATCACTCCGGCGATTTCCGCTGCGGCGCGCTCTGGCGAGCCGGCCAGAACCAGGTGCAACTGGAGAAGGAATGGTATTACCCGGATTCGCTGGGGCGCTTGTATGGCGCCGTCACGCAATTCCTGGGATTCCATGCGCGCGCCGACGAGCACAAAGTCCAGTGGCTATCCGCCGCAGGCGACGATCGCCTGGCGCCACTGTTCCGCGAGATCCTTTCTCCATCGGCCCGGCTGGATCCGTCCTTTTTCGACAGCAGCCGCCACGCGGGAGGCGGATTCAGCTCGAAATTTCATGAACGGATCGGCAAGGCCGATCCGGCCTCGGTAGCCCGCGGCCTTCAGGAGGCGGTGCAAGAAACGATCCTGGCCATGGCCGGCGAAGGCGAGAATTTGTGCCTGGCGGGCGGGTTGTTTTTCAACGCGCTGCTAGTCGAGCATATCGAGCACAGCGCCAAATGGAAGAACGTCTTCGTTCAGGCGGCGGCGGGAAACGCCGGGACGGCGCTGGGCGCGGTTTTTCATGTCTGGCATCAGATGCGGCGGCACGCGCGGCGGCCCGATGGTGCGACGCTTTTGCTCGGACCCAGCTATGACGCCGCCGAGATCAAAAAGGTCCTCGAAAACTGCAAGCTGAGGTTCCAATATCTCCGCTCTACCGAAGAACTCCTCGGCCGCGCCGTGCGGCTGTTGGGCGAGCAGAAAATCCTGGCCTGGATGCAAGGACGGATGGAGTTCGGACCCAGGGCGCTGGGGAATCGCAGCATTCTGGCGTCGCCGCTGGATCCCTATTCCACGGAAAACTTGAATATCTTCATCAAGCATCGCGAGCCGTTCCGGAAATTCGCCGCGTCCGTTCCAGCGGAGCTCGCCAGCCAATATTTCGAGGTCGGGCCGAACGCGCGGAATCTCGCCACTGTGGGCCGCGTGCTTCCGGCACACCGGAAAACATTCGCTTCGGCGATTCTCGGCCGCGACTTGATCCGAGTACATACGGTGGATCGGGCGGAAAATCCGCTCTACCATCGCCTTCTGCACGCGGCGGGAGCCACGACCGGACTCCCCGTGCTGTATAACACCAGCTTCAACCTGTTCGGCGATCCTTTGGTCTCCACGCCGCGCGACGCCGTGAGGAGCTTTTACTCTTCGGGCATCGACGCGCTGTTCGTGGGCAATTTTCTGCTGGAGAAATAGTCTTGCATGCAGGCGGCGTCCGTCTTACTGTATAATCGCTTCTGCGACCTACTAGTCTCCCCACGCGATGCGGTACGAAGCTTTTCTTTCCTGGGCCTGGCCGCCCTCCGCGTGGCGAATTTCCTTCCGGAGGAGTAACACTGCGAGGGGCAGCCGCGCCTATGCAGTTGACGATTCGTGTAACTCTGTGATATTGCTGGATACCGGTTCGCTCTATCCCCCGACTCGGCGCACAACGCAGTCCGGCGCGGCGGGGAGTCAGGGAAACTTGGGAGCGTCCGGTCCCGCGCCGGACGCTGTGCGCTGGAGGCTGAGATGAAGATGAAGCGGACCCCCTTCGCGGGTCCCTTGCTAGCGGTGACGGCTGCGATCCTGTGCGTTCCGTCGTTCGCCCAAGTCGATCTTTCCGGAGCTTGGCAGCCCCAGTTCAGCGAAGATCAGCCCGAGCGCATTCCAGGACCCGATCTGGTGGACTATCTTGGAATTCCGATCAACGACGCGGCTCGTCAATGGGCGCTGAGCTGGGATCCCGATCGTCTAGGCCTGCAAGAGCATCAGTGCCAAGTCCACACCGCTGCATACATCTATCGCGGCCCGCTGCAACTCCGCATCTGGGAACAGCGCGATCCGGAAACGCAAAACGTAGTCGCGATCCGCAATTACATCAGCACCTACGAGCAGAACCGGACCATCTGGATGGACGGCCGCCCGCATCCTCCCGCCTACGCCGCGCACACCTGGATGGGTTTCTCCACCGGCAAGTGGGAAGGCAACATTCTCACGGTTTACACCACCCATATCAAGCAGGGCTGGCACCGGCGCAACGGCATTCCTTCCAGCGACTTGATCACACTGACCGAGCACTTCATCCGGCACGGGAATAATCTTACCCACGTCAGCATCGTCACCGATCCGATTTATCTTGCCGAGCCGCTGATCAAGAGCCAGGATTACGTTCTGGCCGCGAATTCCGGCGGAAACTGGCTGTGGCCCTGCGAGTACGTGGACGAGGTGCCAGGACGGCCGCACAGCTCGGTGCCCAGCTACATGCCTGGAAAAAATCCGTTCGAGACGGAATTCGCCGCCAAATACCAGATCCCCTTGGAAGCGACCCTGGGCGGCCCCGAAACCATGTATCCGGAATTTCAGAAGAAGCTCAAAAACCTGAAGCCGCCCGCCAAGCCCGTCGTCAATGCGGCGCAAACCGTGCAGACCGGAGGGAAACGATGAAAATTCGCGCAGTTTTCGCCTTTTTTGTGGGCTTTTCGGCCTCAATTTACGCTCAAACGGCCGATTCTGACGTGCATATTCTGAAGGTCCAAGGCAACGTGTACATGCTGGTCGGAGCCGGAGAAAACATCGCGGCGCAGGTCGGCAAAGACGGCATTTTTCTGGTGAACGCGGGCAACGGGAAGATGGACGAAAAAGTCGTCGCCGCGTTGAAGACCTTGAGCGACAAACCGATCCACTACATCATCGACACCAGTTTCGACCCAGATTTGACGGGCGGGAACGTGGGGCTGGCGAAGCTCGGCGCGCCGGTGGTGGGGGGAAATCTAAGAGACAGCAATCGCGGCGCGGCGATTGTCGCGGCGGAAAAAACGCTGGACCGGATGAGCGCGCCGACCGGACAGAAAGCCGCAACGCCGGAAGCCGCCTGGCCCACGGTGACGTTTTTCGAAGGCGACAAGGAGATTTTCTTCAATAGCGAGCCTGTGATTACGATGCTCGCTCCCGCGGCGCACACTGATGGCGACACCATGGTGTTTTTCCGGCGCTCCGATGTGGTCAGCACGGGCGAGGTGTTCAACACCTATACCTATCCGGTGATCGATTTGGAAGCCGGCGGAAGCATCAACGGCGTCATTGATGCCTTGAACCATGTGCTCGACATCGCCATCCCGGAGCATGAACAGGAGGGCGGAACCTACATCATTCCGGGGCGAGGCCGGCTCTGCGACGAGCACGACGTTCTGGAATACCGGGACATGGTCACGATCATCCGGGACCGCGTTCAGACCGGGATCAAGCGCGGGATGACGCTCGATCAGATCAAGGCCGCCGGATACACCAAGGAATACGATCCCCGCTGGGGCGGGAAGGGCGGCGCGTGGAACACGGACACGTTTATCGAAGCCGTCTACAAGAGTTTGAAAAAGTAAGAGGAGCCTATGAAGCCTAAAATATTCGGGCTGGTTGCAGCCGGTTTGCTGGTCTCCGGGGTGGGAGCGTACGCTCATCACTCTTTCGCCGGAACGTATCTGGAAGACGCGCCTCCGGTAACCATCGAAGGGACACTGAAGGAGTTCCTCCTGCGGAATCCGCATTCTTTCGTCCAGGTGGAGGATTCGAAGTTGAAGGACGACAAGGGCATGCCGATACGCTGGTCCATCGAATGGGGAGCGGCGGGACAACTGGCTCAGCAAGGCATCGGGCGCGAGTCGTTGAAAGTCGGCGATCACGTGGTGGTGACGGGTAGCCCGGGCCGCAATGCGGACGATCACCGGCTTCGCATGAAGACGATCAAGCGGCCGTCGGATAATTTCTGCTACGGATGCACGCAAGGGCAGACGTTTAACTAGTGACTAGCTGCAGAACATTGGAGGGAGGGCTTGAGCCCGGGCGAGGCTTTTGCCTCGCAATCGGAAGCGGCGCTAAAGCGCCGCGCGGGCTAAAGCCTGCCCTCCGTTGCCGAGGAAACACATGAAGATCAGAACTCCGTCCGTTCGCATAGTGGCGCTTGCCGCCGCGGCGCTGATTTTACCGGCTAGCGGCTTCGCCCAAGGCGGCCGGGGCGGCAGAGGCGGGGGGGGCGGAGCGCGCGGGCCGGCGAGCGCCAAGACGGCCGCGCCGATCGATTTGACCGGATACTGGGTATCCCTGGTCACCGAGGATTGGCGCTTCCGCATGGTCACGCCGCCCAAGGGCGACTACGCCAGCGTCCCCATCAACGCCGAAGGGCGCAAGGTGGCCGACGCCTGGGATCCCGATAAGGACATCGCCAGCGGCAATCAATGCAAGGCATACGGCGCGGCCGCGCTGATGCGCGTTCCCGGCCGCCTGCACATCGAATGGGCGGACGACAATACTTTGAAGATCGATACCGATGCGGGTACGCAGACTCGCCTATTTCACTTCGGGACGGCGCAGCCGGAAGCGGGCGGCACCCTTCTGACGTCGGCGGCGCCCGCGCCTACTTCGCCCCAACTGCAGGGCTATTCCGTGGGGATCTGGGAAATGGCGGGCGGCGGCCGTGGAGGTCGCGGCGGCGGTGGGGGCGGTGGCGGGTTTCCGCCCATTCCCGGCCAGGCTGCTCCTTCCCGGGGCGGCTCGCTCAAAGTTGAGACCACGCACCTGAGCCCAGGTTATCTCCGGAAGAACGGCGTTCCGTATAGCGAAAACACCGTGCTCACGGAGTATTACGATCGCACCAACGAGACCGACGGCAACTCCTATCTGATTATCACCACCATCGTGGAAGATCCCAAGTATCTGACGGGGCAGTTCATTACCAGCACCCATTTCAAGAAGGAAGCGGATGGCTCCAAGTTCAGCCCATCGTCTTGCAGCGCCAAGTAGTCCATCCCGTACGTAATCCATGAATTTGGCTCACATTCACCTCTTACTAAATCACTTTCCGACTATCGGAAACGTTATCGCACTCGGTCTGTTTCTCTTTGGCTTGTTCGGGAAAAGCGACGAGCTGAAGCGCGCCAGCCTGGTAGTATTCCTCGGCATCGCGCTGTTGAGTATTCCCACCTACGTCACCGGCAACGCCGCGCAGGAGACGGTTTGCAAGTCTCCGGCGCAGACTCCCGCCGCCGATTGCCCCAACCCCGAGCCCGGGGTTTCCAAGGACGCGATTCACGAGCACGAGAGCGCGGCACTGTGGGGCTTGGGGCTGATGGAGATCACCGGGGCTTTTGCGTGGCTTGGGTTATGGCAATACCGCCGGACCGCGCGTCTCCCTGGCTGGAATTTATCGATCATTCTGGTGCTGGCGGTCGCTGCCTTTGCGGCCATGTCCCGAGCCGCGCTTATCGGCGGCACGATCCATCATGCCGAAATCCGCGACGCCGCGGCGACGTTCGATCCCAGGCCTCAGGCGCGCGCCTTGGGCGCCTTTGTGGTCGGCGTCACCTGGATGTGGCCGACGTGCGAAACGCTCCACTTTGTCGGATTGTCGCTTCTGTTCGGCGTGGCCGCGATGGTCGATCTGCGCATGCTGGGCATGATGAAGAGCTTGTCTTTCCCGGTGCTGCATCGCATGCTGCCGTGGGGGATTTTGGGATTTGGCCTAAACATGATCACGGGCATGTTATTCTTCGTCGGCGCCCCGCAGCAATACACGCAAAATCCGGTTTTTGTCTGGAAGTTGGCGCTGATGATGCTCGCCGGCATCAACGTGCTTTACTTCACGATTTTCGACGAGCCGTGGGAAGTGGGCGCGGGCGAGGACGCTCCGTTCCTATCCAAAGCCGTCGCGGCTTCCGCGCTGGTTCTGGTGGTGGGCGTTTTATACTGCGGCCGCATGCTGCCGTTCATCGGGAACGCGTTTTAGCGAAGTGAGCACGCAATGAACCTAGCGATAATCGTCCCCTTGCTGGTTGTAGGCGTCACCGCGCTGGCCGGGCTGGTGGGTTATTTGATCGACGGAAGCGCGGAGCCGGAAGAACTTCCCGGCGATCTGGGCGGAGACTTCACCGAGATCGACATCGAAGTGACCAAGCGCATTAAGGTAACGAAACACTCATGATGGAATTTCTTTCGAGGATCGAGCACCTTCGGTTCAGCGAATGGGTGCTCTCATCCCCATCGATTTGGGCCTACGCGACGATACTCACCACGCACACCATCGGCATGATGATCGTGGCGGGCGTCGCGGGCGTAATCGATCTGCGGCTGCTGGGCGTCTCTCCGAAAATGGCAATTCGGCCCCTGGACCGTCTGTTTCCGCTGGCCTGGTTCGGATTCTGGATCAACGCTATTACCGGCACCATTCTGCTGATGGCCGACGCCACGACCAAGCTCACCAATCCCGACTTCTACGTGAAAATGGTTTTCGTATTCGCGGGCGTTGCGCTGCTGGTGGTGATGCGGAAAAAGATTTTCAAAAACCCAAAGCTCGATGAAACCCCACTGCCCGGAAACGCCAAAGCCCTGGCGTGGCTTTCCCTGATCTGCTGGACCGGCGCGATCACCGCGGGCCGTTTGCTGGCCTATCTGGGGCCCGTATCGGGCGTGCCGGGTTTGAAAAACCGGTAGGTTAAACTCGACTCGCTGCGAGGAATCTCAACGCGGGATCGAGACGGCCCCAATGGGCGTTTCTATAAAGTAATCCTCGCCGCTCTGAATTACGGTTGCTTCATAAGACCCCGCCGACACATCGCAGAATGCCCTAAAACCGCTGAACATCAGCGCATCCGAGTTGAATGCCTGCGCAACATCGGGCCGGGGATTCCGCCATGCTTCAAATGTAATCGACTCTTTGGTTGTGGAATTTTCCAGCTTTAGAAAAACCTCTTCCGGGGCGCTGGTGTCCCGCTCGTTCCACGCCCATCCGGCGACGGAGTTTTGAAAACAGGAGCCCTCGTCCAAGTTCGCCGCTCCGGAAGAAAGGGGCTGCCCGGACGGGGTCCACTCCGGGGGGCAACGATGTACGGGAGCGCAGAATTTCCGGCTCGGGTCGGCGTGATCCCGGAGCACCCAAAAGGAATCTCCGCCCCAGAACCCCACACAATCGTAGCCATAGCCGGCCAGCAGACGGTACTTGGGATCGTTGGTGGGGGTAAAGTTTTCCGTTACGATGAGCCTCGGCCGCTTGGAGGTGTGTTCCAGTCCTTGGAGAACGGTAAGATCCCATCCTTCGGCGTCGACCAGGAGAACGCCGAAATCTTGAGGGACGCCGTCCGCATCGAGCACGTCGGCAAGCGTCGCGGTGCGGACCTGGATGACTTGGCCGCTCAGATTGGGCGATAACCCCGGATCGTGCGAGAGGCTGCTCATCTGGCCCAGGTCGCCGTCGCGCCCAATAGCGAGTTGAGCGAAGCCGCGTTCGTTACTCACAGCTAATTCGAGCAGCGCGACCTCGGGGAATTGTCGCGAATTCTGCTTGAGCTTTTCAAAAATCCTGGGAAGCGGCTCGACCAAGACGCCTCTCCAACCCTTCTCGAGGAGAGCTCGGGAATTCGATCCGCACACGCCGTCGTGCGCGCCGATATCCACAATAACCCGCGGCGTGCTTGCTGTGATCAGTTGCTCGAGAAGTACGGCTTGGCCGTACTGGGTAATCTCGTGTCGGCTTTCTCGCGGGCCGTCTGGGTTTGCATTGAATACTCCTCTATAACATAGTCGTCCGGCTTCTGCGCTTGGTTCCTCCGGCAAAAGCAAGGCCGTGATCCGTCCGTAAGCTCGACCCCGCCGTGACCGGCGGGGCTGGCAGTCGGCTCAAACGCAACCCGGCGTTCGCACCCAGCCCCGGCCGTGAGGCCGGGGATCTAAGCCGCACGATGCGTTACCGACGGATCGCGGGCAAGGCGCCGGCTGTATTTGGAGGCGGCGCCTCACGCGTAGTACTCGCCCAGGTAGTTCTAAGAAAATTCCTAGAGATATTCGGCGAAATAATCTACGTTAGACAAACGGTGTGAATAATCATTGACAAATCCAATTGGGGGGGGGTATTCTGTCTCAGATCCAGTCAGATAGCCGCCGATTTTGATCCGCCCGACGCGCGGAAAAGGAGTTCGTATGTCTTATCACAGACAAAAGAAATCTAAGCCCGGGAAACCGCGATGGGCGCCTTTCTTCGCCGCCATGGCGCTCCTGCCCACGTCGCTTTGGGCGCAAACGACGAACTGGATTCCCGGAAACAACATCATCACCTCGATGCAGGGCGTGAACATTGGCATTGGAACCAACTCTCCGCTGGCGCCGCTTCACGTTAATGGGCTAAGCGGAGTCGCGAGCTTCGCGTGGAACACTTACACCGTGGCGCGGTTCAGCGACGGCGGGCAGGACAGCCATTCCGCGATCCTTTTCGACACGGGTGGGTCCGGACCGACTGGCCTCAGGGGACTCGCAGTCCTCAAGGGCACCCAAGATCTCTGGTTCGGAAGATACGACTCGACCGGTCAGGGCGCGCCGGCGGTCGACATGACGATCGCCTCGTCCGGCAAGGTGGGTATCGGGACTATGTCGCCTCAGGCGCTTCTGCATGTGTATGGCGCCTCCGGCAATCCCAAAATTACGGTGGAAGGCAGCGCGTCGGCTCTTTTCCCGCTGCTTCAACTGACCGACGACAGAACCGGAGCGTCAACCTGGAACATAGAAAACGGACGCGAGGGGCTTGGATCTTTGGGCTTCCACAGTAGTACCGCTCCCGCCGGCACGAAGGTGGTCATCACGAGCTCCGGGAGCGTCGGCATCGGCACCACCACGCCGCAGCATCTCTTGCACGTGGCGGGCATTATCGGCGCAGAGGAAGTAATCGTTTCCTCCACCGGCGCCGATTACGTCTTCGATCCCAAATACAAGCTGAAGCCGCTGAGCGAAGTCTCCGAATACATCCAAGAGAATCATCACCTGCCCGACGTTCCTTCGGCTAAGGAAGTCCAGGAGAAGGGCGTCGGCGTGGGCGAGATGCAGACGAAGCTGCTGGCGAAGATCGAAGAGCTCACCCTGCATCTGGTTGAAATGGACAAGAAGAACCGCGAGCTTCAGGCGCGGGTGGAGAGCTTGGAGGCGCAAAAGAAGTGAAGCGGGTGTTCCACAACCCGGCTTGGAGCTTCCGCGCCGCGGCGGCGCTGGCGTTCGCCGGAGCCGCGGTTGCGCAAACCGTTACGCTTCCGCCGCCGAGCTCGATCTCGTCGGGAACCAGCGGCTACTCGGGGACCACGATCACGGCCGCCGGCAGCGCCGGCGCGATGACGATCAACGGCACGGCTAATGTCACCTTCACAGCCTCGGGCCAGATCGCGCTGCTGCCGGGCTTCACCGCGAGTGCTTCCAGCGGAGCCCTGTTTAAAGCGCTGATCCAGTCCGTCCAAATCACATTGAACACCGCGCCCTCGGGGCTAGGGCTGACCGTAGACGGCGGCGCTTGCGTCGCGCCGTGCATTTTCCAATGGGCGCCGGGATCGAACCATACGGTCGCCGCCGCGACCCAGTCGGGAGGCGCGGGCGTGCAGTACGTTTTCTCGAGTTGGAGCGACAGCGGCGCCGCATCGCACAGTGTGGCGCCCTCGGCCTCTACGACTTACACCGCGAACTTCACCACGCAATATCTGCTGACCACCTCCGTCTCTCCCAGCGGAGCGGGAACCATCTCGCCGGGAACCCAGTGGTTCAACAGCGGTACGCCGATTACGGTCAGCGGTTCGCCGCATAACGGGTGGGTTTTCCAGAGCTTCTCCGGAGCGCTGTCGGGAGGAACCAGCAGCCAGCCGCTGACGATGAACGGCCCCAAAACGGTCGCGGCGAGCTTCTATTACTCCAATCCCGCGATTACCAGTTCCTCGCCGCTGCCGGCGGGCACGTCCGGCGCTTCCTACAACTACACGCTGGCCGCCACCGGCGGGGCCGGGCCCTACGCCTGGAGAGTGACCTCCTGCTACCAAGGCTCGGGCTGTCTTCCGCCGGGGTTGGGGCTATTCGGCGCTAGTATCCAAGGCACGCCCACCGTAGCCGGAACGTATAACGGGATTTATATTCAATTGACAGACGCAAACGGCTTTGTCGCTCCCACTCTTGTCGCTAGTATCACAGTCGCCGGTGGGGGCGGCAGCCAGCTCTCGGTGGCTTGCTCGGCTTCCGCGAATCCGACTGCGGGCCAAACCGTCACGTTTACCGCGACGGCGTCCGGCGGCTCCGGCGGTTACACATACTCGTGGTCTCAGCCCGCGTCCGGCACGGGGCCATCGCTGTCGTTCGTGCCGTCCGCGGCCGCAACCTATTACGCCACCGTAACGGCGCGCGATTCTTCCAATGCGACTGTAACGGGGTCGTGCCCGGCCTATGTGCAAGCCGGCGGCGCAGCGCTTACGATCACGACAGGTTACCTGTTGCCTGGTGGTATCGCGGGGACTTCATATTCTGCGAGCCTGGCCGCGACAGGGGGCGCAGCGCCATACACCTGGTCGTTTGCCTCGGGCGCACTGCCACCGGGCCTGAGTCTTTCGACTAGCGGCGCGCTCAACGGCACTCCCGCGGTTTCCGGCGGTTACAGCTTCGTCCTGCGGGTAACCGATAACAGCGGCAATTCCGCGAGCCAAGCCTTCAGTGTGGCGATAGCGGCCACGCAGGGCTCCCCGACCTTCACTACAAGTGTGCCGTCGCCGGTCTCGGTCCAAGCCGGAAACACGGCGATCATCGTCCTTAGTAGCGCCGGCTCAAATGGCTACAACTCTCCCATCACATACAGCTATGACCCATCCGTTTGGCCTAGCACGATCGCCGCGACTTTTTCGCCTTTCACCGGATCGAGTTCGCCGTGGAGTTCCACTCTGACGATATATGTCACCTCCTCGACGGCTGCTGGAACCTACAGTCTGCCGATCCTCGCGAGCGGCGGAGGAATCCAGCAGAGCGCAGGCATAATCCTTAACGTGAGCGCGGCCTCGCAGCCGCATAGCGCGCCGAGTGGCGTGGCCGCGACCATTTATTCTCAAATCATCTTCTACCCGGACCTGAAGGCGATCGAAACTCACTCGGTCACGATGGTGGACTACGCGACGGCGGCGTATTACGACGCGGTTGCGGAAGCCTGGTATTACCGGAACGGCGATCCGTGGTCCCCTTGGATCCACGGATATGACGTTGAAAGTACGACGGCCGACGCCGGTATCCGGGACGTCAACGGTAATCCTGTGCTGCTGGATGCGTCCGACGGCGCCGATTACAGCATTGAGTCCGAGCACTCGGTCCTGATCTACACGCCGGTCGCTGTCTACGATGACTACGGCGATTACTTCTGGGACGATCCCTACGGCTACAGCCTCATCGAAGCAGGCGACCCGGAGAGCGCGCCGCAGGAAAATTCCATCGTGCCGCCTATCGTGGAGGTTTTCTGGACCGATCAGTGGATCGACCTTGGCCCCACTGCAGACTACACGCAAACGGCCGATCAAAACCCCTTCATCAGCTCGATCTCACCCAATGCCTGGACCCCGGACCCGAACGTTCCTACATCGACTGTCATAACCATCATCGGTTCCGGGTTCGGCTCCGGTGGATCCGCGGCGGGGCTCGCAATTTCGGGCGACAATACGGTACAAATAAGCAAGGGCTCCCTCTGGAGTGACACTACGATCCAGGCCAACCTGAGCTTTGCGGCCGGGGCTACACCCGGAGACCGGGCGATCACGGTGACCTCCGGAGGCGCGACGGGATCTGGCTTTCTCGCCGGCCCGGCTCGGAGCGCGACCAGCAACCCGAAAACCTTCACCGTCGGCGGAACCAGCTGTCCAGTATCGGTGGCCAACGACGGGCAGAAATATTCGCTCGGCTCGGATTACCTCACCACGACCATACCGTTGCTCGCCACTTCCTCTTGCAGCGGCACGGTCGTTTGGACATTGAACTTCTTCTATCAGAGCAGCGGAGGGACGGGCACTTCCACGTCGGGTCCGTACCAGATCAGCGGGAATCTCAACCAGACGGCCAACTATCAGACGCCCGCGGGCGCGGGCGGCCGGATCGATGTGAGCGTGGCGATAACAATTGCCGGACAGACGACAACCCAGGGTGTCACGTTCTATGTCGACGGGACGGCCATACCGAACGCGACCATCGACGCGCGGCTGCAAGCGCTCTTTGCCGGAAGGGCGCTTCCATATTTAATGGCGGGCGTGGCTTGGCACGAGTCGAACTACATGCAGTTCAACCCGAATACGACACTATTTGGGCAGAGCGGGCGCTGGCCGATTGAGAATTTCGCGACGGGAAAAACCCCGGCCGGCAAATGCATCGGCTTGATGCAATTGTGTCCCAGCTCGATGAGCCGGGCCTATGATTGGACCGTGAATACCGCCGATGCACTGAACACGGTGTACAATCCGTTCTACCAGAAAGCCGTAACTTTTCAAAATCAGACAATCACATATAACTGCAACACGCCGTGCTTTTTGCCGCAGATGACCGAGCAACAACTGGAGCTTGAGGCCTTGACGTGGTACGGCGGATTTGGGGCTAACGGCCAGGAGCCTTACCTGGTGCCCAATCAACAGCGAACTTCGTGGGTTAAGACGGCCCACAATGATGGCGTAATCGCGTTCATCGATGGAGACGCCAGCCACGTTGGCGTGCTTCAGTGGTGTGCGGCGAAAGGTCATCCGAACTGCCAGTAATCCGAAGGAGGGGAACTGATGAGGACCACTGCGATTCTAACTCTGCTGGTTGGGCTTGGGAACGTGGCATTGGGTCAACCCGACCCGCCAAATCGTGGAGAGTGGAAAACGCCACAGCGTGCGTTACTGTTCGCTTGGCCGAGCTCCGGGGCGGCGGCAGCCACGATCCGGCAAGAGGATGTATTGGACCTTCTAAAACGGTTCGACGAGTTCTGGGGCGACGGCCTCGATCTCCAGAGTTGGGGTTGGGACTTTCGATTCGCTCCGCTCTCCGAGGGTAAGTTTTACCTCATCGTGACCGAGCACTGCAAGTCGGACGATTGCGGTAGCTCGACCGCCCTGTACTGTGAGCGGAACCGGTGCTTTTCTGCCGGTCTTCCCGCTCCGGTGGACCTTAAGAATGGTGTTGTCGATGTCGATGGTGACGGTTTGGCGGAGATCGTCGGAAAGGAGTGCATCGACGATTGTTACGGCAGTCCAACGCTGCCACGGCTGCCGGTCTACGTTTACTCGATTTACAAATTCGTCGAGGGCGCCGGGTTCGTAGACTACAGCGCGAAAGCGGCCGGCTATTACCGGGAACACCTGCTTCCAAAAATCGAGGAGGCCAGGAAGGGAGTTGAGGCCAGGGTTGCCACCTTTAATCAGGAACATGGCGATTTGTTCCGGGAGAGGGGCCTCTCTTTCCCGCCTGCCGGGCAAATGCAACAGCACAAGGCCGCCACTCAGTATGCGTACGACGATTACCTGCGACGGGTGCAAGGAGAGAAAGATGCCGGCCTCGAAAACGCGCTGCATTGGATGGAGTCCGAGTATACGAAGTACTTGGGTATTGACGCGCTGGCCCGCATCCCCAACCAGATTGCCGATCAGAAACTGACAGAGGCGGCGCGTTCGACAGATCGGAGGTTCGCCGAGCGCGCCGCTGGCCTACTTGAATTTCGGAGCAAGCTGAAGGCGCGAGGGATGTTGAAATGACCCGCGCTCTTTGTTTGGGGTGGCTCACCTGCGCCATGGTTCTGGCGCAGTCCGGCCCGCAATCGCGGCCTCCCGCCGTACCGGACCATGTGCTGTACTGGTTTCTCTTCGATCACATCTCTACCCAGGACCGGCTGGCCGCAGCGCGGGCCGCGGCTGGACAGCAAGCGGACGAGATCAAGAACTACTACCAAAAAACGATCGGCCTGAGCGCCGCCGATTTCCAGCCGCTGCACGACATTTCCATCGGCTGCCAGGTCGTGGTTGCGGCACAGGACGCCGCCGCTGCGAGAGTGATCAAGTCCTTCCGGGCGCAGCTCACCGCCGCCAAGCCCGGCAGTCCGCTCCCGTCTCCCCCGCCCGTGCTGGACACGATGCAACAGCAGCGGAACAATAGCGTGCTCAATTGCATGGATCAGCTAAAACAGAGGTTGACGCCGGCCGGATTGTTAAAGGTGGACACGTACGTGCACCAGCAGTTATCCCGAAATGTGAGCACTCAAAAACCAGCGGCGTCCGTCCGCGCAACAGGAACCGCGCCGGTGAAGCCCCGAAGCCATGAGCCCCGCAATTTGGGCGATAAATAAGCAACGCGAGTGCTGGAGTGACACTACAAGAATTGTCTATTAGTCACGGGCAGCGCTCCAATGTGTCCGACCAGATCGGCCCAGGGTGACACGCGGCAAATGAAAACTTCGTATGCGCAGGGCTGGGGCTCTGTTCCGGCCAACTGTCAAATTGACCGCTGAAACGGCGGACCTCGCGCCCAAAAGCGGGAGGCGCTCCACTTGCCGCCACCAGGGGGAAAGATGAGAATCCGATGACGCGCTACAATTCTGGCTTGACTAGCGCTCGTCCCACCGGCCCCGCCGAAACCGGAGAATTCGTCCGCGGGCTCGGATTATTCGATTCCACAGCCATCGTCGTCGGGTCCATGATCGGCTCCGGCGTGTTCATCGTCTCGGCCGACATGGCGCGGCTGATCGGCAGCCCTGGATGGCTTTTGGGAGCATGGCTGCTCACCGGTTTGCTCACGATGGCGGCGGCCCTCTCTTACGGCGAGCTGGCGTCCATGCTTCCGCACGCGGGCGGCGTTTATGTCTTCCTCCGTGAAGCCTATTCGCCGCTGTGGGCGTTTCTCTACGGCTGGACGCTGTTCACCGTGATCCAGACCGGAACCATCGCCGCTGTGGCAGTCGCGTTCGCGCGATTTCTTTCCCTGGCAGCTCCCGCGGTTTCCGAAGACGGTTATTTGATACCGCCCATCCATATATCGAGCGGCTACGCTCTTTCTCTTTCTAGCGCGCAGCTTGTCGCTATCGGAGTGATCGCGCTGCTGAGCTGGACCAATTCGCGCGGGCTGCACTACGGCAAGATCGTCCAGAACGTATTCACTTCGGCGAAGGTGGCCGCTCTCGCGGGACTGATCCTCGTTGGGATCGTTTTGGGAGCGAACCGCACGGCGATTCAAGCGAACTTCACTCATCCGTTCGCATTGGGCGCGTTCGATCCCTCGTTGGGCGTGGCGGCGATGAGCGTCTTCGGCCTGATCGTCGCCGTGTGCGTCGCGCAATCGGGATCGCTGTTTTCGGCCGATGCTTGGCACGATGTGACGTTCATCGCCGGGGAAGTGCGCGAGCCGCGTAAAAACTTGCCGCGCGCGATGGCGATCGGCTGCGGGGTCGTCATCGGCCTTTATCTGCTCGCCAATCTTGCGTATCTTCTGACGTTGCCCCTGGCCGAGATTCAGCACGCCCCCAGCGACCGCGTCGCGACAGCCGTGCTGGAGCGCGTTTTTCCGGGTTACGGTCCGGTGCTGATGGCGATCGCGATCATGATTTCGACGTTCGGCTGCACCAATGGCCTGCTGCTCGCCGGCGCCCGAGCCTATTACGCGATGGCCAAAGATCGGCTGTTCTTCGCGCGCGCGGGCGCGTTGAACCGGGCGCGCGTGCCGGGATGGTCTCTGATGGCGCAGGGAATCTGGGCGTCGCTGCTGGTTTTGCCGCGCACTTATAATCCTGCCACGGGACAGTACGGGAATCTATACAGCAATCTGCTCGACTACGTCATTTCCGCCGCGCTGGTGTTCTACATTTTGACGATCGCGGCGGTGTTCCGCCTGCGCTGGAAGCGCCCGGAGGCAGAGCGCCGCTATCGCGTGATCGGATATCCGCTGGTTCCCGCGTTCTACATTCTCGGCGCAAGCGTGGTGCTAGCGATCCTCGCCGCCTATCGTCCCGCGACCACGTGGCCCGGCTTCGCGATTGTGCTGATCGGCGCGGTAGTGTACTTACTGTTCCGCGGCAGGAGAAAAATAAACCAGTAGCGGCCCCCGCGAGCGTGCAGGCTTTGTTGGCGGAAGGCTGTGCGAATCGAACACACCAGCAACTCGAGGAGCCGCTCAACGGTTTTGAAGACCGCGCGGGACACCAGCCCCAATAGCCTCCCGCTATCTACCTTACACATGTGCGGAGGGCGCGTTTCTTTGCATGCATTCCGCGACGCTCAGGAGCCCTCCCGCTCGTGATATCCTGTTCAGGCTCAGGATGGCGCCGCGCACGGTTTTTCCACAAGTCTGTATCGCGTTAGGATTCGAAGATGTCGAGGCCTTGCTGAGCCACGCGCGCGCGGAATACGAAGCCGGTGAGCGCTTCCTCGAATTCCGCCTGGATTATCTCGCGTCCCCCGAGCGCGGCGTGCAGGCGATCCGCAAATTTCTCGAACGCCGCACGGACTGCATGATCCTGGGGACCTGCCGACGCAGGCAGAACCAGGGGCGTTTTCACGGCAGCGTGGACGAACAAGTTCGCATTCTGGAGGCGGCGCGCGAAGCGGGCGCCAAGGCCGTCGACATCGAAATCGAAAGCGCGGAGAACTGCGTCGAAAGACTCGCCCGGCTGCGGTCGAGCGGCTCCGTGCTGATTTCCTACCACAATTACGGCGGCACGCCGCCGCGGCTGGACGCTATTTTGCGGCGCATGGCGCGGATTCCCGCCGACGGGTACAAGGTGGTGACTACGGCCCGCAAGCCGTCGGACAATCATCGCGTCTTAATGCTGGCGAAGAACTACCCCAAGATTCCAACCATTCTGCTGGCTATGGGCGAAACCGGATTTCCGACGCGCGTGCTCTCTCCAGCGTACGGCGGGCTCTATACGTATGCGGCTCCCAACGCCGCGGAGGGCACGGCTTCGGGTCAGATCTGCGCCAGGCAGCTACGGTCGCTGTACCGCATCGGCAAATTTTCGCGCGACGCGCGCATCTACGGCGTGATCGCCGAGCCGGTGCGGCATTCCATTTCCCCGGCGGTTCACAATCGCGCGTTTCAGGCCCGCCGCGCTGACTCGGTTTATTTGCCGTTCCTGGTGACCGCGGGGCAGCTCAAGGATTTCATGCTGTTCGCCGAAAAGATGCCTCTGGCGGGCTTCAGCGTGACGCTGCCGCACAAGCAGAAGATCATCCGCTATCTGGATCAGGTGGATCCGCTGGCGCGGCGCATCGGCGCCGTGAACACGGTGTGGCGCAAAGCGGGAAAATGGCGCGGCGCCAACACGGACGCGGCGGGCGTGACCGCGCCGCTCGAACGTCACGTGAGAATCGGCAAGAGCTCCGTGCTGGTGGTGGGAAATGGCGGCGCCGCGCGCGGGGCGGCCTTCGCACTGGCGACTGCCGGCGCGCGCCTAGCCATCACCGGAAGGAATCTCGACCGGGTGCGCGCGCTCGCCTCCGCCTGCGGCGCCGAGCCGCTGGCGAGAGAACAGGCCGAAGCCCGCAAGTTTGACGTCTTGATTCACGCCACGCCAGTGGGCATGGCGCCGCGAGTCCACGAATGCATCTTCAATGGACGGATCCCCGGAGAGCTGGTTTTCGACATGGTCTACAACCCCATCGAAACCACTTTGATCCAAAAAGCCAGGGCGCAGGGTTCCACCGTGATTCCAGGCATTGAGATGTTTCTCGAGCAGGCCGCGGGGCAGTTCGAAATCTGGACGGGGGAGCGCGCCCCTCGCGCCGTGATGGAAAAGGCGGCGCTGGAAGCGTTAAAGGTGCGCGCGGCGGCGGGCGCGCGCTAGCCATAATCTCTGATATTTTTCTGTCCTTCCGCGCACTCTATTTTTGATGCAGGCTACCGGACCCGCGCACGGCGGGGCGATCGAAGCACGACAAGCCATCGAACGCTTTCTTCACAGCAGCCGGGAACCGGCGCTGTTGGAGCCGGGCGCAGACCCGATCGCGCTCCGCGCCGGCCAATTCGAGTTGATCGCCCGGGGCGAAAGCGTAACGCTGGAGGCGTGGGATGAACGACACAACCTGGCGCGGCGCTTGCGAAGAATCGTGGCTGAGCGCAGGGGCCGGCTCGAAATCGAAGTCGAGCGCTTCGGCGGGCGCGCGGGACAGCTGATCCTGGTCGATCTGGCGCATCCTGCCAACCGCGATCAATCGCGCCGGGGCGCGCGGCTCAAATACCGCGAGCGATTCCGCCGGTCGCTGCTGAGGCAGTTCTCCGATTGGCGGCTAGCGGAGCTGAGCACCGAGCCGGATCTCCACCATAGCCTTTCGCCGAGCTACCCGCGGGCTCTGCTGCGGAAAGGCGCGGCCGGATTGGCCGCCATCGGCGCCGCGGAAGATTCGCTCGACCCCGACGGCGCGTTAACCTTCGGTCTGATCTGGCTGGATTACCTTCGCCGCCGCGAAACGGGACTGGCGATCCGCGGGCTCGCCGTGCTTGTGCCCGCCGGACAGGAACGAACTACCTGCCATCGGGTGCGATGCCTGGACGCGGAGGCCGCTCATTGCGTGGTGTTTGTTCATCATCCCGACGGATCCGAAGATGCCGTCGATCCCCGCGACTACACCAATTTCGACACGCGTGTCGAGCCTCGCCGCCAGCCGCTGGCTGGCGCGCGTCCGGAAGTGCTGGAATGGATCGAGCGCCTGTCCGCGATGGAGGCCGTCGAGCGGCGCGACCAGCCGGACGGGTCAATCAGGCTGGCCGTACGGGGCATGGAATTCGCTCATGCGGAAGGCGGAAATCTGCTCTTCGGCATTGAGGGCAAGCGGATGGCGACCGGGGGAAGATTAGGCGAGATCGAGGCGCTGGCGGAAGGCTTGTCCCGCATGCGCCATGCGAGCGCAGCAGATCCGCGGAATCCCTTGTTCGCTCGCTATCCCGAGGCGTGGCTCGAATCGCAGATCCGTGGAAATCTCGACCGGATCGACGCGAGCCTGCTCGCGAGCCCAGTGTATGGGCAAGTTCCCCAGTTTGCGGCGGGGGAGCGCGGCACTCTGGATCTGCTTACCGCGCGCCGGGACGGCCGGCTGGCGGTGATCGAGATCAAAGCGTCCCAGGACGTCCACTTGCCTCTGCAAGCCCTGGATTACTGGATGCGGGTGAAATGGCATTTGGAGCGCGGGGAGTTTTCCGGGCGAGGCTACTTCCCCGGCGTGGAGTTGCGCCCGGATCCGCCGATTCTGCTGCTGGTCGCCCCCGCCCTGGAATTCCACCCCTCGAACGAGGTCGTGCTCCGATACTTTTCTCCAGAAATCGAGGTAGAACGGATCGGCGTTGGGATACAATGGAGGCAGGAACTCCGGGTAATGTTTCGGCGTTCCGCGGGACCATGCTCGCCATCCAACGCCAAGTTAAACAGGCGCTCTCGAATCTGAACCCCGCTCAGATTCGCGAAGAGGTGAATCGGCCCGTGCGGATCGGTCTGGTGGCTCCTTCGCTCACGCAATTGGGAGAAATGGAGACCTACCTGGTGCCGCCGCACCTTTCTCAGCAGCGGCGGGCCCAAGCCCTGGGCATGCTGATTCGGGGTAGCGCTCCGGATTGCGATATCGAAATCTACTCCGACACGGTGTTGCGGCCGCCCAGCGCCTTTTCGTTTAACCCCAACGACCCGGACGGCTGCGGACGGAAGATTCTGCGGAGTCGCGAAGATCTGATGCTTCCGCTGGCTCGCCATTTCTTCCCTCTTCGCAATCTGGCGACGCATCACATTATTCGCTCGGTGGCGAAGGAAAACGCCTTATTTTGCTTGGCGACGGCTTTGCCGGACGCAGTCCCCGGCCTTTCGCTGCCCTGGGCCATTGGCGAGTTCGGCTCGGATGCGGCTTTCCTCACCATGAACCAGATCCGTATGGCGTTCCTGCTCGCCGCATGCAGCGACCGCGCGCTGGGCTATCGTGAGCAGCGGTCCGAAATCGCCTCCATCGTCGCGGGCGCCTTCGGATGGCGCGCGCTGGCGCGGGAGCTAGTTGGAAAAATTCCGTTCGGCGGCGGATTGGTCCCCAAGGCCGGTATTGCCTGGGCAGGCACGTTTGTGGTGGGGCTTTCGCTGAAACGCTACTTCCGGTTCGGCTATGGATTCACCCGCGAGGAACGCCGGGCCATCTACGAGCAGGCTTGCGAGCACGGCCGCCAGATCGCGGGAATGCTTCTGGAAGGCTTGCGCGAGCGCCGGACGCGGGCGATGGGAGTAGGCCGCCGGCAGTCACACGCCTAGGATTTCCGGTCGCGTCCTTGCCTCCTCCTTTCGCGAACGGCTTCCTTCTCCAGGAACTAAGCGATTCTAATCAGCGTGGGAAAGCATAACCGAGAGGATCATAAGAACTTCACCGCCGCGATGCGCAACTGCGGCATAGCCTGATTCCAGCTTTCCGGCAGCTCGTCAAAGGGGAGGCGGAAGGATTTGGTCTCTCCAGGCTTCAGCCCGCCCATCTTCCCGTTGACGATGGGCATTCGCTGGCGCAGCACCAGTTGGCTGTACCCGTCGTAGAAATTGCAGTAAATCTCCACGACATCGATCGGCCGGTCGCCCCCATTGGTGATTTTGCCTTGGATCTCCACCACCGTCTGCTTCATGTAGTTGCCGGTGGCCTTCATCGAGACGTCGCTCAACTGCAGATTGCGGACGTAGGCATTGGCCTCCGGCGTCAGGGGTAGCGAAGCCGCGGGCCGCGCGGAGCGTTGAATATAGGCGAAGGCTCCGGCGCCGAGCACGCAAATCGCAACCGCGACGTATACGGGCGTACCGATCTTGAAGCCCGTGCGCTCAGAGGCCACTGATGGTCATCTCCCCAATCAGAATAGACGGCGATTCGATCGAATGGTGAAATTCAAGGTTCGAGGCAATCCGCTGAACGTCCATGAACATCTGCTTCAGGTTTCCGGCGATGGTGATTTCCGAGACGGGGTAGGCCAGTTCGCCATTTTCAATCCACAGTCCCACGGCTCCACTGGAATAATCGCCAGTGACGGTATTGGCGGCCGCGCCGATTAACTCGGTGACGTAGAGCCCCCGGCGCAGATCCCGGATCATCGCTTCCTCAGTCCCGACGCCCGCTTCGACGAAGAAATTCCCCGGCCCGACGCCCGCGCTCCCGCTGAGCCCTCGCGATGCGTTCCCGGTGGTCCGAAGCCCCAGTTTCCGCGCGCAATACGTGTTCAAAAGATAGCTCTTAAGCACGCCGCGTTCAACCACCATGGTTCGCCGCGAAGCCACACCCTCGTCGTCGAAAGGAGAGCTTCCGAATAGACCCGGCAACGTCGCGTCATCGACGATGGTGAGCGATTCCGAGGCGATTTTCTCGCCGAGCTTACCGGTTAGAAACGAAGCATGGCGGTAGATGGATCCGCCGTTGACGGCATCGCAGATTTCACCGAGCAGGGCGCGGGCGGTGCGCGGCTCGAAAATTACGGGGACCTTTTGCGTAGCAACCTTTCGCGGATTCAGACGCCGCAGGGCTCGCTGAGCCGCGCGAAGTCCCACCTGCTCCGGGCTTTCAAGTTCCCGGGCTTTACGCGAAGCGGTATGCCAATAGTCGCGCTCCATCGACCCGTTGCTCTTCGCTACGGGAACAGCGCTCAAGGAGCAGCTTGAAGTGCGATAGGAGCCCGTGAAGCCAAGCGAATTGGCGAAAACGCGCGTTCCCAGATAGGAATCAAACGAGGCGCCTTCGGAATTTTGAATGCGGGGGTCGGCGCTCAACGCAGCCTCTTCCGCCTGGAGCGCTTCGGCGATTTTCCAATCGGTCTGCATCCGCTCGATGGCGTCGTCGTAAAGTTGCAGATCGGCGGAGACGCGGCCGAGATCGGAAGGCTCCGGAAGGCCGGCGTGCGGATCTTCGGTGGTGATCTTCGCGGCGTTGAGCGCGGCACGGATCATGTCCTCGATTCCCTCTTGGGACAGATCGGAGGTATGGGAAGAGCCTGTATGACGTCCGATCAGCACGCGGATTCCGGCGCCGCGCGAGCCGGCCTGCTTCAGATTCTCGATCTGCCGCATGCGAATCTGCGCGGTGAACTCTTCGCCTTCGGAAATGGTGCACTCGGCGCCCGTGGCGCCCTGATCGAGCGCTCGCTTTACGGCGCTAGCGGCGATCTCCTTCAGTTGGCTCACGCCGCCGTGCCTCCGACAGTCATTTTGTCGATCTTCAGCGTCGGGATGCCGACGCCAACGGGCACGTGCTGGCCTTCCTTGCCGCAGATGCCGATTCCCTCGTCGAGTTGAAGATCGTGCCCCACCATGCTCACGTATTTCAGCGCTTCGGGGCCGTTGCCGATGAGCGATGCGCCGCGCACCGGACGCGTGAGTTTGCCATCCTCGATCAGGTAACTCTCGGTGGCCGAAAAGACGAAGTTACCGCTGGTGATATCCACCTGGCCGCCGCCGAACGTGGCGCAGTAAATGCCTTTGGGCACGCTGCGAATGATCTCTTCGGGATCGCTTTCGCCCGCCAGCATATAAGTATTTGTCATGCGCGGCATCGGAATGTGCTGATAGCTTTCGCGGCGTCCGCTGCCGGTGGAGCGGGATTTCATCAGCCGCGCCGAAAGCTGATCTTGAAGATAGCCGCGCAGCACGCCGTTTTCGATAAGCACGTTCTGCTGCGTGGGATTGCCTTCGTCGTCGACATTCAGGGAACCGCGGCGGCTGCCGCCTCCCCATGAGGCGATTGTTCCATCGTCGATCACGGTGCACAGCGGGTTGGCCACTTTTTCGCCGATCCGCCCGCTGAAGGCGGAGACGCCCTTGCGATTGAAGTCGGCTTCCAGGCCGTGTCCGACGGCTTCGTGCAGAAGAATTCCGGGCCAGCCGGGGCCTAGCACTACGGTCATCTCGCCCGCAGGAGCGTCCACAGCGGTTAGCTGCACGATCGCCTGGCGAGCAGCCTCGCGAGCGAAATATTCGGGCGTTTTTTCGTTGAGGAAGAAATCCAGGGTGACGCGTCCGCCGCCGCCGGAATAGCCGTGTTGCGGGGGACCGTCTTTTTCCCGCGCCAGCGCCGCGACGCCCATGCGCGCCATCGGCTGGCGGTCGAAGCTGAGGCGGCCGTCGCTGGTGGCGATCAGAACGTTGCGAACGCTATCCGCATACTGCGCCTGGACCTGGAAAACACGCGAATCGCAGGCCCGCGCGGCGGCGTCGGCGCGCTTGACCAGCTCCACGCGCTCGGCCAGGCCCGCTTCGTGCGGCGCGTGAATCATGGGATAGAGATTATGCTTGTGAGCTTCTTCAAAGCCGGCTTTCGTGATGCTTGCGGGACCTTTTGCGATGCGCGCCGCGACGCGCGCCGCTTTGCGGATCTTCTCCGGGCTGAGGTCGTCGCTGTAGGCGTAGCCGGTGCGCTCGCCCGAGATCACGCGGATTCCCACGCCCAGCGTTACGCCCTCGGTGGCGCTTTTGACGATGCCTTCGTCGATGCCGATTGAAGTGTTCGCAAGGTATTCAAAATAAAGGTCCGCGTAGTCGCCGCCGGAGGACAACGCCTCGCTTAAATACGATTCCAAATCGCGCTCGGCGAGCCCAAAGCGCTCGGCGAAAAAGGATTGGGAGAGGCTCACGATTCGAGCCTAGCATGTATGTCGTCCAACTCTGAAATTCGGTCAACGTTACAATGTAGTAAGCGAATGGACACCGCCGCCGTAGAGTCGATTCCAATTACCGTGGGACGCGAGGAAGACGGTCGCTGGTGGGCCGACATCGAATCTATGCCGGGTGTCATGACTTACGGCACCACGCGCGATGACGCGATTGAGGCTGTGCGCGCATTGGCGCTGCGAGTTGCCGCGGATTGCATTGAGCATGGTGAACAGGTTCCCGAACTGTTCATGCGGCTCTTTTCCGTGGCATGAGCCAGTGGAAATCCGTTAAAGCCAGGCAGTTGCTCAACGCTCTCATTCGAATCGGGTGGGAAGTCGCTTGGCAAAAAGGATCACACAAGCGTCTGAAGCGGCCCGGCTGGCCGAACTATACGTTTGCGTTTCACGATAACGAGGAAATTGGTCCGGGTCTTCTACCACAAATCTCTAAGAAAACCGGCTTGAGGCCGGAAGATCTGTAGTAGATGAGCCGAACTTCCGAAGTGATCCGTCCGAATCGTCGTGTAGGCGGGCAGCCTTCGCGTTGAAAGTATCGCCGGCAATCTTCTTGAGAGAGTGCCGTTGTGAGCGTCCCGCGCCGCTTTACTCGCGGTCTAACAGCTTGGCTCCCAGCGCCCCGCCGAACGCCGGCAGCGATGTCAGTAGCAGAAAAGCCAGCAGCAGCTCGAGCAAAATGCCGGAAGGACTCCGCATCGCTTCCATCACCTGATTCACGTCGAGTCCGGGGCGGGCGGAGGCGTTGAGCTGATCCCGCATCGCATCCATGGCCTGGGAGAGCGATTTCGGGTCCGAGAGTACAGTCACCGAGACAAGAATGGCCATGATGATGAATACGAAAAGCCCACAAATCCAGCCCAAATGCGCGCCATGAAGCATCGAAAGCTTCTGGCCGGTCCGCCGCCGGTACAGGAACACGCAAAAGAAGCCCGCCACCACGGGCCAGATCAGAAATACCACGGGCGCCAGAATCTGGACCGAAAGCATGGACAACGCCAAAGACGAAGCGCCACCCAGCAAGGCGATGCGGACCGCGAGCCCGTTGTTGAGGCCGATCGGCGGAAACCGGGCCGGCTGAGGCAGCGGCGGCGGAGGCGGTTGAGGCTCCGGCTCCTCTCTCATCAGGGGCTCGTCGCGTTGAGGCTTCCCGCATTTGTGGCAGAAGCGGGCGTCTTCGGGCAATCTCGCGCCACACGTACAGAAGTCGAGCACGATTTCAGTGTGCCACGTTAACGGGCGGTTGTCAGTCCATAGCGCTGCTGTATTCTAATGATTTGCCCTCGCCCGTCTTCACCCTCCTGGTGGTCGCCGACCCAGCGGCTCCTTTTCTGAAAGGGCTCAAGCGGCTCCCGGAAGACGTTCAAGCGCTCGTGAGCGACGATGAATCGGAACTTCGTAAGCTCTCACCGCAAGCGGACGCGATCCTTTACGCGTATCATCGGGGAAGCTTGTTCAGCGCGATCCTCCCGCTGGCTAACCGAGCCGGATGGATCCATTCCCTGTGGACGGGCGTCGAGGGCATCCTGGTCCCCGAGCTGCTTGCGCATCCGGCGTGCCTCACTAACGGACGCGGCGTTTTCCGCTGGCCTTTGGCCGATTGGACCATCGCCGCGATGCTTTATTTCGCTTTCGATCTGCGCCGCATCGTTTCGCAGCAGGAGCAAGGCGTCTGGAGCCTGGTGCATGGAACGAGCCTCAACGGGCGCACGCTGGGAATAGTCGGCTTTGGCGCCATCGGCAGCGCCGCGGCGGAGCGGGCCAAAGTCTTCGGAATGAAAATCGCAGCGTTGCGGCGGAGGCCGGAGCTTTCCACCTCTAACGGCCTGGTGGACGCGGTCTATAGCCCTAAGCAGCTTCCCGAGTTGATGGGGGCGAGCGATTATATTCTGGCCGCCGCTCCCCTCACGCCGGAAACCACGGGCATGATTGGCGAAAAGGAGATCGCCGCGATGAAGCGGACCGCCGTGATTATGAACGTCGGAAGAGGACAGGTAATCGACGAGCAAGCCCTGATTCGCGCCTTGGAATCTAACCGCATTCGCGGCGCGGCTCTGGACGTGTTCGCGGTCGAGCCGTTGCCCGCCGACCACCCGTTCTGGCGAATGTCCAATGTGTTGCTATCGCCGCACACCGCCGATCGCGTGGACGGATTTCTCGATCCCGCGTTCGATTGTTTCTTCGAGAATTTGAACCGGTTCCGGAAAGGGGAGGCGTTGGTTAACGTGGTGGATAAACATGCCGGGTACTGAACGACAACAGGACAGAGGGCAGGATGCGGCGGCCAAAATCGGGCTGGAGGATGTTCGCGCGGCGTCGGGCCGGATCAGGCCGATCGCCAAGCGAACTCCCGTGATGAGTTCGCGCGGGTTCGACGCCCAAGCCGGAGTGCGGGCGTTCTTCAAGTGCGAGAATTTTCAAACCGGCGGAGCATTCAAAATTCGCGGCGCGTCGAACTTTTTGGCGCGGCTCACCAAGGACGAGTTGGCAAAAGGAGTGGTCGCATACTCCTCCGGCAACCATGCCCAGGCGGTGGCGATCGCCGCGCGCGCGGCCGGCGCATCCGCGACGCTGGTGATGCCGTTCGACGCTCCCAAATCCAAAATGGAGGCCACGCGAGCCCAGGGCGGAAACGTCGTTGCGTACGACCGCCTTAAGGAAGATCGAGCCGCGATCGGAAAACGGATCGCGGCGGAAACGGGCGCGACGCTTGTGCCTCCCTTCGACCATCCCTGGATTATCGAAGGACAGGGAACCAGCGGACTCGAACTGCTGGAGGAGGTTCCCGACCTGGACGCCATCGTCGTGCCCATCGGCGGAGGCGGACTGATCTCCGGCTGCTCGATCGCCGCGAAGGGATTGAAACCGGACATCAGGGTGATCGGCGTGGAGCCCGCCGGCGCGAACGATGCTTTTCTCTCATTGGCGGCCGGAAAACGGATCGAGATCCCTCCGCCCGACACCATCGCCGACGGTTTGCGAGTCCCCTGCCCCGGAGAACTTACGTTCCCGATCATTCAGCGGAACGTTGAGCAAGTAGTGCTGGTGACAGACGACGAGATCCGCGCTACCGTCCAATTCCTCCTCGCCCGGCTGAAGATCCTGGTAGAACCAAGCGGCGCCGCCACCGCGGCCGCGGCTCTGTTCCACAAATTGCCTCCGGGGATCGGACGCGTGGGGTTGGTTTTGTCGGGAGGAAACTTGGATTTCGAGTTAAAATTCTAGCGAGCGTCACGCTTCCCGGTAGTTCAACAGGATCGCCCCGATCAGAATAAAGCAAACGGGCCAGATCCAACGCGCCACGCCGCGTATATCGAACCGGCCCCTATCGGGCGATAGCCGGATCTCCAGCCAGCGCGACCACCCGGCCATGATCGCCAAAATCGCTAAAGGAGTGTGGCTCAGCTCCACCAGGAAGGCCTCTTTGATATTGCCCAGGGAGTGCGAATGCGTCAGCAGCAAGGCGCCCCCGGCCGCGCACACGGCCGGGAAGATCAAGCCGGCGCGCTCCACGCGAATGCGCGAAGTTTGCACGGTCCATTCGAACACCGCGAAGGCCACGATCAGCAGGACGAACAGCCGGTGCTGCGCAACCTCGGCGACCTGAAAGCTCTCCCAAAAACCGCGCGGGCCCAGCGGCCAATTCTCCGAGTCGGCGCGGATTAAGAGGAAAACCGCAAGCCCCAGGAAGGCAAGCGGCCAGTGGCGCGCCCACCGCATCCGCCGCGCCAACAAAGATAGCACGCCCACCGCCGTCACAATCAGGCCGGCCCAGTGATGATTATATTCGGACCAGGCGATATCGGCCGGAGTTTGCGGCTGGATCTGCTGACCGGGAACAAACGATCCCGGCAGGACCGAATCCGCGGCGAAGTGAAGCGGCGTAGCGGGGGAAAGATCGCTCACGCGCGGCGTCTCCATAAGAGGCCACCGGGGCGCCATCCGTTCCGCGATTTCGGCCGGGGTTACATGATCCGCCACAACGTCGATAGCAGGCGGGCTGGAGGTGAGGGAAGCGGCGGCCATCAGAATGGTGACGCCCAAGCCCACCTCCACTTCGGCGAATGTAAGCAGGCAAGGCAGTGCGCGCGCGACACCCGCCCGCAGAGCGGCGGCGATCTTGCGGTTAAACGCTCCCAACGCGATCGCCGACCCGGTGAGCGTGGCCTTCGCAAGCACCATCACGCCGTAGGCGGTCCCGGTGAGCGCGGCCACGCTACCGATGTACAACAGCGACATCGCCAGGCCCGCGCCCAGCAGCGCGGCCACGGAAACCATCGCCAATCGTGAAAATCGTCCGGCGATCGCGGCAGCGAAGGCGGGGTCGGGTTCGCGCCGGAGGGAAAGCACCAGGAAAGGCATGCCTCCGATCCAGGCGGCGCCTGCCAGCCGATGCGTCAACGTCAAGGCGGCCAGCACGCCTCGATGCTCCAGCCGCGCCATCGAATGACTGCTCATCACGGCGCCGCAGAGAATCAAGGCGCAGCCAAGCGGAGATGCGAATCGAGCCCAGCGAGTCAGTGTAAAGCACGCCACAGCCGCGGCCCCGGCGACCATGAGAGCTCCCGAGACGCTGAATGCCGCGCCCCGCACATCCGCCCATCCCAAATCCGTGGAGGCCATCAAAATGGCCGAGTTCGCTGCCACGTACCCGATTTGAGCGGCCGCCAGCAGCCCCGCGCAGCAGATCGTCAATTTAGACAGCGCCCGCGCGGCTTTCGGGTCCGGCCCGGCGACCGCGAACCGGAAAACGACTCCGCCCACGGTGAGCGCCTCGAAAGCAAGCGTCAACGCCCGCAGTAGCACGGACAGAAAGGCGAAGATATCGAGTAAGCCGGTCACTCCGGATTATTGCGCTTGGAAGGGCACTTCGCCGCGCGTGATGTGGCCGTCCGCGGCAAGCACTTGCCATCGCAACGTGTACTGGCCCGGAGCCAGTCCCTCGGCTTCTGCGGTGAGCGTATCGGGCGACGGCTGTCCCGAGATAGGCAGCACCCGCTCGCGCCCATTGGGACCGACTAACGCGACTCTAGATCGCCTCCCGTCGACTCGTGAATTGAAACGAAGCCTGACGGGAACTTTTTTGCCGTTCACCACCGCTTTGGCCGCGGGCGCGGCTTCCATCAGAATCGCGTGGCCCCAGGCGGGCCAAGCGCAGAAAAGAATGATCGCCGCCCAAGCGGAGACAGCCCTTTTCAGATACATGCGTGTAAGATGAAGCCGCTACGCTTTTCGATACTTTTTTTGTGGAGAGCCGGCGAGGTCGTTCGACGATCGCGGCAGAGCGAGGCTCGCAAATCTTTTTAGACCGGGAACGCGGCTGCGAGCATCGGCAAGTGCGATGCTCTACGGCATTGGGGTTGGATGGCGCTAAATCCCTCGAACGGAGACCGGGTATTTTGAACGCAACGACTTCGCGCGTGAGGCAGGCCGACGAACCGGTGCGGCTGGTGGTGGAGGCCGCGCCATACGCCATGGTGGCGACCGACCCCGAGGGAAGAATCGTTCTGGCGAACGCCCACGTTGAGACGCTTTTCGGACACTTCTGTGCGGATCTCCTGGGCCAGCCCGTCGAATTCCTGGCGCCGGAACTGTGCAAGGCGCACCCATCTCTGCGCAAGGACTTTATCAAAGATCTGCGCGCCCGCTTCTTCGAGGCCGATGACGACCTGCGCGGCCGGCGGAAGGATGGCTCGCATTTCCCCGTGGAAATCCGATGGAATCAGGTTCATACGGCGGAGGGAACCTGGATTCTCGCTTCGATTCTGGATGTCTCAGAGCGGAAGCGCGTCGAGAGCCAGGTGCGCGAAAGCGAAGAGCGCTTTCAAAACCTGGCCGATAACTCGCCGGTGATGATCTGGATGTCCGGGCCGGATCAGCTCTGCACGTTTTTCAGCAGAGGATGGCTTGAATTCACGGGGCGAGAGATCGAGCGGGAACTCGGCCAGGGATGGACGGAGGGCGTACATCCCGAGGATCTCGACCGCTGCCTGGAGATCTACCAGGTGTCGTTCGACGGCCACCGCAACTTCCAAATGGAGTTTAGGCTGCGCCGGAGCGACGGCGAATACCGGCGCGTGCTCGACACGGGCATCCCACTCTTCAGTTCCGCCGGCGTCTTCTCCGGCTATGTCGGCTCATGCGTCGATATTACGGAATTCAAACGCGCGGAGGAAGTGGCGTTCGGCCGGCAGAAACTCGAAAGCCTTGGACTCCTCGCCAGCGGGTTGGCTCACGATTTCAACAATATGCAGAGCGGCATCATTGCGCTTTCGGAGATCCTGCTGGATAATCCGGGCTTGGATGCCGGCGTCGCCGAAGAACTGCGGAAAATCCGCAAAATCGCGCTCCATGGGTCTGAGATCGTTCACGAATTAATGGTTTACGCGGGGGAGGACGAGGTGGACCTCGGACTGGTGGACATTTCCGCGCTGATCGAGGAGATGAGAGAGCTTCTCCACGTATCCATTTCAAAGCGCGCGATTTTGAAAACGAATCTAGCTAAGGGCCTCTTCCCCGTTCTGGCTAACGCGACGCATGTCCGGCAGGTGCTGATGAACCTGGTGGTCAACGCCTCGGAGGCGATCAGAGAGAGTGGCGGCGTGATCGAGGTGTCCACGTCCCGATGGAAGGCCGGCGCGCGTCACATAGCAAGCAACGGCGCGGCCAACAACGGGGCGAGCTGGATGGATGGCGACTACGTACGATTGGTGGTGTCCGACACCGGCCGCGGAATGACCAAGCAGGTCCAGCGCAAGATATTCGATCCCTTCTTCACGACCAAAGTGAGCGGCCGCGGTCTGGGGCTGGCTGTCGTCCAAGGCATCGTGCGACGCTACGGCGGCGCGCTCGAAGTAAAAAGCTCCCCGGGCAAAGGAACACGCTTCGAGATTCTGTTTCCATACGCCCACCAACACGCGCCTCAGCGCGCAGCCCTGAACGGCTAAACTCTCCGGCGCAAGATCGCGCATTACCGCGCCTTGACACCCAGGAGCGGCAATGGTCAAATACCTCATCATGAGGATTTTGTCTTACCGATGGGCCTGGATTGCACTGACCGCGGGCGTCATTATTTTCAACGGCGCGCCAAGCTACGGCCAAGCGCCGGCCCGAGCCGCTTCGCCGATTCCGCGCATGCCCGACGGCAAACCGAATCTCACGGGTCTCTGGCAGACGTTGGGAACCGCGGATTGGGATATTCGCGATCACAGCGCGCACGCCGGACCGTTCTTTCAGTTGGGCGCCACCGGCGCGGAGCCGGCCGGCCAGGGAATCGTCGAGGGCGGTGAAATTCCGTATACCGCCGCCGCCGCCGAGCAACAGAAGCAGAACTACCAGAACCGCATGAAGCTGGATCCGGAGGTCAAGTGCTACATGCCGGGAATTCCGCGCGCCAACTACATGCCGTTTCCGTTCCAGATCGTGCAATCGCAGCGCGATATGGCGTTCGCCTACGAATATGCGACGTCGAACCGCGTGGTCAATATGGGGAAGTTTCAGCCGGAGTCGGTGGATACCTGGATGGGGACCTCCAACGGACACTGGGAAGGCGACACGCTGGTGGTGGACGTCAGCGGATTGAACGGCAATAGCTGGTTCGACCGGTCGGGAAACTTTCAGACCGAGAACACGCATGTGGTGGAGCGCTTCAAGCTCACCGACGCCGATCATATCGACTACCAAGCGACGATCGAGGATAAGACGATCTACACGCGGCCGTGGAAGATCAACACGGTGCTTTACCGCCGCAAGGAAAAGAACGCGCAGTTGAACGAGTTCAAGTGCGTGGAATACGCGGAAGAGTTGATTTACGGAGATCTGACGAAGAAATAAGACGGCACCAGGAGGTTCCAATATGAAGCTTCCATTCTTTGCGTCCATGGCCGCGCTGGCGGCTGTGAGCGCCATGCCAGGGCTTGCACAGAGCAAAGCGGCGTCCGCGGCCAAAACCTGGACCCAGCCGAAGACGCCGTGGGGCGATCCGGATTTACAGGGCACCTGGACTAGCGACGACTGCATCGGCACGCCGATGAACCGGGCCGCCAATCTCGGCGATCGAGAGTACTACACCGAGCAGGAGCTTGGGCAGCGGGAGACCCAGATCGAGAGGCAGCAGCAAAACGATCTAGTGGAAACCGTCGCGCCCGATGCGCGAGTGGGAACGGGTCCTCCGGGACATTGGGGCGAAAGGGCGCGGCGGCCCTGCAAGCAGACATCGCTCGTGGTGGATCCGCCCGATGGCCGAACGCCCGCCATGCTCCCCGAAGCCCGCAAGAGGCCGGTGGGCGAAGGCGCGGGCAACAACAACCCCAAGGCCGATTCCTATACCGACTTCAGCTACTACATCCGCTGCATCAGCCGCGGCGTCACGGGCTCTATTTTTCCGGTGATCTATGGCAACGGGCAGCAGATTGTGCAGGGGCCCGGCTACGTGAGCATCATGCAGGAAATGGTGCATGAAGCCCGAGTGATTCCGTTGAACGGACGTCCGCATGCGAGCTCGAACGTTCGTTCCTATATGGGCGACCCGCGCGGCCACTGGGAGGGCAACACGCTGGTGGTCGAGACCACCAATTTCCTGCCCGACAAAACCGGAATCGGTCTCAACGGCGGCGGAGTTCCCACCAGCGACGCCCTGAAACTGGTCGAGCGCTATACGCGCACCGGTCCGAATGAAATCCATTACGAAGTGACCGTCGACGATCCGAAGACTTATGTGAGACCGTTCAAAGTCGCGTTCCCGATTACGCAGGAGCCCGGCTACCGCAATTTCGAATATGCGTGCCATGAGGGCAACTACGCGATGTTCGATTCCCTCAGCGGCGCTCGCGCACAAGAAAAGAAAGCCGCCGCGGCCAAAGCCGCGGGGAAAGAATAGAGGGATCCAGGAGATAGATATGAGAAAGACATTCGCGTTTGCCGTTGCCGCTGGTTTTTTGCTATTGGCCGCCGTCCCCGTATGGGCGCATCACGCGTTCGCCGCCGAGTTTGACGCGGATAAACCTGTCAAATTCAAAGGAACCGTGAAAAAGATGGAATGGATCAATCCCCACGCCTGGATTCGCATTGACGTGAAGGATCAGAACGGGCAAAGCTCGGAATGGATGATCGAGGCGGCGGCTCCCAACGCGCTGCTGCGGCGCGGATGGACCAAGCAGTCGCTGCTGCCCGGGACGGAAATCCTAGTCGAAGGCTTCCAGGCTAAGGATGGAGCGAACCGCGCCAACGGCAGCGTCATCACATTCGCCGATGGTAAGAAGCTGTTTGTCGGCTCCTCGGCCGGCGATCCCGGCGCGGCTCCGGGCACTACGTTTAAAGATAAGTAGACGGCAAGCGCTGTTTATTTGGCATACAACTTATCGAAGTAGCCTGGAAAAACGCGAGCTGCGCGTCCCCGGCGCTTGCGCCCTCAGGCTGCTTCCCGAACACCGTCGCCGTTCCAGGCTACCCATCATACGTCGCGACGTGGCGATCCGCATCTATTTTCTCGTTGGTCGGCACGAGAAGGTAGCCCGACACCCACGAAGGCCGGCCAGCCGGTTCATCGCGTCGTATCGGGCATGATTGAACCAGAGCGCGGCCGGTGGACAGCAAACCTCCGGATGCGCTGTGATAAAGCTCATCGGGTTTGGGACGAGGTGGCGCGACATCTGGAACTTAATTCCGAGAGCGGGACCGAACACCTCGGGGCCGGCCGACTTCAGTTATGGGCTTAGAGCCCGCCGTCGTATGTGGCCGCCCCTCCGGTCCACCCGGTTGAGCCGCGAGCTCGGATAGGTAGTTGCCGTTCGGCCCGTCACAGCCGCGCCTGTTGCAAGGTCCGGTTCCGCTCTGGTTCCCTTCCGAAGAAAGGAGTGTTTAACAGTATATGCAATTTGCGGGACTGGATCTGCACAAGCGCGAGATCGAAGCCGCCGTGCTGGACGAAAATGGGGCGCTGGTGCACCGCCAGCGTTTGCCGGCACAGCGCGCGCCGCTGGAGGAGTTCGCGCGCCGGCATTTGAGTCAGGCGGCGGTCGCCGTGGAGGCTACCTTCCACACCTGGGCCATCGTGGATCTGCTGCGCCCGTTGGTAAAAGAAGTGGTGGTCAGCAATCCGCTGCGCACGCGCGCCATCGCCGAAGCCAAGATCAAAACCGATAAAGTGGACGCGCGGGTGCTCGCCAAGCTGCTGCACTCCGATTTTCTGCCGCGCGTGTGGCAGCCCGACGCCGACACCCAGCAGTTGGGGCGGCTCACCACCGAACGCGCCAATCTCACCGCCGACCGCACGCGCGCTAAAAACCGCATTCACGCCGTGCTGAACCGCCTGCTGATTCAGACGCCGGTGAAGGAGCTGTTTTCCCCCGCCGGAAAGAGCTGGCTGGAGAAGCTGAGCTTGCCCGCCCAGGACCGCGAATCGCTGGATCGCAACCTGCGGCATCTGAAATTCCTGGACGGCGAGATCGCCGCGCTGGACCGGCGCCAGGCCGAGCAGGCTTCCGCGGATGCGGGTGAAGCTGCTGATGAGCCTGCCGGGCGTGGATTACCAGGTGGCGCAAGCCTTGCAGGCCGCTCTCGGCGATGTGACGCGCTTCGCCTCGGCCGACAAAGCCGCGGCGTACTTGGGCCTGGTCCCCTCCACGCATCAGTCCGGCGACCGCTGCTATCACGGGCGCATTACCAAGCAAGGACGCTCGCACGCGCGCTGGATGCTGGTACAGGCGGCGCAGCACCTGGGCCGGCACCCGGGACCGATCGGGGTGTTCTTCCGGCGCATCGCGCGCAAGAAGAATCGCAACGTGGCGGTAGTGGCGGCGGCGCACAAGCTGGTGGTGATCGCCTGGCACATGCTGCGCAACAACCAACCGTATCGCTACGCGCAGCCAGCCACCACGCAGGAGAAGTTCGCGCGCCTGCGGCGGCGCACCGGCGTCAAGCGCCGCGGCGGATTGCCCAAGGGATCGCCGCGCCCGGCCAACTATGGCTCGGGAAAGCGTACGCGGGCCGTGGCCGGACTGGAGGAGACTTATCGCGAGGCGGGTCTGCCGGCTCTGGCGGAGTTACGGCCCGGCGAGCGGAAGATGCTGGAGCGCCACGGGGTCGCCGAATTTGCGGCCCAGGCGCGCGTGAGCCGGCGCGTAGAGAGGAGCAGCCGCACATAACCCGGGAACGCGCCCTTTCCCTTCTCCTCCATTCTGGGGAACGGCCCGGAGCGGTCAAGGGTTCGCTGCGCCGCGCAAAAATCGCGCGCCCTTGACCGCTCCGGGCCGTTCCCAAGAATTTAGCTGAGACAAGGGAAAGGGCGCTTATGGAATGCACGCTTACGGCGTTTTCCGGGTTTGCGCGGGTTTTCAGTTCGCCGCCAATTTTCCAGTTGACAGAATCATAGATAGATAGCTGTAGCTCTGCGTCAACGTGCTGCCCAACCCCGCCATCAGCAGGCTCTGCGATTGCAGATTGCGTTGTTGGGCCGCGCATAGGGTGGCCAAGCCCGGGAAGATACAACCCCAGATTCAGCGCCGGACTGCCCAGCTTCGCCGCCGTCTACAACGCCTGCATCCACTGATTGCAAGCGGCCGGATTCCGCGACTCGCGGCGCGCCAACGTGCCATCATCCTGCGCGCCGATCGGAAAAGAATGCCGCGCAAGTAGGATCTAGATCAACACCCTCAACGCAGTTCGACATCGCCCACAGCGATCATGTACGCACCATAGTGTTAAAGCGGCAGGAGTAGTTGGCCGTCCCTCGGTAATGCCAACGGATTCGAGCCCCAGGGCCGGTCTTACCCCTGCCGCCAGAGGCCGATGGCAATGATCAACGCGCCGATCCCGACGAGTAGCATGAGTGGCCGGGCAATCCAATTTGGTGCCTTTCCATGACGCTCGCCACCAACACCCGTAAGAAAAAACGCGCGGCCCCGGAACGACCTAATAATCACATATGCGCCGCCGATCACCATCAAAACACCGCCAGCGCGATTTGATGTCATAAGAGGCCTCCTACGTGCCTGTACGCGTCGACAGGCGTCCGTAAACGCCCACGCCGATCCCAAACCCTCGATAAATACCGCCGTTCGCGTGTGCATCTCCCAACACGCCGCCCGAGAATAGCCCCCATCCTCCACTAGCCTTTTTTTGCCTTTGAAGCCCGGTGTTCCAAAGCCAAGCCACGAGCCGTCAAACTTCTTCTGGACCAGGACTCCCTCGCCCGCGGGGTCCGTATAGCTCAGCGGATTATTCCCCACACACGCATACCCATTCCACGTCTGCGGGCCCCCCGCATTGCCCGGGTCCCCGCCCTGAAACCTCCCTGCGCCTCGCTCATGTGCCGCACATTAAACCAGTCCAGCGCCGTCTCCTAGTCCCGCATCTGGCCCGTGAACTTCAACCCGAACCGGTCCGGGCTCGACTGATACCCCAGCGCAGTCGGCCTCCCATTCACGTTCGCCGGAATCTCCTGCCCGAACGGGAAATAATCGTAGCGCCGCGCCACCGCAGCCAGCGATCCGGGCGCCGGCCCCGGGCACTACGTTTAAATAGACGGCAAGCGCCGTTTACTTCGCGTACAACTTATCGAAGTACGCCTGGAAGAATGCAAGCTGTGCGTCCCCGGGGGCCTGCGTGCCCTCGGGCTGCTTCCCGAACACCATGGCGGTCGCGGCCTTCCCGTCGTACGTCTGCCACTTCGCAAGACCTTGGCCGTTCGGATCGCCGTTTGCCGCGAAGTTAACCCAATACGAGGACATCGTGTCGGCCACCTGACGATCCGCGTCCGTCCATGGACGGCTGTTGTCAAGATGATTGAATACGTACAGAATCTCCGAAACATGCGTGGCGCTTCCATGCGGGCCGGGCGCAAAAGCTCCGCCTTCCTTGCCGTTGGACGCCGGAGGCCGCTGCTGTGTGAAGTAGTAGACGTAGGACTTCGATTTGCCCGGCTTGGCGTCCAGCCGCGCCCAGTTTCGCATCACGAAAGCCATCTCGTCGCGGCCCGAGAAAAACGCGGACTCCCGCGCCTGCTCGTCCGACGCTGCGGGGTAGATCTTCAGGTACGAGTCCGCCATCTCCCCAAAACGCCGGTGAGCCTGCTCTGTAAACTGCTCCGCGCTGCGCGCCGCACCGAAAGATTCGTCGCGATTCGACCCGACGAGCACCGGAACGTCCGTCTGCTTACCCGCGGCAAAGACCGCGCCCGGGTCTTCGGGGATCAGCCAGCCATCCACCACCGGCCCGCTGCCGCGTCCGGCTTTGAGAATCGCGTCCGCCGGCTTCGCGCGCAACTCCGCAAGCGAATTCGCCCCGATCCCCTCGGCAAGTTTCACGCCGGTCTGCTCGGCTTCGGCCAGGGTGTTCAAGTGCGAGACGGTCGTGGTCGACCAGGCGCTGCTCTCGCCGATGGCTCGATGGAACAGGCCTTTGGCCTGCGGAATCGTCATCAAATTAGCCACCATGCCTGAGCCGGCCGATTCGCCGAAAATGGTCACCCGTTTCGGATCGCCGCCGAATTGGGCGATGTTCTTCTGAACCCAGTGCAGAGCGGCGATCGCGTCCATCACGCCGAAATTCGCCGCGCCCCGCCGGTCGGATTCCTTGGTCAGCTCCGGATAAGAAAAGAAGCCAAGCAACCCCAGGCGATAGTTGAGCGTCACGATCACCGCGCCTTTTTTCGCGAGGGCCTCGCCGTCATACATCGCCTGCGAGCCTGAGCCGGTGGAATAGCCGCCGCCATAGATCCAGACCATCACCGGCCGTTTTTCATTGGCCGATTTTGCGCCTGTCCAAACGTTGAGGTAAAGGCAATCTTCGCTCGATCCGTTCCCGTTGCCCTGCATGCACGTCGGCCCGAATTTGTCGGCTTGCCGCACGCCGTCCCAGTGGGCCGCAGGCTTCGGCGCGCGCCAGCGCAGATCTCCCACGGGCGGCGCCGCGAACGGGATGCCCTTGTAGATGCGCACTCCGGTGCTGGCGTCGTTGATGCCGGACACCATTCCGGCGTCCGTTTTGACGAGCAGGGGGTCGTTCTGCGCCGCGAAGGCCGCAAGAGCGCCCGCTAAAATGAAAATACCGGTAGAGAATAAGCGTGGGTGCATGGAAACTCCTCCATTCGAGAGGCTATAGACGCTAAATCAGTATACACAAGCGGAAACTCGACGTTAGGCGCGTGCCATCGATAATTCGGGTTCGTTGCGGTTCAAATGATCCTTTCTCCCCAACAGCGCGCTGCCATCGAGCGGGAAGCTTCGGAGGTTTGCGTCGTCGCAGGCCCCGGTTCCGGCAAAACGCGCGTCCTCATCGAACGATTCGCGTGGCTTGTGGAGCGGCGCGGCGTCGATCCCAGCCGCATTCTGGCGATCACCTTCACTGAAAAAGCCGCCAATGTCATGAAGCGGAGGCTGGCGGATCGCTTTGCGTATTCTCCCGATCTGCGCGAGAAAGTGGAGGCGGCCTGGGTTTCCACGATTGACGCGTTCTGCGCGCGATTGCTCGGCGAACACGCGATTGAAGCGGGTTTGCCACCCGATTTCCAGGTTCTCGATCCCGCGCAAGCCGAAAGACTGCTGCGCGATTCCGCCGAGGAAGTTCTGGACGAACTGTTCGCCGAAGCTCCCTCCGCCATGCGGCGGCTGATGGAAGCCATCGACCTTTCCACGGAAGACGATGGGCGCAAACCCGACCTGGCGCAGAGCTTGATCGAGATTTACGAAACCATGCGGCTGACCGGCTCGCGCAATTTACCTGAATTGGTTCCTTCGGCGGATATCTTTCCAGAAGCGCTAGATCTTGCGAAGACCATCGTGGAATCGAAGCCTGCCGGCGCGGACGCGCCTGTGCTGCTTGACTGGGCGGCCCGCTTTTTGGCTCTGCCGGAGGCGATCGCGCGCGACCATTTGCAGACGATTGGCAGTTTTAACGTGAATCTCACGCGCATTACGCCGAAGAGCAGCCCCGCTTATCAGGCTGCCTCGCGGCTAAAGAAAGAAGTTCTGCCGCGGCTAGAGGCGCAATGGGTGGAGGGCTGGCACAGCGGCTCGCCAGAGCTGATGAGAACGGCTTTGACACGGCTGGGGGCGCAGTTTCAGGACCGCAAGCGGAGGCAAGGCGCCATCGATTTCACGGGCCTGGAGGAAAAGGCGATCGAGCTTGTGGAGTCTGACTCCGAGCTTCGCCAGCGCATCGCCGGGCGGTTCGACCATCTTCTGATGGACGAGTTGCAGGACACCAATCGATTGCAATGGCGCTTGATCGATCTGGTCCGGCGGAACCTGTTCGCGGTGGGCGACGTGAACCAGTCGATTTATGGTTTTCGGCACGCGGACCGGACGGTCTTCGAGGATTATCGCCGGCGCGCGCGTGTGGAAGAACTGACCGAGAACTACCGAAGCCGCGGCGGGATTCTGCGCACAGTCTCGCACATATTCGACGGACAGCCCGGCGTGGAGGCTCGTGCGCTTCGGGCGTGCCGCGAATTCGCGCCATCCCGCGAGCCGGAGGTGACGCGGATGACCGGCGCGGGCGACCAAGGCGCGGAGATTGAAGCGGAAATGGTTGCCGCGAAGATCCGCCAATGGGTGGATGCCCGCGAGAGAAATTACCAGGACATCGCGGTTCTGGTTCGAACGCTCGGCTCCACGCCGCCTTTTGAGCGAGCATTCGACGCGTTTGGGATTCCCTTCCTGCTCACCGGCGGCCGCACGTTCCTGGAGGCGCGCGAGACCAGGGACCTAATGGCTTTGCTGGCCGCTCTCGCGAATCCCTTGGATGAAATCGCACTGGTGACGGTGTTGCGAAGTCCCTTGGCCGGGTGGAGCGGTGAGCAACTCATGCGCGCTTCGCACGAGGGCTGGCAAACGGAGTTCGATCGCCAGTTCGGAGAGATACGACGACTTTACGGCTTCGTCCCGCTCGATCGCCTGCTTGCCACAAAGCTGGACGAATGCGGCTATTTGGCGGGACTAGGCGAGCGAGCCCGGTCGAACATCGACAAACTCCTCGGCTGGATACGCCGCGAGCAGCGGAATCGGCCGCGTCCGCTGGTGGAACTGGTGGAAGACCTGGAAGCGATGCGCGAGACGAGAGCGGAAGCGGAAGCGCCGCCTCCCGAAGCGGCCGAGGCAGTGCGGATCATGACCATTCATACCGCCAAAGGCCTGGAATTTCCGGTGGTGTTTCTCAGCGCCATGCATCGCGGCCCCGAACGCCGTCTGCCGCCGATCCTGTTCGGTCCCGATCTTGGACTGGGAATCAAATGGCGCAATCCCATTAACGGAAAAAGCGCGCCGAGCGCCGTCTATAAGGAGCTCGCCAAGCGCCGAGCCAGCGAGGAAGAGGCCGAAGAGAACCGCTTGCTTTATGTCGCGATGACTCGCGCGGAAGACCGTCTGATTTTCTCGTACGCCGAGCGCGAGCGGCCATCGCGATGGATGAAATTGGTGGCGGTAACCGAGCAGAGCGCGACGGCCGCGCCACTTGCCGCCTGTGCGGGCAAGCCGGAAACGCACGCAGCCGATGCGCCGCCGCCGATTCACGCTCTCGATGGCGTCTCCGGTCAGTACGATTCGTCCGCATCCGTTACCTCGGTCGCGCTGTTCGACGCTTGTCCCCGCAAATACTATCTGAGCCGCTATCTCGGCCTCGAACCGAAGCCGGAATCGCCGGGAACGGGCGCGATCGAACTCGGGCTGGAGGTTCACCGCGCTCTCGCGGGCGAACCGGTTACATCGCCGGAGGCAGTTGAACTTGCCCAGCGATTTTACGCCACCGAACTTGGGCGGCGCGCTGCTCGCGCCGAGCGCATCGAGCGGGAGTTCGACTTCCTTTTGGCGCAGGACGACGTGATTTTACGCGGGCAAATCGATTTATGGTTTGAGGAGGGCGGCGAGATTACGCTAGTCGACTTTAAAACGGATCGCGACGAATCGGCGGGGCATCGCTACGAATTGCAGTTGCGGCTGTATGCTCTGGCGCTGGCAAAATACGCCGGAAGATTGCCGGACCGCGCCGTGCTGTTTTATGTTAGATCGGCGCGCACTGTGGAGGTTAGCCTCGCGCCGACGGATCTGGACTCAGCCCGCGCTCGCGTGCGGGCTCTCGCCGCCGCGCAGAACGACCTGACATTCCCGATGAAACCTGGCGAGCAGTGCCGCCGCTGCTTCTTTTTCGGCGGATTATGCGCCCCGGCCCTTAGCGGCCATCTTTCGCTCGAGAGCCGCCCATAACCGGTTTCGCAGATCCTCCGGAATGGCCTGGGGCTCGACGCCCCGAAATACCTGAAGCGTTTTCACCGTGGTGTCCACAATGACGAAACAGTTAGGGCACTCGCAGACATGAGCTTCGAGGTGGCGCTTGGTTTCCGGATCGATACTCGGATCCAGATAGTCGTTGAGTTCCTCCAGGAACTGCTTACAAGTGAGCAAAGACGTCTTCCCCTTTCCGCTTGAACGTTCGAGTCAGCTTTTCGCGCAACGCAAGACGCGCTCTGAGCAGCCTGCTCTTGACCGCCGGAATCGAAATACCCAGGGCCTCCGCCGTTTCTTCCGTACTCAATTCTTCGATGTCTCGCAGCACGAAAACGGTGCGGAAATCGGGCTTTAGCTCCTCAACGGCGCTGTCCAAAATGCTCTGTATCTCCTCGCGGGAATAGCGTTGCTCGGGATTGTCTTCCCAGACCGCGATTTCCCGCGTGACGGCCTCTTCGCCCGTTTCCACAGGCTCGTCGAGTGGCACCGTGCGGTCGCTTTTGCGCTTACGAAGCTTCATCAAGGCTTCATTGACAGCGATGCGCACGACCCAGGTATAAAAGCGCGAGTTGCGCTGGAAGCCTCCCAGATGGGAGTAGGCTTTTAAAAACGTTTCCTGCAATACATCTTCGGCATCTTCGTTGTTTTGTGTGATGTTTTTTGCGAGACGATAAATCTTATTTTGATAGCGTTTTACGAGGTCGCCGAAAGCCCCGTCGTCCCCAGACTGAGCCCGGGAGACGAGTTCCGCCTCGTCCGGAAGAGTAAGGTTGGAGGAAGAAGTCACCGCAAACCCTTGCTCTTCAATATAGCAGTACTTCGGGGTTGACAAGGCACAATTATGTAGACTAAACTACAGATGTGGAGTTAGAAAATGGTTTTGGAGAATGCGATGGCGGAGAGCGCGGCTAAAAGGGCCCCGTTTCCCACGCAAGTACCCGAGGAGCAGCGGCGGGATCCGGCGGTGCGCCGCGAAATGTCCGGGCCGGCGATGCGGACATTTTTCAATATCGCCCAGACTTGGAACCTGACAAACGAGGAGCAGCGCGGCTTGCTGGGGTGGCCCCCTGAATCGACGTTCTTCAAATACAAAGCCGGCGATCCGGGCGCGCTTTCGTTCGACATGTTGACGCGGATCTCACTGATTCTTGGAATTTACAAAGACCTGCACATCCTCTACGCCGAGCCCGAACTTGCGGACCGCTGGGTGAAACTTCCCAACGCTAATCCGCTGTTCGGCGGAAAGCCGGCGATTTCGCTCATGGTAGCGGGCGGCATAGACGGCCTTTACCAGGTGCGGCGGTTGCTGGATTCGCGGCGGGGCGGCTGGAACTGAGCGAGCCAGCTACTCCGGCGATCGCGCTTCCAGTGGCGAGAATTCGCTGGAAGAATGCCTGCCGCCTGATTCCGAGTTGCTATCCCTCCACTGGAATTCTGGACCGTGTCGCCAGTTCGAAAGACCTTCCCTACATTTTTGAGCTCGAATCCTGGACCAACGACCGTGTTTCGACCGAAATGAGCATTCTACACCGGCTTCCGCAAAACGAGTGGATCACCGGGCCGCAGGCGACGGTGGTGATGGCCGCCTACTGTCATCCGCGCCCGGGAGGCGGCCGCTTCAATGAGGCCGACCGCGGCGCCTGGTACGCGGCCCGCAAGCTTCAGACGGCGCAAGCGGAAATCGCGCATCACAGAACCGAAGAACTCGCCGAGATCGGCGTGCTCGAGACTCGCGTGCAGATGCGACTCTACCTTGCGGATTTCAACGCCGCCTTTCACGATGCGCGGACATTCGACCGGCTGCACGATCCCGCAAGTTACGAGGAATCGCAGAAGGCGAGCCGCTCGCTGCTACGCGCGGGATCGAACGGCGTGGTGTTCCGGAGCGTACGCCACGCGGGAGGCGAATGCATCGCGTGTTTTCGCCCGAGGCTTGTATTGAACGTCCGGGCGGGGCCGTATTTCGAATACCGCTGGGAAGGAACCAGGACTCCGTCGATCATTCAGTTGGAGAGTCATAGCTCCTAGCGGGGACTACAATAAAAGTCTCCGATGTCAAACGAACCCATTATGGATTTGGCCCACCTGGGCCATCTGGAGCTTCTCACGCCAAAGCCGGAAGAGAGCCTCCGATTTTTTACGAACGTTTTAGGTATGACCGAAAGCGGCCGGGAAGGCGATTCCGTCTATCTGCGGGCATATGACGATTACGAGCGTCATTCGCTGAAGCTGACCGCTTCGAAACTCCCCGCCATGGGACACGTCGCTTACCGCGCCCGAAGCCCACAGGCTTTGGAGAGGCGCGTGACGGCGATTAAAGGCTCCGGTTACGAGGTCGGCTGGACGGATGGCGATCTGGCGCACGGTCCGGCGTTCGTCTGCCGCGATCCCGACGGCCACAATATCGAGTTGTACTACGAGACGCAGTGGTACCAGGCGCCCGCTGAGCTGAAGCCGGCGCTGAAGAATCAGGCGCAGCGGTTTCCGGCTCGCGGCGCGAACGTGCGCAGGCTGGATCACTGGAACGGACTCGCCGTCGATATCGAGTCTAATCGCGAATTTTTCGAGAAGTATCTCGGCTTCCGCCTGACGGAGCAGATCGTGCTGGATAGCGGCGTGGAAGCAGCCATGTGGATGACCTGCACTAACAAGAGCTACGACTTCGCCTACACGCGGGATCACACCGGAACCAAAGGCCGCTTCCATCATGTGACGTATGCGGTCAACAGCCGGGAAGAAGTGCTGCTGGCCGCCGACGTCTGCCTGGAAAACGGCGTTTATATCGAGACTGGGCCGCACAAGCACGCGATTCAGCAAACGTTTTTCCTGTACGTTTACGAACCCGGCGGAAACCGCGTGGAGATCGCCAACGCAGGCGCGCGGTTGATCCTGGCGCCGGACTGGAAGCCAATCCGATGGACCGAGGCCGAGCGGAAAAAGGGCCAGGCGTGGGGGTTGAAAACTATTGAATCGTTCCACACCTACGGCACGCCTCCGGTTTAGGAGCTAGTCGCAGCGGAGGGCCAGCCGCAGAATATCGCGCACCCCGATAGCAGTGCGCCTCTAACATCCCGGCTCGATCGAGCGCACTTCAGGGATTGATCGAATACGCCGCGTTGACGGACAAATCACTCCGCCGGCAATGCGAAGGTCCACACCGAACCGCCGGCAGGAACTAAGCGCGCGGCATAGCGGCTTGCCACGATTCCGCCCACTCCCGATACGACTGTTACGTATTGCCGTCCTTTGTGCGTGTATGTAATGGCCGTCGAATTGATGCTTGAGCTGGTCTTGAACTGCCAGACGGTTTTGCCTGTGTTCTCGTCGAGAGCCATAAACTCGCCGGTCAGTTTTCCGGTGAATATCAGGCCGCCGCCGGTCGCGAGCATGCCCGCCGAGCTGGGCAAGTCCGTCAGAGGAACCTCCCATTTTTTATCGCCGGTGAGTGGATTAATGGCCGCGAAGTGGCCGACCACATCGCCCGGCTTGATTTCCGGCTGGCGAGCGATCACCCCAGTCGAATCTTTACCCTTTTCCGCCGGTTTCGGCGCAGCCGCCAGCTTCTGAATCCGCGGGATATTGAACGTGCTCGCATAGATCAAACTCGTATTAGGATTGAACGCGATCGGGACGGCGTTGGTTCCGCGCGAGGGCCAGATCTCCACCTCCTCCCCGGCGGCGAAGCGCTTGAACACATCGCTCAACACGGGGCGGCCCGTCTTCAGGTCGATCTCGGTAGCCCAATTCACTTTGACGAACGGATGGGCGGCGATCAGCTTGCAATTGGTGCGGTCCACGACGTACAGAAATCCGCTCTTGTTGGCCTGAATCATCACCTTGCGGACTTGGCCGCCAACCGGAATGTCCGCCAGAACCTGTTCGTCGGTGGCGTCCACGTCGTAAACGTCGTTGGGCGTGTATTGGTAGTAGCAAACGACTTCGCCCGTCTTGGGCCGGATCGCGAGCACGCTATTGGTGAACAAGCTGTCCAGATTCTCGCGTGGCCGGGGATCGTAAGGCTCGGCATTACCCGTTCCCCAATAGACCAGATCGAGCTGCGGATCGTAGGATCCAGAACGCCAGGTCGGACCTCCTCCCTGCGACCACGCATCGCTATTTTTCGGCCATGTCTCCGAGCCGGGCTCGCCCGGCGCCGGAATTGTATAACGTCGCCACAGTTTCTTGCCGGTATCGGGGTCCCACCCGTCCAAGAATCCGCGTGTCGTGGACTCCCCGCCCGACACGCCGGAAATCAGCACGCCGTTGGCGACGATCGGCCCTCCCGTAGAGTAAAACCCGTCCTGCACATCTGCGAATTTCTGGTTCCAGATCTGTTTGCCCGTCTTCATGTCGAGCGCCAACACATGATTGTCGACCGTCACGCGGAATAGCTTGCCGTTGTAGATCGTCGCCGCCCCCCGATTGATCGCGGTTCGGGTGACGCCTCGTTCAAGCTCCACCGGCGTGCGCCAGATTTGTTTGCCGGTTTCAACATCGATGGCGAAGCTCCACTTGCCGTTGACGATGTACATCACGCCGTTATACACAGTGGGCGCGCCCAGTTCGCCCGAATCGTTCATGAGGCTCGTGCTCCAGATGGGCGCGAGGCGCTTCACATTCGATTTGTTGATTTGCTTGAGCGGGCTGTAGCTTTTCCGGTCGTAGCCCATGCTCTGCGTAACGACGTTTTCCGTATTCTTCCCGTCGTTGTTAAGCTCCGCGGTGGTCTGCGCGAATCCCGGCGCGACGGTCAACGCGAGGAGCGCCGCAAGCAAGTAAGTCGTCTTCATGATTCGTGTCCTCCCATCGGCTCCGCTACGGTAGCGGCTTCGCCAAATACTTCAGTTCCGGTTGCGCAGTGCCGGCCAAGGGCAACCGATCCACGTTCATGAACATGGAAACAATCTGATAATACGCGGCGCTGGCCAACACATCCACCACGCCGCCTTCGCCGAACAGGTTCTTGGCCGCGGCGAAATTGGCATCGCTCACTTGCTTGGTCTTGAATAATTCGGTGAGCAGGTTGTAGGCGGCCTCCTCATCGGCCGGCATTCCCACGGGCCGTCTTCCTTCGGCGATAGCCTTTGCCTTCTCCGCGCTCAAACCAGCTTGCACCGCCGCACGGCTATGAGCCGTCCACTCCTGTTGCGCGGCCCAATAGCGCGCGGTGATCGCAAGCCCCATCTCCTTGATCTTGTCCGGAATCGACATATGAAACCGGACGCGCTCGCCCATGGCGAAAAACAGCTCGCCGGCCTCGGGGCTGCGGAGGAAAAGATTGAAAGTGGCTCCGGGTCCCCGTCCCGCCACCACCATTTCCGTGTACTTCTTCTGCGCGGCGTTCATCTGGTCGTAAGTGAGCGGCTGGAAACGGTCTCCGCGCACGTTCAGCGCTTTCCCATTCACCGTCGATTGAAGGGACGCCGGATGAACGGGTCCGGGAACGGGAGTCGCGAAACCCATCGCGGTCTCGGGCAGCGGATTTTCAAGCGGCTTCAACTCGGGTTGAACGCCCGGCGCCAATGGATACCGGTCCACATCCAGCATCATCGAGACCATCGAGTACCATCCGCTCAGCCCGAGCATATCGACGATGCCTTTTTCACCGTACGCGTCTTTGGCGGCCTTGAAGGCGGCATCGGTCACTTGATGCGTGGTGAGCAGCTCGTCAATGAAGTTGTAGGCGGGTTCCATAGCGGGCGGCATTCCGTTGGGCCGCTTCCCGGTTGCGATGGCCTCCACGATCTCAGGCTTCACGCCGTTCTGGAGCGCCGCCCTTTTGTGCGCGTTCCATTCGAATTGCGCCATCCAGAAGCGCCCCGTCATGATGATGACCGTCTCGGCCACGTCTCTCGGAAGCGCCGCGTGGAACCGCATGGAGCCGCCAAACGTCGCCGCCAAATCGCCCATCTCGGGACTGCGCAATAAGACGTTAAACGGTCCTCCCGCGCCGCGCCGCTCTCCTGCCAGCAGATGATCGATCATCACTTTCTGCTCGGGAGTCATCTCGTCGTATTTGAGCGGCTTGAATCGGTCCCCCACTAACACCAGGCTGCGGGGGTCCGGGGGCTGCTTGGTCTGGCGTTGCTTGGAAGACGCCTGACCGCTGGCGATGCACAGCAGGCCGAGCGCGCACGCGCAGGGAAGATAGAAACGCATTCTGGACCTCCTGGGCCGATAATCGGGCGCTATCTGAGCCATATTACGCCAAAATCTCGAAGGCTGGGTAGAAAAAGCACGGTAGCGGGAGTATGCTTGATGAGGCGTCGTGAAGTCCTCCCCCAAACGCTCGCCCGCGCCCAAGAAACGCCTGCGGCTCACGGAAGAAAGGATGTCTCCCGCAGCTGGGGGAGTATTCTTCGAAAATCGAAAAATACTCCAGGCGCTGCATAAGTCTATTTTTCCCAAACTAATAGACCGCGGCGCCGCGGAAGACGCCATAAGAATTTGGGTTCCTGGATGCGGAACCGGAGAAGAGGCATACTCTCTCGCGATCTGTTTGACGGAGGCGGGCGGCCGCGGGAACGCCGCGCCCATCTACATATTCGCGACCGATACGCAAGATCCGGATCTAGAGAAAGCGCGCGTTGGAATTTATTCCAAGGAGGCCCTCCGCCATCTCTCCCCAAGGCTTAGGGGGCTTTTCTTTTCGCGGGTAGATGGTGGAAATTTCCGGGTTGTACCCGCCATCCGCGATATGTGCATTTTCGCCCGCCACGATCCGGCAAAAGACGCGCCATATTCCAGGCTGGACTTAATCGTTTACCGCAATGTTCCGGCCCATTTGGAGCCGGCGCTGCAAAAGCGCATTGCGACCGCCTTCCACTACGCGCTAAAACCCGGCGGCTTCTTGATGCTTGGAAGGCCGGAAGCGCTCAGCGGGCTGCCGGAACTGTTTACCATCGCCGATCGGAAGCACAATTTCTTTACCGGAAAGCCGGCTGGACGCACAACTCGGGAACCTCGGGCGGCGCTCGGGGACGTAAGCCGGCGGGAGAAGCGGCTGGATGCCGGGCCGACGGCGGATCCGAGGCGGGAAGCGGACGAAATTGTATGGAAGCGCTACGGGCACGCGGGTCTGGTGATCGACGATCGGTTTCAAGTGCTCCACTTTCTGGGAAACACAACTCCGTACCTTCAAGCAACTCGCAAAAAAACGCAGTCCGGCCTCAACGGGATTTTGCGGAAAGAGCTCTGGCTCCCACTGCGCGCGGCGATGGCCAAAGCGCGCCAGGCGGGAAGACCCGTCCGGACCGGAGCGATCGGGATACAACGCGGTGGGAGACCCGCCGATATCCGCGCGGAAGTCCGGCCTCTGCCGCGGGCCGCCCACCGGACCGGGAGATGTTATTTGATCCTCTTCGAGAAGGTCGAGGCGCGATCGAAACCTGACGGGCCCATCGGGTCCGCATCCGCCGAAATCCAAGAATTGAAGAGCAAGCTTGGCGGAACAAAGGAATATCTCGAGATACTGCTCCGTGAACAGGAAACCGCTAACCAGGCGCTCAAAACGGCGAACGAAGACGCCCTTTCCAGCAACGAAGAACTTCAGAGCGCGAACGAGGAATTAGAGGCGGCACAGGAAGAGTTGCAATCAAGCAACGAAAAGCTCCTCATATCTTATGAACTCGCGCAGATTCGAAGTGCGGAACTCGCTCAGGTCGGCGACGACTTAACCAACGTTCTGAATGGCCTCAAGATTCCCATCCTGATTTTGGATGCCGACCGGCGCATTCGCCGCTTCACGCCCTCGGCGGCGGAGCTGCTTCAACTGGCTCCCCTCGACACCGGCCGGCCAGTCGCCGCTATCGGGCTGGGACTCGCCTCACCCGAGTTAATCGGCGCGATCTCGGACGCAATCGAACAAGGGCGCGAGTCGGAGTGCGAAGTTCAAGGTCGCGATGGCAGATGGTATGCAATCCGAATTTTGCCGTACCGCACCGCGGGGCGAAGAATCGAAGGCGCTCTGCTGGCCTTTGTAGACGTTCACGATCTGAAACAAAGCCATGGCGCTCTAAGCAAGGAACGCAACTTTGTTTCTGCCGTCCTGGAAGCTGCCAACGAGTTACTAGTGGTGGTGCTGGATCGCGACGGCCGAATTGTTCGCTTCAATCGCGCCTGCCAGGAACTCACGGGTTACTCCTTGGATGAAGTGCAAGGAAAACTGCCGTGGGATTTTCTCGCTCCTCCGGAGGAAGTGGAGCGAGTGAAAAGCTCGTTCGCGGAAGTCGTCGCTGGAAAACAGGTCCGCTCTGAAGATTACTGGGACCAGAAGGCTGGTAGCCGGGTACTGATCAGTTGGTCCGCCAGAAGCGCGGTGAACCACCTCGGAGCCATTGAATATTTGATATACACCGGCGTGAATGTCACCGAGCGTCATAGGGCGGAGCAGCGTTTTCGAGTGGCGGTGGAATCCTCCCCTAACGGCATCGTGATGGTGGATGGCGAAGGGAAAATCGTCCTGGTGAACGCTCCGATCGAAAAGCTGTTCGGATATCGCGCCGAGGAACTGATCGGCCGGCCGGTCGAAATTTTTGTACCGGAATTAGTTCGAAGCGGCCACCCAGGCCTGCGCGCCCGGTATCTGGCGCATCCGCAGATACGTCCGATGGGAATTGGTCGGGATACCTACGCCCGGCGCAAGGACGGCGCGCAGTTTCCTGTGGAGATCGGCTTGAGCCTGGTGGAGACTGCGCAAGGGGCCTGCGTGCTGGCGTCCATAGTCGATATCGGCGAGCGCAAGAGGGCCGAGGCCGAGCTGCGATCGGCGCTGCAGCAATTGCAGGTTGTGACCGACACCATGGAGGTCGGCGTGGTGCGTTGCAGCCGCGATCTTCGTTATGCCTGGGTGAGTCGCGGATATGCGGCCTGGATGGGGCGCGATCCAGGGGAAATCGCGGGTCGTCCCATTCTAGATGTGATCGGGCAGGAAGGCTTCGACGCGATTCGCCCTCACATCGAGAACGTGCTGACCGGCGAGCGCGTCGAATACGAGGCCCAGTTAACGTTCCTCGGAACTGGGACGCGGTGGATTCACGCGGTGTTAGTTCCCACAAAGGACCAGGACAACACCGTCGACGGGTGGATCGCCGTGGTTACCGACGTCACCGAGCGGCACGACTCCGAAGACCGGCTCCGCCAGAGCGAAGAGCTCTTCCGCAGTGTCGCCAATGCGGCGCCGGTCATGATTTGGATGTCCGGCACGGATAAGCTATGCACGTTTTTCAACAAGGGCTGGCTGGATTTCACGGGCCGCGCCATGGAACAGGAGTTAGGCAACGGCTGGGCCGATGGCGTACATGCGGACGATTTGGATCGATGCCTGGCGGTGTACGCTTCTTCTTTCGAAGCGCGCCGCAGTTTTCAGATGGAGTACCGGCTTCGGCGGAGCGACGGCGAATACCGATGGATTCTGGACCGCGGCATTCCGCTGTTCGCGCCGGGAGGCGTCCTGCAGGGCTATATCGGTTCCTGCCTGGACATCACCGACTTGAAGCTCGCTCAAGAAGCGTCGCTAGGCAGGCAGAAACTGGAGAGCGTGGGCGTGCTGGCCGCCGGAATCGCCCACGATTTTAATAATCTGCTAGGCAGCATTGTCGTGGATACGGACTTGGCCCTCGCGGCGATGAATGGCGGTCCGCCTCCGTTGGAGGAACTTCAAAGGATCAAAACGGTCGCCTTCCGGGCCTCGGAGATCGTTCGCGAGTTGATGGTTTATTCGGGACAGGAAACGGCCCAGTTCGAGCCGGTGCGAATTCCCCAACTCGTTGAGGAAATGATCGAGCTGCTCAAAGTCTCGATTTCAAAGCACGCGACTTTGAGAACCAGCTTTCAGAAGGATCTTCCCCTCATAAGAGGACACGCTTCCGAGATCCGCCAGATCGTGATGAACCTGATTATCAACGCGTCGGAAGCGCTCGGAGAAACACACGGCGCCATCGTCGTGGCCGCGTCGCGCGTCACTGGAGGGAAGGAACTCGCCCCTTGCAGCGCGGTCGAATTGCGTCCAGGCGAATACGTGCGGCTGGAAGTTTCCGATACCGGTCACGGGATGACCGCCGAGCAAAGCCGAAGAATATTCGATCCCTTTTTCACTACCAAATTCGCGGGACGGGGCCTAGGGCTCGCGGTAGTGGACGGGGCCGTCCGTGCCCACGATGGCGCGATCAACGTTTTGAGCGCTCCTGGGCAAGGAACGACATTTCAGGTTTTCTTGCCTTGCTGGGTCGACCCCGCTCGGCCAGTGGAGAGCGCCAACGCCGCGCCGGCGGTGGGGAGCGCCCCCGGCGCCGTGCTCTTCGTGGAAGACGAAGATTTGCTGCGCCGCCCCATCGCTAAGAAACTCCGCAATGAACGATTCTCCGTGATTGAAGCTGCGGATGGCGCGGCCGCCATCCAGATCCTGCGAGAACGCGCCCATGAAATCGATCTGATGCTGCTGGACTTGATGATCCCGGGAGCCGAAAGCCGCGAAGTGATCGAAGTAGCCTATCGGATTCGGCCCGGAATGAAAGTGGTGGTGGTGAGCGCCCACAGCAAGGAATGGGCGCAGCGAGCTATCCGGGGGCTGAAAATCACGACATTCGTTCGCAAACCGTTTCAATTGGCCGAATTGGTGCGGGTGCTTCGCGAGAACCTGCCGCAAATGCCGGCGGCCATAAGCCGCGGTGTATGATTGATGAATCTCTTCGGCGGCTCATCCTTGCAGTGCCACATCATGAAGATCGCGATTCTTCCCGGAGATGGCATCGGCCAGGAGGTCACTGCTCAAGCCGTCAAAGTTCTGCGCGCCGCGCTGAAGGAGTCGCTCGCATACAGCCTGGAAGAAGCGCCCATCGGCGAGGAAGGCTATCGGATCGCGGGTGATCCGCTGCCGCCTGACACGCTCGACCTCGCGCGGCGAAGCGACGCGATCCTGCTGGGCGCCACCGGCGTCCCAGCCGACGAGCGCAGGCCGCCGGGCAAAGCCGCGGGCCGAGGCACCCTCCGCTTGCGCAAAGAGCTGAACCTTTTCGCGAATTTTCGTCCCGCCTTCTTGTTTCCCGAGCTAGTAAGCGCCTCGACTCTCAAGCCCGAAGTGGTCGAGGGACTGGATCTTCTAATCCTGCGAGAGTTGAATGGAGGCCTCTATTACGCCGAGCCTCGCGGAATCGAGACGTGTGCTTCCGGCGAGCGGGCGGGCTTCAACACCATGCGCTATTCGGAGTCCGAGGTGGAGCGCATTGGAAAAGTCGCAATGGAGGCGGCGCGGCGCAGGCGAAACAAAGTCTGCTCAGTGGACAAAGCCAATGTGCTCGAAGCCGGCGCACTCTGGCGTGAAACCATGATTCGGGTGGGCCGCGACTATCCCGACGTCGAACTGACACACCTCTACGTGGACGCCTGCGCCATGGAGTTGCTGCGCAAGCCGAAGCAATTCGATGTGATTGTCGCCGAAAACACCTTCGGCGACATCCTTTCCGACGAGGCCGCCATGCTCACGGGATCTATCGGCATGCTGCCGTCCGCCTCTCTCGGCCACGGTACGCGTGGAATATATGAACCGGTACATGGCAGCGCTCCGGACATTGCGGGGCAGGATATCGCCAATCCCTTGGCCTCGATCCTTTCGGCGGCCATGATGTTGCGATATTCTTTTTCGCTCGAGGAAGAGGCCGGAACGATCGAGCGGGCGGTGGGTTCGGTGTTGCGCGAAGGATATCGTACGCGCGACATCTTCCAGCCGGGCAGCGTCCTCGTGGGCACAAACCAAATGGGCGATCTGGTAGCCGCGGCGGCACGGAACTCCGCATGACGGGAGCGCCCACCCCGGCAGCGGCGAGCGCAAGCCAACTCGCGGCTCGCCTGGATCGGCTTCCGATGACGCGATCTCTCTGGCGGCTTGTGTTCCTGATCTCGTTGGGCGGAGTCTTTGAGCTGTATGACATTTTCCTGAGCACGTATATCGCGCCTGGCTTGGTTGCAAGCGGCATGTTCGCCAATAGCACCGCTGGATTTTTCGATATAAACGGCGTCGGCTTTTTCATTTTTTCGACATTCGCGGGCATGTTTGTCGGCTCCATGGGGTTCGGCTCTATTGCCGACCGGTTGGGGAGGCGATCGATTTTCGTTTCGGCTTTGCTTTGGTATTCCCTCGCCACGGCGATCATGGCGTTTCAGAACACCGCGGCGGGAGTGAATGCGTGGCGCTTTATTGCCAGCATCGGAGTCGGGCTGGAACAGGTGACCATCGACACGTTTTTACCGGAATTCGTGCCGCCCAAATCTCGCGGAAGGGCATTTGCGTTTTACCAGTTCGTGGAGTTTTGCGTGGTCCCGGTGGTGGCGCTTTTGGGGTGGCTTCTGGTTCCGCGGCAACCTTTGGGATTCGCAGGCTGGCGCTGGGTGACTCTCATTGGATCCGCCGGCGCTCTACTTACGTGGTATTTGCGGCGCGGGTTGCCGGAGAGTCCGCGCTGGCTTGCGGACCACGGACGCGAAATGGAAGCCGAACGGACGGTAGCGGATCTGGAAGCGCTGGTCTCGCGCGATCTGGGCCTTCCGCTGCCGTCGCCCGGCCCTCCGCCGGCCGCATCCGCTGGCGAGAGTGGGTTGCGCGAGATCTTTCGTCCGCCATACGGAAAACGCACTCTGGTGATGTCGGTATTCAATCTGATGCAGACCGTCGCGTTCTACGGCTTCGGCTCCTGGGTGCCGACTCTGCTGATCGCCAAGGGAATACACATCACCGCGAGCCTCGAATACGCGTTCATCATCGCCATCGCGAACCCCGTGGGGCCGCTGTTCGGGATGCTAGTAGCCGACCGGATGGAGCGCAAATGGCAGATCGTATGCGCCGGGCTCGGCATCGGCGCGTTCATCTACTTGTTCGCCAATCAGGCGAACCCGCTCCTCATCATTGTTTTCGGCGTGATGGTGACCCTTTCCAACAATTGGATGTCGTTCGCGTTCCACAACTATCAGGGCGAGCTGTTTCCCACGCGCATCCGAGGCCGCGCCGTGGGATTCGTCTACGCTTGGAGCCGCGTGAGCGCCGCATTGGCCGGTCTGTCCATCGGGTTCTTTTTGCGGGAAGGCGGAACCCCGGCCGTGGGCCTCTTCATCGCCGGAGCCATGGCGATCATGGTGCTCGTCATTGGCGGCTTTGGGCCGAGGACCAGGGGCTTGCCGCTGGAGGAGATTGCGGCGTAGTGTGGCGACAGCGGCGATATCGCGAGTCACCGGCTCCGCATCGCCCGCTGGTCCTTCAGTAATCCGTCCGTAAGCTCGCCCCCGCCCTCACGGGCGGGGCTGAAAGTGGGCACGACGGTGTTCGACCGTTCGCACCCAGCCCCGGCCGTAAGGCCGGGGACAAACGCCGGTTGAATACCTATCGGCGGATTACGGTCCTTGAAATCCGTCCTCGAAATATTGACGCCATCCGCTCAGTGGGATAGACTGCCCAAAAGCTTCCCTTGAGGTGAAATCTCATGCGCCTGCTCATCTGTCTCGCTGCGCTTTCGCTCGCCGTATTCGCCCAAAGCGACCGTGGAATCATTACCGGAACCATTTCCGACCCGGCGGGGGCAGTGGTTCCCGCGGCTCCCGTTCAGGCTCGCAATGTGGAAACCGGAGCCGTTTATGAGGCGGCTGCCTCGGGCACCGGAAACTATACGTTGGCGGAGCTGCCCACCGGCAATTATGAGCTTTCGGTCAGCGTCTCCGGATTCAAGAAATTCGTCCGGCAGAACTTGTTTGTTCCGGTCGCTCAGACCCTTCGCATCGACATCGCCCTGGAAGTCGGATCGAGCGCGGAATCGGTCACCGTTAGCGAGGCCCCGCCGCTGCTCAAGACCGAAAGCGGGGAGCTGAGCCACAACGTCTCTTCGCAGTCCCTCGATCAGCTCCCGATTTTGGGTATCGGCAACGCGCAGGCCAGCAGCTCGGGCGTGCGGAATCCACTGGCCTCCAGCCAACTCATCCCCGGAACCACGTTCTCCGGGTCAGGGAACCTGATGCGGGTAAACGGCGCGCAGGGCAACACGGATACCATCCGCATTGAGGGTCAGGATGCGACGAACGGATACTTGGACGGTTTTAGCCAGCACACCCAGCCGAGCGTTGACGCCATCCAGGAGATCTCCATTCAAACCAGCAATTTTTCTGCGGAATTCGGCCAAGTCGGCGGCGGCTTTTTTAACTTCACTATGAAGTCCGGCGGCAATCGCTTCCACGGAAGCGGGTACGATTATTTTGTCAACGAAGCGCTCAACGCGGGGCAGCCGTATACAAGCAACGGTAGCGGCGGCTTGATCCGCGGAGTGCAGCGCAGGAACGACTACGGCGGCACCCTCGGCGGTCCGGTGTGGATTCCCAAACTCTATAACGGCCGCAACAAGACCTTCTTCTTCTTCAACTGGGAGCAGTTTCGCGAAACCCAAAACTACAACAACGTATTCGTCACCGTTCCCACCCCTGCCTACCGGACCGGCAATTTCGCGGCCGCCTCGACGGGACGCACGCTCGCGACCGATCCGCTCGGCCGCCCCATCGTCGAGGGCACGATTTACGATCCGGGAACGCAGAGGTTGGCCCCCAACGGGCAGATCATCCGCGATCCGTACCCGAATAACAACATGCCGACGACGGATATGGATCCCGTATCGCTGAAGATTCAGGCGCTGATGCCGCTTCCTAACGTCGCCGGCGTGGGGCTGATCAATAACGGCCTCTTCCCGTTCCTGGGCTCCTCGATTACGACGATTCCGGCCGTTAAAATCGATCACTCCCTCAGCTCAAAAGCCAAACTTTCGGTCTACTGGTCCACCACGGGAAGCGACCGGGCCGTGGCCACCGGTGGTAACCAAGGCGACGGATTGCCCTTTCCCATCACCGAGGACAAAGGGTTCTTCATCCGCTCGCAAACCGAACGGGTCAATTTCGATTACACGCTCACGCCGACCCTGCTTTTGCATCTGGGAGCCGGTTTCATGGATCACCGCTCGGACACGGTCGGGCAGGTGCACGACTATGACGCCCTTAAGGAACTTGGCTTGAAAGGCATTCCCGTTGTGGGGACATTCCCCAAGATCCAAACCATTTCGGGCACGCGCGGCGGCATGAAAGATATCGGCGCTAACGACGGCGCCATCGGACGCGCGGCGCTGCCCACCGCCAACGCGAGCCTTACCTGGGTCAGGAACAACCACACTTACAAAGCCGGGGCGGAAATGCGGCTGGAAGGATTCATCGGAATTATCACGACGAACTCGACCGGTTTCTTCTCGTTCAGCCCCAACCAGACGGGGCTGCCTTCCACGAACGGGCAAAACCTGAGCGGCGGAACGGTGGGATTTAACTACGCAAGTTTCCTGCTCGGCGATGTCGCGACCCTCAACATCACGCAACCACCCGAGTTCCGCCTGGCGAAACAGCAGTGGGGATTTTTTCTCCAAGATACCTGGAAAGTGACGCGCAAGCTGACGCTTGACTATGGCCTGCGCTACGACTACTCGCAGTATTTCAAAGAACAGTATGGGCGTCTATTGAATTTTTCGGCCACCGTGCCCAACCCCTCCGCGGGCGGACGTTTAGGCGCGGTGATTTTCGAAGGAACCGGCCCGAATCGTTGCGGATGCGATTTCGCGCACAACTATCCGCTGGCGTTGGGACCGCGGCTGGGCGCGGCGTATCAGATCGACCCGAAAACCGTTCTGCGCGCCGGCTTCGGGATTGTCTACACGGGAACCGGCGACGTGAACGGCGCCACCGGAGCCTTCTCCGTCAGCAACGCTTTCACCAACGCGACATTCGGCGATCCCTTCATGCAGTTGCAGAATGGAATCACCGTGCCGCCTTCGCAATATCAGTGGCCGAACTTCGACCCAGGGCAGTTTCCCAAGGGAACGTCGCTTACCTCGCCCAACGTGTTCTACGATCAGAACGCGGGACGGCCAGCGCGGCAATATCAATGGAGCATTGGAGTCCAGCGCGAAATCCTAAGGGATTTGGCGGTGGAAGCCTCGTATGTAGCCAATCGCGGAGTCTGGTGGAATTCACCGGGGCTCATCAACGTCAACGCGCTCACGCCGCAAATTCTGGCAAGCGACGGTCTTGACATCAACAACGCCGCCGACCGCGCGATCCTGAACGCGAATCTCAACAGCGCGGCGGCGGGCAGATTCCAAAATAAAGTCCCGTATGCGGGATTTCCGGTCACTTCGACTGTCGCGCAATCCTTACGGCCATTTCCACAATTCGGCGCGCTCACCACCTGGTGGTCGCCCTTGGGTAAGACGTGGTATGACTCGCTGCAAGCCAAGGCCACCAAGCGCTTTTCGCGCGGCCTTTCGCTCACCAGCACGTTTAGCTGGCAGAAACAACTAGCGATGGGTTCGCCGACAGCGCCCACGGTGGGCAGCGGGGCCGGCCCGGTCAACGACGTATTCAACCGGGCTCAGAACAAGTATCTGAGCCAGTACGATCAGCCGTTCCTCTACAATCTCTCCGCGACGTACACCACGCCGAGGCCACGCGGCAACCAAGTCCTGGCATGGGTGGCGCGCGACTGGACCGTGGGCGCCTTCCTGGCTTATTCGAGCGGCATGCCCATCTCCGCTCCGGCTGCCAATAACGCGCTGGCGAACATTCTTTTCCGCGGCACGTTTGCAAATCGCGTGCCCGGCGTACCGCTGTTTACGAAGGATCTCAACTGCCACTGCATCGATCCGAATAGGGACTTCGTGCTCAATCCCGCCGCCTGGAGCGATCCGACGGCGGGAACATTCGGGACCAGCGCCGCCTATTACGACGATTACCGTTATCAGCGCCGCCCGGTAGAAAATGCCAGCCTGGGCCGGACTTTCCGTATTCGCGAGGGAATGACCTTCAACATCCGCGCCGAGTTCACCAATATATTTAATCGAACCGAGATGGGAAATCCGGCCTCGACCAACGCCCTGGCCACGCAAACGCGGCTTGTCCCTTCGGACCCGGCCAGCCGGCCCACGGCAGGATTCGGGTACATCAATTCCTCGAGCGTCGCCGCGCCGCCGCGGGCGGGGACGATTGTGGGGCGATTTCAGTTTTGAAGAAAAGGAGCATCCGCCGGCCGTTCAACGCGGATATCAATCGAGCTTTGGTGGGCGCGGACCGTGGCGCGTCGCCTTCCCTACCGGCACATAAGTCAGTTGCTCTCCGGCGCGCGCGCAGCGCAACATCAAGCCTCCCCGGCTCATGTCGCCCCTACCCGCGAATTCTTGGGGAAACAGCAGCCGGCTGCCGAACACCGCCTCCATCGGCGCCAGATATTTTGTCGTCGCGACGCTACCCAGCAGGACGAAGTCGCACAGCCCGCCCGCGATTTCATCGAGCGTCCGGCAATCGCGTTCCAGCGGGGCCCGATAGCGTGGATCGCCTATATCGATCGGGACGGACGCAATGTGCTCCAGGTCTTCGGCGGTGATAAACGTCTCCGGAGCGACCAAGCCCCGCGCGGCCGTGATCACAAACGCGCCCGGCACGCCGGGGGGCGGCGCCGCGAACGCGCGCGCATACGAGAGTTTCCCCCGGAAATAGAGACCGCTAATGAAGGCGAACGCCTCGCCCAGCGTCGCCTCGCCTCTGCGCAAGCGCAAGGCCAGATCGAATTCCGCCCGCAGCAAAAGCTTTCCACGCTCGCCCTTCGGGTTCGCGGGCGAGAGCAAAAAGATCCGCCGGCGTTCCCCGGCTGTCTCTAGGGCGACGTTCACACGTCCACCGTTTTAGGAGCGTCGCGCGTCACGATGAACTCGCCGCGCTCACCATGGGAAACGATATACAACTCGTCGAATCCCTCCTCCAGCTTCGGACGCTCCAGCCGTTTCAGCGTTCCGATGACGCCCGGAACCGGTATCACGGCTCGCCCGGAACGCAGCTTATTGCGGCGCAGCGCATCGTCAATCGCCGTCTCAAGAAAGTACCCGATTACGCGAAATCCCGCCGCTTTCGACGGTCCAATATAACGAGTGCGTTCTTGGACCCGGGTATTGGTGTTATCGACGACAAATGGCCGCCCCGCGCGCAGGCACTCCTGGAACAGCGTTTTTTCGCAGTGGCGCGTCTTCACCTCGTCGAGGCTTATATGGACGTGACTCTCGCCAAAACGCTCCCGGTAAAAAGTGGTTTTTCCGGAACCTTGAATTCCAATGAGGATGACAGCTTCCATCCAGCGCGCGCACTAACCATTGTGAAGCACGCCCATCGTCTGCGCGGAGATCGCCGCGCCGCGCGCGAGCCTGCGCACGGCCTGCTCCACACGGTGCGCCAGATCCCGGTAGTCTCCGCCTTCCAGCCTCATCGCCGGCCCGAAAATCACGCGCGTCCGGCTGGGTCTCGGCAGAATCCGTTGCGGCGGGAGGATCCGGCCCGTGCCCTCAAGATAAACGGGGATCACCGGCGCCTCAAGCCGCGCGGCCAACAAGCCCACGCCCGGCTGGAATCCGCCATGCTGGCCCTCCGGTTTGCGTTCTCCCTCAGGGAAGATCAGCAGCGACCAGTCGTCGCTGACCAGCTCGCCGGCGTACCGCAGCGCCTCGCGCACGCCCGATTCCTCTTGAGGAATAGGGAAAGCGTTGCCGAGCAGCGCGATCAGATAATATTGAATGCCGCTATAGATGCGTCGCGCGGGCGGATAATTGTCCCTTGAGAAGTGGGGATCGAAGAACTCCTTGTACATCGCCGGCGCGATCCGGTGTCGCCAGCGCCGCGGGAGGGCGGCCAAAATCAGCGGGCCATCCAGGTTGCTCTCGTGATTGGCCGCGAAGATGACGGGACCGTCCACTTCATCGAGATTCTCCAGACCTGAAATGGCGGGCCGAGTCAAGAGGCGTGCGAGCGGGAGAATCCACACAGCGAGGTTCACGCGCCGAATCGCGCGCGCGAGCCAGTTGCGGTTCCACGCTGGAAAATCGGACCGCGATATCGCGGCGCCCGGTTCCTCCGAACTCTCCACGCGTTTAACCAAGCCTTGGAGCTCGCCCACTGTTCGAGCTTTGGCGAACTCCGATTCTTCAATCGGGCGCCCGGTGCGCTCCTCGAATTCGAGCAGCATCTCGACCCGATCCACCGAGCCGAGTCCCAGTTCGTCGAGCCCGGCCTCGACGGGCGCTTTCCGGCCGATCCGGCGCTCGATCTCGCGCCTCACCATGTCCGCCGCGCTTAAGCGCTCACTCGCCTCCGGCGGGTGGCTTGGCGCCCGGCGCGCGCGTTCGGCTGCGATTCGATCCCGGATCTCGGCGCGTTTCAACTTGCCCGTTTGTGGAGTTCGCGGAAGAACCGCTTCGGGCCATACAAAAACGTCGCGAATCCGCTGATAGGTCTCCAGCCTGCGATTGGCTTCCGCCATCACCTGATGCGCGTCGCGTCCCGGCGCGAGTTCCAGCACCGCGTTTACCTGTTCTTGTCGTCCGTTTTCCGGCGGCGGAAGCCCTACGACGGCGGATTCGCGCACACCCGAAATCTTGTCCAGCACGCGCTCCACGTCTTCCGGAAAAACGTTCATTCCCTCGGGCGTGGCGATCATTTCCTTCTTCCGCCCACGAATATACAAATATCCTTCGCGATCCAAATCGCCCAGATCGCCGGTGTGAAGCCAACCGTCCCCAATTGCCTCGAACGTTTTCTGGCGTTCGTTGTAGTAGCCCGTAGTGACATTCGGGCCGCGGACCAGGATCTCGCCGTCGCGCGCAATCCTCGCCTGCACTCCGGGGAAAAGCTGGCCCACCGATCCCTCGCGCGCGTGCAGCGGATTATTCAGGCTCACTACCGGAGAAGTCTCGGTAAGCCCGTAGCCCTGCACGACGAAATAACCGAGCCCGGACCAGAAACGTTCGAGTTCCGGCTCCAGCGCCGCGCCGCCGAGCATGAATCCAAGAAACCTCCAGCCAAACAGCCGGTGGACGCGGCGATACCGCCACACCCTGCAGGCCGGGGTTAGCTTGCTTTCTCCTGCCGCGGCAGCTTCGGGAACACGCTGTAACACCAGCGCCCGAAGAGCCTCGAAAACCCGTGGAACACAAATCGCGGCGCACATGCCGCGATTGCGGATCAGTTCCACGAGTGCGGCCGGGCTGTGCCGGCGAGTAATGGCGACCGAAGCCCCTAGAAGAGGGGCCAGACTCAACGTCGTGGCTTGGCCGAACATGTGGCTCAGCGGAAGTAACTGAAGAAATCGCAGCGGGAACCATGGCCGGACGAATTTGCCCATCCGCGTGAGCCACGATTCCACCGCTTCGAGCTGCGAGAGCAGGTTGCCGTGCGTAATTTCCACGCCTTTCGGCTCCCCGGTGGAACCGGAGGTGAAGACGATCTCGGCCAGGTCGTGCCGGGTCGCCGCCGATGGGCCGGCGATCGCGGCCGGCCGCTTCCAGTCTTCCAGGGCAAGGCGTAACATCCGGGCTGAAACGCCGCCCTCCGGATGTACATCTTCTCCTAGTGCGATTACGCGGGGCCGCGCCACGCGCGCCACTTTACTCACAAATTCAGCCGACGATTCCGCGCCTACCGGCACCACCACGGCGCCCGCGAGCAAGGAGCCCCAAAAGGCGAATACCCACTCCGGCCGGCTCTCCGTCCAGAGCAATACTTTTTCGCCCCGGCGGACGCCCGCATCTTTCAGACGCGCGGCAAAAACACGCGCCGCGTGGGCCGTTTCATTGTAGGTGTAGCTCCAGCGCCGGAATCCGTTATCGAATTCCAGATATTCCGACCGCTCACGGAAATAGTCGCGGAAGAATTCGACTAAATTCTTCCGTCCCATATCCTCTCGCTCCGGTCCCGGCAACGCTCGTTCAAGTGGCCTCGATGCACTTTCGACAAGCTTCCCGCATATAGTTCGCCGGACGCCGCCGATTGTCATGGACGCGACCCGGCAAGCTGGTGCTTCAATAAAGTTGGGGCACGTGAAGAGCCAACCGGCAGCGCGCTTCATTCGCGCTCAAAGGCAACAAGAAAGCGCCCATCGTCGCGCGCCCGCTCCAGTATTTTTTTCGATGAAAGCGCTTTGCGGCTGCCGAAGCCTGTAAGTTACTGCTCGGGAATTTGCGAAACGCTTTTCGTTTGGTTGGGCCGAATCGTTGTAACGCGAGGCGCGGATTCGTTTCGCAGCCAAATCCAAAGCTGCGGATCCGCATCCGGAGGCGGCGGAACGCTGCTCTCCAATTTTTCTTTGCCTCCGTCGGCCGTCGGCACGGGCAGACCTTCAACTTTTTGACTTCGATCGGCGCCCCAGCCGATCTTATCTATAGTTTCGAGGTATTCTCCTGTCAGGCCGGCCTCAAACGAATCGCTCGCGTCGTCGTCCGCCGTCAGTTCCAGATCTTCAATGGTCGGCAGTAGTACAATCCGGCCGAGGGTTGAAGGCGCGGACTCTCCCTCATTGCCGTTCGCGACGGATACTTGCAACACGCAGCCATTGGGCCATCGCCCGGTGTCGAATGCCAGGAATACCTGGTTGGGCGTCAGCAGTTGCGCCCGCGAAGACCCGGAGCGCTCTCCCAATCGCAAAACCAGGTCCTCGCCCTCGCCGCAGCCGAGCTTTACACTCCCACTTGACTGCAAATGTTCCACATTCAACATCGCGCTGAGGAATATTCCACTCGGCAATTCATGCTCGTTCAGTTGTACTTGCTCTTCCGGAGGACGCGCGATGGTAAGCCCGGCGATGCGCGGCTTGGGACCTACGATTCGAATTGCGTTCGCAAACGTCAGCGGCTCGCTGCGGCCGTTCACAAACGCCCGGATCGCGAAGCTGGTCCCGGCGCCCGCATTGGGCGGGATCTGCAAAGCGACTCGCCGTTGTTTCTGGCCGGCCACCGCGCGATCCAATGCCGCGCCGACCTGAGGCGCCTCCAGCTTTTGTAGGAGGTCCAACCGCTCTCCCTTGAGCGTGAAATCGATTTTGGAAACACCCTGATTGACGACAATAGGCAGATTCTCGACGCTGGGTGGAGGAGGCAGAATCTCTAACGGCACATCGTGCGCCTTCCCGTCGAGCTGCGACACGATCAATTTATAATCGCCCGGATCCAGGCCCGCGGTGTCGATTTGAAGATCGGCTTCCCTTTGCGGCCCGCGGCGTAAGCCTTGCGGCAGCACGAAAGGAACAGCCGATGGAGCCGCGAATTTGTCGTGCAATTTTTCGATCTCGACTTTGGTCACGAACTCGAAATCGCCGCTCGCGCCGCCCCCATCCAGGGTGACGGTTGTCTTTCCCGCATTCGCTATCAGCCGGTCCTGCGAGGAAGGAGCCATTCGGGCGGATTTGAAATCGCCGAGCGACCGCACGTCGATGGCTCCGGTCGCCAGGAAGCGATCCCAATCCCAGCTACCCTGAAGCGCATAATGGCCCGGCGGCACACCGGTAAGATCGAGCTCCAGTTTCTTCGCATCGCCCAGCTTCTCGACTTTCACCGCCACGGCTTTTCCGTTCGACGGCTGCAATTTCCAGTCGCGCGCGCGGTCGAGGTATTTCCACGCCTCATCGGGAACGGTCACGGGCAGTGGGGATTTGATCCCGGCGGGCAGCGAATTCTCTTGGCCGATCGTAACGGAAGGCGCTCCCGCATTGGGAATCCGCGTCGCCCATAGATACGCGACGCGCGTATGCGGCGGCGCCGGTCCGGTTTTGCCGCACAACCCGAGTCCGTCTTCCGGCATGGACTGCGAAAACGACGATCGGAACTCGGAATTGGGAAACGCTAGCGCCCGAAGATTGAGCAATAGCGCCGTGCCTCCCGCGGCCAGCCCGACCGGGCTGCCGAAGAACATCTCTCCCACCATCGTCGCCAGCCCCGCCGTTTGCCGCGTCGAAGCCGCCGGCTGCGGCGATAGAGGATCGTAGCTGGCAATGGCCGGGTTCAGCGCTTGAAACAAAGCCACGGCTTGTTGATCCGTGGGCGCATTGCGCGCGATCTGCACATTCACGCCGAACTGCGAAGAAAATCCCTGCAACGCCGATTGCAACCGTTCGCTGGAGGTATTGGGGGAGGAAAGCTCCGCCAGCAGTGCTTCCGTCCGCGTGGTTTTGTCGGCGTAATCCGCCAGCTCCCCGACCACATCGGAATCCTTCGACAGGAATCCCCGAACCTTTCCTACGTTCAGACCCGAAGGCCCATAGACGAAGGCGACCAACCCGACCCTCCACGGAACCTTCCACTGCTGCGGCTGATTCGCGTCTTTGGCGGGAAACACCAGCAGCGCCTCAGGCGCATGCACTCCTTCGGCTGGAACCAGCACGAGACTCACTTCGCCCTTGCGCTCCTCTTTACCACGGAGGAGCGGGCGGTAGGTCAAAATCTCGCCCTCTTCCAGGCGATTGATGGTGCGAAGCGGGAGTGGCTTATCGCCGTTTCTCGCTGGATCCACGCGCAAGTCCACCGTCCCGATCGGACCGCCGGAGGAACATACCAGGGGAGGCAACGCAGCCGAAAAAGCAAGGCGAGTACAGACGACAAGTGCGGCAGCAAGCAAACGACGCACGATTTTATTATCCCTTACCCATACGCCCGCATCTTCTCTTCTCCGGCCTGGCGCCACACTCTTCGCGCTTCGAAATCGAAGTGCGCTTTATGAATCCCGATGCACCGTATCGGGAGAGAACGCCGGAATACAAATTGCGACATACTCGGCGCCGTCTGGAGTCGAGTAACGTACCCATTCGCCCTTTTGCGCGAGCACCGCCTGCCCCGCGCGAACCTCCAACGTGCCGCCTTTGTGTTCGATGCGGATAGCGCCCTTCAACACCACGGTGAATTCGTCGAACTCGGGTTGCTGGCCGGGCTCGGACCAGCCTGCCGGGCTGCGCATGTGCGCGATGCTCACTTGGGAATCGCCGGTATTCACTTTACCGACGTATTCGTCGACTATTTTGTTGCCAGGTACGGGTATCTGCTTGGGTTGCTCAATCAGTTTTGGCATATTCTTTATTCGTAGCGCAAAGCTTCGGCGGGCGCGATACGAGTCGCGTTCCAAGCGGGATAAAGCGTGGCGATCAGGCTGACCGCGATAGCCCCCGCCGCGATCCACAGGCCATCCACCCAGCGCGAATCGAACGGCACGTACGAGAGCGCATACACCTGCTCGTTGAGCTTGATCCAGCGGTATTTGTCCGCGAAATGGCAGAGCAGGTATCCCAGCGTGAGCCCGATTGCCGTCCCGGAGATCCCGATCAGCGCGCCCTCGTAGACGAAGATGCGGCGGACCTGCTGGATCCGCGCCCCCATGGACATCAAGATCGCAATGTCGCGATGCTTTTCCATGACCATCATGATGAGCGCGATCAGAATATTCAAAGCCGCCACGGCCTGGATCAACCCGATGGTAATGACGGTGACGACGCGCTCCATTTTCAGTGCGTTGAACAGGGCGCCATACTGCTCCAGCCATGTGACGGCGGCAAGCTTCGGACCTACGGCGGCATTGGCTTCCTCCGCGACTTTGCTGGAATTGTTAAAAACATCGTCTACTTGAAGTTCGATCGAATTGACCACATCGCCGACGTTGAAGATTCGCTGCGCGTCTTGGATGGGCATGTAAGCCCAGTGCAGATCGACGTCGTAGAAGCCGGATTCGAAGATACCCGCGACGCGAAGTTTCTCGACGCTAGGCTCCGGGCCGAACGGCGTCAGTTTTCCGTCGGGAATAATCAGCCGGACCTGCTTGCCCTGCACCGCGCCGATATCCTCGGCGAGTCGGGCGCCCAGAATAATGCCTGGAAGCTCGCCCTGCCCTGCCCTCGATTCTGCGACGGAACCGGATTTGAGCCGCCGGAGGAGTTCGGGCACCGGAGAGCCCGGCGCCATGGGCACCCCTTTTATCTCCACCGCGTCGCTGCTCACGAGACTGAGCAGGCCGGGTTCGTACAGGCCAGGCGTCGCGGATTTCACGTGAGGCAGGACGGTAAGCTTGCGCGCGACGTCCTCCCAATTGTCGATCCCGCTGCTGTTTTCCTTCTGAAGGATTGAGACCGGCGCCGTCGCCGCCAAAAAATCGTGCTCCAGAGTGCGGCGAAAGCCATTCTGAATGGCCACCGCGATCACCAGCGCCGTCACGCCGGCGATAACTCCTATCACTGAGATGAGCGTGATGATAGAAATCACCACCTGCTTTCTTTTTGCGCGCAGATAGCGCCGGGCAACAAACAGCTCGAACATTTGGTGCGTTTCCTATTTCAGTTTATCGGCAATCCCGATATCCCCCTCCGGCCTTAGCAGCGGGAACAAAATCACATCGCGAATCGACTTCGAATCCGTCAGCAGCATCGCCAGCCGGTCGATTCCAATGCCTTCGCCGCCCGTGGGGGGCATGCCGTAGGACATGGCGCGCAGGTAGTCTTCGTCCATCCGGTGAGCCTCTTCATCGCCCGCGGCTGCAAGCGCGAGCTGCATCTCGAAACGGCGATACTGCTCTTTGGGATCGTTCAACTCCGTGTAGGCGTTCCCCATCTCCAGACCGCCCACGTAGATCTCGAATCTCTCCACAAACGCCGGATCTTCCAGTTTGTTCTTCGAGAGCGGAGACACCTCCACCGGGTAATCGTAAATAATCGTCGGCTGAATCAGCGTCGGCTCCACGTTGGCTTCGAATGCCGCCATCAGAGCGTGACCCTTTAGATTAGGATCCCCCACGGCCTCTTGCATCGACATCCGCCGTATGGAGCCCAGGTCTATCTGATTTCCTTGATAGGAAATCACAGTCGATCCGGTTACGTCGATGGCCGTTTGCTTCAACAACTCTTCGGTGAGATCCATCAATCCCCGGTAATCCGTGTACGCCTGATAAAACTCGAGCATGGTGAATTCCGGGTTGTGGCGCGTGGAAATCCCCTCGTTTCGAAAATTGCGGTTGATCTCGTAAACTCGCTCCATGCCCCCCACGATCAGTCGCTTCAGATAAAGCTCCGGCGCGATGCGCAGGTAAAGGTCCATATCGAGCGTATTGTGATGAGTGACGAATGGCCGTGCCGCTGCGCCGCCATAGAGGGGCTGCATCATGGGCGTTTCCACTTCTATAAATCCGCGCTCCTCCAGTTGCCGCCGCAGCGATGCGATGACGCGCGCCCGTGTCCGGAAGTTCTTCTGCGATTCCGGATTGGCGATCAGGTCGAGATAACGCTGGCGATAGCGGATCTCCACATCTTCCAAGCCGTGCCATTTCTCCGGCAGGCTGAGCAGAATTTTGGATAGGAAGACCAGCTTTTCGGCGTGCAGGCTCAGCTCGCCCGTGCGGGTGCGGAACAGATAGCCTTCCACTCCTACGATGTCGCCGATGTCGAGAATCTCATAAAGCTTGTAGTCGCGCTCCGGGACGGCGTCTTTACGCACGTAAACTTGGAGGCGTTCTCCGGATTGCGCCAGGTGCATGAATCCGGCTTTCCCCATCCTGCGGAGGGTCTGGATGCGGCCGGTGATCGTGGCCCTCGGTTTGTGATGCTCGATCTCGGGCGCGGTCAGGGCGCCCCAATTCGCCAGAATCTGGGGGATTGTATGGGTAAACTCGAATCTTTGACCGTAGGCGCGGAACCCCAGTCCCTCAATTTCCCGGACGCGCTGTAAGCGCTGATCGAAAACCTCGTCCTCTAGCGACATTCAGTCTCCTGGTCACTCAGCTGTGGCGCACGCTTTAGCGTGCCGCCGTGGGCTTAAGCCCACGGTCCGGATTCGGCGAGCTCAAGCTCGCCGCAGCACGCTAAAGCGTGCGCCACGG
>DATBIA010000037.1:0-170521 GCA_036557165.1 Bryobacteraceae bacterium
TCGACACGTCAACGACCACCGATGCGCCTTTTAAGACATACGCCAGTCCCTCTCCGGTGAGTGTATTGACGCCGGTATTGGGCGCGGCTGCGACAGCTTCCCGGCCCTGTGCCCTAAGCTTTTCGACGACCTTTGAACCGATACGCCCGGTTCCGCCAATCACCACAATCTTCATGCTCATCACGAACCTCCTTCGTTCGTTGCACTTCGGTTCTTAAGCGGCTTTGGAGGTCTTGCGACCCTTGCTCAGGAACTCCAATAAGTCGGCGTTGATTCGATCCGGTTGAGTAGCCGTGATGCCGTGGGCGCCGCCGGGATAGTAGATCTCCTGCGCGCCTCGGATCAGTTTGGCCGATTTCTTCGACGAGATCATCACCGGAACGATCTGGTCGTCCTCGCCGTGGAGCAACAAGGTCGGAACATCGAACTTCTTGAGATCCTCCGTGAAGTCGGTCTCGGAGAATGCCTTGATGCATTCGCAAATACTCTTCAAACCGGCCTGCATGCTCCACAGCCAGAACTGGTCGAGAATGCCCTGCGAGACCTTGGCTCCGGCCCGATTCGCGCCATAGAACATAGACGCGAAGTCTTTGTAGAACTGCGAAGGATCCTTTGCGAGACTCGCGCGCAGGCCGTCGAACACCTCGATCGGAATGCCCTCCGGATTCGCGCCGGTCTTGAGCAGCATTGGCGGGACGGCCGCGATGAGAACCGCCTTTTCCACGCGCTTCGTTCCGTAGCGGCCGACATAGCGAACGACCTCGCCTCCTCCGGTCGAATGTCCGACGAGTACGGCGTTCTTCAGGTCGAGATGGTCAACTAGGGCGGCAAGATCATCCGCGTAGCTGTTCATATCGTTGTGAGAAGAGGTCTGACTTGAGCGCCCGTGGCCCCGGCGGTCATGGGCGACGACTCGATAGCCGTGCTGCGCGAGGAACAGCATTTGAACTGTCCACGCTTCAGACGACAGCGGCCAGCCGTGGCTAAAGACAACAGGTTGGCCGGCGCCCCAATCCTTGTAGTAGATCTCGGCGCCGTCCTTGGTTGTAACGGTGGTCATTTGGCTTCTCCTTTCTTGGATGGCGGCGCATACGCGCCGCGTTTATCGCCTGGTCCAGGCGAGAGCCAGCGCGCCGAACACCGCCGCGCCCGCGACAGCCGTGGCCCGCTTGTGCTTGACCAGCCAGGCTTCCGAACTCGACGCGCGCGATTCGGCATCGAAAATTCCGTGTGCCGCGAAATCGGCGGCGACGGGCTGAAACAAATTATCAGGACGCTCCGGCGGGACTGGCTCGCTGGTTTGCTGTGAATCGAACCCCGTCCGGCCGAGATATCTGTCGGCGATTCCCGGCGCGATTTTGTTGCCCTCGATGGCGACCACCGTGGGCGCACCTACGAATACTTCCCGCCGGTCGTGATGCGAGGCCCAGACGATCAAATCGGCCGCCACCTCTGGCTGGAAAATCGGCGGAACCGGCTGCGGATGGCGCGGCAACTTGGAGCGGCACCAACTGAATTGAGGTGTATTCATCGCGGGAAGCTGAACCATGGTGAGGTGAATCTTCTTGTTGTCATGAATCAACTCCGTGCGCAGCGAATCGGTGAATCCGGCGATGGCGTGTTTGGCGCCGCAGTAGGCCGATTGCAGCGGAATCGACCGATACGCCAGCGCTGATCCTATTTGAATAATGCGCCCCCGATTGCGCGGCAGCATCCGGCGCAGCGCCGCCATCGTGCCATACACTGCGCCGAGATAGGTGACCTCCGTGACACGCTTGAACTCGTCGGGGGTGATCTCCGCAAACGGAGCAAACATCGTCGCCATCGCGTTATTCACCCATACGTCGATCGGCCCAAGCTCCCGCTCCGCGCGTTCCGCGGCGGCTTCCACCTGTTCCGCATTGGCGACGTCCGCGGGCAGAGCCAGCCCTGTTCCGCCGCGCTCCGCCATTTCGCGTTCCGCCGCCCATAGCCGGTCGCTTTCGCGCGCAATCAGGCCGACGCGCGCACCCTCGGCCGCAAACGCTCGCGCCGTCGCCCGTCCGACGCCGGCCGAGGCGCCGGTAATCACTATGGTCCGGACCTTTTCCATTACTCTTCTCCCGGCACGCTGATGAGCGCCAATCCGCTTTCTGGATCGAATTTTCGCTGCAGCCGTTCCGGCGACGTTTGAAGAACCAGTTCCAAAGTCGGCCTGACGTGCGCTTCAAGGAGGTGACCGCCCATGGCTGAGCCATCTCTCTTGCCCAGCACGGCATGAGCATGTACTTTCGGCTCGCCTTTATCGATAGCGATGTCTCCCACAAGGGAAACCACCTCCACTTGCTCGTTAACGCGGTTTTTCAAGTAGTCTTTTTTCTGCCAGTCGAAGTACCCAAGGCCCGCGTCGCTGAAGGCGCCGATCGCGGTGAAGTGCCCGGCAGTGATTCGGCGATCCTTTGCGAGCTGAGTCAGGCCGGAAATCACCTCATCGCCCGTATCGAAAACCACAACGACGGCATGATCGAGGTTTTTACACTTCATCGCAAGATCCTCCGCAGCCCCCATCCAGCTAATGCCAACCCGGCTGCGCCCAGCACCACTGTGCCCTTGCCCCAAGAGCCACCGCCGAGCCTCAGATAATCGCGTTCAGGATAATCGCCCCGCGGACCGCGCGGCCCCTCCTCCTGCGCCATCTGCAGAACCTGTGCCAGGTGCAGCGCCTGGCGATCCGTGGCCTGCTCGATTTGAGTCTTGCAACTGAAGCCGTCCGCAAGTAGTAGCGTGTCCTTTGAAAGCTGCTTCAAATGCGGCCCAAGCTCGTGCTCGTACACCTTCATCGAGATGTCGTATTTGTGCTCCTCGAATCCGAAGCTGCCGGCCATGCCGCAACAGCCGTCGTCGAGGACCTTCGCCTCCAATCCCATGTCTTTGAAAATCTGCTGCTCAGCCTTCATGCCCATTAGCGACTTCTGATGACAATGGCCGTGAACCATTGCCTTGCGCTTCAGCTTGGGCGGGCGATAGCTTTGGTTGGTCAGAAACTCCGCCAACGTGAAGGATTGTTCTTTCAGACGCTTCGCGTCCTGATCGTGCGGTAGCAGATCGAGCATCTCGTCGCGGAAAACGGCGAGGCAGCTCGGCTCCAGCGCCACTAGCGGCACGCCTGCTTCGATGCGAGGCTTCAGCGCCGTGAGAGTTTCGTGCAGGAGATCCTCGGCCATGTCGAGAAATCCGTAATCGTACAAAGGCCGCCCGCAGCAGAGCGGAGCCCGCGGGACCGTAACGTGGAAACCCGCGTCCTCCAAAACTTCGGTGGCGGCGGCGGCTACCCGAGGATGGAAATAGTTGTTGAACGTATCCGCCCACAGAATCACTTCAGGCTTGCCGGCATTGCGCGGCCGGCGGCTCTGGAACCAATCTCTAAAAGTCTGGGAAGCGAATTTCGGGACCCTTCGCTCCGGCGCGATGCCGGCGATCCGTTTCGCCAATGCCGTACCTCCGATCACATTCGCAACGCCTGGAGCAATCGACGCCGCTCGCGCCCACCGGTGAATCCATCCCATCGCGTAGGCGTAGCGGGGGCGAGTTTTGTGCTCGTAATAGTGCGAAAGGAACTCCGCCTTGTACGTCGCCATGTCCACGTTGACCGGACAATCGCCCTTGCATCCCTTGCAGGAAAGGCAAAGATCGAGCGCATCGAAAACTTCTTCACTTTGCCAGCCGTCGCGAATGGTTTCGCCGCGCATCATCTCGAACAACAGGTGTGCGCGCCCGCGCGTGGAATGCTTCTCCTCCATGGTGGCCCGGTAACTCGGACACATCGTGCCTTTTTCCTGACGGCGGCATTCGCCTATTCCAACGCAGCGCAGCGCGGCATGAGTAAAGCTGCCTTTATCGTGAATAAACTGAAAATGGGTCGCGGGATCTTTGGGGGCGAAATCGGTTCCGATCCGCAAGTTCTCGTCTATGCGGTAAGGATCGACGATCTTGCCGGGGTTCATTTTTCCTTGCGGATCCCAAGTGGTTTTAAACTCGCGGAACGCCTCGCACAATTCCGGACCGAACATTTTGGGCAGAAATTCGGCTTTTGATTGCCCATCGCCGTGCTCGCCGGACAAAGATCCGCCGTAACTCACCACAAGACTCGACGCGTCGTCTATGAACGATCGATAGTTCGCAATGCCTTTCGCGGTGAACAAGTCGAAAGTGATTCGCGTATGGATACAGCCCTGTCCAAAATGCCCGTAGAGCGCTCCCTCGTATCCGTGTTTCTTGTAAAGCTTGCACAGGTCGCGAAGATAGGCGCCGACCTTATCGGGCGGTACGGCGGAGTCTTCCCAACCTTCCCACGTGGCAGGCTCGCCCGGCACCCACGCTGTCGCTCCGAGGCCGCCCTCTCGCACTAACCAGACTTTGTGCTCTTGCTCGGGATCGTCGTAGAGCTTTATCTCAGGCGTGTCGCGGTGTTTCTTCAACGCGGATATCATCCGGCGCGCCTGCTGATCGGAGTCTTTGCGATTTTCGCCGCCGAATTCCACCAGCAGCCAACCCCGCCCGTCCGGTAGAAGCTTCAGGTCGCGGGGATGAACGCCCTTGACTTTCATGTTCTCGACCACAAGCTCGTCGATGGCCTCGCAGCCGATCGGATTGAACCTCATGATCTCGGGAATGTGATCGCCGGCATGATAAATGTCCGGATATCCGAGCACCACCAGCGTCCGTCCGGGAGGGCTGTACACCAGCCGGACCGTCGCTTCCAAAGTGACTGCACAAGTACATTCGGTCCCTACCAATGCGCGCGCGACGTTGAAGCCGTTCTCCGGCAGCAGCTCGTTGAGGTTGTATCCCGATACTCGCCGCGGAATCTTGGGATAATTTTTGCGAATCAATCTCGCATACTTGTCCCGAATCCGCTTCATGCCCGCGTAGATCTCGCCGGGGCGTCCCCCGCCGCGAATGATCCGATCGAGCTCACTGTCGCTCGTCGGTCCCACACGCATGCGCTGGCCGTCACACGTGAGCACGTCGAGCTCGTCGACGTTCTCGTCGGTTTTGCCGGCCATCACCGAGTGAACGCCGCAAGAATTGTTACCGATCATCCCACCGAGCGTATTGTGATTGTGCGTAGCGGGGTCGGGACCGAAGGTAAGTTGGTGCCGCTCCGCTTCCTTCCGCAGCCAATCGAGCACGATGCCCGGTTGCACGCGCGCCTGCTTCTTCACCGGGTCGAGATCGATAAGCCGGTTTAAGTGCTTTGTAAAATCCATCACCACCGCGACGTTGCAGCATTGCCCCGCGAGGCTGGTTCCGCCGCCGCGCGCCAGAATTGGCGCCCCGTGCAGTTGACATTGGCGCACTGTCGCGGTCACGTCGCCGATGGACTTGGGAATCACCACGCCGATCGGGACCTGGCGGTAGTTCGATCCGTCAGTGGAATAGAGGGCGCGGCTTCCGGAGTCGAAGCGCACCTCGCCTTCGATTTCCCGCCTTAATTCGTCTTCGAGCGAGCGCGCCGCATCGTTGGAAAATCGCGTCTCGCGGGGCCGCGCCCACACGATCTGTTCTTCATGAAGAAGCGTTGCCATAGGTTCTGTATTTCTCCACATCCGTCCGTTTAAGATCGAGGCCGAATCCCGGCCGCGACGAATCGGGCCGCAGCATTCCGTCCCGCGGCGCCAGCGCGCCGTCGAAAAACATTTCTTCGATCCGGTAGTGATCGAAAAAATATTCGACATTAATGGAGCGTGGAACGGCGCACGCGGCATGAGCGTGGAGACTCGGGGCCGTGTGCGCGGAAAAAGGCGTGGAAAAGGCGTCGCAGAGCGCGCCCGCCGCGAGAAATCCGGTGATGCCGGCGCAGCGTGTCGCATCCGCCTGCAGCACGTCCACGGCTCCGGTTTCCAACATCCGGCGGAAATAATGCGCGTCGTATCCGTATTCTCCCGCCGCGATGCGCATTCCCGCGGGCGCTTCCGCGCGAATCAATCGCAATCCTTCCAAATCGTCGGAGGACACCGGCTCCTCGAACCAACGCACGCCCAAATCGGCGAACTGCTCGGCCTTTTCGAGCGCTTGCTTGCGGGAATAAGCGCCGTTGGCGTCGACGAACAGCATGTGAGAGGGACCGATGGCTTTGCGCGCCGCGCGAACGCGCGCCAGATCGGCTTCGGGATCGCGGCCGATCTTCATCTTCACGCTGTCCATGCCCGCGGATATCCAGCCCTCAAGCTGCCGTCGTAATTCATCGACGGAGTATGAAGTGAAGCCGCCGCTGCCGTAAGCGGGAATCGATTCGTGCGCACGGCCCAGCAAATCGGCGACGGAGACGCCTAGCAACCGGGCTTTCAAGTCCCACAGCGCGTTGTCCACCGCCGCGATGGCCATCGAGCTGATTCCCGGCCGCCCGAGGTTGCGGATTCGCCCGACCATTCGCTGCCAGATGACCGGAAGATTCAGCGCGTTTTGCTCAACGACGACTTTCTTCAGCGCGTGGTCGATGAGATGCGCGGTCGCGGCATTCGCATAGGAATAACCGAGTCCCGCCACACTGCCCGCGCACACCCGAACGACAACGATTGTCGTCTCCGACCATTCGAGCGTTCCGTCCGACTCCGGGGTTTCGGTGGGAACCGTATACGCCGAGACATCAAGGCGCTCCACACGCGCGGTAGATTCACCGGCCGCCACTACACATAGATAAGCGCCGCAGGAACCATGTTTCGATCAATCGCTGCCGGGGAAAGCAATCGTGCTCAAGAGCGCGTTCTGAGCCTGCCTCGAATCGAGGCGCGTATGTTGAACCACGATAGGGACATCGCTCGCGATTACGCTCGAAAATGGCGTATCGACGGGAATCTTTTCGGGATCTTTAAAGTTGTTGAAGCGCAGATGGCGGCTGCGGCGCGGCGCAATCGCGAACCGGTAGGGCCCGACCGGATCGCGATCCTCGTAAAAGATCGTGATCGCGATGTGCGCCTCTTCATCGCCCGCGTTGAGAATGCAAATCGCCTCGTGACTGACCATTTGGGGCGCGGGACCATGCCCATACGGCGGAATATAGCCTTCGCCAATCGCCCATTGCTTTCGTCCGATGGAGTTCACGAATGATTGACGCACAAACCGGTGGTGTGTTTCGCCGCTCACGTTCGCATGGCAGGACGATTTTCTCGCGCCCGCAACCGGCGAGCCGAATCGCGGGGCTCACCCGCGGCGTAAATCCTATGTCCCGGCGCTTCGTTCAGGCGGTTGCTTCAGCTTCAGGAATTCACGGCATGGCAGAAAACTGGCGAAGTTGCGGCGGCAGATGACGCATCGATAACGTTTCGCTCCCAGCCGCAAAAGAAATAGTGTCCACCAGGAGGGATTGTAGTGACGCTCATTCCAAGTCGTGAGCGTGTGCCGGTGACATTGAGGGCACCGGGCATATCTCCAGGAGTTCTTCGACCACAGCCTGGAATTCCATCGATGAAAGCAACGGCGGCAACGGAGCGGGTACACGCCAACCCAGGTTTTACATAGCTCTTTGAGGCTTCGATGCTGCGAGAGCCGGACTTCGCGCGCGCCACACTTCGGGCAACTTGGCTCCATTGCGCTTTAAGGGTTCAATTGAACCCGGATCGGAGTCGATTATACGCTTAAACGGGCAACGACACGGCCACGTTTGCCTCGGCGCGTTTTTTCGCCACATACGATTGCACGCAATCGGAAAAGGCCTGCCGCAGGCGATCCACAGCCGCGTGGCCGCGCCGAATCCTCAACCCCTCGATGGACACAGCCGGGAGCATTTCCCGGGTAGTGGAGGTGATCATGACTTCATCCGCGGATTCGAGATCGGACGGGACGAGCACTTTCTCCTGGATCTGGAATCCCGGAACGCGAACCTCCTCCAGCAGAACCGCCCGTGTTACGCCGGGCAGGCATCCGGAGGCCAGCGGAGGCGTGAGCACGCGATGGCCGTAAACGGCGAAGATATTTCCGGAAGTGCACTCGGACACTTCTCCACGTTCGTTCAGCAGCACGACCTCGTCGTAACCCTGTTCATGCGCGCGCTCGTAAAGCGCGAGATTTTGGCCCCAGGTGAGGATCTTCGCTCCCGCGAACTCGTTGGCGGCGTGCCGGGCGTGAGGGACGAGCCCCAATTTCACGCCGTCGCCGCCGAGCAGATTTTGCCGCCACTGGTACAGGTCGGCGGTCAGAGCGATGAAGTCGAAGTCGCGCGGCGCACCTCCGTCCGGCATGAGCCCTTCCCACATTCCGCCCCGATTCCGGACGACCACCACGCGCAAAGTGGCGTTCCAAGCTTCGTTAGCCTCCACGAGCCGGCCCAGATCGTCCGCCCAGCGATCGGGCGAAGTTGGAAAAGGCACGCGCAACCGGCGCGCATCGGACGCCATCCTGGCCCAATGGCGCTCCCACGCGAAAAGGACCCCATCGTAGATCCGGATGGTGGAAAAAACTCCCCAACCGCTCAAAAGACCCACCTGGCCAAAGGTTGCGAGACGTTCGGAGGAGGGGCGCACTTCTCCGTTATGAAGCAAAAACCGGTGCATCACTTAAGTGTTACACAGGAACGGCTCTCGCCGTCGCCCAGAGGGGTTACGTCCTCATTCGGGCCAGGAAATACAGGCCGGCCAAGGAAAAGATCACGTCCGGCGACCATGCGGCCACGGCGGCGGACAACTGTCCCAGGTTACCTACCTGCTCGGAAAGCTGGTCCGCGCTCCAATACAGAATAAAGATGGCAAAACTGATGCCGACCCCCGTCATGGCGCCCCGGTTTCCCGCCAGGAATGCGAAAGGAATCGAAACCAGAGCCAGAATCAAGGCGAACAGCGGCTTGGAGAACTTCTTATAAAACTGGACTTGCAGCGCCGTAGTGTCGAATCCGCTGCGCTTCAGCTCCGCGATATACGCCTCCAATTCCCGAAAATTCATCTGCGGAGATTGCTTCGCCTCTTTCAAAAAATAGTCCGGCCCCTCGTCAAGCTCCGGAAATGTGCGCGTACCACCGGGAAACGGATCGAAGTGTCTCACATTCAACCCCTCGATATCGTTGCTCCAGCCGTTCTCAAACACCCATTTGTTAAGCGTCGCTTCCCACCTCGCTCGCTGGGCCGAGATCTGCCGTTTCAGGCGGAAATGAACCGGGTCGATCTCATACACGTTTACGTCGCTCATGACCTTTTCCGCCGTATCGAAGTATTTGTAGTAGTAAATGCGGTCGTTTTCTCCGTATATCCATTTGCGGTCCGCCTGCAGGAAGGTCTGGGCCGGCCGGCCTTTGATTTCGTTGTTGTAGATCTGCTCTTGCCGGCGGTCAAATTCGGGAACCCAGTAGTGATCGAAAGCGAACAGGCTTCCACTGAGGAAGAAACCCGCGATCAAGACTGGAGAGGCCAAGCGATAAGCGCTAATGCCCGAGGCTTTGAACGCGGTGATTTCGTTGTTTTTCGCCAGCACGCCAAACACGACCAACACCGACGCCAGCACGGCGACCGGAGCGAAGTAATACACCAGGCGCGGAGTCAAAAACAAATGATATTGAAGAACCCGCGAAATGGCCACATTGTTCTTGATAATGTCGCTCAGCAGGCGGAAGAATTCGAACATGTGGTACATGAGCACGAAGCTTACCAGCCATAACAGGAAATAGAATAGAAAGCTCGAAAGAACGTAGGTGTCCACCACGTGGACCAGCAGCGGAAAGGGCGTTTGCATCGGCCTTGGCCCGAGGCGGCCCAGCATTCCCTGGACTTTTGCGCGAGGGCGGCTTCGCAGCGAGCGAAATGCTCCGGCGATGGCTCCGAGCACGTCTCGATCGTGCGGAGATTCGAGCCGCACGAGCATGAAAAGCCCAAACATAACGAATACGACGTTGGGCAGCCACACCGCGATCCCCGGAGGGAGCTTTCCCTGACCGGCCAGACTGATAAGTCCAATTAGGCTGAGATAGTAGCCAAAGGCGATCGCCACCGTCATCACCACGGCCCCTGACTTGCCGGCGCGCCGGCTTGAAATGCCGAGTGGAATTCCAGAAAGCGCCAACAAAAGACATGCGAGGGGCAGCGCGAATCGCTGATGCAGTTCGATCCGCGCATCCAGGATCTGCCGCTTATCGCCATTGTTTGCTTTGTACGCCGCGCGGTAAAGGGGCCGGGTGTCCATTTCGACGGCGGGCCGGGAAACCTGCCGCTCCGCGGGCCGGCTGGCCTGCAGCGCCCGCTCGTCGCTGGCGTTCGTTTTGACGTCGTAGTCCTTGGCTTCCTTGCCCGCAACGTAATTGGTCGCGTTATGCAGCACGATCTCGATGCGATTGTTCGGGACATCGGGCACGGCGAGCGCGTCGGTGGCGAGCGTCACCATGGGGCTATCGCCCTGTTCCGTCGGGCCGGGAGGCCGGCTGCCAGGAGGCGTGATATCGGCCAAAAAGATCTTGCGCCAGCGCGTGGTAGAGCCGGGGACCACCTCTTTCACGTCCGCCACGTAGAGAATCGTGTTTGGGAATTGCTCCGCGAAAATCCGCGGCTGCACGTCGGCGGTGAGTTCGCTGGCGATGAGCTGGTTCAAAACGCGATACCGCTCGCGAATGGACCACGGCGTCAGCCATAACGAGGCGGCCGCGGTGAACAGCATGGTCAACACTCCGAATACTGCAATGGGGGGAAGCACCCGGCGCCCGGGAATGCCCGCGGCGCGCATAGCCGTGATTTCGCCGTCGGCAGACATCCGGCTGAGCGAAATCAGAGTGCCCACCAGCACGCCCAGCGGAATCGCAAAGGGCAGCGCTTGGGGAATCACTAATGCGAAGAGATACGCGACTTGCCGCGGAGGCCCCGAGCTGCGCACCAAAAACTCGAACAGCGATTTCGCGAACTCCAGGAACAGCACAAGAGTAAACAGGATGCAGCCCAGGAAGGAACTGGCAAAGATCTCGCGAAAAATTGTGCGGCTAAGAAGGCGCATGGCGCCGTATTTATTGTCCCGCGCCCGGCGGCGGAACAATCGGCGTTTTTGGCAACTGATCCCGCGGCAACTCGAATTCGATCTCGTCGAACAACAGGCCCGGAGCGACCACGGAAGCCGGCGCCAGATAACCTCCCGCGCTCATCATCGCCAGTGGCGCGCCATTATTAACGAAGTCGAACAGCGCGGTCTCCTGAGAGGCCGCCAGGATGTCCCGCAAAGACCGGCTGGAGACGCCGCGAAAACGCAGCCCGCGAACCAATTCTTCCCGGCCGTCGGGATACACGCGGTAAACGAGAAGAGGCGGACTCACGGGCCGGGCCGATCCGCCGGATTGCTGGTTGGCCTGCGCCAGTCCCTGCAGTTCTCCGGCGCCGGCCGAAAACGGAAAATCCAGTTTTCGGACCAACATGCCGTAGGGCTTGCCGCGATCCTGGCACAACTGAATCAATTTCTTTTTCAAATCCGCCAGCGGCGCGCTTTCGCTCGTCTTCACGAAGAGATTTCCGATCGCAGCGGCCTTGGAGCCGTAAGATCCGTTTAAGCGCGCATGCCCGTTTGAGGTGAGAAATCCGCGAATGGGCTGGCGCGTCGTCAAGAATGCCTTCATCGTGCCTTTTTCAATGACGGAAACCGGTTTGGGAGCAACCCCTTCCATATCGAATGTGTAAAAGCCGATCAAAGGCTTGCCGTTCCAGGAGGACTGCGTGGGATCGTCGGTGACGTCGATCCAATCGGGCAGAACGCGGCCGTTGAACCGCGTTTCAAACTCGCTTGGCACGAAATTGACATTGCGCCCCGGATCGGTCAGCGGCCTGCGCGGGACGCGCAGATTATCGCCGATCAACTGCGCCAGAAGCTGGGCGGCTGCTTGGGGCTCAAACAGCGTCGGGCCGGAAACGTCTTCTCCCTTCGGCGCTTTCACCAACGCGCGGACATTTTCACCCATTTGCGTCACTGCTTTTCGCATTTCCTCTTCGGAAGGAAGCTTGTCCACATCCAAAGCCTGCAAGGAAAAGGCATCGCGCACGTACATCCCATCGGGCGCCTGTCCCTCCGCTCGCGCCACCAGCCAACTCACTTTGTCGGGATAGCGCAAGGCCGTTCCCTCAGAATTTAGAAAATAGGTGATGCCGTCGACTACCTGAAGTTCGACTTGCGAGGTGAGCGTGTCCGGGTAGGACTTCAAAATCGAAGAAAGCCTTTCGACCCGCGCGGCCCAAGCAGCGTCATCGACCTTGGTGTGCGATGCCTTGGCCAGGTTCACCACCGGCTCGGCTTTGGAAAAATCTGCAAGCTTTTCCGTGGAGGCCGAGGCGCCGTTCAGTGACGCGCGCTTGCGCCCCATGGATTCCAGCGCGGCTTTGTAAGCGCGGTCGGTGCCCAGCCAGAGCGATTCCCGCAAAGCGGCGTAATCGTCGTCTAGCGGCCAAGTGGTGTCGTACCGCGATCCCGTATAGATGCCGCTGTAAATGTGATCGGTATTATCGAAATCGTAATCGCCCACGCGGACTTCGATGCTGGGAAACCGCGCGTGCGTTCGCGATACGTTCACCGCCGATCCCAGCGCGGCTGTGATCCGCAAGTTCTCCGAATCGGTCAGATCGTAGCTGAAGAAGTAGGGCAGATCCTGCCCGCCTACGGCTCGCAATTGACGCGAGCGATCCATCTCCTCGCGCATAGCTTTGAGGATGACGTCGTTGTCGCCTGAGCTTTGAGCCCCGGAACTCTGGGCTAATATCGCCAATGGGAGCGCGAGCGCCGCCAAACCAGCCGTCAGCGCTCCGATCCGGAACCAGTCCGTGCTTGTCGCCGATTTTTTCGCGCTCATTGCCGGATCTCCGAAGCGGGGCGGGGCAGATACGGCGGCCGATCCTGGGATCGATCCTTGCGTTGAATTTCGATTTCGCTCACCAGCAGCGCGGGGGCGATCGCCGATACGGGAACGTCGCCGGATTCGGCTCCGCAGAACCCGTTGAAGACCTCCATCTTGTCGGACGTCGCGAGAATTTTTCCGAAGCTGGCGAGCGGAGTGCCCACGATATCCACGCCGCGGATCAACTCGTCGGGACGGCCATCCGGGTAGACTCGATATACGATCAACGGAACCACTGTAAACGCCTGCAAACCGCGCCGGGAGGTGGTCGTGTATCCACTGCTCACCTGATCGAAGAACAATCCGTAGGGCTTCCCCTGGCGCTTCACTTCTTCGATCAACATCTTCTTCAACTCCGCGTCGCTAACCTTCTTTGACGACTCGACAAACAAATTGGATTGCCTCGAAACAATCTCGTAGCCCGGCGAGCGGCGGCCATGGCCGTTCGATTGAGGAAAACCGGCGATAGGCGAGCGCGACATGAGGAACGTCTTGAGAATTCCGTTTTCAACCAACGGCACGCGTCGCGCCTTTACGCCTTCGTCGTCGTAAAGATAGTATCCATTCAGCGGCGTGCCTCCGAACTGCTCTTGTGTTGCATCGAAGACAACGGAGAGAAAATCCGGCAGCACCGGCATATTCACGCTCTTAGTGAACGTCTGGCCTTCGGTCTCGTCTTTCTGGCGATGGCCCTCCACGCGATGGCCAAAGATTTCGTGAAAAAACACGCCCGCAGCGCGGCCGGAAAGGATTGCCGGCCCCACGAACGGATCGGCCGGAGGAGCCTTCAGCAGCGCGGTGAGGTTCGCTCCGGCTTTCTCGACCGCTCCGAGTATCTCGGAGTCTTTCGGCAGTTTCGACGGATCGTCCACGTCGAAGCTTTCCATGGTGGAAAGGTCCATCCCGTCGGCGGCTTTACCGTTCGCGGTCACCATGAGCCGGGTGAACAGCCGGCCCTGCTCAATCTGCGTTCCCTCGGTATTCACGAGAGTCGTCGCCACCCGCTGCGTCTCCACAATCACTTCGGAGTTAAGAGCGCCGGGATATTTGGTGAAATCCTTGGAGAGCTTTCGCAGGCGCGTGGCCCATTCCGCCGAGTTGAATTTCAATTTGGGCGTCGTGCCGTAATAAACCTGCTTATCTTCTTTAGAGAAATCATCGGAGCCGTCCTGCGGCGCCGCGCGCAACTTTTCATCCGACTTCAACCTTATGAGCTGCTGCGACGCGCCGCGATAGACCCGGTCCGTCGCGAGCCAGATGGATTGCTTGATGGCGGCGGGATTATCGTCGAGCGCGATCGGACTCCCCGACGTGAAGCGGGGCCTCGCTCCGTTCACTACTCGATAATTGTCAAACTTCGGGTCCCCCGTGCGAACCGTCACGTCGAGTTGGCGGATGTGCGAGTGATTTTCGCCGTCCAGCGCCCCGCGGCTGGCCTCCAGCGCATCGCCCTCCGTGTCGGTGACCTCATAAGCCATGAAGTAGGGCGGCGGGTCCCCCTTCTGCTTAAGGATGCTGAAGTTCCGCTCCAGCTCCGAGGAGAGGATATTTGTGAGCGGGGCCTGCGCCTTCGCTCTAGGGCAAAGGGCGCAGAATGTGGCGAGTGCGAGGCAAGTGAGTAGGCGCACGGTGTTACAAGGATAACAATATCGGCGCGCTGTTCCCTGGGCGCCGAAACCGCCGTTTCGCTCATACCGTATTCCGTCGATAGGTATTCAACCGGCGCTTATCCCCGGCCTTACGGCCGGGGCTGGGTGCGAACGCTGGAACACCGTCGTGCCCACTTTCAGCCCGCCCGTGAGGGCGGGGGCAAGCTTACGGACGGATTACGGGCTCATACCGGTGGAGGCTTCCCGATCCGGACGACCTGTCCCGGTTGAACACGCTGTAGGGCGAGAAGGCATGCCGGAATGACAGGGAGAAGGTCCTGAATTCGATTGGACCGCGCGCGCACAATTACAATGGCAATCCGGGCAAATTCTAAATCCTGCTGGTACGGAATGTTTTTGTCGAGCGTTAGCAGAACGTCAAACTCAGATTCGGCCAATGACAACAACTCGCCGTTCCTTATGCCGGCCCAGCCGCATTCGGCAACAGTCCGGCATTCGTGCCCGTTCAGACGGCCTGCCAGCTTGCGCGGAAGGTTCTCGTCAATGAGGACCTTCATCGCGGATTGGTCAGGAGTAGTTTGGCTTCTTCTAGGGCGGCAACCGCCGTTTCTCTGCTGACGGAAGGGAAATTGTCCAGAAACTCGTCCAATGTGTCCCCCGCTTCGAGGTAGTCGATGAGGGAATCCACTGGAACACGAGTCCCCCGGAAGCACGGTGTGCCCCCGAGGATTTCGGGATCGCTAACGATTACCGACTGCCTTTCCATAAGAACCGCGCCTTTAGTTTACCAGCGGATCGACGAATGGCTGGCCAGAGCGCTGCCCAGGAACCACGGGGATTCCTTCCGGATGCAGATCTAACCGGCGCACGCGTGTGGCCGTAACGCGACGCGCGCCAAACAGCCAGTCCGTTCGGCATGTACTTTTGTACCGTTCTTTAGGACATTGCGGCATTGCCGCCGCGGCGCAACAATAGCTCATCGCGTTGCAGAGGTGAACGTTATGAAGCTCTTCCTGATAGCGATCTTCGGCGGCACGCTAGCCGCGCAGAGTGTGACCGTGGCCCCTGGGAATTGGACCCAGGCCGGCATTTCCCTGGTGTCTTCATCCGACCCGGCTTTCGCTGGATTGGCATCCGCTCTTGTCCCCGTCGAACGCTCCGAATTTAGCCGCAGCTTTTCCATACTCGTTCGTCCTGAGGAACGGAACGGGAAAAGCCATCATCGCTCTCGGTGTTAGGTGGACTTGCACCGACGCGGCCGGCCACGTCCGAACTCATGATCGGGCGTGGATAAACCTGATCACGCCAACAAGCAACGGAACGGTAGCGGCGGGCGCGGACCGTCTCGTGACACGCGCGAAGGCCGACGATGCCGCTATTGCAAAGGAGCTCGCGGGATTTCAAGGCACGCAAACGATCGCCGCTTCCCTGGAAGCGGTCATCCTAAGTGATGGAACCGCGCTCGGCGGGGACGCAAACAACACCATCCCGCGTGTACAAGGGCGGCTGGATGCACAGAAACAGGTGCTTGCGGGCATCGCCGCCGCGTGGCAGCGGGGAGGAGCCAGCGCTCTGACCGCGTACCTGCAAGGAATAGTAGCATCCGCGCCCTCTCCGCATGGCGACATGGCAGCGGTGCAAGCTCCGACGCCATCCGCCGCCTACGCGATGGTGCTCTCCGATGTGCAGCGCCAACTCGCGACCGGCCTTCTAAAGAGAGCCTCCAGCGATCCAGGCGTCGTCGCAGGCTTTGCCCAGCGGCTGCTCGCTACAAAAGATTACCCCAACATTCAACGTTAATAAGGAGAGACACACCACTATGAAACAGTTATCAAGACCATCGCGCCTGGGTGCATGGGCATTGTCCCTCTCGTTCCTGTGCCTCGGTGCGGCGCCACTCGCGAAAGCGGATGGCGCCGTCAACACCAGCACAATCGTCTGCGATCCGTCATGCTCTTCAAGCAAGAGCGGCTACGGCCCGAACATCGGCGTCTCGTCCGGGGTTCTGGCCGATTGCACAATCTCCGGGCACGTGACGTCGAACGGCGAGGCGGCGGGGTACTGGGCGATCGAAGACTACGAGCTTCAGAGCCAATCGTGGGCCGATACAACAGCTGTCGAGAGCCAAGCTGATCTCTACGGCATCAACTTTGACGTAATGGAGAGCGCCGGGGGAGCTGCCGACTGCAGCGGGAGGGATACGAGGATCACACAGGATATCGACGACTACCACTACGGAGCCACCGAAACCGACTCTACCTACTTTTCGTAAGCGCTGCTATCCTCGCTGAGGAGGGACCGTCGTTGCAACGATTCGGTCTTTGTATGGTGATCGGATGCCATGCGTGCACAATCGCCGCGGGCCAGAGCCTCTCCCTTTTCCCCGCCGAAGAGCCGGAAATTCGACTCCTCCCATCCTTCCACATTCGGTCGGAGCCGGCATCGGCGGAGATCCCGCATCTGGGATCGAGCGTCGCGATCCATCGTTCCTCCGACGGTTCCGTTGTCGCGCGCAGAATCGTGACGGACGCCGCCGACAAGCTCTACTTCGCCTATGAACTAGACATCGGGCCAGGGGGACAGCCGGATGCGTTCCTTGCAAGCTTTCGGCCTCCGGATCCAGTCGGCATCGGGTTAGATCCTTCCCAATTGGCAATGCGGACGCCGACAGCTTTTCCACCGCGACGTGCAGTCCATCTAGGCGAATCCATGGCGATCTCCTTGGGGGTGGTGCCTGGGTCAGGGGCCACCCTGATTGATGAGGTCATCGTTGAGGGGACACCGCTCATCGTCGAGGCAGGCGCGCTTTACCTGCGTGACAAATCAGTCCTGGGTCTGGCCCGCCTCCACCTGAACAGGGAACTGCGCAAACGTGGCATCCAGCCCCCGCCGCGCCCCAACCAGCCATCTAGCCCGCCTCCCGCCCCCACCATCGCCAGCGCTCCGCGCCAGTTCGCCGCCGCCGACGTGGAGTTCAAAGCAACTCTCTTTTTACGCCTGCGCGTGAACGGCGGTCCCGAAATCGACCTCCCGTCCGCTCGCGGAAGGCTTATCTGGTTCTCTCTGCCGGCGCGCGGAAGATACATTCTCACCCTCGTTCCGCGGCCCGAGTTGGGGTTTGTCAAGGCCGGCGAAGCGCGAGGCGGCTACGTCAACTTACAAATGGACGGCGATCCGTTCGTCCTCACATCGGGCGCCCCGATCGCGCCCGGTGGGGCTCCCTATTTCGTCTACGCCTTGCACGATCGCGAATGGGCGCCTGCGTCCTCGTCTCAACGCGGCAAGCCCCAGGCCGGCTCAGTCGGGCTGGAAGAAATCGTAGCGCTTCGTAAGGAGCCTGTCAAATGAAGCGCGGCTGCCTTCTCCTTTGCACCCTTCCGCTCCTGGCGCAGGAGGCCCAAACCCTTCATCCGCCCAACATAGTTTTCTTCGCTCAGAGAGAACCTACGGAGCTTGGTTTCCTCGGCGGCGCCTCTGGCGACCTTCCCTCGCCTCGTAAAGGGCAATTCGTTCTTCACCTTTGGGTCAGTTTGCAGGGCGCATATTTCGGATGCGACGCGGCTTTTCAACCCCGCGGCGCGGACGGGGCTTACTTCGTCACGTTCCAACCACTCAGCATTCACGGCCCCGACGTGGCCAAGCACTTCATGCACACCGGCATGGGAGACCCGTCCAGTTGGACCTATCGGCCCCCCGCGGCTTATCCTCCCCCGCAAGTCATAGGGCCAGGCGAAACGCTCGCCATCGATCTGACCCCAGCAGGGAACGAGGAGAGAAAACCTATAGGCGAGGGGAAAAGACTCGTCGGCTACCTGGAGATGCCGGAAGCGGTCCCCTCCACCGCGACCGTCGAAGCGCAGCTCAAGAACGTAACCACGCCCGAGTTGCAGGCTCTGTACGCCCGCCTCCTCCGCGTGGACCAGGAACTGGACGCGAAATTGAGCGAAACACGTCGGGAGATCGCTGGGCAACTGCGCTCCAATCCGCCGCCGCCCCCGCCGCCCCGTCCGCCCGCACCGAGCATTCCCGGGCTGGCGCGCGAGTTGTCTGCCGAAGACGCGGAGTTCGATGTTGTGTCCCCCATGGTTTACATCAACGGAGTCCTCCAAGGTGGCACGGTCCGCGTACAACTCCGCAGTCCGCTCGTCTGGCTCTATCTCCCAGGACGCGGGCGGTTCGTTCTCTCGCTGGTTCCAAGGCCCGGCTTCGAGCAAGCAGGCAAGGTGGAAGGCGGAGCCCTCGTAGTGAAATCCGGGGACGACACCATAGCGCTGAAATGTCTCGGCCCAATCACAACTGAATACGAAACCTACATCGTCTACGTCAAGCACGATGCGGATTGGCGGCCCGATCCAGCCCCCACGTCAGCCAACCCCCTGATGGGGACACTGCCTCCGGGCGAGATCAAAAGCGACCGTTGATTCTACTCCCTTTTTTCGGGGGGGTAGGAAATTTCTGAAGATAATCCTACAGATCCATCCACGTTACTGCCCACGAATAATCCTACCAATTCCGTACGATTTGTGACATCGAAGATGAGGAAGAGCTGCGCCATGTAACCCTTCACGGTACGCTCCTTCAAGCCCACTACCTCCGCAATTTCGGAGTTTCGCAGCCCCTTGCAAGTTAGCTCCAATATCTCCGTTTGCTTGGCATTTAAGCGATCCATGTAAAAAATCTACGTGGCAGCCGATCCAGTATATAAGCTTCCGAGTAGCGTTGCAAATGATTTTTCGATCAATATGAGCAATCGCGGGGCGCCTTGTCTATATTTGACTTTAGGGCGCCTCCGGCGGTCCCAGCACTCGTCACATTGGGGCGTTGAAGGAAAGCGTATCCACCCGGTCGGCGATGAATCGGGTATGGCTTTAGAGGCCGCTGGCGCGCCCGCCCTATCATGGTTTCTTGAGCGTGGCCTCCGTTCTTCAAATCAACGTCTCCCGCGGCGGAGTTCCCAAGCACGCCATCGCGGACGCCATGGTGACGCCCCTGGGCATCGAAGGCGATATGCACGCCCATCCCGCCATCCACGGCGGTCCGCTGAAAGCGCTTCTTCTGATGACTTCCGAAGGCATCGATGAGCTGCGCGAGGCTGGCTTTCCCGTCTACTACGGCGCTCTCGGCGAAAACATCACTACCCGCGGGCTAGACCGCAAAACCATGCGCCTTGGACAGCGCTGGCGCGTCGGAAACATCGTCGTCGAGCTGACGAAAGTCCGCGTACCCTGCGCCACCATCGACGTGTACGGCGCCGCTATCAAGGACGCGATCTATGATCAAGTAGTGAAGGCGGGCGATCCGTCTTCGCCGCGATGGGGCTTGAGCGGTTTTTACGCATCCATCGTAAGGCCGGGCCCCATCTGGCCCGGCGATCCGATCGCGCCGTTGGACCAAGCCGTCTAACAGATGCAGCGTCTGCTCGATCTCCACTATCAAGACCGGCCTCGCGCGGAGCGTGAAATCGCCGATCTGAGCCGCCATCTTCTTCCCGGCGCCGGCGATCAGCTTGAACGTCTGCTGGTCGGCTCGCCCGCGCCCGAACGCGCGTTGCAATATTTCGTGCGCCTTCGCGAGCGGCAGCCGGCGGCCTTCGGGCGCGCGATCGCTTCGCCCCCGAGTCTTCGTTATCTGGTGGCGGTTTTCACGCAAAGCCACTTTCTTTCCGAAGACCTCCTCGATCATCCCGATTGGGCAGCGGAATTCGGAAGGGTTCACCGGGTCGTATCCGCGGACGAGCTTCGCCGGGAATTGGAGGATTTGCTTCCTTCCAGCCTTCCCCAGCCACTTGAATTGGCCAAATTCCGGCGGCGGCATATTCTGCGCATTCTGGTGCGCGATGTTTTAGGGTTCGGCACGCTACCGGAGATTTGCACGGAATTGTCGGAGCTCGCCGACGTAATCCTGGAGACCGCTTACGGGCGGATCTATCGCGACCTGGTTGAGCGCTATGGCGCGCCCCGCGAGGAAACCGGCGGCGGCGAAGCTCATTTCGCCGTGATCGCGCTGGGCAAGCTGGGCGGGATGGAGCTGAATTACAGCTCCGACATTGATTTGATGTTTCTGTATTCGTGCGCGGGCCACACGGACGGCTCCGACAGCATCACCAATAAAGAATTCTTCAAAATCGCCGCCAATCGCCTTACGGATCTGCTTTCCACCTACACTCCCGAAGGCATGTGCTATCGGGTCGATCTGCGGCTAAGGCCGGATGGAAGCCTGGGCGAAGCGTGCATTTCGCTCGACGGGGCTCGCCAGTACTACCAACATCGCGCCCGGGATTGGGAGCTGCAGATGCTCATCAAGGCTCGGGTAGCTGCGGGACATCGACCCACGGGCCGCGCCCTGCTCGATTTCGTCGAGCCGCGAATTTATTCGAGTACGCTCGATTTCTCGGCAGTGGAACAACTTTCGCTAACACGGGAGCGGCTCAACGAGAAACTCGCGGAACGGCAGCGGAAGCGCGGGATCCACACAAAAATACGCGACCGCGGAAATGCGATTGACGTCAAATTAGAACGCGGCGGCATTCGCGATATCGAATTCGTAGTACAGTGCTTGCAACGGCTTTATGGCGGCGCCCAACCATGGGTGCGGCAGGGCGGCACGCTGCTGGCGTTGGCTCGCCTGCAAGACAAAGGATTTCTGTCGGGGGCGGAATATGGCCGCCTCGCCTCGGCCTATCAATTCCTTCGCCATTTGGAGCACCGGCTGCAATTTGACAACGATCTTCAGACGCACGCGCTGCCGCAAGATTCCGAGGCGCTGGAGCTGCTTGCCCGCCGCATGCCCGGGGGCGGCGCGAACAGTCATTCCGCTGAGCGTCTGATGCTCGAACTGCATACTCATTTCGAGCAGGTCCGCGAGATTTACGAGCGGGTAGTGCATTCGCGGCGGGATACCGGCAGGGGCGCCCCTGAGCCCTCCTCCAGGGTTGGCGCGCGGCCGGGCCACGTGGTTCGGGCTCTGGACCAGCGCGCGCCCGCGCTGGCCGCCGAATTGGCGCGCGCCCATCTTCGCCGCGGCTTTCAGCCCTTCGAGCACTTCCTGGACCGGCTTTCGAGCGACCCTGGGAGGCTCGATCTGCTGAACGCCTATCCGGAGTTAGCCGCCCGGACCATGGATCTGTTCGAGCATAGTCCCTATTTTGCGGAAGAGTTCATCCGCATGCCCGAGCTGGTGGACGACGTCTTGCGCTCTTCCATTCCCCTCATCGAAGACGAGCCGGCGCCGCGCGAGATGACCGCGCTGCGGCGCTGGTTCCGGCGCGAGATGGTGCGCATTCAAGCCGAAAGCGTTTGCCGTGGGCAGCCGATTTTCGAAACGCTTCATCGAACTTCGGAGCTTGCCGATGCCACTATCGCGCGGGCGTACGATATCGCGATCGCGGAAACGTTGGCGGCCCATCCTCCGCAGAATCCCGCCTACGAGGCCTCCGGCCAGATGTGGGTGATCGCTCTGGGGCGGCTGGGAATGCGCGAGCTCGATCTGGCGTCCGATGCCGATCTTGTGTTCGTGCTGAGCGATGCGGACGCCGCCGAACTCGAATTTTGGACTCGCGTGGCCGAGCGCCTGGTGGAGAGGATCACTGCCTACACCGGCAGCGGCGTGCTGTTCGCCGTGGACACCCGGCTGCGTCCGAACGGGTCTAGCGGCGCGCTGGTGCAGACCGAGAGCGTCGTCAAAGAATATTTCAGCCACGCCGCGGAAGCCTGGGAAGGGATCACGTATATGAAGTCCCTGGTGGTCGGAGGCGAACCGGCGCGGGCGCAGAAATTTCTGCACGAGCTGCAAGAACTGGATTGGAAGCGTTATGGCCAGGGGGGCCGGTCGAGATCCGACCTGCGGCAGATGCGCATGCGGCTCGAAAAGGAACAAGGGCCTTCGCATCCTCTGAAGGCCGGGCGCGGCGGCTATTACGATATCGATTTTTTGTTGATGTACCTGCGCCTCAAAAGCGCTGGAGTTTTCTTCCGGGTCTTGAATACGCCAGCGCGCATCGAGGTCCTGGAGAACATGGGCGAACTGGACGCGAGCACGTCCAAGTTCCTGCTGGAGGCGGCGACGTTTTACCGCGCCCTCGATCACGGCCTGCGCATCATCTCCGGGCATGTCGAGGGCAAACTGCCCAGGGCGGAGGTGCAGCGCGAGATGCTCGCCGCGCTTCTCCAGCGTTGGACCCCGGTACCGCTATCGGAGTTGAACGAGATCCGCGGCCGCACCCGCGAGGCGTTCGACAGACATTTCCGCTAGCGTCTGGCGTCACGGAACGTCATTCGACTGTGCGAGGGCTCTATCGCTTGGCTTGGAGCTTGTGATAGCCCAATCGCTTTCGCGCCTCGGCGAGCGTCATTCCTTCACTGACGGATTGGCGTATTTGCGACTCGATGCGGTCGATTTCTTCGGCGGCGGCAAGCACGGCCTCCTCGTGTTCCTTCGGAATGGCCACCACGCCGTCGGCGTCGCCACGCAGGATGTCGCCTGGCTGCACGCGCGCATCGCCGACATTTACGACACAGTTCATCGCCTCGACCTGTACTCGGTCCTTACCGGTACGCATGGAGTAGCTTCGGCTGTAGATCGGGTAGCCGACATCGCGGGAAAGGTAAGTATCGCGGCAGGCGCCGTCGATTACGGTGCCCGCAACGCCTCGTTTGTGCGCGACCCAGGTCAAAATATCGCCCCAGACAGTCGCGTTCTCGCGCCCGCCATTGTCCAACACGATGACGCTGCCCGGAGCGACGTCATCGATGTAGTCGCCCACCGTTCCGGGCGGCGATCCCGCGGGACCGTAAAGAATCGTGAACGCCCGCCCGGCCATCCGGAATTTGTGATCGAGCGGTTTGATGCCCAGGCACTGGCCCGCAATCCCGAGCCGGTCCATCGCGTCGCTTAGCGAAGTCGTATCGAGCTTCATGGCGCGCAGCAGATTCGCGTCTTCAGGCATCTCCCGCCTTCTTCAGCATGTGTTCGTAACTGGCTCCCATCACCTGGCTCATGGGCCTACCTTCGCCAATCGCCTGCGCCATGGCCTCTTCGCGAGCCACGATCTGTTCGGCCGTTTCGAGAACACGCTCGATCTCGCTCGCCGCCACAAAAACAACTGCGCTCGCATCCGCGATCGCGTAATCGCCGGGCGAGACGGTAATGCCGCCCACCTGAATGGGCTCGTTCGTCGCCACTTCGACAATGCGGCCACGCGCTGTCTTGGCCGTTGCGCTGCGGGCGAAGACCGGAAAATCCAAACGGCGGCTATCGTCGATGTCGCGGACCGGTCCTTCCACGATCGCGCCCGCGATTTCGCGCACCTTGGCGCCTAGCGATAGATTCCCGCCCCAGCAGGCGGCATCGAGCCCCGTACTCTGCTCGATCGCGATAATATCGCCGGCCTCGGCCGCTTCGATCGCCGCGGTGCAGAGATGGCGCGTGCTCGCGCGGCCGTCGGCGGGTCCCATTTTTACTGTGAGCACTCGTCCGGCGATGCGGCGGTCCGTGGACAAGCGCTGAATTCCGGTGACGGCGCCAGGAAGGCCGAGTTTGTCCAATGCATCCGAGACGGCGCAGGAATCCAGCCGGCCAAGGCGAGCGATGATGCTCATTCCCAATATACGAACGCCATCGCGTTCCCCGTTCCCGCCTCGGAGCGGTAACACGGCACATAATCGATCTGGTGATAACGACGCCCGGCGGCATTCATCGCGGCGATCACCGGATACCAGTTCTTGATTTCCGCCGTGCCGACTTTGAAGACATTCTCCGGGATTTCTTCGAGCGATTTCTCGTCGCCTCTGGCCATTGCTCTGATCACTTGCTGATCCAGTTCTTCGTCTATAACGAAATGGGTCAACCCACCGGAAGCCATCACCGCCACGCGCCCGAAGCCGTCGAATTTCTTAATCGCTCTGTACAGAGCCCGGCCGAACTCCAGACAGCGCCTGTTTTTCGGTACGTTATGCGGAAAATGGACATTCAAAATGACCGGCACGCTCGGCGGCGGGGCGTCGCCAAGAATCGAGTGGTAAAGGAATCCATAGGCGTGCGGGATGCCTCCTCGCGGCGCCGATTTCGGAGTTGCATCGGACTGAGCCAGATCGAAATTTTCATCGGCCAATGAATCCAGAATGTGATCCGCAAGGGCCGTCGCGCCCTGGTAAGACGCGCCTTGCTCGGGCGCATTGCCGGGCTCCGCGATGTTCAATCCGGGAGCCTCCTCGTGCAGATGCTGGACGTTGCGGATCTGCGCGCCGCGATAGACGGTGATCGCGGGGGTCAAACCTTCGTCGAAAAATTCGCGCTGATCGTTGCCGACGATCACCACCGCGTCCGGATTCACCTGCTTGAATTTCCGGCCGAGCGCCTCCATCGCCGCGCGGCAGCGCTTGTGGCGATCCTGACGCGTCTCCAGGCCGATTTCGTTCGCAAAGCCCGGAGCGCGTTCCTTCAGCAGCGCTTCGAAATCGTAAGTCTTTCCGCGATACCAGTGCCTTTTGTTCTCGCGGTCTGCCTTGGCCCGAAGGTCCCATTGTTCGGGTGGGGTCGAGAGCAGCGGGCCATGCGAAGACCCGATGCCTAATACAATTTCCGCCATGAATGTTCTCCCAACGTCGCCGTTCCCTCGCGGTCGCGGCTCGGAATTACTTATCTGGGCGCCAGCGCGAAAAGTGACGTTCTAATTTCTCCGCCGCGGCCGTGAACACGATACCCGCGATAGCGATCACCATCACCCCGACAAACAACGTGTCGGTCGCGAAAGTTTGGCCGCCGTAGGCGACCATATAGCCGATTCCCTGGCTGCCGCCGAACATCTCTCCGACCACGACTCCGATCAGCCCCACCGCCACTCCCTGCCGCAGTCCGGTGAGAATGAACGGCACGGAGCCCGGAACGGCCAGCGTGGTAAAGATCTGCCAGTCCGAGGCACAGTACGCGCGCGCTGCGCGCAGCATATCCCTGTCGATCGCCCGAATTCCACCGATGGTGTTGATCAGAATTGGAAAAAAGGCCGAGAAAAATACAATGAATACTTTGGACCACATTCCAATGCCGAACCAAATGATAATCAGCGGCATCATCGCAAGCCGCGGAGTGGCGTACAAAGCGTTCACAAACGGGCCCAAGACCATCTCCACGCGGCCGTACCAACCGATGAGGACCCCGAGCGCTATGCCGGCCACCACCGCCATGACAAACCCGAGCGCGAAGTTGGCGCCGCTGTAACGCAAATCGGAAAGGAGTTGCCCATGCAGCGCCGCGTCCCAGAAACGCGCCACGATGGCCGAAGGGCCGCTGAAGAACAGAGCCGAAATTTTGCCCGCCGACCAGAACGCCTGCCAAATCGCTAGGCTGAGCGTTACGGCGCTTCCACCTAAGATCACCGATTCGTGCCGCTTATAGAAACTTTGTTTGGGCGGGCCGGACGCGCGCGCCTTCTCCCGCTCGGACGGGCGAGAAGCGGGATCGATGACCGGCGCCAAATCGGGAGTCATTCCGCCATCACCATGCCGATCCGCTCCGGCTTTTCTTCCACCAGTTGCCAGATCGCGTCTTCGATTTCGAGGAATCCCGGATCGCGTTTCAAACTCAACGTTCGAGGCCGGCCGAACGGAATGCGGAAAGCGTCTTTTACGCGCCCGGGCCGTGCGCTCATCACCACCACCCGGTCCGCCAGGTAAATCGCCTCATTAATTTGATGCGTGATGAAAACCACGGTCTTCTGCGCCTGGCTCCAGATCTTCAATAGCTCGGACTGCATGAACTCGCGCGTCTGCGCGTCCAGCGCGGCGAAAGGTTCATCCATCAGCAGCACTTTGGGATCCGCGGCCAGCGCGCGCGCCAGATTCACTCTTTGTTGCATTCCGCCCGAAAGCTCAGAAGGATAATGCCGCTCGAATCCGCTCAATCCCACCAGCTTGATGAAATATTCGCAGCGCTCTTGCATCGCCTCTTTGCCGAAGCGCTTCTGCAACTCCATTCCGTAGCGGACGTTGCCCACGATCGTCCGCCAGGGTAAAAGGCTGGAGTGCTGGAACACCACCGCGCGGTCGATTCCGGGCCCATCGATATGCTTGCCGTCGATCGATACAGAGCCCTCTTCGTACGGCAACAAGCCGGCGACGATATTGAGCAATGTGGTTTTGCCGCAGCCGCTCGGTCCCACAATGGCCAGGAACTCGCCATCTTCCACCGATAAGCTCACGTCATCCAGAGCCAGCACTTCGCGCGTATCGCGCCAGTACCGCTTCGTCAGACGCTCGACCGCGAGTTTAACCATCCGCCTACCTGCGCGCCCACCGCTCTACGAGCTGACTCCCTTGGCCTGCTCCACGTCGAGCTTGAAAATTTTCTTCGCGTTATCCTCAAAGATCATTTTCTTTTCCGCGGCGCTCAGGAAATCGAACCCTTCGATAATGTGGCGGGTTTCATCGAGCCAGCGCCCGGTTCGCGGATCTTTCACCGTGCCGACGCCCGGACGCTCCGTGCCGAACAGGCACCGGTCCGCGCCGACGGTCTTGAATAGCAGCTCCAGCGCGTCTTTGGAGTAGAGAACAGTGTCGTAGTAGAGATACCGCATGCGCTCCTGGAAGCGCTCGCCGCCGCGGCGCAGAAAAGTGGCGTCGAATCGCGCGAACTGATACGGAATCGCGCCGCCGCCATGCGACACCATGATTTTCAGCGTCGGAAAATCCTTGAACACGTTAGAGCCCAGCAGCGACACCACCGCGATGCTCTCTTCATTGATGAAATGCAAGGAATAGCTCAGCCGCTCCGAGCAACACCCGGCCGAGTGAATATGCCCCGGAATATCAAGCTCGACCATCTTTTCGTATAGTGGATACCAAAAGCGATCGCCCAGCGGAGGCGTTTCGACGCCGCTGCATTCGCCTGGGTCGGGATTGATCAGGCACCCGACAAATCCTAGCTGCTTCACGCAGCGCTCAAGCTCCGGAATGCAATTCCTCGGACTGATTCCGGGGCCTTGCGGCAGCCCGCAGACCCCGCGGAACGTAGTCGGATAAAGGGCGCACTGCCGGCCGATGATGTTGTTGGTCTCCTCCATGTACCAAGTGACCAGCTTATTGTTCTCGCGATGCATCATCTGATAGGGGCGCGGCGAGACCAACTGCATGTCGGTGCCGGCCTCTTTTAGCTGATTGAGGTGCGAGGAGCCCCCGAAAACAGGCTTGTTCAGGGCTTGTTTGATGTCGTCGTCCGTAGCCCCAGTGCTCCCACGCCCATGAGCGCCCCGGTGGGCCAATATCCCGGCTTTGTATACGTATAAACTGTCCGGCGCCGTAACGTGGGCGTGCGCATCGATTACCATTCGACTTACCTCGAGGAGAGAATCGCGAAGGCTAGGTTATCACACCGTCTCGCGCGGCTGCTGCTTTTTCATGCGAATCCCCGAATCTCGAAGAGAGGCTCCAATCTTTCCTCGCGCCGGTTCTTATGGCGGCTGAATCGCAGCTCCTCGTACGGGCCGCACGCCAGCCGGTAATCGCAATGGGCGCAGGCGTCCTTTTCCGGAGCGGGCGGCAAAAAGCCGGAACAGATCGCGTCGTCGATGTTCTGGAGCACGCGCGTAAGATAAGCCCGAGCCCGGTCGTTAGCCTCGATCCGCATGGTTTGGTAGCCTCCGCGCTGGGTCGCATAAAATAAGCGGCCGCTCTCCACCTTCGCGTTCAGGATCCGTTCCGCCGCCAAGCCATACAACAACGGTTGCAACGTCCGTCCTTCGCCGACATAAAGAGGAACCCGATCGGGCGCTCTCCCCGACTTGTGATCGGTGACGCGCATCGCCCCGCTCGCGAGATGCCGCTCGACCAGATCGATCGATCCTCGCAGCCGAACGCCGTCGGCGAGTTCGATTTCCCGCTCCGTGCTTGCGGGATCACGGTCCGGCCGGCGCTCCAGGCCGAAGGAGAACTCGAAATACAACGGCTCCCAATCGCTATCGTCGCGGGCCGCGTGCTGAAGCCATCCGCGCAAATCCGTGCGCAGCTCTTCGATCTCGGACTTCCACACGCGCGGGATCGCGGGCGCCAGCGTCTCATGGTAATCGGCCGCGACGCGATCAAGCGCGCGGTCGCAAATTTCCAAAGCCGCGACAAGTTGAGCTGGGCGGCGTTCGGAGTCGAGGGGCAACAACCCCTCCCGCTTTAACTCGCCGAGTACCGCGTACTGGACCTGATGGAACAAGGCTCCGCGCGTTAAGGGATCAAGCTGCTGAAGCGGCGCCGCGTCCTCTCTCGGGCGCAAGCGGTGAATGCCATGCAGCGCGAATTTGTACGGACAGACGGCAAACTGCTCGAGGGAAGACGGCGACCAGGCGCGGGCCTTCAGACCCTGGCCGGCAAGAGCCTCTAACGCCGCGCTCTCACCCACGATCAAGCCGTCGGCATCTTTCCAAGCCGGCTGCCAGCGTCTCCACCGCGACCGCAGGCTCCTCGCCAGGTGCGGATTCGTTTCCATCAGATATCGCGCCGCCGCGGGATTCTTTTCGCCCACCGCGGCAAGATCGTATTCCGCTGCGTCGATCGCGTCGGCGGTGGAACGCGGGGCCGGCCAGTTCAACCGCGCTGGCGCCGACTCGCGGGCGCTCTCTTCGAATTGCTTCAGCTTCGGCAGTGCTCCTTCCAGCGCCCGCGGCAATTCCAATGCGTAAAACGACGGTACGCGAGGGCGCGCCTCGGCCACGTCCATGCGTGGATAGGATGCGATGAAGCGATCGCGCGCCGCAGCCAGGGCAAGCCTCAAGCGATCGCGCTCTTCCAGATTGCGATGCTGCCTCAGCGGCAGATCCTCGCTTATGAGCCGGCGCGCGGCATCCAACAGCAGCGGGTCCTCGGAGGCGCGCTGCGGAAACAAACCTTCCGCTAATCCGGGAAGGAAAACCACCTGGAAATGGCAGCCTCTAATTTCATCGATCGAGCCCACGAAGACGCGGCCCCATCGGCGCTCAGCGGGCTCCGCGCGGAGGAAGCGGAGACGTTCGCTTAATACATCGGCCACTTCTTCGACCGAAACCGGCCCTACGTCGCCCATCGGCTCCAGTTCGGCCAAAACGGCCAGCACGCCGCCGGTATCGCGAAGCGCGGCTTCCGCGAGTGTCCGAAGCGCTTCCAGCCAATCGCTCCAGCGGGCCGCGCGTGGAAGCCCGTCCAGCCGATCGATCAGCGGCAGCGCAAACGCGCCCAGCGAGCGAAGACGCCCGATTTGGACGGTAAGGTGACCTCGATGTGCATCGTCGAGTTCCCGCGCCGACTGAAGTTGCAGTTCCAGTTCGCGCTCCAAGCCGTTCAATCGCCGCTCCCACCGCGCTCTTCCACCGATGACCGCGGCGTCTACAATCAGCCTTTCCCAGGCGGCCGGCGCGGGGATCGACGGTTGGTCCAGTTCGCTGTCGCCAGGCGGTCGCGGATCGAAATCGCGCCCCTCGCTCGCGCCCTTCAGCAATTCGTCTTCGGGACCCACCCAATCCCCGCGCTCGGGCGAGGGTACCTGGCCGAAGGACAAATATTCCGCGAATCGCGAGGCCGAGCATTTCTCCGCGGCGCAAGCCAGCAGCGCTAAAAACGCGCGCCCCGCCGGATTCGGCCGCGACGTTCCCCGGCTGAACCATGCGGGAATGGAGGCCCGGCGAAGCGCGTCTTCGATCATCGGCTGATAGCGGTCCGGATTGCGGAGCAGAATCGCGATCTGATCGAATCGCGCGCCTTTTTTCGCGAGTCGCAGAATGCGCCGCGCAATCTCGACCGCCTCCAGCCCTTCGCCCGGCGCGGAAAAAATTTCGAACCCGTCGCGGCTTTGCGCGGCTGCCGGGGTGGGCGAAAACACGTAGCGGCGCAAATGTTCCAAGGGAGTCGTTGGGCCTGCGGCGTCCGCTCCCTCGCCTGCATTCTCTCCGCCTAGCTCCACCGACAAAACTTCCGGCGACCGGCGCGCCACAGCTTCGAAGAATTCCCGATGGGATCTGGTCTCAAGCGGGATATCCAGCCGCAGCACGGGAAGATCTAACAGAGGATGCCGGTCTTGTTTTGCCGCCCGCGTCGCCAGTTCTAGAATCGAGGCCAGATCGGCCAGCGAGCGGGCTGCGAGTTCATCCTGGTAACGAGCGAGCAAGCGTCCCAGATCGCCCGCCGCTTCGCCGCGAGAGCTGAGTTCTTCAGGCTGAATGCGAGCCAGTCTTAATTCAGAAAGCGTCTTTGACAATGCCCGCGCGAATCCGGGCAATGCCGCGACCGGAGCGAAGTAGTCGAGGTCGCCGGCCTCCAGCGCCTGATGTACCACCCGAGCCGCGACCGCCTCCATGCCGAGCGCGCCCAACGGTGTTACTTCGCGCTCGGCCATCGCGGCGCGTGCAAGAGATGCGGCGAGCGATATCAAGCCAAGTCTGTAGAGCCCCGCCGCGCCGCCTGCGATCTGGACTAGGCTTTCCCCTGCCAAATGGCATGGGACGATGGCTAGTACTTCCGTTTGGCGAGCGGCGAATCGCGCGGCGGCGGCTAACAGCCGCCCATTTGAAAAAAATCTTTCGGAAAAGGTAACCAAAGACCGCCGTCCGTCGCTATTACAAATAACTAAATCCCCGTTACGACAGCGGGCGCTCTCACCCCTTTTCACCCATAAGAAGCGCCCGCTTCTTCTTCCCCAAATCGGGGCGCTGCCTTTGCCGGCTAGAAATTTTCCTCGCGCTTATTCAAGAACATTATCGAACAAGATCGAACTCAAGTATCGTTCGCCTGAGTCGGGGAGAATTGCAACGATGGTCTTGCCCGATAACTCCGGCTCCTTCGCGACCCGCACCGCGACGGCCACCGCCGCGCCGCACGATATGCCGGAAAGAATGCCTTCCTCGCGCGCAAGCCTTCGCGCCATCTCGATGGCTTCTTCCTCGCTGACTTGTTCGATCCGGTCGAGCATCTTCAAATCCAGTGTCCCGGGTATGAATCCCGCGCCAATCCCTTGGATACCCGTGGGTCCCGGGCGGACCAGCTCGCCCGCCAGCGTCTGGGTGATCACGGGACTACTGGCGGGCTCGACGCCGATCGAGATGAATGTCTGTTTCTTTTCCAGTTTGAAATAGCGTGAAATCCCGGTAATCGTGCCGCCGGTTCCGATTCCCGCAACCAATACGTCCACAGCGCCTTTCATATCCTGCCAAATCTCGGGACCGGTGGTTTTGAAATGGATCTCGGGATTCGCGGGATTTTGAAATTGCTGCAAGAGCACGTACCGGTCCGGCTCATGGGCCACCATTTCCTCGGCCCGCTCAATGGACGCGCGCATGCCCAGCGCGCCATCGGTCAAAATAATTTGCGCCCCGAGCGCCTTCAGCACTTTTCTTCGTTCGAGCGACATGGTCTCGGGCATCAGCAGCGTCACCTTGTAGCCGCGCGCCGCGCCCACGAACGCCAGCGCGATTCCGGTGTTGCCGCTGGTCGGCTCGACGATTTCCTTGCCGGGCTTGAGCACTCCGCGGCGCTCCGCGTCCCAGATCATGGACGCGCCAATTCGGTCCTTCACCGAATAGGCCGGGTTTCGACCTTCGATTTTGGCGAGCACGGCGGCGCCGGCTCCCTCCGCCACGCGATTCAGCCGCACCAGCGGCGTCCGTCCAATGCTGAAGGAATTATCGGAATAGACCATCAGATGTCCCAGTTGGGAATGTAGCGCGTCTGCGATTCCTTCCAGCGCCGGACCAATTCGGCGAAGGTGGTTTGATCCAGGATATCCGCGACGGCGGCGTCGACGCGCCGCCATAGGTCGGAGAGAACGCCGGGCGCAGAGCGCCGCGCGGATTTTCCTTCTTCCACGTAACGCAGCGCCTGGCCGACGGTAATCTGATCGGCCGGCTTCGCCAGCCGGTAGCCGCCCTCGGCGCCCCGGCGCGATTCCACGAAACCGCCATGTTTAAGGCTGGCCAGGATGAGCTCCAAAAATTTCTGCGGAATGCTTTGCCGGCGCGCGATGTCCGCGATTTTAACCGGATCGCCGGGAGGCTGCATCGCCAGATCCAGGATCGCCAGGAGAGCGTATTCGCTCTTCACCGAAATGTTCATTGAGTCCTTGTAGTTCTAGCATCGCGCCAGAGGTGGCCGCAAATCAACGTTCGAGGAGAGTTTTTGCGGAGTTCTAATCCCACCGTGGTGCGCGCTTTCAGCTCGTCGAATCCGGACCGTGGCTAAGCGGCATGTGGACCCGGCTCGGAATGATATCATCTGAGGAACGATGGCTTCGCCGGCCGTTGGAGCGCCACAAACTCCATCAGCGAGGCAGGCCCGTTGGCGAAGTTCCTCGTGGAGGGGGTGGAAGATTGTCGCTACCGGCCTCCTTTTCCTCGCGCCCTATCTTCTCGCACTCGTAGTCCGGGCATACGGCGTAAATCAGCCCGGGCTGGGCTTTGCGCTAATAAACACAACCTGGCGCAACATCGCTGAATGTGTGGCCGCCGCGGCGTGCATCGCCGCTGGACTGACGCTCCCAAGATCCCGCGGCCGCGCCTTCCTTACCGTAGACCGCGCCATCACACGGTTCGCGAGTCACCGCGCGAGAGCTGTCCTTTTTGTCGGAGCGCTCCCGCTGATTGTACGGATTGCGCTCTTCCCCGTGCTCGGGATTCCGCAGCCGCTGGTCGCCGATGAATTCGGTTATTTGCTCCTCGCCGACACTTTCGCGTCCGGCCGGCTCACCAATCCCACGCACCCTTTTTGGAAACACTTCGAAGCAATCTACGTTTTTCATCAACCGACCTACACCTCCATTTACCCGGTCGCTCCCGCCCTTTTGCTCGCGCTGGCGAAAGTCATCGGCGCCCATCCTTGGCTCGGAGTCTGGTTTGGCGATGGACTCATGTGCGCGCTCGTCTGCTGGATGCTGCAAGGCTGGCTTCCTCCCAAATGGGCCTTCCTCGGCGGTCTGCTCGCGGTCTGCCGCTTCACCATCGTTAGTCCCTGGATGAATACCTATTGGGGCGGGGCAACGGCCGCGATCGGAGGCGCGCTCGTCTTAGGCGCGCTGCCGCGCATTATGGCAAGTCGGCGTATCCGCGACGCGTTGCTGTTCGCGCTCGGTCTGGGGATTCTCGCCGAAAGCCGGCCTTTCGAGGGAATATTCTTCGCGCTTCCCTTGGCGGCAATGTTGGGATGGTGGCTGCTTAAAGAAAAACGCATCGCCCCCCGTTTGAAATTTACTCGCGTAGCCCTCCCGCTGGCGTTCGCGATGACGGCGCTCGCGGGTTGGGTGATGTGGTACCAATGGCGCGTCACGGGCAACCCATTCCTATCGCCATACATACTGCACCAGCGGATCTACGGAACTCCGCAACCCATGCTATGGCAGCCGCCGGTCTTGCAGGCTCCCGGCGTCAACGATTACCGCGACATCGCGGACGTTTTTCACTGGCAGCTCGAGGCGCACCAGGCCGGCTTCTCGTGGTCCAGGGAAGGGCTGCGCCTTCAGGCGTTCTGGCAGTTCTATCTGCAACCCTTGCTGACGCTGCCGCTCCTGTTCCTGCCCTCCGTCTTACGGAAGCCGCGAATGCCAGTCCTCCTGCTCTCCGCAATCGCGCTGCTCGCCGGGAATGCCATGTATCCGTTTTTCTACACGCATTATGCGGCGCCGCTGTGCGGGTTGATGATTTTGTTCGTCGTAATCGGCATGCGCCACCTGCGAGCTCTCCGAATCGGATCGAGGCGAGTAGGAAGGAAAGCGTTTCGCGGCCTGCTTCTGATGATCGCGGCGGGCACGATAGCGACGACGCTCGGGGGCATGCTTGAGCCCCAATTCGTCTCCGCCACCATTACGCCGCGCGGCGAGATTCTGAAACAGCTCAAGGCCCATGGCGGCAAGCACCTGGTTCTGGTGCGGTACAGCCCCGAACACGAGTTCCACTATGGAGTGGTCTTCAACGACGCCGATATCGATCGCTCCCCGGTCGTCTGGGCCCGACGGACCGACCCCGCCGGCGACAAGCTCTTGGCCAACTACTTTCGCGACCGCGACTCATGGTTCTTCAATCCGGATGAGTCGCCGCCCAGGTTGATTCCTTTCACCGGCAAAGCGTACATCAGCGCAGTGGTCCCCGCCGCCGGCCGGCGCGACGATATTCGCGACGGGGTCAGCCCGGGGGGGATCGCTCTCATCATGGGAGGCAACTTCGCCCACGGGGTCCACGGAACCGAAAATCTGAGCTTGTTGCCCGGGCTGCCATTCCGCCTCGCGGCCGTTTCGCCTGAGCGGGGCGACGTGTTCGCTCCCGGCGAATCCGCCAGATTGGCCGCGGCGCCGCTCTCTTTCGACGGCCTTTCTGTCCTATTCGGATCTATCCCCTCCCGCATTCTTGCGATCTCGAATATGAACGACCAGGAAACACTGACTGTGCAAGTGCCGTTTGAGACACCCCCCGGAGAGGCGCCCGTGACGCTGGTGGCCGGCTCCGGGAGCTTCACGATAAAGGTCGCGGTTTTGCCAGCGGCGCCTGGCATCTTCCAAATGCGGACGCCCGAATCCGGCATAGAGGGGATCGTACTGCGCTCCGACGGCTCGATAGTGGATCAATCGCATCCCGCGCACCCCGGCGAGAAGCTCCGCATGTTTGCAACCGGGCTGGGGCCGATGACTGCCGCCGAAGCAGATCGTTCTCTTATCATCGGCGTGAACGATCATGGCGCGAAGCTGGTATCGGCTGTCTACGCGCAAGGCATGAGCGGGGTCGCGGAGATTACATTCCAAATTCCACCGGATGTACCTCCGCGCGCGGATGTTCCTTTGTCGGTGGGAGTGAGGGTGAACGGGAAGACGGCCTATTCCAACAAGAGCAGCTTGCCGGTCCGGTAAGCTTGCCTCGCCCAAATTAGACCGTTAGATCCGCAAATCGCCCGATTCCATGTTGCACTCAAACCATTCCCTGCGAATGCGCCGGAATGGCGATCCCAGCGTAAATTCGCCATGGGTTCTCAGCCCGGCAAAGCGCCAAGCCGCAGTGTCGCAGAAGCTTTCCGAAGTGTAGCGTCGCCAGCGCATGGTCCTGCGGCGGCGGTCGAGCCGCCCCAGCTTGGTCTTCCGCCATTCGGAGCTCCAGCCAAGCTCGCCCTCTGCGCCGGCGGCGAATTCGTTCGACAGCAGAAGTTCCCAATCCCGGCGCAAAGCGTTTGAAAGTCTCGCCCACACGAAATGAAACAGTTCGTGGACCAGAATCCGCTCGAAATCCCCGCGCGCATAGAGCACTTCCGCATCTAACAGGATGATACGGCGGGGAATCGAAGCCGCGGCCAAGAAGCGTCCCAAGGACCGCCGCATCTCCACACGGATCGGTTGGCCGCTGATCGCCGGAAGCATGGGCTTACCCCCCCTCGGACTGTTACGGCTTGGGCGGCGCCGCCGCGGGCGCCTTCGGCTGCAAATAAAGCTGCGGCTCAGCGAAAAACTGCGTGTTTTGGATCACCGGCACAAAGCGCTTATTAAGGTCGTTGATCCAGGTATTCACGTGTTCCTGCCGGAGTTCCTGAGTAATCGGCTCCCGCACGTCGTTTAGCGGCTGCACCGACTTCTCATCCATACGAATGATGTAAAACCCGGTCGGCTGGCGGATTGGCTCGCTCACATCTCCGGATTTCAGGGCGAAAACCGACTGCTTTAGGTCTTCGGGATAAGGGCTGCTGGCTTTGATCGGCGGGAATTCGCCGCCCGAGCCTTTCGAGCTGGAATCGTCGGAGTATTGCTCGACCAGTTTTCCAAAATCTGCCCCGCCCCGGATCTGCTTGACCAGATCGCCCGCGAGCTTCTTCGCCTCTTCTTCGGTCCTCTGATTGGCGGGATGCGCTCCCTCCAGCGCATTCTTGGCCGCATCCGCGATGTCTTTCGGGTCGCTTGGCGCGGGGGGCGCCCCGGCCTTGAACGCGATAAAAATAGCTTTCACTTTGGCTTGCATCCAGCGCGGTTGGTTTTTCTCGTAGAATTCGCCGATCTCTTTGTCCGACACCTGATAGTTATTGCGCTCGTGAGTCAGCATCTCATTGGCTATGATCCACTTCCGCTCGGTTTCGATCTCTTCCTTCAAAGGGCTTTGGTCTCCTAGCTTCAGCTGGTCGCCCTGATCGGCCAGATAGCGAAATAGGAACGTCTGCTGGATAAAACTCTGTGGGCTTTTTTGCAGGATGTTGAGCACGGCCGGCGGCGCATTCTCCGTCATTTTGCGTACGTCGTCAATCGTCACGGAGATTCCCGCGACCGTCGCGACCACGGTGTTTCCGGGCAATGTTGTCTGAGACGGGGTTCCGGCCAGCGGAATCTGCTGCGCGGCGGCCATGCCGCCAAAAGTTGCAAACACAAGGAGCGCTCTCATTTTTAGGTACTAATCTAACATGACGGGCGCAAGCCATCTTGGTGAGGCTATCCTTTAATCCATGCGCTGGCTCGACCTCGCGGTCATCGGAGCTTATCTTGCCGGAATCACCTGGTTCGGGGCGCGCTTCCGCTCGTCGCAAAGGTCGCTGAAGGATTATTTTCTCGGGGGCAAAACCGCGCCCTGGTGGGCCATCGCGTTCTCCATCGTCTCGGCGGAGACCAGTACCCTGACCGTAATCGGCACGCCGGCTCTTTCATTCCAAGGGAACTTCGCGTTCCTTCAACTCGTGCTCGGGTACCTGTTGGCGCGGGTGGCCATCGCGATTCTGTTCCTGCCAGCATATTTCCGCGGCGAGCTGTTCACCGCCTATGAGCTGATCGGCTCGCGTTTCGGCGAGCGTGCCCGAAGATTCACGGCCGGGATTTTCCTGGTTCTGCGGGCGCTAGCGGAAGGCGTCCGGGTGTTCGCGATTTCGATTGTTCTTTCGATCGTTTTGAAAACCGGCCAGACAGCGTCGATCGCGGCCATCCTGTGCCTGACGCTGTTCTACACCTATAAAGGCGGCATGACCGCCGTGATCTGGACCGACGTATTACAGATGATCCTCTATTTGGGTGGCGCCATCTTCAGCCTGGCTGCCATTCTGCATGGGATTCCCGGTGGTTGGGGGCATGTCGCGGCGATTGCCGCGCCGCTCGGGAAATTTCAAGTGTTCGATTTCCGCTTGGGGCCGCCCGGGGAATTTTTCACGCGAACCTACAGTTTTTGGGCGGGCATTCTAGGCGGCTGCTTTCTGACGACTGCCAGCCACGGGACCGAACAACTGATGGTGCAGCGGCTGCTATCGGCGCGCAGCGAGCGCGAAAGCCGCGCCGCGCTTTTTGCGAGCTGGGCGGTGATTGCGGCCCAATTCACGCTTTTTCTGATCATAGGGGCGAGCTTATTCGTTTACTATTACGATCGCCGGTTGCCCGCCCCACCCGTACCCGATTCCATTTACCCGGAGTTCGTCTGGAGCCGGCTCCCCTCCGGGGCGGCCGGCCTGATTATCGCCGCGATCCTGGCGGCGGCTATGTCGAACCTCTCGGCCGCCCTCAATTCATTGGCTTCCACAACGATTGTGGATTTCTTGCGGCCCTTGTTCCCACGCGCCCAAGGAGAAGCGCTATGGCTCCGCCGGGCGCGCTACGCGACGGTCCTCTGGGGAGGAGTTCTCTTCGGCGTGGCGCTGATGGCGCGCAATTGGGGAAGCGTTTTGCAGGCCGGTTTGTCCATCGCATCCGTCCTTTATGGAGCGCTCCTCGGCGCCTTTCTTTTGGGCGTTCTTACCCGCAAAGTGGGCGAATTGAGCGCGATTGCCGGCATGATTGCGGGTCTCGCCATCATGCTTTACGTGAGCGTTGCCACGGCGATCGCCTTCACCTGGTATGTTCTGATCGGAACGGCCACCACCTTCGCGGTGGGCTTGGCCGCGTCCGCAATTCTAGATCGCCGAGATTTCGGACCGAACCCAAGCCGGTACGCGAAGAAAAAGTACTAACCCTTTTGAAGCGTCCGCGCGATGGCGTAATTCCCCGGCGCGGTCGCGCCATTTTCCTTTAAATCTCTGGACTTAGCCGTTATCGAATGCGACTCAAAGAGAAGCGGCGTCGAATTTTTTCGCGGGCCCTGCGGTCTTTCAGCCCAGGAAGGGGCGGGTATCGAAGGGGCACTTCAAAAAGTTTTGTTCTGTTTTCAGAACAAGTATCTTGAAATCCTCAGAAAAACGGTATAAACTCAAACAGTCTACTTCGGAACAGAAAGGTTGGTGGTGTTCCGTTTTCAGAACCTATCGCCGCGGGAGACCAATCAATGCGTGGAGATTTGAAATCTATGGACGTTTTGAAAATGCTGGCGGATTTGCGCCAGGAGCGTGAACAGATCGAGGAGGCGATCCTGACGCTGGAACGGCTGGCGCGGGGTCGTGGAAAGAGGCGAGGCCGTCCTCCCGCCTGGATGACGGCGTTAAAGCGGCGCGGCCGGCCTCCTGGGAGCAAAAACCGGCCGAAGGAAGCGGCCGCGGCTTAGTTGAACCCAATCTCGAGACGGAATTCGCAGTTGCTCTCAGTCGGAGGGGCGCAGGGGGGTGGACTCATCGGAGGTGGTCTGCCTCTCTGCGCGGAGTGGGAGCGGCGCCAAGTAGACTTATAGGAAGTGTCCTATAAGCCACTTACAGACAAGAAGCTCACAGCACACGTGAAAGCAGCTGGTTGAGCGTCCAAATTGAGTCCAAAGGTATTGGACCGGGTGCTCTCCAGCCTCCCACGCGAGGCCGATCCCAATCTGCTGGTCGGCTTTGAAACAGCCGACGATGCCGGCGTGTATCGTCTGACGCCGGAACTCGCCATCGTCCAAACCGTCGATTTTTTCACGCCTATTGTCGACGATCCCTTCACTTTCGGCGCAATCGCTGCGGCCAACGCTCTGAGCGACGTGTACGCAATGGGCGGCAGACCGCGAACGGCCCTGTCGATTTTGGCTTGGCCCGGATCACAGGCTTTGGACGATTTGGAGCAGATCGTTCGGGGGGGCGCCGCGAAAATGAGGGAGGCGGGCTGCCTCGTGATTGGCGGCCACAGCGTCACGGATCCGGAGATTAAGTTTGGATACGCCGTCACGGGCGTGGTTCACCCGGAGCGCCTCTGGACTAATGCGGGCGCCCGTCCGGACGACGTCTTATTGCTCACCAAACCGCTTGGAACTGGCATCATTTCTACCGCGCTGAAGCAAGGGATCGCCGCCCAAGATCACGTGCGTGCGGCGATCGACTCTATGCTCGAGTTGAACCGTGCCGCGGCCGAAGCCGCGGAAGATCTTGAAGTGCATGCGCTTACCGATGTAACTGGGTTTGGGTTGTTGGGTCACGCAAGAGAAATGGCCGTAGCGAGCCACGCGACGCTGGAATTCGAGGCCGCCCAGGTTCCGATTCTTCCGGGTGCGCGCGAATACGCTCGCGCCGGAGCCCTCGCGGGCGGTCTGAAAAACAATCGCGATTTTGTGAGCGAGTGCGTCGAAGGCGCGACCGAATTCGACGATTTATTCTACGATCCCCAGACCTCCGGGGGATTGCTGATCGCGCTCCCGGCCGGACAGGCCGCGGAGCTGAAGGCCCGGCTCCCCTCGGCGGTGGAAATCGGCCGCGTATGCGAGCGCGGCGGGAAGATCCTCAAGATTCGATAGTTTCCGAGGGACCGGCTCAAAAAAAAAGCCGTCTCCATCGTCGCTCGATCTGAAACAACAGGAGGAGCGATATGAAAAATACCGCGCTGAGCCCCCTTCTGTTGCTGGGCGTTTCGCTCTGCCATACCGGCAGCGCACAAGCTGAAACCGCGATTGTTCTACCAGCCGGAACCGCGATCCATGTCAGGACCATCGATTCGATTGATATCGAGTCCGCGCGGCAGGGCGCCAAATTCAGAGCTAGCTTGGCCGACCCGGTCATGAGCCATGGCGGCGCCGTCTTGATCCCTCGCGGAGCCCCCGTGGAACTGAGCGCGGTTGGCGTCAAGAAATCCGGCAGGCTAAAGGGTCGCGACAGGATCGATCTCAAAGTGGATTCGATAACGTTCAACGGCAGGACGCGACCGGTAGTCTCGTCTGTCGCGGAATCGAAAGGCACGCGCAAGGGTAACAGAGCTCTGAGGAACACGGGTATTGGCGCCGGCGCGGGCGCTATCGTCGGTGGAATCGTCGGCGGAGGCGCGGGTGCTGCCATCGGCGCGCTGGCCGGCGGGGGCGGTGGCGCGGCCGTGTCGGCGGCGACCGGGGGGAAGCATCTGACCATCCCTGCCGAGACCGTGCTTTCTTTCCAACTCGAATCGCCGTTGCGCGTTAACTAGCCCGGAAACGACGGCGGGGCGAATAACGCGGTGAAAAAACTGGGCAAGTTTCTGGCGAGCAGACTGGCTGCGGGCGCGCTGGTGCTTGCTCCGATCTACCTCGCTGTCTTGCTGCTGCTCAAAATCGCAAAAACGTTATCGGGCTTCATGCGGCCCCTTGTGAGAATGCTCCCCGAATGGTTGCCTGCGGAGCGCCTGCTTTCTGTACTGGCGGTATTGCTGATCTGCTTCCTTATTGGGCTCGCGATTCGAACCCGGATCGGCCTCGCGGCTTGGGGGAAAATCGAAAATTCGGTCTTTCAGAAAATCCCCGGCTACGCGCTGTTCCAGGGCCTCACGCGGAGTTTGGCCGGCGAAACACAGAATCAGGCATGGAAACCGGCATTAGCGGAAATAGAGGAAGCTCTCGTCCCCGCGTTTATTATCGAAGAGCTTGCAGATGGACGTTTTACCGTCTTCGTTCCTTCGTCGCCCACCCCGTTCGCCGGAGCCATTTACATTTTGGCCGCGAATCGCGTTCATCCGCTGGACGTGCCTTTCACTCATGCCATAACGGTGGTTTCCCGCTGGGGTTCGGGAGCCCAGGATTTGGTCGCACGTATGGCGAAGAAGTCCGCGCCTCCTACGGAACCACAGTTACGCCCTGTCCTGTTGACCCTCCCAGATTGCTCTTAAGATTCACGCTGGAAATCGATGCGATAGTGGCCTGGAAAGTGTAATTTCCCGATTCATTTCCAGCCATAATACCCATCGGAACATTTCCGTTGGTATTGAGCACCGTAACGACCGACTGAGGATTGATCAGGGCGCGGCTCCCTTGGGCATTTTGAAAGTCTGAAAAAACCGATTTGACCGTTGCCAGTGGAGTCCGGCGGCATACTTGGGGAAAACTGCCGCAACAGTTTTGCCTCCCGAAACGCTCGCCATCCCGGCGCGATCTATTGGCTGACAAGGAGCCATGGCCATGTCCCAATCCACTCTCACGGCCGCGAATATGAACCTGCTCGACCGCTGGGTCTCGGTGTTCGGCGGAATCGCCCTCGCAAGCTGCGTCTTTCGGCGGGATTCGGCCGGCAAAACGATCAAGGGTCTGCTCGGCGCGGAAATGATCAGGCGCGGCCTCACCGGGCACAGTTTCGGCTATCAGCTACTCGGCGTGCGCGGCAACGGCGATCCGCGGGGAGCGAGCGTCAGCATTCCTTACGGGCTTGGCGTGCGCGCGCGCGCCGCCGTAACCATCGCGCGGCCGCGGGCTGAAATCTACCGGTTCTGGCGCGACTTCGAAAATCTGCCGCGCATTATGAAGCACCTGGTCTCAGTGAAAGTGAATTCCCCGGGCCGCTCGCAGTGGGTGGCTCAAGGCCCAGCCGGCAGGAAGTTGGCCTGGGAGGCGCAGATGCACAACGATATCGAAAACGAATTGATCGCGTGGCGATCTCTGCCTGGCGCGGATGTGGATAGCGCCGGATCGGTTCGCTTCAAGGACGCTCCGGGCAGCCGAGGAACCGAAGTGCTGGTCCACCTCCAATACAATCCGCCGACGGGACTCCTGGGAGCCACAGTCGCCAAGCTGTTCGGAGGCGATGCGGAAACGGAAATCGAATCCGATCTGTTCCGGCTGAAACAGTTCCTGGAGGCGGGCGAGATCGCCACCACCGATACGCAACCCAAGGGGCCAGCCATAAGCTATCGCAAGCCGGTTCAAAGCTCGACGCAAACGCTCCATGCGGCGGAGCCTCAGGAGGTCGCGTCATGAAGGCGGTTTGCTGGTACGGCAACGGCGATGTGCGCGTGGAAAGCGTGCCCGATCCAGAGATTCTGAATCCGCGCGACGCGATTATCCGCATCACCCTAACGGCCATTTGCGGTTCGGATCTGCACATCTACAACGGCTACATTCCGGGAATGCAAAAGGGCGACGTGCTGGGCCACGAGTTCATGGGCGAGGTGGTCGAGACCGGCTCCGAGGTAAAGCGTCTAAAGAGAGGCGACCGGGTTGTCGCGCCCTTCACCATTTGCTGCGGCGAATGCTATTTTTGCCAGTCCGACTTGTGGGCTTTGTGCGATAACACCAATCCCAACGCGATGGCGCTGAAAAAACTGTACGGCGCTTCGGGAGCCGGGCTGTTCGGTTATTCGCATTTATATGGCGGCTACGCCGGAGGACAAGCGCAATACGTCCGCGTTCCGTTTGCCGACGTGGGTCCCATCGTCATCGAAAATGGTCTGCCCGACGATCGCGTGCTGTTCCTATCCGATATTTTTCCCACCGGCTACATGGCGGCGGAAAATTGTAATATTCAGGCGGGTGACGTGGTTGCCGTATGGGGCTGCGGACCTGTGGGCCAATTCGCGATCCGGAGCGCGTTCATGCTCGGGGCCGAGCGCGTCCTCGCGATCGATCATATTCCCGAGCGCCTGGAACTGGCGCGGCGGGGCGGGGCCGAAACGCTAGACTACGCCGATAGCGAGCTGATGAGCAAACTCCGCGAGTTTACGGGCGGGCGGGGACCGGATTCCTGCATCGACGCCGTGGGAATGGAGACGCACGGCGCCACTATCGATAACGTTTACGATTACGCCAAGCAGAGCCTCTTTCTGGAAACCGATCGCCCGGGAGTCTTGCGGCGCGCCATTATGGCGTGCCGGAAGGGCGGAACGCTTTCGATTCCCGGCGTCTATGGCGGCATGATCGACAAGGTGCCCTTTGGCGCCGCTTTCGCAAAAAGTCTGACGCTTAAGATGGGCCAGACCAATGTGCCTCGTTATCTGCGCCCGCTGCTGGGCCGCATTCAAAACGGCGAAATCGACCCGTCCTTCATCGTCTCGCACCGGCTTCCTCTGGAAGAGGCGCCATTGGGTTACCACATTTTCAATAAGAAGCAGGACGGCTGCACCAAAGTCGTGTTGCGGCCATGAACCGCGCCGTCACGCGGACGCTCATCGGGGCCGCGGGCGCCGGGCTGGCGCTCGGCTTCGCTCTTCGCCGCGCCCGCCTCGCGGATTTGAGCGGACAAGTCGTTCTGATTACAGGCGGCTCGCGAGGCCTGGGATTGGCGCTGGCCCGGGAATTCGCCCGGCTCAATTGCAAAATCGCCATCTGCGCGCGCGACAAAAGCGAACTGGAGTCCGCTCGAGAGATTCTAGAGCGCGAGGAAGGCGCCGAAGCGTTCGCCGCGCCTTGCGACGTAACGAGCAAGGAGCAAGTAGACGAACTCGTTAAGGCGGTTCGCTCGCAGTTCGGCGGGATCGACGTTTTGGTCAACAACGCGGGAATGATCCGAGTCGCGCCAGTGGAGAACCTCACGATTCAGGACTTCGAGGAGGCGATGGCTGTGATGTTCTGGGGAGTGGTTTACCCCACCATGGCTGTCTTGAAAGAAATGCGGGAGCGTGGCGGCGGGCGCATCGCGACGATCGCGTCCATCGGAGGCAAAGTCAGCGTGCCGCATCTGCTGCCTTACTGCTGCGCCAAGTTCGCCGCCGTAGGATTTTGCGAGGGATTGCGGACGGAAATGTCGCGGCACGGCGTGAAGGTAATCACGATCGCTCCGGGCTTGATGCGTACAGGCTCTCACCTCAAGGCCGAGTTCAAGGGAAAGCAGCATGCGGAGGCGGCGTGGTTCAGTCTCGGCGCGAGCTTGCCGATGGTTTCGATGAGCGCGGAACGCGCCGCGCGGCAGATTGTCGCGGCGATCCGCAGAGGACAGGCCGAAAAGATCCTCTCCACGCAAGCGACGCTACTGGCGCGAGTCAACGGAGCGTTTCCCGGGCTGGTTCCGGATCTCCTGGGACTCGTCGCGCGGGTGCTGCCTTCGGATGACGCCGGCGGACAGTCGATTCTTACGGGCGCGCGGGCCGGAGAGGAAAGCGGGAAGATTTTCAAGGCCCTGACGACGCTCGGACGCTTGGCCGCCGAGCGGCTCAACGAACTTCATACCCCGGCATCTCAGACGACATAAACGAGTCGTCTACGCCAATACGTGATTTGCCGGTTTCACGCTTCGCGTCGCTTCACCTCACCCTGACGTACTTCCTGAGGTTGTGCGCCGCCACATCCGCCGCGTAAATGTTGCCGGCGGCGTCCGCCGCGATCCCCGACGCCGAGGTCCCGACATCCAACTTGTCGGGGTCCGCGGGATCTGGGATGAAAGCTTTGAGCGAGCCATCTTTGGCGCTTCCGACGACGATACCCCTCAGCTCGCCTTTCTTAGCCGCCGGATCGGGGAAGGACGCGCCTACGTAAATCGTATCGTCTTTGCCCACGAACACGGAGCTAGGCTGGCCGAACTGCCTCCACGCGGCGATGAATGTTCCATTTTGATCGAACACCTGGATCCGGCTGTTCTTGCGATCGGCGACATAAACGTGCTGCTGTGAACCGCCGACGAAGATATCGTGCGGCTCATCGAATTCGCCCGGCGCGGCGCCCTTGCGGCCCCATGCCTTGATGAAGCGGCCATCTTTCGAAAATTTGACGATCCTAGCGGAATTGTGTTGATTGGGCGCATGGCCGTCACTGACAAAAACATCGCCATTCGCGGCGACGGCGATGCCTGTGGGCCGGTCGAACGTGTCTGGCCCATTGCCGGAGACGCCCTCCTTGCCCAGCATCATCAGAACCTTGCCGTCCTGACGCAGCTTCAAAACTTCCTGGCCCATAGTCACGCCTTTCGCATTTTTGGCCGGCGTTCCGAGGATCGTAGGTTCGTCGTTAACATCGCTGACCCATAAATTGCCGTCGTTATCGATGGTGAAGCCATGAGGATAAGCGAACAGGCCGACGCCGAAGCTCTTCAGCAGCTTGCCCGATGCGTCGAATTCCAGGATCGGCGGATTTGCGTCGCCGCGTCCGACGCAAGTCGCATGCCCCGGCGGCACAGTGTTGAAGCAGCGATGAAAAACCCAGATATCGCCGTCGCTTGCGACATGAACTCGAATAACCTCACCCCAGCGGCCTCCGTTCATGCTTTTGGGAAGCGTCGGCCAGCCCTCCACCAAGCGGTAGGGATTGGGCAGTTCGGTGGGTTTGGGATAGCTGGTTTGCTGCGCCCGCGCCGCCGGCGTCAACAACGCGGCGAAAACGGTTACCGCTACAAAGATGAATCGAGTTCGAGCCGGCATCGCGACCTCCGTGAGACCTAGCATAGTGTGTTTCGCGGAGGATTGGTAAGGCCAGGCTGCCGCCAGGCGTCGTTTGGCCGCAGGCGATTATCGCGCTAAACTTCTACCCATGAAGCATTCTCGAATTCTGGTTTTTTCCGTTGGGCTCGCGGCTGCGGCAGCGGTTCAAGCGCAGTCCCGGGGCCTGGAGATTTACTGGACCGACGTCGAAGGCGGCGGCTCGACCCTGATCGTTTCTCCTTCCGGCCAAGCTCTGTTGGTGGACACCGGATTTCCAGGCAACGGCGATCGCGACGCGAATCGCATAGCGGAAACCGTGAAAGCCGCGGGGCTGAAGAAGATCGATATTCTCGAGATCACCCATTTCCATGGCGACCATGTGGGCGGCGTGCCGGCGCTTGCCAAGCTGGTCCCGATCGAGAAATTCTACGATCACGGCGATTCCATTGAAACAGGCACGCCGCAAGGCGCTCAATTGTACGACTCCTACAAAGCGGTGGCGGGCGGCAAGCGCGTTACGGTGAAGCCGGGCGACAAGATTCCGATCAAGGATCTTGACATAACGGTGGTGAGCGCCAACGGCGAAGTCATCTCGAAAGCGATCAACGGCGGCGGCCCGAATGCGTTTTGCAAAGACGCGCAGACGAAACCGGAGGACAAAACCGAGAACTCGCGCAGCGTGGGATTTCTGCTCACTTATGGCAAATTCAAGTTTCTGGACTTGGGCGATCTGACGTGGGATAGAGAGATGATGCTCGCTTGTCCCGTGGATAAGCTTGGAACCGTCTCGCTGTTTCAAGCGAGTCACCACGGCTTTTCGAACGGAGCTAGCGGCTCGCCGGCCTTCGTGTGGGCCTTGAAGCCGCAAGTCGTCGTGGTGAACGACGGCGCGCGGAAGGGCTTCAACGCCGACGCGTACGAGATCATATCCAAGATTCCTGGCTTGGAAGCGACTTGGCAATTGCACCGCGCCGTGGCGAGCGACGCCGCGCACAATACGTCTGAGCAGATGATCGCGAATCTGGATGAAGGCGCCGCCGATCAAGGCAAGGGTATCAAGGTGTCGGCGAGTAGAGATGGGAAATTCACGGTCACCAATCAGCGCAACGGCTTCAGCAGGATGTATTCAGCGCGCTAGGGCCGGCCGCAAACGGCGTAAACGGTCGTCAGCCCCGCTTGGCCGATCTGGCAATACTGAGCCAACCACGGCGCCAAGTCGGGAAATCCGCGGATGTCGAGCGTGGGGTTGTAGCGGCTCAAGCCGTCCACCAGAAAATCCGGATGCGCGCGCGATAGCTCGCGCCGGTTCTCGCGAGTCCAGTCTGCATCGGCCACCGGGCGCGAGTCGAAGAGATGCCGGTCCGCCGGAACGCCGGTAAGCGGCTGGGAATCGAGATACCTGCCGGCGATGGGCAGGCGTGTATAGGCGACGATATCCGGACGGTACCCCCAAACGAAAATCGTATCGCCCGGTTTGGCGGCGGCCTCGACGATGGCAGCCGCGCGCCGGCTTTCCTCGTCCATGGCAGCATCACGCCAGGAGGCAAGCTCGAAATAGCGCGGCCCGAATCGGATTGCGGGTATCGCCAGCAAAAGGATCAGGCCCGCGGCGGGAAGCGGCTTCATCATTTTGACCCCGCCCGCGGCGGCGATCACCAGGGGAGGCAGCAATAAATTGAAATATCGCGGCGCGGAGCGCAATCCGATGAGAGAAAAGATCAGCGCGAGCGCGAACCACGACAGGAGTGGGGCAGGGGATCGTTTCTTGTCGCGCGCCAACCACAGCGCGACCGCTGGAACGATAAGCGCCGCGTGGAATCCGAACCACGCCAGAAGCTGCAAAAATCCTCCACCCGGCGCGCCCCGCAAGTACAGCCAGCCCCATTTCCACACTTGCACCCAATAGTCTTTCAACGCGCCGGACGCGGCAAGCCAGCCGACCGCTGCGGCGGTTGGAATCAGGAATCCCAGCGCCAGCAGGGGAAGCCCGCCGGGACAAAACACGGCCGCAAAGGCGAGCACGAACGCACCCTTAACGTTCAACTGAAACGCGATGCCCGCCGCTATGCCTGCGAGAAGAGGCTTGCGGCGCCAGGCCAGGTATACCGCCGCAAGGTGCGGCGCGATCATGAGCGTGTCCGGCTCCAAAGGGAGAACCGCGGGCGTCAGATAAAAGATCGAAAAGAAGGCGAGCGCGCCCGCGGCGAAGAATCCCTCCCGGCGCGACCACAATTTCGAGGCGAACGCGTAAGCCAGGAGGCAGCAGAAACCGACGAATATTGCGTCCGCGATGCGCAATGCGACTCCCGTGCGCGCGCCGAAAAACAGATAGAATGCCAGGTTCAGTGGCGGCTTGTCGTACCAGAAATCGCGATAGGGGAGCTTTCCGTGCAACGCCTGGATCGCGGCCGAGAGATGATAATCCTCGTCCGCCCACAGCAAATTGATGTGCGCGAGGCGGGACGCCAGCACGGTTGCGGAAAGGCACGACCAGAAGGCGATTCCACCACGCCTATTCATGGCTCTTTCGCCAGAAGAACGTCGGCGGCCGGTTCGGAAAGCAGCGGCCGCAGCCGTTTCACATTGCGATTGCGGATGGTGGGGTCGCTTCGCAGATCGAGAACGTAGTAATCGAAACCTTCGAGCGGCGTGGTTTCGTATCGTTTGACGGGTTGAAGCGCCGCGATGCGGTAAACCTTGCGGTAAAACTCCAGGGCAGGCTGTTGCCACCATGTCGCGCCGATTTTCACGGAATCCGGCGGTTTATCGCGCGTCTCGTTCTCGATCCGCAGCGCCATCTGTTTTGTCGCGTCATCGTATTCCCAGACCTGGAACCATCGCGCCTGGAGCTGCGTAGCGAATTGAAGCACGATTAGTCCGGCTATGGCTCCGTTCACGCCGCGGATCCATGGATTCCCGGTCGAGGAAAGGGCCACCGCCCATGCCAGCGCGAACAAAACGATCAGATAGAGGCCGAGGCGATCGATAGGATACCTCAGGCCGAGAATGTAGTGCGCCGCGATTAGTTCCGTCAAGGCTACGAGCAGAATGGTTAATGGCGCCAGCTTTATATTGCGCGGATAGGGCAGGGATTTGACGCACGCAAATAGCATGATCGCGGGGAGCGCCGCGAATTCGATCATGTGGGCGGCGTCGAACGAGCCAAAAATCCCCCTCCACACCCGGTCGAATATGGAACTTACAATCAGGTTTAGAACGGAGTCGCGTATGGTCGTCGTCCCGACGTAAAAATTCGTCAACGTCGCCTGCGAGAGCGATTCGTAGTAAACGGCGCCGAACACCGCCAATAACGTAAACGTTAACCGCAGGAAACCCTGAATGCGGTTTTCAAAACCGTCTTTTCGAAGCAGGAGCGGACACAGGATCAAGCCCACCGCCGGATACAGGAGGGTCAGGTTGGCCGAGATCGCCAACCCGGCGAGCGCTCCGGCGAAAATGTCGCGGCCGCGGAGGAGAAAATATATCGCCCAGACGAATAGAGCCATCGACAAACCATAACCGCGCGCCGCCACGGAGAAATCGAGCAGCAGCGGGTGCAGACTGAGTCCGATCATGGCCATCCACGTCACCGCGCGGGAGCAGCCCGCTTCCCTCAGCAAGTAGTAGACGCCGAGCACGAAAAAGAAGCCCGAGAGCACGCTTGGCAAGCGCAGCGCGAATTCTGACGCGCCAAAAGCTCCGATCGAGAGCTTCGCCAGGATCGAGTACAGCAGGTGATTGTTGGCGCTGAAGCTATCGTAGAGGCGGCTCCAGTCGCCCGAGATGAATTCGTTGTAGGAAAAAGCTTCGTCGGAGGTGAACGATTGCGTGGCGGCGCGATAGGCGCAGAAGGCGGTGCGGGCGAAAGCGAATGAAATCGCGAATGCGCGATCGGGCGAGAGCCGGGGCCTCACTGCCGTTCAAGCCGGTGGATCGACTCCAGCACCACCGTGCCAACGATTTCCATGCTTTGGCCGCTGATTTTGTCCATCGTGTCGGTGTCTTTGTGCCAGGGATCGTAGTCGAAATCGATGATGTCGAGCGAGGGCACCCCGATCCTGACGAACGGCATGTGGTCGTCGTCCATGGGCTCGCTCTGGTTGGTGAAGTATGCCTGATAGCCGAGATCGGAGGCGGCTTTCCACACCAGGCGGCGCAGAGTTGGATCGGAGTTTTTGTCCTGCAAGATGTCCAGGTGCTTGTCGCCGATCATGTCTACGTTAATCAGCGCCTTCAATTTGCGCCATGTGCCGTCCATGCGCCACTTGGCGGCGAGATGGCGGCTGCCGTAGACGCTGTCGGTGTCGGTCCATTCGCCGACCGCCTCCTCGCCATCGAAAAAGACCAGATACACATCGTCTTTTCTTGTCTCTCCAGCGAGAGCATGAGCCAACTCAATCAGCACCGCGGTGGACGAGGCGCCGTCATTGGCTCCGACGAAGTGCCGGCCCGGGAAATACTTGGTGTCGAAATGTCCTGTGATGGCGATGGCTCTGCCGCTGGTTCCCGGAAACTTGACGATGATGTTGGTCATCGGAACCATGCCGCGCGGGGTCTTCGCGGTGAAGGAATCTTCCGTCACCTGCGCGCCGCGCACGCGCACCTGTTCAAGGATATAGGCCTGCAGCTTCTTGTTCGCCTCGGAGCCGGAGGGACGCGGCCCGAAGCTCACGGCGTGGCTGGCATAATCGAGCGCGCCGGCGCCGGAGAAAGCGGCGGCGGAAGCCAGCGCCGTGCAGGCGGAGATCAGGAACATTTGTGCGCGGAACATATATATCCCAGTGTAAAGTTTCGGCGGCGGTCCAGCGGATCGAACAGCGGCAGAATCAGCGCGGGTGGAACGAAAAAAATCGCAGCCAGGAAAATTGACGGTCCGGGAAAGAACTGCAGGGCGTTCAGCAGCCGGCGCGAGAGCAGGCGGAAAAATCCGCCGGCGGGACGGATTTCGAGCGGCTCGAAGCCTGCCTGCCGCAGCAGATATTCCAGGCCGTAGCGAGTGTAGCGGTAGTAATCGTGCGGCTGCTGGTGTTCTTCCCATTCGTGGGGCGCGATCAGGAGTAAGGCGCCGCCCGGCGCGAGCGCGCGGGAGATTTCCCGAAGCACTCGGGCGGGCTCCTTCACATGCTCGAGAGTCACCACATTCAGACAGGCGCCGAAAACGCCATCCGGAAAAGGCAGCGCGCTGAGCTCGCCGATGACGTCCAATTCTAAATAATTCCAAGCGGAATCGCCGATGCCCAGATCCAGCCCGGTATAGCGCTGCGCGCCGAAATGCGATTTGTATTGTCCTTCGCCCGCCCCGGCATCGAGCACGCGCGCGCCGGGGGTGAGAGAGCGCCCGAAATCTTGAACCGCAGTTTCAATCTCCGCCTCGAAATGGAGGAGATAGCGGAAAACAGGGCGGGGCAGGAACGAGCGCAGGCGCTGGTAGATCACGAGGGCTGGACCATTGTAGCCTTGCGAAGTACAGCCCCCTTATGACAGCGATAGAATCTCCTTGATAAGGAGATCCTCCATGCGCTCTATCCTGGCCGCTGTTTCCGTGGCCGCCCTGATTTCGCTCGGCGTTCTGAGTAGCCACTTGGTTCCTAAGGCGGCCGCCTCCACTGGACCGATTCCCCTCAACTGCAATCGAGCCTGTCTGGAAGGTCTGGTCAATCAGTACCTGGCCGCCCTGGTCGCGCACGATCCCAAGCGCCTGCCCCTTTCGACCGACGTTAAATACACCGAAAACGATCAGGAGATGGAGGTCGGCGACGGCTTTTGGAAGACCGTGGAAGGTCTGGGCAACTACAAGCACTACTCCGCCGACCCGGAGTTCGGGTAGGTGGCGTTCATGGGGACCATGCACGAAGCAGGAACGACGGTTCTGTTCAGCCTCCGTCTTCGCGTGGAACTGGGGCGCATCACCGAGATCGAATCTGTCTACTACCGGCAGGGCGGCGGAGGTCCGGCAGGCATCGCGGATATGGACAAGCCCGGTTACAGCCCCGGCGCCATGTGGTTCAAATCCATTCCTCCGGCCGAGCAGGCTTCGCGGCAGGAACTGATCTCGACTGCCGATGCCTACTTTTCCGGGCTTCAGAAGAACGACGGCAAAGGCATCGACGGAAAGGGAAACTATCCTTTCACCGACGATTGCCATCGCGTCGAGAACGGAGCGCCCACCACCAACGTCCCGCGGCCGGCCAATCAGCCTCCGGACGCGATCAACGCATTCTCCATGGATTGCCTTTCGCAGTTCAAGCTGGGCTATTACTTCGTGGTGCAGAACATTCACCATCGCCGCTATCCCGTGGTGGACCGGGAGCGTGGCGTAGTTTGGTCTCACGCCGTGTTCGATCAGGGGACCGTGAACAAGGGCGTTCTCTCGGATGGGCGTCCGTATGCGTTCAAAGGGTTCAACCGGCCTTCCAGCATCCTGGTGACCGAAGCCTTTCTGATCGAGAACGGCAAGATCCGCCGCATCGAGATGATCGGGCCGTCGGTGACGTATCACTTGAGCGGAGGCTGGCCGGGAGGCTTGAGCGGGCGGTAAGCATGTTTCGCCGTTGCCGATCTGCCTGCCACACCGCCATATTGATCGCGTTGGCGGCGAGCAACCATGCTTTCTGTGCCGAGATTCATGATGCAGCCCGGGATGGCGACTTAGAAAAGATCAAGACTCTTCTCAGAGACGACCCGGCGCTGGTTTCGAACACGGATTCGAGCGGCGCCACTCCGCTGATATGGGCTGCCACCCGTGGGCACAAGGACGCCGTGGAATTGCTGCTAGCCGCCAAGGCGGATGTCGACGCCAAAATCAATACCGGCCTTACAGCCTTGCATTTCGCGGCAGATCGCGGCTACAAAGACGTGGTCCAGGCGCTGCTGGCGGCGAAAGCCGATATCGGCGCGAAGGATAACAACGGCTGGACGCCCTTGCATATCGCGGCGAATCAAAACCGCGTGGACGTTGCAGAGCTGCTGCTAGCCGACAAGGCGGATGTAAACGCCAAGGACAACCGGGGGCTGGCACCCTTGCATATCGCCGCGGACAAGGGTTTCGACAATTTGGCGTCGCTGCTCATAAAAAGCAGCGCGAACATGGATGGCAAAGACAACGCCGGCGACACACCGCTCCACATGGCGGCTGACAAAGGACAGACGGCCGTCGTTCGGTTGCTGCTGGCGAACAAGGCCGAGGTGAATGCCAGGGACGGCAACGGCCTGACGCCACTGCACGTCGCGGCCGTCGGCGGTCAGAAACAAGTTGTCGAATTGCTGCTGGCCAACAACGCGGACGTCAATATCAAAGCCAACGGCGGCCAAACGCCGTTGCGTCTGGCGGCCGGCGAGGGGCGCAAAGACGTGGCGGAGCTTCTGATCGCGCATAAAGCGGATGTCAACGCAAGAGACGACCGCGGCGACACGCCCTTGCACATGGCCGCCGATAAGGGGCACGTGGATCTGGTGACTTTGCTACTTGCCAGCAAGGCCGACGTTAACGCCAAGGATGAGGGCGGCCAGGCTCCGTTACATGGCGCGGCGGCCGAAGGACACAAGGATGTAGTGGAGTTGCTGCTGGCGAACGGCGCCGATCTCAATGCCAAAACCAACCTTGGAGCCACCGCTCTTGCATTGGCTCTGCGATACGAACACTCCGAAGTGGCCGAATTGCTCCGCCGGCATGGTGGCCAGGAATAAAATCGCGAAGGCTACGGCTTCAACGAGGCGGCGTAAGCCGCAAGGTCCACCATGTCTTCGGGCGTCAGCTTGGCGACCGCTTCTTTCATCAACGGGCTCCACTCGCCGTGGCGATTGCCCGTCCTGATGTCGTTGAGCTGCCGCACCAGATAGCTCGGCGACCTGCCCGCGAGGAACGGTACGTTGCCAAGTCCTTTCAGCCCGTCGCCGTGGCAGATGGAGCAGCGCAGCGTTTTGCCGGAGCCGCCCTTGGTAGCCAGTTCCTCGCCCTTCCTGACGCTCCCCACCGGCACGTAGGCGACAAAACCGGACATGGAATCGCGCAGCTCAAAGCGTTCATGACTCTCCGGAGTTTCGACGATGCGCGTGCCGATCGGCTCCTCGCCACCCTTTTCGTCGGGCACCAGGATCCAGCCCTCGACGTGAGTCTTAGGAACCATTTTCGTTTCCACGACGCGAATCCAGGGCTTGTATTTGAGCTTCGAGAAATACTCCGCGGCGCTCTTGGCCTCCTCGGCATTGGCCGCCTTCGCCAAAGTCAGCATGCCCGATGGCGGACCCATCTTTGGCTGAGAGCTTTGTCGCAGGCCGTTGTGGTAATCGGCCATTTGCTGCTCGATATAACCGGCGGGGAGCCCGGCCAAGCTCGCGTTTTCGGTGCGGCCCTGGCCGTTGGGCAAGTGACAATAACCGCAGGCGCGCACTTCCGGTTGCCGGCCATGCGCCACGATCTGAGGCATGGAAGGATGATCCTCCGGATACCAGTCGGGCGGATTGAAGAGATCGGTGACCTGTTTGCGCGTGAACGCCTTCGTGCTGGCGGGAAGGCGGTGTTCGCCGGTGTCGGGCGCGGCTGGCTGCGCGCCGGGCTGCGCCGGAGGATTGACCGGATAGGCCCACGGCAGCGGAGCGCCGTTCTGATTTTGCGCCATGGTGGCGGCAGGGATCAAATACAGGGTGGCGAGCGCGGCGCCGATGGCGAGAGCGCTACCTGCGAGAAAAGGCCGATGCGGTTTCATACACGTTCCTCCCGGAAGGCTGAATTTGCCGAGTAAGCATCTCGCATTTTATCGCGCCTGAAATGATCCGGCGCGATCCACGTCGCTTGCGGGGCGGAGTCTGCACGACCCGTTATTTTTCCTGGAGGGCGGATGGTCCGGAACTCCTCGCCAGCACTTTAGCGCGGTGCGCCGTCTGCCGCCTTTTCGAGTATCCTTTCGCCCGGCAACACGTCCTGTAGAATGTGGTTAGACAATAAGGACCATGAAGCGCTTCGTGCCGGGCCTCTTACTCCTGTGCGCAGGTACGCTCCTGGCGCTGGACTCGAGCCGGAATCTCACCCAATACGTCCATCGAATCTGGACTTTGCAGCAAGGCCTTCCGGCGGGGACCATTTACGATATTTGGCAGGATCGGCAGGGGTTCATCTGGCTCGGAACGCAGACTGGCCTGGTGAAATTCGACGGCGTGACGTTCACCCTGGCGGAGAAACTGTTTCGACGCTTGCCTGAAAATCTATGGGTAAGAGAAGGTTTTGAGGATTCCTCGGGAGCGCTGTGGATCGCCACCAACGATCAGGGCATCCTGCGTATCCACAACTCCACGATTACGCACTACGGCATGGACGAGGGGTTGCCTTCGGATGCGGTCTTTTGCCTGGAGCCGGGAAACAACGGCGATCTGTGGGCGTGCACTCCCAACGGCCTTGCGCACCTGAAAGACGGCAAAATCCAGGTCGATCATTTACCCAGCCATGCCGCCGGAGGACCCGATTTCGTTCGCGCGGCCTGCCTGGCGCCCGATGGTACGTTGTGGGTGGGCGCCGACGGCGCCACGCTGCTGGCGCGTCGCAGCCGCGGGTTTGAGAGTTATCCGTTAACCTCGCTACCTAAGGATTCCGGAGTGCGCGCGATCACGTGCTCCGGAGGAACGCTATGGATCGGCACGACGGCGGGGCTGGTGGAGATGAATGCGAGCCAGCAGCGGCTTTATACCGAGAAGGACGGCCTCGCCGACGATTCGGTTCTGTCGCTCCAGCAAAGCGCCGACGGCACCCTGTGGATCGGGACGCGCAGCGGCTTTAGCCGGCTGCGGGCTGGCGAGTTCGAGAGCTTCCGCCCTCGCGATGGTCTTTCCCAGAGCAGCGTTTCGTCGGTGTTCGAGGATCGCGAGGGCAGCTTGTGGGTCGGCACCAAACACGGGCTGAATCAGTTCGTAGAAGGGCGCGCGATTCCGTTCACCGTCAACGAGGGCTTGCCCAGCAACGACGCGGGGCCGGTGTTTCAGGATCGCAATGGCGAGACGTGGGTAGGGTTGCTGGATGCAGGCTTGGCGCACTTCGATGGGAGGCGATTCAACTCGCTTCGCGCGCGGCAGGGGTTGACCTCCGACAAGGTTCTGTCGCTAGGAGAGGACCAGGAGGGCGATTTGTGGGTCGGCACCGACCGCGGATTGAACAAGCTTCGGGACGGCCGCGTCGAGGCGGCTTTCACCAAACAATTCGGACTGCCCTCGGATGAGATCCGCGCTATTTTCCCCGATTCTTCCGGGGTCCTCTGGGTAGGGACGGAAGCCGGGTTAGCCGCGTTGAAGAACGGAGTTTTTTCGGTTCCGGAAGGAAGCCCGCGCGACCCGGTGATGGCCGTGTCGGGCGACCGCGACGGGCACCCCATTTTTTCCACCGAGCATGGAGTGTTCCGCGTCGAGGACGGAAAGATTCAGGAAGTTGCTCCCAACGGCGTTTCCATCCGCAACGTGGACGCGATCTATCGCGATCCGGAAGGATTGGTGTGGCTGGGAACCAACGGCAACGGCCTCCGGATGCTGGATGAATCCAGTGGGCAGATCAAGACCACGTTCCTGTTGATGCGGGATGGCTTGTTCGACAACGAAATCTACGGAATCGTCGCCGACGAGCAGGGCCGTCTCTGGATGGCTTGCAGCAAGGGCATCTTCTCGGTGTCGCGTAGCGAGCTGCGCCGCTTCGCCGCGGGCGAAATCAAGAAAGTGAGCAGCACCCAGTACAGCCCCACCGACGCCCTGCGCGTGATCGAGTGCAAGCCGGGGGTCCAGCCCGGCGTTTGGAAGATGGACGATGGCCGCCTGTGGTTCTCCACCATTCGAGGCATGATCGTGATCAATCCCAGCCGGCTTACGCGCAACGTTCCGCCGCCGCCGGTGGTGATCGATAATCCGATCGTGAATGGGGAAAGGCAGCCGCCCTCCTCCGTAGGGAGTCTCGCGCCGGGTCAGAAGAATCTCGAGTTCAATTACACCGGCTTGAGTTTCCTGGCGCCTACGCGGATCGCCTACCGGTACATGCTCGAAGGTTACGACCGGAATTGGATCGACGCGGGGGCCAGGCGAGAGGCGTATTACACCAATCTGCCGCCCGGCAAGTACCGGTTTCGCGTCACCGCGTGCAATAGCGACGGGCTCTGCAACGAGGCGGGGAGCGCGGTGGAGTTCACGCTTGCTCCGCAGCTCTATCAACGGGTCTGGTTCTTTCCCGTTTTGACCGTGCTGGCCGCGCTGATTGCATGGGCCGTATATCAGTTGCGCATTCGCAGGCTTCGCGACGGCATTGGGCAAAGATACGATCTGATCATCGCCGAGCGCAGCCGCATCGCGCGCGAGCTGCACGACACTCTGATCCAGGGCTTTTCCGGAATCACTATGGAACTGCAAGCCCTGATGGGAAGGCTGCGGTCCTCGGAAGAACGCGGGAAGCTTCAGGAGATCGTTCAGGACGCCGCGACTTGTCTGCGCGAAACGCGCCGCAGCGTGGCGGGATTGCGCAGCGCCCCAGAGCCGGAATCGGGGCTGGCGGGATCAATCGCCCAAGCCGCGAGGCAAATCACTGAGACTAAGGATATCCGTCTCAAGCTGAAATTGGATAAGAATCCCCATATTTTGGCGCCGGAATTCGAATATAATCTCCTACGCATCGTGACGGAGGCGATTTCCAACGCGGTGAAGCATTCCGGCGCGCGCAGCGTCGAGGTATCGCTGCAGGCCTCTCCGGACGGCCTGCGGTTGTCAGTCGCCGACGATGGCTCGGGATTTGAATACCTCGACCACAAGCAAGCGCGGCCCGGACATTACGGGATCATCGGGATGAAAGAGCGCGCCGTGCAAATCGGCGCCGAAATCGAGTTCGACAGCGCCCCCGGACGCGGCGCCACAGTGACAATTCTCGCGCCCGTGGGCCGCGCCGCCGCGGCGGCCATGGAGGCAGTCAAATAAAATGCAGGAAACCACGATTCGAGTGATGTGCGTCGACGATCATCCGTTGGTGCGGAAGGGAGTGGCCTCCATCCTGGCGAATGAGCCGGACATGGAATTGGTTGCCGAGGCTTCCGACGGCCGCGAAGCAGTGGCGAAATTTCACGATCTGCATCCCGACGTGGTGCTGATGGATCTGCGCATGCCGCAGATGGATGGCACGGAGGCCACGCGCGCCATCCGCGGAGAAGATCCCGAGGCGCGCATCATCGCCCTTACCAGCTATGACGGAGATCAAGATATTTATCGCGCGTTAGAGGCCGGCGTGCGTGGCTACATTCTCAAAGAAATGGTGCATTCGGAAATCGTGAAAGCCATCCGCACAGTTCAGTCGGGCAAGCGCCTGATGCCGCCCGAAGTGGCGGAGCGGCTGAGCGAATACTTCCCGCAAGTGGCGCTGACTCCTCGCGAGGTCGAGGTGCTGAGTTTTGTCGCGCGAGGACTGGCCAACAAAGAAATCGCCCACAAGCTCGGTACCGCCAACGGCACCATCAAAATGCACGTGCAGAATATTCTGGAGAAGTTGGGCGCCTCGGATCGGACGCACGCCGTCACGATCGCCATCGAGCGCGGAATCCTGCACTTGGATTTCTAGATGATCCGCACGGCCAGGCTGCTGCTGCGCCAGTGGCGGCCGGAGGATCGGGAGCCTTTCGCGGCCATGGGCCAGGATCCCGCGGTGATGGAGTATTTCCCGTCGCTGCTGTCCAGATCGGATAGCGACGCCGGCGCCGACCGCGCCGAGGCCGGGATTGCGCAAAACGGATTTGGCTTCTGGGCCGTGGAAATTCCGGGAGAAGCTCCGTTTGCCGGTTTCATCGGTCTGAACAGGCCAAGGTTCGAAACTCATTTCACGCCGTGTATAGAAATCGGCTGGCGCCTCGCGCGCCCGTTCTGGGGCTGCGGCTATGCGACCGAGGGCGCCGCGGCGGCGCTCGATTTCGGATTCAACAACCTGGGCTTGGAAGAGATTGTCTCTTTCGCTGTCGTGGATAACGCGCGCTCAATGGCTGTAATGCGGCGGATCGGCATGACTTACTCCGAGCAGTTCGACCATCCAGATTTAGAAAAAGGCCACCGATTACGCCGGCACGTGCTGTACCGGATTTCGAAATCCGGATGGAGACAGATTTCTCCGGCAGTCCCCGTCGGAGGCGGGCTTTAGCTTACAACCGGATTCGCTTAAAACGTCTGTGGGACAGCATGAAATCCGGTGGCGGATTGCCAATCCGCCTGCCGGGTGGTCCAGATCTCGAGCCTGGACTAGCTTGTCGCGCGATCGCTCAAAGCGGGAAGGCGCGTTTCGCGGAGGAGTTCCGCGAGATCGCCGATCCGGTAAGGTTTCCGGAGGTAGAGCAACGATGGATCGCCGCCCGTGGTCGCCATCGCAAGGTCGCGCCCATACGCCGTGGTGAGGATAACCTTCGCTTGCGGGTTTATGTTGCGTAATGCTTCCAGCACCTCGCGGCCGGAGATGCCAGCCAAAGTCACGTCCAAGAGTACGATATCGATTTCGGCCCACCGCGCCTTAAAAAGCGCGATGGCAGCGCGGCCGTCACCCGTTTCAAACACCGAAAATCCACTCCGGCGGAGCATTTTAGCGATCGCAAGGCGCAGAGTGTCTTCGTCATCGATCAAGAGAACGGTTCTGACGAAGGTCGCGGGGGCGGCCACAACGGCGGGAACGGCCTTGGAGTCAGGTTCCCGCTCCGTTCGGGTTGGGCACGGCAGTCGAATTTCGAAGCGGGAGCCGCTGCCTGGCGCGCTTACGACGGAAATGGCGCCGCCATGTCCCCGAACGATTCCTTGCACCGACGCAAGGCCAAGGCCCCGGCCGGGACCTTTGGTTGTGAAAAATGGATCGAAGATTCCCGCCTGGACCTCGTTCGTCATCCCGCATCCCGTATCGGAGACTTTGAGGCGGAGACAATCGCCCAGGTGCGCGAGGCTCACCGAGATTACGCCCTCGCGATCCCGAAGCGCTTCCGATGCGTTGGCGATAAGATTCATCACCACCTGCCGCATTTGCGCGGGGTTGGCTGGGATCGTGGGAATACAGTCGGGAAGATCGATCTCCAAGGTGGCCTTCTTTGAGATCGAAACCTTCATGAACTCCAGCATCTCCCGGATCAAAGCGCCGAGGTCGAGCTGTTCAAAGGCCCCGCTTTCCTGTCCCGCATAAACCATCAACTGCCGCACAATCCCAGCCGCGCGAAGAGCCACGGCGCCAATTCTTTCGACATCTTCGAGCGCGGGGGAACCCTCCTCCAGTTCGGATAACAAAAGTTCCGAATCCGCCATAATGCTGCCGAGCAGGTTATTGAAGTCGTGCGCGATTCCGCCGGCCAGGACTCCCAGGCTTTCCAGCTTTTGCCGGGCCACGGCCGCCTCCTGGCTCCGCTTGAGATCCGTGATGTCGACCATTGAAGCGATATAGCCGGCAAAGGCGCCCTCCCGCTCGAAGCGAGGAACGCCTTTGCAGAGCAAATTGCGATATTCTCCGTCGGCCCGTCGCAACCGGTACTCCATGCGGCATTCGCTTTGCGTCGCATAGACGGACGACAAGCGATCCAGGCAGGACTCAATGTCGTCGGGATGAACGCTCACCGTCCATCCGTCCCCCAATTCCTGGTCCAAGGTGCGGCCGGTGAAGTCCAGCCAGCTCTTGTTAAAGAAAGTCGCGCTTCGATCGGCATCGGCTACAGCGAGCATAACGGGAGCGGTGTTGGCCATATTCCGGAACCGTTCTTCGCTTTCCCGCAATGCCTTTTCAGTACGCCGGCGCTCGGCAATTTCTTGCTGTAACTCGTCAACGGCTTCGCGCAACTCCCGGGTTCGACTTGCCACCTGAGCCTCCAGTTCAGAGCGCAGACGGCCCAGTTCGAGATGGGTATGGACGCGAGCCAAAAGCTCGTCCCGGAAGAACGGTTTCACTACGAAATCGACGGCTCCGAGCGCCAGGCCTTGCACGCGCTCCTCGGTCCCTGTGGACCCGCTGACGAATATCACCGGGATCTCTCGCGTGGATTCGCACTCCTTCAATCGGCGGCAGACTTCGAGGCCGTCCATACCCGGCATCCGAATATCGATCAAGATCAGATCCGGCAGCGACGCCGCCGCGGAAGCGAGGGCGAGTTTGCCGCTATCGGCGGGACAAACTTTGTAACCTTCTTCCGTCAGGATGGTCCGCAACAGCGCCAGCGATTCCGGCTCGTCGTCGACGACAAGGATGGTCCCTCTGCGCGAAGCCATGGGAACGTCACGCATGAGGACCCCGTCCGCCGGACGCCATGAATGACATTCTATTACTTTCTATGATTTCGTTATTCGGTCATGCCTGTAGGCGGGAGGAGATGGAAACCATAAGCTCTACGCCACTCTCACCGGCGGGGCTGAAGGTCGGCGTAAGCGTGTATTGGCCCTCGCCCGCAGCCGCTGCCGCAACGCTTGGTAGCCGAGAATCGCCCGCGCTATTTCACCGAAATCGTCGTGGGGACCGACGATTCGCCGTTCACCGTCACCACCACCGAATAATCCCCAGGCCCCAGACCGGCGGGAATTTGAAAATTTGCCTGCACCAGGGCGGGGATGCCGGGAGCATATCCCAGGAAAGATACCGTCGTGGTTTGGCTGGCCATCGTAATCGAATACGCGTAGTTGGCCTCGGAGATCAACTGCGGAGGAGGAACGGGAGACGCCTCGCCCGTGGCAACCGCAATCTCGGGGATGGGAATGCCGATGCCAGTCAAATAGAGCACTTCAACATCGCCGGCGTGCGCCGGATTGGACGGCGTGTTCACGCAGGCCGATCCGCAGTAGGGAGCGTTCACCGCGATCGCCTGATTGCCGCCCCCTTGAACCAAAACGTCCGGCTCGGCCGGGACCACCTGGAAGGTCGTCTGCACCGCCGCGGATCCGTTCGTGGCGATGGTCAATGTCGCCGTGCCACTCGTCACTTCGAACGGGATCTGCCCGTTGATTTGATTCGGAGTCACGAACCAGATCGGCGCCAGGTACCCGTTGATGGAAATCGACACGCCCGCCATGGACTTCGGCCACGGCGCCGTCCCGACCTGCGCGATCACCCCTGGCGCGACGAACTGCTCCCCGTATAGCGCGAACAAGGAGCCGGGGGAAAGTTTCGTCGCCCGGTTCGGTCCCACGATCGCCCCGATTTTCGGCGCGGGAGTCCCTTGCGTTACCAGCTTGCGCACGCGATTGTTCCCGGCGTCCGCCACGTAAATAGCTCCGCTCGCATCGACCGCTACAGCCGAGGGATTGAGAAAGCTGGCGAAGTCCGCCGTCTGGCCGTCGCCGCTGAAGCCGGGAACACCCGAGCCCGCGATGGTGTGAATGTTGCCGTCCGCGGTAATCGTTCGTATGCGATTATTGCCGGAATCGGCGATGTACAAAACTCCAAGCGAATCCAGGGCCAGTCCCATGGGCGTGTTGAGCTGCGCCTGGGCAGCCGGTCCACCGTCGCCGGAAAATCCAGCCAAACCGGTTCCCGCGACGAGCGTCACCGCGCCAGACGGCGTCACCTTGAAAATCTGGTGCTTCCCGCGATCGCTGATGTACAAATTTCCGGCGGAATCCGCCACCGTTCCATAGGGATCCGTGAAACTGTAAGCCGTTGCGATCGTCAGGCGCGCGAAGTCGTAGCGCAACAGGCCCGCCGGGCCTGTGAGCAGCATGCGGTTCACGGAATCGAACAACAGCGAATGAGACCCTACGCTCAGCGTCACGCCCGTTTGATTCACGCCCGGCCTCGTCATGTCGAGAGGCGTTGAAATAGATCCGGCCGCCAGCTTGCGCACACGCTGGAAAGCGAACTCGGTGAAATAGAGCGTGCCCGTCGAATCGAGTGCGATCGCGTCGGGATCGGAAATGGAGGCCGACAGCGGGTCTGAGCCGTCGCCGTTCGACCCATTCGATCCATTTCCGGCCAGGGCGGTCAGATTCCCCCCGCTATATCGCCAGATCCGGCTTCCCGCCGAGATGAGAAGATTCCCGCCGTTGTCCAACGTCAGGGCTTTCGCCGCTCCGATCGGAACGCTCGTTGCCGCGCCGCTGGTCTGGGCGCCGCTCGCGCTTCCATTGCCGGCGATCGTAGAAACCAAATATCCCGGACCGATGCTGCCCAGCGGCTTAATCGTAAGCGTCACCGGGACGCTCACGGATTTATTCGTCGTTTGAGGCGCGGAAATGCGAATCGTCGAAGTATACGTTCCGGGAGCAAGGCCCGCCGACGAAATCGTGAGGGAATCCGCCAGCGGCGTCGATCCGGACGAAGCCGCCACTTGAATCCACGATTCGCCCGACGTGGCCACCGTCACCGGAGTTTGCCAGGTGGGATCTTCGAAAGTTTGGGCCGTAAACGAAACCGAATACGGAGCGCCCTGTTGCAGCGTGATGTTATAGCCGGTGACGGGCTGCGCGATGGTGGGAGTGATCGTGGCGGGGATGGTGGTCCACGTATTTCCACTGTCGCTGGACGTGACTACGGCATTGGGCGAGGTCCCTCCGAACGGCGTCTTCAACCCGTACACGGTAGTCCGGACGCCCGGATCGACAGCCGTCACCGTGTAATGATCGCCGGTGATGCCGATCGCCTGCCAGCTTTGCGCGCTGTCCGTGCTGCGATAACTTCCCGAGAAATTCGGCGTGGATCCGTAGAGAGGCCCGTAGGTGTAAGAAAAGATCTTGCTGAACGGTCCCAGGCCGATGCTCGACCCGTCCTGAAAGCTCCCGCCCGCGTTCGTGCTGATCCAACTGCCCTGGCCCGAGCCTTGGCCGTCGACGGAAATCAGCAGCTCGCTGGGGTTAAAATACAACACCGCCGAGCCGAGAATGACGCCGTTCTGGAGCATCGCCGGAACCGAGCCTCCCGTCAGATTCCAGGAATGTCCTTCGTCTCCGCTAAAAGAGACCGCGAGCGTCGTCGGATCGATGTAGTACATCCACGCATGCCGGCCGTCCGCGATTTCCAGCCGCCCCGCCGCGCCCGGAAGGGTGCCCTGATAATTCCAGGATGCGCCTTGATCTGTGGATTTATACAGCGTGTTGCCGGCCTTTACGTACAACAGCGTATTTGCGCTCGGTGTATCCAACACCTGCTTGAAGTTATCGACAGTCGCGCCGGCGGGTAACCCCGCAATAGCTTTACCCCACGTGGTCCCGCCATCCGTGCTTTTCCAGAATGTGCCCCCGGCGCCCGTGGTCGCCAAATAGATAACGCTGGGATTGAGTTGATCGATGTCGAAGCCCTGTACGGGTGGCTGGGGAAGACCCGGTGCGGTGAAGTAGAGCGGATTCCACGTCGACCCCCGATCCGCGCTCTTCACCAGGTTCCCCCGGTACAGGCCAAATAAGGCGCTGCTGGGAGAGCCGGAGGTCGCGATAATCTGCGGAACAAAAGCTTGCTGTGCCCAAGCCGCCCCAAACGAAAAGAAGAAGAAAAAAGCGGAAGAACGAACCCTTAACCCATTCATCATTGCGTCAGCCTTTTATAACGATACCGCGAGGGAAACGGAATTACGTTAGCTCGTAGGGCGGACGCCGTGGCCAACCACTTGCATTTCTGGATGCGGATCTCGATTCATACGCGGGGCTTCGCGGTTGACGCTCGCGCCGCAGCTCGATTGTCTTGGCTTCGCCGCCCAGGGCTTCCAGAAACGCGCGGTCGTGCGACACGGCGATCACCGTACCCGGATAGGATCGCAATGCCGCCTCGAGCGCCTCCTGAGCGTCGATTTCCAGGTGATTGGTAGGCTCATCCAGAAGAAGAAGATTGGCGCTCGAGTTCAGGATGCCGGTTATCGCTACCTTGGTTCGCTCCCCGCCGCTAAGACTCCTCAGAGGACGATTTACGCAACCGGGCGGAAGCTTAAGGCATCCGAGCAAAGTCCGCGCCAGCGTGCTTGCGCCGCAGATTTCCAAAGCGGTTCGATTGAAGTCCAACTGCCGTTCGAGGGCCTGTTCGATGGAAGCGGTCTCGACGTTGACTCCCAGTTGAACCGAACCCGCATCCGGCCGGATCTGTCCCACGATCACCCTCAACAGCGTAGTCTTTCCGGAGCCATTCGGACCGGTGACGGCGAGACGTTCTCCTCGACGAAGATGAAAAGTCAAGTCTTCAAATAGTCCGCGAATGGATAATCCTTCGGCGTGCAGCGCGAAGTCGCCCGAGCGGCGGATGTTGTCGAAGCTCAAATGACCGATGCCCTGTTCTTCCCAGGGTTTTTGGATCTGCGCGCCGGGATCGGAAACGCGTTCGCGGAGCAGACGGCCGGTCCGCGCCACCTTGGCGGCTTTGCGTGCGTAGAAATCGTTTCCGCCGCGGATTCCCGCCGGAGCACGGGCGACTTTCGCCGAGAGCCGGTCGCGCTTTTGCGCCGCCGCTTCCGTTGCGGCCTTCCGGCGCTCGTAGCCTGCGTAGTCCGCCCACTGCTGCGCGAGACACGTCTGCTTCATGACCCGGTACTCGAGGTAACCAACGTTGTAGACCCGCGCTTCGCCGCGCTCGATTTCGACGATGCGGCTCGCGAATGCCGCAAGAAACGCGCGATCGTGCGACGCGGCGATGGTCGCCGAGTGGCGCTGCGCTAGCTTTCGCTCCAGCCATTCGCGAGCGTCGAGATCGAGATGGTTTGTCGGCTCGTCGAGGATGAGAAGATCCGGATCGGCCGCCAGAACTCGCGATAGCGCCTCGCGCGAGTGCTCGCCGCCGGATTGGCGCTCAATGTGTGAATCCTGTTCGGACATGGCGATTTGGAGTCCGCGGCGTCGAGCAACAGAGCCCTTCGTGGGCTGAAGCGCGTCCGTTAGCAGATGCAGGAAGGTGGTCTTCCCGGCGCCGTTCGGTCCGACAAGGCCGATGCGGTCGCCGGCGTTGACGGATAGAGAGACGTCTTTGAAAACAGGCCTACCCGATAAGAATTCGAATGAAACTTCGGAGAGAGCAAGTAAAGACATAGACACCTCGAATGGCGCACTTTTGGCGCGCCGCAAAACGGAAACGGTGTAAGGTCTTTACGCTTTCATTGCGTCGCGGAACCGCGACAACCTCAATCTATCACGATCCGCGCGGGCGTGGAAAAGCCGGGTAATGCCTGAAAATTGCAACTTTCACGCACTACCAAAAGCCGCGGTCATCCGCTTGCACCTAGGCACGCTCAGATGATCTCGATTCATACGTGCCGCTTCGGGCTCCTGGAAGTGGACGAGTCGGCGATATTGGAGTTCCCAAGCGGGGTGCCCGGCTTCGAGTGGAGCCGCCGGTTCGCGGTGGTGCGGCCGCCGGAGCTGGCCCCCATCGTGTGCCTGCAAAGCCTTGATTCGGCGGATTTCTGCTTGTGGGCTGCGCCGGTCGCCGCGATCGACGAATTTTATTCGCTGGAGCTGAGCGCGGAGGACTCCCGCGCGCTCGATTTAGAGAAGGCGCCGCGGCCCGAGACGCTGTGTTTGGCGATCCTGTGCGCGCCAGAAAACGGTCTTCTCACCGCTAATTTATTGGCGCCGGTGGTGGTGAATCTCGAAAGGCGCTTGGCCGTTCAGGCGGTGCGGACCGATAGCCGGTACTCTCACCGGCACGCCATCGCTGGGGAGGCTTTGTGCTCGTGATCCGGCGCCGGCCAGGCGAAGCGTTGCTCATCGGCGGCGACGTCGAAATCGAAGTGCTGGACGCGACGCCTTCGCAAGTGAAGCTAGGCATTCGCGCGCCGCGAAGCATCAGCGTGCTGCGCAAGGAAATCCACCTGACCAGCGAGCAGAACCGGGCCGCGGCCCGCGAGATCCCCGCGGCCGCCATGGATGCGGCGGTGGAGGCATTGCGCGATTCTTTGCGAAAATCGCCGCTCAAAAGCCCTCTTCCGGGACCGATAAGTTCAGCGTAAGGCCCGGGAAAGGAATCCCGGAACAAAGAATTCAAGGAGAGAATACGTGTCATTTAGCATCAACACCAATCTTGCTTCTCTGCAATCGCAGAAGTATCTGGAGCAAACCAATAATTTTCTGAACAAAACCATCCAAGAGGTCACCTCGGGCCTGCGCATCGTGAACTCGGGCGACGACGCGGCGGGCCTGGCGATCGCTAATGGCTACCGCTCGCAGGAAGCGGTGCTGACGCAGGGTATCCAGAACGCCAACGACGGATTGAGCCAGTTGCAGATTGCCGACGGCGGCTTGAGCAACATCTCCCAGCTTCTGGACCGCGCTTCGACGCTGGCCACCGAATCCGCTTCCGGCACCTTCACCGGCGACCGCAACGTGCTAAACACGGAATTTCAGAGCGTGCTGACGGAAATCAATCGGCAGGCGCAAGCCATCGGACTCAACAACGGCGGAACGTTCGCGAAGAACCTGAGCGTGCTGATCGGCGGCGGCCAGGCCTCCAACGGCATCTCCGCCACCTCCAATGGAAGCGTGGCGATCGATCTGAGCCACTCCACAGTGGACACGGCCAGCCTGGGGCTGAGCGGCGTGCAGGCGATCGGGCAAGCGGGGACGGATATCGGCGCGGGCTCGGCGACCACCAGTCTGGCGCAGATTTTGGCGAACGCCACCAACAGCGGTTCCGAAACAAATCCCGGATTCACGACGTTTTACCTGAAGGGTCCCGGTTTCGCGGGCAATGGAATTCAGATTAACGTCGACACCTCGAATCTGGGCAGCACCTCGGATTTGGTGGCGGCGGTGAACGCGGCCATCCAGAACGCGGCCAGCGCGGGCACGCAGCAGGCCACGGCGCTCCAGAACGCCAATGTCGTCGCCTCCATCAACACCGACGCCACCGGCAAGCAGCAGTTGACCTTTAATTCCTCCACGCAGGCGTTCCAGGTGGAAGCGGGCGACCGCACCGCCAACGCGCTGCTCGGCAACTTCGGGCAGAACGCCAGCATCGAAGGCACGGATTCCAATCCCACTATCGCCACCAACGGCGGCGGCACGTCGGACCAACTCACGCTCGCGGTGGACGGCGGGCCCAGCTTCACCGTCACTGTCACCAGCGGCGCCGCCGTATCCAAGGCCCAGATCGTGAAGGATCTGAACAACGATACCGGTTCCGGCTTGCACTTCGCCAACTACGCGACGGCGTCGTTGGACGGCGACCAGATCGTGATCCAAAGCAAGAACAACAGCGCCAATTCGAGCGTGGCGATCACCTCGACGACTCTGGCGACCAGCCTGGGCTTGTCGACCACCAAGGCTACGGCCGCCAACGCCTCCACCGGGGCTTCGCTAAGCTCTTACGTGACCGCGGCTAAGGACACCGCCGCCGGCACGACCGCTTTTGGCGCGGCCGGCGCGGGCGCGATCACCTTCCGCTTCCAGGGCGCGGGCCAAACCACGCCTACCGACGTTGCGATCAACGTTACGGCCACCGAGACCGTTTCGCAGGCGATCGCGGCTCTCGGCAACGCCGTCTCCAGCAACGCTACTCTCAAGGCGGCCGGCATCGACCTGACCACCTCGACGGCGGGCGACGCGCTCACCTTTACCTCCACCAAGGGCGAGCAATTTAACGTGCAGGTCACCGGCGACACGCAGAATTTGCTGGGATTCGGCTCTTTCGTTACTGGCGCGAACGGCGCGGTTGATTACAGCGCTCTGACCGGGTCGTCCAACTACGACGACACCACGGCCACCGGTACGGATACGTTCCAGATCTCGCTTAATGGCGCGGGATCGAGCGCCAATTCCATCGCCGTGGATCTCACCCAGGGAGACGCCACAGCGGCCACTGTCACTTCCACCGACAGCGCGGCCACTCCGGTGCAAGTCACAGCGAATAACAATGTTCTGAATTTGGCGGTCAACGGTCACAACTACACGGTCACGCTGACCCCGGGCGGCAGCCTCACCAAGAGTAACATCGCCGCCCAGATCAACACCCAGATTTCGGCACAGGGCACGGCTACGGTCAACAGCAGCAACCAGGTGGTCATCACCTCCAACACCAAAGGCGCGGGTGGATCTGTGCAGATCGAAAACGGCACGGCGAACACGCTCTTAGGCTTTGCCGCCGCCGGTCCAGTAAAAGGAACTTCGCGCACCGGCGCCAGCGTGGCGCAGGCGCTGAACCAGGCTTTCGCCTCTAACGCCACCTTGCAAGCGGCTGGCTTGGTCGCCGACTACAACGTGACCCAAGCGAACAAAATCACCATCCAATCCAACAACGGCACCTATTTCCGCGTGGACTCGAGCGGCTCTACCGCTTCGGGCAGCGTGATCGCTCAAATTGCCGACTCCACGCCGGCCACGGCGGGCGCGGCGACAGGCACCGTCACGGGCTCGGTGACGACGGACGGCACGCACAACGACTTCAAAATCACCGTCGATGGCGGAACGCAACAGGACATCATTCTGGCTCAGGGCGCCTTCACGATCGCCCAGATCGCCAGTCAATTGAATGCCAACCCGCTATTCGCCGGGGCCACGGCCAGTGTGGATGGGACGGGACATTTGGTGATCACCTCGAACACAACCACCGGCAGTTCCACCATCGCGCTGGCCGCCGGCACCAACGACGTACTGGGCAGATTGGGGTTGTCCGTGGGCACGAGCACCGGAGCCGCGGCTACGTCCGGCTATAACATCGGCGGCGGCAACGACGTGCTATCCATTTCGGTGGACGGCGGAACGGCGCAACAGTTCACGCTTACCAACGGCGCCAACCAGACTGCGAACAACATCGTCAGCGACTTGAGCGGCCTGCTTGGAGCGACCGCGTCGGTTGACAACGGCCACTTGGTGATCAAGAGCAATAGCACGGGAAGTGGAAGCTCCGTCGTGATCAACGCGCCGACGAGCAACGCCAACGCCACGCTCGGCCTGACCGCCGCTACCACCTACGGCGGCTCCCAGGCCGAAACCGGTTTCGGCGTCACCGGCGTTTCCTTCACTGGCAACATTAGCAGCGCCGCGCCCGCCAATTCCGCCCAAGTGGATGTGGGCGGCGCCAGCGAAACGACCGATTTCGCTTTCACTCCGATCGTCAATGGCTCGGATCAGCAGAACGTCACCATCAACGCGGCCGATGCAAGCGGCGCGCAGCAGTCGCTTTCGGTCACACTGCAAAACAACGGGACCGCCCGCAACGGCGCGACCATCGACCAGGCCATCGACGCCATCAACACCGCGCTGCAGCAGAGCAACAATTCCACGCTGCAAAAAATCGTCGCGGTGAAAGACAATTCCTCGGGAACCGAGCAGATCAAGTTCCTGAGCACGCTTAGCTCGTTCCAGGTCGCGGTGGGCACCACGGCCGGCGGAACGGGACTCAATTCCAGCGGGTCGCAGGGCCTCACGGTTAGCTCCGCGCAAGCCGCCGGCGGATCCACTTCCGACATCACCACAGTCTCTTCCGCCGAAGCGGCTGTGACCGCCCTGTCTCAGGCCGTCAGCAAGCTCGGAGCCTCTCAGGCGGTGGTTGGACGCGGCGAAAATCAATTCAACTACGCCATCAATCTGGCGAATTCGCAACTGACCAACTTCCAAGCCGCGGAATCCACTATCCGCGACGCGGATCTGGCTACCGAGTCCGCTAACTTGACCAAGTCGCAGATTCTACTGCAAGCCGGCGTCGCCGCGCTGGCCCAGGCAAACTCCGCCCCCCAGCAGGTTCTTAGCCTGCTCAAGGGCTAAACTCTTTTCCTCCTCAACACTGACCACGAGGTCCCGGCGAAACCACGCCTGGCCTCGTGGTTTTTTTTGTCTATTTCACGGTCACTGTCAGCGAGGCGCTCACGTTGTGGTTGCTCTTATCCCCGGCCGTAAGCGTATAGGTGGTGGTCTTCCGCGGAAAAGCTTCCAGGCAGTGCGTGACTGCGGGCCTGAGCGGTTCTATCCCCGGCTCGATTTTCACCGTCGTCGCGTTGGAGACCCCGTAGCACAACAACACACGTTCTCCTGGACGAACAGCCGCCTCATCCGCGGAGAAGCTCAGTATCCTCAAATCGTCGCCGAGCACCTGGCTCACCTGCCGCCCCTCCTCAATCACACGATCGTGTTTCGCCTTCTCGATCCGCTGCTCCTGTTCGCGAGCGTCCCGGTACCGCGAATACATCACCCACGACGTGTAGACCATCGCCAGCCCCACGGCGAGCGTCGAATAAGGCAATATCTTCCGAATTACGTCTGTGGCCGCCATCTCAAAACCGGTCTCCGCGCCGCGCCCACCTCATCCACTTTCGCTGTCCGGGTGGAGTGCGGCGCCGTCCGCGCCAATTCCGGATTTTCCGCCGCCTCTTCGGCGATGGAAATCATCGCATCGGCGAACAGGTCCAACTCGCGCTTGCTCTCCGTTTCGGTCGGCTCGATCATCAGCGCGCCCGGAACGATCAGAGGAAAGCTTACCGTATACGGATGGAACCCGTAATCGATCAGCCGCTTGGCGATGGCGCTGGTGGGCACGCCCTGGGCCGCTTGCCGGCGGTCGCCGAATACGCACTCGTGCATGGTGGGCGAGGGAAAGGCGATCTCGAAGCGCGTCTCTAACAACTTGCGAAGATAGTTCGCGTTGAGCAAGGCGTCGAGCGTCGCTCGCTTCAGGCCGTCGCCGCCATGCGCCATGATGTAGGCCAGCGCTCGCACCAGCACCCCGAAATTCCCATAGAAAGCGCGCACGCGGCCGATCGATAGAGGACGGTTGTAGTCCCAATGCAGCCCGCGATCGTCGCGGCGCAGCCTGGGGAGGGGAAGGAACGGCTCCAAAAATTTCTTCACCGCCACGGGTCCCGCGCCCGGTCCTCCGCCGCCGTGCGGCGTGGAGAAGGTCTTGTGCAGGTTCAGATGTATCGCGTCCACGCCGAAATCGCCTGGCCGCGCGACGCCCGTCAACGCGTTCATATTCGCGCCGTCCATATACAACAGGGCGCCTTTGGCGTGCAAAATCCGTCCAATTTCCAGGATCTCTTCTTCAAATACGCCTAGCGTGTTGGGATTGGTGATCATCATGGCGGCGACATCTTCGTCCACCATGCGCGCCAGCGACGCGGTGTCTACCATGCCGCGGTCGTTCGAGGCCACGTGCGCGACTTCATAGCCGGCCATGTGCACCGTGGCCGGATTGGTGCCGTGCGCCGAATCCGGAACCAGAACCTTCTTGCGGGGATTGCCCCGCGATTCCAGCAGCGCGCGGGTTAGAAAAATTCCGGTGAGCTCGCCATGAGCGCCCGCCGCCGGTTGCAGCGTCACGGCATCCATGCCCGTGATTTCCGTCAGCGCGCGCTCCAACTCGGCCATGATCTCCATCGCGCCCTGCGAAAGATCGTCCGCCTGATAGGGATGAATCCAGGAAAGCCCCTCTACGCGCGCTACGGCCTCATTCACGCGCGGGTTGTATTTCATCGTGCAGGAGCCCAACGGATATAAACCCAGATCGATCGCGTAATTCCAGGTGGATAGCCGGGTGAAGTGGCGGATCGCCTCCACTTCGCTGACCTCGGGAAAATTTTCGATCTCTCCGCGAACGTTTTCTTCGCCCAATTCCCGAACGGGGTCGGCGGAGGGGACGTCCAAATCCGGCAATTGATAACCCTTTTTGCCGGGTGAGCCGAGCTCGAACAGCAGGGGCTCGTTTTGCGTGGGATGCTGCCGGACCTTTTTGATCATGAATGAATCGTCGCCGCCAGAATGTCCATATCGCTGCGCCGGCTGGTTTCGGTACAGCACAGCAGCATCGCACCTCCGAGCTCGGGATAAAACCGCTGGAGCGGCAGGCCTCCGATAATCCGACTGGCCCGAAGAGCGCGGTTGCTTGCCTCCGGGTCGGTCACGCTCGCGGCAAACTCGTTGAAGTATGGCCCGGTGAACCGGCGCCGAAGCTTGCCGCCCAGATAATGCGCCTTGGAGAAATTCTGAAGCGCTAGCTCGCGCAGTCCCGCTTTGCCGTATACGGTCATGAACACCGTCGCCATCAGCGCAATCAGCGCCTGATTAGTGCAAATATTCGAGGTCGCCTTCTCGCGCCGGATGTGCTGCTCGCGCGTGGCGAGAGTCAAACAAAATGCGCGATTTCCGTTGGCGTCTTTGGTTTCCCCAACCAGCCGTCCGGGAAGCTGACGCGTCAGCCGTTCCTTACAGGCCAGAATGCCCGCGAAAGGCCCGCCGTAGCTGGGCGCGATGGCGAAGCTTTGCAGCTCGCCCGCGACAATATCGGCGTCTTTCGGCGGCGCGAGAAGCCCCAGCGAAACCGCTTCCGTGAACACCACCACCAGCAGCGCTCCTCGATCGTGCGCCAGCGCGGCCGCTTGCTTCACGTTTTCCACAATGCCGAAGAAATTCGGCGATTGCAAAATGACGGCGGCCGTCCGCTGGTCTAATTTTCCTTCCAGGTTCGCAAGATCGGCCAGCCCGGATTCGCCGTTGTAACCAAACTCTTCCACCTCCATCGCGCCAAACCGGCTATAGGTGCGCAGCGCCTCGCGATATTCGGGATGAACGGAGCGGCCGATTAGCACCCGATCGCGGCCCGTGGCCCGCATCGCCATTAGCGCCGCTTCGGGCACGGCCGAAGAGCCGTCGTACATGGACGCATTCGCCACGTCCATGCCGGTTAACTGGCAGATCATGGTTTGAAATTCGAAGATCGACGTCAGGGTGCCTTGCGAGATTTCCGCTTGGTAAGGCGTGTACGAAGTGAGAAACTCACCGCGCGACGCCACCACATCCACCAGCACGGGGCGGTAGTGATGGTAGACGCCCGCGCCCAAGAAGTTCGCGTAGCCGTTCGCGTTATCGGCGCCGCGAGCGCGGAAATAATCGGCGATTTCGTATTCGCTCCTGCCCGGCGGAATGTCGAGCGGCCGGTTCAGCAACACCTCTTTGGGTAGATGTCTGTAGAGATCTTCCAGGCGTGAGACGCCGATCGCATCGAGCATCTGGCGGCGTTCCAGATCCGATTTCGGAAGATATCGCAAGTTTCAATCCACGCGCCGATTGGCGCGGACGCCGCGACCGCGGCATCGCAGTATCCTTATTCCGATTCGGCGCCTATGAACTTTTGATAATCGGCGGCGGAAAGCAGCGCGTCGACTTCAGCGGGGGCCGACACCTTGATCTTAACAAGCCATCCTTCGCCGTGTGGATCCTGGTTGAGCTTTTCGGGCGTCGCGGCAAGGGCTTCATTGGCCTCCACTACCTCGCCGGAAACGGGCGAAAAGATTTCGTTCACCGCTTTCACCGATTCCACCGATCCCATGGCCTTCCCTTGTTCCACCAGGGTCCCTGGCTTGGGCAAATCGGCGTAGACGATGTCGCCCAATTCCTTCTGCGCATGATCGGTGATGCCCACAATTCCGATATCGCCTTCCAGCCGCACCCATTCGTGTTCCTTGGTGTAGCGATAGTTTTCCGGATACATGTTCCTATTGGACTCTCTTATAGAACGGCGTGGGAACGGTGATGGCCTCGACCATCTGTCCCCGCGCCAGGACGCTTATGGCGCGGCCGGGCTGCGCCATCGCGGCGGGCAGATAACATAAGCCGATGTTTTTGTTCAGGGTAGGCGATGGACCGCCGCTGGTCACCCACCCGGCGGGAAGGCCGTCCACATAGACCTCGTAGCCATCACGAGCGATGCCGCGGCCCCGCATCTCAAAACCCGTCAGTTTCCGGGAGACTCCGCGCTGCCTTTGTTTCAGCAGGGCCTCGCGCCCGACGAAGTCCCCTTTATCGAGCTTCACAATCCAGCCCAAATCCGCTTCCCAAGGGGTGACGCTCGCGTGGATCTCGTGACCGTACAGCGCCATTTTGGCCTCCAATCGTAGAGTATTGCGCGCGCCGAGACCGCACGGCTCGACGCCAAATTCGGCGCCCGCGGCCAGAATCTCGTCCCACAGGCGTGAAGAATGATCGGGGGCGATATAGACTTCGAACCCGTCTTCGCCTGTGTAACCGGTGCGCGCGATCCGAGCGGGGGCTCCGCTCACCCCGCCGTCAACAAAACGATAGTAACGAATTTGGGCCAGCGGCACACGGGTTAGCTTTTGCAGCGTCTCGAGCGCGCGTGGACCCTGAATCGCGATCTGCGCGTAGCGCCCCCCAGCGTTTTCCGCCGTTGCGTCGAACCGGTTGTGCTCCTGGATGTGACGAAAATCCTTCTCCTGGTTGGCCGCGTTCACGCACAGAAAATAGTTATCGTCCGCTATTTTATGGACCAGGATGTCGTCCACGAAGCCCCCGTGCTCATAGAGCATGGCCGAGTATTGCGCCTGCCCGGCAGGCAATCGGGAGGCATCGTTGGTCGTGACCAGATTCACCAGACGGGTTGCCTCCGGCCCGCGAATCTCGATTTCGCCCATGTGGCTGACATCGAAAAGCCCGACCTTTTGGCGCACCGCATGGTGCTCCGCCAGAATGCCGGAGTATTGCACGGGCATCTCCCAACCGCCGAAATCGACCATGCGCGCGCCCAGCCGCCGATGGGATTCGTAGAGAGGCGTCCGGCGCATTCGACTCATGATACTGCGGGAGGGCGATCGCTAAGCTCCGTTTCGGCCCCGGACCTCTTTCGCTATGACACGCTTTAGCTTGTCCCGGAGGTCAGTTGGGATGCCTTGATGCCAATGTGTGCCTTAGAGGCGCACAGTTGCTACAATTTGGGAGATGTGAAGCGATTCCGCTGGAATCAGGCCAAGAATGAAAAGCTGAAAGCCCAGGGCGGGATTGGTTTCGAAGAAATCGTTTTTCACATTGAGCGGGGCGGCTTGTTGGATGTTCTCGAACATTCCAATCGCGAAAGATATGCTAAGCAACGTATCTTCGTCGTCGAGCGCTCCGGTTACGTCTTTCTCGTGCCTTTCATCGAGGATGCCGAATTCGTGTTTCTCAAAACTATTATTCCGAGCCGCAAACTAACCCGCCTGTATCTGGGGAAGGGAGCCAGGAATCGATGAAGACCAAAGCGACCAAACTTGAAAAGGACGAGCAGGATATCCTCAAATCCGTCGAAGCCGGCGAGTGGCGTTCAACGCAATCGCGCCAGCGAGACCGTGCCCGCTATGCGCGCTACGCACGCGAAGCTTTCCGCAAAGATCGGCGGGTCAATATCCGAATCTCCACCGGGGATCTGGAGGCGATCCAGAAGCGGGCCATCGAAGAAGGGCTCCCGTACCAGACCCTCATTTCCAGCCTGTTGCACAAATACGCATGCGGACGCCTCCGGGAGGCTCCGCCTATGAAGTAACGCCCGATGTCAAAAGCGCGCTACGAGCGGAAGCGCTTATGGTGTCGCCCCGGTAACAGAAGAAAGGGTGCGCGATATCCGGCGAGGGATTAGCCAAGACTTACACCCGAAGACGCGCGAGCATACTTCGAGGCGCAAGGAGCCGAGTTGTCTTCCGGCCCCGTAAAGATCAAGGCATTCGTGCTTAATACCGCTCTCCGCTAACGGCTCCATATGTTAAACTGCGCTCAGGAGCCCATGCGCCCGCGCCGCACGCTTTTCTCCAGCCTTGCCCCGCTGATCGGCCTCTCGGCGCTGATAGCCGTGGCCGCCGCGGGACCGGAGTCGCCCAGGCAGTCTGGCGCGCCGCAGCATCCTCTCGTCCGTCTTATACATTCTGTCTTCCAGTTCGTCGCGCCCGCGGCGGAGGCGCCATCGTTGCATTCCGCGGCGCGGCGGCCGTCTTCTCGCGCAATGCTGTCGATGGCCGCTTTTCAACTCACGCCCCTCGGACATTCCCTCTGGATGGTCGCGGCGGACGCTGTCGCTCTTCCCTCGATTCGCCTCCAGCGGCGCCGGTTGCTACGCTGCTGACCCCCCGACTTCGTTTCAAAGCGACTAAGTTGATAGCTTTGTCCGGCGGTCCGGCCGCCGGAATGGGGATACGATGGGAGGCCAAATATGGAAGTTGAAAAACTACTAGAGAAGGTTTTCGGGAGCAAGAGCGAGCGCGAAGTGAAGGCCATGCGCCCGACGATCGCGGCCATTAACGATATGGAAGAGGAGATGCAGGCGCTCTCCGAAGAAGAGCTGGCCGCTCAGACCGTCCGCTTTCGCGAGCAAATCGACCAGGGCGCTGCGCTCGACGATTTGCTGATCCCCGCATTCGCCACCGTGCGCGAGGCGGGGCGCCGCATGCTCAACATGCGCCACTTCGACGTTCAGCTTATCGGCGGCATCGTGCTGCATCGCGGCAAGGTGGCGGAAATGAAGACGGGCGAAGGAAAAACGCTGGTCGCAACGCTTCCCGTCTACCTGAACGCGCTGGCGCGCAAGGGCGTCCACGTGGTCACCGTGAACGATTACCTCGCCCACCGCGACTCGGATTGGATGGGCCGCATCTACAAGGCGCTGGGCTTGACGGTGGGCGTTATCGTTCATGATCTCGACGATGTCGAACGCACCGCAAGTTACCGGTGCGACATCACCTACGGCACGAATAACGAATTCGGCTTCGATTATCTCCGCGACAACATGAAGTTTCGCATCGCCGATTGCGTGCAGCGCGAGCACAACTTCGCCATTGTGGACGAAGTCGATTCGATCTTGATCGATGAAGCCCGCACGCCTCTGATTATTTCCGGCCCCAGCGAGGAGTCCACCGACAAATACTACCGGGTAAACCGAATTATTCCGAACCTGATCCGCGGCGAAGTCATCGAGGGGAAGGAGCCCGGGCAGAACTGGACCACCGGCGACTACACCATCGACGAAAAACATCGGGCCGCCGCGCTCACCGAAGAGGGCGTGCTCAAGGTGGAAAAGCTGCTAGGTCTCGGCAATCTCTACGACGCTATCAACATGGAGATGAACCACCACGTGCAGCAGGCGCTCCGCGCGCACGTGCTTTACCTGCGCGATCGCGATTATGTGGTGAAAGACGACGAAGTCATCATCGTGGACGAATTCACCGGCCGCCTGATGCCCGGCCGGCGCTGGTCTGACGGCCTCCATCAGGCCATCGAAGCCAAGGAAGGCGTGAAAATCCAGCGCGAAAATCAAACCCTGGCCACCATTACCTTCCAGAACTACTTCCGCATGTACAAGAAGCTCGCCGGCATGACCGGAACGGCCGAAACGGAAGCGGCCGAGCTGAACAAAATTTACAATCTCGACGTCACCATCATCCCCACCAACCGCACGCTGCTGCGCAAGGAATTCTCCGACGTCGTCTATCGCACCGAGGAGGAAAAGTTCCGCAACGCCGCCAAGGAGATCAAGGCGCTACACGAAAAGGGGCAGCCGGTGCTGGTGGGCACGGTTTCTGTGGACAAATCGGAGAAATTATCGGGAATTCTCAAGAAAATGGGCGTCAGGCACGAAGTCTTGAACGCCAAAAATCACGAGCGCGAAGCCACCATCGTCGCGCAGGCGGGACGGAAAGGCGCGGTCACCGTCTCCACCAACATGGCCGGACGCGGAACCGATATTCTCCTGGGCGGCAATCCGGAATTCATGACCAAGGAGCGCCTGCGCAAGGAAAACAAAGACCCCGATTCGCTGCAAACCGCCGCGATCGGCTCGCCGGAGCGCGCGGAATGGGACACACTTTATCAGCGCTTCAAGGACGAAACCGCCAAGGAGCACGACGACGTGGTGGATTTGGGCGGCCTGCACATTCTGGGCACCGAGCGCCACGAATCCCGCCGCATCGATAACCAGCTTCGCGGACGTGCGGGCCGACAGGGCGATCCCGGCAGCGCGCGATTTTATCTCTCTTTGCAGGACGATCTGATGCGCATTTTCGGCGGCCCGAAAATGCAGAATCTCATGCTCCGGCTGGGCATGGAAGAAGACGTTCCCATCGAAAGCAAGATGATCACGCGCCGCATCGCGGCCGCGCAGAAGGCCGTCGAGGCGCAGCATTTCGCCTCCCGTAAGCACGTTCTCGAATACGACGACGTGATGAACAAGCAGCGTCAGGCCGTCTACGGCATGCGTCGGGCCCTGCTCGAAGGCAAGGATCAAAAAGACCGCGTCCTCGAGATCATCGATGGCATTCTGGGGTCTTTCATCGACGCGCGCTTGCTGGAAAAGGGCCATTCCAGCACCTGGGATTGGACCGGCCTGGAAAGCGATGTCCTCACCCAATTCGGCGTCAAGATTCGCACCGAAGAGCTGATGAATATAGACCGCCGCCAGATCGAGGAAGACGTTCGCGAGCAGTTGGTAAAGAAATATAACGAGAAGGAAAGCATGATCGGCGCGGAATTGATGCGCGAAACCGAGCGCATGATCATGCTCAACGTCATCGACAACCAGTGGAAGGACCATCTGCTGTCGATGGATCACCTGAAGGAAGGCATTGGCCTCCGAGGCTACGGTCAAAAAGATCCCCTCATCGAATACAAGAAGGAATCCTACGTCCTGTTCCAGGACATGATGGACCGGATCGAGGACGAAACTATCCGGTACCTGTTCTTCCTCCAGCGGGTGGAAGAGCCGGCGCCGGATAGCGAGATCCCCGGCAATGTCCCCTATCCCGAGCTCTGGGCCGATGAACCGGACGAAGACGAGGAGGCGGTGGGAGTTGCCGCCGCGGGTCCCGCGCTGGGGCCCGCGCCGGTCAACAAAGCCGCTCAGTCGGCCGTGCTCGATTTCACCAGCAATATCCAGCGGAAAAAACAGCGGGAGCTGGAGCAGTTGCAATTTGTCGGCGGCGAATCTTCGGCCCCGAAGCAACCCAAATTGGCGGCCAAAAAAGCGGGCCGCAACGACCCATGCCCCTGCGGAAGCGGAAAGAAGTACAAGAAATGCTGTGGCGCCTAACTCCACTCCTGATATTTAGCGGTTTTTTACACGGGGCGATCTTCCCCGATCAAATCGGCCCGTACCACAAAAGCGCGGCTAAACCGATGGCTGCCACGGACGGCGCTCTATACCAAGAATATGGCTTTCAAGAGGCCGAAAAAGCCGATTTCGGCGCCCAAAACGGGCATTTTCAGGCCACTGCGTGGCGATTTAACGACTCCACCGGCGCCATGGCCTTCCTCCAGTCGATCCAATCCTCCGACGGCTCGGTGTTCTCCCACGGCAATTACGTTTTCCAATTCCTCGGTGGTCAGCCCGCGAAAGACGATTTGGATGCGTTCTATCTCGATCTGCCTTTGTTCGAAACCTCGGCTCTGCCGGTGCTTCCGACGTACCTGCCGCGCCAGGACCTGATCCGGAATTCCGAGCGCTATATTCTCGGTCCCATATCGCTGGAGCGCTACTTTCCTCAAGTTTCGCCTTCAATGGCGGCATTTCATCTCGGGACTGAGGCTCAGGTAGGCAAGTACATGACCCCAAAGGGCGTTATGGCGATGGGGATCTTCAACTATCCAACGCCCGCCATTGCGATGGACCGTTATAAGGATTTTCAGACGATCCAGGGCGCTGTGGTCAAGAGGGCTGGCCCCATGGTTGCCCTGACCGTCCAGCCGCCGGACCCCGATGCGGCGGAACGAGTGCTGGCGCAAGTTGTCTATAACGTTAATCTGACTTGGAATGAGACTATTGGGGGACCGACCGTCAAGGATAGCGCGAAGATGGTCCTGACGATCGTTGGCCTGGCGGGAATTATTCTGTTGATGTGCCTGATTGCGGGAGTTGGCTTCGGCACGTTCCGGGTTGTGCTGCGGAAACTGGGTTGGCAGGGGCCCGAGAACGATAGGATGATCGTTCTCCACCTTGGCGATAAATAAGCCTCGTTATTTCGGAGTGTTAGAGCCCAAACCGAGGTTGTCACCCGCTGCAATGGCGCTGGGCGGCCAAAAGTCCAGGGCGACGGGGATAAACCATAAGTTTCCTAGAATTAAGTATTTGTGGCGATCCTGCAAGGCTCTAGTTTTTTGCTTGACTTAACCCCCCGCTCGCCCTAATATCCAATCACATAGGTTTTGGCGGTTGCGAAACCGTCGAAGCTGATTCTCCCATGTACATCGCCCTGCGAGAAACAGGGTCCGAAAAATGCTCACCTTCGGGTGAGCATTTTCGTTTGGGGTCTGTTTCGCTTTCCCCGCCTATGGCGGAGGCAAAACACTGTCCGGGGCATGAGAGCGCGTCTGGCGGCGTCGCAGCGCCCTGTGATACCATCCTGGATGAAGTAGGCGATGCCGAACTGCCCGCCTCGGAGAGGTGGCTGAGTGGTCGAAAGCAGCGGTTTGCTAAACCGTCGTAGGGGCCTAAACCTCTACCGGGGGTTCGAATCCCCCCCTCTCCGCCAGAACTAGATTAGCCGCGCAGGGAACGGATTCGAAGCCATCACATCTACCAACTGAGTTTCCGGAGAACCGGGAGTGTGCTCCCAAGATGTATTCGGATCAAGAGCAGAGCTGGATTCGCGCCGGCTTTCTTGCCGTTGAACTGGAACTCGGGCTTACGTTCGTTCGGCTGGCGGCGGAACGAAAATGTTCGGGCGACATGGAACGCTACGTCCTCCTCCAGCGCAATGCTGAGAAGGTCGCGCTAGCGGTCAGAAGGTTCAGGAGACTCGTGAATGCCCATGACAGAGTGCAGATCGACAGCGGCTTAGTCGAATTAGATCGGCGCCTCGCGGCACTCGCGGCTGAACCTCAAAAGCCTTCCAGACGGCACCAATGAGCGATCGACTCACCGGGCTGCTCAGGCTTCCGGCGGAGCGGCGTAAAATAGAAACATGACGCGGCTGGTGAGTGACCGGGCGGAGAAGACCGGCAGCGTCGTCGTCTTACCTTCCTCGCTTGAAGATCCGAAAAACGCCCCGCCGGGGACTTACCGGATCGTCCTGCTTTCCAGTTGCGGATCGATTCTGGCGTTTTTCACCGCGCTGGTGATTGCGTACTATTGGCGCGCGCGGAGGCCTCCGTTCTGGGATCCGATCCCTCTTCCCAAGGTGCTCTGGCTTTCCACGGCGTTTATTCTTTCAGGCAGCGTGACGTTCGAAACGGCGCGCCGCATATACCGCAAGGGCAAGCACCGGCTGGCATCGCGATTTCTGGTCGCCAGCGGCTGCCTGGGCGCGGCCTTTCTTGCCTCCCAGCTCACAGCTTGGCGCGAGCTGGTGGGGATCGGCGCCTACCTCAACCAGAATCCGCACAGCTCGTTTTTTTATTTGTTTACCGGATTGCACGCCCTGCACCTGGTGGGAGGAATCGTCGCGCTGCTGGTGGTTCTGTTACGTCGCGCGCCGCGGCGCGAACTGGTGGATGTGGTCGGTTATTACTGGCACTTCCTGGGGGCGCTTTGGATCGCGCTGTTCGCCGTACTGCGCTGGGTCCCGTAGGGCGGAATTCAGCCCGCGGATAAAATGAAAACTTGCCCATCGATCCCTCCGCGCAGGTGGCGCCGACCGCGCGCGTTCACCCCGATGCCGTAATCGGCCCCGGAGCTGTGGTCGGCGATTTCACAGTGATCGAACAGGATGTAGCCATCGGCGCGGGAACGCGGCTGGAGCCGCACGTCTATATAAAAAGATGGACCACGCTCGGGGAGAATAATCGGATCTCGGCCGGGACGGTGCTAGGCACCGACCCGCTGGACAAAACATTTACCGGCGCGCGCAGCTATTTGACGATCGGCCACAACAACGTCATCCGCGAGCATTACACAATTTCACGCGGTACGGCGCCCGAATCCGAAACGACGATCGGCGACGGCAACTACATCATGACGTCTGGCCACATCGCGCACAATTGCCGGATCGGCAATCACGTCACGATCGCAAGCTGCGCCCTGGTGGCGGGCTACGCGGAGGTGGAGGACGAAGCGTTTATCTCCGGCGGCGTGGTGATTCATCAATATTCCAAGATCGGGCGGCTGGCGATGATCGCGGGAAATACGCGGGTAAACAGCGACGTGCCGCCGTTTTTCATGTACGCGGATTACAACATCGCCGCGAAAGGACTGAACCTGGTCGGGTTGAAGCGCGCCGGAATCTCGCCGGCTGAAATCCAGGCGTTGAAAAGGGCCTACAAGATCCTGTACCGGAGCGGATTGAAGCTGGAGGAAGCTCTGCAGCGGATCGAAGCCGAAATCGCGACCGATCACGCCCGGCATTTGGTCCGGTTTATTCGGTCGAGCGAACGGGGGATTTGCCGGGAATAGTGGTAAAATACTGCCGTCTCGGGGGGATTCGTGCGAAACATAGTGTACCTATTAGCATGTTGCGCCGCGGTGGGGTGGGCGCAGAACACAGGCGCGATTAGCGGAAGAGTGCTTACAGCGGCGGGTAGCGGCGAGCCGATCCCCAACGCTCCCATTCTCGTGAAGAACGCGGCCACCGGCGCTTCCTATTCCGCAAGGACCGCGTCGAACGGAAGCTACTCGCTTTCCGGCCTTGCGCCGGGGAATTACGAGGTCTCCGTCGAGTATCCGCCGATTTTCATTCCGTTCAAGCGCACCGTTCGAGTGGCGCAGGCGCAGGCGGCGCGCCTGGAAATCCGGCTGGACGACGTTTTGCTGAACACTTTGGGCGACAGTGGGGCGGAATTCGTGAAATTAATCGCGCCGCAGCCCACGCCGAAAGGTCCCACTCCGCGAACCAGGGACGGCAAGCCGGATCTGAGCGGCATCTGGCTGGGCGCCATTCCCAGCGATCCAGGCAAACCGGAGCCGCTGCCATGGGTGGAAGCGCTGATGAAGAAACGCGGTGAGGACATGGCCAAAGATATCCCCACCTCGCTCTGCCTGCCGTTCGGCGTCGCCATGAGCGGCACGTTCGGGCCGATCAAATTCGTTCAGACGCCCAAGCTGCTGGTGATCATAGAGGAAGGCGATCCGCCGCGCCAGGTATTTTTGGATGGACGGGGGCATCCGAAGGACCCGAATCCTTCCTTTTATGGCCATTCCGTGGGACGTTGGGAAGGAGAAACGTTGGTGGTGGATACAACAGGTTTGAATGATCGAACGTGGATCAGCTTCGATGGGCTGCCGCAAACCGAGATGCAGCACGTGACCGAGCGATACCGCCGGCCCGATTTGGGGCATTTGGAAGTGGAAGTCACGGTAGACGATCCCAGCGCGTTTCAAAAACCGTGGACGATGAAGAAAACGCATTCGCTCGCTCCGAAGAACGAGGAGATCATGGAATCTATCTGCCAGGAAAACGAGCGCGACCAACGTCACATGGCGGCCCAATGACCGGCAAAATCGCGGCGGCTGCGTTCGTGCTCGGCGCCTTGGCGGATGGGCAATGGCTGCATCAACCGACTCCCGGAATTCCGCGCGGGGCCGATGGCAAGCCGAATTTGTCCGCGCCCGCTCCAAAGGCTGCCGACGGCAAGCCGGATTTATCGGGATTGTGGCGCCTTGGAGTCGAGGTGGGAATCTCCGCGAATATCACGGCCGCGCTCCCCTCTTCTGCGATCCAGCCCTGGGCGAGCCAGCTATCGCTCGAGAGATTGGGAAATTTCGGCAAAGACGATCCGGAAATCACCGGCTGCATCCCCGGAGGCCCTCGCCACATTACTCACTCCGGATTGGCCAAAATCGTACAGACGCCGGCGCTAATTGTAATCCTGTACGAAGATCTCTCCTATCGCCAAATCTTCCTGGATGGGCGATCTCTTCCGCAAGATCCTAATCCAAGCTGGATGGGCTACTCAGTGGGACATTGGGAAGGCGACGAGCTGGTGGTGGAGAGCGCGGGCTTCAACGACCGGACCTGGCTCGATTTTGCCGGGCATCCTCATACGGAAGCTCTGCGAATGACGGAGCGGTACAGCCGGCGCGATTTCGGGCACATGAATTTGCAGGTCACGCTGGAAGACCCCAACGCTTACTCCAAGCCCTGGACGGTATCGGCGGGAGGAAGCCTCGCGCCCGATACGGAGCTGCTGGAATACGTCTGCCTGGAAAACGAAAAAGACCGGGAGCATCTGATTGGGCGGACCTCGGAGGAGAAAAAAGTAATCGTGCCTCCCGAGGTTTTGGCCAAATATGAGGGCGTCTACGAAGTTCCTCCGGCGACGGGCTCGTATGCGCTCGGTCCGCGTGCGGTTTTTAACGTCACGCTGGAAAACGGCGAGCTGCTGATCGATCTTCAGGGCAAGGGAAAAATTCCAATGATCCCCCTTTCGCAGACCTTGTTTTCGCCCCGTTTGCTCGGAACCTATGAATTTGTGACGGACGACAAAGGCGAGGTGACGCACATGCTGGTGCACTCGGCGGAGGAAGTGCTCAACGCGGTGCGGAAAAAATAGTTGCGCGGGCGCGGAATGACGCTATCGCGCAGCGCCTGGTTTGCGATCGCGGCTCTTGTAGCCGGGATAGGGATTTTCACGCTGCTCGCGATAGAGATTTCGGCTGGTCGCACGGTGAGCTTCGATCGGAATCTGCTGCTGGCTATGCGCCGCCCCGACGGCGCTCCCCTAGGGACGCCGGGATTCCAACAAATGGCGCGCGATATTTCGGCGCTGGGCAGCACCAACGTTCTGGCGTTGGCGACCATACTGGCCGTGGGCTTTCTTGCGATTGATCGCAAGGGCCGGCTGGCGCTGTTTCTGTGCGGCTGCGTCGTCGCGGGACACTTTCTCGATACGACGCTCAAAAACGCATTCGACCGCGCCAGGCCGGATCTGGTCCCGAGAATCGGCTATTTCTCAGGAGCCAGCTTCCCGAGCGGACACGCCCTCCTGTCCGCCATCACGTATTTTTCTCTGGCGACGGTAGCGGCTCAACTTTATCGGCGAAAGACGATGACGATTTACGTTTACTCATCGGCGGCGATCGTTGTGGCGCTCATCGGAGTCACCCGCGTGTATCTCGGCGTCCACTGGCCCACGGACGTGCTCGCAGGATGGATCGGCGGGGGCGTTTGGGCGCTGTTGTACTGGTCGGCAGCGCTCCGCGTCTATCGTGGTGCGGGATGACCTGGATGTATCACTGTTAGACGAACTGTCGGGTAAATAAATCGGAGCCGTTACGCTTCCGCTCTCTCGGCTGCCAGCTCGCGCTGGCGCTCAAACGCGAGCTTGCCCTGGTACTCCTGCCATAGCGTAGTAAATCCGGCCCAATAGTAACCGCCTACGAACAACAGCAGGAACGGCGCGGCTAAGAAGTTCATCGAATCGATCGCGTACACGGTCATCCAGAGAAAGAAGCTCCCGGCGGCGATTTCGGCATAGGGGAGCCATCCACTGCGCCGGCGATACTTGATCTCGCGCAAGCGCACGCGCTCGCGATCGCCGATGGCGTATTTGGCGGTACGGGCGAATTCGGTTTGGTAACCGATCAGCGCCTCGATGACGGCGCGCGAGTTGACGATCGTGAGCGCCACCCCGGCCGCCATCAACGCGGGCAGAAACAGGAGTCCGCGTTTCCACGTCTTGGGGAACAAGGCGCGATGCGCCACCATGTAGAAGGCCGATATAGACCAAAACGATGCCGCAATCAACGGCAGATCGATCCAGAGCATCTGAAACCAGCCTTGGTAAAAGCGGACGATCATCACCGGTAATATCAGCGCGCTCACGCCAATCATTAGGGGATAAGAGATATTGGGGGTCAGGTGAAAAAATGCCTCCACCTTGACGCGGAAGGGCTGATCGGAACGCAGAATCCGGATCAGCAGCTTCTTGGCGACCTGGGTCAGCCCTTTGGCCCAGCGCGATTGCTGCACCTGAAAGCCGTAGGTTTCGACCGGCAGCTCCGAGGGACACTCCACCGAAGGCACGTAAACGAACTTCCATCCTTTAAGCTGGGCTCGGTAGCTGAGATCGGAATCTTCCGTAAGCGTGTCGTGCTGCCACCCGCCCGCATCCGAGATCGTGGATTTGCGAAGAATCCCCGCAGTGCCGTTGAAATTGAAAAACAGGCCGGCGCCGGCGCGTGCGACGTGCTCCAGAACGAAATGGCCATCGAGCAACATCGCCTGCACTTCGGTGAGCAGGTTGTAGTGGCGGTTCAGATAACCCCAGCGCGTCTGCACCATGCCGACATTTTGCTCCGCGAAGAAATGGATGGTGCGCTGGAGGAAATCGCGCGGAGGCACGAAATCGGCGTCGAAGATGGCCACAAATTCGCCGGTAGCGGTTTCCAAGCCGTGTTGCAGCGCGCCCGCCTTGAATCCGTGACGATTGCCGCGATGGATGTATTCGATGGGGAATCCGGCTTCCTGGTATTCGTTGACCAGCCGGCAAGTGAAAGGGGCGGTCTCATCGGTGGAATCGTCCAGCACCTGAATCTGGAGCAGCTCGCGGGGATAGTCGATCTGGACGGTTTCCTCCAGCAGCCGCTCCACAACGTATTGTTCGTTGTAAATAGGAAGCTGGAGGGTCACGCGGGGTAACTGCTCGAACCGCTTCGGTGGATCATCGGGGAACTGCGCGCGATGCTTCAGATAACCGCGAATCATCGCATAGCGGTGCAGGCCGTAGAAGGAGAGTACGATCAGGAGCGAGAAATACGGGATCATCATCGCCCAATCGAAGAAGACCAGGCGATGAATCCCTTTGAACGGATCGTCGGTGAGGGCGTAGGTAAGCCGGTTCACGACGGACGAGAGTCCGGTGGCGACAAACACGGCCGGTGTAAATGCGCTCGCGAACATGTTGCTGCCGGTGCAGCGCCGGCGCGGCCTACAACTGGCGGGAACCGCTCGATTCAGGGGCCAAGGCTGCGCCTTGCGAGTTCCCTCCCCAGCCAGTCGGGCCGGAAATCACTTTATTATAAGACACCTGCGCGCGATGTATATAGAGTCCGGGCTGCATGCCTGAAGATACCGGGCTCTGGCGGGATATTACCACTCCGACAAAAGCCGGAGGCTTTCGCGATTGAAGGCACTCGATCCGGCAGCGCGAAAATAGCGCCGAATTTCCGGGCCACCGATGTTGACGTTGCGCTGATCCCACTCGCATCGAGCGCAATACGGCGCGCCGGCCGCGTCGCCGGAACTGCCAGCAAACCACGACCTCGCGCGCTGGTATTTTTCGGAATTATAAGGATCGCCCCTATGCTCGAGGGCGCCGTCGAGCGTGGCGAACACCAGGTCCACAGCGGGCCGCGGAGAGCCGCAGCAGGGCAGGATTCTCCCCGTCGCGTCCATAACGAGGTTTTTGTAGAGCCAGTGACACGTGTGTCCCGCTGTTTGCGCTATCGACGGCGCGTCATGATCGGGCCATCCGGAATCGAACGCCCGCGTTATCGCAGCGCCGTCCACTTCGTCCGGAAACGGATTCCAGTTCGCGGCTCCACTCAAACGCGGCAGCCAACTCAGCCGCCAGAGGCCAGCGCGCTGCGGCCGGGGCCGGATCTGGGGATCGTCCCAACTCACGTCGAATGGGGCAACGACGCGAAATCGATCGACTCCTAATCTTCGGGCGATTCGCCTGGCCAAGGGAATCTCGTGTACGTTGTGCTCAAATGCGAGGTAATTCCAAGATAATACCGGCGTTCGCAGGCGGAGCTTGCGCTTCGCGTTCACCAGTTTCCGGATATTTTCGAAAACGAGACACAGGTGGCCGTTGCGGCGAAATCGCCCATAGGCGGGCTGGGTGGCGCCATCTATCGAAAGCGCCATGAAATCGAGCCCCGATTCGACATAGGCATCCGCATCGAAGCGCTGAACCGAGAGGCTGGTCGAGAGTCCAGTCCAAAGCAAGTACGCTTTCGCTCTTCGGATAAGCTTCGGAGTGCTTAGATTAAGCAGCGGCTCGCCATAATTGCAAAAATAGACGCCGATCGCGTGCGGGCCGCAGAGCTGGAGCAGCGCGGAAAATCGGTCATCGGGCAGCGTGCCCTTGCGCCAGCCAAACAGATTTAGCGATTCGGAGCGTTCGGAGTGGACGCAGCCTGGGCATGCGAGGCGGCACAAGTTGGACGGGTCGACGACGAGCCCGATGGGGCGCGAGAGCACCGACGCGCTTCGGAGCCGAAGGTGGCGCTGAGCAAGGAAGATGTTGAGAATTTTCAGCGTCAGGGCCTCGGCCGCTGGAGAAGAACGGCGCGCAATCAATGCCGCGCACAGCGCCATTTTGGATTCGTTCAGGATGTGGGCAATATCGCCCGCGGAATCGCATTCGTGTAATTTGCCGGTGAATTTGCGACACGACGCGAGAGACGCTTTGGCCGCTGTAAGAACCAAACAAACGGTTGAGGAAAATACCGAGCACGTGCTGCTTACAATGCAAGCTGGCGGCCAGGACAATTTACTTCGAAATTCTTTGGATTGGAGCGATGAATCGAGCCTGCCGGGTCAAACCGACACACATGGGGCTGGATGATTGCTCGCCGCCTTTGCCGTACAGGGATGTTGGATCTGCGAGGGCGAGCATGCCTTAAGCATGGGAGCAGGTCCGCTGTCGAGCCGTTCGCGCTAGAGTACATGCCTGGCGCGAATATGGTTCAGAACTTTGGCTCTAAGCCCGCCTGTTTGCATAGCGCGTTCGCGGTGACTCTATCGATCACGCGATGCCGCTTGACCGGAACCGTTTTCACGCCGTTTGAGTAGATAGAATGTTTGGCGCCTTCGCGAATGAGCTCATATCCGTTTCGTTCGAAATACCGAACGAGGTCCGAGCGCTTAACGGACACGAACTCAGACTTCCACGGGGAGCGACTCCAAGAGGCCCCGCTCGGTCGGCACGGTTTTTCCTTGCTGGCGGTACGCGAGGATCATCTCGTGAAGCGCGTCCTCAAGCATGCCCCTGCACTCCTCAAGCGTGGAGCCTTCGCTGATCACCTCCGGCCATTCCACGAGCTGCCCCATATACCCGGCCTGGATCTTCGTGTACCGCGCGGTGTAAATTGCAGTCACCGACACTATGATAGCCCGAGATAGTTATCGCCAATCCGCTGTGAAAACGTTGAAGTCGTACGGAGTCTTACCCTGATAGCTCGAAATGAACACGATCTTCTTGCCGTCCGGCGAGAATTCCGGGAAGGCCGTGAATCCGCCATAACTTGACACCTGATCCAGGCCCGTTCCGTCCAGATTGATCGTGTACAGCTCGAAATCGTTGCTGTCGCAATGGTTCTTATTCGACGAAAACAGGAGCTTCTTGCCGTCCGGCGTGAACGTCGGCGCGAAGTTGGCGCAGCCGTTTTTAGTGATCTGCTTCGCGTTCGAACCGTCGCTGTTGGCGACCCATAACTCCATCTTCATCGGCGCGGTGAGGTTCTGCTTCAGCAGATCGCGATACGTCGCCAACTTATCGGGCGTATCGGGATGGTAAGCGCGCCAGGCCATCTTCGTTCCGTCGCGCGAAAGGACCGGGCCGCCGTCGTAGCCCTCGGTTTTCGTAAGCTGCCTTTTGCCCGACCCGTCCTCTTTCATCGTCCAAATATCCAGGTCGCCCGAAGCCTTCGATGTATAGATGATCTGCTTATTCTTCCAATTGATGGTGGCTTCCGCATCGTATCCCGGCGCATCGGTGAGTTTCTTGAGGATCTTGCCGTTGTCTTCCGCGAGGTAAATGTCATAGCCGGGATGCACAGCCCACAAATAGCCTTTGCTGCGATCCGGCTTGGCAGGGCAGGACGCGCTGGCCTCGTGCGTGGAAGCATAGAGGATGTGCTTGTTGTCCGATAAAAAATATCCGCACGTGGTCACGCCCTTGCCGGTCGAGACCATGTGCATATCCGACCCGTCGGCGTTCATGACGTAAATCTGATCGCAGGAGTTGTCGTCGCGCGACGATTGAAAGATCAGCCGCTTGCCGTCGGGCGCCCAGTAAGCTTCGGCGTTTTCGCCCGAGTGCGTCAACTGTTTCAAATTGCTTAAATGCGCGCTGGATTGGCCAAATCCCAGGGCCGCGAAAAGGAACGAAAGGGCGCAAACGGGCTTCTTCATAAGCGACCATTGTATAAGACGTTTTCAGTACAGCATGAAGCTTGGAATCGACTTCGGCACTACCCGCATTGTGGTCGCGGCTGCCGACCGCGGCAATTATCCTCTTGTCCCGTTTGAGACTCCCGAAGCGACATTCGAGTGGTTTCCGCCGCTAGTCGCGCTGCGAGAGTGCGAGCGCCGCTTCGGTTGGGACGCTTGGCAGGCGCAGCAAGACTCGAGTTGGACTGTGATCCGCTCGCTCAAGCGCTACATGGAAGACGCCGGTCCGCAGACGATGCTCGAAGCCGGCGGAAGCTCGGCGCTCCTTTCGGAGCTGACGCACGGATTGCTTGGCGCGCTACATGAGTCGCTCGCCGCGCACTTCGGAAAAACGGAGACGTTCGAGATCATGCTTGGCGTCCCCGCCAACGCCAACAGCAATCAACGATTTCTGACAGTGGAGGGCTTTCGCCGCGCGGGTTTTTCCGTGCTGGGCCTGCTGAACGAGCCCTCGGCGGCATCCATCGAATTCGGGCACCGCCAGCAGATCACGGGCAGGATTCTGGTATACGATCTCGGCGGTGGAACGTTCGACGCATCGCTGGTGGACCTGGACGAGCGCACCCACACAGTGTTAGCCACGGAAGGAATCTCGACGCTCGGCGGAGACGATTTCGATCACATCCTGGCGGAGATGGCGCTGGGAGCGGGAGCGCTCGGCGCGCTCGATCCGGCCGCTCTGTTCCGTCTGGAGGACGAATGCCGGCGGCAAAAGGAAGCGCTGCATCCCAATTCGCGCAGAATCGCGCCGGATTTGGATGTGGTCGAAGAGGGGATGGGCCAGGCCATGGTTTCCGTCGCCGATTTCTATGAGCGCTGCCGTCCGCTGATTGAGGAAACTGTCGCGGCGACGACGAAACTGGCGGATCGCGGCGACATCGACGCGCTGTACATCACCGGCGGCGGCAGCGAATTGCCGCTGGTGGCGCGCATGCTCCGCGAGGAGTTCGGGCGCAAGGTGAAGCGCAGCGAATATACGCGCTCGGCCACAGCGATCGGTCTGGCGATTCAGGCGGACGAAACGGCCGGTTACAAACTGCGCGAAGTGTTTACGCGCAATTTCGGAGTGTGGCGCGAATCGGACTCTGGGGCTCGTATGATTTTCGATCCGATCTTCCCGCGCGACACACGCCTGCCGGCTGCGGGCGAACCGCCGCTCACCGTCTCGCGGCAGTACCAACCCGTTCACAACATCGGCGATTTTCGCTATCTGGAAGCGGCTTCGGTAGACGAGAATGGCCAGCCCTCCGGCGATATTGCGGTGTGGGATGAGATCCTTTTTCCCTTCGATCCAGCGGTGGCGGGCGTTCCCGCGCTGGTGGAGGTCGCCGTGGATCGGACGCCGTCGGCTTCCGCGCAGCAGATCGAAGAACGGTATGCCTGCGACGCCGCGGGCGCGGTGGCCGTGACTATCCGCAATCTGACGGCGAACTACGGCCGCGAGTACCGGCTGGGGCGCTGGAGCGGTAAGCAAGCCGTGGTGCGGCCCGGCGCACGCAAGCGGGCACGCAAAGCAGCCACGCCTTAGCCGAACCACGCTGTGCTCGACTCCATTGAACTGGCGTTCGCGGGGATTCTGCTGACGTTATTCCTGATCTGGCCGCGCGCCGGGCCATTTTTCAAAGCGCTGGCGAAGCGAACCGCTTGGTGCATGCTGCTCCTGGCAGTGCTTCCGGTGGGGTTGCGGCTCACGCTATGGCGCCGCGCGTCCGCCCCCATTCCCAGCACGGCCGACGACATGAGCTACCTGCTGCTCGCCGATACGCTCTCTCACTTCCGCCTGTCGAATCCGCCGCACGCTTTCGCGCGTTTCTTCGAAACCAATTTCGTATTACAGACGCCGACATACAGCTCGATATTTCCATTGGGTCAAGGCATCGCGCTCGCCCTGGGGAAAATCGTCTTCGGACATCCGTGGGCAGGAGTGCTGCTTTCGGAAGGAATCTTCTGCGCCTTATGTTATTGGATGTTGCGCGAGTGGATCGCACCAGCCTGGGCGCTGGCGGGCGGTTTTCTGGCCGTAATCGAATTCGGCCCGCTGAGTTATTGGATGAATAGCTACTGGGGCGGCGCCGTTTCCGGAATCGCGGGCTGCCTGGTCTTCGGCGCGCTGCCGCGGCGGAACGGATGGCTTCTCGGGCTCGGCCTCGGATTGCAACTAATCACCCGTCCTTACGAATTCCTGCTCTTGCTTTTTAGCGTCGTGCTGATTGCAGGGTGGAGCAGGCTCAAGCCTGCAACGGCGGCTTCAGCTGCCGCGATCTTGGTCCCCTTCCTGGCGCTGACAGCGGCGCACAATCGCGCGGTTACCGGAAGCTGGACGATGCTGCCGTACCAGCTCAGCCGCGATCGGTACGGCGTGCCGGCGACGTTCACGTTCCAGCCGAACCCCACGCCGCAAGGCGACCTCAGCCAGGAGCAGCGCGACGACTACGAAGCCCAATCCCTGATCCACGACCGCGAAGCTCGGCTTCCGTTCATCCGGAGGTTCGCAGGTCGCCTGCGCTACGCGCGCTTCTTTTTCCTGCCGGCTCTCTATCTGGCGCTCGCCGGATTCGTTTTCACCCTCGGCGACCCGCGCATGCGCCTGGCGCTGATTCCTATTGCCATTTTCGCCATCGGCACAACGTTCTACCCATACTTTTATCCTCACTATCTTGCCGCGGTCGCCTGCTTGTTTCTGCTCATGATCGTGGCGGGCCTGGAATGGATCGGCCGATGGAGCGCGCCCGCCGCGCTGCTCGTCTTTTTGCTCGCCGTGGGTCATTTTGCATTCTGGTCTGGACTGCATCTCGCCGCATCTGACGAAACATTGGCCGCCATGCTGCCCTACGAGACTTCCGATTACGTCAATCGCGGCGACCCCGAGGGCCGAGCGGCCGTTCGCAAGCGGCTCGCCGATTCGCCCGGCAAGCAGCTCGTGTTCGTTCGATTCGCTCCATCGCATCCTCTCCGCGAATGGATTGGAAATGAGGCGAATATCGACCAATCGCGCGTGGTTTGGGCGCTGGATTTAGGCCGCCAAGAGAACGAAAAACTCCGCCGCTATTATCCGGACCGCACAGTGTGGCTGCTGGAGCCCGACGATCGCCCGCCGAGGTTGCAGCCGTACGCGCAGACGCTGGGGATTCATTTGGAGTCTGTGCCGTCGGCCCCGTGAGCGTTGGCCCCACACGCCGCACCACGTTGATATACTCCCTGATGCGCCAATCGGGCGCTGGAGCGGAACCAGATGAAACCAGGCTGGCTATTCCTCATCGCGCTTTGCCTCATTGGGCAAGTGGCGCTATTCGCCGCCGACGATCCTTACGCCACGCAGCTTTTTCAGAAGCATTGCGCCGGTTGTCATGACTCCGCCAGCGGAGTCACGGGCCGCATTCCTCAGCTCGCTGTGCTGAAGACCATGACACCCACGGCGATTCAAAAGACGCTCGAAAGCGGCATTATGAAGACGCAGGCGGCTCCGCTTTCCGCCGATGAGCGCATCAAACTCGCGAATCTAATCGGCACGGCAGTGACGCTGCAGCGCAAGCGCGAGGAGATCGCGAATCCCTGCCCGACCGCTGGGCGCGAGGGCTCGAGCGGCGGCCCCGCATGGGCCAGTTGGGGAGGGAATCTCGATAACACCCGGTTCCAATCGGCAAAGGACGCGGGACTCACAGCGGACGATTTGCCCCGTTTGAAGCTCAAGTGGGCCTTCGCGTTTCAGGACACTTCGACTCTGCGATCTCAGCCCGCCGTTTCCGGCGGACGGGTTTTCGCTGGAGGACAGGACGGAAGCGTCTACGCACTGGACGCGGCGAGCGGCTGCGTTCACTGGACCACCACCGTGCAATCGCAGGTGCGTTCAGGAATAACAGTAGGAGAGGCGGGCGCGAACGCGGCCATCTTCTTCGGCGACTCCGCCGGTTACGTTTATGCTCTGGATGCGGCCAATGGCCGGCAGTTGTGGAAGGCGCGGCCCGACGAGCATCCGGCGTCTACCATTACTGCGACGCCCGTGTATCATCAGGGCCGGCTCTACATCGGCGTGGCCTCGCGTGAAGAGGCTTTGTCGGTAGCGTCCGCTTATGCGTGTTGCACCTTCCGCGGGAGCGAAATCGCGTTGGACGCGGCCACCGGCAAGCCTTTGTGGAGGACGTACACCATCGCTGAGCCGGCCAAAGCCCGGCCCAAGACGAAACGCGGGGCGGCTGCTTTCGGTCCGTCGGGGGCCGGCGTGTGGACCGCTCCGGTGCTCGATCCCGAGCGCGACACAATGTACATCACTACCGGCGACAACTACTCCGATCCAGCCACAGCCATGAGCGACGCTCTGGTCGCGCTGCGCCTGTCGAGCGGCGAGATTTTATGGTCCAAGCAATTCACCGCGAAGGACGCTTGGAACAGTTCCTGCCAGCTTACCGGCAAAGTGAATTGTCCCGACTCCGATGGACCCGATTTCGATTTCGCTTCATCGGCGATTCTGGTCCCGCTCCCTAATGGCAAGCGCGCGCTTCTGCTCGGGCAAAAATCCGCGGTTGTGTATGCCGTCGATCCCGACCGCCGCGGCCAAATTTTATGGAAATCGCGCATCGGCGAAGGCGGCACAGTGGGCGGCATCGAGTGGGGCTCGGCGACCGATGGACGCAACATGTACGTCGCTCTGTCGGACATTCGCTTCGGCTTGCAGCTTAAGCCCGGCAGCAACGATCGCACTTACGATCTCAATCCCACCAAGGGCGGCGGCATGTATGCGTTTCGCATCGACAATGGCGAGCGCATGTGGCAGACGCCGCCGCCGGGCTGCGGCGACCGGCGGCCTTGCAGCCCCGCGCAATCGGCGGCGGTGACGGCCATTCCAGGCGTAGTCTGGTCGGGCGCGGAAGATGGACACCTGCGCGGATATTCCACCGCGAATGGAAAAATTATTTGGGATTTCGATACCGTGCGCGACTACAAAACCGTGAACGGGTTGGCCGGCCACGGCGGAGCGATCGATGTGGCAGGTCCGGTGGTGGCTGGAGGAATGCTCTTCGCGGTGTCGGGATACCCGGCGCGCGGCGGCTTCGGCGGCAATGTGTTGCTGGCCTTCGGGCTGGAATAGAGCGTTCTCATGCGCATCGGCCGGCTTGCGATTCTCGCGGCGCTGATCCTTTGCGGGCACATCTCCGCGCAATGGCTAAACTATCCCACGCCCGGAATTCCGCGCCTCCCAAACGGTAAGCCGAATCTTTCCGCGCCCGCGCCGCGCGGCGCAGATGGCAAGCCCTACCTTTCGGGACTTTGGAAAGCGCCTTCCGGCAAGTACCTTTTCAATCTCGCCGCTGACATAAAACCGGAAGACGTTCCATTCCAACCGTGGGCGGCCGAACTCTTCAAGCAGCGGGAAGAAAATTTCGCAAAAGACCGGCCCTCGGCGCGCTGCATCCCACATGGCGTGCCGGACCAGGTCGCTGTCGCGGGATACCCCTTCAAGATCTTGCAATTGCCCGGCGAGGTCGTGATGCTGTTTGAGGAGATGACGCACTTCCGCCAAATCTTCACCGACGGGCGCAAGTTGCCCGACGATCCGAATCCAGCCTTGATGGGCTATTCGGTCGGCCGCTGGATGGGCGATATCTTCGTGGTAGATACGGCTGGTTTCAGCGAACTGGGCTGGCTCGACGATCCGGGCCATCCCCACACGACCGCACTGCACATCGTTGAGCGTTTCCGCCGCCCGGATTTCGGGCACCTGGAGATCGAAATCGTTATCGACGATCCGAAAGCCTACACCAAACCGTGGACGGTCTCTGAGCATTTCGATTTCATGCCGGACACGGATCTTCTGGAAAACGTCTGCACCGAGAATGAGAAGGATTTGCCGCATTTGGTCGGGAAGTAAAACACGGCGCTTCAACAAATGACCAAAAGATACCTTTGGCGTTTGCCGGGGAAATGGTAAGCTGCTCTAATGCCGAAGGTCCTTGCACGCCGGCGAGCCTTGCTCTCGGTTCTACTGCTGTGCGTAATCTGCGCGTTAGTTGTTCCGGAGGCCGCGAGCGCGCATAACGTTTCCAAGCGCGACGCATCCTTCGTTCAATCCACCCATGGCGCCGCCATCGCTCCGTTTCTGTATCTCGGCGCAAAGCATATGGTCACCGGATACGATCATCTGGCCTTCCTGGTAGGGGTCATCTTTTTCCTGTATCGGCTGAAAGACGTGGTAGGTTACGTGAGTCTGTTCACGCTCGGGCACAGCATCACGCTTTTAGCGGGCGTTCTGGGCGGCATCCATGCGAACTCGTATATCGTGGACGCGATCATTGGTTTCTCCGTCGTCTACAAGGCGTTCGACAACATGGGCGGATTCCAGCGGTTGCTCGGCTTCGAGCCAAACACCAAAATCGCCGTGCTGATCTTCGGCCTTTTCCATGGCTTTGGTCTGGCCACCAAACTTCAGGAACTCGATCTATCGAAGAACGGCCTGATTGCGAATATCGTCAGCTTCAATGTGGGCGTCGAAATCGGGCAGGTACTCGCCTTGACCGCCGTCCTCATCGCCCTCAGTTTTTGGCGCACGCGCAGCGGATTCCTGCGTCATGCGTTCGCCACCAACGCCGCTCTGATGAGCGTGGGCTTCATCCTCACCGGATATCAGATCGCCGGATATTATCTCGCCGCCTGAGCGGAGGAAATGCAATGCAATACGTGGAAGAGAAAAAAGTCGAGGCGCCGTCGAAGGGCGCTCTTGCCAAAGCGACCGGCGTCGCGCTGTTCGTCGCACTGCTGCTGTTATTCACAGCGGTCCTGCCGGCCGAATACGGTTTCGATCCGCTGAAAACGGGCGCGGCGCTTCGGCTGACCGGAATTTCGCAAGCCGGAGAAGTGAAAGGCCGGGCCGTTGCCGCGCCGGCTCCGGGGCAAGCCGGTGTCTATACGCCTCAAGTCAGGATCTATAAGGTTGACTCGGAAGATTTCCAATTACGCCCCGGCGAGGGCATGGAGATGAAATACCACATGGAAAAAGGCGCTGGGATGGTATACGCGTGGAAGGCCGACGGCAAGCTGGCTTATGAATTCCACGGCGAGCCCGATCAAAAGCCGAACAAGGATTACTTCGAGAGCTACGAGTTGGATGACAAAACCGGCAAGGATGCTTCGTACGGTTCCTTCACCGCGCCGTCAACTGGAATTCACGGCTGGTTTTGGCAAAACAAAACGGACAAGGACGTCAAATTTCATCTGACGGTGGCGGGCTTCTTCGATTCCGCAAAGATGTTCGCCGGCGGCCCCGGCGAGGATGTGCCGGTCGAGGACGCTAAGTAAAGCGCATCCCAAGAAATCAAATCTCCGGCGGCTGTACCGCGGCTGGAGGCGGATCGGGAATACGTTTCTTAGGCTGAGGCCCGGCGCCGCTGAAATGCAGCGTCACATCCACCCTCTTCGACGCTTCGTCCACGCGCGTTTCAGAGCTGGTCTTTCCCAGGTTATCGAGGACGTTCTCATTTTTGACGCGCGCCAGGAAAGAATCGGGGAAGTCGGGATTGAATGGCTTGCCCTCAAGCGATCCCCACATCTGTCGAATGGCCGGCTCGGTCAGAATATCCAAACCGTCGATTTGAAGCTTGCCGAAAACGTAGCGCGGACCCGGCTCCACGGCCACCGCCAGATCCACCGTGCGGTTTTCATCCTGTATATTGCGAGTCACAGTCGAAGAGGTGCGCAGATACCCGCTGTTCCGAAGACGTTTGTGGATGCGCTCCAGCGTGGCGTTGACCTCGTCGAAGTTCACGGTTGTGCCCTTCTTGAAGTCGGCGAGTTTGTTTACCGCGGAGGAGTCGCCCGCGGGCACGCCGGTGAACCGGACCGTTCCGAGATTGAAGATCTGCCCTTCATTGACGGTCACGATAACCACAATCCCGTCGATGTTTTTCGCCTTCTCGGTCGCGACGGTGGGAAAGGCCACACGGATCAACCCATGCGTCTCGTAGAGCCGGCGAATGCTCGCGTCCAAACGCTGGCGAATGGCGGCTTCGGAATACGCAATGCCGATCGCGACCGCGTTGATCGTCCGCAGCAGCGCGGCCGTCTCGATCGCATGGTTGCCCACGAACCGCACTTCGGCGATGTTGGCTCGCGGCGCGGCGGGACGGAAGAGCACGGCGAGGTCCCCGGGCGCCTCCGCATTGAGTTTACCCGTGACCTGAAAGCCGCTGGCGCCGTTCTCGGCTAGATATTGCTCGATGCCTTTCACGTAGCGGTTGAGCACGACCGCGGTAGCGGGAATGCGGTCTTCAAAAATCGGCTCAACTCGCTTCACGGCGGCGCGAAGAGATTCCTCGGAAGCGGGCAGATCCTCGAAGCGGAAGGGGAAAAGTTCGTTTACTTCTATTACTTCAATGACGGCGTCATAACCCTTTCCGTCAGCGGCGGGTTTGTATTCGTAGCCGGCGTTTTCAAAAGCGCCCGTTGCGTTCAAACGCACGCGGGCGGCGTCGAAATCGGCCTTTGCCACAACACTTCCAATCTTTAGACCCGAAGCGGCGACGATCCGCTCCGTGGGAATCTGGCGGTTGCCGGTGACGCGAAGCGACTCCAGCGCGTACTTGCTGGGAGCGGGCTGCGCGACTAAAACCGCGCAACCAAGCAACGCCGCGCCGAAATGCAATATGGCGAAGGAACTCATTCCAACTCTATGGGCAGGTAAATCAGCTTTCCGCTCCGCTCCACGTGCATTACCACCGCATCTCCGGGTTTCTTGGAGGCAAGCACGTCCCTCAGCAGTTTGACGCTGACGACGGGCACGCCGTTAACTTCATAAATCACGTCTCCTGTCTCAAAGGCTGGCCCGGAATAAGGGGCGCTGGACGAGCGCGCCGCCACCACCAAACCGAAATCATGCCGCAGATCGGGCAGCATCGCGACGAGCTGGGCATTCAGCTCGATCGCGAGAATTCCCAGCTTATCCACCAAATTGTTTTCGGGATTCACCATGTCCGCGAATCGCTGCGGGTCGTCCTCCCTCTCATGAACCGGCACGGTGACCAGCATGGAGGCGCCGTCGCGGATTAAACCAAGATCGACGGTTTGGGTGAGATTCAAGCGGAAGATCGCGGTTTCAAACTCACTGGCATCTTCCATTTCATTTCCGTTCAGAGTTTTCACCACGTCGCCAATTTTGAGGCCGGCTGTGGCCGCGGGGCTACCCTGCTCGATATCGCTGATGATCACGCCCCAATCTTGTGGAAGGCTGAGGCCTTTGGCCAGCAGGGGCGTGATGCTTTGCACGGTGACTCCAATATGCCCGCGATGCACGTGCCCGTCCTTGCGGATCTGATCGTAAACGTTGAGCACAGTTCTGCTGGGCACGGCGAACCCGATGCCTTCGCTTCCACCCGACTGAGTGAAGATGAACGTATTGATGCCCATCACTCGTCCGTCCATATCCACCAGCGGACCGCCGCTATTGCCGGGATTGATGGGAGCGTCGGTTTGGATGTACATCCGAGGATCGTCCGGCTTGATCCTGCGGCCGGTGGAGCTGACGATTCCCATTGAGGCCGAGCCCTCCAGTCCCAGCGGATTGCCGAACGCCATCACGAGTTGACCCTGGCGGAGCTCGTTTGAATCGCCCAACTCCAGCGTGGGGAGGCCGACGCGTTCGATCTTGATTACAGCCAGATCGCTGTCGCGGTCGGTTCCGACAACCTTCGCCTGCGATGTCATTTCCTCGGCGTGGCGGGGATCGTGGGTGGGCAGTTTCACTTCGATTTTCCGCGCGCCCTGCACCACGTGGTTGTTGGTGATGATGTATCCGTCCGGAGAAAGGATTACGCCAGAGCCGGTGCTGGTTTGCTTGGTGAGCAGGCTCCCGGTGTTCGCGCCCGCATCGTTTTCGTCGGCGGGGGCATAGCCGGTGGAGAAAATCTGCACCACGGCGGGGCGCACGCGGGCTGCGAGAGTTTCGAACGCGCCGCTCAAATCGCGCAAGCGCAACCCGGCTGGTTTTCCCGCTTGACCTTGAGCTTCCGTGGCTGGCGCCTGGGCAAAACCTGGGGAAACCACCAGAGCAACCGCGAAGATAAGGGCGCTAAGTCGCATACACTCCTCAATTCTATGGTGTCACACGCTGCTACAGGCCGGGAATTCCGTCACGGACATGCCCTCCGAGCCCTCATCTTCCATACGATCAATGGAATAAGCACGAGGCTTTCACTCTGGGAGCCTCCCTTGTTTACTATGCGGTCTTATCGCTGGATCCATTGCTCACCATCGCTGTGGCGATCGCCGGCCTGGTTTTCCGGCAGGAAACGGAGCAGGGGCAAATCGTTCAGCAGATCACGTCCCTCATGGGGGCTTTCAGGAGCGCAGGCGTTCCGGGAAATGCTTCAGCATACGAGCTCAATAAGGGCGGGAGTGATTGCCACCCTCGTGGGGATCGTCGTTCTGCTGTTCAGCGCTTCGGGCGGTTTCAATCCATTGCGGAGGGCGTTAAATCGAATCTGGGACGTAGCGCCAGTTGAGCCCCACATCGGCCCTCCGCTAGCGGTGATACTCTGTCTGAATGCGCGCCGCCATTTTGCTTGCCACCGCTCTTCTCACCGCCTGTGGAGCAAAGATCGCTTCCGGGACGAAGCCTTCCCCCGATTGGGCGATGTACAACGGCGATTACGCCTCCACGCGCTTTTCGCCGTTAACGGAGATCACGCCACAGAACGTCTCCACCCTGCGGCAGATCTGCGAGTATGAGCTTCCCGAGAAGGTTATGTTCGAAAGCGGAATCGTCGCGGTGGACGGAACGCTCTACTTCACCACCTTCGAGAACACCTATGCGATCGACGCCGCGACGTGCGCTCTGAAATGGCGGGCGCAGCACAAGTTGGAGCAGGTTCCTCAGGTCGGCACGACGCGCGGCGTGGCGATCGCCGGCAACCGCGTCTTCCGCGGCGCGGCCGACGGTTACGTTGTCGCCTACGATGCAGCCAACGGTAATGAGGTCTGGGCGGTCCGGCTCACCGCGCCGGATAGTTTGGAAAGCATATCCGCGGCGCCCATCGCATGGAACGGAATGGTGTTCATTGGCACGGCCGGCGCAGACCAAGGCAACATCTGCCGCGTCGCCGCGCTCGATGCTGCCACAGGAAAAGTTCTATGGTCGTTTCCGCTCGTCCCCACTGGCGGCGAGGCTAACGCGGAAAGCTGGCCCAAGGGCGCGCACGTTTCCGGCGGCTCGACCTGGACCAGCTACACGCTCGACACGGACACGGGCGCGTTATACGTCCCGGCCGGCAATCCCGCTCCGGATTTCGCGGGCGACTACCGGCCCGGCGCTAATCTCTACGCCGGATCGGTGGTGGTGCTGGACGCCAAGACCGGCGCCCTGCGGACCTGGTACCAACTGGTGCCTCATGACGTGCACGATTGGGACATCGCCGCCGCTCCCGCCCTCATTTCCACCAAACAAGGCCAGCGCCGCGCCATGGCCGCGGGCAAAGATGGATTTCTCCACGCCATCGATATTTCATCCGGAAAGGTTGCCTGGAAGACGCCCGTCACTACGATCGACAACATCGACGCGCCGTTGACTCCGAAGGGAACGCACTTCTGCCCCGGCACGGCGGGGGGCGTGGAGTGGAACGGCCCTGCGTATTCTCCTGTTACAAATCTTCTCTATGTGAACAGCGTGGATTGGTGCGCCGAGGTGAAGTTGGACACTAAGCCTCCCAAATTTGAAGCGGGTAAGCCTTTCGTCGGCTCGGCGAACGGCTTCGGCACGATGGACGAAAAGCAGCAGGGGTGGCTGACCGCGGTGGACGCGGATACAGGCTCGGTGCGCTGGAAATTTCAATCCGCGACTCCGATGGTGGCGGGCGTCCTCGTCACCGCTAGCGGCCTCGCGGTCACCGGCGATCTCAAGGGCGACCTGCTCGCGTTCGATGCCGCCACGGGCAATCAACTGCACCGCATCGAGACTCATCAGCCAGTGGGTGGAGGCGTGATCGCGTATCAACAGGCTGGAAAGCAGCGCATCGCCGCGGCCGCCGGATTGGATTCGATCGTCATGAGAACCAAGGGCCAGCCCACGGTCCTCGTATTCGGGCTGTAACCTATTTGGCCGCCGCCGGTTTGGGCGGCAGACAATTCCCCGGCGCAGTCTCGGCGGGCTTCAGGTCGCCCACCCAATATTCCGTCCCCTGAACGAAGACCGTCCCATCGATGCATTCGTTGGGCTGCAGCTTTGATAAATCCTGCGCGTCTTTCACCGGGTACTCCATGCTCATCGCTTCCATCCATCCTTCGATCTTCTGCGCGTTGATGGTCGCGGTCTTGTCTTGCGGGTTCAGTTTCACGATTTCCCCGTGGAGATGGAATTGTTTCGGCGGCTCCTTGCTGGCCTCGCTTGAGGCGTTCGAGCCGCAAGAGATCAGGACTGCGCACAGGAACGGCAACACGGCAGTTTTGAGCATCGAAGAGAATATCCTCATGCTCAGCTTACCGAAGGCGATGGTCTTCGGCACGACTGCGCGCGGACCGGTCCCCCTGCGAGTCGCGGCGTCCTAAGGCGTCCTCGTTGGACACGCGCTTAAGCGAGTCGATATACTTCAAATGTCTGGAGGCCGAATGGAGATCCCCTCGCGGTGGACGGCGGGCCGGAAGTTGCGAACGCTGTACGCGTCCGTTTTCGCGCTTAGTCTCGGCATCGCAACTGTCGTGGCGGTGCTGCCGGGCGGCCGGATGGACGCGCAAACATCCCCGTCGAACGTCAATCCCCGCGCATTCTTCGATAAATATTGTGTTACGTGTCATGACCAGGAGCAGCGGACCGCCGGGCTTGCCCTGGACGCGCTGGATCTCTCCAAGCCCGCAGCCAATGCGGAGGTACTAGAAAAAGTCATTGTGAAGCTGCGGGCCGGCTCCATGCCGCCGCCCGGAATGCCGCGGGCCGACGCCGCCACCTATAAAGCTGTCGCCGGCGCTCTCGAAAATTCGATCGATAAAGCCTGGGCCGCCAATCCGAATCCGGGTCGAATCGGCGCGGTCCAGCGCCTCAACCGCTCCGAATATAACAACGCGATTCGCGATCTGTTCGCGCTGGATCTGGATGTGAAATCGCTGCTGCCGGGCGACGACACGGCGGACGGAAGTTTCGACAACTTCGCCGACGTTCTTTCAATTTCCACGGCTCATCTGGAGCGGTATATGTCTGTCGCGCGGCAGGTTACGCGGCTGGCGGTCGGTTTGCCTCCGGTGAAGCCCGGGATGGAACGATTCGAAATCCCGCTGCACGTTTTACAAGAAGACCGGATGAGCGAGGACCTGCCGTTTGGATCGCGCGGCGGCATGGCCATTCATTACGACTTTCCGGTGGACGGCGAGTATTTGATCAAGGTCCGCTTGCAGCGCCAATATCAGGATTATCTGAAAGGAATGGGATGGCCGCAGCAACTCGATGTGCGGCTGGATGGAAAGCTGCTCAAGCGTTTCACTGTCGGCGGCGGCGCGAAAGGAAGACCCGCCGCAGCCAGCTACGCGGGCGATGGCGAGCCTGGATTCGCAGGCGATCCCGAGTGGGAAACCTATATGCAGACCGGCGGCGACGCGGGCTTGGAAGTGCGCGCGCCCGTGCAGGCCGGATCTCATACCGTGGGCGTATCGTTCGTGAGGCAGATGTGGGAGCCGGAAGGCCTTCCCCAACCCGTGCAGTTGGGCCGGGTGATCTCCAACGATCAGGTCTATATGGGCTACGCTAACGTCGGCTCAGTGCAGATCGGCGGGCCTTACGATGCGCATGCCGATGCGAAGGACACCCCGAGCCGGCGCGCGATCTTCGTCTGTCAACCCAAAGCCGTTGCAGAGGAGCGTTCGTGCGCCGCAACCATCCTTTCGCGCATGGCGCGTCTGGCGTACCGCCGCCCGGCCAAGAAGGCCGATGTGGATACTCTGCTCGGCTTTTACGATAACGGCCGCAAGGATGGCGGAAATTTCGATAGCGGGATCCAGTTCGCGCTGGAGCGAATGCTGGTGGACCCGGACTTCCTGCTGCGCGTCTATCGCGATCCTTCTAAGTCAAATGGCGCGGCCGCTTACCGCTTGAGCGATCTGGAGCTTGCGTCGCGGCTGTCGTTCTTTTTGTGGAGCAGCATCCCCGACGACCGTCTGCTGTCCCTTGCCGAGCGCGGTGAGCTGACCAAATCGGGAAATTTGGAGAAGGAAGTACGGCGCATGGTCGCCGACCGGCGCGCCAACGAGACGCTGGTGAACGATTTCGCCGCGCAATGGCTGAACCTCCGGCAGGTGGAAGACGTGGTGGTGGACCCCACCAAGTATCCGCTTTACGACGAAAGCTTGCTGCAAGCCTTCGAAAAGGAAACCGAGCTGTTCGTCGGGAGCACGATTAGCGAAGACCGGCCTTTGGCGGATCTGCTGGACGCCGATTACACATTCGTCAATGAGCGCTTGGCGCGCCACTACGGAATTTCCGGGATTTACGGCAGCCGCTTCCGTCGCGTCACGCTCCCAAATCACGACGAACGCGGAGGATTGCTGGCTCAGGGAGCGATCCTCGTCACTACGTCATATCCCGATCGCACCTCGCCGGTGCTGCGCGGCAAATGGCTGCTGAACAATATTTTCGGCCTGCCGATTCCGCCGCCGCCTCCGGGAGTGAACACGACGCTCGAAACCAAGCCGGGAGTACGCCCCGCTTCCATCCGCGAACGTCTGGCCCAGCACCGCACCAGCGCCACTTGCAGCAGTTGCCATTCGGTGATCGATCCGCTGGGCTTCACGCTCGAAAATTTCGACGTCGTCGGCGGCTGGCGCACCATCGATGAGTCGGGCAAGCCGGTGGATGCGGTGGGCAATCTGAGCAGCGGCCAGAAGATCGAAGGCTTGACGGGATTGCGCAAGCTGCTTCTCGACCAGCCCGATCAATTTCCGAAAACCGTCACCGAGAAGCTGATGGCTTACGCGCTGGGACGGCGGTTGGAATATTACGATCAGCCCTCGGTGCGCAAGATCGTCCACGACGCGGCGCCGAATCGGTACCGATGGTCGTCGATTATCGAGGGGATTGTCGAAAGCCCGGCGTTCCAGATGCGCGACCGGCCAGCGGCGAACTAACCGGTAAAAGAAAAAACCGCACCGGAACAGGGGCGGAGGCATACAGCGTCCCATTCCGATGCGGTTTCGCCCATGACGGGCTCAGATCCTGCCTTCCGCCCAACCCAACTCCACTGGAGCCCGCGTCCTAATGTTCTCCAGCGGACCGGCCTGGACCGAGACCCCGGATCCAGGAAAGGCCAATCTTATTCTTGCGGCCGAAGAACGCCGCGTATCAGAACATCGATATAAAAAACCCCTCTGTTGCAACACGCTCAAACCCAAGGAAGGAGCGGAGCAAAATTCAAACACCGGCTCCCGCAAGCACGCTAGTATTTAGCCACTCGCTTCTTTAGGCATCAAGCCCGTTGCAAACAGAGGGCAGGTTTCAAAGAGTTACTACATCAATTCGAGTTTTGAAGAGCATGCGGCCGTCCACGCCGGAGCCTCGCCGCTTCAACGATTTACCGGGCGAGAGCGAGCGCCGAAGCGGGTGTCCGCGCCACAGGGTGTGTCGGGTGGACACAGTACGCACAATGGCCAGCCGAAGCTCGTCCTACCCGATTTGCCGGTAGTTTTCCCGGCCGCCCAAGACGCATGCTGGAGGCATGAACAACCCACTCGCTTCGCTTTCCCAGCAGATCGCCTCGACCGTCGAGAAAACTGCCCAATGCGTGGTCGCCGTCCACGGCCGCCCGCGGTTCGATTCCAGCGGGGTCGTTTGGAAACCCGGCATCATCGTCACCGCCGACCATACGCTCCGGCGGGACGAGGATCTTCACATCACCGCGCCGGATGGCTCCAGGGTCGCCGCCGAGCTCGCCGGGCGAGATCCCGGCACGGATCTGGCGGCGCTGCGAGTTCCGAAGCTCGAGTTGCCGGCTCTTCCTCGCGGTCCCAAAACCGCGCTGCGGCCCGGCGAGTTCGCCATCGCAGCGGGGCGGTCGAAGGATAGCGCGATCGCGGCTTTTGGGGTGGTCGGCAGCCTTTCCGGCCCGTCGCAAACCTGGCGCGGAGGCCGGCTCGACCAGGTCGTCAGGCTCGCTTTGAACCTACATCCCGGCGCCGAGGGCGGGGCAGTTGTGGATAGCGAAGGCACGTTCGCCGGCATCGCCACATCCGCTCTTTCTCGATTCGCCGTGTTCGCGATACCGCTTGAAACAGTGGATCGCGTCGTCGGCAAGCTCCTCGAGCACGGCCGCATGCCGCGCGCTTATCTCGGCGTCGGGCTACAACCGGTGGCGATTCCGGAGCATCTCAAAAGCAAGTTGAATCTTCCGGCCGCGTCGGGATTGATCGTCGTCAGCGTGGATCCGGACGCCGCCGCCGGACGCGCCGGAATCCTAATTGGCGACATTTTGGTGGAACTGGCTGGGCGGGCATTGAAGAGCCCGGAACATCTGCAAGAGGCGCTGGATGCCGATTCCATCGGCAAGCCGGTTCCAACCCGCATCGTGCGCGGAGGCGAAGGAATGACGATTGAGATCGTGCCCGGAGAAAGGCCGCGGAGGGCGTGAATATGTCCGCTTCAGGGTTCGGAGAAATTGCGGAAAAGCTACGCCGGTCGACGGTGCGAGTTTTGAGCGGATCGCGGTGCGAGCAAGGCAGCGGGTCCGGTATCGTCTGGTCTCAAGACGGGACCGTCGTAACTAACGCGCACGTGGTTGGCGATCGGGCGCAGATCGAGTTTTGGGACGGATCCACGGTTCCTGCCACAATCGCGGAAAGGGACGAACGCAGGGATTTGGCGAAGCTGAAAGCGGAAGCGGCCCATGCTCCAGCCGCTATGTGGCGCGACTCCGCTTCGCTGCGGCCAGGCGAGTTGGTCGTCGCGATCGGCAATCCGCTCGGATTCGTAGGAGCGCTTAGCTCGGGGATGGTGCATGCCTCAGGGCCGGTGCGCGGATTGGGCTCGCGCTCGTGGATCCAGGCGGATATTCGTCTGGCGCCGGGCAACTCTGGTGGTCCTCTAGCGGACGCGGAGGGCCGGGTAGTGGGCGTCAACACGATGGTGGTGGGAGGAGGCATGGCGCTCGCCGTCCCGAGTAACTCGGTCGCCGAGTTTTTGCGGGATGGCGCGCGTCCGTCGCTGGGCGTGGTCGTGCGCCCCGTCGTCCGCCGCGGCGCGCAAGGCGGCCTCTTGGTCTTAGAGGTGGTCGCGCGCAGTCCGGCCGAACGCGCATCCGTGCGGGCTGGAGATCTGTTGGTCGGGGCCAACGGACGCGGATTCGAGTCGCTGGAAGACTTGGGAGACGCGATTGATCGCTCGGCGGGCGGAGTGCTGAAGCTGGCCTTCCTGCGAGGCGGCCGCGTCACGCAACGGGAGGTTGCCATTGCCGTGCCGAACTCGTCGCACGCTCGATGATCCGCGTTTGGATTGAGACAGCGTCCGCGCCGGCTCGCGCAGCGGCGGAATCGGCGATTTCAGATCACGCCGATATGGCCGTGTCGGCTTCTCCCGCGGAGGCCGACGTCGTGATCGCGGACGATGCCGATATTCCCGAAGGCTCGCCGCCTGTGGTTTTACTGGGAGGCGATCTTCACACTCAAGAGAGCTTGCGCTCCGGCGGCGCCAGAGTCGTGCTCGGCGCCGACCCTCCGCCCGCCCAAATCGTCGCCGCAATCTATGCCGCCGCCGCTGGGCTAGTCGCCGCGCCCGCGGAGGAGGCCGGACTTCTACCGGAAGCGGCGCACATCGAAGAAGCCGCCGATCCGCTCACGCCGCGCGAATTGGAAGTGCTGGAGATGCTCGCCGAAGGATTGAGCAACAAACTAATAGCCTATCGCCTCTCGATCTCCGACCACACCGCTAAATTCCACGTTAATTCGATTCTCGCCAAGTTGAACGCGGGAACGCGCACCGAAGCGGTGGTGCGTGCCGTGCGTCTGGGACTGATAAAGATCTGACGATCTATTCTTCGGCTTCGGGGATGTGCAAATGGTCGAGGTTTTCAACCAGTTCCCGGGCCTTGGCGGCCAGCGCCACGCGTTTTTCGAGATGGCTCTCAAGCCGCTTAGCCTCGTCCGGCGGCAAATGCGAGGCCAGTTGCCCAATCAGCTTCACGGACTCCTCCAGCACGGCGACCGAGGACCACAGCACGTTCTCTTCGGCCTCCGAATGCGCCTTCAGCATGCCCGCGGGCGTGAAGGCGTGGCCCACCAGGCAGCGGTATTCGAGCGCTCTGCCGTACTTGATTTTGGACAGCGGCCCGCCACAATCAGGACAGCGGAAATCCACAGGCTCCTTCGATTCCATTTGGGCGTTTTCAACCGCCGGCCGCGCAACGTCGTCGGCTAATTTCAGCAGAAGCGGGGCGAGGTCCGCCGCGTCCACTACATGGTCTACATCCACGTATTCTAGTACGCTGCTGGGCATGCTGGAAAATTCCGCCGTATCCGGATTCTGCACAACGGCGACGCCGCCGTATTGCTTGATCCACCACAGGCCGGCGCTGCCGTCGCTCAACATTCCGCTGAGGATCACGCCAATCACTTGGGGACCGTACGCGGCGGCTGCCGACCGGAACAGAGCGTTCACCGAGGGACGCTGCCGGTCTTCCCTGGGTCCGCGCCAGGGAGAAACGCGGCTGTCCTCGATCACCATGTGATAATCGGGCACCGCCACATAGCAAGTTCCCGGCATGATCGTTTGAGGTGCGGAAACTTGAACGGCGGGCAAGGAGCCCGTCGTGTTCAAAATTTCCGCAAGGCGGGACACTTTGTCCGCCTGTAGATGGATCACGACCATCACGGCCGCGGGAAAATTCGGCGGAAGTTGCCGGACTAGCTCCCTCAGCGGTCCAATGCTACCCGCCGAGCCGCCAATGACGACGATGCCGTGCTTCACTCACAAGCTATTGTAGCTGTGTCGTCTAGCGGTTCAGTAATATGATCCCCGCAGTGACCAGACACACTGCAAAAATTCGATCCGCGCCGGCCCGTTCGTGGAAGACGAGCACTCCCAACACAAACGCGAGCGCCGACTCCAGGCCCAGAACGAAGATGTAGGTGATCGCCATCTCCGAATTCTTCATCGCCAGGGCCTGGAAAGCAGCGCCTGCCGCAAACAGAACGAAGAGCAAAATCGAAGGCCCGCTTTTGGTCAGCCCTTCGGAGTATTTCATGCACACGCCGCCCAAAGTGAACGCCACCGATGCCCCCGCCAACAGGACGGCCCTAACCACAGCGGGTGCGCTAGGCATGCGCGATCAGCGCCTCCGCGCTCTGGCTCGCCGCAAGCTCCCGGCAGCAGCCGGCTATCGTTTTCAGAAGCTCTCTCACTTGAGCTTCGCTGGTGCGGGGATTGCAGAATGTGAGCTTCAGACAGGCATGCCCTTTCACTGTGGTGTGGCCCAAAACGGCCCGTCCTCCATCGAATAGAACGTTGGCCGCGGCCCGGTTGATGGCGTCCGCATCGGCGTCATGTTCCCTCGGCGCGTAGCGGAAGACGACGCAGCCAAACTCGGGATCGTTGAGGAGCTCGAAATTTTCTAGCCTCGAAATCTCGGCGGACGCGAACTCAGCCAAGCTGCCAAGCCGGTCGATCATGGCCGCGAACCGCTCCCGGCCCACGGCTTGCAGGCTGACCCAAAGTTTCAGCGCGTCAAAGCGGCGGGTGGTGAGCACCGAGCGGACGACTAGATCGGGAATGCCGTCGGCCTCACGCTCCTCCGTATTCAGATAGTCGGCGTGAAGGCGGATGAAGTCGAAGCGCGCCCGGTCGGACAATAGAAATGCGCCGCAACTGATCGGCTGAAAGAAAGCTTTGTGAAAATCGATGGTGATGGAATCGGCGCGATCCAATGCGTCAAGCAGACCACGGCGCCGGTTGGAGAGCAGTAACGCTCCTCCGTATGCTGCGTCCACGTGGAGCCACAGGCGCTCGGCCCGGGCGATCTCCGCGATCGGATCGAGCGGATCGAAGGATCCGAAATCCGTCGTCCCCGACGTCGCCGCGACGGCCATGGGCTCCAAGCCCTCCCGCCGCGCCGACTCGATGCGCCGCGCTAGATCGTCCGGGCGCATTCGAAACTTGTCGTCCGTCTCGATCCTCACCACCGAGCGCAGCCCCAGGCCAAGCTGGATCGCGGCTTTCTCCACGCTGAAGTGGGCCGCCTCCGAGCAGAAGATGCGCAGGCGGCTCGCTTCCTGAGGCAGGCCGTTCTCTCTTGCGTTCCACTTCCAACGAGTGGAAAGAAAGTGGTCGCGCGCCAGTAACAGGCCCATGTAATTAGACTGCGTCCCCCCCGCCGTGAATGTGCCGCCGGCGGACGGTGGTAACCCGGCCAACCGGCAAAGCCAGTCGCATACGAGCTCTTCGATCACCGTGGCCGCGGGAGCCTGATCGAAGGAATCCATAGATTGATTGAGCGCGGAGACGACCATTTCCGCAGCTAGCGCCGGTAATAGCACGGGAGTGTGCAGATGGGCGGCGGTATTCGGATGCGAGACTGCAATCGATTTACGGATGACCGTTCCGATCCGGGCCGTCAACTCAGCAATCGGCGTCGGCGCGGACGGCAAAATCTCCCCACGCAGTGCGTTCGACAGGTCGGTCGGCGTGTCGCCCGCATAAGGTCCCTCGGGGTATGACGCAATTAGCTCCTGCGCCATGGCCGCAACCCACGCGAGATAATCCGCGCCGCTTTCCCTCCCGCTGAAAAAATCGGATTCAAACATGGACAGCCTCGAGCTGTTCTTGGCGACGCGCGGCTTGTCGGCATCCGGGCAGCGCCGCTTCAAACGATTTCGCGATCGTATTGCACACGGCTTCCACCTGCTCGCTCGTAATGATCAGCGGAGGAAGCAAACGGACCACGGCGCCGTTGCGGCCGCCCAGTTCGATCATCAATCCGCGGCGGAAACATTCCGCCTGAACCTGCCGGGCCAGCTCGCGATCTCCCAAAGGCCTGCCGAAGCAATCGCGCGAAGCTGGATCGACGATTTCGATCCCCAGCATCAAGCCGCGCCCGCGGACGTCGCCGATGCACTCATATTGCTGCGCGATCTCGCCCAGGCGCGCCCGAAAGAGCATGCTCATGCGCTGCACGTGAGCGCAGATGTCGTGCCCCTGAATGTAGCGCAGGGTCGCGAGTCCCGCGGCCATCGCCGTTGATTGCCGCGGAACGTTCCAGCGTGCGCGCCCGGTTGCCATTTGTCCAGCTCGGCGCGATAGACGACGACCGCCAAGGGAAGACCTCCGCCAATCGCCTTAGAAAGCACTAAGACATCGGGAAGGATATCGGCGTGCTCAAAAGCGTAGAGAGTTCCGGTGCGGCCCCAGCCCGTCTGCACCTCGTCGAGGATCAGCGGGATGCCCAGCTCCGCCGTAGTACGCCGAATTTGTTGCAACCATCCCTTGTTTGCGGGAACCGCGCCGCCCTCGCCTTGCACCACTTCGAAGATCATCCCAGCGGGGAGGGGAAGTCCGCCCTCGGGATCGTTCAGTTGATGCCGAGTGTGGTCGGCGCAACGGCAATCGCCGCACCTCGATTTACCCATCGGGCATCGGTATGCGTAAGGAAATGGCTGAAAATGGACATCGGGCATCAGTCCCGGAACTTTGGGGCCCGGATTTCCCATGAGCGCCAGCGCTCCGTGCGTCTGCCCGTGATAGCCGCCGCTGAAGGCGACGATCGCCTGACGCCCGGTGGCGGTCTTTACCAATTTGATGGCGGCTTCCACGGCATCCGCGCCGGATGGCGAGCAAAATTGGATGCGGGCGTTGTGGGCAAATTCCCGCGGCAGCGTTTCAAACAAGGCGCCGACGAATTCGTCCTTCACCGGAGTGGTCAGATCGAGCGTGTGCAGCGGATAGCCCGCTTCCAGATGATTGCGAATCGCGTCGATGACGACCGGATGATTGTGGCCCAGGGCCAGCGTTCCCGCGCCGCACAAGCAATCCATGAAAACGGCGCCGTTCATGTCCTTGACGTAGAGACCCTGCGCGCTGCGGATCGCCAAAGGTAATCTCCTCGGATAACTCCGGGCGTTCGATTCCGTCCCCGCCTGCCGGTCCAGATAGTACTGCGAAGGAAAGGATGCTTTCGATTCGGATGCGTAAGCCAACATGGGCGTCTGCCTCTAATTTTGGATTTTTGCCGCCGCCTTCGTGAATCGGAAGGCGGCTATGCGGAAGCATGTGAATTGCCAAGCCATGGCGCTCGGCAAAAATCCGTTAATTTATTGGCAAATTCGAAGGTGCAATATTCCCGCAATTAACGGAAATGATCTTGATATTAACCGGACGGCTAATGTGTTTACCTCATGCCGAATCGCGCAGAAGAGAATCGAGAGTCGTCCGATCGCGAGATTCCATAGCGGCCTCCGCTTTCAGGCTCAACAGATCGCGGCCTATGGTCGCGACCGCCACGATCCTGCCGGCCTTGCGATAGATCGCGCAAGCGTCTCGTGTTTCCAAGTCGCCTCGGACTTCGCAATCATCCCAACCGGATGCGTGGCCCACATAATTTATCGTGACGTCGTAATGTTGGCTCCAGAAAAAGGGCGCATCCCGAAATGCGCCGCCGATGCCGAGCATCGAACGCGCCGCCGCTTGTCCCTGGCGCCCGCCGACAACCCAATGCTCGATCCGCGCCCGCTCACCGGAGACCGGCTCGGGATAACGAGCCACATCGCCCGCGGCGAAAATATCGGGAGCGCTGGTGCGCATCGTTCCGTCGACCACAATGCCGTTATCCACCTCGATTCCCGCATTCTCCGCCAAAGATGCGCGCGGGGAAACGCCCACGCCCATCACCACCAGATCGGCATCGATCGGCTGGCCGTCCACCAGCTCGACTGCGCGCTCTCGTATGACCCGAGGCTGGGCGTTCAGGAAAAAGCGCACTCCGTGCTGTTGGTGCACGTTCTGAATGAAGCGCCCCAGCTCGCCACCCAGAACTTTGGCCAAGGGGAGCGAGTCCTGGCCGATCACCGATACCTGAAGCCCTCGATTGCGAAGCGAGGCGGCCACTTCCAATCCGATGAAGCTGGATCCGATCACCGCGCAAGTCTTCGCCTGCTCGGCTCTCGCGATGATGGCTTTGCTGTCGGCCAAAGTCCGGAGCCGGTAAACGTGCGGCAGATTTGCGCCTTCAATCGATAGCGATCGCGGCTCGGCGCCGGTCGCGAGCAACAATACGCCGTAGTTGAGCATTCGGCCGCTGCGCAAGGAGATCCGATGCTCCGCGGGCTGGAGGCGAACCGCGGGATCTCCCTGGACAGATTCGATGCTAATCGATTGGTAGTGCTCGGGCGTGCGGAGGAAAACCCATTCTTCCTGGGCTGTCCCGGCGAGAAAATCTTTGGAAAGGTTGGGCCGGTCGACCGGACTCGGCTCTTCCTCGCCTACGAGCGTTACTGGACCAGAATATCCTCTGGCGCGAAGCATGTCCGCGCAGGACGCTCCCGCGGGCCCCGCGCCCACAATAACCACAGAGGATGGATTCAGCGGGCAAATCGGCGGAGCGTCGGACGGTTGCTTCCCCTCGACCACGACCAAACCGTCGCGGCGGCCCACGTTAAAGCACGGCACGGGATCGAGCGCGGGCGCGCCCACCGCCTCGCCGGTGCGGATATCGAATCGGGCATGATGCCAAGGGCAGCGGATGGTCTCGCCCACGACCAGTCCCTCGGCCAAAGGCCCGCCGTAGTGCGTGCAGTTCGCGCCGATTGCAAATACCTGCTCGCCTCTGCGCACCAGCACCACCGGCGCGCCCTCAAAGTGACCCAGCAGCGGTTCATTTTCCTTCAGCGTGCCGAATTCCACTCCCGATGCCAGATTCGGCCCGGACAGCTCTTGCGCGTTATCGTTCGCCATTTCGAAGCTCCGTCCAAGATTACAACAACGCCGACGGGCGATCGGCGACGGCATCTCGGCACTATGGCGCCCGGATGGGAAGGCCTGTTTTATATCGGAGACCGGTTTACACAAACCTCCGAGCCGACTTGAACTCATATCAGCCTCTCTGATAGCCTCAATCAATTCGGCCTACTCGACGGCCGCTTCGAAAAATCGATACAATCGTTGACGTGAACGCTGCTTGCTGAGGAGGGCTGCATTGGCCGCCAGAACACTGGTCCCGATTTGGTGTGCGTCCGCGTTGCTATTTCTTCCCCACCCTGCGCGTGCGCAGCAGGCGCAAACCGCGCTGGTTCAAAAATACTGTGTCACCTGCCATAACGACAAAGTTCGCACGGGCGGACTTTCGCTCCAATCGGTTGACCTTGGCGCGCCTAAGGACGCCGAAACATGGGAGAAAGTGATCCGCAAAGTCCGGGTCGGCGCCATGCCGCCGCTGGGCATGCCCCGGCCCGATGCAGCGGCTCTGGACGGGCTTGCGTCGTTCTTAGAAACGTCTGTAGATCGAGCCGCGGCGCAAAATCCCAATCCCGGCCGCGCCTCGATGCACCGGCTCAACCGCGCCGAATACGCGAATGCGATCCACGATCTATTGGGCCTCGACATCGATTCCACCGCGCTGCTCCCCCCCGACGACGAGAGTAGCGGTTTCGACAATATTGCGGACGTCCTGAAAGTCTCTCCGTCGCTGATGGAGCGCTACCTTTCAGCCTCCTGGAACATCAGCCGCCTGGCAGTGGGCAATCTGAAGATCGCGCCCTCCACGGCGGTCTATCGGGTCAAGCCGGACCTTTCGCAGGATCAGCACATCGACGGCCTGCCTCTTGGGACCCGCGGCGGCATCCTGGTCAAACACGATTTTCCCGTGGACGGCGAATACGTCATCAAGCTCAGGTTGTGGCGCAATACCTTCGATTTCCTGCGCGGCATGGAGGACCGGCATCAGGTTGAGATCGCTTTGGACGGCGCCCGCATCGCGCTCGCGACCGCCGGAGGCCGCGAGGATTTCATCGCCATGGCTTCGAACCCAGGCTCTTTCGACGCGGGAATCGACCAAAAGCTGACCGTTCGGCTTCCGGTAAGGGCGGGCGTTCACACCATCTCCGCCGCCAGCATTCTGCGAAGCCACGCGGAGAAGGACGATCTGATCAAGCCGTTTATGCGGACGACGATCGACGGTCTGGATATCACTGGCGATCCCTCGGTCGACAGGCTCAGTGTAGAAGGGCCATTCAATTCGGCGGGCGTGGGAGATACGGCATCACGCCGGAAGATCTTCATTTGCACGCCGGCCGCTGAAAAGGACCAATTGGCGTGCGCGCGAAAGATTATTTCCACGCTGCTAACGCACGCCTATCGTAGGCCGCTAAAAGATAGCGACCTCGAGTCTCCGTTGAGCTTCTACCAGCGCCGCCGAAATAGCGGCGGCAGCTTCGAAGCCGGAATTGAATCCGCGCTGCAATTTATACTGGCGAGTCCCGAATTTCTGTTCCGCTTCGAGCCCGATCCTGCCGGCATCGCCCCCAGCACGGCCTACCATCTCGGCGACATGGCCCTTGCGTCCCGCTTGGCGTTTTTCCTGTGGAGCAGCATTCCCGACGATCAGCTTGTGAATCTAGCCAACCAGGGAAAACTTCACGATCCCGCGGTATTGGAACAGCAGGTAAAGCGAATGCTGGCCGATCCGCGCGCGGAAGCGTTGGTGGATAACTTTGCCGAACAGTGGCTGTTCCTGCGCAATCTCAAGACCGCGTCTCCGAACCTGGAGGCGTACCCCGATTTCGACGATAACCTGCGCCAGGCGATGCGGGAGGAAACGAAGCTATTCTTTCAAAGCATCGTCCGCGAAGACCGTGGCGTAATGGATCTCTTGAATGCCGATTACACGTTCATGAATGAGCGACTAGCGCGCCATTACGGCATAACGGATATCTATGGCAGCCAGTTCAGGCGCGTAAAAATGTCCGATCCGAACCGTCGCGGGCTGCTCGGTCAGGCCAGCATCCTGACCGTTACGTCGTATCCGAACAGAACCTCCCCTGTCCAACGCGGGAAGTGGATTTTGACGAATATTTTGGGAATCCCGCCATCGCCGCCTCCCGGCAATTTCGCTCTCAAGGAGACGGCAGAGAATGAAAAGCCGCTGTCGATGCGCGAACGAATGGAGGCGCATCGCACGGACGCCATTTGCGCGGGCTGCCATAAGGTGATGGACCCCATCGGCTTGGCGCTTGAGAATTTCGATGCGATCGGGCGATGGCGCACCACGGACGATGGCGCGCCCATCGATCCTTCCGGCACCCTCTTCAACGGCGCGAAAGTGAACGGCGCAGTCGACCTCCGGCAGATGCTCACCAGCCGTCCCGAAGTCTTCGTCGGTGTCATGACGGAAAAGATGCTTACCTACGCGCTGGGGCGCGGCCTTCAGTACTACGATATGCCGGCTGTCCGCCAGATCGTGCACGGCGCCGCGCCGGCCAACTACCGCTTTTCATCCCTGGTGTTGGGGATCGTGAAAAGCGTCCCATTCGAAATGAAGCTCAGCGGACCCGCCGTGGAGAGCGCTTCCACCGCGGTTCCAGGCAAGGAGACGCAACCGTGAGGCTGATCACCAAAAGACATATTCCGCGCAGGACTTTCCTGCGCGGATTGGGCGTAACGATGTCTCTTCCATTGCTGGATTCGATGATTCCGGCGCAGACGCCCCTGGCGAAAACCGCGGCCAACCCTCAAATTAAATTGGGATTGTGCTACATCCCGCACGGCGCCGTGATAGCGAATTGGACGCCCGAAGTGGAAGGGGAGTTGAAGCTTTCGCGGACGCTGATGCCTCTAGAACCGTTCCGGGATCAAGTTGTGGTGGTTTCGAATCTGGCGCACAAGATGGCGGCGCCGGGTGGCCCCGGAGATAACGGCGGCGACCATACGCGATCGCCTGCGGTGTTCCTAAACGGCGTCCACCCCAAGCGCACCGATGGCGCGGACATCCGTGCGGGCACGACCATTGACCAGATAGCCGCCGAAAAGATCGGCCAGGATACGGCCCTGCCCTCCCTGGAGCTAGCGACGGAGGATTACAGCGGTCTTGTGGGCTCCTGCGACGTAGGCTTCAGTTGCGCCTACATGAACACCATTTCGTGGCGCACTCCCACCACGCCCCTGCCCATGGAGATCAATCCACGAGTCGTCTTCGACCGCCTGTTCGGAGACGGTGCCGACGCCGCGGAGCGCCTGGAACGCATCGAGCAGGAGCGCAGCATTCTGGACGCTGTCACCGGTCAAGTTAAGCGCTTGCAAGGAAGCCTCGGCCAGCATGATCGCAATCGCGTGGCGGAGTATCTAGACACGGTTCGCGAGATCGAGCGGCGCATTCAGTTGGCCGAGAAACAAAACAGCAACTCGACTCTGGCGGTCCCGGCGACTCCCAGCGGCATTCCAGACAATCACGAGGAACATTCGAAACTGATGTTCGACCTGATGGCCATCGCGTTCCAGGCGGACATCACGCGCATCTCCACGTTCATGATGGCTCGTGAGGTCAGCTACCGTACGTTCCCGATGCTCGGAATTTCCGAGGGCTTCCATCCCGCTTCTCATCACCAGAACAATCCCGAGCGTCTGGAGAACCTCACTAAAATCAACACCTATCACGTGGGGTTGATGGCATATTTCCTCGGCAAGCTGAAAGCCACTCCGGACGGCGACGGCAACTTGCTGGATCATTCGTTGGTCCTCTTCGGAAGCGGTATGAGCAACAGCAACATCCACAACCATTCGCCGCTGCCGGTCTTCGTGGCCGGGGGAGCGGCGGGAAGAATGAAGGGCGGGCGTCACCTCAAGAATCCGGAGGAGACGCCGATGTCGAATCTTCTGCTGACTATTTTGGATAAAGCCGGCGTCCCTGAAGAGAAGGTCGGCGACTGCACTGGAATCCTTTCGGCGGTGTAAATTATGACCAACTTCCGTGGCGTTCTGCTGGCAGCGAGTCTCGCGGTTGCGCAACTGAGCTTTGCCGCCGGTTCCGATGTGGCGGACGCGGCCGAGCATCGAAATACGGATGTCCTCCGGACTTTAATAAAGCAGCGCGCGGAGGTGAACGCGGCGCAACCGGACGGATCCACGGCCCTGCATTGGGCGGCTCATTGGGGCGACATGGAGGCCGTGAACCTGCTGCTGCAGGCCGGAGCGAAGCCCGCCGCCGTGAACCGCTATGGAGCCACGCCGATTTCCGAAGCGGCGTCGCTCGGGAGCGGCGCGGTGCTGGAGGCGCTGTTGAAAGCCGGGGCCGATCCCAAAACGCTCACTACCCCGGACGGCGAGACGGTACTGATGACCGCCGCGCGCGCCGGGAATTTGGAAGCAGTAAAAGCCCTTCTGGAGCACGGGGCCGACGTGAACGCGAAGGAAAACTACAAGGGTCAAACCGCGCTGATGTGGGCGGCCAGCGAAGGCCACGTCGAGATTGTGAAGTTGCTATTGCAGCACGGCGCGGATTGGAAGGTCCGCTCGTTCGACCGCGAAACCAAGTTGCCGAAGCTCAGCGCCGCGTCTTCCGTGACGCCGTTTTCGCGCGGCGGAATGACGGCGTTTTTGTTCGCGGCGCGAGAGGGCGACATCGCCACCGCCGAAGCGATGCTCGATGCGGGCGTGGATATTAATCAGACCGACGTGGACGGCTCCGGCGCGCTGGTCGTGTCCGAAATGAACAAGCACTACAGCTTCGCCAAGTTCCTGCTGGACCGCGGCGCGGATCCCAACGTGACCGACGTCATGGGAAGAGCGGCATTGTATGCCGCCTTGGACGCCCGCAACGAGGATTGGTCGGCGCTGCCACAGCGCAAGGAAGACGATCTGCTACCCAGCCTGGAATTAGTCAGAGCGCTGCTGGCGCGTGGGGCGAATCCAAACACCAAGCTGACCAAGAACCTGCCAGGCCGCAGCGGCATGGACTCCGGGGATACGACGCTTGATGAAGGAACCACGCCGCTGATGCGCGCCGCCCGATCCGGCGACGCCGCCGCCATGCGAGTGCTGCTGGATAACGGCGCCGATCCCGCCCTGACTACGAAAGACGGAAACACCGCCCTGCTTTTCGCCGCGGGGGTCGGTTATCGCGACAAAAATACGCGCGGATCGGAGAAAGAGGCCCTGGAAGCGCTTAAGATTTGCGTCGATAAAGGAATAGATATCAATCAGTCTAACGGCAGGGGAGACACGGCTCTGCATGGCGCTGCGCTCAGAGGCGCCGATACGATCGTCGAATATCTGGTGCAGCACGGCGCCAAAATCGACGCCAAGGACAAGCAGAACTTTACTCCGCTGGATATCGCCATGGGCAAGAGCAGCTTCGCGCAATTGCCCGTGCCCCACGACAGCACGGTCGCTCTACTCCGCAAACTCGGGGGGACAGAGGGACGCGACATCAAGCAAGCCGCGGCGAAATAGCCGAAGCGCTCTAGCGCTTGTCTCGGACGAATTTCCCGACCATGCCGGTCACGGAGGGGACCGCCGTCGAGCCTTCGAATGCCAAAGGAGACGGCGCGAAACAGCCGCGCTGCCTGGTCCCGTCGAGGAATGTGATGAGCACCTGCGAAGAAGCGCCGCATTTGGGGTCGGCCGGGCCTTTTCGCGCCGTCAGCGTCATTCTGTCTATCTTACGGATCTCGATGGGGTAGAGTTTGCCGTCGAATTCATCGATTAACGATAGGGTTCCGCCTGGCGAGAAGCGTCCGTTGACGATCTTATTGCCGTGGGCGGGAGTAAAAGTGAAGGTCGGATCGGGGCCGTTCGACTGCGCCATCGCGCAGCTTGGAACCAGAAGCGCAAAAACGGCCACCAGAGCCCTCATCGGAGAACCTCCCGCACGCGAGAATAGCACAGGAAGTAGGACAAGCTTCGGCTTGTCCTGCTAAAATGGGCCGGAATGGCAGACGATAAACTCTACAAGGCCGAATATCAGGGCAGCGGAACTTTTGTGATCAGCAAGCCCAAGCGCAAAGCGCGCAAGCTTCGCCAATCGAAGCTGAAGAATCCCCAGCGCGGCGCGAGAAAGTAAGACGCCGTCGAAGACGCCCAAATCGCGACAAAGGGGAATTGAGCCGGCGGTTTTGGAGGGCAGCGCTCCTGAATTTGAGCGGGCGGGGCGTGTGGGGGGCATTGAAGATTCGCTAAAGTTTGAATCGAAGCGGGACCGGCTCATCTCCAGATCGCGCATGGCCTAGACTTTTGACCTATCCACGCCGCGCGCTTATTCCCTTACGGTTCCGAAATTAAGGGATTATCCCACCATTCTTCTCGGCTATCGCGCCTATTTCTTTGGTTTTATTCAGGATAAGTATTTTTTGTCCGCGTGACCGGCCGTTTATTACTAAAGGCAAAACGGTCTCCGGCCGATCTACGTATTTTCGGTCGGATCATGATTTGTTACGCAGAAGCTCCGTTGTCCTTCAGAGAAGGGCAAGTCCAGGCACTGGATTTTCCATCTGTGAGCGCCAGCCTGGGGCTCGCCGAAGCCCTCGCGGAGGCCTTGGACGCTCGCGACCGCTACACGGCCGGGCACAGTCTGAGAGTCTCGGATTACGCCGAGGCCGTCGCCTGCGAGCTGCAGTTGGCATCGCGTCAGATCGAGATTATCCGGTTAGCGGCGTGGCTGCACGACGTGGGCAAAATCGGCATTCCCGACGCGGTTTTGTTGAAGCCCGGCCCGCTAACGGCGGAAGAGTTCGGATTAATCAAGCTGCACCCTCAGATTGGACGGCGAATTCTGGAGAGGGCGCCTGGACTTGAGCCATTGCTGGAAGCGGTGGAATTGCATCACGAAAATTTTGATGGGACGGGCTACCCTTATGGCATCGCAGGCGAGCGGATTCCTCTGGACGCCCGCATAATCCGGGTTGCCGACGCATTCGATGCGATGACCACGGATCGCGCCTACCGGCCCGCGCTAACGCCCGAATCCGCCATGAAGATCATCGAAACCGGCTCCGGGAAGGAATTCGATCCAGTCTGCGCCGCCGCGCTGCTGAGAATTCTGCGAGGGCGTAACCGGCGGGAGCTAAGCGGCGCCGCCGCGGCCGACCTCTTTTCCGCGCGCCGTCCGGCGGCGGAAAAGGCGATCGCCTGACAAATCCCTGACCTTGGTCCGGTTCGATCCGCCTTCAAGGACCTTAGTGCCTGCCGGCTATTCTTCCCCTCGGACTAGATCGTCGCATGTCTCCCGTCGCCGGATGACGCGCCAGGCGCCGTTTTCCACCAGCACCTCCGCGGCGCGCGGACGCGAGTTGTAGTTGGAAGACTGCGTGAAACCGTACGCGCCAGCCATGCGGACAGCCAGCAGGTCGCCTGGGAAAACCTCGGGCATCTCGCGGTTCCGCGCCAGGAAATCGCCCGTCTCGCAAACCGGCCCAACGACGTCGGCGCGAAAGACGCCGGCGGAGGTTTGTCTCAGCGGCAGAATCTCGTGATGCGCCGAATAGAGCGCGGGACGGATCAGGTCGTTCATCGCGGCGTCCACAATCGCGAATTCTTTGTGACTTGTCTTCTTGCGGTAGAGAACACGCGTCAGCAGTACCCCCGCGCCGGCCACGATGGACCGTCCCGGCTCAACCATCGCATGTAGATCCCACCCCTTCAGCCGTTCGACGAGGGCCGTGACGAATTCGCCGATGGCTGGGGCCGCATGGTCCGGTTTGTAAGCCACGCCCAGACCGCCGCCGAAATCCACATGCCGGATGTCGAAGCCCTTGCCCCGCAGCCGCCCAACCAATTCGAGCACCCGATCCACGGCCTTCATCACCGGCGCCGTATCCAGAATCTGCGAGCCGATGTGGCAGCTTACGCCATCCACCAGCAGATTCTCGTGCAGGCGCGCGCAATCGTAAACGGCCTCGGCTTCGCCGATATCGACGCCGAATTTGTGCGCCAGCCGGCCTGTCGAGATGTAGGCGTGCGTCGCGGCGTCTACGTCCGGGTTCACGCGTATAGCCACGCGCGCCTTCACGCCGCGCCGGTGAGCCAGCGCGTCGATCAAAGCAAGCTCCGGCGCGGATTCGCAGTTGAACGCAAAGATGCCCGCGCGCAAGGCCGAGTCGATTTCCTCGGCCGTCTTCCCGACGCCGGAGAATACCACTTTGGCGGCGTCTCCGCCCGCCTTCAGCACGCGAAATAATTCGCCGCTCGACACGATATCGAAACCGGCGCCGGCCTGCGCAAGCAAGCGCAGCAGCGCCAGATTGCTCGCGGCCTTCACCGCGTAACAGACTGTGTGAGGATGGTCGCCGAAACCCGTGTCGTAAGCGCGGTAATTCGCCAGAATTTCGGCGGCCGAATAGACATAGCAGGGCGTGTCGGCGCGTGCTGCGATCTCCGCCAGATCTACGCCATCCATAGTAAGAGCGCGATCTCGATAAAGGATGGAAGGCATGCGCTCGCTCACGCCAGGAAATTCACCGCCAGCACGGTTTGATCGTCGGTGAGCGGAGTCCCGTCGCGGAAGCTGTCTAGGCCGGCGATAATGGCGTCGGCGAGGGCCTGCGGGCTTTCGTGGCAATGTTTTTTTAGCATTTTCATCAGGCGGGCGCGCGAGAAGTCTTCGTCCGCTGCGTTCAGTTGATCTTCGACGCCATCGGAATAAAACACGACGGTGTCGCCGGGCTCCAGAATAAACTCAACCTCTTCGTATTCGCGATCCTCCAGCAGTCCGATCGGCACGCCTTCCACCCGCGGCTTGAGAATCTCTCCCGTGCGGCAGACGAACGGAGGCTCGGCTCCAGCATTGGCAAACAGGAGGCGGCGCCGGGCAGGCTCCCATTGCGCCACGACTAAGGTCGCGTACTGGGCGTCCACCTTGCGTTCGAGGAGCGTGTCGTTGAGCGATCGCACCAATTGCGCGGGGCTCCGTCCTCGGGGCGCGAGAATTCTGAGCAGCCCGCTGACCAGCGCGCCGTAGAGCGCCGCCGCCGCGCCTTTGCCGCTTACGTCTCCGAACGCGATCAGCGCTCGATCTTCGCCCTGCTCGAAGAAATCGTAGAAGTCGCCGGAGATTTCACGTGCGGGGCGGGACCGGATGCCGGCGCGGATTCCCGCGATCTCCGGCGCCTCGCGCGGGATCAAAACCCGTTGTAGCTTGCGGGCGGCCTTGAGATCCTGCTCCATCCGCTCCTTGCGGTGCGCCAATTCTTCGTACAGGCGCGCATTCTCCACGGAGCTCGCGATTTGCGCCGCCAGCAAGGTCAGCGTGCGTTGATGGTCTTCGGTGAAGTATGCGATCCGCTCGCTTTCCACATCGAGCACGCCTACGACTCGATCCTGCACCACTAGCGGCGCCGCCAGCTCCGAGCGGATCTCGGGATAGGACGCGATATAGCGCGGGTCGGCGCTGGTATCCAGAACGCGCACAGTTTGGCGCGATGTGGCCGAGGCGCCGGTGATCCCTTTGCCCAGCGGAATATTGTCGAGATGCACGCGCTTGTCGTACCGCACACTGAACCGGCGGCGCAAAACGCGTTTTTCCACGTCGACAAGATAAATGCTAAACGCGTCGTACGCCATCAGCGTCCGCACCGCGGTCGCGATCTTGCCGAGCAGCTCGTCCAAATCCAGGATCGAGCTGAATTCCCGCGAAAGATTGGCGAGCGTGGTCAGAGTCCGATTCTGCCGTTCCACGCGGCGGTACAGACGGGCGTTGTCGAGCGATGCCGCCACGCGCGCGGCAATTAGCCGGATGAGGCTGCGATCCTGCTCAGTGAAGGCTTTGAGCTGTGTGGACTGAAGATCGATCACGCCCACCAGCTTTCCGCGCGCCATCATGGGAACCGCCAATTCGCTCCGCACCGCATCCACGGCGTTCAGATAATTCGGGTCGCGCGTTACGTCGTCCACCAGAATCGGAGTCCGCGTCGCCGCGGCCCGCCCCGTGATTCCTTCGTTCAGCGGGACGGTCAAGCTCCGCACCACTTCCTGCCGGTGGCCGATGGAGTAGCGAATCGACAACCCCTGGGTGCGCTCGCTCCATAGCAGGATGGCGAATAGATCGTAAGGCACGACCTCCTTGACGATGGAAGCGACATTTTCGAGCAGCTTGTCGAGATCGAGCGTTTCCGAGGTGATTCGCGACACTTCCAGCAGGAAATCGAGCAGCTCGGCTCGTTCGCGAAACCTGACCTGTGCGGTCTCGGGCATAGCTCCTTTCAGCGCTCTACCGACTCGACTATTTTCACGCCCGCGCTAGTTCCGATGCGCGTGGCGCCCGCCGCCACCATGCTCCTAAAATCCTCAAGTGTTCGAATTCCGCCGGATGCCTTCACTCCCATCTCCGGTCCCACTGCTCGCCGCATCAATGCGACGTCTTCGGCTGTGGCGCCGCGCGGGCCGAATCCAGTGGACGTTTTGACGAAATCCGCGCCGGCGTCTTTAGCTAAGACGCACGCGGCGCACTTTTGTTCATCTTCAAGCAGCGCCGTTTCGAGGATCACTTTCAGCAGGGCTCCGGCACGATGCGTTATGGAAGCTAACGCCGCGATTTCCTCTCGCACCGCCTCGCGATTGCCCCCGCGCAGCTCGCCGATATTTAGCACCATGTCGATTTCCAGCGCGCCCGCCTCAAGCGCCGCCGACGTCTCCGCCAGCTTGATCGCGGTCGTGTTCGCTCCCAGAGGAAATCCCACCACGGTGCAAACTTTGACACTGGAATTTTTCATCTCGGATGAGGCGATCTCGACCCAGTAGGGATTGATGCACACGCTCGCAAATCCAAACTGCCGCGCCTCCTCGCACAGCTTGCGAATATCGCCCGGGGTCGCCTCCGGGCGCAGCAGCGTATGGTCGACGAGCGCCGCGATTTCCCGCTTAGTCACAAATTCCTTTCCACCCATCGTTATGATAAGGAGATGGAAGCATCCACTCTTGCGGTCCCAGCGTCCACGGCCGCCATATCGAGCGATCCCGTCGCGCTCGAAAAGCAGTATCTGTTGCAGAATTACGCGCGCTATCCCCTGGTGCTCGCCCGCGGCAAAGGATGTTATCTGTATGATACCGCGGGCAAGCGGTATCTGGATTTCATCACCGGAATTGGCGTGAATGCGCTGGGGCACGCCCACCCGCGACTACTGAAGGTCATTCGTGAGCAGGCGGCGCGAATGCTGCATTGCTCGAATCTTTACTATCACGAATATCAAGGACCTCTGGCGGCGCGCATCGCCAAAGCCAGCGGCATGGATCGCGTTTTCTTCTGTAACTCCGGCACGGAAGCGATGGAAGGCGCGCTGAAGATGATCCGGGCTCACGGCCGCAAGATCGACCCGGAAAAATTTGAGACCGTCGCGCTTGACGATTCCTTCCATGGACGCACTTTCGGCGCGCTCTCCATCACCGGTCAAGAAAAATACCGCCGGGATTTTGAGCCGATGCTTCCCGGCGCCCGGTTCACGCCGCGCAACGACATTGCGGCTTTGGAGCAGATGGTTAGCGACCGCACCGCCGGCATCGTATTAGAGCTGGTTCAAGGGGAAGGCGGCATCCACCCGCTGACGCTGGAATTCGTCAGCAAAGCTCGCGAGCTCGCGGACCGCCACAACGCGCTCCTGATCTTCGACGAAACCCAATGCGGTGTCGGGCGGCCGGGCGCATATTTCTCTTATCAACTTAACGATCCGGCGATCCTTCCCGACGTCACCGTTGCGGCGAAGCCTCTGGCGTGTGGAATTCCGCTAGGCTTTGTCGCCGCAACTGAAAAGGCCGCCGCTAGCATCGGCTCCGGAATGCACGGCACGACCTTCGGTGGAGGGCCTTTGGCGTGCCGCATCGCGCTCGAATTCTTCGATATTCTCGATGAATTGCTACCGGATATCTCGAAAAATGGAGCCTATTTCCGCTCCCGCCTCACGGAATTGATGAAGCGCTATTCCTTTATCAAAGAAGTTCGCGGCGCCGGCCTGATGATCGGCGTGGAGATCGAATTTTCGGGTAAGCAGGTTGTGCTGGACGCCATGGAGGCCGGGCTCCTCATGAATTGTACGCATGACGTGGTGTTGCGCTTTCTGCCGCCCTACATCGCGGGCGAGGCGGAGATCGATCGCGCGATCCGCGTTTTGGATAAAACTCTAAAAAAAGCCAAGCGGTCCGCGGACTGAGGCGCGGCCAATCATTGGATATAGCCGCCGGCATTCGCCACGGCCGGAAAAGAATCGGTCGATTGCAGGCTCCACAGCCGTTGATAAAGCCCGTTCTCGATTTTCACCAGCAAATCGTGGCTGCCTTCTTCGACAATATGGCCGTCCTTCATCACCACAATGCGATCCATCTTGCGAATGGTGGAGAGCCGATGGGCGACGGCGATCACCGTTCGCCCCAGGACTAGCTTGCCCAGCGAGTCCTGAATGTACATTTCGGATTCCGAATCCAGACTGCTGGTCGCCTCGTCAAGAATGAGTAATGGCGCGTCCATCAGAATGGCTCGGGCGATCGCAACCCGTTGGCGTTCGCCGCCCGAAAGCTTCACACCCCGTTCGCCCACGAGAGTTTCATAGCCGTCCGGAAAGCCGGAAATGAATTCGTGGCAATGAGCCAGTCTCGCGGCATCTAAGACTTCCTGGTCCGAGGCCGCGGGCTTTGAGTACCGGATGTTTTCCATCAGGCTGCGATGAAAAAGGATCGGGTCCTGAGGGACGTAGGCGATGCTTCTATGCAAGCTGCTTTGCGTCACCAGCGCGATGTCTTGATTGTCGATTAAAATCCTGCCGCTTTTGACGTCATGCAGGCGAGCCAGAAGTTTGAGAACCGTCGATTTGCCGCCGCCCGACGGTCCCACGATGCCCACTCGCTCGCCCGATCGGATGCGGAGACTGAAATCCCGCAGCACCAGATTCGACCCGGCCGAATAGGAGAACTGAACATCGCGGAATTCCACCGCTCCGTCCGAAACGGTGAGCGCCGGAGCGGTTTCTTCGTCCACGATTTCATGAGGAGCGAGAAGAATCTCGGTCATCTCGTTGGCGTCCGCCATCGCTTCGTAAATCCTGCGAATATCCTGACCCATTTGCCGCACATTATCGGTTAGCTGCGAAAGGTACGAGCGCAGAAGGACGAAATCACCGAGCGTCAGAAGGCCAAGCAGCCAATAGCGAACCGCCATCACCAGCACCGTCACTTCCAGCGCGCGTATGGAGAGGCTCTGAATGCCTTCCGAATACCATCCCAGCGTCCACGCCTTGGCGCGGGCGCGCTGATGTCGATCAGTGATACTTTCGAACTGGCCGACCTCCCGATCGATCGCCGCGAAAAGTTTCAAGTTGATCGCATTCGAAATGGTGTCCGCCAGGCGCGCCGTGACTTTGGTATCCAGCTCGGCCCGAGCCAGGTCAAACTTCAGCTTCCATCTCGCGAAGAAGAAGTTGAATCCGACAAAGGCCACGGTCCACGTCAGAAAGACCCAGCCCAGCGTGACGTTGCGCCAGAAGAGCACGCCAACGACGAGGAAGACGCGAATGATCGTCTGTCCAATATCCAGCGTGCACTGATCGGCGACGATTTCAAATGCCGCCGCGAACCGGTTCACGCGCTTCACCAGCGCGCCCGCGAAATTGTCCGTGAAGAATCGCTGCGAGTGGTGTTGCAGGTACGCGAAGCAGTAATCGGTCAGATCCTTCATCGTGCTGCTCTCGAACTTGATCAGCGCCAGCATCCCGGATCGCCAACCGATCCACGAAATTGCGAGCACGACGGCGATGAGCAGGATCGTATGGTGGATCTGCTTCAAGTTTCTGCGTGTCATCGTGTGGATCGGGTCGATGGCGAGCTGGTCGAAGAAACGCTTGTAAACCAGAGGCAGGACCAGATCGCAGCCGATCACGGTGAGGATGCTCGCGGCGCAGAGAAGCAGCATCGGCCAATACGCAAGCGCGTGCCGGCAAAATATCTTGAGCGTTTGCGCGGTAAGATCGTTCCTTTTGGACTGCACAGCTAATCCCTGAAGCGACTCCTTTGAGCATAGCGTCTGTGGGGCAGACGAATCGGTTTGCGTCGTCTGCCTTGCCTGGTCTATGGCCGGTGAACGGGATTCAGCCGGTAGAGCACCGTCGGTTCGGAGGGCGAAAGCGGGTTAGCGCTCGTCATCAAGGCGGCGAATTCAATGCCGTCGTTTACAACGAACCGCTGCAAGGCAGCCTTCGCGAGGGGAGTGGTTTCCATTAGAACGCACCGCCCGCTCGATACCCGCCGCTTCACTTCCGCGCTCTGTTTGTCCCAGGCGAACGACAGGAACTCTTCTCCGAACGGATCGTAGTGAATCGCGCCCGGGTAGAGCTTGTCCAATATGGCGTGATGAACGCCCGCCGAGTAATCGTTCGCAAAGGCGAGCGCGTAAACCTTCAGCGAAGACCGCTACGACGGGATAATTTCGCATGGGCGCAGCCTCTCCTCCAGGGCGCGCAATTCCGCGATATTTTCCCGATCCTGTTCCGCCGCCTCCACCCACCATCTGACCGACCACACGTTGCGGCCAAGCCCGATGGCGACCAGCGCCGTCAGCGCCACGACCATTGTGCGGCGTGGCGGCGCCGCCATAGCGCGGCGTTCACGAACGCCGTCAAAACCAGCGCGGGCACAAGATAATGGGTCGCGGGGTGTTTGGCCACCATAACGCCTTCGGCCGCGATGGCGATGCAAGCGGCGATAAGCAGACGTCTCTCGCCGTCCGGCTTAGGCCCAACCCGCCGGAACAGCCCCATCGCGTAGAGGCCAAGGAACAGGAACAGGGGAAGCTGATCCGGCCAGAGCGAAATAATGTTTGCGGCCACGGCGTTCGCTTCGGGAATTCCAATCCGGCCTTGGCCGTACTGTCCCGAATGCACCACCAGCGATCCGAGCCACGAAGCCATCGCGGGAAGCCTCGGAGCGATCGGCAGCAGCAGAAGCAAAACCGTCGAGGCCGCGGCCCACGCGAAGCGGCGCTTCCTATGAGGAAACAGAAGGACGACCGCCGCCAAGGGCGCAAATGTGACTTTCGTGATCAGTCCAAACCCGAACAAAACGCCCGCCGCGGCCGCGAGCCTTCCTCCATTCGCCTCCACGCCTTCGCGAGAAAGGACCATCGGGGCCATCGGAATCATGAGCGCAAGCGCCGCCGCGATCAGAAGCGGCTCGGGAGAGACGCGAGTTAGAGCGATGAAGGTCTGAAGATAAACCAGCACCGTTATCTGGAGCAGCATCGCGGCGGTGATCGATTTCGAGACGCGATGAATTGCGCTGGCCGCCCGATAGAGCGCACCGCTAATCAAAACGTTCAGAACGAAGTTCATTCCACGTAGGTATTCCTCCGGGTGCGAAAGCACCGCCTCGCGCAAAGCCTCCCGGCGGCCCATCAGATAGCCGCCCAGCCACTGCAACCAGACGACGGCTGCGCCGAGGATTTGAAGCGTCGTTCCAGGGTGATCCGTGTGGGCGGGGGAATGCAGCGTCAGCAGATTTAGCGAATTGAGCAGATAGTTGTACTCGGGATCGAAATTGTTGCGCAGGTAGTAGGGTCCGTGATGCTGAGTGAGGATCGCGCTCAGAGTAAGCAGGCTCACGGGGATTGCGGCTAAAGACAGTTTGGCGCTGACAATACGCATATTCACGGAGAAATCAGGGTATCATCCCCAAAGCTCAGCGATTTCGGAAAAGCTCAGCGGTCTTCAGATTGGTTCATAAGGAACGTCGCCATGGATGCGAAGAACTCGCCTAAGGTCTGTCGAGCTTCAGTGGGCAATGACGCCTCCGTCAGGGCGCGATCCATTAACTGAATCCAGCGCTCGCGAGCGGCGGGTCCGATGTGGAACGGCGCGTGCCGCATGCGGAGCCTGGGATGGCCGCGCTGCTCAATGTACAATGAGGGGCCGCCAAAGCGATAAATGAGAAAATCGCGCAGCCGCCGCTCGGCGCCCTCCAGATCGCCGGCCGGATAGAGCGGCGCCAGAACTTCATCGCCGGGCACTTGCCGGTAAAAGGCCGCGACCAACCGCTCGAATCCGGCCGCGCCGATCGCGGCGAACACAGCGCCCTCTTCCATAATCTGATCGTAGCGGCTTGTAGGCGGCGCGTTATACTTCTTCTAACCGGCAGCTCCACTTAAATCTCAGATCGTTTGTATCGGAGGGGAACGTGCAGCAGCGTGATCTTGTCGCAGCCCTGCTTGTTCACACGGCGGGGCTGGAGCCAACGGATTCATCCACTCAAGCCGAGCTTGCCGATCTCAGGCGAGCGCTCATCGCGAGCTTTCAAACCGGCCAGGCAATCTCCGATGTAGGAACTCCACTCGATCCGGTTGCGGACGATCCCGATCTAGTCAAGGAATTGACGTATCTGATCGCCAATCCGGAGCCGGCCGCTTCTCCGCCGGTGAGCGGCGCGACTATGCGGGTGGCCCGCAGGTCCACGCCCGTTTCCCGGTTGGCGCTTGGCGCGGAATCCAGTTGGGCGGCGGGTTTGAAACCCAGCCGCACGTTCGGCCCGTTCGTCGACAAAGCCGGACTTCCGTCATGGTTCGACGTATTCACGTTTGCCGTTCCCCTCGAGGTGCGGCGGGCGGGCGCGGCAGCGGATTTCCTGATCCTTCCAAAGGGCGTAACCGCTCCGCCGTTTTTGCTTCACCGCTATCGGATTCCGCCAGGAACGGTCTGGATTGCGTCTTCGCAATTCAGTAAATCTGCGCCGTCCGATACGTTCGTTGGCATTCGCGTCAAAAGCGGAGAATTGACCGTGCCCGGAGTCGCCGCGCCCGCCGAGCCGCTGGTGGTTCCGTCCGGGTCAACGGTGACGCTGACCATCGTTCCCGACCCGCCATCGCAAGCGGGACCAGCCGCAAGTCCGGGACTTGATGCGGCGAATGCCCAGGCAACCTTCCCGGCCAGCGCGACGTTTGTGTTCGGACCTTCGGGGATCGAATCCATCGCCGCAGAAGCGGCGTCCGTCAACGTCTACGGCGCCACGATCCAACTGAGCCGGATCGCGCTGGCAGCAATCTATGATGGCGCCGTGAATCAAATCCTGATTCCGTTCACGCCAGAGCCTGTCACGTTAAATATCGCCTCGGTAGCTTCGCCCGCGTTTCAACCCGCGGGATCGGGGTCAATCGTTCTGGCCGCCTGGGGATTGACGATCGCTCAATCAAGCACCGTGACTGCGGGCCCTGCAGCGGGAGCGGGAGCGCTGGTGCTGATTATCCAAGCCGGACTCACCGCCACATGGCCCGGATTGATTCAGGGCCCGATGGCGCTCAACAAGGCGTACATCTCCTTTGACGGGGAGACGCTATTGATATTCGCCCCCGTCGCTTCGAACACGCGCGCCCATCAGTCGTTCGAACTCTGGAACGACAGCGCCCTTCCAGGCCGATGCGTCTTGAACGCGCGCTACAACAAACCCTTGGCTTTCACTCTGCTCAGCGACCGGCAAGGAGTCGACGGCATATCGGCCTCGGGGGACCTGGAGGCGCTGATCGACCAACCCGTCACCGCCGGAAGCGCCAGGCTTCAACCGGAGTTTCCCGCCAATGTCGCCATCATTCAGAATTCGGCAGCGATGCGGTTTCTGGCCGGCTCCGCGGCGCCGCCGGATGCATCGGGCAAACGTTTGGCGCTCGCGCTTTCTAATGCCCTGATTACAACCGCTCCGGCGGACGGCTTCTATGTGACCGGCGTTCTGAACACGCCAACAACAGCCGATCAGGGCGTCTTCAATCTGATTTTCCGGCCGTTTCAGATTCTGCCGTCGCTTGCCGACCCGTATGCCGCGAATTTCGAAAACTTGATTCGTGATGCGCCCGTCGCCGGCGTTCAACTCCGCGTCACCGTCACGTGGCCCGATCCGGCCTCGCCCATGCTCGCGTTTTCGTTGGTCCCAGTCCCGAACAGTCTACAGCTCGGCGAGCTGATGCCCTCGCCACGCGCGATCCGCCAAGGCGATGGATTGCTCGAAATGTTCAACCGCTGGGCGAGCGGAAGCGCTCTCCAGCAATTGGCTCTGCTAGACGTTTCCTCCAATGCCGATCAATTCGGCGTGGCGTTCGGCGTCGGCGGACCGAATGCAGCCGGCCCCGCATTCACATTCGATAATCTGGCTCTGACCACCACGGGAGCGAACGCAAAAAGCTTTCTGCTTCCGCAGTTTCAATGGGAGCCCGTCTACAACAAATTCAACCCGCTGGTGGGCGATCCGGAGGGATTTCTTTTTTCCCAGAACGACGGCGGCCCGACGTTGGCCGGAGCCAATAGCGTCACGCTCGTGCCCGTCGCGCCGGTCAGCGTCGCGGCGGAAGTGGTAAACGCTTTTGCTGAAGAACAGAAAACAGCCGCCGTTTTATTCACGCTGCCCTTTGGCATAAAGGCCGTCGCCGGCCTCGATCCTTCGAACATCGATTACATAGCCCGGCCCAGCTTGCAGTTAACTGCTCCGGATTTCGGAACGCTGAGGGCCGGCCGCCAATTGAGTCTCAGGGCGGGGACGAGATTCGCTCCGGCGAACAAAGTTTTCTTAGAAGTGATTCAGTCCTACCTAGAGGGCAGCGCCCAACAAACTCCGAACTTCGCCGGCCAGGCACCCGACAACGCCCTCGGTCCGCTGGGGCCGAACGCGTTCAATCCGGCCTTCAGCGAATGGGTTCCCATTTCGCGAGTGGATTTTTCCGGCTACGGGGCCACCACGTTCAGCCGCTGGTTCGATGCGCGGAACCCGGTGGTTGGCATCACGCAGGTCTGTTTCGACGGATTCAACGGCCGCACCTCTTATGAACGCGTCGAGATGACCAGCCTGCTTTGGCCCTGTCTCGCCACCGTGGTCCGAACCATCACCATTGAACGCTATGGCAACGGATCTCCGATTCGCTGGGACACCGGATGGATTGCGACTTCCGACGGGCTTTTCCAACACGACAACGTGAACACGTTCCATAAAGGCGTCGTCGAAGGTTGTTACGAAATTTCGGAAATCAGCGATACCGACGTGTTCATCGATCTCAAGACGGCCCCCGGCGCGCGTCTGCAGTCCGTCTACTATGACTGCAACATCGGAATCAAGGGCGTCACTCGCGGCGCGGGCGCAAACCACCGCGTGCCGGCCCGGAGGCATCTCGGTTTTATTCAATACATTCCTTCGGACCAGCAATCGGCGAACGTCTTGAATCCGCTTCAGGTGAAAGAGCTTTTCGATACGCAAGGCCCCCTCGGCGGCCCCATCGATTGCACAATAACCATCGGAGCGTCGCAGCAAGAGATGCGCGTCACCGGCGTTTACGCCTCGAACGCGGGGACCAACCCGGCCAACGGCAAGCTGGAATACGCTGTGGCCGCGTACGGCAGCCCGGTGCTCCCCGCGGCAGGCCACTGGAGCGTGGTCAAAGTTGTGAATACGACCGCCACCGTGACGGCTCTCGATCCTGGCTTGGGCATTCCTTTAATCCAGCAAGCCGCGCAAGCGTTGCGATGGGCCGATCCGTCGCAAATGTTCGCCGCCAATCCCGATTTCGATTACGGCTTTCTTTTCTCGAACGAAACCCAGCGAATCCTCTTTCCAAGGTTGAAAGTCGAGCCGCTCGATACCCGGATCACCAGCGCCGTGCTTCCCCTGCTCGCCGATCCGTACTCGCAATTGAACAGCACCGGATTGTTCCCGCTGCTAAATCAGGCCTTGCCCTTTCCGGCTGCGCCTGCTTTTGGCCTAGCGTCCGTGGGAGGTTCGCTACGGCTCTCGCCGGACCCATTTACGATTCCAGTCTCCGCGCCCGCGCTTTCCCTCATCGACGTGAGCTCGTGGAGCGATGTTTTGAATTACGCCGACGCCAACAACGCCGCGACGAAATTCGTCATTAATTCCGCCAGCAATTGGACCATCGATTCCACCCCGCTGCTTCAGAAACTCAACTTCCCCTTGGTGGGCGACATCGTCAGCCTGGTTCACCAGATTCACTCGCCCGTCGACGATGTCGCCAGTTTTCCGAATCCTCAGTTCGTTTTCAGCGGCATCTTGAAACCGGTCACGGATGTCTTCAAGATGCTCGAAAGTTGGATGCCGGACCTGCCCGGCCCCCTGAAAGTCTCGGCGTCTTTCTCCGGATCGACATTTCAGCTATCGGCGCTCGCGGATTTCCAGATCGCGGATGAAGACGGAAATGCTATCGATGTGGGAATCGGAAAGCTGAAGGGCGATATCAGCGCCGGCGCGAACCTCTCCGCCGAGCTACTCAAGCAAACCATCACCGGCTCGGTGTTCCTGAGCATCACCGGTTCCTATCAGCAGGAAGTTTTCCCCTTGATTTATGGCGGTGGCCAGCTTGCTTTTCGAGTGAGCGCGGATCAGGACGGCAAAACGACGCTCGATTTCAACGCGGGCACGGTTGGGAGCGTGGGCGGCGATCTGATTCCCGGCGTCGTGAGCCTGGAAGCGACCGTTCAATACGGTTACTGGATGCAGGTTGCCGGCGGCCAAGTCGCTCCGGGAATCGACGTGGGCATGAGCGGACGCGCCAAACTTCTGGACGGCCTGCTCGGCTTCGAGCTTGGCGTGGAAGGGCGCGCGTTGATCAGCCGGTTCTCGGCCGATCCGAATAATTTGTGCCATCTGCTCGGCAGCATCCTGATTTCCGGCAGCGTGCAGGTGGCCTGGGTCATCGACGAGCGCAAATCCTGGCAGGCGGATTTCGACGTGAAGGTCGGCTGGACGGCCCTTCTGGGCCTCGCCAAAGCCGGCTTGCTGCCCGTGCCGTAGAGGAGACATCCGATGCCGATTCAAGCCGCGCCAATCAATATATTGACATTCCTCCAAGGCTGGACCCCGCAACGCGTCCAGTTCAACGTGCTCGTCTTACCCAAGGGCGACCCGCTCGCTGACTTTGCGCCTGCCTTTCCAGCCGCGAATCTCAAATTCCGCGCTGGCGTCATCGCTTCCCTGGACGCGCTGCCAACCTCCGCCGCGGCGGCGATGTTGCCGGTCACCGTGGGGGCCACGCCGCCCAACCGCGCCGCCTTGTTCAACAGCCTCGCCGCCAAATTCACAATTCGCGTGCACGGCGGCGCCATTGCCGCTGCGCCGACCGCTATCAAGAAGACCCTGCCATCCTCTTACCGTGCTGCGACGGCTTTCGCGCATCCCAAGACGGCCGTCGTCGTCACGGACGACTCTTATCAGTGCGCTCTGCGCGACACCGGCGCGGTTAAGGGCGCGCCCGGAGCGCCTTCCACCGATTTCTATTGGGAAGAAATCCTGGGCTTCGTGCTGCGGCAGCCATTGCTCGCGCAGCAGATGGGTCTTATTTACTCTGGCTATTTCGACCTCCCCGCGGCGAATACGCTCGCAAATGGAGGTTACGCCTACATCGATCTCGATCCCGCGAGTGACTACCTCGCGCTGTCCCGTGCTCTGTTCGCCGCGCGCGTTCCGCCATTAGGAGCGACTCCACGCCAGCTCTTCACGCCGGTGCTGTTTCCCGTCGACAAGCCCGGCGACTTCGACGACGTTTTCGAAGAAGCCGACGCCTATGACGACGGATTCGCCAAGGTGGTTCACGGCGCTCAGCCGCGCACTGCCGCGGTGCTCGAAACCACCGAAACTCCGATTCCGCCCGCCAAAGATATCGGCATCCGCCTCGGCTGGGACGACGAGCAGATCGCCATCTGGCTGAATCGCCAGCTTGGCATCAACGCCTATTCGAGCGTCACGCCCGCGCCCGGCTCTCCGCTCGGCGTGGCCGGATATCGCGTCGATGTATTTAGCGACGCCGATAAGCGGTGGCATTCTCTCGTGCATGTCACCGGCAACCTGAGCCTGGACGCCGTCGATATAGGAGCATTTGACGGCGAACTGAATGTCGAAGCGCTGCCGGTCAATTTGAATAACGATGCCGGCGCCGAATTCTGGCTGCCCAGCTATTTCACCGTGTGGGCCGGAGGCTCGCTCGTCGTCACGGACCCGAACCCTTTCGCGCTGGCCGGCCGCCTGGATATCCTCGGCACGCCCGTCTACACGCCAGTGGACCCGGGCGCCGTCGCTCTGGCCTACGGCAACGATTATCAGCTTCGCGTAAGGCTGGCCGATCTGACGGGAGGAAGCCCGCGGGCTTTGGATGGTCCGCTTTATCCGGCGCGCGCAAGCGTCGCGACCGTGCCGTTCCGGCGCTATTCGCGTCCCAAAGCCGTCTCCATTGCGCCCGGCGGTGGAGTCGCGGCGGATAACAAAACCGCAAGCTACACCGTCTTCCGTCCGCTGCTCGCCTATCCGGATGTCATTTTTTCCGGCTACCCGAATGCGTTGGCGCTGTTGATGGCGCAGGCCGCCGACGCGAAGGCCGCGCAGCGGGAGCCCGCTCTTCCCGATCCCGACGCGCTGCATTTGCAAATCGACGTGCAAGCGGGAACGCTCGACAACGACACCGCCGCGACCGGCGGCACGGGTCAGCCTTTCGCGCCGGTTTATTCCGTGCTTGTCGATTATCCAGCGGACCCAACCCAGCCGTTGAACCTCGACTTCCGCTTCGTCGATGTCGCGAACATCGCGGCGTTGACCGGAACGGTCCCCGCTCCCAACACGCCCCTGCCCCTGCCGACGTCGCGCGACGTCCGCCTGGTCTTCACGCCCGTCGGAAAAGAAGATCCGGCTTTGGCCTATTGGGGCTCGCAGGATTCCCGCATCGGATCGATCCCCGTCAGCGTGTATCTGTCGGCGCCCGCCTCCGACGAATCCGATTTGCTTTTGCCTCCTATAATTGGCGGCGAGATTGAAGCGCTCTATCTTCAACCTGATCCACCGCCCAACGCGGCCACCGTTGCGCAACTCCTCGCGCAGGGCCTGCGCCACGAAGCGATCTCCGACGTGATGGATCGCTTCGCATCCGAGCTTCAATTGCCGTATTCCGGGACCACGCTCACATCTCCTTCCGGCAGACGCATGGTGTTCGGCGCGTCCAGCGGTTTGCGGACGACGGCTAACCCGGACCGCTCCAGTCTCACCTTCGGCAGCACTTCCGACTTGATCCGCCACTGGATCGTCGCCATCCGCGCAACTATCAATCGCGATTGGACCTGGAACGGCCTCGCGCCGTCGGGATTCGAGATTCATCGCGACGGCGTCTTGGTCGGCAAGCTTCCGCTCGCCCGAGCCGTGAATCCGGGCGCGCTCCAAAATCCGGATCGCTCGCAGACCGACATCGTCTACTTCGATTCCGTCGAGCCGAAGCCGCTCGGCGCGGCTTTTCCCGCGGAGTTGAGCGCGGCTTATGAGTTGAGGCCGGTCTTCGCCACCGCGCCCGCGATATCGGACGCGCCTTCCACGTGGACTTTGCGGCTGCCTATCACCACGCCGCCCGCGCAAGTTCCCAGGATCGTCTCCGCCGGGTTGGCCTTCAGCGAGTACACGCGCGACGCCACGTATTCCTCCAGCAACGAACGCCGGCGCATGTTGTTCCTCGAACTGGACGCGCCTCCACTCGACCCGGCGGACAACTATTTCGGCCGCGTCCTGGCCTATGGTCCTGATCCCATGCTGCTCGAGACGGGCGCGCAGATTCCCAGCCCACCCGAGCCTCCGCTGCCGGTCGACCCCGAGCTGATTCGCACCGTCGCGCCGGGGCAATCGAACGATTTGGCGGGTTTGAACGCGATGCAGAAGTTGATTCCCTCGCCCACTTCGAATGTCCACTATTTGCTGCCTCTCCCTGAAGGCCTGAGCCTGGATTCAGGTGAGCTATTCGGCTTCTTCGTGTACGAGCTGCGCGTAGGGCACGACGGCTCGCGCTGGTCCACCGCGCAAGGCCGCTTCGGCCGTCCGCTTCGAGTGGCGGGCGTTCAGCATCCCGCGCCCCAGTTGCGATGCATGGTGACGCGAAACGCTTCGGAAGGAATTACCGTCGTCGCGCCCTATGCCGCGCCGGTCCTGAATGGACAAAACCTGCGTCCGTGGGTTCCCAAAACGCAATTGATCGCGCTTCTCTATGCCCAAGTTCTTCAGGCTGATGGCAAGTCGTGGCGCAATATTCTATTGGGCCGCGCGGCGGGATCTCCTTTACAGGTGGGCCATCGGAATCTGAATCGCGCGCTCACGCCCGGCGTGATGCGATTCGACCCGGATAACGGAATCCTGTTCAAGCTCCGAATCCTCGGCCTCCCGCTGGATTCCGCGCTCAGTGTCGTCGCGGTCGAAATGCTGCCCGAGCCGCAGCCCACCAGCCCGGCGGCGGTGGTGGATCAATTCAAGGATCCTCTAGGCGCGGACCTCGGCCAAGTCAGAATTCTTCGCGCTTCTCCACTGACGCCAGTCCCGGAGATTTGTCCGCCGAAGCAATGATGGGTCCAAACGGACCCTTCGCCGTACCCACAAATCCCTATTGCTAATTCCCCGAAATAAAACTCGCCTCGGGCTCAAATTTCGGGAGAATCTTATCCCCTCCAGCCCACTAAGCAAATGATAAAAAGCTTAAAGAATAAAAAGACGCTTTCTGCTAAAGGCAATTCCTTTGAGCGCGGCCCCCCGGAGGACAGTGGCGGCATCGACGCAACCGCTAGAAAAGACGGCCTCCGCGCGCCCCCAGGAACATTCCCGGCTTGGAACGGCGCTCACGGTCGGGGATAGATCGCGCGATGGCAGGGTAGGTTTCGCGGAATAGGCCAAGATCGCCATCCAGGCTCCCCCAGGTCTACAGACTCCTCGCAAAACCGCCGAAGTAGAAGGCGTAAATAGTTTTTAGTGGCTTTCGGACAAGCCCATAACCGCGCTGGGCGGAAAACCAGGTCCGACTAAATCGAAGTAAAGCCGCGTTTAAACACCTCCTCATGATCGTATTTCATAGTCGCGTCGCCGTTCGGGCGGCCGGTTCCCAAGGTGCGTCTTATTACGTGCACGCCGCCGAGGCCGAGCGCATGTTCCGCTCGGGCCAGGCCGTTTTTCAATTCGGCGACCGCCTGATTCATGTCCAGGATGAGTCGTCGCTCGGCCGGCGCAAGAAAATTCACGTTACCGAGCTTTTGCTGCTGGATAATCACCCCGATCCGGAAAAAGCCGTCGGATCTAATTCGCTGAAATCCACCTATAAAGAGAAGATTCCGGTGAAAAGAGGCGGGCATAACGTCATGGCGCAGATCACGCAGCACAAAACAATCCGAAAATCGCTTCTGCCGATCTATTGCACCGCCGTGCTGGACACTCTTGTCGACTCCGAACCTATTGAATTCCGGCCGGAAGCTTAATGCGCGCCGGTTGGCGGTGTTCCTCTTGTGGGGCAGGCTGGCAGCCTGCGCGGGGTTGCCAACCCCGCCGCCCGTGGATGAAGCGGCGCCGCCGCCCGTTCCCAAAAGCGCGGCATCCACGGTGATTCGAGATCAAGCGCATATCCTGACCAGCTTCAGCCGCCTCCGAGCCAAGGATTTTATCTGGCTCGCGCCGCTGATGGGTTCCGCCGCTTACCTGGTGGAATCCGACCAAAGAAACATGACCGAGCGCCTCCACACCAACCCCGCCGCGCGAGAGCGAAGCCTGACGCTTTCCAACGCGGCGCTCGGCTCTTTAGCGGCCGCGCCCGCGCTTCTGTACTGGTCGGGATGGAGAAACGCCAATGATTATGCGCGCGATACGAGCGTCCTGAGCGCGCGCGCGGTTGTGGACGCGGCTCTCATCTCCGAGGGGCTTCACTTGGTCACCCAGCGAGAGCGGCCGTTGTCCGGCGGATCGTCGGGAGACTTTCTTCGCGGCGGCGCCTTGGATTCGTCGTTTCCGTCGATGCACGCCGGTACTGCGTGGGCGTTGGCGGCCGTGCTCGCGGAGCGCTACCCAGGATGGCTGACGCAAACCGCGGCGTATAGTTTTGCGAGCGCCGTCAGTCTGAGCCGCGTGACGGCGGGCGAACATTTTCCATCCGACGTTCTGGTGGGAAGCGCCCTCGGCTGGCTCATCGGACATTATGTAGCCCGGACCCGCGAGCCGGAATCCATCCGGTCTTCCATCGCTCCGGCGGCAACACCTGCGCCCGCCGATGAAAAACCTGCCTCCGTAGGCTCCTCCTATGTGCCTCTGGACAGTTGGATCTATCCGGTTCTGGATCGCCTGTCCGCCATGGGATTGATCCCCTCCCAGGCCTCCGGTCTCAGACCCTGGACCCGGGACGAATGCCGGCGTCAGTTGCTGGTCGCGGACGACAATCTGGCGTCTTCCAGACTCGATTCGGGCGCGGCGCGCGTGGCCCAGGAATTGATCGCATCGCTCCATCGCGAGCTGGATACGGAATCCAATGGCCGTTCCACCGTGGCGCTGGATTCCATCTACGTGCGCAACGGATTCATTGCCGGCACGCCGCTGAACGACAGTTTTCACTTCGGGCAAACCTGGATCGGCGATTACGGCCGGCCATACGGGCAGGGCTGGAATTCCTACGAAGGATTCACGGCGCACGCCGGCTCCGGCCGGTTCTTCGCTTTCGTTCAAGGCGAATATCAACACGCGCCCGGGCAGGCGGGCTACTCTCTTCCGGTCCGCGAGACCATCGCCAATCTCGACGGCAATCCGCTTCAAGCCGCATCGGTTTTCTCGTCAACCAATCGTTTCCGCGCCATCGAGGCCTACGCGGGCGTCCGATGGGGAGACGTGCAGCTCTCTATCGGCAAGCAGGCTCTGTGGTGGGGTCCGGGCTACGATTCGCCCTTGAGTTTCGGCAATAACGCGGAGCCTACCGAAAACTTCAAGGCGTCTCTAATCCACCCCATCCGCCTGCCCGGCGTGCTGCGGCATCTGGGCGAAATTCGGGGCGAGTTCGTCGTCGGAAAGCTGGGCGGCCAGATGTATACCTGGCGGCCGTGGTTCAATGCGCAAAAGCTTTCGTTCAAGTTGACCGATAATCTCGAGCTCGGATTCACGCGATGGTCCCTATTCTGGGGGGCCGGCCATCCCATTACGCTGGATAGTCTCATATCGAATTTCACATCCACTGCAAGTTTGGTTGGCCAGACCGGCGCCAAGGATCCTGGAGACAGAAAGGGCGGCTTCGATTTCCGCTATCGCGTGCCGGGGCTCCGGAATTGGCTGACTCTGTACGCCGACTCCTACAGCGACGACGATCCCTCTCCCCTGGCCGCGCCTCGGCGCGCCGCCATCGATCCGGGGATCTACCTGACCCACGTGCCGGGGCTTCCGCGCCTCGATTTCCGCGTGGAAGCGCCTTCCACCGAGCTGCTGGGCATCGATCAGGGCGGAACCTTCATTTACTACAACGATCAATACCATAGCGGAAATACCAATTACGGCCATCTGTTGGGAAACGCCGTGGGGCGCGACGGCAGGGCGATTGAAGGCTGGTCCCGATATTGGTTTTCGCCGCGTACGCGGGTTGAGTTGGGATATCGCCAGTTGAAAGGGAGCGCCAAATTTCTCCCCGGCGGCTCCACCCAATCCGATGCGACCATGCGAGCTTCCTTCGCCGCATCTTCCAACAGCTATGTCGATGTGATGCTGCAATACGAACGATTCTGGGTTCCCGCGCTCGGAGGTCCACGCCGAAACATGAGCGGCTGGGTGCAGCTGCGATGGGAGCCGAAGTTGGAGTCTTCACGTTGAAACCTCTCCTTTTATTTGCGTTAAGCATTGCGATCCTTGCGCCGCGTCCGGTGCGTGCGCAGACGGACCCCACAGCACCCGCCCCGCGGCAGGAGTGTGACGACCCACTCGCCTCTCTACTGCCGGAATGCCAGCCGGGGAGCGCCTCGCCGGACCTGACCTTGGATTCGCGAGATTCGGGCCGCGGCGCCCCGCTTGGCGTCGACCGGCGCGCGCTGTCTCCGGTTACATTGCGCTCCAATTCGCCGAAGCCGGCGCCCGGGGCCGGATCGAGCGTTACCCAACCTGCCATGCCGGCGCAAGGTCCGCTACCCGCTCGGCGCCCTACCGAATTTCAGCGCTTCGCGGCCTCCTCGACCGGTGAGATACTGCCCATCTTCGGGGCCAACCTCTTTGATAACGTCCCCACGACTTTTGCGCCGCTCGACCGCGTGCCCGTCACCGCGGACTATATCGTCGGCCCCGGCGACGAAGTCTTGTTGCGCGTATGGGGGCAGGTCAACATGGATCTCGATCTGACCGTGGATCGCGCGGGCTCGGTATTCGTCCCGCAAGCCGGCAACATCGTCCTGGCCGGCCTTCAATTCCATCAACTGCCGTCCTATCTAGATGCCCAGCTTGGACGAGTCTTTCAGAATTTCGATCTCAACGTCGGCATGGGCCAGTTGCGCTCCATCCAGATCTTTGTGGTCGGTCAAGTACGCCGCCCCGGAGCCTACACCGTTAGCTCTTTGAGCACGCTTGTCAATGCCTTATTCGCCTCCGGTGGTCCTTCCGCCGAGGGGTCGATGCGCAGAATTCAGCTCAAGCGAGGCTCGCAAGTGGAGACTGAATTCGACCTCTACGACTTGCTCCTCAGAGGCGACAAATCGAAAGACGCGCGGCTCCAGCCGGGAGACGTGGTCTACGTTCCGCCTGTCGGGGCTCAGATAGCCGTGGCTGGGAGCGTCGCCAATCCAGCCATCTATGAAATGAAAGACGAAAAAACCGTGGGCGACGTCATCGAGATGGCGGGCGGCCTATCGGCTGTCGCGGACGCCGGCCGTGCCACGCTCGAAAGCATCAAGAGCCGCAGCGCTCGTGAAACGCTGGAGCTCGCGCTCGGTTCCAACGGCCTCCGCACGAGGGCGGGCGATGGAGACGTGCTTCGCGTCATGGCCGTCACGCCGCGGATCGAGAATGCGATTACGCTTCGCGGAAACGTCGCCAACCCCGGGCGGTTCGCCTGGCGCGAAGGGATGCGTTTGCGCGACATCATTCCCGATAAGGAATCGCTGGTGACCCGCGACTACTGGAAGAAGCGCAACCTGCTCGGTTTTACGCCGCCCGATCCCGCCACGCTTCCCCTCCGCCAGACGGAAGAAACTCGGAAGCCCAAACCGACCGGCATCGAACCCACGGGACCGGATATCAATTGGTCGTACGCCGTGATTGAACGGCAGAACGCTCGCGACCTCTCCACGGAATTGGTTTCCTTCAATCCCGGCAGGCTGGTCCTGGAAAACGACGATAGCCAGAATTTGGCTCTTCGCCCCGGAGACGTTGTGACCATCTTTTCGCAAGCCGACGTTCGCGTGTCCATCGGCCAGCAAAAGCGAACCGTGAAGCTGGAGGGAGAATTCGCCGCCGCCGGAATTTACAGCGTCAAGCCCGGCGAGACGCTGGGGCAATTGATTCAGCGCGCCGGCGGATTGACCCCGCAAGCGTACCTATTTGGCGCCGAGCTGCTCCGGGAATCCGCTCGCGAAGATCAGCAGAAGAGATTGGATCAATTCGTCCGGGACCTTCAGCAGGAAGTAGAGCAGACCGGGAGCGACAAGATTGGAACCGCGGCTACGCCGGAGGAGTCGGCGACCGTGCAAACCAAGCTGGAAAGCGAACGCCGCCTGGTCGACCAACTCCGGCAAGTGAAGGCGACCGGCCGCATCGTGCTGAATCTGAACCCCGGCGACAACGACCTTTCCAAGCTCATGGACATTCCGCTGGAAGATGGGGACCAGTTTACAGTGCCGGCTAGGCCGGCCACCGTGAATGTTCTCGGAGCCGTATACAACCAGAGTTCGTTCCTATACCGCCCCGGCATGCGCATCGCGGACTACATGCGCGAGGCGGGCGGCCCAAAACGGGAGGCCGACAAGGGCCGCATTTTCGTGATCCGAGCCGACGGCTCGGTGGTCCCCAAACAGGGTTTCAACCCGTTCACCAAAAGCTTCGAAGCGGAAAAACTCAACGCCGGCGACTCCATCGTAGTCCCGCAGGCGATTTTCAGGACCGGCTTCATGCGGGGCCTCCGCGACTGGTCCCAGGTGCTCTCCGGCTTCGGACTCGCCGCCGGCGCCGTGAATGTCCTCCGATAATCGAATGCCGGCTGAAACCGGACTGACTTCGTTGAACGACGCCCTCCAGTTGCAAGGGGAGTGGGCCGAAAAAGGCACGCCGGGGATTACGCTGTTCGATATCGCGCTCACCCTGGCCAAAGCCGAGACGTTCATCCTGAGCCTGGCCCTCGCCGGAGGGTTCATTACCGCGCTTGTAGTTCTCCGGATGCCGCCCATGTTCACAGCGACAGCGGTGATCATGCCGCCCCAGCAGCAGCAATCGGCCACTTCTGCATTTTTGGGGCAACTTGGCCCTCTGGCAGGATTGGCCGAACGCGACCTCGGTCTCCGCAACCCCACTGAGCTCTATCTCGGGATCCTCGGCGGCCGCACGATCGCCGACGATCTGATCGAAACATTCAAGCTCCAGGACGTCTACAACCAAAAGAGCCGGGCGGACACGCGGAAAATGCTCATGGGCCGTTCTAATTTCTCCTCCGCCCGCGGCTCGCTTATCGAGATCTCCGTCGAGGATCACGACCCCCGGCGCGCCGCCACTCTGGCCAACGCCTACGTGGAACAGTTGCACAGGCTAACCAACCAACTTGCGCTCACCGAGGCCGCCCAGCGAAGGATTTTCTTCCAAGGCCAATTGGAAAACGAAAACAAAGCCCTTTCCGACGCTGAACTAGCAATGGAATCCACCCAAGAGCGGACCGGCGTGCTGCAAGTCAACGCGCAGGTTGAGACCCTCATCCGCTCCATGGCCCAACTGCGCGCCGAGATCGTCAGCCGCGAAGTTGCCTTGTCGTCCTTGAAGCGCGGCGCGACGAGTCTGAACCCCGAGGTCGTGCGCCAGGAAACCGAGTTGACGGCGCTCCGGCAGGAGCTTGAAAAACTGGAAACGCGCGCCGGCTCCGCATCGCCGAAGGATTCCACCATGCTCCCAATCTCGGATGTGCCAAAGGCGGGCTTGGCTTATGTCCGCGCTCTCCGCGACGTCAAATATCACGAGGCGCTGTTCGAGCTTACCTCCAAGCAATTTGAAGCCGCCCGAATCGACGAGAGCAGGGAAACGCCCTTAATACAAGTGGTGGACCGAGCCGTTCCTCCTGAACGGAAGAGTTGGCCTCCGCGAGCGTTTCTCACCCTTGGTGGCGCGGCGGTCTCCGGACTCTTTGCGTGTTTGATCGTGCTGGCCGGCAGTCGGCTCCGCAATCCACTCACAAAAGAGAAACTCCATCTACTGAAGGACGCGCTGGCGCGACGCCGCCGCACCGCCTGACCGGGAGCCAGAACCTTGCAGCGCGAAATTTATGCGGGCAGCAGCCCGATTACCCCATCGGCATGCCTCGAACCCGCGCCGCCGCTGTCGCCCGGCTTAGCTGGCCGAACTCCGGCTCTACGACGAAGCTTCTTATGGACTTTTGCGGGAAACGTCGCTTACGCTGGCCATCAAGCGCTGATTCTGGTGGTCCTGGCCAGACTAAGCACGCCGCAGATCGTCGGGCGCTACACGCTCGCGCTGGCCATCACCGCCCCCATTGTGTTGCTGGCAAATCTCGGACTTCGGGTTGTCCAGGCCACCGATACCAGCGACGAGTTCCGGTTCGGGGACTACCTGGCGCTGCGCCTGATTATGGCCGGCGCCGCCTTCCTTGTCATCGCCGCCGTGACGCTCGCCAGCGGCTATTCGAGGGAATCGGCCAAAATCGTTCTCGCGGTAGGAATCGCCAAGTTCATCGAGTCGATCAGCGACATTTTCTTTGGGCTGATGCAGAAGCATGAGCGAATGAAGTACATTTCCACCTCGATGATGATCAAGGGACCGCTGACCCTGCTGGCCATGGCCGGGATTGTGTACTGGACCGCTTCGCTGTTCGCTGCGGTGGTCGGCATTTGCGCCGTCTGGCTCTCGTTGTTGCTGCTCTATGACATGGCCAATGTCCGGCGATTCCTCTCCCATGCCTCTCAGGCGATGCCTCATGGCTGGAGTACGATTGGCAGGCTCGCCCGCCGAGCGTTTCCTCTGGGCGTCGTTTCTTTTCTGGTCTCGGCCAATTGGAACGTGTCCCGCTACTTTCTGGAGCGCTCGCATGGAGAGCAAGCATTGGGCCTCTTCGCGGTCATCGCTTATTTTCCCGCCGCCGCGACGCTTGTCGTCGACGCGCTGGGACAATCGGTTGTTCCGCGCCTGGCCAAATACTACGCCGAAAGCCGGCCACGATATCGATCCCTGGTGCTGAGACTGATCGCCCTAGTCGCGACGGCAGGCTTTTCCGGCGCTCTGGCGTCGGCATTCTTCGGGGCGCCGGTTTTGCGGTTTCTTTACGGACCGGTGTATGCCCAGCACGTTGACGTGCTCGTGACGATGATGATTGCCGGCGCTTGCATGTACGTTTGCTCGATTTTCGGAGTGTCGCTCACGGCGGCGGGATGCTTGAAGCCCCAGGTTCCGATCTACGCCGCGGTGACGGCCGTTACGGCGATCGGCAGCGCGGTTCTCGTCGGTCCCTACGGACTGAAAGGAGCCGCATGGACGGTGTTGGCGGGTAACGTAGTCTGGGTTGTCGCCGCGGGTGGCGTCTTCATACGGGCGGCGTGGGAAGATCCACGCGGCGAGTTCCCTCGGCAAGTCGTCGAACTGGCGAGCCGGCCGTGATGCAGCTTCTGAAACCTTCCGCCGAGAAGCCCGCGCGTTCGCGCCGGGAACGGTTCAATTGGATCTTGCTCGCCTGCCTCATTTCCGCAACCGGGTCGCTGATCTTCTTTGCGAACAACTACTGGGCGCTGGTCGCGGGCCTGGCGGCGATTTGTCTCGTGCCTGCGTTGCTGGTGCGCTTCGATATTCTTCATCCCTACACCTGGTATCTGCCTTTGTATCTTCTGTATTCGGCCTCCGTGCCTACGCTGGCCGCGATGGGCGCCTGGCCTTACGGAGGCTCGATTGCCGAGGCAGTACGCGCGGAATGGCTCGCCGCCTGCGCCTTCGTCATTTTCGTCGGCCCCGCTCGAAGAAATCCCCGCTTCGACAACCGAGCCGTGCTGAGTCTCCAGTCTCCGTCGTGGGCCGTGTATCTGGCCTCTCTGGCCCTGACCGTCGTGTTCCTGGGCGGCATTCTGGCCGGCGGCTTCTCTTCCAAGATGGAAATCGCTCGATCCGACGCCATCTTCCTCCGCCTCGATCCGGCATTTTCGATCCTGGCATTGGCTTACGCGATCCTTCTGGCCAACGGATTCGCCCGCGGTCGCTCGCGCTGGCCGTTCGCTCTGTTTACCATCGGCTGGAACCTCTTGGCGCTGGGCATCTGCGGCGAACGCGATTATGTCCTCCGCATTCTCTGGATCACCATTTACGTGACGCATGTTTTCCACGCCCGGCTCGATCCGAAAAAGCTACTGGCTGGCGCCCTCATATTATTGGCCTTGATTCCCGCCATGGGCGATCTCAAGAGCGTCTTCATGTCGCATGAGTCCAACGTCGTAAACGTGAACCAACCGCTCCAGCGTCTCCTGACGGACGAGTTTCTGACGGCCTCGGACAATCTGACTTTGTTGATTCGGGACCCGGCTTGGCCCCGCCTGTATGGACAAACGCTCCTTTGGGATCTCGAACAATCCCTGTTGTCCGGATCGCTCTTTCCGCATAGTTCCGGTGTTGCCCCCACGCTTAAATTCAACCAGTATTACTTCCCCGACATCGTCGCCACCGGGGGCGCGCGCGGCTTCACGCTCGTCGGCGAAGGGTACATGAACTTCGGTTTGGCCGGTGCGGGGATCTGGTACGCCATCCTTGGCGGCTTTGTCGGCTTCCTCTATCGCCGAGCGTCCACGAGCTCGCTCTGGATGCTGGGCTATATCGTGGGCATGCCCCTGACGATTTATCTGACCCGAACGGATTTTTCCAATCTCATAGCGCAATTCGGGAAGCATATCGCCCTGCCGCTCGCGCTAATTTTCCTCGCCCGCCAAGCCCCAAAACGGGCCGGGTGGAGCAGGCCGTCTGTTTCTGTAGCGTAGCCTGCTAAATTTCAGCATCCCGAACCTATGACCGTCGCTGTCGTCATCGAACACCGCTATCATCGGACGCCGGATGGAGCCATCTGGACTTCGTCGTTCTTCGGCTATTCATTCTGGCTCCGTTATCTCGAGGTATTCGACAAGGTCAAGGTGGTCGCGCGAGTCCGGGACGCCGCGGAGGCTCCCGCGCATTGGAAGCGCGCCGACGGCGATGGGGTAACCTTTGCCCCAATCCCCTACTATGTCGGCCCCTTGCAGTACCTGCTGAAAATGCGTCGCGTGGATCGGGCGGTCTGCCAAGCCATCGGCCCTGAAGACGCTATCGTCCTGAGGCTCGACTCCCAGCTCGCAGCTTCCATCGACCGCGGTCTTCGCAAGCTCAATCGTCCTTACGGAGTCGAACTCGGATCTGACCCCTACGACCTGTTCGCTCCTGGGTCGTTCGACCACCCTCTCCGCCGCTTGTTCCGCTGGTGGTTCACCCATAAGCTGCGCCTTCAGTGCAGCGGCGCCGCGGCCGTTGCCTACGTTACACAAAACGCCTTGCGGAAACGCTACCCGGCGTCCTCCGGCCGGTATAGCACGCACTACTCGAGCATCGAGCTGCCCGCGCGAGCGCTGGCGCAATCCGCCCGCCGGTTCGATCCGGCAAAGCCGCTCATCCTGGCCACCGTGACGTTGCTTGACCAGCCCGGAAAACGCGTCGACAAGCTGATTGAAGCCACAGCCGCTCTACGGAGCGAGGGCCGGAGCGTTCGCCTCATTGTGGTCGGCGATGGAAGACTACGGCCGGAGCTCGAAGCTCTGGCCGCCAGGTTGGGCGCTTCAGATGCGGTCGATTTCGTTGGACTTGTCCCGTCCGGAGAAGCGGTCTGGAAGCAACTCGATCGCGCCGATCTTTTCGTCACGGCGTCTCGCAGCGAAGGCTTGCCGCGCGCCGCCATCGAAGCCATGGCTCGCGCCCTGCCCGTCATAGGATCGAACATCGCCGGCTTCTCCGAAATCTTGCCGCCCGAGAATTTGGTTCCCGTGGGGGATCTGCCGGCCCTCATCTCCAAAATCCAGGAAGTGGCTTCGTCGCCGGAGCGCATGTTCGCGATGTCGGCGCGAAATCTGGAAAAAGCCCGGGATTATCTGGACACCATCGTGCGTGCCCGCCGGATCGAGATGTTCGAGGAACTCCGCCGCCAAACGGAAGCCTGGGGTAGCCGCTCCGAACGTATCCAAATGGCCTTGGTCAATACCGAACCGCGTTCGTGGGATTTTTGGCGCGGTCAGGGGACCTTCATGCGAGCGCGCGGCATCGACTCGCACTGCGTATCTTCGGATGGAGATCTGCTCCACCGCTTTGGCCGCTCGGAGGAGGTGACTGTTCACGCCGTGGAAATCACCCGCACGATCGCTCCGTGGCGGGATTTCATTGCTGTCCTCCGGCTGGCAACGCTATTCCGGCGCCTACGCATTCAAATTGTCGACGGCAACACCAGCAAGGCCGGGCTGCTCGCGATGGCGGCGGGATGGCTAGCGCGCGTGCCGGTCCGCATCTATCATAACCACGGTATGGCGCTCTCGTCCGCCACGGGGGCGCGCCGCCTGTTGCTTTGGGCGTGCGAACGAGCCAGTTGTGCTCTCGCGCATCGCGCCTTGTATGTATCTCCATCCGTCCGCGACGCGGCCATTCAAGAAGGCGTCTGTCCGCGATCCAAGGCCGCTGCAATCTTAAGCATCAACGGCCTCGATGCGCTCCAGCAGTTCAATCCCGCCACGCTGCCTCCCGGCTCGCGCGCCACCGTGCGAGAGCGACATGGGATTTCTCTTAACGCGCCGGTGTTGGGATACGTTGGCCGGCTATTCCTGGTCAAAGGGATCGTTCCCCTCATCGAAGCTTGGCGCATCCTTTCAATGCGCTATCCCGACCTTCACATGTTGGTGGCCGGCGATTTCGATCCGCGTGAGCCCCTGCCCGAAGACTTCGCGTCCGTTCTCAAAAAGGACTCGCGGATCCACCTTGTGGGATACGTCGATAACACGGCCCCGATTTTCGACGCGATGGATATAAGCATTCTGCCGTCGTTTCACGAGGGCCTCGGCTATGTGCTGATCGAGGCGTCCGCCATGGAGCGGCCCGTGATCGGCACTCGGATCCCCGGTATTGTCGACGCCGTTAACGATGACGAGACCGGCGCCCTTATCGAGCCAGGAAGGCCGGACGAGATTGCCCGGGCTGTCAGCCGCTATCTTGACGATCCCGAGCTTCGGCGGCTTCATGGTTCGGCGGGCCGGCGTATGGTCCTTGAAAAATTCTCCCAACAGCGGGTGTGGACCGAATTGCACCAATGCTACGCCCGGCTATTGGACGCCAAAGGCATCTCTCATCGGCCGAGGCTCCAGGAAGCGCCGAATGAGGCGTTTGAGCGCGCCGGCACGCTCTGACTAAAATCACGCGATGACGACAACCACCCTCCCCGAGCAAGATTTCGCCGCTCTCCTCGCATGCTGGGTGTGCGGCAGCGAAGCCCTTTCGCGGATTCACCGGTCGCGCTTCGATCTCAGCAGCTTCGCGGTTCACGATCCTGAGTTGCACGGCTACACCGGCAAACGGTTCTGGCTGAACCAGTGCGGCGATTGCGGCTTCATGCAACCCGAAGCCCTTCCCACGCTTTCCTATTTCTTCGATCGGCTCTATACAGACTATCGGGCCATGCAGTTGCGCGCGGATTCTGCGCCCGACACGAACGCCCAAATAGCGATGGAGCGAGACTTTGCGGAAGGGTCCAAGGATTTCATATTTCACCAAATTCTGAAGGCGCTCGAACGGCGCGTCCCCCAGTCCCGGCGCACGCTGCTCGACATGGGGGCCCATGTCGGCCGATTCTTGCACTTGGCGCAGCAACGAGGTTGGACAGTCGAAGGCGCAGAACCCAATCCCGTCACCTCCAGATTTGCCGCCGGCATTACCAACGCCCCCATTCATCAAGTTGGCGCCCGCGACCTCGCGCTCCAAGGCGCTCGATTTGGGGCGGTAACCTTAACCGACGTGCTTGAGCACATCCCCGATCCCAGCGCCACGCTCAAAGACATCCATCGCTTGCTGCAGCCGGGCGGCTGCGTCTCCATCAAGGTCCCCTGCGGAACCGGCCAACTGATCAAAGAACGCTTACGGTCAACCCTGCGCAGGAATTACGAATTCACCATCGCCCGCAATATGTGCCATGTAAATCATTTTGGAGCTAAGTCCCTCGCCCTGGCCCTCGAAAAAGCCGGATTCGTGAACGTGACGGTCGGCCCCGGGGCTCCGGAGCTGTTTCCAGCGAAATCGTTAGGCCAGCGCCTTCGCGGGATGCCTTCGAACCTGGTGCGCCTCGGCGCCTACTACGCCAGTCGAGCGCTTCCCCCAAACGCGCTGGCGGCATCCATGCATCTATTGGCGTTGGGCTCTAAACGTTAGTGGTGGAGCAGGTTTTAGCCTGCAACCGGGGCTTCAGCCCTGGTCCGGAATACACGGTGGCCGTTATTCGGCCCCGCCGGCTCAAAGGAATTTTCAACATGATAACCGAAACCAGAAAACAACAGGAAATCGACTTTCACAATATGCTGCGTGAGGATGCTCCGCAGCAGCGTTGGACCGTCGAAGAGGAAGACCGGCTCCGCGAAAACCCTCTATGGTCCAATTTCCGCTATTACTCTATAGAGCGCAAAAGCATTGACCTCGTCGAGAACTTTCTTCAAGCGCGTGTCCCCGGTAGGCGAGTCCTGGACTATTGCTGCGGCAATGGTGACGACACCGTCAAACTCGCCAAAATGGGCGCCGCGCAGGTTTGCGGCATCGACATCTCCGACGTGGGGCTTGACCATGGCCGCAACCGCGCGCGCGAGGAAGGCGTTGACAACCGGGCGCAATTCTTTCTGATGGACGCAGAGAATCTGGATTTTCCCGACAATTACTTCGATGTGATCAAAATATACGGCTGTTTGCATCACCTCGATCTCGCCAAGGCCTATTCCGAACTGTCCCGCGTTTTAAAGCCCGACGGCATCGCAATCGCCACCGAGGCCCTAGGCCACAATCCGATCATTCACCTGTACCGCAAAAAGACGCCGCACTTGCGCACGCCCTGGGAAGTTGACCATCTCATCAAGAAGCACAAGTTGATTCAGGCTCGCGGCTATTTCGGCGAGGTGAAGCCTACGTTCTTTCATCTGCTGACGCTGGGCGCCGTTCCGCTGCGACGGACCCGGCTATTTCAACCGGCGCTGCGCGCCCTGGAGGCCTTGGATGCGGTCCTGCTGAAGCTTCCTTTCATTCGGTATCAGGCCTGGCAAGTGGTCTTCACCCTCTCCGCACCAAACAAAAAGTCTACCCCGGCCACCCCGGCCGCGGCGGCTTCCTCATGCTGAAGCGCGCGTTCGATGTCGTCGCCGCAACCTTATTGCTGGCGGTCCTCTCGCCATTCCTCCTGCTCTTGGCGGTGCTCGTCAAACTCCAGGATGGAGGCCCGGCTTTCTATCGAGGGTCGCGAGTCGGGCGTTACGGCCAAGTGTTCCGGATCATCAAGTTCCGCTCAATGATCTCAAACGCGGATCGGGCCGGCGTCTCCTCCTCCGGGCGGGAGGATGGGCGCATTACTCCGCTCGGCAAATTCCTCCGCCGGTTCAAACTCGACGAACTGCCTCAATTGATTAATGTCTTTCTGGGACAGATGAGTTTCGTCGGTCCGCGGCCGGAAGTCCAGAAATTCGTGGACATGTACACGGACGAGGAGAAAGCGATTCTAACCGTTCGTCCGGGGATCACGGATTGGTCCTCGATCAATTTCCACGACGAGTCCGAAATCATCTCGCGTTCCGGTATGGCGGACGCGGACGAAGCCTACCTGCGGTTTGTCCGCCCCGAGAAAATTCGGCTGCAATTGCGCTACGTGCGCGAGCGCAGCTTCTTCACCGACCTGAAGATTATCTTCGCTACTTTGGGCAAGCTCGCCGCCACGCGCGGGGAAAGGATCCTGAATTGATCTGCTCAATCGCGGAAGGCCGCGTCTTCGCGAAGGAGAATCTTCACGAGGAATTGCCGGAGGCGACGCTGCTCGCTCTCTACCGGACGATGGTGCGCATCCGGCGCTCCGAAGAAGCGGCGGCCGCTTTGGCGGAGTCGCGCGAGATTCGTTGTCCCGTGCATCTTTATTTGGGCCAGGAAGCGGTGGCCGCGGGAATAAACGCCAATCTAAAGCCGGACGATTACGTCTTCGGCAATCACCGTTCTCACGGGCATTACCTGGCCAAAGGCGGCGGGTTGAAGCCGATGTTCGCCGAATTCCTGGGCAAAGCGACGGGCTGCGCAGGCGGCCGCGGCGGCTCCATGCATTTGATCGACACCGAGCGGGGCATCCTCGGCACCACGCCGATTGTCGCCGCCAGTATTCCCCACGCCGTCGGAACGGCCCTCGCCGCCAAAATTCGCGGACAGGATAGCGTAAGTGTCTCGTTCTTCGGCGATGGTGCCGTTGAGGAAGGCACGTTCCACGAATCCGTAAACTTCGCCGCGGTCCAAAACCTGCCGGTCGTTTTCGTTTGCGAAAACAATTTCTATTCGAGCCATCTCGGCCTGCTCAAGCGCCGTCGCTGCGACAACATCTATGAGTACGCCGCGGGCCACGGTATTCCCGGAGTGGCCATCGACGGCAACGACGTGGAACAAGTGTATCGCGCGGGACGGGCCGCAATCGCTCGCGCGCGTTCCGGCGGCGGCCCAGCCCTGCTCGAATGCCGGACGTACCGTTGGCGCGGACATGTGGGTCCCGCGTGGGAATTCAATTTGGGTATCCGTGACGTGAATGAGGTCCAGGAGTGGATGAAGCGATGCCCTATCAAAAAACTTGGCGAACGGCTGCTGGCCCTCGGCATCGCGAGCCAGGAAGAACTTGATCGCGTGCAATCCGAAGAAGACGCGGCGATCGCCGAAGCCGTCGATTTCGCCCGCGTCTCGGAATTCCCACCGCTGGAAACCATGTCTGCTCACGTCTACGCCTGAACGTCCCTCTTCGGTGGAGTAGCTTGTAGCCCGCCGCGGGGATTTTGGTCCCCGAATCCCAAGACCCTTTTAACCCAGGAGACTCCGAGTGCGATTACTAACATATGGCCGAGCCCTATGCGAAGGCCTCACCCAGACGATGGACGCCGACGCAACGGTCTTTCTCATCGGGCAAGGCGTGAACAGCCCATGGTACGTGGGCAACACGACTGAAGGGGTTTACGACCGGTTCGGGCCGCAACGCGTGATCGATACGCCCGTGTCGGAAAACGGGGTGACAGGCTTGGCCATCGGTGCTTCCATGGCCGGTATGAAGCCGGTGGTGATCCACCCCCGCATGGATTTCATGCTGCTGGCTGCCGAACAACTCATCGGTCAGGCCGCTAACTGGAACTACATGTTCGACGGCCAGGTGAACGTGCCTGTCACCATCCGCTCCATCGTGAACCGGGGCGGCGAACAGGCGGCGCAGCACTCACAAGCTCTCCAGGCGATGTACGCGCACATTCCCGGCCTGAAAGTCGTCATGCCCGCGACCCCTCGCGACGCCAAAGGTCTCCTGATCGCCGCGATTCACGATCCCAATCCCGTCGTCTTTATCGACGACCGCTGGCTTTACGGAGTCGAAGGCGAGGTCCCTGAGCGGTACTTCGCGGAGGAGATTGGCCGAGCCAAGGTCCTGCGCCGTGGAACCGATGTGTCCGTGGTCGCCACATCGTACTTGGTTCAGGAATCCTTAGCGGCCGCCGAGCGGCTGGCCGAAGCTGGCGTCAGCGTCGAAGTTGTGGACCTGCGCACCGTTCGGCCGCTGGATGAGGAAACAGTGCTGGAGTCGCTGGCGCGCACGCATCGCCTCGTAGTCGCCGATACGGGTTGGAGCATGTGCGGCATCAGCGCCGAAGTCGCGGCCCTGGCCGCTTGTCGCGGCATGTACGACCTATGGGCGCCGGTGGAGCGGGTCACTCTGCCGTGTTGTCCCGCACCCATGTGCCAGCCCCACGAGACCGCCTATTACCCACGCGCCAGTCAAGTGGTGGCAGCCGTATACCGGGTTCTGGGAGCAAACGCGGTGTCTTATTCGCGCCTCGCAGCGGGCATCGGAACTTCGATCCCATTTTCTTATCCGCCGGTTTCTGCCGACGGATCGCGGTTGGAGGCCGCGGAAAGCACCCGCTAAAGAGAATCCGAACTTGCCTACGAACACCATTTGAGGACAATACATGGACTATCGAGTTAGATTCGTCAAACCCGACGAGCACTACCGGCGTCTGGGCTCGGAACTGGAAAGCGCGCTCATGGGTTGCGTCCGGCGCGGAGATTACATCATGCGCCGCCAATTGCGCGACTTTGAGCGGCGCCTTGCCGACTTCGTTGGCGTCAAATACGCCGTCGGACTGAACAGCGGTTATCACGCGCTGGCCCTGAGTCTGTTAGCTGCTGGTTGCGGTCCTGGCGACGAGGTGATCACGGTGGGACACACCTTCGTGGCCACGGTGTCGGCAATCGTCCATTCCGGCGCCTCGCCCGTCCTCATCGATGTCGGACCCGATCACAACATGGACGTATCTCTGTTGGAGGCCGCCATTACTCCGCGCACCAAGTGCATCCTCCCTGTGCACCTGAATGGCCGGCTGTGCGATATGGACGCCGTGACGAAAATCGTGGAGGCGTACAACCTTCCCGTGATCGAGGACGCCGCGCAGTCGCTCGGCGCGAGCTACCGCGGTCGCATGGCCGGCTCGTTCGGAGCCGCGGGATGTTTCAGCTTCTACCCCTTCAAAATGCTGGGCTGCTTCGGCGACGGCGGCGCCATTACGACCAACGATCCGGATATCGCCCGGGCTGTGGCCCGGATGCGCTTCAATGGCGAGGATCGCGAGACCGGCGAATACCACTATCACGGCGTCACGGCCCTTTTGGACAACGTGCAGGCTGCCGTGCTCGACGTGAAGCTCCCTCACTTGCCCCAGTGGATCGAGCATCGTCGCGCCATCGCTGAGCTGTATCGGATACGGCTGGAAGGCGTCGGCGACCTGAAGCTGCCGCACTTTGCGGGAGACGAATACTACGACGGCTATCAAAACTACGTGATCCGTTCAATCCAACGCGACGAACTCCGGAAACATCTGACCGCGAGCGCTATCGAGACGCTCGTGAGCTGGCCGAAACCAATGTGGAAGCACCCCGCGTTGCTTCTGGGCGATCATGACCTGCCCCAAACCGAGGCGCTCTGCCGCGAAGTTATATCGCTGCCCATGAGCGCCGAAACGACCCCCGCGGAAGTCGAAATCGTCTGCGCCTCCATCCGCGAGTTCTTCGAACGGAGCCACTATGTCCCTGTCGCTGAGCGGACGTTCCGACTGCGTCATGCGGTCGGAGATCCGCAATATGTCGCTTGAGTGCGATCGCCTGAACGGCATCAACCTGTCGCAAGGGGTGTGCGATACCGAGGTTCCAGCGGCGGTGGCCCGTGGAGCGCGCGACGCGATCCGTGAAGGTCATAACACCTATACCGCGCACACGGGAATTGTTGAGCTGCGCGACACGATCGCCCGGAAAATTCGGACGCATTACGGTCTCGAAGTTGACGCAGAAAACGAACTCGTGGTCAGCGCCGGAGCCACCGGCGCGTTTTACTCGGCCTGCATGGCTCTGTGCGACCCCGGAGACGAAATCGTCCTTTTTGAACCCTTCTACGGGTACCATCTGAGTACCATCGGCGCGACCGGATTGAAGCCGAAGTTCGTCTCCATGGCGCCGCCCGATTGGACGTTTCGGATGGAAGATTTGGCGGCTGCAATCGGACCTCGCACGCGCGGAATTATGATTTGCACGCCTGCAAATCCGTCGGGCAAAGTCTGGAGCGAGGCCGAATTGCGCACCGTGGGACAGCTTGCGATCGAGCGCGGCTTATGGATCTTCACCGATGAAATTTACGAACACTTCGTCTACGGAGGACGCCGTCACATTTGTCCCGCCACGATGCCGGGGCTGCGCCAGCGCACCATCGCGATTTCCGGGCTATCGAAAACGCTGAGCATCACCGGCTGGCGCATCGGCTATTCCGTTTCGGACGCCAGTTGGGCGACTGCCATCGGCTATTTCAGCGACTTGATCTATGTCTGCGCACCCGCTCCGCTGCAAGCCGGGGTGGCGCGCGGCCTGGCCCAAATGGACCGCGCGTATTTCGATCGACTATCTTGCCAATATCGAGTCAAGCGCGACAAACTCTGTTCCGCGTTAAGAGCGGCGGGGATGGAACCCTATGTGCCTCAAGGCGCCTACTACATCCTTGCCAACACCGAAAACATTCCTGGCCGGACCCCAAAGGATCGCGCCATGTTTCTCCTGGAAAACGCCGGCGTCGCTTCCGTTCCAGGCGATGCGTTTTATCATGCTCGAGGCGGAGAGAACCTGGCGCGATTCTGCTTCGCCAAGCAAGATGCGGTTTTGGACGAAGCCTGCCGGCGCCTGGAGAAGTTTGCCCTGGTGGGCGCGCGATAATCCATGCGGCGCAACATCCTCAGAGGCGCGAGATGTGGAGCTCACGTTTGGCTGGTATACGGCCTCGTCGAATTCGCCGCGTCGTGGCTGACTCCTCAAATATTTGATCGCGATGTCATAATGCTTCCCTGGCAGCGCCCCGTAGCGGTTCTGCTACTCGTCCTGTATGGGCTTTATGGACTCTTGACGGGTGCCCTAAGCGGAGCGTTCATACGGCGCCACAACCGCGTGGGTGAATTTGAAGAGAGTACGTCTCAAACAGTGGCCGCGCTGTCGCTCACCCTGTTGTTTATCGCCAATCTCGGCTCTGCGTGGCCGTTGCCTCGAACCGAGCAGGTTTCTCTTGCGATAGCGATTGCCCTTTCCGCGATCTTGTTCGGAGTGCTCATTTGGGATTCATGGCGCGAGCGTTTCCGCTTTCTAACCAACCCGTGGCTCGCCTCTTTGCTCCTGCTCGGTTCCCCGTGGCTCAGCCGGGAGGTGTTGCCAGGACGTCCGCCCTTTGCCAAAGCCGGCCTGTATTTATTGTTATTCGCTGCGGTGATCGCGAGCGCAATACGTTTCCGTCGAAATTCCGAAGGCTTGGAGCGGAGATCGTGGTGGCCCATAGTCGGAATGGGGGGCCTGTTGTTGCTCGTCACCGCGGCAATCCCCAACACTCGGGCTGCAAGCAACGTGTCGCTCCCCTCCTCACGGCAACCAGCCAAGTGCAATGTCCTCCTGATCACGATGGATACCGTTCGGGCGGACCACCTATCGATTTACGGCTACCAGCGGGACACAACTCCGTACCTACGGGATTTCGCACGCCGGGCCACCGTGTATCGCCGGATGATCGCGACGGCCGACTATACGTTGCCAACGCACGCTTCCATCTTTACGGGACTCTACCCAAGCTGGCACGGCGCCTACGCGACTCCTACCGAATACCCCGACGGCCGTCCCCTCGGATCGAACCGTGTCACCTTGGCGAAAGTACTCGAATCCAACGGTTATCGAACTTCCGCGGTCGTGGCCAACTATGGATTTCTCCATCGATCTTTCGGGCTCGACCAAGGCTTTGATGCTTATCTCTCTCCAATGCCGGCCTTGAGCGATTCCCGATCCTATTTGCGCGAATTGTTTGGGCGGTTTTTAGCGCTGGCGGGAATGAGCGGGGTCTACCAAGACTCCGTGCGCGCTTCGGACATAAACCGGCGGGCGTTCGCTTTTCTTGAGGACGCCAAATCCGGACATCCATTCCTCTTATTCCTAAATTATATGGACGCGCATTCGCCATATACTCCCCCATCTCCCTTCGACAAGCGGTTCCCGGGCAAAAATCGATACTACCTTCCGCCCCGCTACAAAGAGTTGAAGCAAATGGAGCGCCTGGATGTAGCGGAGAGGAATCATCTCATCTCGCAATACGACGGAGGCATCGCCTATCTTGACAAGGAGATCGGATCTCTATTGAACCGATTGCGGGATTTGGGATTGTACGAAAACACTTTAATCGTTATCACTGCCGACCACGGCGAGGCCTTCGGCGAAAAGAACCAGTTCTCGCATGGGAACGGCCGACTTGACCAAGCCAATGTTCATGTTCCATTGATCGTCAAATACCCCGGGCAAGATAGAGCTGAACAGAGCGATGCGCTGGCGAGTGAAATCGATCTCATGCCGACCGTCCTCGATATCGCGGGGATCGCCCCCCCGTCCGGCCTACAAGGCCGAACGCTGCGGCACCCGCGGAACGACTCCGACGCCGTATACGCTGAGGGCCGAGCGACGCGTTCATTGGACAGGATTCCCATGAGATATCGAGGCATACATAGCGCGGTGTTTCTAGGCCCGTGGAAGCTTACGACTTGGACCGGCGGCCCACCAGCACTATTCAATCTTGCGTCCGATCCCGGCGAGGAACATAACTCTTATACAGGTAGCGACCCGCGTGCACTAGAGCTCTCTCAGCGGCTTGCGAAATGGACGGCGGCCGCCCCCGTGCATTTCGACGGAACCGGCGTGCCCAGTGCCATTAAGAACGAACGTCTGAAGTCCCTCGGCTACATACAGTAATCGCGAGAATCTATCGTTCGCTGCGCGATATGACGATCAATATCGGTAATGGGCTGAGCCAAAAGATTTGCCAATCCGCCAGTACGACATAAACTCTCGCGCTGGACGGATGAACGAAATTTTCCAAACGAACCCAGGGAGGCATAACTTGATTGTTTTCATGCGGCTACCGCATCCCGTTCACCTCGTGGCCGACCGAAAATGAATCCAACCCAGTCCTTGCCGAACCTCCGCCTCAGCCCCACCCGAATCCAGCTGGAGGCGCGCCGGATCGCGAGTACGACCGCCCAACTGGAGCGCTGGCTCGCGCCCTACATCCACCTTCTTCTGTTTGCGGCCTCCGGAGGGATCGCCTTTCTCCTCCGCTTCGACTTTACCGTCCCTGCCGCCGAGAGGACTTACTTCGTCACCTCGCTCTGCGTCTGGGCGGTGGTGAAGTCCATCGTCTTTGCCCTGCTGGGGCTCAACCGTGGATGGCGCGATCTTTCCATGCACGCCCTCGCGCGACTCACCGCCGCGAATCTGCTGGGCTCGGCCGTGGGCGCCGTCGCCATTCTATACCTAGCCACGCCCGGTTTTCCGCGCTCGATCTATCTGCTCGATCTGCTGATTTGCTGCCTGTTAACGGGCGGCCTCCGCGTGTCCTCCAGGATCGCCTCCGATCTCGTGAAGGGAGGGACGAGATTGGAGACACCCAAGCGCGCTCTCATCTACGGCGCCGGCGACGCGGGCGAGCTCCTCCTGCGCGAGATTCAACAAAATCCCGCCTTGCCTTACGACGTTGCCGGATTTATCGACGACGACAAGCGGAAACGGGGGCTCTTCATTCGGGGAACCAGGGTTGCCGGAGACGGCTCCCAACTGAATTCGTTGGTCAAGCGTCTGGGCGTCGAGGTGGTGCTCATTGCCATCCCATCCGCCTCGGGCGCCCAAATGACGCGCATCCTCCAGGCTTGCCACGCCGCGGGCGCTTCTTACAAAACCGTCCCGAGCATGGGCGAGGTTCTCGAAGACACGGGCTTAGCCCGGCAAATTCGGGATGTAGCGGTAGAGGATCTTCTAGGTCGATCGCCCGTCCGTCTCGATCAGGATCGTATTCGCGGACGACTGGAAAACCGGGTTGTGCTGGTCACCGGCGCTGCCGGCTCAATCGGCTCCGAGCTCTGCCGGCAGATCGCCCGCTTCCGCCCGCAAGCCATCGTGGGGTTCGAAATCGCCGAAACCGCGCTATTCCACCTCGAGCGCGAGATGGCCGCCCGCTTCCCGAGCGTGCCGTTCCACGGCGAAATCGGAAGCGTTCAGAACCCCGCCCGGTTGGCGGAGATTTTCCGGAAGTACCGGCCCTCGGTGGTTTATCACGCCGCTGCCTACAAGCACGTCCCCCTGATGGAATCGCATCCGTTTGAAGCGATCGAAAATAACGTGCTCGGCGCCTACCGCGTCGCCGCCGCCGCCGCCGAATCCGGATCCAGGCATTTCGTCATGATTTCGTCGGACAAAGCCGTCCGCCCCACCAATATCATGGGCGCTACCAAGCGATTAGCGGAATTAGTCATTTTGTCGCTTCAAAACCGGCGCACGAAATACGTCGCGGTTCGCTTCGGCAACGTTCTGGGCAGCAACGGCAGCGTCATTCCTATCTTCAAGCAGCAGATCGCGGAGGGTGGCCCGGTCACGGTGACTCACCCGGAAATGCGCCGCTATTTCATGACGATACCGGAAGCTTCTCAACTTGTGCTTCAATCTTCCATCATGGGCAACGGCGGAGAGATCTTCGTCCTGGACATGGGCGATCCAGTCAAGATTCAAGATCTCGCCCGAAAGCTGATTCTGCTCTCGGGCCTGCGTCCCGATGCCGACATCAAAATCGACTATACCGGCCTTCGTCCGGGCGAGAAGCTATTCGAAGAACTGAGCATGTTCGACGAGCATACCCTTCCCACAGGGCACGAAAAGATCAAAGTTTTTGCCGGAAATAGCGTTTCAGAGGCCCAAATGCGCGACTATTTGAGCGCTTTGGAAGGGCTATGCAAGATGCGCGATCTGCGGGGCACCATTCTACATCTCAAAGAGATCGTTCCGGAATACAACCCCAGCGGGTTCATTCTTCGGCAGTTATTGAGCGACGAAGCCACCCGCCCGCAACTCGTCCCCCCAGAGCCCGCGCTCGCGCCCGCCCGCGTTTAGTTCACCGCGCCGAGCAAGCCGACGGGCTCCACTTCGCGCCGTCCGGCTCTTTTTTGAAGTTGGTGCTGGTGACGAACGGCTCGCTCAAATAGCGCGGATCTTCCACAATCGTGGTGACCACAAACCACGTGTCTCCATTACGCTCCTTGGATAAATCGAAGTATTCCTTCAGCTCGGTATTGGCGCTGTAGGGCGGGCCGTTCTTGCGCAGATAGCCTGGACGTAGCTGAGTGGTCACGACTTCGAGCGAACGCCCGGCGTTTCCTTCTCTGGTCGCTCCCAAACCCGCCTGAGGCAGACCCGACCCGCGCATGGGTTTCTCCCACTGCGCGGCGGAATACCCCTGCCACGACGCGGCCCCACCGGCCGGAGGCGCGCCGTTGAAGTGCAACAACCGCGTCTGCGTCCCCGAATCCGTTTCGATCTTTAGCGTGTTGTCGTCCTGCCAGGTGATGTGCAGGCGGCCCGGAACGCGCATGATTGCGGGCGCGCCATAGGCCTTGCACTGTTCGCCGCTGGCTTCGTCCTTCGCAGGATCCCACGCGTCGCCGAGCTTGCGCCCTTCCGCATTGAGCGGTATCCCGGCGAAATCTCCCTTGATCGGCGTGACCATCCGCCAGCGCCAGTCCTCGGTCACGACGGAAACCCAGTAGCCGGTGAAATCCACCGGCGCGCCGGCTTTCGGCGTCGGAGGTGGACCTTTGGCCGCGCCCCTGCCCCCTTGCGCGTGCAGCAAAGCTGCCGCCGCGATCAAGATCAATCCGGCGCGCGCGCTCATTTCTTCAAACTCTTATAAATCGCTTCCACGAACATGTCTGGCGACCCCGAATACTGCGTGTCGTAATCTAAGCTGGGCTTGGCCGCCTTCACCTGTTCCAGCGACATTCCCTTCTTAATCAGATCCTGCACCCGGTCGCGAATAATGGTCACCATGTCGCGAAACTCCACTACATCGGCTTCGTCGCACAGGCGGCCGTGGCCGGGGATGATATACGTGCCGCCTTCCTGGTATTTCAGCGGCACCGCGATCTCCAGGATGCGATTCAGTCCGGCGACGATTCCCTGCACGCTCCCGCCGCGATTCAAATCGATAAACGGGTAGCGGTCGGGCGTGAAAATATCGCCCGCGCTGAGCACATCCGAGCGGCGGAAAAACACGATGCTATCCCCGTCCGTGTGCGCCGCCGGAATGTGATACACCACGACGGCTTCGTTATTGAAGGAAAGATCCTTGGACGGCGTGCTATACGTGTCGTTCGGCCATAACGCGGCCGGCGGATCTCCCGGAGCCGGTTCCGCCATGCGTTCCTGAACCGCCAAGCCGGCGATAATCCGCGGAAAACCCGGCGGCGCGTTATCTTTTCCTAGCTTCGCCAGAGCCTCATTCCCGCCTACATGATCGGCATGAACATGCGTGTCGACGATGTATCGCACCGGACCGGTCGAAATGGTGCGGAGCGCCGCGATAATTTTCGGCGCAAGCTGCGCCAGCCCGGTATCCACCAGCAAAATCCCGTCCTTGCCCGCCTGAACGGTGATGTTTCCCCCGCCGCCCACCAGCATGTAAACGTTGCCCTGCACAGGTAGCACGTGAATCTCGGCGCCGGCGCCGCCGTTTTGCTGCTGCGCCCACGCAACGCACGCCATAAGCGCGGCGGCAATTGAGAATCTCATCTTGTTCTCACCGGTTGCAATTGAACAGCGTGGTGCAGGTGCAGTAGCGGTCGCATTTCGGGGGAGGCTTGTACCCAGTCAGCTTCTGGCGATATTCGGGATAGAGCGTCTCCGCGCCGCCGCGCGTCGCCTCAAACGGCAATCCATACCAGTTCGCGAACTCGTGCAGAAACGGATTCGTGCCGGGAAGGTGATGCGGCACCGTTCCCTCCGGCCGCGGAAGCTCGGCGGCGTATTCGCAACCGAAGATGCCGATGTGCTGACCTGGATCCAGATACCAGTTGTCGCTGCGCACGAGAGGCTCGGTGAGAAATACCGGATCTTCAATGAACGTGGTGACCGTAAGATAATCGCCGTGCCGCGTCCAGTGCTCCGTTACGATCGCCTGGTCGCTCCGGGGGACCCCGTTCCGGCGAATGTAGTTCTCTTTCAAGTGCGTGGTCGTGATCGTGAGCATGTTGCCGTCCCACGCCGCGGTGGAAAATCCCTGCCAGGTATGGGGCGCGTAGTCGGGCGGATGCGGCCGGCCATCGAGGTAGATTGTCCGCTCGCTGTCCCAGGCGAGCATGTGCGTGTGGAAAGCGATCGTCTTTTGCGTGGCTTGATCGATGTCCCGCCAGACGCGCAAATTTCCCAGCCCGCGCATGGAGTAATCGGATCCGTGAGGCCGGCATTGATACTGCTCCACGACCGAGATCCGGTCCGCGTCCCAGCTATCGGCGCGCATGCGGGCGGCAGCGTTGATGGGCAGTTCGGTATAGTCGGCGAGCTCAGGTCCTGGAAGCCGTTCAGGGGCATCCTCGTGATATAAAGGCGCCCATTCGCCGGAGAAATCGACTTGTGCGAAAACTGGCGCGGCGGCCAATGTAAGCACGAAAAAAGAACGGCGGAGGGCGATCATCAGCTTTTCATATTACGCCCTCCGCGTTCGCCTTGCCCGCCGTGAGCGCGCACGACGCAAAGTGAGGATCGTTTAGATTAGAGACGTTTTCGTGATTGCCATATCTTAGCGTCTTAATCCGCTCGGGTGAGAGGGAGGCTCGGGCGCCCAACTCTCTGCCTGCGTTAGAGGCGAAAGAAACTATCTGTCAGGTTGCATCCCTTGGCGATTTCCGCTGAGGATCGATTTCGTTCACTTCAGAAAGTGCTGTGGAACCAACTGCCGATCTACCCGCTGCGGCGATCCGGGCCGTGGCCCGATCTTTCGTTTAACGCGCAGGGTTCAGGGGCGGGAAGGTGTGTCGAAGGCGATCCCTTTATGGCGCGAAATAACCAAACATATCGAAGATCAGATGGGTTGGATCTGCCGCGAAGGCGCTAATCTGCGTATTCCCCGCTGGCACGATCGCCATATTGTTAGTGACTACGCCGTCCAAGGCGTTCAGCGTCGCAACCGCGGGTTGCGCAGTTCCCTGCGGCCAGAGTGTTAGGAAGCCCAGCCCCGGCGGGAATGCGAAAGGAACTGCTGTCGCATTCAGCACATAGGCCTGCGCCGAGGGCGTACCACCGCATCCGCTCGCGAGCACGTTCACATCAATGGAACCATCGACGGGCGGCGAACCCGTGGGCTTGCGCGAGTCCAGCACCCGGCAGGGCGGCAAATTGTACAGCGATAGTCCTCCTGTGCCCGGCGCCGCGAAGTAGCCGTTGATGTCCACCACCAGATCCGTGGTATTGCTGGCAAAAACGTTAATGCTTTCCCCTGTGCCCGCTTGAACGATCGCCGCGTTGGCGACAACTACCGGGGTGACCGTCAAAGGCAGCGGCGGCAGCGCGTTCAGCGTCGCCACCGCCGGCTGACTGGATCCCGTCGGATACGCCGTTAAGTACCCCACCTGCCCTTGGGCCACGACCGTGAAATTCAACGAATAGGCCCGAGCCGTTGAAGGGACACCGCACGCGCTGGACAGGATCGGCAGCGTGATGCTGGTCCCTCCGGCGATGGTGTTGCCGAGCAGCCCTCGGCGGGTATCCACCAGCCGACAGGGTGAGGAGGGATAGAACGCCAGCGATCCCGATGTTCCCACCGGGGCGAAATATCCGTTTATATCCAGAATCGCGTCGGTGTCGTTAGTGGCATAAACGCTGACAGCGCCTCCGGTCCCGGCGGGCACGATCGCCGCGTTGGACTTGATACGGCCGTCGGAGGAGTTTAACGTCGCGACCGCCGGCTGGCTCTGCCCAGTGGGCCAGACGGTCAGGTAGCCCAGGGCCGTATGGGGGACTACCGCGACATTGAACGAGTACGCCTGCGCGGTGGAGGGAATGCCGCAGGCGCTGCTAGGGATAGTAAAGCTGCGGCTGGTTCCGCCAGAGATGTAAGGGCCGCCGAAAGGACCGTTGGGATTGCGGGTATCGGCGACGCGGCAGGGGGTAATGGGGATGAAGCTGAGGCCGGGCGGCCCGCATGGCGGACGCAAATAAGGCGGAGGTGACGCTGATGGGGAATGTGACGGACTCGAGCGGCGCCCGTACGGCGCAGATCGTCATCCAGGCGCCGGGGTATCTCTCCTATCGCGACAATCAGGGCCAAGCCATTACCTTCGACGGCTCCAGCATCCAAACCAAAGCCTCTTCCGCATCCAACGACAGCCTCTTCGAAAGCCTGCTGGCGAACTTCCCCGACTCTGTGTTTCTGCAAGTCGCCACGGGCGGAGGATTGCGGCGGCTGGGGTCCCACTTCCGCACGGACAACGGCAAGACGCCGGGCTACAGTGGGCTGTACTGGACGCTGTTTGCTTTCGCGCCCAAGACTCGGCCCAGCCTTACGGCGGGGAAGGGTCTGCAGGAACAGATTTTCATCGCCATCGATGAGAAGACCGGGTTGATGGCCGACGTGCGCACGGTGCTGAACGCCGGGGGCGGGCAGAGAGTCACCCAAACCCAGTTCCAAAACTGGACGCAGGTTTCCGGGCAGTGGTATCCGGGGACGATTGTACGGCTTGAGGACGGAAGCCAGACGCTGACGTTTCAAACCCAATCGGCCTCCACCGGACCGGCGCTGCCGCCATCGGCTTTCCAGCCATGAGGGAAATGAGCATGAGCGTTGCCATGGAGAAGATCCCGATCGCCGGTTTGTGCCTTGCCGCCGGACTGCTTCTGTGCCGAGCGACGGCCCAGATCGCCTACACCGATTCTCCCGACAGCGCGGCCCCGCGCGGCGTATCAGCCGACGGGCAGTATGCGCTAAGCCAGATCGAGTCGGTGGACGCCACCACCGGGAACATGAGCCTCTCGATACCCCTGGCGCATCTCCCTCCAGGGCCCGGAGGCTTTTCGACGGGGTTGAATCTGATCTATAACAGCAACATCTACGACGTCATCGCTCAGAGTCCCTCCACGCCCGAGCAGTACAACTACGAAACGAGCACGCACGGCGGAGGATGGAACTACAGCTTTCACTACACGCTGTGGGCGCAGCCTCGATTCAATAACATGATCCAATCTGGGTGCAGCTCCATTCCACTCAATGAGCAGCAGGCCTGGTTCAAGAACTATTTGCGGACTCCGGACGGAAACAACCATGTACTGACGCTGATCTCGCCCAGCACGGCCATCCGGGACACCACGAACAACGACGCATACGTGGAATTCGACTTCGGGGGCAATCCCAACGGGACCTGCACGAGCCTGTCCCCTTCTTCCGGCACGCTGGTCTTTGCGACCAGCGACAGCACTTTTATCCGGGTGGAGGCGAACCCGGCGGCTGGATCCTGGACCGCTTATTTTCCGGATGGAACGCAGGTCTCCGGGGCGATTGTGAGCTGGAACGGTTATGCTCAGGACAGCGACGCGGGCGCCGTCAAGGACCGAAACGGGAATACACTCATAATTTACGGAAGCTGCCAAGAGGGCAATCCGTGTATCGAGACGCTCCAGGAAACCGGCCTCCCCGCATCGAGCCAGAACATTTATGTTTACTACGGCTCGCCTTCCAACGGAACATGGGTTGACGATGTACAGTGGCCCGCGGTCAACGGAGGCTTGCACACATACGTCTCCTGGGAGACCGACTCCCCGGACTCGAGCATCAACTACTACAACCTGGTCAACCCAAACGGCAGCACTTACACCAGTTTCACGGAGAACCTATCTTCGAATCTCACTCCCTACCCGTCCGCGGTCAGCTCCATTCAAATGCCGGCGCCGGGCTTCGGCGGCAGCGCAGTGCAGTTCACGTTCGGCTACAGCAATTGGGGCGAAGTTCATTCGCTGGCTATGTCGGCGGGCGGGACGCAGCAATATAGCGCCGCGTATATCTACTGCTACGACGTGAGCCCGGCAAACCCTAACTGCAACACGGTCACCTACCCAAGGCCGCCGGCAGTTGCCGTCAATCCCATCCACAGCAAAACCCTGACGTACACGGAAAAACGCGATGGAACCGGCTCGACCCAGATCTCCGAAACCACAAGCTACGCCATTCTGGGGCCGTCTTCCGCGTTCACCTACCCGGTGGTCGGCGTCGCGGGCCAAGTCACTTACCCGGACGGGACCTACAGCATCATCGATACGGCGAACCCGTGCCCGGCGGGCTTCAACTCGCGCGATTATTGCCCGGCCCTGCCTTACTCCATCCAGAACCGGGACGGCAGCGTGACGCTGCTGGGGTGGGCGTCGAACACGCCGCCCTCGTTCCTTCAGGGTATGGGGGCGTTCTTCAATCCCTACGTTCAGTTCCGAACGTTCACAGGGGCGAGTCCGGCCAACGCCAACTCCAGCGCGACTTACACAGTGGAGGACGTCAACGGCAACACGACTACGCTTAACGAGTACGATTGGATGCCCACGGGCAACGTGCAGCGGAACACGGCCGGGTTTGTCACCGGACTTGCCGGATCTCCCACGCCCGTACGGACCACCGCTGCCAGCTTTTACCAGACCGGCGCCTATTGGGGGCTCACCAGCGCTTCGCCCTATCTGCGCGCTAAGAACCAGGTGACCGTGGGCGCGGCAATCGCCAAATATTTTTACGACAATGCGCTGACCACGGCGAATCTTACTCAGTTGCAGCAGTGGGACTCGGCTCAGCCGCCCAGCGGCGGATACATCTCCGCAAACTGGACGTACCTTTCCAACGGCAACGTCGCCACGACGACCGATCCACGGGGGACGAAGACGCTGCTTTGTTATGACACCAACCCTCGCGACGCCAACTACAATCTCTACCCGGTGACGCGCGTGACGGGGGCGGCCGGCGGCGCCGCCTGCCCCAGCCCGACGGAGCTGCCCGAGGGGCGGACCACCACCTATGCCACCGATCTCAATAGCGGCCTGCTCACCAGCGAAACCGACGTGGACAACGCGATCACCACCACCTACCTTTACGACAACCTGGGACGCCAGACCAGCGCGACGCAATCGGGCGGCCCGTTGGGCCGCACGACCTCGACCAGTTACAACGACATCAATCCGAGCGCTACGGTCACCGATGGCGATGGCGTGACCAGCACCACCTACTTCGACGCGCTGGGGCGGGTGCGCTACGTGGTGGACGGCGCGGGCAACAAGGTTCAGAAAGCCTACCGGTATGGCTCCAATGTGAGCTATGGGCTGGAATCGAATCCTTATACGAACCTGACGGATGGCACTATGGGTTGGACGGTGACGACGCGCGACTCGATGGGGCGGCCCACGCAGGCGCAGCGCTTCTCCGGCCAAACGCTGCCCGCGCCCTGGGGCTCCAACAACACGATCAGGGGGACCGCTACGACGGCGTACAATCAGAGCGTGAGCGGCTGCTCGGGTCCGGCCATCATCGCCACCGATGAAGCCAGCGCGGCGCACACCTATTGTCCGGACGGGCTGGGGCGGCAGGCTTCGGCGGCGGACGGCGGCGGGACCAACCTCTACACTTACGACGCGCTGGATAATTTGATCGGCGTGCAGGCGGTGGGGCAGACCAACAACACGTGCGCGTCGGGCGGCATCGGGCAGATGCGGTGCTTCGGGTACAGCTCGCTGTCGCGGCTGACCTCGGCGACCAATCCGGAGAGCGGAACCACCAATTACGTGTACGACAACAACGGCAACATGACCAGCCGGACCGACGCGGTGGGCAACATCACCACAGTAAGCTACGACGCCATAAACCGGCCGCAAGGGGCCGGGGGAGCGCCAGCGGTGGTGTATTCGACGACGGGGAGCACGCAGCCGACGGCGGGGATCTGCTACGTCTGGGACCTGGATTTCAAGGGGGCGCTGCGCTCGGTGAGCACCTCCCCCAGCAACACGAGCTGCGCGACGGCGGTCACCTCGAACAGCTACACGCATGATCAGCTCGGGCGGATCGAGAGCAGCCAGCAGTTTACGTTGGGCCAGTGGTATCAGTTCCGCTACGGTTACTCCCTGGAGGACCGGTTGAATTACGAGAAATATCCTTCGGGGCGGCAGGTGAAGTACACGCTGGACACGGCGGGGCGGGTGACGGCGGTGCAGAACGGGACGACGCTGGCGAATTACGCGAGCGGGATCGGTTACGTGGCGGCGGGCGGGTTGAGCGGGCTGACGCTGGGCAACGGGGTGACCCACTCCTGGAGCTGGAACGACCGGTTTCAGGCGGTGGGGATGACGGCGAAGAACGCTTCGCTGACTACGCTGCTGGGGCTCGGGTTTTATCCGTGCACGGGATTGGCGACGGCTTGTGCGACGGGCAACAACGGGAATCTGCAAGCGCAGACGATCTCGGGGCCGGGGCTGAGTTTGACGCAGAGCTACACCTACGATCCCGGTGTGAACCGGCTGACGGGGATCAACGAGAATGGGC
>DATBIA010000038.1:0-10162 GCA_036557165.1 Bryobacteraceae bacterium
CATGCGTGAGATCCGCTTTCGATTTTAGCAGGGAGAGCGAGCGATTTTCGATCGTGTTTCGTCGCTGAGCGTATGCGTGAACTCCTGATGCGAAATCTGCTCCTCGGTCCTGAATTCAGTGTTCAAACAAAACTACCGCGCTCGTTGCGCTGACTGTTCACAACGCGTTTTTCACTAGTAATCTGTGCAACAGATTCGATCATAGCCGAGGATCTTCTTTGCAGGCTGGTTGATGCGGAATTCGTGCGGTCACTGAAGCCGTCTGGCGAACTTACGGGGCAACTTTCTACCGATTCTCAAGTTGGAAGCGGCAGTTGGCCGAAAAGGCGGATGGCTTGCTGCTAACCCGTTGTCCGTGAGGTGTTCTGTTATTCGCTACGCTCATTGGACCTTTCGCGCCTGGCATCGCCCATTGGCCCCTGCGCGATGAATAATAGCCGCGCCGCCATATGAATCCTGCCAAATGGAGCGCCCAGTCCATCATTCGTCGCAATTCCGCGAATTGGCGAACAATCTTCCAGCGGATCGCGTACTTGTCATAGATTCCAAGCCAGAAGGTCCTATGTTCAAAGATCTCGTCTTTGCGGTTCGCCTGTTGGCCAAAAGCCCAGGATTTGTGGTGGTTGCGGTCTGTTCGCTCGCTATCGGTATCGGCGCGAATTCGGCCATCTACACCTTAGCCCATGTCCTGCTGTTGCGGCCTCTTCCCGTCCTGGATCCCAACCGGGTGGTCAACGTTCATGCCATCAGAACCGGACCTTTCGGAGGCAACACCGCGCTGTCATACCCCGATTACGCTGATTTGCGCGATCGTAATCGCACCTTCGAGGGTCTGGTTGCAACCAGTTACACGCATCTCGGCTTCCAGCCCGATCGCAATACTCAATCGCGCATGAAATGGAGTATGTTCGTCACCGGCAATTTCTTTGACGTCATGGGCATCAAGCCGGCCTTGGGCCGCGGCTTCCGGCGCGACGAGGACCTGGTTCCCGGCCGGGACAATGTGGTCGTTATCAGCCACGATCTCTGGAAAGGCGAGTTTGGAGGGCGTCCGTCCATCGTGGGTCAAAAGATCTGGCTCAACGGGATTCAGTTCACCATCGTTGGAATCGCCCCAGAAACCTTCCATGGTTTAGATGCTTTGAAGGCCGCTGTGTTCGTCCCCCTCGTCACAGTGGAGAGCCTATGGAATCCCTCTCCATATAGGAAGCGGGATAACGCGTGGCTTAGCGTCAGGGGCAGGTTGAAGCCAGGCGTAGGCGTATCCCAAGCCACAGCTGATCTCACCGCCATTTCTGCCGCTCTCCGCAAAATGTATCCCAAGACGGACGAGAATCTGAAGCTAAAAGCAATAACTGAGTTTCAATCGCATGTCGAACAGGATCCACCCGATACCGCCTTGGTCGTCATGCTGGGATTGCTCGCCCTTTGCGTTCTTCTGGTTGCCTGCGCGAACGTTGCAGGATTGCTTCTCAGTCGCGCTTCCTTGCGTGCCCGTGAGATCGCCGTAAAACTGGCAGTCGGCGCCAGCCGTTGGACCTTAATCCGTCAGTTGCTCGTCGAGAATTTGGTCCTGTCTCTCTTGGGCGCCGCGGCTGGACTAGCTGTCGCGTATGGCGTCGACGCGTTCCTCAACACCATACCGATGCCGACTGACGCGCCCCTCGATATCAATTTCCACCTCAACGGCAACGCATTGTTATTCACATTCTTCGTTGGTATTGCGAGCACCTTTGTCTTCGGCCTCGCGCCCGCTCTCCAAACCACCCGGCTGGACCTCATCACCGCCCTGAAGGAAAGAGAAGGAACTGTATCGAAGGGCAGGAAACTGTGGGGCCGCAATCTCATCGTCGGAGCACAAGTGGCGTTATCGGTCTTGCTGTTGGTTGTTTCCGGCATTTTGTTTGAAGGCTTCAAGAGCGAAATCGACAAAGGGCCTGGCTTTCGTACCAACGGTCTGCAGTTGATGAGTTTCGACCCCGGTCTTATCCGGTATGACGAATCCCAGCGGAAAGTCTTCTATAAGCAGCTCCTCGAAAACACTCAGCATTCTCCCGGCATCGTCTCCGCCGCTCTCGCCCAGTGCATTCCTATGGGAATGGATGGCCAGGACGCAATCACAGCTCTACCTGATGGACGCCAATTACAGCGCGGCCAAACCGCCCCCAAGATCCTCGACAACGTCGTTACGCCGGACTACTTCGCCACCATGAGAATTCCAATTCTCCGCGGCCGCTCCTTCTCGGATACCGACACGGCGGATAGCCCACCCGTCGCAATTGTCAACGAACAGTTCGCGCGGCACTATTGGCCGAAGGAAGATGCCATCGGTAAGCGGCTTCGCCTAGGCGATGCCCCGGGCCGCGTAACCGAGGTCATTGGAGTCGCTAAGCTCTCTAAGTATTTTTGGATCGGTGAGAACGCGAACGACTACATCTATGTCCCGCTTTCCCAAAACACTCAGCCGAACTTGTTCCTGATAGCTCAATCGAAATCCGTTGACGCCACAACGATCGTCCCGGTGCTCCGTCGCGTTATTCAGAATTTGAACAAAGACATGCCGGTTTTCGACGTGCGCACCATGGCCGATCTCTATCATAGCCGCGCAGTCGCCACACCCAACGTCATCACCCAGCTTGTGGCAGGGATGGGCGCAATGGGTCTCGTTCTTGCCGTAATCGGACTTTACGGAGTCGTTTCCTACTCTGTCACCCGCCGCTTTCGCGAGTTTGGAATCCGTATGGCGGTAGGCGCCGACCGCCGCGATGTAGTGTCGATGGTGCTTCGCCAGGGCGCCATCATTGGCGTCGTCGGCATCGCCGCGGGTTTGATTGCTGGCGTCTTCGCGTCCATCGCCATCAAGTCGATGGTGGTGTTCTCATTCGGTTCGGCCGGCTTCAAGCCGTTCCTTGCCATCGCACTCCTGCTGCTATGCGCTACCTTGCTGGGTGCCTACATCCCGGCCCGCCGCGCATCACACATCGATCCCTTGCTCGCCCTCCGCGAGGAATGATTTCGAAGACTGTACTAGCGCGATCACGTTCATAGCCGCGGAGGTGATATCAATCCCTTTCGGGCTTCATTTGCCGTTTAGTCGCACGGCACAGGATTCGCGCTTTCCGAATTTATTGGTTACACAAGCGAGGATGGGTCTGTGCCCTAGCGAACGGGTGACCGGACGCCATCTCCAGGTTGTTTCGCTCCCGCCTGACCAGAGTTGAAAGCTTCTTTCTCCTGGTCTGCGGTTACCTGGAGCTCTATCGGAGCGGATGGATGCATAGTAGGGGAATTAGACTCCACCCGGCCCACCACGTACACCGGCTGAGTGATCGGCTTGGCCCAGTCTTCGGCGCGCAGTGTAAACGTGCGGCTCGATTGTGCCTCCGTCACCAGCACGCCGTTCAATCCTACATTCACCACGCGCACGCCCGGTGGCAGATTTTCGACCGAACACGGTACGCGGCCTTTGAAGCCGTTCTGTCGCGCCACGTGCAGCGTCACGGTAACCGACTTTCCCGGTTGAATGGCAACCTGAGCCGGCTCTGCCGTCACTCGCACATCCGGCGGAGGAATAACGGAAGCAAGCTGCAGCGGCGCATCCGCGTTCGCTACTCGGATCAAATCGCGCCCCGCCACCTTTGCGTGCCCTACGATCTTTATGGGCGAAGCGAGCGTTCCGGTAGAAGCATTGGCACCCGCGGAAAGAACTACTACGGTGGAAGTCTGTCCCGCCGGTATCGTAGCCTGCCCCGCCCTTACGCCTGTTGGAAGGCTCCGCAGTTCGATCTCGATCGGACCGTTATAACCTGCGAGGCGGTCCGCAATGACCGTCACCGGAAGGGAGCCCCCGCTCGGTATATTCGGATTCTCCGGATCCGCTTCGAGCCGATAGTCGACATGCGCGTCTCGAACGGTCAGACGATAGGCAAAATCAGACCCTCCTAGATCGCGGACATCCTTGAGGTGCAGAACATAATCGCCATCTTGCGGCGCCACAAAATCGAGCCGCGAGTCCCCTCCGTATCCGGGTCCGCCGTCATCGTTCCGCCAGGTCAGCCGGAACACCGGTAGTCCATTCGGCGGAAACTTGGCGTCGGCGCGAAGAATCTCGGCTTTATAAACCGGTGTGTTGACCGGGCGCACGCCCGGCGATGTGCCCAGAAAGGCTCTCCGAAGGCCATCGATTCCTTCCGTCTCGATATCGGCGTCGGGCTGGTCCGGGATCATCGCAATTCGGTCAAGCTCGTCGCCAATCATGAGGTAATCCCCTTCCCGAAGACCTGAAGTGGATACCAGCCGCATACCGGTTGTTCTCGAATCCCTATCCGCAAGCGTGGTTATCGTCTGGTTCTTACAGCGAACGGTGGCGCGAGGAATCGCCTTACCCTGCGCATCGAGCACTTCGATCACCGAATCAAGCGGCGAATCGAGTCTCGCCGCCGCCACCTGAATATCTAGACTCTCGCCCTTCTTCGCGTGAAACCGAAAATAATCTTCATCGGACTTCGCACCAGTCTTCGCGGCGGCATTGATATGTCCATTGATCGTCGTTGGCAGCGAAATCACTTGTGCGTGGGCTGCACTATCGTTGGGTTCCTGCTCTAGAGTTTCGGACTCGTTTCCGACCGCGAGCGTCGCTTTGTTCAGCGATGCCCCATCGCGGCCCTTCATCTCGAGCGGCAGTGTCGTCCAGCCATCGGCCCGTTTTGGCGTCCGGACAGTTGCCTGATACGAATCGAGATTGACTCCGCGCACCGTTACCCGGCCCGCTTCCCCCGCGCGCACGCCCAAGGGAAAAACGCCCGTTATATAAGGAAGAGGCCCGGCCTGTACGCGGTAGAAATGGTCCATCCCTCCGCTCTTTTCGCGATCGGCGACAGACAACGTATAATCGCCTTGCGCCGGCAGTTTGAAACTGAGCACCGCATCGGGGCTGTTTTCATCTCGGCCGGCTTCGGCTAATTGCTTGCCGGAAGAATCGCGCAATACCAGCAGCGATTGGAGTTTTGAACCTAGCGGCGATCCAACGACCTGAAACACGACCTCTTCGCCGGCCTGGCCCTCGAAACTGTAGGTGTGTCTCTCGCCGGGCGTGTCAATCGTGCCAACCAGAGTCGCTGGCAGTTTTACCCGCTGTGCTTCTGTTCCGGACACCTTCTGAGTCTCAATTTCCGGTAGCGAACCAATGGCGATCATGGCCATATTCGACGTTCCGAGCGGCGTCTGAATCCGAAACCGGTGGATGCCCGGTTCCACATCTTTTGTGGCCGTAACCTCCAGGCGGGCCGTCGCCTTCTTGCCCCGCGCCACCTGTGCCTCCAGGTCCACGCCGGCACGCGGGCCGGTGATCTTCTCGGGTACTTCCTTGATATCGGAGATCTTCGCGGTCATGCCGGCCGCGTCGAAAATCACATCCTTCGCTCCTTCCAAGCTTCGCCCGTCAATCGTGAACGTCACTGTGCGGCCCCGCTGCATGCCGGCCGGCCAGACCTTGGAAATCGTCGGTGGAATAATCGGCTCGTCCGCTTGGACCGCCAGCGCGAGCACCAGCCCAGTGGCAAAAATGTGAAGCGTCATCGGATCCCCCTAATCCCCAACAGCCGCCCCGCGCTTTCATCCGCCCGCAGCTCCCCTTGCGGAGCAGTCTGCGCCCTGGTGTTATACAACGTTAGGCTGCCGTTATAGCGGCCCGCGGCGAGCCGCGTTCCATCCGGACTGATGCTCAACGCCTGCACCCAATCGGGTTGGTGATCGATTACTCGCAGCGGATCAAGCGTAGCCGCATCGCGGAAACGAATGGAGCCGTCCGAAGAGCTGGTGACAATCGTCTTCCCGTTCGGCGTCCAGACCAGCGCCAGTATGCTGTCTTCATCCGCAATCAGCGATTGGACAAGGCTGGAGTCGCTATCGCCCAACCGCCAGACGTAAATGGTCTTGTCATAGCCTGCCGCCGCGATCCGGTCGCCTTTAGGCGAATAGTGGAGGCTCGTCAAGCCGTCTGAGGCATCGGCCAGTGTGTATAACCTCTTGCCAGAAGCCACGTCCCAGATCTTGACCGTCCGGTCCTGCGAGGCTGAAGCCAGGCGCTTGCCGTCGGGACTGAACGCTACGGCGAACACCGCGTCAATGTGGTCCTGCAGGTTGCGGACCTCTTTCCCCGATGCCGCATCCCAAAGCTTCACCATCTTGTCGTAGCTGCCTGACGCAATCAGCTTTCCGTCCGGACTCCACGCCACCGAATAAATGCAATCGGTATCGCCGTTCATAGTTTTGAGAAGCCGGTGCGATTGTGTATCCCAGATTTTGATTTCACCTCCGCGCTGCGGTGGCCCTCCGCCAGCGGCAAGCATCTTTCCATCTGGGCTGAATGCGATCGAGCGTACGTAATCCGCATGGCCCGTAAGCGTGGCGAGCAGCTTGTTCGTAGCTGGATCGATGAGCCGGACTTCCCGATACGCCCCTATTGCCAGAATCTTTCCATCCGGAGAAAACTGGAGCGACGCGATGGGCGAAACCACGGGGACTTCGGGTTTAATGTCCGGTATGGCAAGCGGCGCTAGCGTCGTTGTTTCTCCGGCTGCCGGCCCCACCCCACCTGCATCGATCCACGTTCTAATCGTCGCGATGTCCACCGCCGATAGCGGATCGCTTCCGAATGGCATCCGAGGCTGCACCTTCCCCTCGAGCATCATCACCATGCGGCTTTCGTCAGACTTGCCCGGAACGATCACCGGCCCATGTGCGCCGCCCTTCATTAGCAGGTCGAACTTATCCATCACGAGCCCGCCCATCTTGGCCGCGCTCGAATGGCACGCCAGGCAGTTCTTTTGAAGGATCGGCGCAACGTCTGACGTAAAGCTGGGTGTTGCAGCCTGCGCCGTGCCTCCCACGAGTGCCATGACGGTGGCTGCGATCAAAACGGTTTTCATGGAAAATCCAACACCCCGCTCTAGTGATTGAACATGAACGCTTCGCTCGTCAGCATGGCCCACAGCATATCGTTCAGGGCGTTGCGGCGCGCGTCGTCGACCCCCGGCGTCTTCTGTTGCTCTGCCGCGCGCAGAATCTTTACCAGCGCCGCCCGTTCGGTCTCCTTCGGATAACGGCTGAACGACGCCAGGTAAAGATCGTTCACGATCTGTTCGTCAGAAAGCCCGCGCTTGATCATCCCATCGATCGAATTATCAGGCGCACGTATCTTATTGTTGAGCGTATCGCCGTTAATAATGTGCAGCGCTTGCGTGATGGTTGGCACCGACGTCCGCTCGCTCTCCCGCGTCTGTTGGCGCGCTGGCCGCCCGAAGGCGTTCAAGAAGTACGATTTCACCGCCGTATCCGGCAACTGCAACGCGCGGGTGCCGGCGGGATACCCATCGAACTTTTCCGGTTCGTCAGTCACCTGCGAATAGGCATCGAGTAGCACCTCCGCCGGCAGGCGCTTGATCAGATAGTGCGAGCCGTATTTATCGTCAGGCGCATTTTCTTTCAGCGGCTCTGACGAAGCCTGGTACGTGGCCGATTGCATGATCGTCCGAATCATGTGGTTGATATCGAAATGATGCGATGTAAAGTCCCTCACCAGCTCATCCGGCAATTCATCGTTAGTGGCTGGATTGGTAGCCCGCAGATCGTCCACCGGTTCGATCAGCCCGCGGCCCATGAAATTCCGCCAGAGCCGGTTGACCAGGCTGCGTGCGAAAAACGGATTATCCGCCGCGGCGAGCCACTTGGCGAAATAAATTCGCGTATCGCCGGGCGTCGTTTCCGGAAGCGCCTTGGCGTCCAGCGGTTTCGGCGGCAGCACCGTCATGTACCGGTCGTCGGTAAATTCGCCCGTAGGCGCAGAATAGACCGTCACGTTATTGAACAGCGGACCAATTCCGGCGCGCGCCCCGCTCGGCGAGAAGGTCTTCAACCGCACCCGCGCGAACAGGTTCGCCATACCGTAGTAATCTTTCTGCGTCCACTTGGCCAGTGGATGATTGTGGCAATGCGCGCACGTGATCGTAATGCCAAGAAACGCCTGCGCCATGTTTTCGGAAGTATCCAGCGGATCGCGATGGATCACCCAATAGTTCGCCGCGCCGTTTTCAACCGTATTGCCCGTAGCGGTGACAATCTCGCGCACGAACTCGTCCCACGGCTTGTTCTGCGCAACGCTATCCCGAATCCAGTTGTAATAGCTCCACATCTCCTCGTCAGAGAGGCGATTGCTCGAAACCAGTAGCAGGTCCGACCACTTGTAAGCCCAATAGTCAACAAATTCGGGCCGCTTCATCAGCCGATCAATCAGCCGGTTTCGCTTGTCCGGAGACGTATCCTTCAAAAATGCTTCGACTTCCGCCGGCTTGGGCAAAATTCCGGCGGCATCCAGGTACGCTCTCCGGATAAATTCCGAATCGCTGGACGTGGGCGAAGGAGGAATGTGCAGCGCTTCCAGGTGCTTCAGGATCGCAGTGTCAATGTAATTGTGCCACGGCGCATTCTTGAATACCGCCTCCTCAAGTTTGTAGGGGTAGGGAATCCGCAGCCGCGAAAACGCGACATGGCTCTGATACCAGACGGTCACCGGCGCCTCTCCGAAATTGTGCATGGTCACGTGGCCTTGGTTGTCGACCGTTGCTACGCCTTCATCGCCGCTGTCATACTTCGCCCACCGCGTCACGTCTTCCCGGCGACCGTCGGAAAACAACGCCGTCACCACTAACTGCTGCTTGGCGCCGGGGCGCAGGGACGCCTCGCGCGGCAGGGCTTGGATCGCCGTCACCCGGGCATCCGTTTCCTCCGGAGCAGGCATTCCTTGCGCGATCCAGCCCGAAATCACTTTGTACTCGGGCGAGTTGAGCAGGAAGCGCCGTCCGCCGCCGTGCGGAATTGTCAGCGTGGGCTTCAATAGGATTAAACTTTTCGCCGGTTCCATCCGCTCGGTCCGGCGCGCCAGTGCCTGGTGCGTGAGCGTGAAATAATCCGTTTCCGGATCGTAGCCCCGCAGCGTCAGCTTGAATCCGTTTTTGCCCGCCGCCGCGCCGTGGCACGGTCCGGAGTTGCACCCCATCTTGGTCATCACCGGCAGCACGTCATTGCGAAAACTCAACGGCTTGATCTGGGAATAGTCCTTCACATCGACCGCGGCGGTGGCACGCTGGTCTTCAACAGTTGCCGCAATCGTCGTGTGCCCATCCGCTCGCGGCTGCACAAAAGCGTCTTTATCCACCGCGGCGATATTGCCATCGGAGCTGGTGATTTGCGCTTGCGCGGTCAAGTCTTCCTGATGCCCATCCGCGAATGTGCCTTCCACCACCAGGCGCTGGCTGTAGCGTGGGCCCACCAGTGCAATCGAAGCCGGCAGGATTTCGATTCTTGCCAATGCGCTCTTCGGGTAATTGACTGGTTCCACCGGCGGTGCCGGCGGAGCAGCCTTCGGCTTCACCTTTTGGTGATATGTGGCATCGTTGCCGCTTTCTTGAAAGGCTTGCCCCGCATACGATGCCGCAAGCAGTGCCATCAGCGCGGCCGGAATGAAGTAGTTGCGGCGTTTCATACTAGAAGCTCATCAATCGGATCAAAGCCGTGATCCACCAGGCGCACCACGCGGCCTTGTGGTGTCTTCAACTCCTTGTCAATTGGTATGCCCAGGCACTTGTAAACCGTCGCCGCCACGTGGCTCGGCATAACCGGCCGATCCTTTGGCGCGCCGCCGATCGAGTCGGAAGAGCCTACTACCTGCCCGCCCTTCACTCCGCCGCCCGCCATCACCAGCGTCCAGCATTGTGGCCAGTGGTCCCGGCCGCCCGCTGGATTCACGCGCGGCGTCCGCCCGAACTCGCCCGTCGCCAACACCAGCGTGCTATCGAGCAGGCCGATGCGGCTCAAATCCTCGAGCAATGAACTGTACGCGTTGTCAAACATCGGACCCACGAGGTCGCTATAGCAGCTGATCGGGCTGAATGGCGCCGAGCCGTGAATATCCCAGGTGATGTCGTTGAACACCGTTTCGAACATATTGATGGTTACAAAGCGCACGCCCCGCTCCACCAGCCGCCGTGCGAGCAGGCATCCCTGCCCAAATCGATTGAGGCCATACCGCTTGCGCATGTCTTCGTTTTCCTGTGTGAGGTCAAACGCCTCCCGCGCCTTGGCCGAAGTCATCAACGTATACGCC
>DATBIA010000039.1:0-2633 GCA_036557165.1 Bryobacteraceae bacterium
ATAAGCGGAGACGTATACGGGGGCGTTGTTGCCGCTCCATGCCTCGTCACCGTTCATCTCGGCAGCAAAGTCGAGAAAAAACTTCTTGCCGAGTGCTTTGGAGCCGTTCGCGCGCGCCATGATCGTGGCATCGAGGCTCCCGTCGATGATCTTGGCGAAGTCGAGGCGGTGGGGTTCCCAATTGACCAGAGGGATGCGTCCTGCCGCCAAGTCCGCTTTGGTGACGGTGCCAGTCCAATCGGCGTCCCATGCGTAGTATGTCAAGTGAATGGGAAGTGTCCTCCCAAGCTTCTTCGCCGCCTGAGCTACGCTCCCAGCGCCATAATATTGTCCGAGCAACGCACCCGATGGCGGCTCGAGAATGGACGCTCCGCTTGACCCCGCCTTGCCCAAATGTTCCGCGCGGGCGGTTTCTGCGATGCCGGCAAGGAATCGTAAAAGTAGAAAACTCGACACAACTAGCCGAGCGGCGTTGCAAGAGACAGCGAACGTTAGGATTGATGCGAGTTAAGCGAATTGCCCGTGCGTCGCTCGTCGGTCTTTGTCTTGCTGCTGTTTCACTGGCGATCACCGGAGCGCTCTACGAAATGATCGGAAGGTGGCGTGACACACAACGCTTCCCGCGGCGCGGCCACTTCGTCCAGGTCGGGTCGATTCGCATGAACATCGACTGCAGGGGGCAGGGATCGCCCACTGTAATACTGGAGAGCGGTTCTGGCGGGCCCTCCGTTGACTGGCTCATGGTGCAACCAGAAGTCGCGAAGTTCTCGCGAGTGTGTTCCTACGACCGCGCCGGATATGGCTGGAGCGAATCCGGTCCCAAACCACGCAGCAGCCTGCAGATTGCGCGCGAATTGGAGCAACTGCTGCGGGCGGCCGGTGAAAGAAGTCCGTACGTTCTGGTGGGACACTCCATGGGCGGATACAACATCCGGGTTTATACCAGTCAGTACCCAAATGAGGTTACGGGAATGGTGCTCGTTGACGCCTCCCACGAGGATCAGGTCCTGAGAGCGCCGGAGTCTATCCGCAAGTGGCAACAGGAATACCACAAACACCCAGGCTGGAAGAAGTTAAAGTATTTCGTCCAGCTGCATCTTGGGTGGGCTCGCCTGACCGCAGATCGCGACGTGCCTGATTTCTGGCCGAGAGCATTCCGGGAGGAAGAAGAATTCCTGATGCTTTCGACCAAGCATCAATTCGCTACGATTGACGAGGATCAGATATTCTCCACTCTGAGCGCGGCACAGGTGCGAAGCGCCGGGAGTCTCGGCGATCGTCCCTTAATTGTGCTTACCGCAACGAGACAGGACGATATCGCTCCGGAGATCCCGCGCAAAGACGGAGAGGCGGAGGAGGATCTTTGGGTCCACCGCTTACAGCCGGAGTTGGCTCGTCTCTCGACTCACGGCAAGCAAATCATCGTCGACAGCAGCCACGAAATGCCGAGCGAACATCCAGAGGTCGTCAGTTCAGCGATTCATGAGGTATGGCTCGCAGCTCGTATCTACTGCTCCAGAATGCTTCATGCACGAACAGGAAGGTAGCCGAATTTCTAAGGGGCGGGTCGGCGACAATCATGGAAGACATGCGAGCACGTTTTAGACCTTCTGCTCCACACCGATTCTGTTCCGAATAACGGGCAAACCGGAAATTGAGCAGCGGCAAAGTCCATGGTCCCTCGCTGAATGCCAGGTTTGCGAATGGCTGCTCACTTCTCGACACGCGCCGCTTCCAGAAACTGAAACATACGACGCTTACCAATAAGGTTGTCGACTGTTCAAATCGTTCCCGACCGCGGGGGAACCACGCGCCAATATCTATCGGAGTCCATTTATTTACTGAGCGCCTCCGGTTTCGGCGGCGCATCTCGTTATCGAGTGGCGACGGGTTACAATACAGTACCGCGTATCACTGAGGCCTGCTGCGAGCCAGGTAGAAGGAACAACAAGTGTCGGAGGGACTGAATAGCCATGAACTCTTCACAAGGTTCGACCAGCCGTCGTGAATTCATCAAGACTGGTGGTAAGTCGGCTGTATTTTCGGCTTTGGCCAACGTTGCAATTCCCCCGGTCCACGCGGCCGGCAGCGATCTGATCCAGGTAGCCCTCGTAGGCTGTGGCGGGCGCGGCGGCGGCGCGGCCGCGAACGCACTATGCGTCAAGCGCAGTCCCGTCAAGCTGGTCGCTATGGCGGACCTGTTCCCGGAACGCCTGGCGAGCGACCTGAATAAGTTACAGCAGCGATTCCCGAGCCAGGTCGATGTACCGCCGGATCGGCAGTTTCTCGGCTTCGATGCCTACAAGAAGGCGATGGATTGTTTGAAGCCGGGCGATATTGCCATTTTCGCAACGCCTCCAGCGTTTCGCTGGGTACACTTCACCTACGCTATCCAGAAAGGCTTGAACGTCTTTATGGAAAAGCCGCTCACGGCCGACGGGCCAACGAGCAAGCGCATGTTCGCGCTCGCCCAGGACGCCTCAGCCAAGAACCTCAAGGTGGGGGTAGGCCTCATGTCGCGTCACAGCCGGGCGCTGCAGGAACTGGCTGACCGTGTCCATAACGGCGCGATCGGCGAGATCGTTCTGCAGCGTGGTTACCGCATGCATGGTCCCGGCGGATATTTCCTCTCC
>DATBIA010000040.1:0-41313 GCA_036557165.1 Bryobacteraceae bacterium
CTTCGGCAAGACGCCCCTGCAGACCTTCTTGGATTCCCGGCAGCTGGCCTGGGATAAGATTTTGGATCGCGAGGCTCCGGCCACTGCGGCCGTCGCCTGACGATCTCGTTTGTCAGATCAAGTTCTGACTACTACACTTAAAACTCTTCAGACTCATTTCCAATCCAGCTACACACCCGGCGAAAAATAGAGGTCTCACGGCATCGCTGAGAGCGATACGTCGAAGCGGGGACTGAAGTCCCCATCGCAGGCTGCCCGGAACGGGTCCGCAAACCGAAAAGCCTGCTCCACCTTTACTCGGGGGAGCCGTTAGCCGGTAAGCCAGTCCTACGGCGGAGAGCGTTCAGCCGTGGATCGCTCTGGAGAAAGCGATATTCAGGTGCCATGAGCTCCCGGCCGAGCCGAGTCGGCCCCATCTGAACCATCTGCTCCAAAGCGCCCAATGTGCGGTCCCTGTCGCCTAGCGCTGCGAAGATCGGGGCCTTATTCGAGGGGCGGGGCACGGTGGCGGCAATTCGCTCCGCATCCTCGCGGCGGCCGGCGCGCGCATACGCCACCCCAAGCTCTTCCGCGCCCACCTGGAAGAGATTGCCGTTCCAGAACCTCTCCATAGTCCGAACGGCCTCTTCCGGCTTTCCCTGACGCAAAAGCATCTCGGCCCAACATTGGCTCTTGTGCCGGTCGTTCTCCCCGGACCGTTGGCAAGCGCCATCCGCCTCGTCAAATCGCCCCGCGGCCCTGAGAGCAAGGCTCAATGCGTACTGAGTGTCTCGAGACCCGGGATCGAACTCCTCCGCGCTGCGCAACTGCTCGATTGCCTCCTCAATCCGGCCGAGCGGCATGAGCAGAAACTCCGCAAAATGATTGCGCCATAACGGGTCTCGCGGGGAAAGCTCGATGGCGCGCCGGAAACTGTGTTCCGCCTGCCGCCATTGCGCCTGGCGGGCCTGCATCATTCCGAGCGCATCGTGCGCGTCGGCCAGCCGTGAATCCAACTGAATTGCCTTCGCCGCGGCGGTCCAGCCCTTGGCTATCATCGCCGCGCGCTCGGGCGGGGTGAAGCGATCGAAAGCCGATTGAGCGGCCTCCATCGACGCCAAGCCTGCATAAGCAGGCGCGAACGAGGGATCTTTTGCGATCGCCTGCTCAAAAAGATCAGCGGCTACCGCAACGCCGAGTACAGCACGCCGCATTTCAGAAGTGCGCGCCCGAAGGTAAACCTGATAGGCAGGGGAATCGGCTAACTGGGGGCGAGGGTTTAACCTCAGCCGGACCCAACCCACAACCGCAAGCGCCGCTGCCGCGAATAGAGCCGCGGCCCATAGCCGTTTCCTGAGCGGGCGCGAAGGCTCCTGGACGGGGGCGGCCGCTTCCGGGGTTTCCGCCGCAAGCGTGACAACCGGCACATATCCGCCTTTGGGCAGATCGATGACCACTGCGTTCTCCGCCCCGACACCCTTGTAGTACTCGCTCAGGCGCGCCCGGAGCCGACGTGCTTCCGTTCTTACGATGGGATCGAGTTTGGGATCATAGCCCGGTTTTCGCCAGAAGACCTCGACGCCGATGACCGATTCTTTCAACTCCCCGTCCTGTCCCTCCAAATGCCCTTCGACAAGGAACCGCAGAAAGCGGGAAAGCCGCTCGTTGCGCGCGAACCCGGGGCTTTTCAGGATGTCTTCGAGCCCTTTTCGAACAACTTCAACCTCCGATGGCGCCACGAGCATAGTCCCGAGAATATCTCTTATTTTCAGCAACGTGCAACCGCGTTCTACCCTTTTCCTACCCCTGCCCCCTTGAGGTTTCGCGATCCGCGGCGGCAGACTTGGGCAGAGGAACTCTGATTCGAAAAGCGTAAACATATCCCAGACCCATGAGATTCATTACACCGTTTACAACCGGCATTCTTGCGCTGGCTGGCGCGTTGCAAGGACAGAACATTGTCGGGCAATACTCCGTTCCGTTTAGCTTGAACATCGGAGTTCCGCTTCCGTACGTTGGATTGGCTCAGTTCTACACGCCGGACGGCGCCGGAGCCCTGCTTCTTTTCAATCCACCTGACGACTCGTTGCACCGATTCGATTCCAGCGGAAAGGAACTCTGGAGCGCCTCGCTTAGTTTCGGTTCTTTACAGGGCGCGGTCACCGGCATGGCAGTCGCCGCCGATGGAATTTATCTGGGCGGGCAAATGAACGGCGCTTTACCTGGGCAGACCGGCGCCGGCAACTATGACGCTTTCGCAGTCAAATACGATTTGAGCGGAAAGACTCTCTGGACCACGCAATTCGGTACTTCGGACGGAGATTTTGTCCGCGCAATTGCCGTCGCCCCGGATGGTGTCTACATCTTGGGTGTATCGGCGCCGTCGAATTTTTTCATTCGTAAAACGGACGCAAATGGAAACGAGATCTGGACGCGCCGGTACAAAGACGCAACGCTTGGGGACATAGAAGTAGCGGCAGCCGATGTAACCGGCGTCTATTTCTTCGGGCCAACTCCCCTGATCGGCGCCCGTGTCGTCCGGAAGTTCGACTCCGCCGGCAACGATCTCTGGACCCATCGCCTGGACGTTACCGGTACGATCACAGGCATTGCGCCGGATGGGCAGGGGGTTTACGTGGCATTTCTTGGCCCTAATGTCTCTGTGCGGCGTCTCGATTTGACAGGATCTGAGGTCTGGACTCGTGAGTACGGTCCCACCAGCTACTCTACTTCAATTGCCGCGGATACAAGCGGTTTTTACTTGTCAGGCGTCGCAAGCAATGCCCTGAGCGGCCAGTGCTACGCCGGGCAAGGCGACGTGTTCTTAATGAGGTTCGGTCAATTCGGCGACCCTCTCTGGACTCGCGAATTCGGCGCCGCGGGGTTCGACCGCCGGGTTCAAGTCTCGATCGGCGCTTCCGAAGTAGATGTGAGCAGCGCCCAGTCCTCCTCCGGCGCTATCTACTTGACGAGACTTGAAAAATCGTCGGCGCCCGTTACGGATTCAAAACCCAGAATCGAAATGGAGTGCGTGCTCAATTCCGGCAGCTATCTCGGGGGCGGCGTGGCGCCGGGTGAAATCGTGACCATTCTCGGATCGAATATGGGACCGGCAGATGTCGTCAAATTACAGCCGACATCGGACGGCCGCATCCCGACGAGCCTCGCTGGAGCGCGAATTCTGTTCAACGGCGAACCCGCGCCGTTGGCCCAGCAAAGCAGCGCCATCGTGCCGTACGATGTCGCGGGCAAATCCACTGTCGACGTTCAGGTGGAATACAACGGAGTGCAATCGGCCGCCGTGACAGTGCCGGTGTTCGATTCGCGGCTCGGGGTTTTCAGTTACGGCCCAAACGGATCCGGTCAGGCGGCCATCATAAACGAGGATGGAACGATCAACTCGTCATTCAATCCGGCCGCCCGCGGCTCGGTGGTTTCGATCTACGCAACGGGCGCGGGGCTGCCCGACCCTCCCGGCGCGGATGACCAGATCACGCCGGGCAATCCACCGGTTTACAAATCCACGATCTACATCAGGTTGGAATCCGACGGATCGTGCGATTATTCGCCCTCCTTTCTGGCTGAGGTCTTATATTACGGAGGCGTCGCGAATTCCGTGCCGGGCTTGGTGCAGATCAATGCGAAGCTGCCTCTCGACGTGCCGCCCGGCGACGCCGTGCCGCTCTATTTCCTAACCGACCCAAATTCTTCGACCGTCGAGCAGTCGGTGACCATCGCGATTCAGTAGATGTAGCTAGTGGGCCGGGCCGGCAGCCTGCGGCGGATAGCGCGCGACCAGGAGCGGACCCGGCTTGCCGATTGGAGGAGGTATGAAGCCAATCTGTAGAAAAGCGACGAAGACTCTGCTGAGCGTTCTCGCCATCGAGCAGGGCTCGGCGGGTCTGTTAGCCTCGCCGCCAGTCAAGCCATTGCGCCCGGCTCGAATACCCAGCCCGGCTCGATCCCCTACCCGGCCTTACGAAGTTTATCCATAGAAGTTTATCCATATAGAAGGAAAGCAACATGAAGACCATAATTTGTTCCTTTTGCGCAGTCTTGGCATGCGGTATGGCCAGCGCGGATGAGGTAACCGACTGGAATCAGACGATGCTCCTGGCAACGCTCACGGCGCCGGCCACGCCCGCGCCACTTACACCCCGCTCCGCGGCTATCGTGCAGGCAGCCGTATTCGACGCCGTGAACGGAATCGAGCGGAGATACACGCCCATCTATGTTCCACCCGCGGCGGGGCCAGGAGCTTCCAAGCGGGCCGCCGCCGTGCAGGCTGCCTATGTAGCGCTCGTGGATCTCTATCCCGCACAGAAGGCCACATTCGACAAGCAGCTCGCCGCTTCTCTGGCAGCCATCACCGATACGGAAGACGCCGTCAAAGCAGGATTGGCTTGGGGTCAAAGCGTTGCCGATCAGATCTGGACATGGAAAAGCCAGGACGGATTTTCCAATACGGTTCCGGCGTTTGTCGGGGGGACGGCGCCCGGCCAGTGGCGGCCAACCCCACCCGCGATGGCGCCGGGGCTTGCGCCGCAGTTGGCGCACACCACTCCTTGGGTCCTCCGCTCGCCTTCGCAATTCCGCCCGGCGGGGCCGCCGGCGCTGACCAGCGATCAATACACGGCCGATTACAACGAAGTGCACAACATGGGAAGCTCCAGAACTCCGGCCGCACCGCCGATCAAACCCTCTATGCGAATTTCTGGCAAGCCGGCAATCCACCCGATTTCTGGGATCCGGTCGTCATCTCGCTGGCCGCAAAACATCATTTTTCGATGGTTGAGACAGCAAGATTGCTGGCGCTCGTCAACTTGGGAATGGCGGATGCAATCATCGGGTGCTGGGACGCCAAGTACGAATACGATTCCTGGCGGCCGATTACGGCCATTCAAATGGGCGATACGGATGGCAACGCAGCCACGGCTCCCGACCCGGCTTGGACCCCGCTGATTGTGACCCCTCCCTTTCCGGAATACCCGTCGGCGCACTCCTGTGTAAGCGGCGCCGCCGGGCAAATCCTGTCGCAAACGTTCGGCGAAGAGAGCGAGTTTAGTGTCATCTCCGATGCAATGCCCGGAACCACGCGTTACTTTCACAGCTTCTCAGCCGCTCTGGAAGAATTGAGGGACGCGCGGGTGTTCGGAGGGATCCACTTCCGAACCGCTACCGTTGACGGAACGGCCCTTGGAATCGCCGTTGCCGACTACGTCATGGCTCACGCTCTTGCCCCGCTTTCCGGCGAGCATGGCGGGAGGGAGAAATAACTGGAGGAGACAGCAGATGAACTACTCAGTCGCGCTGAGCCTTCTTCTCATCGCGCACTCGGCAACAGCCGCGGAAGCGTGGCGGAAAATCGGCGACGGCATTCCTTTCACTCCCATCGGGGCGCAGGCTCTCATCGCCGACCCCGCGGCGCCAACCCTATACGCGATCATCGAAGGCCTGCTGTTCAGGAGCACGGATGGAAGCGGAAGCTGGACGGCTCTCAGCGGCGTGACGCAGGTGAATTCACTGCTGATCGATCCAAAGGATTCCGCCACCCTTTACGTGGGAACCGATCACGGTGTTCTTAAGAGCATGGATGCAGGGGCAAGCTGGAATGGCGCGGCGGCCGGATTGCCCCAGGACTTCGTGGGTCTGTTGGCCGCCGATCCCGTAAATTCGTTGGTTCTTTATGCAAGAACCGCCACCGATATTTTCAAGACGAGCGACGGAGGAAAAAGCTGGAACGCATTAAACTCCAAATTCTATGCTTTCAAGGGCGCCGCCGCTCGGCTGGCGCTGGGGCAGATCCTGGTCGTAAACCTGATCATCGATCCGGCCGACGGCTCCTTGTATGTCGGCGCGTTCGCCGCGATCTCCACGGCATTCAAGAGCATCGATGGCGGCGCCACCTGGTACGGGGGCGCGATGGTCAACGGCGGGTTCGGCGCCCTGGCGCTCGATCGGGCGACGGGCACGCTCTATCTGAGTTATAGCGACAGCAAAGGGCACATCGTCAAGAGCACCGATCAAGGCGGGACATGGATACCCGCGGAGACCGGCTTCCCGGATGGGCTTGCCGTAGATTTCGCCATCGATCCGAAAAATCCCGGGACGCTTTACGCGCGGTACGTCGTCAATTCCGCCGATCAGGGCTTCGCCAAGAGCACGGACGGCGGCGGCTCCTGGACCACAATTAGCAACGGCATTCCGGCAAATTATTCGTTCACGTCGCTGGCGATCGATGCAAATTCGATTCTCTACACAGGCTTCTCGGATGGCTTAAACTTCGGCGGGATCTTCAAGAGCGCCGATGGCGGCGCGGTATGGCGCGGCGCCAACGCCGGCCCCGTCACTGTCAACTTGCCCGCGCTCGTGGCGGAGCCCGCACACCCCGATATCCTTTACGCCGCGACCGGGGCCAACGGCGTATTCAAGAGCTCCGACCGCGGCGCGAGCTGGACTAAATCGGGCGCCTACCAGGCAGACCAATTCGGCGTCTGGGGCGCCAGCGCTGTTTCCCTGGCGGTGAGCGCGGACGATCCGGACTTGCTTTACGCCTGGACAGGATGCGTCCTGTTTGAGAGTACCGATGGCGGCGCCGCCTGGAACAGCAAGGCCAGTCTGCAGCCCTTCTGCTCGCCCTTGGCGCTTCTTGCAATTGATCCGCGCGATTCGAACACGCTCTACTTCGCGCAACTCAGCAGTATCGACGGAAGTTCGTCGCTGCAAAAGACTACCGATGGCGGCACGACGTGGAACTACATCTGGGTATCGTACGATTTCTATCTGGGCGCGGTCGCGATTGACCCCACGACCCCCACCACGATTTACCTCGGGACGACCAACGGACTCTTGAAATCCACCGACGGCGGAGCAAACTGGGCGGAAACCGCCGTGAAGCTCGGCGTCAGCGCTATCGCGGTCGATCCTCTTCGCCCCAACGTGGTGTATGCGGCCACGGGGACCAACGCCTCTTACAATCTCGCATCGGGTTTTGCCGGGTTGTTCAAGAGCATCGATGGCGGCGCCACTTGGAATGCGGTCAACGCCGGGCTCGAGATTCTAAGCGACACCGGCGCGGCGATCACCGCGCTGGCTCTCGATCCAGTCAATTCCGGAATAGTCTACGCCGGAACTGCCGGCAATGGCGTCTTTCGCAGCGGGGACGGCGGAGCGCATTGGACGCCCTTCAATGTAGGCCTGACGAATTTCGATATACGGATGTTGGCAATCGCCTCTGGAAGACCGGAGCTGCTTTACGCCTCGACCAGCGGCGGGCTGTTTGCGATTGCTTCGCCGAGTCTTCGGCGTGGAGGTAAGGTTCGATGAAAATGCGACTGATTATCGGAATGTTGCTGGGAACGGTGGGCGCGAGCGCTCAATCGGCGAATACGGTGACGCTTACCGGCGGTCTGACATTTCCACGCCAGGGCCATACCGCGACGCTGCTGCCGAACGGCAAGGTGTTGATCGCGGGTGGCTACGCCAATGCTCCTGGATTCGGAACCTGGAACACCGCGGAGTTGTACGATCCAGCCTCGGGAACGTTCACTCTCGCGGGGAACATGACGGCTGCACGCAGTTGGCACAGCGCGACTCTGCTCCCGGATGGCAAGGTGCTGCTCGCCGGCGGAGCAACGTTTGTCGACGGCAAGCAAACTTCTCTGGGCAGCGCCGAACTCTACGATCCTTTGACCGGGACCTTTACCCCGACCGGGAGCATGAGTGCCGGTAGAGTCTTGCACGTCGCCGTGTGGTTGCCCAATGGCAAAGTATTGTTCGAGGGCGGCAACAGTTGCGACGACAACCCGAATCCGGAGCTGTACGATCCGGCAAGCGGTCAGTTCACTCTCACGGGACCGGCGGCATATCCGGCTTCTTGGGACCTTTCCGCTGTATCGGCAAGCCTGTTGCCCAGGGGCAACGTCCTGATCACTCTCGACGTCGGGTGCGATGCCATCAGCGAGGCGGAGGTATACGACTTTGCGAACGGAACTTTCGCTCCCACAGTCCGGATGAGCGGAAACCGGGGCTACAACACAACTACACTTCTGCCGGAAGGCAGGGTGCTGATCGCCCGGCAGAGACTTCACGGATAACGGATCGAGCGGCGAACTCTACGATCCGCCCACAGGCGCGTTCAGCCCTGTCTTTCCCACAACCTCGCAAGAGGGACACACGGCGACGCTGCTGCCGGATGGAACCGTGTTGCTCGCCGGCGGATGGATCTGCTGCGGCGCCACGATTCAGACGGCCGAACTATATCACCCTGCTAATCCCGCGCCTTCGCCGGTTTTGTATCTTCTGCCCGGCGGCTCACAAGGCGCGATACTGCACGCCGCGACACAGGAACCGGTGTCGCCCGCGAATCCGGCTGTTGCGGGCGAGGCGCTGGAGATCTATGGCGCGGGACTAATCGAGGGTGGCGCGATTCCTCCGCAAATAGCGATCGGCGGCCGGTTGGCGGAGGTGCTGTTCTTCGGCGACGCTCCCGGTTATCCGGGTCTGAACCAGGTCAATTTTGTGGCGCCGAACGATGTAGCTCCGGGAGACGCCGTGTCTGTACGCATGAGTTATCTGGCGCGCCCGAGCAATGAAGTGACGATCGCTGTGCAGTAAGGATCGAGGCGAACCAGGCCATCAAGCGCACCGTCAGTTCGGCGACCAGGCGATTTATTTCTGCTTGGAAAGGCCGCCGGCATCCTCGGCGATTGCTTTATACACCTCGCCTTTTCAGAGGTGGACGAATTGCGGGCGCGTGCGGCATGTCGTCGTTATCGCTCAAAGCGCGGCCGTTCTTCGAGGTTTCGGAGGGAGTGGCATTTCGATAAACGCATAACTTCCCGGCGTGGCGGCATCGACGCTCGCGGTTATCGCCGCGCCGTGCTTTTGCACCGCCGGCCAGATATTCGAGCCAAGCACGACTAGGGCGAGCTTTCGGCCCGCCAGGTTTTGTTGATACCGGATGTTCTGATCGGATGTCACCATCGCGTCGAAGCCTGACTGTTCCGCTAATTCCAGGAGTTTGCCGTTTTCAAGTTGGTCCGGCCAACCCATTTCCACGACCGTTCGGACTTTATGCCCCGGCAGGAAAGTACGCGCACCAACTGGAACGTTTTTATCGAACAGGATGCGCAACGCGATGGCTCTTTGCGTAGGTCACAATCGCTTCGACGCGCTCAGGCGACACTTCAAACTGTTCGGCGATCTCCGCCACGCTCAGGCCATAGTCGAAGTTATCGACAATGGCGCTCACCGGGATTCGCGAACCGCGCAGCACGGGCGCGCCGCTCTGCACTCCCGGCTTGATTTCGACAAGCAGGCATTCCGACCAGTCGATTTTTTCCTCAGCCGACATGGCGATCTCCACCCCCATAATTTCATGTTCTCGCCACAAAAGCCAGCGCGCCGCCATGCCGCCCACGGTGAACCGCAACGCTTCACCTCTTCATCAGATCCCGGTGACTCTCCTTCACCCGGTATCCGGCCGACGACAGGCGCTTGCGGATTTCATTGGCGATCATTACACTGCGGTGGCGGCCTCCGGTGCAGCCGAAGGCGATGGTCAAATACGATTTGCCTTCGCCGATATAGTGCGGCAGCAGATAAACCAACAGCTCGGAGATGCGCTCGATGAACTCCGTCGTCTGCGGAAACGAGCGGATGTAGCGGGCCACGCCGGGGTTTTTGCCGCTCAGGTTTTTGAAAGCCGGAATGTAGTTGGGATTCGGCAGGAAGCGCACGTCGAAGACCAGGTCGCTGTCCGTAGGGACGCCGTGGCGGAAGCCGAAACTGGTCACCTGAATCAGAATGTCCGGCGCGCGCTTCTGTCCGCCGAAGGTGCGGTGGATGGTTTCGCGCAACTCATGGACGTTGAATTTACTGGTGTTGACGATCGGGTCCGCCAGGCGGCGGATGGGAGCCAGGCGCGCCCGCTCACTGGCGATGCTGTCGGCAACGCTCTGGTCCGCGCCCAGCGGATGCGGCCGACGAGTCTCGCTGAAGCGTCGGATCAGCGTGGCGTCGTCGGTTTCCAGGAAAACCAGACGCGTGGGAATCTTGCGGCGGATTCGCTTGTAGAGCGCCGGGAATTTGTCGAGCGCGGCGCCTTCTCGGATATCCACCACAATGGCGGCGCGCCGCACGGCGCCGGTAAGGTCGGCGAACTTGTCGATCAGGCTCAGCGGCAGGTTATCGACCGCATAGTAACCGAGATCTTCCAGAGCTTTGAGAACTGTGCCTTTGCCGGAGCCGCTCAGGCCGGTGATGATCACCAGCTCGCGGCGCGGCGCGGGCGGTTTAGACAGGATCGTCAGCCGCCGCTTCGCGACGGGCCGCCCCACCGGAAAGGATGCCACCCGCTCAACCCTCAATCAGATCGAAATGGCCATCGCGGCGGCGCACCAACACCGAGAGGCAGTGCTTGTCGGCATCGCGGTAGACAAGGTAGGCGCGATCGTCCTCCATCTCGAGAAGCGCCTCTTCCAGCGTCATGGGCTTGTTGTTCTCGTGATGGTTTACGCGGAAAACGCGCTGCTCGGCAGGGCCTTCCTCGGGCGCCGGAGCGCCGCCCGCCTCTTGTTCTCCACCGTTCTTAGATCGCCGCGTCTTCTCGCGCCACTTCTCGCTTTGGCGGTGTGCCTGCGTTTCCAGCTTATCCAACGCGACCGACAACGCGGTGAATAGATCCGCGTCGGAGCCGATGCCCACCAACTGGTGGTCGTAGAACTGGACGGTGATTTCGGCGTGTTGAAGATGGCGCTCCGAAGTTAGGATTACGTGAGCTTCCTTTTCGCCGCGCTTCTCCAACAGCTTCGATAATTTGGCGAATCTTGCATCCAGCTTTTCCTGCAGATTTGCGGGCAACTCCTGCTTGACGCCCTTATAGCTGATTCTCATCGCATTTTTCCTTTGGAGCGGCGCGCCTTGACGCCGATGGAATCGCTGAGCGCGCGGATTCACGCGCGCACGCGGCGTTGATGTGTCGACGGGATGCGCATGTCTTCCCGGTATTTGGCGACGGTCCGGCGAGTCACCTCGATGCCTTCGGACTGCAAACGCTCGGTGATATGCTCGTCCGTAAGAGGACGGGCGGGATCCTCCTCCTCGATCATTTTCTTAACCTTGCGCTTCAAGATGAGCAAGGGAGTGGCCGTTCCTCCCGGTCCCTGCACGGCCTCTGAGAAGAAATACCGAAGCTCGTAAACGCCTTGAGGCGTATGCGCATATTTGCTCGAGACCGCGCGGCTCACCGTGGAAGGGTGGACTCCGATCTCCTCGGCGATTTCCTTGATCATCATGGGCCGGAGCTGATCGATGCCGTACTCCAGGAAATCCATCTGCCGCCGGACGATGGATTGGCAGACTTTCAGAATCGTTTGTTTCCGCTGCTCGATGTTCTTCATGAGCTGGATCGCGGAGGCGTACCGGTCCCGGACGTAGTTCCGCACGTCTTTATTGGGTTCCTGAGTGCGGTCCAACATGCGCCTATATTGGGGATTCAGGCGTAATTGGGGAAGATCTTCATCGTTGATCTGGATGATGTAATCCTCTCCGTCTTTGGAGATGTATACGTCCGGCTCCACTTGCCGGGCGCCGGGACCCGAATAGCGCAGGCCAGGGCGCGGGTCCAGATGCTTAATTACGTACACCGCCACGTGAATATGTTCGAGCGGGCGGCGCAAGATCCGGGCCAATTCCTTGTACTGGCGAGTCTCCACCAGCTTCAGATGATCCGCCACAATCTGCCAGGCCACTCCACCCCTGCCATTGCGGCTTTCAATCTGGAGCAGCAGGCATTCGCGAAGATCGCAGGCGCCGACGCCGGCGGGGTCCAGCGTATGCACAACACGGATCGCTTCCGCCACCTCTTCCGGGGTGTGCCCACCCTCGGAAGCGATTTCCGCGGGAGAAGCGGTCAAATAGCCGTTCTCGTCGAGGTTTCCGATGACTTCTTCCGCCGCCTCGCGGACGGCATCGCCCATGGTTACGAGGGCAAGTTGAGAGCGGAGATGGTCGGAAAGGGTTACGGGGGAGGAAAGGAAGGTTTCAAAGGAAGGCTTTTCGACGTTTTCCGAGGCGGGACTCTTGAATCCGGGATCGAGATAGTTGTCGAAGTAGTCCCCCAAGTCGATTTCCTCGAAAGGATCGTTGGCCGCAACGTCCGGCGCTTCAGGACTAACGGGAGCGTCGACGCCAAGGGTTTGGGCGCTGGCCGCCAGCGGTTCGCCTTCTGGTTGGGGAGTCCCCGGATCGGCGATCTCGCCGGCGTCGGCTCCCTCGGCCCCTTCGATCTCCGCCCGGCTCACGGTGGCGTCCAAGATCGATTGATCGGGATGCTCCCCGTTGCGCTCGGCGTCCGCCTCCAGCAAGGGTTGCAATTCCTCGGGTGTGAGTTCTTCGCCGCCCTCAGCCGCCTCTTCCAGAACTGGGTTCTGGGCGATTTCGGCCGAGATCATGTCCTTCAACTCCAGCCGGTTTAGCTGGAGCAGACTAACCATCTGCACCAGCCCGGGGGTCAGCGTTTGCTTCTGCTGGACCCTCACTTGCAACCGGGGCGACAGCGTGCTCATGACTGCTCCGATTTTACCACCCAGTTAGGAGAGGCTTCCGCTTGCCCCTAGCGATTTCCCTAGGAACGCGGAAAGGGCGGCATGAGGCCGGCAGCCAGGCGGGTGGGACGAGCTCTTTCTTACTCAGCGCAAAACGCAGTCCGGCGCGGAGGGGAGGTCGCCGATACGGGTGGCGTCTGGTCTCCCGGGCGGGACGCTGTGCGCTGAAGCTCGTCGTCTTAAACTGCTAGCTTTGAAGAATGGCGGACGCCTCCAACCCCTTCGCCGACCCCCTCCGTTTCCAGCGACAGGCGCCGGAGTGCGCGATGGTCATTTTCGGCGCCAGCGGCGACCTGACCAAGCGCAAGCTGATGCCCGCGCTCTACCGTCTGGCATACGACGGCCGTTTGCCAGCCTCTTTTTCGGTGATCGGGATCTCCCGTAGCCCTTTAAGCGATCAGGGTTTCGAGGACCTGATGCGCGAGGCGGTCAAGAACTTCTCCGAAGACACGCCATTGGATAACGATCTGTGGGCGCGCTTTGCGCCGAATCTGCACTACGTTCCCGGTGACATGAAGGATCCCGCTCTCTATGAGGCCATCGGCGCGAAACTCCAGGAGATTGGGCGGAAGAACGTCCTGTTTTATCTGGCCACTCAGCCAAGCTACTACTCCACAGTTGCCCAGCAGCTCGGCGCGGCGGGGCTGACGGCCCAGTCGCCCGGAGGGTGGCGGCGGATCGTCGTCGAAAAGCCCTTCGGCCACGATCTGCTGAGCGCCCGCAAGCTGAGCGAGTGCCTGCACGCGGTGTTCCCGGAAGAAGAGATCTATCGCATCGATCATTACTTAGGCAAGGAAACCGTGCAGAACATTCTGGCGTTCCGGTTCGGCAACGGCATCTTCGAGCCTCTGTGGAACCGCCGCTATGTGAACCAGGTGCAGATTACGGCGGCGGAATCGATCGGCGTGGAAGGCCGCGGCGCGTACTATCAGGAAAGCGGGGCGCTGCGCGATATGGTGCAGAACCACCTGCTACAGGTGCTAGCCACGGTGGCCATGGAGCCGGTTCCCGCATTCGAGCCCGACGCCGTACGCGACGAACGCGCGAAGCTGCTGCGTTCGATCCGGATCTTGAAGTCCGACGAGGTGGCCGTCAACGCGGTCCCCGGACAGTACGCCGGTTTCCAGGAGGAGCCCGGCGTCGACGCCCATTCGAACACGGATACATTCGTAGCCGCGCGATTTTTCATCGACAACTGGCGCTGGGCCGGTGTTCCGTTCTACGTGCGCACAGGGAAAAAACTGGCCAAACGCGCGACCGAAATCGCGATCCAGTACAACTCCGCCCCCCTGTCGGTGTTTCCCGACGACGGCGGCACGCCCGACCGTCCGAATCTGCTGATTCTGCGCATCCAGCCGGAGGAAGGTATCTCGCTGCGCTTTCTTTCCAAACAACCCGGCAGCGGCATGCATCTTCGTCCTGTTTCGATGGATTTCAAATACGGTGCGAGCTTCGGCGGGCGGTCGCCTTCGGCGTATGAGACGCTGCTGGTGGACGCTCTCGTCGGCGACGCGACGCTGTACACGCGCCAAGATATGGTTGAGGCAAGTTGGCGAGTGGTCGAGCCGATTCTCGAGTATTTTCAGAGCCACAAATTCCGGTTTCCGAATTACGAGCCGGGCACTTGGGGGCCGCCGCAAGCCGACGAGATGCTGGCTCGCTTCGGCCATCATTGGCGGAACAGTTGAATATGCCCGCCGCGATCGATCCCGAAAAGATTCTCGGCGAGCTGCACCAGCTTTGGGACCAGCTCGATAGCCAAACCGCCGGATCGGGTGGCATTTTGCGCGCATGCGCTATGACTTTGGCGGTGGTGGCGCAAGATGAAGCCGACGCGGCGCAGGCCCGTCGCACCATCGGCGTGCTGATGCACGATCATCCCTGCCGGGCCCTGGTCCTAAAGATGCACGACGGCGGCGAGTTGAGCGCGCGCGTGTTTGCGGAATGCTGGATGCCGTTTGGCGGCCAGCAGCAGATCTGCTCGGAGGGTGTGGAAATCACCGCAATTCCGGATCACTTCGCGGAAGTCGCGCGGCTGATCGCGCCTCTGCGGGCGCCAGATCTTCCTTTGGTGCTGTGGTGCCGGGGCCCCGACGCTTTCTCGCTCCGCGCGTTCGATTATCTGTTTCCGGAGGCCGATAAACTGATCTTCGATTCATCGGCGGTTTCGCGGGCGCATTCGGCGTTGTCGTTTCTGCGCATGCTGCGAGGCCGCCGCCATCTGGTCGCCGATCTGGCGTGGACGCGGCTCACGGCCTGCCGCGAGAGGCTGGCGCATCTTTTCCGGGAGCAGGAGCTGACTTCGGCCGATGTGAAATCGGCCCATGTCGCCTACAGCGGTCTCGCGCCTTCCACCGAAGCTCTCTACATCGCATCGTGGATTGGCTTGGCGTTGCCCGCGCTTCACATTCGTCTGGAGCGGATTGAAGGCGATCCCGGCTTGCGTAACGTGACGTTGGCCACTAATAAGGGCGACCTTTCTCTGACCTTCGCGAGAGGCTCGCAACTTGAGGTTCGAAGCTGCGGGCAAGGATATCGATCGTCGCTGCCCTCCTCCGATGAGGCGGAGTTGATGCGCGAGGAGCTCAAGATTTTGGGCCGCGATCCGGTTTTTGAACGGGTGCTGGGATGAAGCTGCATCGTTATCCGAATACGGAGGCGACGGCCGAAGCTTGCGCGGAGCATATCCTCAACCGGCTGCGCGCCGCAGGCGGGAGTTTGGCCATTTCCGGAGGTTCGTCGCCGCGCCGCATGTTCGAAATTTTCGGCCGCGCGCAATTCGATTGGGCTATGGTCCACGTTTTCTGGGTGGATGAGCGCGTCGTGCCGCCGACCGATCCACAGAGCAACTACAAGCTGGCGTTCGATACCTGGCTCGGGCCGGCGAAGTTTCCATTGGCAAACATTCATCGGGTCGAGACGGAACTTGGTCCTCAGGAAGCGGCCCGCCGGTATGAAGACGATATTCGCCGCCATTTCCAGCTCAAGCCCGGAGGCGTGCCCAGCTTCGACGTGATCCATCGCGGCATGGGTCCCGATGGCCACACCGCCAGTCTTTTTCCAGGCGAGGCTTTGATCGCGGAAGGCGCTGGAGTCGCGGAGGCGGTGTGGGTGGAGAAGATGAACCAGTGGCGCGTGACTCTCCTCCCGGGAGTGCTCGAAGCCGCAGGCGACACAGTGATGCTGGTGACCGGCGTGGATAAGGCCGCCGTGCTTCGCAGTGTGATCGACGGCGAATTCCGGCCCGCCGAGTATCCGGCTCAGATCGCATCCCGTGGCGAGAACGCCGATTGGTTTCTGGACCAGGCCGCCGCGGCGCTCTTGGCGGGATAGCTCGATCCATCTCGCATAGTTAATTGATAAGCTATCTGGCCGGACTATGCGCCGCCTGAGTTCTCCCGTATTTCTCTATCCGTTACTCGCCCTGCTGGTACTGGGCGGCGTCGCGGCGGTTTATCTATTTACCTGGCTGCCGTCGCGCGAGGCATCGCTCAACAACACGGCGCTTCTGTCTCTCGCCGCCACCGGCGACCAACTCTCTAAGCGGCTCAGCAGCATGACGAACGTGCTGGATGCCCTGAATCGGAGAAAGCAGCCGGACGAAAAAGATTATCTCCTGGCGCAGGCGCCCTGGCTGGAATACGAAACCACATCGGCTGAGGGCGCGGGGCCGATTCTGGATATCGAGGAGCGGGGCGATCCCCATTTTCGCGTATGCGCTAATCGCCGCTGCGTCTCGGCAAGCGTCGAAAAAGTTTTGAGCGCTCTCTTGCCGCGGCAGGGGATCTTCGAAGATGTGATCCTGGCGAGGCAGGATGGGCGCACCATCTACCAAACGGGCTTGACGGCCCTGCGGATCGCCGATATTTCGACGCTGATCGAGCTTCAACGCCCCGCACCGGCCACGAAGCAGACGGAGACGCAACCCGGCGCGCAGACACCCGAAGCCGAGCGGCCTCTCCCTGGGGCGCCCTCCATTACGACAGCGCCGATCGGCGGCGACGTATATGTGTTGTACCTCATGCCGGCGGCGTTCGCCGGCCTGGCGGAGAGCCAGGGAGCACCGGCCGGATGTCTGCTCGCCGGACTGGTCCGGCAAAGCCAATTGCGATCGCTGGCGTTGTCTCAATCCGGAACCCTCTTCGTTACGATCGCCCTGATCGCGCTCCTGGTTATGCTCGCCGCCTGGCCGCTGCTGAAATTCAGGCAAATGGGGCCCGCGAACCGAGTGCGCCGCTGGTCGGGTTTGGCGCTCCTCTCCTCGATTTTGGCCAGCGCCGGCATGACTTCATTGCTGGTTTTCCATTTCAGCTATCTCATCGCGCCGGATGCGCCCGTGATCACGGAGGTGAATGGGAAGGAGGTCGTGGAACAGCCCGAGACCGACGCTCGACTCAAGGACCTCGCTGGCGAGATGGACGGAAAAGCGGCTGCGGAGCTCAAATCTGTGTTGCAAGGTCTGGACTCGGCCGAGAGCTCGGAGGCTTTTAAAGAAGCAGATATCGCGCCGGAGGTGGGTCGCGAGCAACCGGAGCTGCCGGTGCGGGCGAGCGTGCTTCTGCAGCCGACCGCCGTCTTTTCCACGCCGTACGTGTTTTTCGACGATATTTTCTGGGCGGATGCGGCCGGCAATCAGCAAATCAAGTGGACATCCCACTCAATTGTCACTCCCCAAACTTCGCTGAAGACGTACTCCTTTTTTAACGAGACGTTGAACGGAAATCTATGGTCGCTACGCTGCCCCGAGAGCGCAGGGTGCCCCGCCCGTCGATTCCGGGTCGACCCCCTCTATTCGCCCAATTCCGGCGAATATATTGCCACCGTCACCGCTAAATCCCATCGGGAAGGTCTTGCCACCGCGACGATGGCGACTCGCTTGGCCTCGCTGGATGATCCCGTTCTTCCGCCCGATTATGGGTTTGCCGTGGTGGACCGGGACGGCACGATTCTGTTCCATTCCACGCCGGGCCCGAACATCGGCAGAAATTTGTATCCGGATCTGGATAGCGCCGGCGCGATGAGGGCGGCGGCCTCTGCGCGCAGCCCCCAATTCGTGGACGCCGGGTATCAGGGAGAAAACGACCACTTCTATGTCACGCCCTTCCCTTCTCTGGCGGGCTGCCCTTGGACGCTGCTGACGTTCCATCGGGATGCGGCTTTAGGGGCCAAACAAGTGGAGCGCGTGCTGCTGTACTTCACGTTTCTGCTTGGGTTCGGCCTCGCCGCCGGCTCGACCGGCGTCCTGGTTCTATTACGGCTGCCACGGTATCCATCGCGCTGGCTCTGGCCCGAGGGGAGCCGTAACGCGGAATATCTGCAATTGGGGTCGGCGCTCTTCGCAATCTTTGCGGCGGCCACGACGATAGAGTTTTCCAAGGACTGGCGGATCGATCTCGCCGTCTCGTTTCTTGGAGGACTGGGGGCTTTCCTCATAGTGTGTCTGCATCTGCGCCACCTTTCCAAGCCGCTTGGCGTTTTAGCGGCGATCCTGGCGAGCGCGGCAGTCTGGTTCGAGTCAATACCCTTGGGCATAATCGCTTTGGCGTGCGCCGGCTTGATCTCCCGCCGCGTCACCGGCGCCTGCAAACGCTTGAGCCGGCATGAATCCAAACCGGGGCTGTACTACTCGTTTGCGGCGACCGCGCTGGTGTTTGCGGCGGGAGTGCTTCCCAGCATCGGCTTCTTTAAAGTGGCCAACGATTTTACGCACATCAAATTCCTCATGCGAGACGAATTGTTGACGCTTCAGGCGCTGGAAGACCGATCGCACACCCTGCGGCAGCGTTACGCCTCGCTGCTGGCGGCCAAAGGGGCCGGTTGGGATCTTCCGCGAGCTCTGATCTTGAGGGCGCGTACGAAATCGTCATGGGACCGGCTGGACGACATGAGCGATTCGCGCTGGAGTCCGGACCAAACGGAAGTATGGCAAGATCGGGCGCTGCCCGTCATTCAGAAAATCGCGAATCTTACCCGCGTAATTCCCAATCCTGGCGCCGAACTGGCTCGCCGGGCCGCAAATCAGGACGGTTCCGGCTGCCGCCCGGAATCGGTGTGCTGGTCTTTTGAAAACGAGGGGTGGCTTCGAATTCATAGGCCAGCGGCCGGCGGCGGCGACCGCTCCGAGGAGCTAAAGACGGGCGGGGACGCACCGCCGGACTCCCTGGTTTATCCCTATTACGAGCTTTCGAGCCTGAGTAACCGCTGGGCGGTGGCGTTGTTGGCGCTTCTGGGCGTGCTCCTGTTTTTCTGGCTGTGGGACAGCCTGCGGCGGCTCTATTTGCTCGATGTGCCGGCGCTCAAGAGCTGGCCGGCGAAGCGGGTGGACGAACTGCCCGAGCTGCGAAAGAACACGATAGCGATCGGATGGCCGGGGATCGGCAAAAGCAGGAGTCTGAGGCGGGAACCCGGACTGAATGTGATCGATACGGCCGAGTTCCTGCGCGGAGGCAGCAACTGGTGGAACCAGAGGAGCGGCGTAGCCGTGCTGGATCAATTCGACGCGGCGCTCGGCGCGTTGGACGACGAGAGGGCGCTGTCTTTGGTCGAGGGGTTGGTGCGAACCGGGCAGCCGACGGCGATCGTGGCGAATTCCGATCCGCGGCTGCGGATCGGGCAATGGCTGGGCGAAGCCGGCGCGCGCGACGAGAAAAAGCTGGCCATCGTTTCGCGCTGGGAGGCGGCGCTGGCGAGCTTTGAAACCGTCCTGCTGGCCGCCGGCTCCGAAGACAGCCGGCCGCCACCGGAAACGTTGTGGGCCGCCGCGACCTCCGCCGAGCGAGTGGCGCTATTTCAGTTAGCCCACGACGGCTGGGCCAACTACAAAAACCGCGAAGCTCTGATTCATCTATCGCGGCGCGGAATTATCGTCCGCGACCCGGCGTTCAGAATCGCCAGCGAGCCGTTCCGGGACTGGATTGTGGAGCGCATCTCCGGCGAGCAGGCGCGCGACTGGAGCCGCCAGGAAGGGCCGAGCGCCTGGGACGGCTTGCGCATCGTTTTCGTCATTGTAGGGTTGGCGATTTTGGCGGCGGCGCTGTTCTGGGCGCAACGTCAGGGACTGGCTCTGAGCGCGTTAGCGAGCGCGGCCGGCAGCGCCGCCAAAATGGTCGCCGATTTCCGGGGGCGCAAGGGCGCCGCCGCCGCGGCAAAGGCGATGCAAGCGTGACCGGCGCTTTGAAGCTGGGACTCGCTGTAGGCGGCCCGATCGCCGCGGGCGTGCTGCTATTGCGGTTGTGGATTCCCACGGGCGACCAGGTTCTGGAAATCGCCGTGGCCGAGGAAAATGGGCCTGTACTTCGGGCGGCCGCCAACGATTTTCACAAGCGGCATCGCGAGATCGAAGTCCAATTGGATGAGCGCCCCTATGACGATGTGCACGACTACGTGTTCGCGGCCGTGAACGGAACCGACCGCAAAATTCATTACGACGCCGTGATGGTGGACCAGCCCTGGGTCGCCGCTCTAAGGGGCGGGCTGGCGCCTCTCAGCGTGGACGGCGGCGGCGTTTTTCCGGAAAGCGTGCTTGCATCCCTCAAATCCAGCGGATGCGGTGGCCCACCGGATTTCGCCTGCCTGGTGGGGATGCCGTACGTCGGCAATTCGCAGCTTTTCGCGATGAACCGGCGGCTGCTTCCCGCCGCCAAGTGGCCCGGCGATTGGAACGATGTGGTGGATCTGGCGAGAGGGTTTCACGCTCCCTCCGCCTACGCGTATGCGCTGCGAGGTAAGTTTGACGACGAATCCGCGGTGACCGACGAATTTATGCCCGTGTTCTGGGCGTTCAGCCAGAACGGCCGCACTAGCACGTTCGCGGCGGCCGCGGCGGCGGCGCATACGCTACGGTCTCTGGCCGCCGCGAGTCCGTCGCCCCTTGGAGTCTACGCCAGCTACGACGTCTCCGCGCTTCTGCTCCATGGAAATATCGCGATGGGGATGACCTGGTCCGATTGGGCGATGCGGATGACCGACGCCGATCCGCAAGCGGCTCGGGATTTGGAATTTGGACCGATGCCGGGCGGGGCGCCGGAGCTGGGAATCTGGGCGATCGCGATCCCCAGGAACACGCGGCATGAAAAGGAAGCGGAGGAGTTTGTGCGCTTCGCGACTACTCGCGAAGAGTTGAAAAAATCTGCGCGGAATGGCAATCCGCCTATACGATTGGATCTTTTCGAAGATGCGGAATTGGCCGCGCGATATCCAACTTTCAAGGCTCAGCGGGAGTCGTTGATAGCGGCTCGGACGCGTCCCGCCGGAGAGCACTGGCACGATTGCTCGGAGATAAAGATCGCCCACGCGTTGTCTGGCTTCTATTTCGGTGAGCTGATGCTGGCCGGCTCGGCCTCGGGGATTCGAGAGGCATTGGCGACGTGTCGTTGATGAAGTCGCGAGGCTAAAGCCTCGCGCGGGCTGAAGCCCGCCCTCCGAGTGTAAAAATTAAGACAATGGCGAGCGACGCCGCTGGCTTTCGCATTGAGCACGATGCGCTGGGCGAAGTCTCCGTCCCGGCGGACCGGCTGTGGGGCGCTCAAACGGAGCGCTCGCAGCACAATTTTCCCATTGGGGTCGAGCGCTATCGCTGGGGGCGTCCTGTTATCCGCGCTTTGGGAATTTTGAAAAAATGCGCGGCGCTGGCGAATGCGGACTTGGGGCAGTTGCCCCGCGAAAAAGCCGATTTGATCGCGCGGGCGGCGCAAGAAGTCATCGACGGCAAGCTGGATGTCGAATTCCCGCTCGTCGTCTTTCAAACCGGATCGGGGACACAGACTAACATGAACGCCAACGAGGCGATCGCCAACCGCGCGATTCAACTCGCGGGCGGTACGCTGGGATCTAAAAAGCCGATTCATCCTAACGACGACGTCAATCGCAGTCAATCTTCCAACGACGCTTTCCCGACGGTGATGCACATCGCGACAGTCGAGCAATTGGAGAATGTTCTGGTCCCCGCGATTCGCGAGCTGCGCGAAACTCTAGATGAAAAATCGAAAGCCTTTGCCGGGATCGTGATGATCGGGAGGACGCACCTGCAGGACGCGACCCCTTTGACGGTCGGGCAGGCGATTTCGGGATGGGTGGCGCAATTGGACGATGCGCTCGAGGGAATCCGGCGCGCGTTGCCCGGCGTGCTGGAACTGGCGATCGGCGGGACGGCCGTCGGAACGGGATTGAATGCCGATCCGCGGTTCGGCGAACTGGCGGCGCGCAAAATCGCGGAGGAGACAAGGAAACCGTTCGTCTCGGCGCCGAATAAATTCGCGGCGCTTTCGGCGCACGACGCCATGGTTAACGTGAGCGCGGCGCTGCGCACGCTTGCCGGAGCGCTGATGAAGATCGCCAACGATGTGCGCTGGTACGCCTGCGGGCCCCGCGCCGGGCTTGCCGAGCTGAAAATTCCCGAGAATGAGCCGGGGTCGTCGATCATGCCCGGCAAGATCAATCCCACTCAATGCGAGGCCTTGACCATGGTTGCCGTGCAGGTCTTCGGCGCGGACCATGCGGTAGCCTTTGCCGGATCGCAAGGAAATTTTCAGCTCAATGTCTACAAGCCGGTGATCCTGCACAATGTGCTGGATTCGATTCAGCTTCTTGCCGAGGCCATTCGTTCTTTCGATCAGCGCTGCGCCGAGGGCATCGAGCCGGATGAGCGGCGCATCCGCGCGAACCTTGAAAATTCGCTAATGCTTGTGACGGCCCTAACTCCACATATCGGATATGAAAAGGCCGCGCAAATCTCGCTGAAAGCATACCGGGAAGATCTCAGCCTGCGCGAAGCGTCGCTGCAACTCGGCTACCTGACCGGGGAAGAATTCGACGGCTGGGTGCGGCCCGAGGACATGACGCGTCCCCTCGCTGGCCACTGAGGTGCCGTTACCACCGGCGCGGTGTCCGCGAACAATCAACCCCGGCTCGCGCCGAAAAAATCTTCAATCGAGTGCAGGCGGGGCGGTCATCTTGCATATGTGCGAGCCCCGAGAGGTGTACTACAATGAATTCTTTACTGCTTTGCACAGGACGCGGAAAACACGCGCGTCCGCCGATTAATACGGAGAGGGAAATCATTTGCCAAGCAGCCCGTGCTTTTTAATCCGATCGTCGATATTACTTATCCTCTTTACTTCGCTTGTGCCGGGGGCGACGCCCGTCAAAAAGAGACATACCAAAGCCCGACACGCCCTTTCCTCGAGCGCGGCGTTTGCCGTTCCGGCCAAGCCCAGCGCTTCCTCACCAATCGTGGCGAAGAAGGCGCCCGCCAAATTGAGCGGCCCCTGGCGCGTGCCCAATTACGCCGATTCCACCCTGGGCGACTCTTTTGAGGGCGACGATCCCATCGCGCGGCGCGCGGCAGTCGACGCTCTCGGCAAGCTGAACGGATCGGTGGTGGTAGAAGATCCCTCCACGGGCCGGGTCTTATCGATCGTCAACCAAAAGCTCGCGCTTAAAAGCGGGTTCCAGCCTTGCTCCACCATCAAGATTCCCGTCGCGCTGGCGGCCCTGAGCGAATCCGTAGTGGATCGCACTACGCTGATTCGCATCTATGGCGGCACCACGATCGCCATGACCGATGCGATCGCGCGTTCCAACAACGCATACTTCGCCAGTCTCGGAGAGAAGTTGGGTTTCGAGAGAGTCAGCTACTACGCCCGGATGTTCGGCCTGGGCGAAAAGGCCGGCCTGGATATCGATGGCGAACAGCCCGGGATCCTGCCCCCGGAAACTCCGAAGAGCGGGATGGGCATGATGACCAGCTTTGGCGACGGCATTTCGCTCACGCCTTTAGAGTACGCCGCCCTGATCGGCGCGGTGGCGAACGGCGGGTCGCTTTATTATCTGCAATACCCGAAAAGCCAGGACGCCGCCGGGGCGATGATTCCGCAGATCAAGCGGCGGTTGGAAATAGGTGAGTTGATTCCCGAAATCAAGCCGGGAATGATGGGCGCTGTGGCTTATGGCACGGCCCGGCGCGCGATTTTCGATCCGAATGAGCCGGTCTTCGGTAAAACCGGAACCTGCACGGATTCGCGATCCCCCACTCATCTGGGCTGGTTCGGCTCGTTCACCGAAGTCGGCAACCAGAAAGTGGTCGTGGTGGTGCTTCTGACGGGAGGCAGCGCGGTGAGCGGTCCGGCGGCGTCGGGAGTGGCCGGGCAAGTTTACCGAAATCTGGAAGCCCAGAGTTTCTTCGGACGTCTGGGCGCCCGGGCGACTTCCATCGGGGCGCAGTAGTCGAGCAGGTAGAAGTCTCTCTAAACGCGAGGAGAAGCATGCGCAAACTTCTGATCCTTACGGCCTTTCTGCCCGTTATCCTTTCCGCACAGTGCACCAGCACGCTGGTTTCCTCGGGAACTTACGGGACGGCTCAGGGGGCCAGTGGAAAAGCGCAATACGTCGTCTATCTGCCGGAGCCGGCGGCTACTTGCTTCAAAGGCGATATCCTTCTTTTTGCCCACGGCTATATTCCGGTAGGCGCTCCCTCCGGCGCGTGGTTGACGCAGCTCGCGCTGCCCAACGGCACGAGCCTGCCCACGCTGGTGAACAACCTTGGCTTCGGCTTCGCGGCATCGAGTTTTTCCAAAGACGGCTTGGCCATTCTTCAAGGCTTCCAAGATACGCAGGCCCTGACGAACGTGATCGCCGCACTTCCCATTCCCGTGCACAAGTACTTCGCGACCGGCGCTTCCGAAGGCGGGTTGATCGCGGCCAAGCTGGTGGAGCAAAGTCCCACTTTCGATGGCGGCGTGGCTGTTTGCGGCCCCGTGGGAGATTTCCAGAAGCAGATCGACTACTTCGGCGACGTGCGGGTTCTGTTCGATTACTTCTTCCCAGGCATTTTGACCAGCGCGGGAGGAAGCGCCATCAACATTCCGCCGGGCCTTATGGCGGGTTGGATGAATTTTTACGAGCCGATCGTGAAGAAGGCAATCACTTCGAATCCGCTGGCTACTCTGCAACTGCTCTCCACAGCCAATATCGCGATCGGGCTGAATTTCTCGAACGCGGCGGATGCGATCACGGGAGCGCTCTGGTATAACGTTTTCGCCACCAACGACGCGCACGCGACCTTGGGCGGCAATCCTTACGACAATATCGGGCGGGTTTACCACGGCTCGTTTAACGATGCGCGCCTGAACGCCTCGGTAGCCCGTTTTGCCGCGGACCCAGCCGCGGTGGCGCAGCTTCAGAAGTACGAAACCACCGGCCTACTAAAGGAGCCCCTGGTGACGCTGCACACGCTTGCGGACCCGATTGTGCCATTTGCCCAGGAGCCGCTCTACGCGGCCAAGGTCGCGGCTCGCGGCAGTTCTTCCGAACTCACCGAGATACCCGCGCTGAGTTATGGACACTGCAATGTGAGCGCAGCGGATGCCGAGGGCGCTCTGCTGCTGTTGCTAATAAAGGCCGGGATTTAGGTCCCGCAGGCTTCAGCCTGCAACGGGGACTTTAGCCCCCGCTGGTGTTCGTTCCGCAGAGGCCGAGGCTAAAGCCTGCTCCACGTCCCCCGAGGCCGTTAGTCCACCGGGTTTGTCGCAAACACGGAAAGCTCGGGAATAAACCCGCGGTCTTCCATTTCCAGCAGCGATATCACCGCGTGTGCGATATCTTCGGGCCGCAGTTTCGAGCCGTTGTCCTTCTGCTGGAATCCCGCGGCGGCCCCGAAGTTCGTAATCACCTCGCTCGGATTCACCAGGCAGACGCGGATATTGTGCTTGCGCAGCTCGCCGCGCCAGCATTCCGTCATTCCTCGCAGGGCGAATTTGCTGGAATAATATGCCGTTCCGTTGGGCGCTCCTCGATGCGACGCTGTGGATCCGATGTTTACGATATTTCCCTTTTTCCGGGAGATGAAATGCTTAGCCGCCTCGCGGCCCATCAGAAAAGCGCCGGTCACGTTGGTGGCGAAGGTGCGCTCGAATCCGTCCAGCTCCATTTCGACCAGCGGCTTAAACACGCCGAGTCCGGCGTTGTTGACTAAGATATCCAGGTCGCCGAACTGCTGAAGGACTTCTCGCATGGTGCGCTGGACGTCGGCTTCCTTGCTCACGTCGGCTTGAATCGGATGCGCGCCTATCTTTTTGGCGGTCGAATCCAGGCGGGCTTTGTCACGCCCGGTGATCGCGACCCGCGCTCCGGCGGCGATCAATGTCTCCGCGATCCCCTTGCCGATTCCACTGCTGCCGCCCGTCACCAGCGCCGCCGCGTTTCGCAGATCCATTCTTCCTCCAAAGGGTAGGACAAGTTAAGCTTTTACGGCTCGATGCGTCGGCTCGATATTCGGCAAGAACGCCGCCAGTAATCCGATCGCGGGCAACACCGCGCAAATGCGATAAACCGTGGCGATGCCGGTTACGTCGGCAATCTGGCCCAGTAGCGCAGCGCCCACTCCCGCGATGCCGAAAGCGAGTCCAAAAAATAATCCCGAGACGGTTCCAATGCGGCCCGGCGACAACTCTTGCGCGTAAACTACGATAGCCGGGAACGCCGACGCCAGCATCATGCCGATAATCACCGTGAGAATCGTGGTCCAAAAGAGATTCACGTAGGGCAGGCAGAGGGTGAACGGAAGCACTCCGAGAATCGACCACCAGATCACGTGCTTGCGTCCGATCCTGTCGCCGACGGGTCCACCGATAATCGTGCCCGCGGCCACGGCGCCGAGAAAGATAAACAGGTGCACCTGGGCGTTCTGCACCGAGACGTGAAATTTATCGATGAGATAGAACGTGTAATAGCTGCTCAGGCTCGCCATGTAGACGAATTTGGAAAACACGAGCGCAATGAGAACTCCCATGGCGAAGGCCACTCGGCGGGAGGGAAGCAGAGTATGGGTCGCGCCGGGTTTGGCAGACTTCTTGCCGCCGGAGCGGCGCTGCTTGTACCACGCTCCCACGCGCGCCAGCACCACCATGGCGATCAGCGCCGCGAGCGAAAACGCCGCAATACTGCGCTGGCCCGCGGGAACGACAACATAAGCGGCCAGCAGCGGCCCCAGCGAGGTTCCGAAATTCCCGCCCACTTGAAAGATCGATTGCGCAAGACCGTGCCGACCTCCCGAAGCCATGCGCGCCACGCGCGAAGATTCCGGGTGGAAAACCGAAGATCCCATCCCCACCAGCGCCACGGCGAGCAGGATCGCGGCGTAGCTCGGGGCGGAAGAAAGCAGCAGCAGCCCGATCAAAGTGAATCCCATCCCTATCGAGAGCGAATAGGGCGTGGGGCGCGAATCGGTGTAAATTCCGACCACGGGCTGCAAAAGGGAAGCCGTCAACTGCAATGCAAACGTGATCAGCCCGATCTGCCCGAAATCCAAATGATAGGAAGTCTTCAAAATCGGGTAGACGGCCGGGATCACCGACTGCATCATGTCGTTCAGCAGATGGCAGAAGCTGATCGCTCCCAGAATGCGGAAAGCCGTGCCTTCGGCAAGCTTGGATGGAAGGGCGGCGGGGTTGGTCAGGGTGGCCATGCGCGCTCTCTTCGTAGTGTACCTGTTGCCGGGAGGCTGCGGGCCGGTGAACCGCGCGGTGTCGCCGGGCACCATCCTGGAGATCGCGCCGCGAGTCGCGCCGAGCGCCATGCGGATGCCGATTTCCTGTGTCCGCCGGGCGATCGAATATGCCATAATGCCGTACGGCCCGAACGAGAACCAGGCCCAGCAGCCCTATCGCACCCATCAGCACGGCGCGCCATCGAGTGGGTCCTTCCGGACGGATTACGGCCCGATTCGAAGGGGTAAACGTATCCCCTTCCCGCGCGTCCATTTATTGTATTGTTAGTAGTAGCGTTGGCTGATCCGCCCGCGGAGGCGAGGAAAGAGGCTGCATGAACACACGCGAGCAGTTGAACCACTACCTGCAAGGCATGGAGAAGCGTCTCCGCTGGCTGGTAGTCACCAAAGGCGCCGCGGTCGCTTTTGGGGTGGCTTTGGGTGCGACTCTGGCGTTAGTGCTGATCACCAATGCGCTGGCGTTTTCTGCGACCAGCATGGCGGTGGCGCGCGTGATCTTGTTCCTCGCGTTGGCGGTGGCGCTGGGTTATGCGCTTGTGATTCCGCTCACTCGCCTTAATCGACGGCGCACAGCAGGGCGCGCCGAGCGCGTGTTCCCGCAATTCGACCAGCGGCTGGTCACCTATGTAGAGCGCGCCGATTCCGGCGACCCGATGCTGGAACTGCTCGCCGACGACACGCATTCGATCGCCAGGAAGACCGAGCCCGAATCCGTCGCTCCGCGCAAATCGATGTTCGCGTTTGCGACCAGTGCCGGCGCGGCCGGGGCCGTGCTGCTGTGGATGATTTTGGCCGGTCCGGGATTCCTCGGCTATGGAGCGTCGCTTTTGTGGGCGGGCGCACCGAAAAACGGATTGACAGCTGCGTATTACGACATTCAAGTGGAGCCGGGTAACAAGTTAGTGAAGCGCCGCGCCGATCAGATGATCACCGCCACTCTGTCCGGCTTCCAGTCGCCCCAGGTTCGATTTTTCGCCCGGTATAAGAGTTCCTCGAAGTGGGAAGAGGCGACCATGATTCCGCGCGGCGGCAGCTCCGCGTACGAATTTCTGCTGCCCTCGATTTCCGAGCCCGTGCAGTATTATGTCGAAGCCGCCGGCGTGAAGTCGAAAACCTATCAGCTCGACGTAATCGATCTACCCGCCGTCACCCATATCAAGGTTACATATCATTTGCCTTCGTGGTTGGGGCTAGGCGATCAGGTGGAAGATCCAGGCGGCGATCTGCGCGCAGTCGTAGGAACGGTGGCTGAGCTTCAAGTGACCACCGACAAGCCGTTAAAGAACGGCGCGGTGGAGATGGAAGACGGCTCGCGCATCAACCTGGAATCTGGCGCGAACGGAACGCTAGTGGCGAAGGTGCCGGTTCAGAAAGACGGTGCGTATCACTTCGCGAGCATCGAGCAGGGCCAAAGCGTGCGGTTGAGCGAGGATTACTTCGTCGAAGCGCAGCAGGATCAGGCGCCCAACGTGAAAATTATCCATCCGGCGGGCGACGCCAAGGTGCTTCCGGTGGAGGAAGTCACGATCGAAGTACAAGCCGACGACGATTTCGCGCTCCAAGCCATGGAGTTGCATTACTCGGTGAACGGCGCTCCGGAAAAGACCGTTTCGCTGCTTCCGAGCCGCGGCGTGAAAACCGCCGAGGGCCGGTATCTGATGTCGTTGGAAGATTACAAGATGGAGCCGGGCGACATCGTGAGCATGTACGCGGTGGCGAAGGATGCGCGCGAGACCTCGCGCAGCGATGTGGTCTTTGTCGACGCCCTGCCCTATGAGCGCAACTACACGCAAGCGCAGGCGGCGGGCGGCGGAGGCGGGGGCGGTGGCGGAGGCGGAGGCGGGATGCAGGATCTGGAAGAAGTGGTGCGCCGCGAAAAGCAGATTATCGCCTCCACGCATAACATCATCGGCGGCGGTCCGAAGAGCAAAGATGGCACGCCCGAAAACGCCCGCTACCTGTCCGACACACAGAGGGCGTTGCAGAAGCAGGCGGAGTCGATGGCCGGCCGCACCACGGCGCGGCAGCTTGCGGGGCTGAACCAGGAGTTCCAATCCTTCACCAAGGAATTGCAGCAGGCCGCCGGGGAGATGAACACCGCGGCCGATCAATTGAAATCCCAGAAGTGGCAGGAATCCATTTCTCCCGAAGAGAAGGCGCTGCAGCACCTCAATCGCGCGGTGGCGACGATGCGCGACATTCAAGTCGCGTTCGGCAATAATCGCGGCGGGGGAGGTGGCGGGGGCGGCGCGAGCGCCGGACGCGATCTGGCCAATCTTTTCGATCTCGAACTGGATACCGAGAAAAATCAGTACGAGCAGGGGCAGCAAGCGTCCACCGCGGAGCAGCGGCAAAAGGAAATCGACGACGCGATGCGCAAGCTGGACGAGCTAGCGCGGCGCCAGCAGGAGCTGGCGAACAATCAGCGCAATAACAAGCAACAGGACATCAATAACCGGTGGCAGCAAGACCAGTTGCGGCGCGAGGCGGAAGAGCTTCAGAAACAGCTTGAAAAGCTCCAGCAACAGCAGGGGCAATTATCGCGCAACGGCCAGCAAGGCCAATCCGGGCAGAGCGGGCAATCGGGCCAATCAGGGCAGTCGGGGCAATCCGGACGATCCGGCCAGTCCGGCCAGTCCGGCCAGTCCGCCAGCGCTCAGCAATTGCAGCGGCAGATCGATCAACTGAAGCAAGTGCAGCAAGACATGGCCAATGCTCAGAAAAACGCCCAGCAGGGAGGCGATCCGGCTCAGGCCGAAGCGGCGGCGCGGCGAGCGGCGGAGCGTCTGAACGAGATGAAAGACAGCTTCAATCGCGGCCGGCAACAGGACGCCAGTGCGCAGTTGAACGATCTCGCGCAGCGGGCCGACAAGCTCGACGCCGAGCAGCACGAAATTGAAAACCGGATGAAGCAGGCGTTCGGCGATTCCTATTCGCCCGATCCTCGGCTGAGGAATCCGCAGTCCGCGCCTTCGCGGCAAAGTGTGGAGGACATGGCGAAGGAAAAGGAGAAGATGGCGGGCGAGCTGGGCGACCTGCAAAAGCAAGTTCAGCAGCAGGCGCGCAATCTCGCCGGAAATCAACCGCAAGCCTCTAGCAGGCTACGCGAAGGCTTGAGCGCGATCCAGCAGAACGAGGCTCAGCAGCGCATGAAGGACGCGGCGGGCTGGCTCCGGCAGGGGCAGGGGCGCTACATTACGAATCGAGAGGCGCCGGTGACGCAGGCGCTCGACGGCTTGAAGGACAGCCTTCAACGCGCGCAGCAGGCCATGGGCAGCGGCGGCAATCCGCAGCAGCAGGCGAAAAACGACACGGAACGCCAGCTTCAGAACATCGAACGCTTGCGCGAGCAGTTGCAGAACTACGCGCAGCAGGGTCAGGGCAAGAACGGCCAGCAGGACGGTAAGGGAAACCAAACCGGCCAGGGACAGCAGCCGGGCCAGGGCAATCAGGGCGGGCAGCCTGGCAATCAGGTTGGCCGCGGTGGACCTAATGGCGGCAACTTCGTCAACCCGAATGGCGGAGGCTACGTCGGTCCTTATTACAACGGCACGTACGATCCCCGACTGGGATTCAATCGCCAATATCCGCGCGGCATCTACGACGTTCCGGACGAGCGCAACGTGGCTCCGGGGCAGGTGGGGCGGGATTTCCAACGGCAGCTCCAGGATCTGCGGCAGATGTATAAGGACGATCCGAACGTCTCCAAGCAGATTGCCGAGATGCAGTCGGAGTTGGACAAGCTTCAAATCGGCGACATCGCTTCGCCCGAACTGGCGCAGCGCATCAGCCGGACGGTTCTTCCGCAGCTTGAGACTTTGGAAGTCCAGTTACGGCGCCAGATGGAAGAGAAGGGTACCGGTCAGGCTCGCAGCGCCGCAAGCGGGAAAGTGCCGGACGGCTACGGCGAAGCGTGGTCGGAATACACGCGTAAGCTCGCAACGGGCAAATAAGGATAGCTCTCGCAAGAGCACAAACGATTTAATATTCCGAACCGTATCGTCAAAACAGGCGCCATGGTCCGAGCCGCAATTTTCTTTCTGCTGGCGTGTGCCCTCGGGTCCGCACAGCCGGCCGCCCCCGCGTTCGAGGTGGCCTCCATTAAGCCTCACCCCGATGACGGCGCGTCCAGACATTATTTTCAATTCCTTCCCGGCGGAAGACTTCACGCGGCCGATACCTGGATCAAGTATGTCGTCGAAATGGCCTACGATTTGAAGGACTATCAAGTCCTGGGTGGCCCCTCCTGGATCACGTCGGACCGATTCGATATCGAAGCCACAGCCGGCGACTCGGGCGCCGACGAACAGCGGATGCGGCTCATGCTACAAACGTTGCTGGCCGAACGCTTTCAGCTCAAGACTCGCCAGGAGACCAGAGAGTTCCCCATTTACGATCTCACAGTGGCGAAGGGCGGCCCTAAAATCCGGGCCTTGGGACCAGGCGATCAAAGCAACTGCCGGCGCGAAAACTCTGCGATGTGCGGGCTTCGAACGATGCCGCAGTTAGCGGGCTTTCTTACGAACCAGGCAGGCAGGCCCGTCTTCGACAAGACGGGAATCCAGGGAGATTTCGATTTACTGCTGGATTTCGATGTCTATGAGGCCAGAAACCAGCCCGCGCCACCCGACTACAACAAGCCTTCCCTCGCAGCCGCTCTTCAGGAACAACTTGGGCTAAAATTGGAACCCCGAAAAGCCTCGCTTCCGGTCTTGGTGATCGAGGAGATTCATCGCCCCGCCGAGAATTGATACTTCGACGTGGACGGCTTCCGCCGCAACTTTTTGACGCGCGGCGGTGTCGGATTGTAGTGTGAATTCTCTGCTGCGTGGATTCCGAAGATCGCCGGGCGTGGCGCTGCTGGCCGCGGGGACAATCGCCATCGGCATCGGGGCCGCAACGGCAGTCTTCAGCGCTGTAGATCCGCTCCTGTTCCGGCCCCTGCCTTATCCGCGCGCCGACCGCTTAGTCTCGTTCGGATTTTTCGGTCCGATCGACAATAACGAATTCCATCTCGCCAATAGCTATCTGGATTGGCGCGACAGACAGACGGTTTTCCAGGCGATGACTTCGATGTTCCCGGGAACCGGCTGCGATCTCGACACGCCTTCGCCCAGGCAGGTGAGTTGCTTTCGCGTGGAGGCCAATTTCCTCCATGTCCTGGGCGTCGCGCCCGCGCTCGGACGCGATTTCCTGGCGGAGGAAAACCGTTTCCACGGGCCCCAGGTGGGGCTGCTTTCATACGCGCTTTGGAAAAACGACTTCGGAGGCGATGCCGGCATCCTGGAGCAAACCGTTTCGCTGGACGATCAAGCCGTGCGGATAGTCGGTGTGCTCCCGGCCAATTTCAAAATGCCACAGGGCGCGGCCGCGGATATTTTGCTGCTGGAGCAATGGAACGAGAGCACGGCCCGCTTGCCAACCTCGACCATTTTGCTGCGCGCGTTCGCGCGGCTGAAGGACGGCGTTTCGATCGCGCAAGCCCGCGAGCGCCTTCAGCCGCTGTTTCGCGACAGCGTGAACAAATTCGTTCCCGCCGAGCTGCGGCCGGAGGCGCGGCTGGTGGTGCAATCGCTTCGCGACCGGCAGATTCACGAGGTGAAGCTCGCCTCGTGGATGCTGCTGGGCGCCGTGCTGGCGCTGCTACTGCTGGCGTGCGCGAACGTGGCGAATTTGCTGCTGGCGCGGGCGGCGGCGCGGCGTGGAGAATGGGCGATGCGCGCCGCGCTCGGGGCGACGCGAGGCCGGTTGATCCGGCAGGCTCTGGCGGAAAGCTCGATGCTGGGGTTGGCCGGCGGCGCAGCGGGAGTGGGCGCTGCCTTCGCGCTCCTGCGTTTGTTCGTCGCTATCGCCCCTAGTGGACTGGCCGGGCTGGAACAAGCAAGAGTCGACACGCGCGTGTTGTGCTTCGCGCTCATCGTATCGCTCTTTTCGGCGATCGTCTCCGGCCTCGCTCCCGCGCTGGACCGGCCGCGTGCGGAATCGCTTGCCGGCTGGCGGTCGGCCGGGTTTTCTCCGGTCTTTCGCAACGCGCTGGTGGCGATGCAGGTCGGGTTATCGCTGGTTCTGCTCACCGGCGCATCGCTGTTCGCGCGAAGCCTGCAGAAACTCGAGACCCAGGATCTTGGTTTTCGCCCCGAACGAGTCGTCGCCGCGTCATTTACGTTGCGCCGGCACAAGTACGACGACGCCCGCGCGCGGCTCGCGTTCTATCGCGAGCTGGAACGTCGTCTGAAGGCGATCCCCGGCGCGGGCGTCTTCGCGCTGACGGATTCGATTCCGCCTCGCGGCTCCGGCGGGCGTCCGTATTCGAATATGCGGATCGCCGGCCATCCGCCTCTTGCGCAAAACGGCGGCATGGTGGATTTTCGCACCGTTTCGCCGGATTATTTTCGGGCGCTCGGAATCGATATTGTCGCTGGACGTGGATTCCAGGAGTCCGATCGCACCTCGGGACCTCCGCCGATCGTGCTGAGCGCCACGCTGGCGCGGCGTATGTTCGGCGGTGAGAATCCGGTGGGCCAAGAAATCTCGCTCGACGAAGGGAATTCCTGGTCGGCGATTGTGGGGATCGCGGGGGACGCGAAGAACAACGGCGTCAGCGGACGGGCGGATCCGGAATACTACAGGCTCCGCATGAACGATTCGCCTCAATTGGGGAGAAACGCGGTGGCGATTTTCCGCACCACCGCAGACCCTGCGGCGCTTGCGCGCGCGATCGGCCAGGAGATGGCGGCCCTCGATTCTTCGCTGCCGGCGACCATTGACACGCTGGCCGCGCGGGTGGACCGGTTCAGCGAGCAGCCACGATTCACGGCGGCGCTGGTGAGTTTGTTCGCGGTTTTCGGGTTGGGGCTCGCGGCAGTTGGGCTCTACGGCGTGCTGTCGTTCGCGGTCTCCTCGCGCACGCGCGAAATCGGAATCCGTATGGCCATCGGCGCGACGCCGTCGCGCATCGCGCTCTTGATTGAGAAGCAGGGCGCCTCCATGGTCGGCGCGGGGCTCGCAGCGGGACTGATCGCCGCCGCGGCGCTCGCGAAGCTCGTCCAGAGTTTGCTATTCGAAATTTCCCCCGAAGACCCGGCTTCTCTGGCGGGCTCTATCGCCGTGTTGACTGCCGCGGCCGCGCTCGCGGCGTGGATTCCCGCGCGCCGCGCCGCGCGGGTGGACCCGATGGCCGCTTTGCGCCGGGAATGAAAAGGTAAAATCGTACCGTGGCCGGGGCTGCAGGCAGGCTTCGGCTTCTTCCCACATGACACCGCAATCGGACGCGCTCGTCTTCTTCGGCGCCACGGGCGATCTGGCGTACAAAGACATTTTTCCCGCCCTTCAGGGGATGATCCGGCACGGGCATCTGGACATTCCGGTGATCGGCGTCGCCAAATCCGGCTGGAACCTGGAGCAGTTCCGCGCGCGCGCGAAGGACAGTTTGGAAAAGCACGGCGGCGTGGATACGCAGGCATTCGCGAAGCTCCTAGGGCAGCTTTCGTATATCGACGCCGATTACAACGATCCGCAGACGTACCGCCTCATCCGCAAGGCTCTCGGCAACGCAGTCCGGCCGCTGCATTATCTCGCGATTCCTCCGAGTCTCTTCGCCACCGTGGCCGGTGGATTGGCGAAGGTTGGAGCGGCGGACAACGCCAGAGTCGTGGTGGAGAAGCCGTTTGGACGGGATCTCGAATCGGCGCGAAAACTGAACGAGACGCTCGCCGAATACTTTCCCGAGTCGGCTATTTTTCGCATCGATCATTACCTGGGCAAGGAGCCGGTGCAGAATCTGCTCTACTTCCGCTTCGCCAACTCGCTGCTGGAGCCGCTGTGGAATCGCAACTACGTGCGCGCCATCCAGATCACAATGGCGGAGCAATTCGGAGTGGGCACTCGCGGACGGCTGTACGAAGAGCTCGGCGCGATTCGCGACGTGGTGCAAAACCATCTGCTCCAGGTGAGCGCGTTGCTGGCGATGGATCCGCCGGTGGCGAACGATAGCGAGGCGATGCGCGACGAGAAGAGCCGGATATTGAAAGCCATGCGTCCGCTAGAACCCACCGAAGTCGTTCGCGGACAATATCGCGGGTACAGGAAGGAGGACGGCGTGGCGGCGGCGTCGCAGGTGGAGACTTTCGCCGCGCTGCGGCTGCACATCGATAGCTGGCGCTGGTCCGGCGTCCCCTTCTACATTCGCGCGGGAAAATGTTTGCCCGTGAGTTCGACCGAGGTTTTAGTGGAGCTTCGGCAGCCGCCGAAAATCATCTTCGACCATTGCACGGACCTGCCCGCGTGCAACTATTTCAAATTCCAACTGAGCCCGAACGTTTTGATTTCGCTCGGCGCGCGAGCCAAGCTCGCGGGCGAGGCGATGACCGGCGAGGCGGTGGAGTTGATCGCCAAGCATCAGGCGAAAGACGAGATGACGGCCTACGAGAGGCTGCTCGGCGACGCCATGCGCGGCGATCCGGCTCTGTTCGCGCGGGAGGATTCGGTGGAGGAGTCGTGGCGCGTGGTCGGGCCGGCTTTGGACAATGCGGCGCCGGTGCATGAATATGCCCAAGGAGAATGGGGACCCGGCGAAGCCGATGCGTTGATCCAGCCCGATGGCGGCTGGCACAATCCCGGGAAAAGTGCGGGATAGCTGCCGGCGATAGGACGCGGCGAGCGCCGTTTACCGAAATTCTTCCTGCAACTCCTCGAGCGCCTTGGCTCCGGGACACAGCGTATCAAACGGGACATTCACCAGCGGAACTTCCGAAGTCTCGCAGGTCTCGTGCATGTCGGCGGCGGATTCGTCCAGGTAGAGCAAGCCGGTGAGAATTTCGCCCTGGTCCTGATGCCGGTCCAGATAAGCGGAGACCTTGCGCCGATCGGTGGGGTCGTAGCCTAACGGAACTGAGCTGAAACGCACCACGCTTCCGTCGTGCAATGTCACGCTGGTGGCGCCGTTCATGCCGATGTGCGCCAGAATCTCGTGGGCGGGCGGCACAAAGTCGGCTTCGGTGGCGCGGATCATGTGCTTGCGGGTCTGCAAGTAACTCTTAGTGGAGCCCGAATGGTCGTTGAAAGTCACGCAAGGCGAGATCACGTCGATCAGGGCAAATCCCCGGTGCGCGACGGCGGCTTTCAGGATCGGCACCAACTGCTCCTTGGCGCCGGAGAAGCTGCGCGCCACGAACGTCGCCCCGAGGCTGAGGCCCAGCCGCACGGGATCGATGGGCGCCATGCGGTTCGGCTCTCCCTTCTTGCTCTTCGAGCCGACATCGGCCGATGCGGAAAATTGTCCCTTGGTCAGTCCATAGACGCCGTTGTTTTCGATAATGTAGACCATCCGGACGTTGCGGCGAATGGCGTGGCAGAGTTGGCCAAGGCCTATGGAAAGCGAATCGCCGTCGCCCGAAACGCCGATGTAAATCAAATCACGATTGGCCGCCGCCGCTCCGGTAGCAATCGAGGGCATCCGGCCGTGGGCGGAATTGAATCCGTGCGCGCCGCCGACGAAATAAGTCGGCGTCTTCGAAGAGCAGCCGATGCCGCTGAGCTTGGCGACTTGATAAGGCGGCGTAGAAAGCTCCCAGAACGCGCGAATTACGGCGGCGGTGATCGAATCGTGCCCGCAGCCCGCGCACAGCGTGGACATGGAGCCTTCATAGTCGCGAATGGTCAGGCCCAGCTCGTTGCGCTGCAGGCTGGGGTGGGTGGCGACGGGTTTGGCGATTGACGGCATGGCTAGCGGCTCACCGCTTCGACCGCTCCCTCGCGGTCGCGGCTCGGTTCAAGTTGGTCCATAATGCCGTCCACGACGTGGCGCGCGCTTAGCGGGAATCCGCCGTAGATCAGAAGGGAGCGCAATTTCTCCTTCGGCACGGGCGTTTCCAGAGTGAGGAGCGACTTCAATTGCGCATCCCGATTTTGCTCCACGACGAAATGGAAATCGTGTTCCCCCAAAAACTCCTCGACATCGTGGCTGAACGGAAACGCGCGGATGCGCATGTAGTCGGCGGGAATCCCGGAATCGGCCAGAATATCCATGGCTTCCAAAACCGCGGGGTTACAGCCGCCGATGGCGATGACGCCGAACCGGGCGCCCTTCCGGCGAGAAATCTCCGGCGCGGGCGCGAGTCCCGCCGCGGCTTTGTGCTTCCGCGCCAAGCGGTCCATCACGTCCTTATATTCGGCCGGGATTTCGGTGTAGCCGCCGTACTTGTTGTGGCCGGAGCCGCGAATGAAGTACGAGCCCTTCTCGCTGACACCCGGCAGAGTGCGCGCCGCAACGTGGTTTTCGTCCTCGGGGTAATAGCGGAAGAACCGGCCCGTTTCTTCCAGCTCTTCGGCGCTCAATACGCGGCCGCGGTCGGGACGGAACGCGTCGTCCCATTTCAGGCGCGGCGTCACCCAATCGTTCATCCCAATGTCCAGATCGGAAAGCATCAGCACCGGCGTTTGGAAGCGCTCGGCCAGATCGAACGATTTGACGGCAAACTCGAAACACTCCGACGGATTCGCCGGAAACAGCAAGATGTGGCGCGTATCGCCATGCGAGGCGTAAGCGCATTCAAGTAAATCGGCCTGCTGCGTGCGAGTGGGCATTCCCGTGGACGGTCCCACGCGTTGAACGTCGATCACCACGGCGGGAATTTCGGCATAGTAGGCGAGGCCAAGCAATTCGTTCATCAGCGAAATGCCCGGGCCGGCGGTGGAGGTGAAGCTTCGCGCGCCGTTCCAGTTTGCGCCGAGCACCATGCCGATGGCGGCCAACTCGTCTTCGGCTTGCAGAATGATGTAGTTGTTTTTGCCGGTGTCCGGATCACGGCGGTATTGCTCGCAAAACGCCTTGAAAGCGTCCATCACCGACGTTGCGGGCGTGATCGGATACCAAGCCGCGACAGTCGCTCCGGCATAAATACAGCCAAGGGCGGTTGCCGTGTTGCCATCGATCAGGATCTTATCGCGATTCGCGTCCATCGTCTCCAGATGAAACGGTAGAGGGCAATGGAAATTCTCTCTGGCGTATTCATAGCCAAGCTGGAGGGCCTTGTGATTGGAATCCAGCAGGGCTTGTTTTTTGCCGTATTTTTCCACTAGCAGCTTGTCGACAATATCCATGTCGATGTTCAGCGCGGCGCACAGCGAGCCCGCGTAGGCGATGTTCTTCATCAAGATTCGCTCGCGCGGATCGGCAAAGCTCGAGTTGCACATCTTCGCCAGCGGAATCCCCAGAAACGCAATGCCTTCGCGATGTAACTCCGGATCGAGGGGCCAAGTGGAGTCGTACATCAAATACCCGCCCGGCCTGACCTCGGCGACGTCGGCCTGGTAGGTCTGCGAATTCATCGCCACCATCAGATCGTAATCAAGCGCGCGAGCGCCGTAACCGTCTTTATTTACGCGGATTTCATACCAGGTGGGCAGGCCTTGGATATTGGACGGGAACAGGTTCTTGCCGGTGACTGGAATCCCCATGCGAAAGATGGCCTGCATGATGAGGCCGTTGGCGCTGGCGGACCCGGTACCGTTGACGTTGGCGAGTTTGACGGCGAAGTCGTTGACGGTCCCAATCTTGGCGCGCGGCGCTACTGGGGCCGGATCGCCTGAATCGCTAGTTTTCACTGTGGGGCGCAAGACCTCGGATTGAGGCGCTCCGGAAGAGCGCCTCATTTATTGTATCAAACGGCATCTTGCCCGGGCGCATAAAAACACTTCATTGGATTCGCCTAAATTATTCATGCGACAGGCGGTTCAGCGCCGCTGGGTTCGTTTGGAAAATCTGTGTTTGTAACCGGAGGATCGGCTTCCCAGGTGAGGGTAGCGGCGGTGAGGGCGGGGAAATCCGCGGGCGCCTCGGTCTGGCTGGGGGAACCGGCGCGGAGTTTCAGGATGAGCGACAACGCCCGGGAGAACTGGCGATCAAAGGCGGTTTCGTAGCGATGGATAAGGTCAAGGACACGCGAGTTATCGCTGAGGCTGCGAAAGACGAGGGCGAAGCGGGCGGGCCGGGCTCCGGAGGAATTTTCGGGGCGGGACATTTCGAGATCGAAACCGGCCTTTTGGATAGCCCAGGTGCGCATCTGACGCCAGCGGGCGGTGGCCATGGTTTCGACGAGGGCCGCTTCGATGGGGGTGCGGGGCTGGACTTCGGCGATCAAGGAGGTGAGGAGCTGCTCGAACAAGTCGCGGGATTCGCCGTCAAGGACGATGGTTTGAGAGAGCATGCCGTGACGCGTGCTGTTTTGAGCTGCGACCTGTTTGCCTTCGGGCGTGATTGGCCCTTGAGACCGGGCGCCGTTGGAACGGGCGGTCTGGGATTTGAGTTTTGTGGTCATACGGAGGCAGCTTAGTCTCAAGGGACGGAGGAGGAGCAGCCGGCCGCACACCGATGTCGCTGGAGGCGCGGCAAAAACGGAGTTGTTAAGGCGCGTTACTGTTGTGCGCCGATGCTATAACGTGTTGGGCGAGCTCTGATTGTTGTATTCGGTTTTGATCCAATCCGGGGGGCGGACGACGTTCGAGACTCTGGTCTCATCGAGCAGCCCATCACAGAAGTCCTGGCTGTTTGCCTGTCCGATACGCCACGCGGCTAAGCTATCATTCGGGCTTCCGGTGGGGGATGCGCTGCCGAAGGGCTGGCTTACGCCGTTTATATAGAGCGCAGGCGCGTTGCCAGTAGAGCTGTCGTCATAAGTGAGAGCGACGCTGGTCCAGGAGCTTGTGGGCGTGAGGTTGGAATTGCCGCTGAGCCAAACAGGGCTGGTACCGGTCCAAGTCCGATAGAACCGTATTGCGCCTCCGGCGGTGGAATAGAGCTCCAGCCGCATTTCGGCGCCCCCGAGCCCGAAAGGACGACAGGCGGCGGTGGAATTCGGGTTGTACCAGATTTCGAGCGTGACTTGATCCGGGGGCGCCTTGCTGGTGGAAGCTTGAATGTAGTCGCTGCTCCCATTGAAGGTAAGGGCTCCGGCGATTTCTCCCGACACATGTTTCGTGGAAGTGTTGGCCTGGTTGGCGCCGTTTAGCTGGCCGGTGGAATCAGCGACGGTGGCGTTCGCGGCGTTATCGGCCACGTGGTAGACGAGTTGGTAATTGCTGCCCCAGACCGCGGCGGCGTTCTGTTGCGACGGCGCCGGCGGGGGCGCGATATTTCTGAACACGGTCAGCACCTTCGACGCGGCAGGCAATGCGCTCACGGTCACGACGCCGCTGGGGAACATGACGACTTACGCATACGACACCTGTCCCGCGGGCGCTACCAGAACCTACGCGTTTCCGCATACGGTACAGAATGCGCTGAGCGACACCACGACGTATACCCAGGATTGCGGAACCGGCAGGCCCAGTTCGATCCAGGGTCCGAACGACTCCGTGGTGACTTCATTGACGTATGGGGACGCGCTGGACCGGCTCACCGAGATCACGCGGCCGGATGGCGGGCAGACCCAGTACACGTATCCGATGATTGGCTCCGCGCTGCCGCAAGCCACGACCGTGCAAAACGATTTGTACGTCCCGGGGGATGTCGGGGTTCGGACCGACAATCTGACCGACGGCTTGGGGCGGACGGTGGAGACAATTCAGGGGTCGGTCTATTCCAAGCGGGACCTGGACGCTCTGGGACGGGTGAGAAACGTTTACAATCCCGCGTTCGGCGCGCCAGGGACGTGTCCGACCAGTTGCACCACCTATACCTACGACGGCTTGAATCGCACGACCAATGTCGCCTACGCGGACGGTTCGTCGGAGACGATCTCCTACAACGGAGATGAGGCAACTTCGACGGATGCGGCGGGGAAAACGCGCACGCAAGATAGCGACGCGCTGGGCAGGATCGTGAAGGTGACGGAAGATCCGACGGGGCTGGCGTACCAGACGACGTATGTTTACGATATTCTGGACGATCTGACGACGGTGACGCAGGGCGCGCAGACGCGGAATTTCGGGTATAACTCGGTCAAGGATCTAATCAGCGCGACCAATCCGGAAGTGGGCTCGACGGCGATTACCTACGCCTACGACAACGATGGCAATCTTAAGACTAAAACCGCTCCGGGCGTTACCATCACGTACAGCTACGATGCGCTGGAGCGAGTGGTTGGCCGAAGCTATTCGGACGGGACGCCGACGGCGACATTCTGCTACGACGGCAAGACCTGGGACGGCTCGACGGGCTGTACGGGCTCGCGGGCGACGCCGAATCTGGGATATGTGACGCAGACCGGCTCGACGGGGCCGTCG
>DATBIA010000041.1:0-4814 GCA_036557165.1 Bryobacteraceae bacterium
ACTCTCGGGCCGACTGGTGGCGGACGCTGCGAATGAAGGTTACCGGTTCAGCAATCTAGCCGGGGTATTCGACAGCGCCGATGTCCAGACATTTACAGATTACTGCCATTTAACGGCCGCCGGAAACCAAATAGTTGCGAACGCGATCTTCGATTCTTTGGCAATCTCGTTTCATTGATATCCGAAGTGCGGCCCTCCGGCGGGTCCGCGGCTCGATCCGACCTCCTGAAAGAGATTCCTCCAGGACCGCAACTGTTCCAATCACGAGGCGCCCCGCTGTTGTGACTGTCATGCGCAAATAGTCCACGATTCGGACGCGGCGCTAAGACGGCGGCGCCGCCCCGGTGGTCCCGGCGCTTCCCGCTTGTGAAGGGCCTGTTGCCGCGCATTATCGTAGTCTATTCGTCGCCCTACTGCAGGGCACGGCACTTTCGCTCGGTTTTCTCCGAGTCGCCGACCATCCGCCCAGAATTTCGAAACGTCTGTCGTTTTTCATCGTTTTCACAGTATATTAACTTCGCCGTAATCCATCTGTAACTGAAAGATGGCAACCTTACAGGTTTCACGGTTAGCGTCGACTTCGACAAAAGTGGGAGGAAATTATGGGTTTCTTCGTCCTGAAGCGCCTTTGTGTGTTCAATATCACTGTGACGCGCACGCTCGCGCTCGTTTGGCTTTTGGGTCTCGCCGGATCGTTCGCCGCGTTATCCGCGCAGGAGAGCGCGGGCTCCGTGCGGGGTACCGTCGTGGATCAGACTGGTAAGGCCATAGCGGGGGCTGCGATTGCTATTCGCGAACCGGTGCGCGACAATCAGGTCGCCGTCACCGATGCCGCAGGTCAGTTCACGATATCAGGGCTGTCGGCCGGTACGTATTCGGTCCAGGGTTCGGCAGCGGGATTTGCCGTTTCGGAGCGGCAAGTCACCGTCACCGCCGGGAACGCGGCTGAGATTTCGCTGTCTCTGAAACTGGCTTCGGTTTCCGAGGAAGTGACCGTTGAGTCCGATGCCGATCTTTCTTTGGCGTCGGAGCAGGCGCCGATGAAGGCTCTGCTCGACGCGGAATCGCCGCGCACCGAGATCTCGAGCCAGTACGTCCGCCAATACACCACGCCGACCACGGACTTTGCCGACATCCTGCAGGCGGCTCCGGGCGTCGTTACCTGGGCCTCCAACGGCGTCGGCAACGGCGATTCCAAAGTCAGGTTCCGCGCATTCGCCGACGGCACCTTCACGACGACTTGGGACGGTGTGCCCTGGCAAGACTCGAACGACCCGACCCATCACTCCTGGGCGTACGTGCCGGCCCCGGCCATCAGCTATGTGGACTTTGATCGCAGCCCCGGAACAGCCTCGGACATAGGCCCGACGAACTACGCCGGCTCCGTTCACATGTTTTCGCCCAGAATGGGCGATGACATGACGTTCAAGCTCGCCGAATCTTATGGATCCTTTAATACCAACCAGATCCTGGGTGAGTTCAACTCCGGCAGCTTCCTCCACAATAAGGCCAACTTCTGGATCGAGGCCCACCACAACAACTCCGACGGCTATCTGACTTACGACTACCAGCAGCGCACCGCCGCCACAGCGAAGTTCAACTACAAGTTCTCCGACAAGACTTTTCTCACCCTGATCAGCACACTGGTGGTGGTAGACAGCAACACGCCCGACGCCGATCCGACCCGCCAGCAGATCCTCGATCATGGTCTGAATTACATCGCGGATGGCAACCAGTACAACAAGGATGGCACGTGGAACTCGCAGTACTACAAGAACTTTAGGTACCACGTGCCAACCGACTTCGAAATCATCACCTTCGGCCACGAGTTCGGTCACGGCTGGAGGTTTGAGACCAAACCCTACAGCTATTCCTACTCGAACCACGAGCACCTGATGAACGACCAGACCCAGGACTCGCTGCACGAAGTTACGGTCGGCACTGCCAGCTGGAGAGACAAGCTCAACCAATACAATCGCGGCGGCATCATCACGACGTTGAGCCAGGCATCGAAGTATGGTGTTTTCCGGGTTGGCACGTGGTACGAGTACACAACCACCGACCGCTTTCAGCAGAACGCCGATCCCCGCACCGGGATTGACTCTCCTCTGCTCAAAGATCTCAGGTTCCACGAGCATTTCATTACCAACTCGGCGCAGCCTTACATTGAGTACCAGTTGGTCGCCATTCCCAGGTGGACGATCACCGCAGGGGTGAAGAGCGCACTCTATACCATGGACCTGACGCAGTTTGCCGACAGCGGCAAGACCGTAGGGCCCCTCGGATGCACCTCGACCTTGATCGCGGGTTGCGCAGGAGTCGCGACGAAGCACAGTGCCTACTACAACAACATCCTGCCCTCGGTATCGGCCAACTACCGCATCACCAATATCTGGTCGGCGTATGGCCAGTACGGCCGCGGCAGCCAGATTCCCCCCAGCGCCATATTTGATGTGGCCGGCGCGCTGGTCGCTGTCACTCCCAAGCCGACGGTTGCCACCACCTTCCAGGGCGGCACGGTGGTGAAACTCAACCGCCTGAGCTTTGATGCGGACGTTTTCCACGTTCATTTTGATAACCCGTATGGAAGCTATAAGGTGACGGACCCGACCCAACCCAATTTCGGCGATTCGTACTACTACGCCACTCCGCCTTCGAACGCGACGGGCTTTGAGGCGGAGGGCAACTTCTATGCGGGTCATGGGCTGAGCTTCAACTTCACCGGTACAGCCGCGCGGGCCAAGTATGAGGCAAATGCAGCTCAAACGCTGGCTAATGGCACAGTGCTCGCGGCGACTCCGTCACAATGGGTGGCCCTCACGCCGAATTATACGGTCTCCGCGGGCGTAACCTACACGGACAAGCGCTGGGCAGCCGGTTTCTTCAACAAAGACATCGGGCCGCGCTACGTGGACAACGGCGCCGTCCACCAAGCGACTCAGTTGAACTCTTTCTGGATGAATAACTTGTTTTTCAATTACAAGCTGCCCACGAACTCGTTCTTCAACGGGTCAAAGCTCAAGCTGAGCTTCAACAATCTGTTCAACTTTCACGATGTCGTCGCCCTGGCGCCCGGCGTCAGCGCAACCGCCACGGTGCCCTATGTCCAGAGCGGCGCCGATACCTTGGAGTTGCTTCCTGGCCGCAGCGTCTCGGTAACCTTCGAGATGGCTATGGCGCCGCGGAGGCGCTAACAGCGCAGCCACGTGACCACGCCGACAGCCGAACGCTACTTCTCACCGAGTGGCCGGAGGGCCTGTAGAACAGATTCAAGACTTTTGCTCCCGAGTAACGCCGTAGTGTTTACCGGGACCAGCGGGCCATCTGAAGTGCACATCAGCGCCTCGCAGCAGGGCGCCATTGGCTATTTTCCGTCAGCGACAACGGCATTGGTATCGATCCCGAATTCAAGGAGAGAATCTTTGGCCTCTTCAAACGTTTGCACACCATGAGGAATATCCCGGCACCGGCATCGGTCTGGCCATTTGCCAGCGCATCCTGGACCGGTTACCACGGGCGGATCTGGGTCGACTCCACGCTCGGGGAAGGATCGACCTTCCGGTTCACCGTCCCAAGATGAAGCGCGGACAATTCTGAGGCCCGGCCATATCCTTGTAGTTGAAGACAATGTCTCGGATGTGTTCCTGATCCGCGAAGCCATAGAAACCGCCGGGATCACGGCTGACATTCACGTTGTCTCGGACGGACAAGCCGCGATAAAATTCATCGACGCGGCGGACGGCCGCGACGACGCGCCCTGTCCCGGCCTGGTAATGCTCGATATCAGCCTGCCGAGAAAGAATGGCGATGAAGTCCTAATGCACATTCGCGAATGCTCCAAGTGCCGTGACGCCACGGTGATTGTCGTCTCGACATCGGATTCGGCCGCTGACCGCGAGAAGATGAAGCAGCTCGGAAGCGATGGGTATTTTCCCAAGCCCTCGGAATACGAAGCCTTTTATGAAACTCGGCGATGTGGTTAAGGCCGCGCTGAAGCGGCCTTCCTGACTTGCCGAGACTATCCGGCGCTCCTACGCGCCGCGCACGCCTCTCGCTTTTGTCTCGCCTGCTTTCCGACACTGGAGCGGCCGAGAAACGTTATCCGGACTTATCGGAGTCTTGTCGCGCCGGGCGGCAGCCATTTCCCGTTTTTGGTAGACGTGAAGGCCAGAGCCCGGCCCGCCATTAGCATCGACGCCCACGAAATCACCCGGAGCAGGAGGTCGCAGGTTCGACCGTCATCGTAAACTGGCCGCAGCTCCTCAAAAAGTGATCACGGGCTCTTCGGTGGGGTAAATTCAATGACGTTTCACCCGAGCCCTGGAGCTAAACCCTTCCGATGCCCATGCGCACTATCGCCGGGCTGGCTGCTATCTGCGTCCATTGGGCAGGTTGGAAGAGTCGCTGGCGGAGATCACGCGCGCAATCGAGCTGGATCCGTTGGGTTTCGAGCTACTCTCGTGTTAGCCTAACGCGCCCGAGTCGCCTGATCTCCTCGTCAGCCCGATGTTTCGTGATCGCGATGGCGGCAATGTGCGTTGAGGTATCGATCAACCTCAGATGACTATGGTTGCGGAGGCCAGGCTCGCGGCAGTACATGGCAAACGTCCCCAGCACATGCCGCTCTGAATCGAAGATGGGAGTGGACCAGCAGGCCCGCAAATCGTGTTTGATGCGGATTCCGGGCCAAGGCGAACAGGGTTCCGGGGTGGACGCGAAAATCGTTCCGGGCTGAAGGCGAACGCGATTCCGGCCTGATCGCGAACAGGATTCCGGCGGGAAGGCGAACGGTTTTCGCACTATCCCGGAATCGT
>DATBIA010000042.1:0-114907 GCA_036557165.1 Bryobacteraceae bacterium
TAGTCACGACGGCGGTTTCGATCGGCGTGGCCCACGGCCCGCTCCGTTGAAGACATGCTTTGGAGGGCGGGCTTCAGCCCGTGCGGCGCTTTAGCGCGGCTCCCGACCGGCGAGGCTAAAGCCTCGCGCGGGCTGAAGCCCGCCCTCCATAAGACGGAGCGGTGTAGCCGAAAGCGCTATGAGTTTCGCAGCGCGACCGTCGGATCGAGCGACGCCGCGCGCCGCGCCGGTAGCCATGCGGCCACAATAGCCGCCGTCCCGATCGCGACGACGACAGCAAGATAGGTTCGAAGATCCGTTGCGCCGATATCGTACAGCAGCGCCTTCAAATAACGTCCCGCCATAAGCGAGATGGCCAATCCCACTACGGTCCCGATCGCGGCCAGCGCCACGCCCTCCTTCAGGACCATGCCTTGCACGCGGCCTGGGCCCGCACCCAGCGCCATGCGAATCCCGATCTCCTGAGTCCGCTGCGCCACCGCGAACGCCAGCACGCCATACACGCCGACCACCGCCATCAAAAACGCCATGGCGGCGAAGCTTGACACGAGCACGCTATTGAACCGGGAGCCCGACGACATGCGCCCGATCGCTTGGTCGAGCGTCTCGAATTTCGCCAGGAGTCCCGGATCCAGCTCGCGCAGCGCGCCGCGAACGGCATCGGCGAACAGCGATTCCGACCCTACATAACGTACGACGAATGCCATATCGGATCCCGGATACAAGGCCCAGTCGTTCAGAAACATTTGGGGGGCCGGGGGCTGGTTCAAGCTCCGATTCTTCGAATCCGCCACCACGCCGACGATGGTTTTCCAGCCGCCGTTCCGGTGACCGTCGATCTGATGTCCGATCGGATCTTCGCCTGGGAAGAATTGCCGCGCCACCGTCTCATTTACGATGGCGAGGCTTTGCGGACGATCGTAATCGTCTTCGGCGAACGCCCGTCCGCGCACCAGCCTCATCCCGGATGCTTGAAAATACCGCGGTCCCACTGCGCATCCGTTGATCGTATCGCCGCGGTCCCAAGGCTTGGGCAGCGGCCGGTCGATTCGGGTGAACGCCCCGCTCTCCGGTCCGACTGTAAGCGGCGTGCATTCCCCCCAGGAGGCGGCCGTTACGCCTGGTATTCTGCGAATTTTCTCCAGCATTTCGCCGGTCGACGCCTTCCGGCTCGCCGGCGCCGTTTTCGCGCTCGGCAAGGGAATGGACACGGCGATGGCGTGCTCGGGCGCGAAACCAAGGCGAGCGTGTTGCATCCGCCACAACGTCTCGAGCAGCAGTGACGCGCCCCAAAGCAACACGACTGAGAGCGCTACCTCGCCCGCCACCAGCACGCGCCGCACGCTTCGATGACCGCCGCTCATCCCTGGGCGCCCCGCATGCTGCAGTGCGGTTAGCACATCCACGCGATTCGCGCGAAGGGCAGGCAGAACGCCAAATAGGAGCATGGCAAGCGCGGATACGCCAAGCGCAATTACGAAGACACGCCCGTCGGCCTTCACCTCGTTGAGCCGCGGCAGCGAGCCCGCCGCAAAGTAGACCACCATTCGCAAGCCGAACGCCGCCAGCGCCATTCCCGCCGCCGAGCCCGCCATGCAATACAGCGCCGTCTCCGTCAGAAGCTGCCGCACCAGCCGGCCTCGTCGCGCGCCGATGGCCGCGCGTACGGCGAACTCGCGGCTCCGCGCGCTCCACCGCGCCAGCAGCAGGTTCGCGACGTTGGCGCAGGCGATCGCGAGGAGGCACCCTACGGCTCCCGCCAGCACGAGAAGCAGGGCGCCCGCATTTCCCGCCATGCGCCGTTGGAGCGGCTCGATCATGACGGAAACGTCGTCGCGAAAGATTTGGGGCGCGTCGGCTTTGCTCGCGGCGAACAGCGATTGAAGATTCGCCGAAGCTTGCGCCTGCGTCACGCCGGGCCGCAACCTGCCGATGACGGTCCACGACGCCATGGCGCGGTCGTGATGGCTTATCGTGGGCGAAATCGGAAGCGTCGTTAGAATGTCGGTTTGCACGCCCAAGGGCATGACGAACGAGCGCGGGAGCACGCCGATGACTTCATAGGCCACGCCGTCGAGCGTAATGTTCCGCCCCACCATATCGGGCCGCGAACGGAACTGGTTCCGCCACAGCGCATCCGTTAACAGCGCGGTTTGGCGCCCGTTCGGCAGTTCCTCGCTTTGATCGAAGCCCCGGCCCATCGCCAACGGCACGCCGAGCGTCGCGATGAAGTTATAGGAAACCCGCGTCACCCGGACCTCGGCCGGATCCTCGCCGCCCAGAGTCGCGGGATTGCCGCCGTGGAACTGCATGGCGGCCAACTCCGCGAACGCCGAATGATCCCCGCGCCACGCCACGTAGTCGGGCGAAAACACAAACTCCAGATGAAAGATCCGCATCGCGACATACATCAATTTATCCGGCGCGGCGTACGGCAGCGGCCGAAGGTAAACCGTGTCGGCCACGCTGAAAATCGCGGTTGCGGCTCCAATGCCCAATGCCAATGACAGGACCACCGTCACGCTGAACGCGGGAGCGCGGCGGCACGATCGAAAGGCATAGACGAAGTCCTGGGCGATCCCGGTGAGCCAGCGCGCGCCCCAGGACTCGCGAGTGAGCTCGGCCGCCAGAGCGCGGCTGCCGAAGGAGCGCCGCGCCTCTCTGGCCGCTGCCTCCGCGCTGAGCCCTTCGGCCTCCAGGCGCGCGGCTTCGATTCCGATGTGAGCTTCGAGTTCCTCGCTTAGCTCCGTCTCGCGTTTTTGCCCGCCGAAAATGCGCCACATTTTGTCACCCCCGGATCGGTTTCATGGTTTGGGCCACGGCGCGCACCAACGTCCGCCATTTCGACTGTTCTTCCAGAAGCTGCTTTCGGCCTTTCGGAGTGAGGCGGTAATAGCGGGCGCGCCGGTTCGCCTCGGAGATTTTCCATTCCGCCGCCAGCCAGCCCCGCCGCTCCAGCCGGTGCAGGGCTGGATAGAGCGACCCGTGCTCCACCTGAAGGGCATCCTGCGAGCTTAAGCGGATCGCCTGCCCGATCCCGTGGCCATGCCGCGGCCCCCACTTCAAGGTTTGAAGAATCATCAGGTCCAGCGTTCCGTGCAATAGGTCGATGCGATTCACTGGAAGATAGTCTACCATAGTGCGTCTACCTTATGGAGGGTGGGCTTTAGCCCGCGCGGAGCCTTGGCTCCGCTCCCAAGTAGCGAGGCTGAAGCCTCGCGCGGGCTAAAGCCCGCCCTCCAGCAGACCCCGGCAGTGCTACGTTGGCTGAAGGAATGCCCCTCAGCGACCTCGTCGAAACTTCGCAGCGCGTGGCCGCTACCTCCAAGCGAAACGAAAAAATCGAGCTCGTCTCGAATCTTCTGAAGCGGACCGCGCCGGATGAAATCGATATCGCCGCCGCCTACCTTTCCGGAGCGACTCGCCAGGGACGGATCGGCATCGGCTATGCGAGCTTGCGCGACGCCGGTGCACCTCCGGCCGAGTCGGCCACCCTACAGATCGTGGATGTGGATCGGGCGCTCGACGCGATCGCGGACGTGCGGGGCCGCGGCTCGGAGCAGCGCAAAACAGAGCTTCTGCATTCCCTGTTCGCACGCGCCACCGGCCCGGAACAGGAATTTCTCGTGCGGCTGCTGGCCGGCGAATTGCGGCAAGGCGCGCTCGAAGGCGTGATGCTGGAGGCGATCGCGAAGGCTTCAGGAATCGCTCTGGAGCGCATCCGCCGAGCCGTTATGATGGCCGGCGACGCGGCCGAAGTCGCCAAAGCCGCGCTCGCGTCCGGCGCCAATTTCGACCAGTACGACATTCGGCTTTTTCGGCCCGTGAAGCCAATGCTCGCGCAAACGTCCGAGGACGCCGCGGCGGCGCTGACGGAGTTCGGCGAGGCCGCGCTCGAATATAAATTCGACGGCGCGCGCGTGCAGGTTCACCGCTCCGGCGACGATGTCCGCGTATTTTCGCGCGCCTTAAACGATGTGACGGCGGCGGCGCCGGAGATCGTTGAAGCCGCGCGCCAACTGCCGGCCCGCGATCTGATTCTCGATGGCGAGGTTCTCAGCTTCACTCCGGAAGGCGCTCCCCAGCCTTTTCAGGTCACGATGCGCCGATTCGGGCGCAAGCTCGACCTGGAGCGCATGCGCGCGGAGCTGCCTCTGACGCCGGTGTGGTTCGATCTGCTTTACCTGGCCGGAACGCCGCTCGTCGACGAACCGCAATCCCTACGATTCGCTGCGCTGGCGGAACTTTCTCCGCCCCAACATCTGATCCCCAACATCGTAACCGCCGACCCCGAGAAAGCGGAAGAATTTCTCCGACAATCGCTCGACCGAGGGCATGAGGGCGTCATGGCCAAGGCTCGCGAAGCTCTCTATGCGGCGGGGGCGCGCGGCCAAGGCTGGCGGAAAATCAAAAAGGTTCACACGCTGGATCTGGCGATCCTGGCGGCCGAATGGGGGCATGGAAGACGCCACGGCCGGCTCAGCAATCTTCACCTCGGCGCGCGCGATCCCGCCGCCGGCGGCTTCGCCATGCTCGGCAAGACGTTCAAAGGAATGACGGACGAGATGCTGGCGTGGCAAACCGCGGAGTTGCTGAAAATCGAAGTCGCACGCGACGCCTACACAGTTTACGTGGAACCAAAATTCGTGGCCGAGATCGCCTTCGGCGATATCCAAGTCAGCCCGCGTTACCCCAGGGGCATGGCCCTGCGATTCGCTCGAGTGAAGCGCTACCGCTTGGACAAATCGGCGGCGGAAGCGGATACGGTTGAGACCGTGCGCAAGCTGGCTGGATTAACATAACCACATAAAACATTCCAAATATCTTTTGTTCTTGATGTTGGCCGTCCTTTACAATAAAAGATAAGCATGTTTGGGCCGCACGCGCCGCTCGCGCTGAACTTCCTTTGCGATGTCAACTTCTGGGATCTGGCGAAAAGCTCCGATCCCGTTACGCTGGGGGTGATGGGGACTCTGGGTTTCGCCTCGCTGCTTTCCTGGACCATCATTCTCGGCAAGTTGTTTTCACTGCGTCGGGCGCGCGCCTCTAACCGCAAGTTTCTACGGGCTTTCCGCAAAGCTCCGCGTCTGGATGCGGTGGCAGCCGCCAGCGAGCAGTACCGCACCTCTCCGCTGGTGGGCGTCTTCGATTTCGGCTACAGCGAAGTTTGCCGGCAGATGGCCGATCACAAGCGGGTCGCCAACCAGGTGGCGCTGGAGCGCACTCTTCAAGTTGGCATTAGCGAAGAGGTTACGCGCATGGAGCGCAACATGAACTGGCTCGCCACCTGTGCCGCCGTTTGCCCGTTCATCGGGCTGTTCGGAACCGTGTTGGGCATCATCGACGCGTTCAATCAATTGGGATTGAGCGGGTCCACTAGCATGCGCGCGGTCGGGCCCGGCATCGCGCGCGCCCTGCTGGCCACGGCGATGGGTTTGGCGGCGGCGATCCCCGCCGCTATCTTCTACAATTATTTCGGGAACGCGATTAAGGAAATCGCCGCCCGCCTGGAGGACTTCGCGCTGGAGTTCCTCAATTTGACGGAACGGAACTTGGAGAACTAGCTATCTAATAGTATGGCCATTTCAACGGGGAAATCGAACGGGTATGCAAGCCGGTTCCGGCGGAGCCGCGTCTCCGTCGGGTCGATGTCGGAGATGAACGTAGTGCCGCTGGTGGACGTGGTTCTAGTACTTCTGATCATCTTCATGCTGACGGCGCACGTGATGGAGTTCGGGCTCGACGTGCAGGCGCCGGCCGTGAAGAACGCGCCTGAAACCGCCGCGGATCTTCCGGTGGTGAGCGTTACACGCGACGCCAAGCTCTATCTGAACGACAAGCCGGTGAGCAACATTAACCTATTGGCGTCCCAGATCGAGTCGCAATTCCACACCAAGTCGGTGTTTGTGCGAGGCGACGAGCGCGTGCCGTACGGGCAGATGGCAAACGTGCTGTCCGAACTCTCGATGTTCGATCTCAAACTGGTGACAAGGCAGGAGGAGATTCGGAAATAACCAGTGGCAATGACCGCCGATCCCGACATTCTGGAACGGCCCGACCGCATCCGCGGCGCATTCCTGGGCGCGGTGGCGCTGCACGCGGCTGTTGCCGGCGGCTTGATTCTTTCCTCGTGGACGAGCCACACGAATTCGTTCGGAGCTTTGCAGGCGGGCGGCAACACGGTGGGCGTGCAGGCGGTGAACACCATTCCTTTGATCCATCACGGCCAGCAGAATCCCCTCGCCAACGACACCGAATCGCAAGTTCCGCAGACGCCCGCGCCGGTGAAGGCAAAGGAGCGGGTGAAGGAAAAACCCCCGCCGCCGGACGCCATCCCGCTGAAGCTTCGCAAATCCAAGCAGAAGCCGGCGCCGGAAACGACTTCGCGGCAGCGCTTCCGGCCGCTCAACGAGCTGCTGCCAAACCAGCTCACCAGCCAAACCGCGCCGCAGGTTTCCAACCAGGCCTTCTCCGCGATCCCCGGCGCGGGACGCATCGGCGCCGGCGTGCACACGACTCTCGGCAGCGAATTCGCAGGCTACGCCGATCAAATCCGCCAGATCGTCGCGTCCAAGTGGCGCACTAACGATGTCAACGCGCAGACCGCTCCCACCGTGATCGCCACGTTCGATCTGATGCGCGACGGCAGCATTCGCAATCTTCAGCTTCTCCAGCGCAGCGGCGTTACGGCGCTGGATTTTTCGGTGCAGCGCGCGATTCAGGAGGCCGCTCCGTTCCCTCCCATTCCCGCGGGCTTCTCTCGCAGCTCCGCCTCGGTCGAGTTTTGGTTTGAGTTACAACGGTGACTTTTATGAGATATAGAACGGTTCTCGCGACGGCTTGTGGCGCGCTCATGGTGGGCGGCGCCCTGATTCTGGTCGGTCAGCAGCCCAATGCGGACATCATCGGAAACATTAAGAACAGCGAAAAACCGGTGATTGCCGTGCCGGATTTCCGCGGCTCGGGCGACGCGCAGAAATTCATGAACGCCTTCAACGACACCCTGTGGAACGAGCTCGACGGCTCGGGCGTTCTCAAGATGGCGCCGAAGGTCAACTATCCGCTCGACGTTCCGCAGCAGCCTTCCGATTTCAAGCCGCCCACCACCACCAACCCGGTGATCCGGGGGCAGCAGCCGCAAACCACGCGCAACGGTCCGTGGCTCACGGATTGGTCCGGGCCGCCGGTGAACGCCAACGATCTCGCCTTCGGCTATACGGCGGTGCAGGGCGGACGCCTGGTGCTGTTCGGCTATCTTTACAATCTCAGCCAGCCGACGCCTACGCAGGCGCAATTGATCAACAAGACCTATTTCGGCTCGCTCGACGCAAACGGCGCCAGGGATGTGGCGCACCAATTCGCGGCCGATATCTTACAGCAGTTCGGCGCGAAGAGCCTCGCGGGCAGCAAGATATTTTTCGTCTCCGACCGCACCGGCGCGAAGGAAATCTGGATGATGGATTACGACGGATCCAATCAAAAGCAAGTGACGCGGTACAATTCGATCTCCAGCATGCCGGCCGTCTCGCCGGACGGGAAACTGGTCGCATTCACCACGTATCCGATCACGATGCGGAACGGCCATCCGGTGGACGGAAATCCGCAGATCATGGTCCATTCGGTGGAGACGGGCAGAAGATTGACCTTTATCAGCCCGGTTTCCTCGAACGTTTCGACGCCGGAGTTTTCCCCGGACGGGCAGCGCATGTTTTTCACCACGGCTTTCGACGCCATCGCTCAAATTTGCAGCGCGAAAATCAACGGCGGCGACTTCCAGCGCATCTCGCACAATCAGTTCATCGAGGTTTCGCCCCGCGTCAATCCGAAGACGGGTAATGAGATTCTCTTTATCTCAGGCCGCAGCGGCCATCAGCAGCTCTGGCGCATGAACCTCGACGGCAGCGACGCCGAGATGCTCACCACCGGCGAAGGAGACGTGGCGAATCCCGCCTGGAGCCCCGATGGCCATTTCATCGCCTTCGCCTGGACGCGCGGCTACGAAATCGGTGGGTTCAACATTTTTATCATGGACGCCGGCAAGCGCCAGCCGATTCAATTGACGAAGGAAACGGGGCGCAACGAGAATCCCTGGTGGGCGCCGGACGGCGTTCATCTCGTTTTTTCCTCAAAGCGCGGCCGGTCTACGCAGCTCTACTCGATGCTGGCGGACGGCACCCATGTTCAACAGCTCACCACTCAGGGAAATAACCTTCAACCCGTATGGGCGAAAGGGATAAACTAGTGGACGCTCCCCCAACCGCCTGCTTGCGCGCGGCTCAGCCGGCCGCCGTATGGGACCGTGGCCGCACACGTTTGCCGCGGGAGCGAGATAATTTAAGGAGGCAGCCAAAGAATGCGATTGAATCAGAGGACACTGAGTGCAGCGGTGTTCGCCGCGACGATGTTGCTCGTTGCCGAGGGATGTAAGAAGAAAGCTCCGGTGGCCCCGCCGCCGCCACCTCCACCGGCCGCCAAGGAGACGCCGCCGCCCCCGCCTCCGCCCGCGAAGCCGCAGGCGCCGCGCATCGACAGCTTCTCGGCCGAACCTTCCTCGATTCAGCGTGGGCAATCCGCGACGCTGAGCTGGTCGATCGCCAACGCGACGAATATGAGCATCGATCAGGGACTCGGCAACGTAGCCGCGAATGGAACCCGTCAAGTGTTTCCCGCCAACACGACTACGTACACGCTGACGGCCAGCGGCGCCGGTGGTATGGTCACGCGGTCGGCTACCGTAACGGTAACCGTTCCTCCGCCGCCTCCTCCGCCTCCGGCGAAGGAGCCCGTTATCAGCGGCGCGGAATTGCTCAGCCGTGAGGCCCAGGACGCCTATTTCGATTACGATAAGAGCGACGTTCGCGACGACGCGCGTCAAGCGCTCACCCGCGACGCGGACCTGTTGAAGCGCATCTTCGCTTCCGATCCGACGTTCAACGTCGTGATCGAGGGCCATTGCGACGAGCGCGGCTCGGCCGAATATAACCTCGGTTTGGGCGACCGGCGCGCCAGCTCCGCCAAGGATTTCCTGGTGCAGCTCGGCGTCCCCACCGATCGCATTCGGACAATTAGTTACGGCAAGGAACGTCCGGTCTGCACGGACGCCGACGAGAGTTGTTATCAGAGAAACCGCCGCGCTCATTTGGCGCCGGCGCAATAGTGAAACCGCTCGCTCGCGCGGATTTTCCGAGCCGCGACCGCGAGGGAGCGGTTGACAAGAGGACGAGTTTAGGCTTGTCCCCACATGGAAGGGAGGCATCGACGTGCGTCATACGGGCACATTGATCCTGGCAGCCTGCTTGAGCGCCGCGCTTCTCGCGGGCCAGAGCCAAAAAGACCAGATGATTTCGCTTCAGCGCGACGTCGCTCAGTTGGAAGAGGACGTCAAGCAGGTTCAGAAGTCGCAGGACGAGAAGTTCGAAGCGCTTCGCCAATTGGTTCAGCAATCTCTGGAGGCCTCGGGAAAAGCCTCGTCCACCGTGGCGAATCTTCAACAGGGCATCGCCGGCGCGCTGGCGGACCAGTTGAAGAAGCTCGATCCGCTGACCAATCAACTGGTCGACATTAAAGTGAAAACCGGCCAAACGGCCGATGACGTGGCCTCGGTGCGGGAAACCGTGGCCGATCTCCAACGCCGCGTAAATGCGATGGATACTAAGCTCGCCGATATTCTTACGCAGCTTCAACTGCTGGCTCACCCTCCCACGCCTCCGCCCCAAACCAATGCGCCTCCCGGAACGGCCGCCGGAGGCGCGCCGGGCTTCTCCTGTATCGATACCTTTCAGAACGCGCGCCGGGACTATTCCGGCGGCAACGACACCCTGGCGATGCAGGAGTTTTTGGATGTCGTGAAGAATTGCCAGGGCGACAACGCCAACGCGCCTTTGGCGATGTACTACGTGGGCATGATCTACGACAAGAACGCCGATTATGACAACGCGGCGCAGGCTTTCGACCGCGTGGTGGAGCAGTTTCCTCAAAACGAGAAAACCTGCGAGTCGATGTACCGGAAAGGCCTCGCGCTCAAGAAGGCGTTGAAGAAGCCGGAAGCCATTGCCGCGCTGAACGATTACATTAAGTCTTGCCCTGGAGATTCGGATCACATCACCGACGCGAGGAAGGAGCTACGTACTCTTTCCCCGCCGCCACGGGGGGCCAGAAAGAGGTAATCGAATCGCGTGGAGGGCGGGCTTCAGCCCGCGCGAGGCTTTAGCCTCGCTACCTTCAAAGCTTGTCATGAGTTTGTGTGTGCCAAATCCGGGTGTGGAGCAGGCTTCAGCCTGCAACCGAGGCTTCAGCCTCGGCCCCGGCAGAAAACGCAATAAGCGGGGAACGAAGTCCCCTTTGCAGGCTACCCGGAACGGGTCCGCAAATCGGAAAGCCTGCTCCATCAGAATCCTACTCGCGCTGTGTATCGCGGCGCTCCCTGCAGCCTCCCAGACCGTGGCCGTGCTGCCGTTTGGAAACGTCTCCGCTCAGACTTCCCCCAGCACCGGCAATCTCGATTGGATCGGCGAGAGCATTGCCGAAACGCTACGGGTCGCGATGGGATCGCGCGGCATTATGGCGCTTGATCGGGATGACATTCAGAGCGCCTATCGTGGCTTGAATCTTCGTGAGCGCGCGCTTCTAACCGAAGCCTCGGTGATGAAGATCGGCGAGGCCGTGGACGCCGAGCAGGTGATTTACGGCCGTTTCGAATTTCAGCCCTCGGCCGGCGCCACCACCGCGGACGCAGCCGCGATTGGGACCGTCCCCGGAGAATCGCGCGGGTCTCTGAAGATTTCGGCCCGTGTCCTGGACCGGCGCAAGATGCGCCAAAGCTCCGAATTCCAGGAGAGCGGCGCGCTCGACGACCTCCCTTCTCTCGAAGCGCACCTGGCCTGGCGAGCCTTGACCATCGTGGCTCCGAAACTGGCGCCGCCCGAATCCGAATTCCGGTCGCTTCGCCCGGCGATTCGCCTGGACGCGGAAGAGAACTACATCCGCGGCTTGATGGCGCATTCGCCCGACCAGCGCGAAAAGTATTTCACCCAGGCGGCGCGCCTGGATGCCCGGTTCGCCCAACCCTGCTACCGGCTTGGAGAGATGCATTACCAACGCAAGGAATACCGGCAGGCGATCGAATGGCTGGGAAAAGTCGGTCCCGACGAAAACGATTACCATCGGGCCAACTTTCTGCTCGGGCTGGCCAGTTTCCAATCCGGCGACTACGCGGGCGCCCAGAAGGCGTTCCAGACGGTCGCCGCGGCGGTCCCAATAAGCGAGGTCTACAATAATCTGGCCGCAGCGGAGAGCCGCCGTAATCTGCCGCAAGCGCTCGACGACTTCCGCAAGGCCCTGGACGGCGACGCGAGCGATCCCATGTACCACTTCAATACCGGCTATGCTCTTTGGAAGAAAGGAGATTTCGACGCCGCCGCCGAACGGTTCCGCGCCGTGCTCGACCGCGATCCAGACGACCAAATCGCGACACTCCTTCTGGGACGGTGTTTGAAGAAGCAGGGCCTTCGCCCTGGTGCGAATTCTGGCGATGCCCGTTTCCAAAACCTGGAACGGCTAAAAACGACGTTTGAAGAGCGAGCCTATCTTCAGTTGAAATCCTTGCTCGACCGGAAGACGCCCGCCGCGGGAGCTCCCTGAAAAATGTATGCGCGGGCGGCGCAAATCGGCAATTTGGCGGGGTCCGGCCGCGAGGTTGAACCGGGTATAATCGAAAAGCTCATGATCGAAGCCTTCGGAGCTTCGGACCCCGGTTGTGTCCGTGGCAACAATGAAGACTATTATCTGATGGCGCCCTCCCTGGGCCTGTATGTCGTCGCCGACGGAATGGGGGGCGCGCTGGCGGGCGAGCACGCCTCGAAGCTGGCCGTGGAAACACTCTGGGAAGTGGTCCAGCATAGCGCCCCGGCCATCGACGAAACGGGCTTGGTGAGCGCCTTCCAGGAGGCCAACCGGCGCGTGATGGAAGCGGCCGCGTCCAATCCCGCGATGGAAGGCATGGGAACAACGCTGGTGGCGGCGCTGAGCAGGAATGGCGACCTCCTGGTGGCCAGCGTCGGCGATAGCCGCGCCTATGTATTCGAGCGGGGCGACTTGACGCCCGTCACCGAGGACCAGACTTGGGTCAACGAAGTGGGCCGGCGGCTGGGCATCGACGAGCACAGCCTGAAAACGCATCCCATGCGCCATGTTCTGACGATGGCGATTGGGGTTTCCGAGCAGCTCCGGGTTCATACCTATCTGGTGCGGCCTTCCGCTGGCGCCCAGTTACTGCTGTGTACGGACGGGCTTCACGGCGTCGCCGAGGAAAACGAGCTTCGCGAGATCCTGGCTTCCGACGCGCCGCTGGAAGCGAAATGCCAGGATTTGATCGCGGCCGCGCGCAATCGTGGCGGCCCGGACAACATCACGGCGGTGCTGCTGAAAGCGTCCTAGCACGAGGTGGAGCAGGCTTTAGCCTGCAACCGAGGCTTCAGCCTCGGCCGCCGTCGAACCGGGACTCAAGTCCCAGAACTTCAATTGACCCAAGGTCCCCGATCCCGCCGCTGTTTGTTCAGGTACACCTGAAACTTACGCTTGGCGCGGTTCAACTTCCAGGCGTGATAGCTCGATTGGAGCGAGGCCACGGGATGAAAGCTGGTCCTTCCCCTCGATTTGGCCGCTAGGGCCATTCCCGATTTCACGTACAGCAGGCCGAACAGCAAACCCGAAAGGTGGGCGATGTCGCTGACGCCGCTGCTCGGGTTCCAGGTGTTCAGGAACGTGATCGCGCCCACGATCATCACGAAGTACTTCATCTTCATGGGGAAGAAGAAGAACGCCAGGATGATGCGATCGGGCCAAAGCGCCGCCGAAGCAGCGAGAACGCCGTAAATCGCCCCCGAGGCGCCGATAGTTGCGATGCGAGGGTCGCCGAAAAGATAGTTCGCCAGCACTACCACCAGGCCCGCTCCCACCCCGCAAATGAAATAGAAGCGCAGGAACTTTTCCGTGCCCCAGGTTTGCTCCAGTTCCACGCCGAACATCCACAGCGCCAGCATGTTCCACAGGATGTGCCAAATTCCGGCGTGCAGGAACATGTAGGTGAAAAGCTGCCAGATGTAAAGCGACCGCACCACCTGCGCCGGAATCAGCGCCAGATAGGCGAACAGAGGATCCACCAGGCGCCCGGCGAAATACTGGATCAGAAAGACCGCTGTATTAACGATGAGGAGCCATTTGATGCCTGCGGGGAGGCGGTTGCCGGATAGGTAGGAACGCGCGTAGGACCGATTGCTGAAGGCCATTCCGATTCCTGAAAACAGGATACCACCTGTGGCTTGCGGAAGCCTTCGACGGGCGCGAGCGTTAGCGCGCGAACGACACTGGCCGATCCGTCCGGAAGTACTTTTTGTAGGCGGCGATCCAATCCGAAGCGATCTCCCGCTGGGCCGTGGGAAGATCCAAATCTCCCTCGCAAACCAACTCGTGGAGCCGATCCTCCAGGGCATCCTTCACCTGCGCATTCCAAACGGCGGACGTGGACGATTGCGGCCAAAGGTTGCGAATATCGTCGGCGCCACCCAGCGCGGGCGTAATCAGATAATCCACCTCGTAGGCTCGCGGCTCGGCGGCGGGGATACCGTATTCTTCGAAGACTCGCCGCCGAAGCGACGCGGGAACGGCGCGATTCTTCGGACGCGCGGTCGCGCAAATCTGATCTTTGTTCACGGTCGCGACGGCGCCGGGTGTGAGGCTCGGCTCGGGGAACGAAACCGGCACCGGGTGCATGCCCGTCATCCACTCGGGAACGATTCGCCATCGGTTCAGCAGCGAGGCCCCGGCCAAAATCAGCAGCAGTCCGGCGCCGGAATAGGCCCAGGCCCGAATCGACGGCCACAGCCGCGGACGCTCGCCGGAAGCGACGGCTTGGGCGAGCCGCGCCTTTAACAGCGCTCGCCCGCCGGCGGGGGGCGGAAGTAACGGATCGAGATTGGCGCGGTGCGCCCGGATGAAATCCAGAGCCGCGCTTTCGATTTCCTGTTTGCGCGCGCGGCAGAACCAGCACTCGGTCAGATGAGCCGTCACCTCCGACACGCGCGTCCCCGGCAGTTCTCCATCGGCCATCAGAACCAACTCCTGATCGGAAACGTGAGATTCTTCAGACTGCATAAATCATCCTTTATCGGCCCGAGCGAGCCGCGCAAGCGACCGCCCTAGCGATTGCGACACCCCGCCCAGCGAGATCCCGAGCACGTGCGCGATTTCCCGGTAAGTCAAGCCTTCCGCGCGCAGCGAAAGGCATCGGCGATCCTGCTCTGGCAGCGCCCGCACCACGGCGAGCAACTGCTCCTGACGCTGGCTCCCGGCCATGCGAGCTTCGGGATTGGGAGTCTCGTCCACAAGCCGGTTCTCGATCGGAATCTCCCCCGGTTCCGCAAAAGCTAGGCGGTCCCGCCGGAACCGGTTGCGCTGCTTCAGGCCCAGATTGTGAGCTACTTGAAACACCCAGGCGCGCAGATTCCGCCGCGATTTACCTCGCCGCAGATGCTGAAAAAGCGCCAGGAAAACCTCTTGAACGATTTCTTCGGCATCGGCGGCGGTCAGCCCGAGGCTCAGCAGGTATCGCAACAGCGGGTCTTGAAAGCGATCGAACAAGCCGGCCACTTCCTGTTCCAGAGGGGAAGGCTCGGCCTCTGCCGGAATTCCGAACGGAGTGACACCCGCGACTAATTCATCCTCAAACACGTTCAGAACTTGAACCGGATTCCGCCCCAGGCGCCGATGGGCGCGCCGGGAGCGAAAAACGTGGTCGTCCGGATCGGGAAATCGGCATTGACGGCCGGAAATGGCCGCGCGTTAAAATTCCCGGCGTTATCGAACGGCGTTGGGCCGAGCTGCGCCGCGGTGTAATACCGGTGGTTGAGCACGTTGTCGATCTGAGCGAAAAATTGCATGCGTTTCCGCGCTTGATAATGCGCCCCCAGATTGAGCACGCCATAGCCAGGTGAAAAACCGGGGCCAAGATAGTAGACGCCGTCGGGCTGATCCAGGTTGTTCTCATTGCCACGCGCATATGACCGCCCTACGGCGTCGAAATCCAGAGACACTACTATCTTAGAAGTCGCCTGATATTCCGCGAAGGCCTTCAGGATGTTGCGCGGCATCTGCGGGATTCGATCGCCGGGCTGCACCGTGATGTCGCCGTCGAGCCCCAGGCCCGTGTCATTGAAGCTATTGCTTCCTCCGTTGACCGTCTGGGGACTTTGATACGTCGCGCTGAGGAACGTGTAATTGCCGCCCAGCGTCAGCCGCCGGATATGGCCGCTCAGGCTCGCCTCAGCTCCTTCTCTCCGCGTTTGACCGAAATTCGTGAAATATCCGAATCCCGTCTGCTGCGACGCGACAAACAGGAGATCGTTGTAATTTTCACCCCGGAACCAGCCCAGGCTCCAGCGAACGTTTCCCTCCATCGTCCCGCGCGCGCCCGCCTCCAAGGTTCGCGTGACGACTTGCTTGAGGGGCGGATCGCTTACCAGAGCGTTGGGGAAGTTGCACGGATTATCCGGATCGGCGCAGCCAAGCTCGATCGCCGTAGGAGCGCGGCTCGATTCGCTGTAGCTGAAATACATGCTCGCGAACCGGACTGGACTGTAGGTGAGTCCCGCCGCCGGATTGAATCGCCCAAACACATAATTGCCGTCCAGAGAGCCACGCGCCCCCGCCGCCGCGAGCGGGAGCCGGTCTGTGTTGTCGATCGAAGTCCGGTTATACCGTCCCGAAAAGGTGAACGCCCATTTGCCGGCGGTAATGGTGTCCGCGCCGTAGATGCTGGGCGTATTAATCACGCCGCGCAGACTGACGCGTGTGTCCACCGGAACGCCGTCCTGAGTCGTGCTGCCATCCGCGAACACGCCGATCGGCGTCACGGTGAGGTGATCGGAGTTCAGAAAGCCGAACTGCGACCCTTGCTGGAACGTGAGGCTGCTGCGGTCCCAGCCGGCGCCGAAGATCGCGCGGTTGTGCGTGGTGAGCCACGAAACCTGTCCGGAAACGCCGTAATTGTGCTGTTTATTGTACGTATTCGTCACCATTCCGGTGCATTTTTCGCTCGGTTCGTCCCTTTCCAGACCCTGTGCGATGCATCGCCAGTATGGAAAAGGCTCCGTGGCGGCGGTCCCCGTCACCGGGAATCCGCGGTAGCCCGCCGCAGTCAAAGCATTGATATCACTGGAGTTGAGGTTGTAAAGCGACTGATCGAAAGATTGCTCGTTGATGTCGCCATTCGTCGTATCGGCGCGGATATAGCGGAAATAAGCGTTGCCGGTGAACGTGAGCCGGTTTGTCGCATCATGTCTTATAGTTAGGTTGATAGACGGCGAGCGGTTCCAGGTGATGTCGGGGATGCTGTAGACGCTTGAGTAGTGCTGAGCCAGGACCCGCGTGTCTTGCAGGCCATTCCCGGTCAGCCAGTTGTCGGCGTAACCGAAGCTGAGGAACGCACTGGTCTTGGCGCGCTGCCAGCCTATTTTTGCGAACGATTGGCGCACTTCCGACGGCGAAAACTGGCGCCAGCCGTCCTCGCGAAACAGATTGCCGGCGAGATACCAGCTCAGCCCCTTCGTGTTCGATCCTCCGTATTCTAATTCACCTTCTCTTCGCCCAAAGCTTCCCCCGCTGATCTGAAGCGAGACGCCAGGCTGCGTGCGGCCATTCTTGGTGTCGATGGAAATGGCTCCGCCCAAAGTATTGAGCCCGAACAAGGGGTTCGAGCCGGGCATCAGGGCGACCTCCGAAATCGCGATCTTAGGAATCAGATCCCAGGCCACGATGTCGCCGAAGGGCTGATTCTGCCGGACGCCGTCCACGTAAACCGAGATGCCTTCGGGAGTTCCCAGCAGAGGCGACGCGGTGTAGCCGCGGTAATTGAGATCGGGCTGATACGGGTTCTCTTGGTTCTGGTTGACGTGCACGGCGCCGAGGCGCTGATTCATGAAATCGGAAAGATCCAGGGCGCCGCTTTGGTCCAGATCCCGCGCGCTGGCAGTCTGGACCGGAGCCGGGATATCCGACAGAGGGAGATCGGTGCCCGGCAGCGGAGTGGCCGCGACAACGTCCACGCTGGCAGCCTCGCTGCTCACAGGCAAAACAATCGTGCGTTCCACAGCCGCCGCAGAACGCACTTCGACGGTTAGCGTTTGTTTGGCAAATCCAGCCGAAGAAACCTCAATCCTGTAGCGGCCAAAGGGCAAGCCGCCGACAATATAGTGACCTTGCGCGTCGGTCTCAAACGAGCGCTCCGTCCCGCCCGGCTCCGCCAGTTTCCCCCCGGCCTGCATTCCGGCTCCAGAAGGATCTTTTACTTGCAGTCGGATCTCTCCCGCAGGGTTTTGGGCGCGCAGCAGGGCTCCAGCGAGCAAGAGCATGAGCACAGTCCGAAGCATATCGATATATTCTCCCAAGCCGCGTTTTGTTCAAGGTATTTTGAAGCGGCGTAGAATAAAGATCATGCGCTCGATCCAAGGCCCTACGCTCGTCCTCACGTTTTGCTCTTTCGTTGCGCCCGCGCTGCATGCGCAGGACGCGTCCCGCGCCGTGGCCGGCGGCGGCATTTCCATCCCCGGGTGGACCGGCAAGATCGACGCGAACGAAGAACGTTCCGGCCGGACGCTAAACGACGCGAAGCTGGCCAAGGAGGGCGATGCTTTCCACGTGGTGACCGGTCCGGCGGTGACGTATTGGAATCCCGCGAACAAGGCGTCGGGCGACTACACGGTGAAGGCGACCTTTACCGAGCCCAAATATATGAACCTGAACAACCATCCGCATCCCTACGGCATCTTCATCGCCGGCAACGACCCTGGCGGGGCGGATCAGAGCTATGTTTACTGCGCGGCGTACGGCGATGGCAGATTCATCGTGCGGGGGTTCGGCCCGCGCGCGTTTCAGATGAACGGCTTCGCGGGCCAATCGAACGCGGCCGTGCACAAGGCCGCCGGAGTGGGACAACCCGTGACGCAGGAGATTGCGTTATCCGTGAAGGGCGACCAAGTGGAATGCTCCATCAACGGGACTGTCGTCGCGAGCTACCCCAAGGCCATGCTGGTGGGGCCCGGAAAGCTCAAATCCACCGATGGCATTTACGGACTTCGCTTCGCTCACAACACCGAAGTGACTGTCACGGGCTTGGGCGTTTCGAAGAATTAATCCGTGGGCTGAAGCCCACGGCTGCACGCTAAAGCGTGCGCCACGCTATTCCGGACCGAAGGCCAGCAGGACGTTGCCGAAAGGTCCGCCGCTGACGCCGTAGCCCGAGCCGATATACATCGTTCCGCCGACGATCACGGGGCCGACCGACGAAATCGCGCCGCCGTGGGCGTCCGCCACTTTGTTGACAGTTTCGAAATTCCTGTTCGTGTCGAATTCCCAAAGTTTGCCGCCATCGGTGGTGGATAGCGCGTGAAGCTTGCCGTCCGTGCCTCCGACGAAGACCACTCCTGGAATCAGCGTTGCGGCGGCGTTGTTGCCGATCCGGCCGGGGCCGGTATTGATCGACTGGAACCAGGCACGCTGGCCGGAAGCCATTTTGAGCGCCGCCATGCCGCCACTGCCGAGTCCGTAGTAGACGTTTTCGTGGTCGGCCGCGCCGCCCCACACGATGCCTCCCCGGCCCCCCGCGGTATTGGCCGCGACACGCCACAGCAGCGCGCCGCGATTGTCCGGATCGAGCGCGAATACTTCCCCGCCTTTGGTTCCGGCGATCAGGACGCGCTTGCCGTCGTCGAGTGTGCTCAAGATGGGCGAGTTGCCGATATCGGCATCCGGTCCCATCTTTTCCGGGCACGCCTTGCTCTTATTCGGTCCGCCGCAGCCGCCCATGAAGGCATCGTTCGCCTGAGCCTGGTACGACCAGAGCACTTTGCCGGAATCCATGTCCACGGCGACGATTGCGTCTCCTAGAGGCTGCGCGGGTTCGGTTTGCGTATCGCCGGTGCCGAAGTAAAGCGCGTGCCGCACCGGGTCGACCGTGGGCGAATTCCACACCGAACCTCCCGCCGGCGCGTACAACTGCACGCCGTTTGGATTCTTCTGCGTCGGCTTGGGATCGTCCATTGTGTACGTCCTCCAGATCTGCTCACCGTTATTGACGTTGAGGGCCACTACCGCGCCACGGGAGGTGCAGCATTCGTAATCCGGATTGCCGCTCTGCCATTCTTCCGAGGACGAAACGGGCACGTACAAGCGCCCGTTATAGAGCTTCGGCGCCGCGGTGATACGAGCAAGAAAGAAATCCTCCACCTTGCGTTTCCATAGCAGCTTTCCGTTCTGCGCATCCAGCGCGTAGACGTTGGCTTTGGCGTCGCCGAAGAAAACCGCGTATTTCGTGCTTCCTTGTCCGGTCACCGGACCGATGCTGAGCGCGGGCCGAACGGTCACTCCGGTTTCGTAGCCCCAGTAGTAGCAGCCGGTCTTGGCGTCGAGCGAATAAACCCAGCCGATATCCGTGCCGACGAACACCCGTCCGGAGGCGATCGCGGGCGGGCTGTAGGCGCTGATTCCGAGCGGAAATCCGAACGCCCACTTGAGCTTGAGCTTGGGAACGTCAGCCTTGGTCATTCCGGCGGTCTCGGCCCGCTGATAGCGCGTGTTCTCGATGTCCGCTCCCCAGCCGCTCCAAAAGGGACCTGCGTAGGGATCGCTCATCGGCGGATTGGAAGCGCAGGCGTTGGGGAAATTCTTGGGATTGCCGGCCTCGACGCTGCCGATCTGGCGGTAGCCGCCCATGAACTCGGACATGCGCCGCTTCTGGGCGTCGGTGAGGCCCTGGTCGTGCTCCGGGCGGCTCGGCTTGGAGACCACCGCGTAGATTTGCTCCGGCGTCATTTGACGAATGCGGCGCGCGCTCGGGGCTTTCGACGAATCGTTGTCGCGATGGCAGCTCATGCAGCGCGTCTGGAAATAGGTGAGGCCGGTTTCCATTCCGACCTGCTGGGGACCGCCTTGCTTGGGCGCGCCTCCGCCCTTGCCTTTGGTCTGTGGGGCGGGCGCCTGAGCGCGCACCGCGCTCACCCAACCCAGGCCGGCGGCCGCGCACATCGCCAATGCACAGGCCAGAACGTGAATATTTCGTTTCATACGCTCCTTAATCTCTCATAGGATACGGGATGATGCAAGAAACTGGGGGCAAGAAATCCTCCGGGAAGCCAAGCAGCGGAACTCGACGGTTGCGCTGGATGGGGATTTCGGCAGCGACCTCGAAGAAAGCATCGCAAGACATCAACGCGAGCCATGGAATCCGCCTCCTGCGATTAATGCTGGATGCCGATGCTGTGATCGGGGCCGAGCGAAATAAGCAGCCGATCTCTGGGTTCATCCAGCCATTCTCGCCAAACATGGCTCGGTCGATTTCTCGCTCGCGTCGGTGACAGTCGCTGAGTTCGTGCATGGAATCTACTGTGCGAAAACGCCCGATTCCGCGCAGCGCCGTCTTGAATACATTCAAGAGCTGGCGAGCTTGTTCCGGTTCATCCTGCGACGAAGCAAACCGGCTGGCTTGCGGGCCAGCTCGAAGGCCAGGAAGCGACGAAAGGAAATGTCCTGCCATTCAACGATCTGCTCATCGCGGCTGCTGCTATCGAGCAAGGCGATGCGGTTCTAACCATTAACCTTCGTCACTTCCGGAAAATCCCAGGGCTCACCGTTGTTTCGCTCTGAGCCGCGGCGCGAAGACCCGGACACTCACGGTCGCTAACGCGTACCTCCTCTTTCGAGCTTGCTCAACCGGTTCAGGAGAAGCTTCTTAAAAGGACCCGAATCGTGGCTGAGGTGCGCTCTACGATGACAATTCGGGCAGAGGCCGATCACCTTCCGAGGATGGTCCGGGCCATCATCCGCCAATCTCTCGACGTGATGAGCCTCAAGAAATGGTTTTCCGTCGACTGTCCGGAACGGGGCGTCCGACCCACAGCCCTCGCACTTTCCGTTTGCTCGCGCGAGGACGTAAAGCTTGATCGCCGTGGACCGGGCTCGGTGAAGCTTCCGCTGCTCAGTCGGAGTCACGAATTTCCGCGAGGAAAGAAGGGCAACTCTGCGAAGTTCTTCAATGTTCGCCGACTCAAGCGCCTCGTCGTCCAGGTCAGGCACACCCGTCGTCCGCCGTTCTCTCACAAGACGCCGAATCTGATCCGCCAACTCCGCAGATGGCGTTGCAATACTCCTAGGATAGTTGGCCCATTTGAGATCCGGGATGTGACGCCGGATTGTTGAGAGTGAAATAGGCCGTTCGATCAATCTAATCGATTCTATTCCTGCGCCGTAGCGGTTTTTCCAATCGGGTCTTGGTCTCGGCAGTGAATAGCTCCTTCCTGTCGCGAAAAAGCCGTAGCCACGAACATAGATTACAACCTTATCGCCGGGCACTATGGATCGAGGAACAACCCATGACCTTGATCGTCTATTCTCATGCGCGGCTCGTTCCAGCCAGGCTTTGTCGCTGCCGCCTTGAACAAGGTGCAAGTTGGGCATGTTCCATTTTATTGCCGGTGAGTCTCACCGAGCAATTTGATCGCAGAGCTAAGCTAGCTTCGCTTCGCTCCGGTGCAAGAAACTGGGCGTTCGCCCGCACGCTGAAATATAATTACCGGAACAGGAGGGGCCTTCCATGCTTAAGCTTACGCTGTGCGACGTCCTCGAAGGGGAATTTGTCGCGATCCATACTGCGTCAAAACCCGGAACGGAGGAGTATAGCCGCTATCTTGCCGAGGCGGACCTTAAATCCCGCGAAGGAGAGGAAGCGCAGCATGGCGACTCCGCTGGGTACCTCGATCTGAAACAGCGCCACCTGGATGCGCTTGAGCAAGTGGAGGCCGCGCGGCGGCTGCCGCCTGACCACGAGACGCGGCAAGCCGCCGAGGAACTCTGCGCCAAACTGGAGAAACCGCGGCTGGAGCGGCTCCTGAAAATAATGCGCACCCGCAAGCGCTCGGCTTTATGCTTTTCCGGCGGCGGCATCCGCAGCGCGACGTTCGGGCTTGGGGTATTGCAGGGCCTTTCGCATCATCATCTGCTGCGCCATTTCGACTACCTTTCCACGGTTTCCGGCGGCGGCTACATCGGAAGCTGGCTATCGGCGTGGCGAACGCGCGACAGCATCGCGGATATCGAGCAGGCGCTTCGAAATCCTCCAGCCAGGAAGCTCGACGGGGAAACTCCCGAAGTGGAGCACCTCCGTTCTTACAGCAACTATCTCAGCCCTCAGTTGGGAATTTTTTCCGTCGATACCTGGACGCTGGCAGCGACGGTGCTGCGAAACATGTTTCTGAACTGGCTGATTCTGGTTCCGATGCTGGCGGTGGCGCTCCTGATTCCGAAACTCGCCTGGGCGACGACGCTCGCGCTGCCGCAAGATCCGTATTTGCTAGGCGTGCTGCTCGCGCTCGGTGCGGTCACGGGTGTCGCGGCGGTCTACAACATCGGCGTACGGCTCCCTTCGATCGGCAACCGTCAATGCACGCAGAAGGAATACCTGCAATGGGTGCTGGTTCCGCTGTGCGCATCGGCGGTTTTCGTGAATACGTTCTGGGTGGGGTGGTACCGGTCGGGCCGGACGCTCCAACTCTCGCAGTATGTGTTGTTCGGCGCGCTGCTGCACTTTTTCGGATGGATCTTTATCTCCGACGCGCGCCGGGAATTCATGACGCAGCGCAAGGAAAAGAAATTTGCGGCCTGCGCCAAGATGGCGGCCACCGCTCTAATAACGCCGCGGGCGGCCTCCATTCTGGGCGGCGCGATCTTAACCGGCGCGCTGGGAGGCTTGATCGCGTGGGGCGTCGCGGGAGTACCCGCATTCGATCCGGCGCACCATGCCGGACGAATCGTTTGCGGGGGATTTCCCATGGTGCTGGCGATCTATTTTCTCGCCACGGCGGTCTTTATCGGGTTGACCAGCAAGACGACGTTTGACGACGATCGGGAATGGTGGGCACGCTCGGGCGGGTGGCTGCTGATCGTTTCGATCGGATGGGCCGCCGTCAGCAGTCTGGCGATCGGTGGACCGGAATTGATCAGAGCCTTAATCAGGGCCCACCACACCCAGTTTGCGACCGCGGGCGGAATCGCCGGATTGGCGAGCGGCATTCTGGGCAGCCTGGGCGGCATGAGCGGCAAAACGGATTCCGGCAAAGATGCGGACCGGCCGCCGGCTATGTTTTCGTCTCAATGGTTTTTGAATACCGCTCTGAAACTTGCGCCTTTGGCGTTCCTGGTGGTTCTTCTGATCGCAATTTCGGAGCTGGCGGAGATCGTCATTCGCGAAAAGATAGTCTCCTGGCTCCAGACGGCGGTGGATTTCTATCAACGGGTCGCCTGGCAAAGCTTCCATCAGGATCTGACGTTTCCAAGCGGCTTTCAGCCGGATCTCCGGCCGTTCGCCATGTTGCTGCTGATGGCCGCGGCCGCGGGACTTGCAGGCGTGATGGCGAGGTTCGTAAACGTCAATTCCTTTTCGTTGCACGCCATGTACCGGAGCCGCTTGATTCGCGCGTACCTGGGCGCTTCGAACCAAGACCGGAAACCCAACCTGTTCACCGGGTTCGACAAGCACGACAACATTCATATGCATGATTTGGCCAACGGGAAACCGTTCCATGTAGTCAACATGGCTTTGAACCTGGTCCATGGCAAACGTCTGGCGTGGCAGGAGCGAAAGGCGGAGAGCTACACTGCCACGAGGCTGCATTGCGGGAGCGCTCGCGTGGGATATCAACGCTCGGAGCACTATGGCGATTCGAAAGGGATCACGTTAGGAACGGCGATGGCCATCTCGGGCGCGGCTGCCAGCCCCAACATGGGCTACCATTCCTCGCCGCTGGTCGCGTTCCTGATGACGCTGTTCAATGCGCGGCTGGGATGGTGGCTGGCCAATCCTGGATATTCCGGCGAAGGCTTGTGGAAGGAGCGCGGCCCCAGGTCGGCGCTGCGGTCGCTGATCTCGGAGGCTTTGGGACAGACGGACGACGAAAATCCTTACGTCTATCTTTCCGACGGCGGCCATTTCGAAAATCTCGCGTTGTATGAGATGATCCTGAGGCGCTGCGACATTATTGTAGCGGTGGATGCGGGCGCCGATCCCGAGTACCAATTCGAAGACCTCGCGAACGCGCTGCGAAAAATCCGGGTGGATCTAGGCGTAACCATCCATTTCAAGAAACCGCTGGATATGCGCGTGGGTCCCGACGAGAAAAACGTTCATTGCGCGATCGGCGAGATTTGCTACCACTGCGCGGATGGGAGCGGCGCGGCCAAGGGCACGTTGATTTATATCAAGCCGGTGCTCGATCTGAATCTCTCGGTGGATCTGGATCAATATCACTCCGTTCACCTCGATTTTCCGCAGCAGCCGACTTCCGATCAGTTCTTCGACGAGTCGCAGTTTGAGAGCTACCGGCGGCTGGGGTTGGAAACGATCGATAGCATTTGCAAGCAGCGGCAGCAGATGGATCTGGCTCAGTTAGTGGAGGAGGCCACGGGGCACGTGGGGGAGAAGAGCGCGCGGGCGGCGTGCTGAGGCGAACCGTCAGCACCGCTCCCTTGCGGTCGCGGCTCGGAATGGGCGCTTGTAAAGTACAGCTACTCACCGAGCCGCGACAGCAAGGGAGCGGTCATTTTTGATCAGCCGGGCGATTAGCGCGGGGTCCATCGCTTGATACAGTTTTTCGGCGATGCGCTCGTTGGCGGCGGGCGTCAGATGACAGTAGTCGGTGAACGCCTTCTCGCTCATGTCGTCGAAGGCGTCCTCAAGATCCACGAAGGTGTAGCGATTCCGTTTCGCCGACGCAGCCATGTCGCTTACGATGCGCGGGCGCAGATTCTCCCATAAATAGGTGATCCGGCGACGGCTGATCTGGCGCGTATAACCGGCGAATTTCTCTTCAACCGGCGTTAGGCGCTTTCGGCTGGGGATCAGTTCGGGCTGCATCGAAAAAATCGCGGGGACCCCTTCGTGAGCGAGCGCGCTTTCCAATCGCTCCGCCATTTGCGTGTAGTAGCCTACATTCGCAAGCGACCTTGCGGCGGATTCGCGGTCTTTCTGAGACAAGTCCGCCCATTGGACCGGCGAATGGACCGGCTCCGACGGATCGGCGCCTGGACCGATGCCTTGGTCCTGCAACCGGCCCAGGGTCCTGCGGTAAATCAGATCGAACAAAACGCTGTTGTTGCGGAGCCAGGCCGAATTGATATAAAGCAGCGATCGGAACGAGCGCGGATAAACCATGCTGGTGAACTCCCGCTCGTGAGGAGTAGCGGCGAAAGGATTGTAATGAGCCGTCTCCGTCATCAGTCCGCTCATGTCGTTGTGTCCATCCATGAAAATTACGAGGTCGGGATGGAATTGAAGTAACTGCGCGTACAGCAGCACCAAATGTTGATGCATGCGGAATTCGTTGACGGCCGCGTTGATCACTTCCCAATGGCGCTCCGGGTGGCGTTTGTTGAGCTTTTTCTGGAGGTAGGCGTCGATCAACTCACGGTTGTACAAAGGCTGCCAATCGGGATCGAGATCGCGGAAGAGCCCTTCGAATCCGTACGCCGCCGAGCCTCCCATCAGGAAAATCCGCACCGTATTCGGGGGCTTCTCGAGCGCGACATCGGCATCCCTGCGGAACCCTTGCGCGTCGTGTTGAATATCGTAGCGCTGGTAGTTCGGAGTGTTGCGCCATCCCGTCCAGCGGTCCATGCGCGCGGGCGGAATCAGCGCGTTGGGACCCAGGCGCTTCTTCTGCACGACGCGTGCAGTGAATTCCAGGGCTCCGAAAAGCGTTACGACGATGAAGATGTTGACTGCGGCGACGAAGAGGCGGTGGCGCACTTACCTACTGAGTAATTCCCGCCTTCTTGAAGTCGCCCGCTTTGTAGATCGAAAACGCCGACGGATCGATGTACTTCTTGGCCGCCGCGTTCACCTGCGCAGGCGTCAAACCCGCGATGAACGTCTCATGCTCCTCGGTGCGCTTCATGGTCCAGCCATTGTGCGCCTGGGTCGCCAGCGTTCTGACCAAGGATGCATCCTGCGACCGGCCCAACTGCTGATCCTGAAGCAGAGCCTTCTTGGCGGTTTCGACTTCCTCGGGAGTGAAACCGTCGCGAGCGATTTTGGCGAGCTCGTCTTTGAAGGCGCTCTCGACTTTCAATACGTTCTGCGGAGCGCAAATCGCAAGGCCAAGAAGCCTCGCGAATTTGTCTTGATCGCTGGCGACAAAAGCGGATTGAACGCCATAGCTCAGACCTTCTTTTTCGCGTACGCGCAACCACAGCCGGCTCTTGGGATCGCCGCCCGTCAGCATATTGACGAGCACCATGGTCGGATAATCGGGATCGTCCTGGCTCATCGCCAAAGTATTCCCGAGAACGAAAATCGCGTTGGTTTTATCCGGTGTCTCGATGGTCTGGCTTACTGTCTCCAGCTTCTGCCAGGACTGCGAAACCTGTTTATAGGGCGCGGGGCTTTTCCAATCGCCGAACAACTCGACCGCTAGCTTCTGAATCTGGTCCGGGTCGAAGTCGCCGACAATCGCAAGCTCCGCGTTCGATGCGCCATAGAAATCTGTATAGAACTTCTTGGCTTCGTCGAGCGTGACCTTCTTGAGCAGATCGATATTTTCGTCGGGGCTGAGGACGGCGCGCGGGTCGCCGACCGGGTACGGCGCCAAGTGACGGTACAACTGGTTCAGCGCGATCTGTTGCGGGTCGGTGCGGGATTGTTCAATGCGGGCCAGGTTCGCCTGGCGGATTTGCTCAAATTCGGATTCCGGGAAAGCGGGCTGGCGAAGAATTTCCGCGGCCAGACGAAGTGCGTCGGGGAACGAGGCGCGGATGGTATCGATATTCGCCGTCGCGCCTGTGGAGCCGCCAGCCACGTTCACGCGAGCCTTCAGGCGATCCAGCTCGTCCTGGATTTGCTGCCGGTTGTGCTTCTGAGTTCCGCGCATGAGCAGCGCGCCGGCCATTTGCGCGGCGCCGCCCTTGCCGAAAACGCTCTTTTCGTCGCCAAAGTGCAAGTCGAGAATCGCGTTTACCGTTCCCCCGCGAGTCTTCTTCGGAAGCAGGACCAGCTTCAGACCGCTAGGCAGCGTGATGCGCTTGGCCCGCGCTTCGATATTGGCGGGTGACGGATCGAACGCTTCGCCTTCCTCCACCGCCGCCTTCCCTTTGTAATCTTTCAACGAAGCTTCCACATCCGGAGTAACCGGTATTTCCGCGCGCGCGGGCGTGGTCTCCGGAATGAAGCGACCCACCGTCCGGTTCGAATCTACAAAGTAAAGCTTGGCCACTCGCTCGACGTCCTGGGGCGTTACCTTTTCAATCCGGTCGCGGAACTGGAACAAGAGGCGCCAGTCGCCCATTTTTTCCCATTCGCTCAACTCGATTCCCAGGCGCCCGGAATTATTCAATTCCAATTCGATCTCTTTAAGAATGCGAGCGCGGGCGCGGTCCACTTCTTCTTTGGACGGAGCTTCCTTGATCACTCCGTCGATTATGTTCAGCGTAGTTTTTTCGGCGTCGTCCAAATTGCCGTCTTTCCGCAGCCGGACGTTGAAGAGGAACAAGCCGGCGTCGTGCATCTGATCGTTCTCGGCGCCCACCGAAACGGCTTTCTTCGAATCCACCAGAGCTTTGTAGAGGCGGCCCGCGGGCTGCTCGGCCATAATACTGGCGAGCACCTCCAGCGGCGCGGCATCGGGATGCGAACCGGCGGGAATATGATAGGCCATCATCAATAGCTGCTCTTCGCCGACGCGCCGCAACACCACTTCGCGCTCGCCGTCCTGCGTAGGTTCGATGGTGTAGGTGGGGTTGAGTACGCGGGTGGGCTTGGGGATTTTGCCGAACGCGTCGTTAATCCAGGCGAGCGTTTTGGGGCCGTCGAATTTACCAGCAATTAAAAGCACGGCGTTGTCAGGCTGATAATACTTGTGGTAGAAAGCCTGCAAATTCTCGATCGGCACATGCTCGATGTCGCTGCGCGAGCCTATTGGGCTGTGCCCATAAGCGTGCCACAAATAGGCGGTGGAGAACACGCGCTCTTCGAGAATACGCGGGGGACTGTTTTCGCCGCTCTCGAATTCGTTGCGGACCACCGTCATCTCGCTATCCAAATCCTTGCGCGAAACGCGGGAGTTCACCATCCGGTCCGCCTCCATATCGATGGCCCAATGCAGGTTTTCGTCGCCGGCCGGCAGCGTTTCGAAATAGTTGGTGCGGTCGAAATCGGTGGTTCCGTTGGATTGGGCTCCGCGCGACGTCAATTCCCCCAGAATCTCGCCGTGCTTGCTGGTGCCCTTGAACATCATGTGCTCGAGTAAATGGGCCATGCCCGTTTCGCCGTAACCCTCATATCTCGAACCCACTAAGTAGGTAACATTCACGGTGACTGTCGGCTTGGAGTTATCGGGAAACAGGAGTATCTTCAAGCCGTTGTCAAGCCGGTATTCCGTGATGCCTTCGACAGAGGTCACCTTGGTTTGAGCGACAAGATTTAGCGTGGCGAACAGGCCCGCAAATAGCACGAGAGCAAGTTTTCGCATGGTTTTAGGCTAGCACCCTTAGCAGTGTGTAAAAATAGCGCATCGCTCCGCAAGTCACATCACACCTACTGTGACAAGACATGCCCGCGTGGGCTCCGGAAGCGCCACCGAGACCGTTGGCCTTTCCGAATCGGCGCCAGCGATCCGGTTTGCGATCTCTTGGGCGATTGCGATTAGCGCCGCCTTGTGGCCCGCGGAAGCCGTCGCAGCCACATTAAAACAGGAAACGCTGCAGGCGTGGGAAGAGTACATTCAGGCCGACGCCATGACGCAACGCCAACGCGTGCGGCCCGGCGGCTGTTTCCTATGGACCGACCAAACGCGGGAGCGCGCCGCCGCAGTTCGCCAGGGAGAAATCGTGGTAGCGCCGGCCGGGCCGGGCATCCCGAAGAAGATTCCTTCAGGATTGGTTCATCACTGGATTGGAGCGGAATTTCTGCAGGGTGTCACTATTGCCGATGCGCTCGCGGTGCTGCGCGATTACGCACGCTACAAGGATTTCTATAGCCCGGCCGTGGCCGATTCGCAGACCGCGAGTCTGGACGATTCCGGCGACCGGTTTTCGATGGTCCTGACGAATAAGCTGCGATTTCACAAACTGGCGGTGGATGCGGACTACCGGATTCAATACTTTCGCGTGGACGCCCGGCGCGTGTATAGCATCTCGCAAACTACTCGTATTCAGGAAATCGTTCATTACGGCACGGCCGCGCAGTACACGCTTCCCGAAGGCGAAGGGACGGGCTACATTTGGCGGCTCTATAGCATCTCGCGGTTTGAGCAGCGAGATGGAGGCCTGTATGTCGAAGTGGAACTCATGGCGTTAAGCCGGGATATACCTTCGGGCCTGCACTTTGTGGTGGAGCCCATCGTCCGCCGGACGTCGCGGGAATCGCTTATCGGGATGCTGCGGCAGACGGGAGATGCCGTTCATTCCATGGAAGCGAGCACAAATCGCAATGGGCACGCCGCGACCTTGCGCTCGAACCACTGACCGTAAGCCGTCGATACAACAGGCGCTTATCCCCGGCCTTACGGCCGGGGCTGGAACACCGTCGTGCCGGTACTAAGCCCCGGCCGTGAGGCCGGGGTTCAGCGTCGCTGGTATGCTACCAAGGCTCGGTTGCAGGCCGAAGGCTGCTCCAACTAAACTGGAAGCAAGTTCGGCTTCATTGGGAGATGCCTTCTGAGATGATTGCAACTGTACCGAGGGTCAGGTGCGCTCTCTTCTGAAAGGGCGAGCGGCGCTGGTTGTGTTGGCCGGCGCCGGAATCGGATTGGGAGGGCTGTGCCTCGACGCGCAATCCGCCGCGGTGGATCCGGGCGTTCGCGCGGGACCAGCCGCCGCCGGAGGGCCGATCAAAGGTTTAACCAGCGATCAGACGGCTCTCTTTAATTTCGTCGCTGCGCGGTTTTCACGAGTTCACTCGGTTTCCGGAACAATTCAGGGCGAAGAAGCCTCGGGGTTGGGACCCGGCTATAACGGAAACGGCTGCGGAGCGTGCCATACGTTTCCCGCTCCCGGCGGATCCAGTCCTGCCGCTAATCCGCAGATCGCAATGGCCACGGTCGATGGCGCTCAGAATTCGATCCCCTCGTTTTTGAGCGCTAATGGTCCGATCCGCGAAGCGCGTTTCATCCAAAATCCCGACGGAAGTCCGGACGGCGGCGTCCACGATCTGTTTACGATTCAGGGCCGCTCCGACGCTCCCGGTTGTCAACTGGCGCAGCCGGACTTCGCGACGGCCGTGTCTCAAAACAACGTCGTATTTCGAATTCCCGCGCCGGTTTTCGGGGCCGGCCTCATCGAAAACATCTCGGACGAGATTATTCTGGCGAACAAATTCACAAATGCACTGGAGAAGCGTTTCATGGGCATCGCCGGTCACGAGAACCGGAACCCCAACGACGGCACCATCGCCAAATTCGGATGGAAGGCGCAAAACAAGTCCATGCTGATGTTTTCGGGCGAGGCATACAACGTGGAAATGGGCGTCACCAACGAATTGTTTCCCACTGAGCGGAACATGGCGCCCGGCTGCAACTTCAATCCGCAACCGGAAGATCGTCTCAGTCCCGATACCAATTCATCCACTGGCGGAGTCGCCAGCGACACGCAGAACTTCACGACCTTCATGCGGTACCTGGCTCCGCCCACCCCGGCCCCCGACACGCCTTCCATCGTCAATGGCCGGGGATTATTCAATGCCCTCGGCTGCGCCCTCTGCCACACGCCGGCGCTTCAGACGTCGGGCTCCAAGATCGCCGCTTTGTCGCTCCAGCAGGCCAACTTATTCTCGGATCTCCTCCTGCACCATATGGGCTCGGGCTTGGCGGACGGCATCCAGCAGGGCAACGCGGGGTCGGACGAGTTCCGCACCGCGCCGCTATGGGGATTGGGCCAGCGAGTCTACTTCTTGCACGACGGCCGGACCTCGGATCTGGTACAGGCGATCCAGGCTCACCAAAGTTCGGGTTCGGAAGCTAATTCGACGATCGTGAATTTCAACGGATTGACCGTTCAACAACAGCAGGATCTGCTGAACTTCTTGCGATCGCTGTAAGGGCGCGTTCCGGGCTTAGTCGTGCCTTGAGCGGGACCCGGCAGACGGGTGCCGGCGTGAATCGGCCAAGCGTGGGTGTAGTATGTAGAAGTGCTAGGTATGCCCCGCTCGAACCCGAAGTCCGATCTTCCCCAAGGCACTCTGGACTTGCTGATTCTCAAAATTGTGAGTTTGGGTCCCGTCCACGGCTACGGGATCGCGCAGAGGCTTCAGCAAGTATCTCGCGACGTCGTGCAGACGCCGCAAGGCTCGCTCTATCCGGCGCTGCACAGGCTTGAAAATCGCGGCCTGCTCGCGGCGGACTGGAAGGAGACCGAGACCGGGCGCGAGGCGAAATTTTATCGCCTGACGCGCAAAGGCAGGGCGCGGCTTGAAACGGAAGCCGCGAGCTGGCAGCGGTTGACGGAAGCCGTGGCCCTGATTCTACAAATGTCCGAGGAGGGCGCGAAATGAACTGGTGGCGCCGCTTGCTTCGTCGCAAACAAATAGAAGAGCAGCTCGACAAGGAACTGCGCTTCCATCTCGAGCGGCAAGTCGCCGATCTGATCGCGGGCGGCCACGATCCGGAGCAGGCGCGGCGGCTGGCTCGCCTTGCCTTCGGCGGTCCCGAGCAGATCAAAGAAGAGTGCCGCGACGCGCGGGGCACGCGATGGGTCGAGGATTTCGGTTCCGATGTGCGGCATGCGCTCCGCGGATTGCGTCATAACCGCGGCTTTGCCGCGATTGCGCTGCTCACGCTTGCCTTGGGCACGGGCGCGACGACCGTAATGTTCAGCGTCGTCGACGGCGTCCTGCTCAAGCCCCTTCCTTACCGCGAAGCCGAACGGCTGGTCGCCATTAACGGCAGCACGGAAAAATATGGCGAGAATTGGGGATTCTCCTATCTCGATTTTCTCGATGTCCAGCGCCAGAGCCAATCGCTGGACGCAGCCGCGTGGAATTACGGCGGAGGAACAGTGAGCGGGCATGGCGAAGCCGAGTACATAGACGGCAGCGCCGTCTCCTCCGGCCTGTTCCCGGCTTTGGGCATTCGGCTCGTGCGAGGCCGCGCATTCCGGCCCGAGGAGGACCGGCACGAAGGATCGCCCGTAATGATCATCAGTTCACGCCTGTGGCAACGTCGTTTCGGCGGAGCCCCGGAAGCGATCGGCAGCTCACTGACTTTGGAAGGAAAATCCTACACGGTTGTCGGCATCGCTCCTACCGTTGCGCTGTTCGGCGATTCGGACGTGTTCACTCCGCTGGGCCAAAGCTGGGCCGATCCACGAATGCAAAATCGCGGCTCCCGGTTCATCCGCGTGATCGCGCGGATTCGATCCGGCGCCAGTCTCGCCTCCGCGCAGACGGAGCTGAATCTCATCGGGCGGAGACTGGCGGAGCAATATCCAAGATTCGACGCAGGGCACGCGTTGATCGCGCGTCCGCTCGGCCGCGAGTTGGCCGGCGATGTCCGCCCCACGCTATGGCTGCTGCTGGGCGCGGTGGGCCTGGTGCTGTTGATTGCGTGCGCGAACATCGCGAGTCTGATCCTCGCGCGCGCCGTTTCGCGCGAGCGCGAGATTGCAATGCGCGCGGCCCTGGGAGCGGGACGAGGCCGCTTGGTCCGGCAATCTCTAACTGAAAGCCTGGTCCTGGCGTTCGCCGGCGGCGGGCTCGGCGTGCTGGTTGCCGCAGTCGGAATCCGTCCTTTCGTGGCGCTGTGGCCCGGCAGCTTGCCGCGCGCCGAAGAGATCGGCTTCGACTGGCGCGTGCTGTTATTCGCGTTGGCTGCGTCTATTCTGAGCGGAGCGATCTTCGGCCTGGCGCCCGCTCTGCGAGCCCCGGCGCGCGAACTGGAGCGGGCCTTGCGCGCCGGCGCACGGAACGTTGCCGCCTCCTCCCGCGGCGTTCACGGGGGCTTTGTCGTGGGCCAGCTCGCATTGGCCGTGGTTCTGCTGGTTTCCGCGGGAGTGCTCGGACGCACGCTCCTGCACCTTGCCTCGCTCGATCCCGGCGTCGATTTGCGCAACGTGGTGACGGCGCGCGTAGCGCCTGCCGCGGCCACCCTCACCGATGCGGCTGCGATGCGCGCGAGCTGGAAGGAGTTCCTCGACCAAACGCGCCGCGTTCCGGGTGTGGAGCGGGCGACGTTGACCGACATCGTCCCGATGCGCGCGGGACAAAATTTCCTTCCTTTCTCCAGCACGCCGGAAATGCCGCCCCCCGACCGGGCGCCTGTCGCGCTGGCATCCTGCGTCACGCCGGACTACCTCGAAGTCATGGGCCTGCGTTTAAAGGGAGGCCGTTTCTTTACGGAGCAGGATCGCTTGGATGGCGTGCCGGTGGTAGTGATCGACGAGGTGATGGCGCAACACGCTTTCGGGCGAAGAGAGGCGGTTGGTCGGCAGCTCTGGATGCCGGCCCTGAGCCGAGCGCCTGTGCAGGTGATCGGCGTGGTGGGCCATGTCCGCCATTGGGGACTTGCGGGTGACGACCACTCCAGCGTGCGCGATCAGGTTTACTATCCGCTTGCCCAAGTCCCGGACCGGCTCATGCGGCTATTCTCGTCGCTCATGTCGGCGGCCGTGCGCACCAAAATCGAGCCGTCCGCCGTCATCGATCCATGGCGCCGCGCCACGCTTGGGTCCACCGGCGATCGGGTGCTGTATGAGGTTCGAACTTTGGACGAGCTCGCCGGCGCATCGCTCGCGCGCCAGCGTTTCCTGCTGCTGCTGTTCGGGATTTTCGCCGGTCTGGCTCTGCTGCTTGCCTGCATCGGACTGTATGGAGTGCTCGCCTACCTGACCAGCCGTCGCGTGCCGGAAATCGGCGTTCGCATGGCGCTGGGGGCGAATTCACACCAGGTGATGTGGATGGTGCTGCGGCAAAGCCTCTGGATGATTTGCGCGGGAGCCGGATTGGGACTGCTCGGGGCGATAGCCGCCGCGCGCCTGCTCCAGCGATTTGTGGAGGGCGTGGGACCGGCGGAGCCGTCGACGTTCGGCGCCACAATGGCGGCGTTGGGTGTCGCCGCCCTCGTCGCCGGCTTTTTGCCCGCCCGCCGGGCGAGCCGCGTGGATCCCATCGCCGCGCTGCGGCAGGATTAGCCCTCGAGTGGGCAACCCGCGGCGGGTTGCCAACCTGCCCCACATGCGGAGCCTTTACTCGACGGAGCTGGAGATCGCCTCGAACGCAGGCCGCAGCGCGGGGTAGAGCGATGCATAGATCCGGTGCGCCCTGGCGTAGAATGCGGACTCCGCCGCTCGCGGCGTGAATGAATCCGCTTCATGGACTGCAGGCTTGCAAACGTCCTGGACGCTGGAATATTCGCCCGTTCCGGCTAACGCCAGCAATGCGGCGCCATACGCAGAGCCTTCCTGCGTTGCGAGGCGCGCCGTAGGCCTGTCGAATACGTCGGCCAAAAGTTGGCGCCAGAAGGCGCTGCGTGACCCGCCGCCGGAGAGCCGCACCGAGGAAGCCCGCGCGCCAAGCCGCTCGATCAAGTCGAGGCAATCTTTCTGGCTGTAGCAGACTCCTTCGACGACGGCGCGGATCAGGTCGGCGCGCGTGTGGCTCGCCGTGAGGCCGATCCAGCCTCCGCGAGCTTTGGAATCGAGATGCGGCGTACGCTCGCCCATCAGATAGGGCAGCCAGAATAGACCTTCGCTGCCGGCGGGCGCGGTGGCGGCTTCCGCCATCAGCGCGTCGTAATCCAAATCCGGCGCAAGGCGGCTCCGCAGCCACTGTAAGCTCAAACCCGCGCCTTGCGTGACGCCCATCACATGCCATTTATTCTTCACGGCGTGGCAGAACGTGTGGACCCGGCCTTGTGGATCGTACGCGACGTTTTCCATGTGCGCGAACACCACGCCGGACGTGCCGAGCGTGCAGGAAACGACGCCTGGCTCCACGATGCCATTGCCTATCGCGCTGGCCGCCTGATCGCCGCCGCCGCCCACGACTGGCGTGCCCGGCGCGAGACCGGTCCACTCGGCCGCCTGCCTCGTCACGGCGCCCGTGATTTCGCTCGATTCGTAAGCCCGCGGCAGCAGTCCGCGGTCCAGACCGAGCGCGTCCGTCATCCCCATCGACCACCGCCGCCCCACGACGTCGAACATGCCCGTACCCGAGGCGTCGGAAACTTCGGTGGCGAATTCGCCAGTCAGGCTGTAGCGGATATAGTCCTTGGGAAGGAGGACCTTGTTCGCCCGCTCAAAGTTCGCCGGCTCATGGTCGCGAACCCAGAGCAGCTTGGGCAGTGTAAACCCCGTGAGCATCGGGTTAGCGATCAGCTCCAGAACCCTATTCCTACCGACGATTTGATTGATGCAATCGACTTGAGACTGGCTCCGCTGGTCGCACCAAATCAGCGACGGACGGATCACGTCGCCGTTCGCATCCAGCATCACCAGGCCGTGCATTTGGCCCGATAATCCGACGCCGCGCACGGCGGCGCCGGTTGCGGCCGACGCTTGCAGAACGCCGCGAATCGCTTGGAACGCGGTGTCGCGCCAATTTTCCGGACGCTGCTCGGCCCACATCGGCCGCTCCATGCGGATCTCTTCGTGCGTCGCCGTGAAACCAGAGACTACCTGGCCGGTGGAATCGACAAGAACGGCGCGCGTGCCGCCGGTCCCGACGTCCACGCCCATCCAGTACATGAATTGTGAAGGGCTTAGTGGCCGGCCGGCGAACGGGGCACGTGAAGCGACATCAATACGAGCGTTCCATTGATCTTGCCGAACCAGTGCGGTGTGCCCTCCGGAACGATTGCGAAATCACCCTTCGCGATGGACCGCGAATTGCCCCCTTCGATAGCGGTGCCTTGGAGATTGTCGCCGTTGCGCGTTTCGTTAACCAATTTGCCGCCCGTAACCAGCGTGCCGGAGCCGTCGATCACGTAAAAAATCTCGGCTTCCTTTTCGTGGACAGCCGCCGGTCCGACCGACCCGCGGTATTCCAGATTCGCGCCGATGGGAGCCAATTGCAGGATGCGATCGGTGACGATCGGTTGGCCCTCCTTGCGGTTGGCCTTGGCCTTGGCGATCATCGCCATGACGTCTTCCGACGATGAGTAGAGCTTTGTCGATGGGGCCGCTTTTGGCTGCTGCGCGAATGCGAAAGCCACCAGGGCCGTGATTCCAAAACCGAGCTTAAGATGCATTTCTATCTCCTGAGTCTTGTTCTCATTTTTTCGTCAGGCTCTTGTACGCGGCCTCGACGAACATGTCCGTGGTCCAAGGCCCGCTCGCGGCGCCATAGAGCGGGTCGAAATCGCGCGTGGGCTTCGCCGCCTTTACCTGCTCTAGCGTCATTCCCTTTTTCACCATGTCGCGTAGTCGTTCGCGAATAATCGTCATCATATCGCGGTATTCCACCACGTCCGCCTCGTCGCAAAGACGGCCGTGACCGGGAACGACCATGGTGCCGCCTTCCTGCTTCTCCGCGGGGACAGTTAGATCCAGGATTCGATTGAGCGCGTCGACAACTCCATTGATGCTTCCGCCGCGAGCGATATCGATTACGGGATAGCTGCCGGGCGTGAACAGATCGCCGGTGGAAATCACGTCCGACTTGCGGAAAAATACGATGCTATCGCCATCGGTGTGGGCGGCGGGCTGGTGGAAGAGCTGAACGGCCTCGCCGTTGAAATACATATCTTTGCGATCTTCGCGGTAAATATCCACGGGCCAGGCGTCCGAGGGAATCGCCGCGGAACCTGTTGCCGCGCTCATGCGGTCCAGCACGTTTTCCTGCGCGACGATGGTCGCCGGCCAGCCGGCGTTCGCGCCCGCGACATTTCCGCCGGTGATCGTCGATCCGGCTTTGGACAGCGCTTCGTTGCCGCCGGTGTGCGCTTCGTCGATGCTGGTGTTCACCACATAACGGATCGGCTTGCGGGAGAGCTTCTTGATTTCCGCAAGCAGTCGATCCGAGCTGCGCATATATTGTGAATCGACTACCAGCACGCCGTCGTCGCCGGCCTGGACTGTGGTATTGCCGCCAGGACCCAGCAGCATGTAGACCTGAGCATGGGCGCTGCTCTGCACGGGTAGGACGCGGATGTCGTCGGAATCGAGGTCGGGTTTGGGGGCGCTCCTCGGCGCGCCGGTCTGTCCCTCGATATTATGTTGCGATGGATCGTGGATCGCCTTGGCGTACTCCGGATACATGGTGCCGGCGCCTCCGCGCGCCGCAAGCGCGGGCAGCTTGAAGCGATTGGGAAACTCCGAAAGAAAGGGGTTCGAGCCGGGCAGATGAGCCGGCACGACGCCCTTATCGCGCACCACTTCTTCGACGGATTCGCAAGGATAGGGAGCGATCTGCTGATTCAGGTCCAAAAAGAAATCGGTGCTGCGCATGAACGGTTCCGATAGATACACCGGATCGTCGACGATGGTGACCACGGTGAGATGGTTGTCGTCGTGCCGGATGAAATGCTCGGTGACCGTGGCGCGGTCGCTCCGCGGAATGCCGTTGCGGCGAATCCAGCCGATCTTCAGATGGGTCGTCGTGACGGTCAGGATGTTGCCATCCCATTTGCCCGTGGAAAAGCCTTGCCAGGTGTGAGGCGCATAATCGGGAGGATGCGGACGGCCATCCATCCAGATGGTCCGTTCCGGCGCCATCCAGGAGATGTGCGTATGCCAGGCGATCAATTGCTGCGTATCCCGGTCGATTTCTTTCGAAATGCGCAGGTTCGCAGGGCCGCGGATGCCGTAATCGGAGGGATGCGGCTTGCACTGGTGCTCGGGCATGGTGAGAATCGAGGCATCCCAGATATCGCCTCGCATCCGTGCCGCATCCGTGATCGGCAGCCCCAAATAGTCGCCGATTTCCGGGCCGGGGATCCGTTCGGGCTGATCCTCGGTAAAGAGCGGATTCCATTCGCCGGAAAGATCCACTTGCGCAAACACGGGCGCGGCGGCCAACGCAAAGACTAGCAAAGGGATTCGACGCTGCATGTTAGAATCCATCCGAGTGGAGCATACCACGAAAAGCGGCGATCCGGTCGGCGCGTCGAGCGCGCAGCGAAGCGTTGCGCGCGATTCCACGTTCGACACGCGACGCTTCCGCAATGCGCTGGGCCGCTTCGCGAGCGGCGTCACCGTCATAACGGCGTACTATGAAGGCCGTCCGCATGGCATGACCGCGAATTCGTTCGTTTCGGTATCGCTCGACCCGCCGCTGGTTTTAGTGTCGCTCGATAACCGGTCGTCGATGCATCGCGTCCTTCCAGTCGTCCGCCGCTACGGCATCACCGTTTTGAGAGACGATCAGGAGCCGTTGAGCAACCACTTCGCGGGACGGATCGTGCAGAACCTGCATGTGCGGTTCATCGAGCGGCAAGGCATCCCGCTGTTGCATGGAGGCGTCGCCCATTTCGTGGTGGACCTCGTCGACGCCCATCCGGCGGGCGATCACACGTTGTACATCGGCCGCGTGGAACATTTCGAGTGGAACGACGAAAAGCCGTTATTGTTCCACGCCGGGCGCTACGGACGGCTCCATGCGGAAAGAGCCGCCGCGGCGGCAGCGGCGTGGCCGCAGGATGAGTTTTCGTTGTTTTCTATCGGCGGGTTCGAGCCTCCTGTGTGAAATAGGATGAAGTGGCGATGACCGGGCCCTGGCTGAGGAGCCGCTCAAGGGCGCGGCGGTGATCCGCGAGACTTTCATGCTTTCCTCCCGGCCCCACGAAGCGAATCGATCTGATTTGCCACTCACATCGTTATGTGACCGTGCAGCTCGAAGTCACTCTCGTGCCCGTTGTCGCTCTTTCTGGGGACGCCCTAACTTGCCTGCATTCCCACTTTGCGGTGCGAGGGAAGAGCCTCCCGAAACGTCTGCAGGAGATCTCCGAGGACAAACGGCTTGCGAATGAAGCTGTGGACTTGTGAGGCGCTCATTCTTTCGGCGATTATTTCCTTGCTATATGCGCTGGTCAGAATCACTTTGATGTCTGGCCAGGCTTTCGCGGCTGCCATCACAACTTCAGGGCTGGAAGCGCCAGGAATGGTCATGTCCAGAAGCATCGCATCGATCTTGCCGCCGTTCGCGCGCAAAAGATCGATGGCGGAAAAGCCATCCGCGGCTTCAAGCACCTCGAAGCCCTTTTTACGAAGCATGGCGGCGACGGGCTCACGCAACAAAGCTTCGTCTTCCACAATCAAAACGGTGACGCCTTTAATTGGGCCCTCCGGCTCCTCGGCTCCGTCCCGCGCGCCGCGGATTTTCTCCGGCGCAGTTTCAGCGCATGGCAGCAATATCCGGAATGTGCTGCCCTTGCCGGGCTCGCTGTGAAGATGGATGGCGCCCTGAAGCCCCCGGACGACGCCCTGAACCACTGCAAGCCCGAGCCCGCGGCCGGCGGTTTTGGTTGTGAAGAACGGGTCGAACACCTTGGCTTGAACCTCCGGCGGCATCCCGCAGCCGGTGTCCGAGACCTCGAACTGTAAGTAAGCGCCGTCGACGACAAAATCGAAGACCGCTTCAGACGATTCCTTCCCCCCCGTCACGAAACTGGTGGTCACGCGGATCAGGCCATCCCGGTCTCCTAGCGCTTCAGAAGCGTTTGTGACCAGGTTCATCACGACTTGCCGAAGTTGTGCGGCGCTGGCTCGAACGGAGGGAAGATCGTGCCCGAGATCGGTTTCAATCACGGCGTGTTTCGACACCGAAACCTTGAGCAATTCGAGCATTTCTTTGACGATCCGCGAAAGGTCCACCAGTTCATCGGCCGGACTTTCTTCCCCGGCATAGATCATCAGTTCACGGACGATTTCCGAACCGCGCATCGCCACGTCCCGAATCGCCTTTACTTCTTCGATGGGCCTCGATCCCGCGGCAAGATCTCCCAGTGCCAGTTCCGCCTGCGCCAGCACCGCGCCCAGAAGATTATTGAAGTCGTGGGCGATACCCCTCGCGAGCGTTCCGACGCTCTCCAGCTTCTGGCGGGCGAGCGCTTCATCCTGGGCGCGCTTGATTTCAGTGATATCTTCCACCATCGCAAGTCCGTGGAGCGGTTCGCCGTCGCCATTCAGAAGAAGACTTGCCGTCAGATTGATCCAGATAACCTCGCCATTCTTCTTAACGTACCGCTTTTGCATGCGATAGAAGGGAATCTCGCGCCGGAAGAGCCGCTCGGCAAGCTCCACATCCACTCGCAGGTCATCCGGGTGCGTGATATCGGCAAAACTCTTCTGGGTGAGTTCCTCCTCCGTATAGCCCACCATTTGACAAAGCGCGCTATTTACCGTCAGGAAGCGGTAATCTCTCCCAACAAGCGCGAGGCCGAGAGGGCCTTCTTCGAACACTCTACGGAAGCGTTGTTCGCTTTCGCGCAGCCCTGCCTCGGCTTGTCTCCGCTCGGTAATGTCCTGAGTCGCGCCTACGATGCGAATTGGTTCACCCGAATTGTTGCGAACCACCTCCGAGACGGTGCGAACAAAGCGCACCTGCCCGTCAGGCCGCACGATCCGGTACTCTCCCGGAACAGTGCCCGAAAGGATGTCACGCGCGGCTACGGACACCTTTTCCTGGTCCTCCGGATGAACGCGGCTCATGAACAGCGGAAAGCTTGGCGGCTCGTCGGGTTTTATCCCGAGGATGTGAAACATCTCTTCGGACCAGACGCTTGCGTGGCTTTCTAAGTGCCGTTCCCAGCTCCCAACGTTCGCGAGGCGTTGAGCGGCCAGAAGGCGAGCCTCGTTGGCCCGCAACCGCTCTTGAATCCGCTTATGCTCGGTGATGTCGACGGCGGAGCCGATAAATCCAACGAACTCTCGGTCACGGTAACGTGGAGTTCCTTGGTCCAGAACCCACCGATACGTCCCGTCGGCACGCCGTAACCGATACTCCGTTTGAAACGGGATGCGGGCGTCGAACGATGAATTGTAGGTGGCCTGGCAGCGGTCCAGATCCTCCGGGTGCACGCCGCTGGCCCATCCGTCGGCCAGTTCCTGTTCCATCGAACGGCCGGTAAAGTCGAGCCGGCGCTTATTAAAGAAGGTGCAAACCTTATCCAAGCCGGACGACCAAATCATGACCGCTGCCGCGTCCGCTAGGCTCCGGAAACGCTCCTCGCTCTCCCGCAACGCCGCTTCGGCTTGCTTACGTTCCGTGATATCCGAGAATAGACCGAGAAGCCCGACGGGAACGCCCGCGTCATCGTGAACAGGCATGCAGGAAATGCTGACCCAGATCGGCGATCCGTCGGCGCGGCGCAGCCGAAAATCAAATGGCCGGCGGTCGCCGGCCAGGCAGCGAGCAAATTGGCGCTGAGCGTCCTCCAACTCCTCGGGAAAGACGCATTCAAAGCACGAGCGGCCGGACATTGACTCGAAGTCGGTTCCCAGAATCTCCGCCATCCGAGGATTGCTAAAGATGGTCAGGCCTTGAGGATCGACAACCCATATCCCCTCGGGCACGGCCTCGATAAGCCGACGATGCAGCTCTTCGGCGAAGCTCACGCCCCCACATCGTATCAAAGGTTTCGAGTAAAGCCCTGGCGTTCGCGGCATCTGCGTCTCCGCAGACTGCGCGCAATTAAAAGAAGCTGGTTTAGTTATTCGGCGGGGGGTTCGCGCCGCCACGTCCTCCGCCGCGTCCACCGCGACCTCCGCGTCCCCCGCGCCCGCCCGCCGCTCCCGGCTGGGGCAGCGCCAGCGCGACCAGTTCCGCGCCACTGCCCTGCTGACCGCCGACCACCGCGATCAAGAATTGACGGCCGTTCAGCGAATACGTCATGGTGCCGCCGGTCACATTCCCCCCCAGCGGCATCTCGTAAATCACCGAGCCCGTTTTCTTGTCGATGAAGCGCAGATTGTTACTGCCCTCGATCAACATCGTCTTGGTGATCAGGATCGGTGAGCGCTGTCCGCCACCCCAGTTGCTCGCGTCGATTCCAGCGCCCTTGAGCGCGGGATTGTTCACGAGGCTATCCGCGGGCTTGCCGTTGGGAATCATCCAGGCATGATCGCCGGTGTTGAGATCGATAGCGGTGATGCGGCCATACGGACCTTTGATCAGCGGCAGACCCATCACGTTGGGGCCACCCAATCCTCCCGCGGCGATATACGGCATTTCCGACCGACCGCCGCCGGGCTGAAGCGCGGAGATGTAGGGGCTGGTGGTGGAGGGCACATACAACATTCCGGTTTCCGGGTCCACGGACGCGCCCATCCAATTGGCTCCGCCGCCGGCGCCGGGAAGCTGGATCGTGCCCAGTTTTCCTCCATCGTCCTTGACGATGGGCGGCGTGTAGATTGGTCCCAGAACGTACTGCGACGCGACCTTCAGTGCTTCGGCTTTGATCTCGGGCGTGTAATCGGCGAGGTCCGCCTCGGTGACGCCCTGGCGATCGAACGCCGCGGGCTTGGTCGGATAAGGCTGCGTGGGCGAATACCATTCGCCGGGGACCTTGCCTTGAGGAGTGGCGCGCTCTTCTATCGGCCATACCGGCTGGCCGTTGGTGCGGTCGAAAACAAAAATGAATGCCGACTTATTCACCTGCGCCAGCGCTTTGATCTTTTTCCCGCTCACAGTGATATCGAGCAGAATCGGCGCCGCGGGAATATCGTAATCCCACATTTCGTGATGAATGAGCTGATAGTGCCAGACCCGCTTGCCGGTTTTGGCGTCCAGGCAGACGATGCTATCCGAATATAGATTGGCGCCGGGACGCTGGCCGCCAAAGGTGTCGCCGCTCGGAGCCTCCACCGGCACGTATACGTAGCCGAGTTCTTCGTCGCCGGTAAGCGGTCCCCAGGCGCCGGTATTTCCGGTGAATTTCCAGGAATCCTCTCCCGTTTGAGGATCTTTGAGCCACGTTTCAACGCCCGGTTCGCCCGCCTGCGGCACTGTATGGAAAGTCCACAGCAGCTTTCCGGTGTGGACGTCGTATCCCCGAATATATCCGGGCGTGTTCAACTTCGTCGGCAATGCGACGCCGACTCGAAGCGATGCGCCGACCACTGCGACATCGCGGATAATGATTGGCGGCGAGGTGGCGCCGATAGTGCCGTTCTCCACTTTGGCGCGGTCGAGGCCCTGCCAAAGATCTACGTGGCCGTCGCGCCCGAAGTTGCTCACCGGCAGCCCGGTTTTGGCGTTCAGGGCGACAAGTTGATAGCCGGGAGTGACGAAAAGGATGCGTTCGTCGTTGCCGTCGGTCCAATAGCTAAGGCCGCGATTGTTGGCGCGCACCGCGCCGCGTTCCTTGGTATCGTCGCCGCGATAGAGCCATAACGTTTCGCCCGTGGCCGCGTCTGCCGAGACCACGGTACGCCCAATGCCGGCTGTGAAATACAGCTTTCCACCGGCCATCAGGGGAGTCACTTCCCACGCCGCTTGCGGGCTGGGACCCATGTTCTGCGCCTTCCAGCGCCACGCCACTTGCAGATTGCGAGCGTTCGTGGCGTTGATCTGATCCAGCGGCGAATAGCGCGTATTTCCGGCGTCGCCGCCATAGGTGCGCCATTCGCCCGCGGCGGGCGCGCCTTGCTGGCCAAGCGCAGGGTTCCAAATCCAAACGATGGACGCGGTAGCGATCAGAGCGGGCGTCCACAGTTTCAGACGGGTCATTTCAATGTGCCTCCCGAACTCCCAAGTTTAGGAGGGAAAGCGGAGTTGGCGCAAGTATGGCTCGCCACGTGCGGAATTAGCGGACCTGCCATCGCCGCGGATTCCGCTTTCCGTGAAAGCAGGCTATCACGACGATTCGTTCATCTTCCAATGCGAAGAATATTCCGTAGGGAAACCGCCGCACGCCTGCGCGCCTGCGGTTCTTGTACACGATTGCGAAGCCCAAGGGGTTCGCCGCGATGGACTCCATCGCCTCTTCAACGGCTAGTGCAAATCGAATCGCGAGTTCCGGACGGATTGCCTCATACCATGCCTGTGCCGTCCTGAGATCCGCGTCTGCCTCCGGCAACCAGACAACGGGCAATGTCACTGCTTCTTAAACAGGCCGGTTCTTACTTGGTCCCAAGGGATGACGGCGGATGGATCCTGGGCATGGCGCGCCCAACGATTGTCGAGTTCTTCGCGTTGCGCGGCCGTCAACGGCGGCAAATCGGCCTCAAGGCTCTGCCACAGGATGTCGAGTAAATCTATTTTCTCCGCGGCGGAAAGCCTTTCTATTTGATCGCGAATGTCGTTCATTCACCACCACCCTACCGCTTTCACCGTCAAGTTGGCAATGCCCTCCGATATTTACCTCCGATATTTCCACTGGAGGTTGTAGTCGAATTGTTTTTTTTACTGCCCAAGTTTCCTGCAACATGCGGTTAAGAATCGGTGTCAATTCCGATGTGTGGGCATCTCGCGCATTCTTCTGTCTTCTCGCCGCCGTCGCGCTGCATGCCGAACAACCTCCGCGCCCGGAATTTACGGCGTACCAGATCGGGCCCACCGGGGGTCGCCTGTGGCCGGGGCGTATGTTTTCAATCTATGGAAAGCATCTTGGCCCAGCCGAACCTTGCGCTCGAGACGCTGGGGCGTTTCGTCCGGATGGGCCGAATCCGCCTGAGGTGTTAGACCAGGTCGAACGGGTTCTGCCCGTCGAGCTTTGCGGAGTTCAGATCCTCATTGATGAGCAACCCGTGCCTCTGATCTATGTGCAGGAGAAGCAGATAAACTTTGTCGTCCCAAACGCCCTTTCTGCTAGCGACAAAGTCGCGCTGCGGCTGGTTTACTCCGGAGTAAGCAGCATTCCCATCACGTTGAGATTCGGACCCGACCGCATGATGCTCTATCAGGAGCAGCCAACTTACACGGGAATGCCGGTGTGGGTGCGGCTTTACAATGTCGCCAATGGCAAAATCCCAGTGGAACTTCCCTTCGGATTCTCGCCTCTATGGCCCCCGCTGCAATGTGCGCACATTGAGCTCAAGTACGGCGGGGTTCCGATAGCGGAAGAACGTTCCGTGAAGAATCCGCCGCAAAGGGTACGTTACTCGGGCCCGCCCTGTCCGGCGCCGCAGGTTCCCGACCGGCAGTCGCTCGCGGGACGAATCCCTCTTCACTTGCTTTATCCTATGGACCGCGCCGGAACGTATCTTGCCCGATATGTGCCGGGGGTCGGGACGTTCGCGTCGCTGCGCAACACCGCGGAAACGGAATGGGTCCCAGTGGAACTGAAGCCGGGAACCGCCGAGCGGCGCCGCGCGTGGCTGCAGGCCCAAGTTCGCGCCGCTCCCACCGACCGGGAAACGCTGCTCTACGATTTCTTGCCCTCCATATTCGGCTATGGCGATCCCGAGACCCTGGCGATCGGAGTGAAGTACCTGTATTCGCCCGAGAGCGCAGTTGCAAGCGCCGCCGAGGGATATTTGAGGACCTACTACACGCCTGCGCAATTGATCCCAGCGATCGTCCGTGCGCAACAGGCGCGAGGAAGGAACGTCCAAGCCGATCGCCTTCTACGGAATTTGCGCGGCAACAGCAGCGCCCGTTGAGCGGGACGCGCCACTATCTTCGGGCCGCTAACGATGCTTCCGAAGCCTTACTCAACTCCGCGGCTCGCAAATCCACGCCCTCCCATCGCGCCACCACGGCCGTCGCCAGGCAGTTGCCCAGCAGATTCACCGATGTCCGGCACATATCCATCAATGTGTCGACTCCGAGGATCACCGCGATCCCTTCCACAGGCAGATTGAACGTCGCGAGAGTGCCCGCCAAGATCACCAGCGACGCTCGCGGCACGCCCGCGACGCCTTTACTCGTGAGCATCAGGGTCAGCATCATCACCAGCTGTGTGCCGAAAGGAACATGAACGCCCGCGGCCTGCGCCACGAACATCGCGGCCAGGGAGAGATACAGCGTCGAACCGTCGAGATTGAAGCTGTAACCGGTGGGCAGCACGAACGCGACGATATGTTTCGGCACGCCGAAGCGCTCCATGTTTTCGAGCGCGAGAGGCAAGGCGGCTTCGCTCGAAGCAGTGGAGTAGGCGATCAAAAACGGACTCCTCACGTGAGCGATGAACCGGCGGAGCGGAATCCGCGCAACGGTGGTCACGACGCCGAGCACCACCACGACAAAGAAGATTTCGGCGCCGTAGAGCGTGCCCACCAGCTTCCCTAAATTCACCAGCACGCCAAGGCCGTGCTCGCCAATGGTTGCAGCCATCGCGCCGAACACCCCGAACGGAGCAAACAACATCACGTAGTTGGTATAGCGGAACATCACTTCCGAGAGCGATTCGCAAAACTCTACCACGGCCTTCGCTTTGGCTCCGATGGCCGCGCACGCAGTTCCGAAAATGAACGAGAACACGACGATCTGGAGCACCTCGCCGCGCGCCATCGCGTCGATGATACTCACCGGGAAAGTATGCTCCAGAATCTGCGAGAGTCCACCAGCCGTCTGCTGGATTCCCGTTTGTGCGCCTTTCTGCAGAGCCACGCCGGCGCCCGGCTGAACCAGATTCACCGCGCCCAGGCCGACAAACAGCGCCACCGTGGTGACGATCTCGAAATACAAAATCGCCTTGCCGCCGATCCGTCCCATGGTTTTGACGTTGCCCGTTCCGGCGATGCCGCAGACTAGCGTCCCGAACAGCAGCGGCGCAATGATCGATTTGATCAGCCGAAGGAAAATCGTCCCGAGCAGGCCCAGTTCCATCGCCGCTTTGGGAAACGCGGCGCCGAAAGCGATGCCGGCAAACAGCGCGATCAGAATCCAGGCCGTGAGCGAGACCCGTTTCATCGGCCGCCCCACTTTAGCTTTTCTCGGAGCACATCGAAAAACAGCAGGCTCGGTGGCCGAATGAGGCTGACTGAGTGGTCGGAGCTTCGGCAGACGATGTGGTCGCCCTGGTTCAACAGCTCGCCCACCTGCCCATCGATCGTTAAGTAGGTGGCGTGATCGGTCGCAAGCACTTCGACGCGGATTACGCTGCCATCGGGGACGATCACCGGACGCATGCTCAGCATGTGCGGACAGATCGGCGTTATGGCCCAAGCTTCCACCGATGGAAGCACGATCGGCCCTCCGGCCGAAAGCGAATACGCGGTGGAGCCGGTGGGCGTCGAAATAATCAAGCCGTCCGCTTTATAGACGCAAACAAATGCGTCGTCTATATGCACGGAAAGATCGATCATGCGCGCGATTTCGGCCTTGGCGAGAACCATATCGTTCAGGCCCTCGTAGACGCCGATCCTGTCCGTCCCGCGCCAAAGCTCGGTACGCAGCATGCGCCGGCGCTCGAGTTCCAAACGGCCGCACAGCGCCTGCTCCAATTGCGGATAAAGCTCCTCGATCTTGATGGCGGTGAGAAAGCCCAAGCCGCCGAGGTTCACCGCGAAGATCGGTATATCGCGGCCGGCGATGGCGCGAGCGGCCGAGAGCAGCGTGCCATCGCCGCCCAGCACGATGACGAATCCGGCGTCGCGAACGATCTCCTCGCGCGAACGCCCCGCCCCTAAACCGGCGTAGTCGGCGCTCTCGGCGTCCAGCAGCGCCTCAACGCCATGCTCGCGAAGCCACGCGATAAGATCCGGCACCACCCGGGCCGCCTGAGGACTGCGTGGTTTCGAGACGATGGCGACGGCGCTAATGGGCATAGAGCAGGAACTCCTTATTGCCCTCCGCGCCCAAAATAGGGCTCTCCATCAGCTCCGTGGCAAAGCCGAGTTCCTCTGCTGCGGCCCGCACCCGCCGGCAGGCCTGGACATGTAATTCCGGATCGCGAACGATCCCTCCCTTGCCCACTTGGCCTTTGCCGGCTTCGAATTGAGGCTTCACCAGGATCACCATTTCACCATGTTCCGTCAGGACGGCGCGCATGGAAGGAAGCAGGAGCGTGGCGGAGATAAAGCTGGCGTCGCACACGGCGAGATCGAACGGCTCGGGGAAATCTTCCTTGCGCAGGTAGCGCGCATTCACGCCCTCCCGCACCACCACGCGAGGATCGTTCCGCAATCTCCAATCGAGCTGGCCATGCCCTACATCCACGGCCCAAACGCGCGCCGCGCCGCGCTGCAACAGGCAATCGGTAAAGCCGCCGGTGGACGCTCCGACGTCCAGGCAGACGCAGCCCTCCACATCGATTCTGAAACGATCGAGCGCGGCGGCTAATTTCAAGCCGCCCCGGCTGACATACGGAGGCGGAGCGGCCACCTCGATGCGGCAAGCGATTTCATAACTGTGGCCCGGCTTCTCGGCTTTGTGGCCGTCAACGGTAACACTACCGGCCAGAATCAGAGCGCGAGCTTTCTCGCGGGAATCGGCCAAACCGCGCTCCAACAGCATCTGATCCAGACGGGCCTTCATGCATGGCGCCGCACGATCAGATCGGCAAATTGTTTGAGCCGCTCCGCGCGCGCGTCGAAGCCCGCGAGCGCCGCATGCGCCGCGAGGCGTTCCTGTTCCGCCATTTCGCGCGAGCGCTCCAGACCGTAGACCGCCGGGAAGGTGATCTTTTGCTGCTGGGCGTCTTTGCCGGCCGTCTTCCCCAGCTTTTCCGATGGCTCCTCGACGTCCAGCACGTCGTCGACGATCTGAAATGCGAGCCCGATGTGCTCGCCGAAGCGGCTCAGCGCTTTGATCCGCTCGCAGTCGGCCCCGGCGTAGATCGCGCCCATGCGCACGCTCGCGCGCAGCAGCGCTCCGGTTTTTGCGCGGTGGATGGATTCGAGCAGAGCAGGCGTGGGCGGTTTACCTTCGCCCTCCAGATCGTTCACTTGCCCACCGATCATGCCGTTCACTGTTCCCGAGGCTGTGGCCAGCTCGCGGACCAGGCGAATGCGTCGCTCGGCATCGGCATTTTCGAGTTGGGAAAGGACCTGGAACGCCAGCGTCAGCAGAGCGTCTCCCGCCAGAATCGCCATGGCGTCGCCGAAAACCTTGTGGCACGTGGGGCGGCCGCGGCGCAAATCGTCGTTATCGAGCGCGGGGAGATCGTCGTGGATCAAGGAATAGGTGTGAATCAATTCAAGCGAGCAGGCAGCGGTTTCGATCCCGGTAGGAGCTTCGCAAACGGCCTCGGCGGCGGCAATGGCGAGTAGCGGCCGGATGCGCTTGCCCCCGGCGAACAGGCTATATCGCATGGCCCTGTGAATGATGGAGGGCTCCTGCGATTCGGATGGAACCACGCGGTCCAAGGCCGCCTCAACTCGCTGATGTCGATGGCCGATGTAGTCTTCGAGGTTCACTTATGGTTGGGAAAGGGCTGCGGCTGCATCTCGCCGGCGCGCCGGGTGAGGACTTCAATGCGCGTCTCGGCCTCCTCGAGCTGCTTGCGGCACGCGTCGCTGAGTTTGGCCCCGCGCTCGAACAGTTCTAACGCGCGCTCTAGCGGCAAATCGCCCGATTCCATCTCCTTCACGATGGCTTCGAGTTGTTCCAGTCCGGCTTCGAACGTAAACGGAGCCGCGTCGTTGGTAGAAGGAGCCCCTGGCGATTCCGGCATTGCTTCATTATAAATTGCGCTAAGCGGGCTGAAAGTGGGCACGACTGTGTTCCAGCGTTCGCACCCAGCCCCGGCCGGTAAGGCCGGGGATAAGCGCCGGTTGAAATACCAACTCTCGGCTGTGGTCGGCTTGCTCGAAGCGATCGTCGACCCAGTCGCGCGCAAGCTGGCCACCGCGCCTCTCGATGACGAACCGGAGGCGGAAGAGGAACGGCAAGCTGTGGAGCGATCCAAGGAATGGCTCCGCCGGCACGACGGAAAAGGCATCGCTCATGAGGAGGTCCTTCGGGACTTCGGCTTGACGGCGGAGGACTTCGACCGCTTGGCGCATGGCAAAAGGGGTTGAGTGGACGGCCGTGGCCCGCCCCGACCTGCTAGCGCCGCTAACCGGACTTGTGTGCCGGTGCCTGGAGGGCGGACTTGAGTCCGCGCGGCGCTTTAGCGCCGCTTCAACGAAGCGAGGCTGAAGCCCGCCCCCGTGCGTTGTCGGCATTGCTCTACAAATTCAACGACCTGGGAAACATTGGCGCAGGATGGTTAGTGGAGAGATCTTGTCCGTGCGGCATCGCCGGGAAGCCTATCGCTGAACGGAACGCATCATCCGAAGACGACGGGCGCCCTTTTTCGACGCGAAATCGGTAAAATCTAGTTGATGCGAGCATTACCGATTGTTTTTGCCTGCGCCGCCGGGAGCGCGGCGCTCCTCGCCGCTTCGGGCAGCCCCGTCGCGGACGCGGCCATGCGCGGCGATATATCTACCGTTGCGAGCTTGCTCAAGCAGAAGGCCGGCGTAAACGCTCCGCAGGCGGATGGCGCGACTGCGATCCAGTGGGCCGCCTACAAAAACGACCTGGCCATGGCGGACATGCTGATCGCGGCGGGCGCCAACGTCCGGATCGCGAACCACGACGGCGCCACGGCCTTGCAGTTGGCGTCCATCGGTGGAAGCGCTCCCATGATCGAAAAGCTATTGAGCGCGGGCGCGGATCCCAATGAGCGTTCGCCGCGCGGCGAAACTCCGCTGATGTTCGCGTCGCGGAACGGGAATCTGGATGCGATCAAGCTGCTCCTGGATCGCAAGGCCGACGTGAACGCGAAGGAGACGGTTCGAGGCACAACGGCGCTCATGTGGGCCACGGAGCAGCGCCACACGGATGCGGTCCGGTTGCTGGTGGAACGCGGCAGCGACGTAGCGGCTGTAACCAACGCCGACAACAAAGGCGGCACGGCATATCTTGCGCCCAGCGTCCAGCAACGCGCGGCTCAAGACAAGGGATTTGCGCTGAGAACGAATCCGGCGGGAGGGCGCGCCGGCCGCGGGCGTGGGCAGAATCGAGCCGCCGCCGGTGGCAACCCGGACGATTTGGCGGCGGCGGACGCGGCGGCGGCGGAGGCCGCCTTCGGCCGAAATCAGCAGAATACGAAAGGCGGCGGCCTTACGCCTCTGGTTTTTGCGGCTCGCGAAGACTGCTTCGACTGCGCCAAAATCCTGATCGACGCGGGCGCCGATGTCAATCAGACCAGCCACTACGGATGGACGCCTCTGCTGACAGCCGTCCAGAACAGGCACTATCGGCTCGCGAAATATTTGCTTGAACACGGGGCCAATGCGAATATCCACAACGACGGCGGGTGGACGCCGTTGTACCTGGCTGTGGACAACCGCAATATCGAAGGCGGCGATTATCCGGTCCGCTCCGCCGACATGGATCAACTGGAGTTCATCAAGCTCCTCGTCGACAAGGGCGCGAACGTAAACGCCCGAATTTGCGGCGTCGAGTCCACGCCGGCCGAATGCAAAGGCGACAGCACGGAAACACGCACGATTTTTACGATGCAATGGCTGTATGAAGCCGGAGCGACTCCGTTTCTGCGCGCCGCCCAATCGGCGGATCTGCCCGTCATGAAGCTGTTTTTGGCGCATGGCGCCGATCCGAAGATCGAGACCTCCAATGGCGATACCGCGTTGATGGTGGCGTCGGGAATCGGCTGGGTGGAAGGCGTCACGTTCGAGTGGTCCGAGACGGACAATCTGGAAGCCGTCAAAATGTGCCTGGACCTCGGCATCGATCCGAATCTCGCCAACAAAGACGGCCGCACGGCGCTTCATGGCGCGGCCCATAAGGGCCGCAACGCCGTCGTTCAATTGCTGGTGGACCGCGGCGCAAAATTGGACGCTCACGACAATGGCAGTCGCGACACCTTTACCGGAGCCTTATTTGGCCACACGTGGGAACCGGTGGACTACGCGCGGGGACTGGTCAGAGTCGGGGTGCAGTCGGCGATCGCGCACCCCGATACGGAAGCTCTTCTCGAAAAGCTGATGAAGGAACGCGGACTGCCGGTTCCGGCGCCCACGAATGAGACGGTCTGCGTCACGGATTTGTGCAAAGGAAATCCCCAGAACTGAAGTCTGCTCATTATCCGCGCCATGTATTCGGGAGACATTCTGAGCGCCGCGCCGGGATTTAAAGTGCCCATAGAATAGCGAAGTAGGAGTGCTGCGCTGAAGGTCTTTTCGAAGCTTCGTCTGGCGATATCGGCGACAGTTCTAGCCATCGTGCTGACCGGCGCGTGGATCTACGCGAGAAGGCCGCCGCGCGCCTCCTCCGCTCCCGCCAATGCTTACGTCGATGCGGCAGTGTGCGCGGAGTGCCACGGTGGAATTGCCGCCACTTACCGCAAAACCGGCATGGGACGGTCGTTTTCCCGAGCGCAACCCGAATCCGCGCCCCCATTCGGAAAGCCATTCCATCACGAGGCGTCGAACAGCTATTTCGAGATGATCTCGCGCGGCGGCAAATACTATCAGCGGCGCTGGCAAATCGGCTTCGACGGTAAAGAGACAAACATCGACGAAAAACAGGTCGATTTTGTTATCGGCTCGGGCAATCACGCCAAGACGTATCTTCATCTGACCGCTCAGGGCGCTCTTCAAGTGCTCCCACTGAGCTGGTATTCGGAGAAGGGCGGCTACTGGGACATGAGCCCGGGCTACGATCAGCCGGACTATCCGGGATCGGTGCGGCCGGTGCATTACGAATGCATGTTCTGCCACAATGCGTACCCGAAGATCCCTGAGTCGATGCAACACTCCGCAAGCGCCGAGATGACGTTCGTCCAGCCGATACCGGAAGGCATCGATTGTCAGCGGTGCCACGGTCCGGGAAAGCGGCACGTGGATATGGCTTACGCGGGCGGTCCGGTGGAGCAGATCCGGGCGGCCATTGTGAATCCGAAGCGCCTGCCGCCGGATCGCGAAATCGAAGTGTGCATGCAGTGCCACCTGGAAACGACCAGCCTGGATCTGCCCCACTCCATCCGCCGCTATGATCGCTCGCCGTTCTCCTACGTTCCGGGAGAGCCGCTGGGAGATTTCAGCCTGGCGTTCGATCGCGCGAGCGGAATGAACGACCGGTTTGAGATCGCTCAAGGCGCCTACCGGCTGCGCGAATCGCAGTGTTTTCTAAAGAGCCAGGGCAAGCTCCGCTGCACCACTTGTCACAATCCCCACGACATTCCCCACGGGCCGGAAGCGGCGGCGCACTATAACGCGGTCTGCCAAAGCTGCCATGCCGGCACGCTACGGCAAACGTCCGCTGGAAGCGTGCACGCCACCGGGGCCGATTGCATCTCGTGTCACATGCCCAAGCGGAGGACCGACGATGTGGTGCGCGTGGTGATGACGGATCATCTGATTCAGCGGCGAAAACCGGAGGGCGATCCGCTGGCGCCGAAACCGGAAGTGGTCGAAAGCGTGGCGAACAAATACCGCGGTGAAGTGGTGGCTTATTATCCGGCGCAGACGGCCAAAGACTCGTTGTATTTGGCCGCGGCCCAGATCCGGAATCAGACCAACCTTGCCGCGGGGCTGACCAGGATGGCGAGCCTGGTGGATAAACAACATCCAGCCGATGCCGCCTATTATGCGGAGCTTGCGCAAGGCTATCGCGCGGGGGGAGATTTCTCCCGCGCCATTCCTATGTTCGAAGAAGCGGCGCGCCGCGAACCGACCGGATACCGGCTCGTCCAGCTAGGTAACGCTCAGATGGAGGCGCGGCAGTGGACTCCGGCGGAAGCTTCGCTACGCCGGGCCATCCAACTGGAACCGGACGACGCCTCGGCATGGGGCACGCTCGGCTGGGTCCTGTGGCAGCAAGATAAGGGCGCGGAGGCTCGGAGCGATTTGGAAAAGGCCGTGATGCTCGATCCGGATTTGCCGGAGATGCATAACAACCTCGCCTCGGTGCTGTGGGGAACTGGCGATCAGGCCGGGGCTGAGAAGGAGTTCCGGGAGGCTTTGCGCATCCAACCCGGTATTGCGGAATGGCGATTGAATCTAGGGCGCGTGCTCGCGTCGCGTGGACAACTTCCCGAAGCCCGCTACCAATTTGAGCAGGCGGTGAAGTTGAAACCGGATCTGGCCGAAGCGCGGCTCGAATACGGACATCTTCTCGAGGATCGGGGCGACTCTGCCGGAGCGATCCGCGAGCTTGAGGCCGCCGTCCGCTTGCAAAAGGATCTATGGCGGGCGCATTTTGAGCTCGCGATGGCTCTGGGTCGAAGAGGCGATACGACCGGCGCGCTAGAGCACTTGAGGATCGCCGCGAACGGTTCCGACCCGGACGCGCGCGCCGCGGCGCTTCAGGTCTTGCAGCGGTTGGGCCAATAGTAAAATCCTGCGCTTTTTCGCGGCGGTACCATGAAAATTGCCTAATCGCCTCGCCGCCGAAAAAAGCCCCTACCTGTTACAGCACGCACATAATCCGGTGGATTGGTATCCCTGGGGCGAAGAGGCGTTCGAGAAGGCCGCGCGCGAAGACAAGCCGGTTTTTCTTTCCGTGGGCTATTCCACGTGCCATTGGTGCCATGTCATGGAGCGGGAGTCGTTCGAGAATGCTGAGATCGCCCGTCTTCTCAACGAAAACTTCGTTCCGGTCAAGGTGGACCGCGAAGAGCGGCCCGATGTGGACCGGATCTATATGTTGTTCGTTCAGGCCTCCACCGGCAGCGGCGGCTGGCCGATGTCCGTTTTCCTGACCCCCGACCGCAAACCGTTTTTTGGCGGCACATATTTTCCGCCGGACAGCCGCTACGGACGGCCGGGCTTCGCCGCGATTCTCGACAATCTTGCGCGCGCCTGGCGCTTGGATCGCGTGCGAATAGAACAATCCGGCGCCCAGGTGATCGAGCAGTTGCGGCAGTATGCGGGCCTGCCGGATGGAGCGGCGGGCTACAAAGCGGGACGCGATGTCTTCGATGCGGCATTTTACGCGTTTCGAAGGTCGTTCGATTCGCGGCTCGGCGGCTTTGGCGCCGCGCCCAAGTTCCCCCGGGCGAGCGTCTACAATTTCTTGCTGCGCTATTACGCCGAGACGCGCAACGACGAGGCTATGGAGATGGTTCTGCTCACCCTGCGCGAAATGGCGAAAGGCGGAATGAACGACCAGCTCGGCGGCGGGTTTCATCGTTACTCGGTGGACGAGCGATGGTTCGTCCCCCATTTCGAGAAAATGCTGTACGATCAGGCGCAACTCGCGGCATCTTATCTGGAAGCTTTTCAGATTACGCACGATGAGCAATATGCGCTGATCGCGCGAAGCGTATTGGATTATGTCCTGCGGGACTTGGCGCACCCGGAGGGCGGATTTTATTCGGCGGAGGACGCCGACAGCGCTGTCGATCCGGCGCGCCCTGAGGAAAAGCGCGAAGGCGCCTTCTATCTTTGGAGCTACGGCGAACTGGTCGCGGCGCTGGGAGAGAAAGAGGCCGCCGTTTTTTCGCGCGTCTACGGCGCTGAGGAGCACGGCAACGTCCGCGACGATCCACACGGCGAATTCGAGGGCCGCAACATTTTGTACCTGGCGCGTCCGGCCGGAACCGGCGACGAAGCGGGGCTGGCCAAGGCTCGCGAAAAGTTGTTGAGCATTCGCGCGGGCCGGCCGCGTCCTCATCTCGACGATAAAATCCTGGCGGGGTGGAATGGACTCATGATTTCCGCGTTCGCCAAGGGTGCGCAGGCGTTGGGGGATGCCGCATATCGACAAGCCGCGCGGCGCGCCATCGAAGTCGTTCGGAACGCTTTGTGGCGCGCATCGGATTCGACGTTGATGCGGCGCTACCGGAAGGGCGAAGCAGCCGTCGAAGCATTCCTGGACGACTACGCCTTCATGATTCTTGGCTTGCTGGATATGTACGAAACCACGTTCGAAGGTGCGGACCTTTCCTGGGCGGCACGGCTGGCCGAGCGCGCTATCGAACTATTCGAGGATCCGGACGCGGGGGGATTCTTCTCCACGGCCCCTAAGTCCGAATTGGTGCTGCGCCTGAAAGACGACTATGACGGCGCGGAACCCTCGGGCAACTCGGCGATGGCTTTGGCTCTGCTGCGCCTGGCGCGCTATGTCAGTCGCGACGATTTCAGGTCGGCTGCGGACCGCGCGCTGACGGCATTCGGACGGCGGCTCTCCGCGAATCCCATGGCGGCGCCCCAGATGCTCGCGGCGAGCATGTTCGCGGAGGCCAAGCCCATGGAAATCGTTCTCGCCGGGACTCGCGGCGAGGATTCGGAAATGGCGGCGATGATGAATGCGATCCGCGGCCGCTTTCTGCCGAATGCCATCGTGATGCGAGGCGAGCACGCGCCGGTCGCCATGCCCGCCGTTGAGGGCAAAGCCACAGCCTACGTCTGCGAAAACTACGCGTGCAAGTTGCCCGTGACGGCCGTTGCGGCGCTGGAGGAATTGCTGAATTCTTTCCAATAGAATAGTCCTGCGCCGGCTCGGTCTTGGAGCGCAAGCGGGGCGTTTGGCGACGCTTAATCCGCCCGCAGAGCAATCGCTGGATCGATCCGTGTGGCCCTGCTCGCCGGAAAATAACAGGCTGCGGCGCTGACCAGCGCGAGCAGTACGACGGCGGCGAAAAACGACAGGGGACTAGCGGCTCCCGCGCCCACCAGAACGCTCTTCAGCGCCGAAGTCACGGCGACGGAACCCAAGGTACCCGCGCCGATGCCGATAGCGGCCGGCGCCATGCCGCGCGCCGCCACTTCGCGCAAGATGTCGCGCGGAGTGGCGCCCAAAGCCATGCGCAAACCGATCTCGCTCCGGCGCTGCGAAACGGCATAGGCGTTCACGCCGTACACGCCGATAGCAGCCAGCACCAAGGCGAGCAGCGCAAACGCTCCCATCAGCCCTGTTTGGAAGCGAGGCTGCGCAAGCTGGTCCGCCAGCATCCGGTCCAGATCGGTGATCTGCTCGATGGGCTGATCCGGGTCCATGCGCATGAACTCCCCCCGCACCGCGGACGTGAGGGCGGATGGGTTCAGATTGGTGCGGGCAGTGAACCAGACGCCCGTGGTCCAGTTGCCTTGCGCGTAGGGCAGGTACAGAATCGGCTTCAACTCCGGAGATCGCGCCGACATTCTGACGTTCCCCACCACGCCAACCACCTGGATCCACTCCGCGGTCCCAAAGCCGTTCCTTCCCAGCACTGGCTTTGTCAAAAGGAGCCGCTTTCCGATGGGATCGCCTTGATGCAGGTAGCGGGTCACGAGTTCTTCGTTAACGATCGCCACTTGCGGAGCGCGCTCGTCGTCGGCCTCCGTGAAATAACGGCCGCGCCTCAGCGGGATACGCATCACGCGAAAATAATCCGGGCTGACGGCGGCGTAGGGCACGTCCATTTTCTCGCCCAAGCCGCGCGGCGGAGCGCCTTCCACGTCGAACGATACCGTCTGATTGTTGATCAGCGGCAAGCTGCTCCCGGTGGCCACCGCTTCCACTCCCGGCAAAATCGAGAGCCGCCGCAGAGCCGTGCGATTGAAGAGCAGCTCGCCCTGGGCGTTGTATTTGGAGAGCGGAAGAAACAGACGCAGCGCCAGAACGTTATTGGGATTGAAGCCCGTATCGGCGCGCGTGAGATTCGACAGGCTCTCGATCATTACGCCACCTCCCGCCAGCAGCATGAGGGCGATCGCGGTCTCGGCCGCGACCATGCTCTGACGGAAGCGCTGACGGCTCTTTCCGGCCGTCGAGCCGCGGCTCGACTCCCTCAGCACCGCTTGGACGTCGCCCCGCGCGGACGCCAGGGCGGGCGCAAGGCCGCACAGCATCGAGGTGAGGATGGAAAGGGCCGCGGTGAAGCCCACCACCAGCCAGCTCAGACTGAGCGCGCCGGGGATCACCGTGAAGGGCACGATTTTCGGCGCCGTTCGGATCAACGACCACGCCAGCAGCAAGCCCAGGCTCCCTCCGGCTGTCGAGAGCAGAGCGGTTTCCGTCAAAAGCTGCGCGGCGATGCGCGAGCCGGTTGCGCCGAGCGAAACGCGCACCGCCATCTCCCGCTCCCGTGCCGCCGACCGCGCCAGCAGCAAACTTGCAATGTTGGTGCACGCGATCAGCAACAGCAGGCCCACCGCGCCGGTGAGGAGCCACAGCCTGCTTCGAAACGTCTGGTTCAGCAGGCGGTCGCGAAAATCTTCCACCGCGATGGTGGTGTGCCGATCGCTCTTGGGATAGGCATCCGCCAGGTTGCGCGCGATCACGTTCGCTTCGGCTTGGGCGCCGGCGAGCGGCGCCTCGCGGTGCGCGATCACCGTCAGATAGGTGTAATCGCGGTCGTGGATGTCCATATGGATGGGCGCCCAAATATCCTCGGGGCGGAACCAGAATTGAAAATCCGGCGGCATCACGCCCACGATGGTGGCGGGCTCCAGGTCGAGTTCGATCACCCGCCCAATCACATTCGGGTCCGCCCCCAAATCCTGCTGCCAATAACGGTAGCTGATCACGGCCGTATGGGCGACGCCGGCGGCGCCGTCTAAGCCGTCCTCGCCCCGGAGAAACGTGCGTCCCAGCAGCGGCTTTGCGCCCAAGGTGTCGAAGAAATTCGAGGTGACAACGGATGCGGCGACTTGCCGCGGCCGGTCCATGCCCGAAGCGGCGGCGAAAGTCGGCACCCAGGCGGCGATGCCCGTAAGCGATTTCGATTGCGCGCGCAGATCCAGGAAGTTCGCCGGCGAGGTGCTGTTGCGCACGCCCTTGGAGTCGTAGGTCCACAGGAAGACGAGGCTATCGATGGCGTAGGGGGCGGGGTGCAGCACCAGGCAGTCCACCACGCCAAAAATCGCCGAGTTAGCCCCGATACCTAGCGCCAGAATCAAAACGATGCAGCCGGAGATGCCGGGCGCGCGCAAGAGCATCCGCGCGCCGAAGCGAAGATTCTGAAACAGCGAGGTCATGGCGAGGCGGCCACGCTTTCGACTGGATGCCGAGCTTTAGCAGCCGGCCAAAAGGCCCAACATAGAATACTCCATCCCGCAAGCTGAGTCAGCATCAAAAAAAGATTTGGCAGGAGGTTGGACGTGCCCAGCGGGATGAAGTGCCGCACGCCATAGGAGAGAGCCGTCCCCGTCAAGCGAATGCCCAGTCCTGCGCTGACTTTGAGGAGCTGCGGATCCCGGCGCGTGGCAATGAGCGCTCCCCAGAGCGCCAGGTTCATGATAGCCGCGCCGAAATTCAGGATTTCTCCCGTGCTGTTAAACCACTGCGCGGTAGGCCAGGGATGGAAGCGCGGATGAAACGCGAGGAAGGGGAGGGCGATCATAGCGGCCGCAACTAGCAGCAGGAGGCGGTCGATCTTTTGGCGCAGTTCGCCTTCGGGCGCCGCCGTGTGGGTGAGGACAATGACGACCAGGAACAGCAGTAAATCGAGGACGACTTCGTTGATCCAATAGGCATGAGCGTACAGCGCAACATGGGAAGCGGAGCGGAGAATGTCGAATACCGTCAAGCCGACGGTCCCGACGAATGCCCAAAAGGCGTGGGCGAAGACGACCCAGAACCTCCGAAGGGGGCCGAGGAGCAGCAGCACTATTACCGCGAGAACCACTGCTCCTTGCACGGCCGCCAAGAAGTCGTAAACGTAGCGGATCATTGCCGACCCGCTTCGGTCGTCTTAGTTACCGTCGTCGGGCGGAGGGCCTTCCTGCGGACTGGTGATGCTGGACGCATGGTTCGGGTGAACTGCGGCAGCCAAAGGCAGCGCTAATGAAGCTATCGTCAAAGCTGCGCCTAACAGCATGGCAAAACGGAACTTACTCACTTGTTTCCTCCTCAAACTGCGAAGTATATTCGTCCCCTTTAGAACGCATGAAGCCGTAGCTAATGGGAACACCCTAATGCTACTAGGTAAACTTGTAGGTTTTATCTAGGATTTTGCCTAGTACCTGGTAGGATTCGTACTATGCCTTAAGCCCGCCGACGCAGCAACTGAGCGGTCGCGACGCATGCAACATACAGATTAATAAGGCCTAAACCGGTAATGGCGCCGCGGAAGGAGGGTTCGTTCCAAACGCCGCGAAGGCCGGGGATAAAGTCTTGAATATAGTTGAGATTCCAACCATCGGACCAGGGGAAAACCACCAGAAACAGGCCGATTCCGAGCGAAAATAGCACAAAAACAGCGCGCCAAAAGGGCTTTTTGGGGGCTGTTTGGGCACCGTAAGCGGCGCCTTCCGTGAGGGCCGGCTCCGGGGTCAGAGGCATGCGAACAACGCTCCCTCCCGAAGAGGATACCCGGTCCAGACCTCGCGGCGGCCGGCTGAGCGGACCGGCTCAAAGCTGAAACGGTGCAATGAAGTCGGGCCGAATTTATCCAGGGCGGCCAGGTGGTCGGGCGTCGAGTAACCTTTATTTTGCGCCAGGCCATAGTGTGGAAACACGTCGCTCCAGGCGCTAAGCGCCCGGTCGCGCGCGACTTTCGCCAGAATGGATGCCGCGGCGATGGAGAAACACAAGGCGTCGCCATGAATAATAGACTTCTGGGGAAGGGCGCATTCGACCGAAACCGCGTCCACGAGCAGATGATCGCACGATTCCGCCAGACGTTCCACGGCGCGCTTCATAGCAAGGCGCGAAGCCTGGAGGATATTCAACCGGTCGATCTCGAAGACATCGGCGCCGGCCACGGCCCAAGCCTTGGCTCGCTCCCGAATCCGGGCGGCAAGCACTTCGCGCCGTTCGGGATCGAGCGCCTTGCTATCGTCCAGGCCGCGGATGGGCCGCTCGGGGTCCAAAACCACGGCGGCGGCGAAAACCGGGCCGAACAGAGACCCTCGGCCAGCCTCGTCGACTCCGGCGATGGCGCGGAAACCGGCTTGGCGGAGGGCTCGCTCGTAACGGCTGTGGGGCATATTTCGTGGGACACGCGGGGCTGAAGCCCCGCGCGGGCTAAAGCCCGCCCTCCGGCTTACTATTCTCGTTCGCGCAGACGAGCGGCCTTGCCTTTCAAACCACGCAAGTAGTACAACTTGGCCCGGCGGACGCGCCCCGTGCGGACGATGTCGATATGGTCCACCACAGGAGCATGGACGGGGAAAATGCGCTCGACTCCCTGCCCGAAGCTGACCTTGCGGACCGTGATAGTCTCGCCCATTCCGGTGTTGTGACGCGCGATCACCGTTCCCTCGAACGCCTGCAAGCGCTCCTTATCGCCTTCCCTGATCTTCACGTGTACCCGGATGGTGTCACCGGGGCGGAACTCGGGATGGGTCCGCTGGCTCTTGTTGAGCACCTTGGTCAACGCTGCGTGGTTCATATATTCCTCAATTCCTCAAGCCGGATCGATTCATCAAGCCGTCCCGGCTCACGTTCTCCTAATAAATCGGGCCGCAGGCGAGCGGTTTTCTCCAGGGCCGCCCTCCGCCGCCACCGGCGGATCTCCTCATGGTTGCCGCCCAGCAGCACCTCGGGCACGCGCCAGCCTCGAAAATCCGACGGCCGCGTGTATTGGGGGCAGTCCAGCAGCCCCTCTTCGCCGAAGGACTCGAACACAACCGAGTCCCGGTTTCCCAAAACTCCTTCTTTCAGGCGCGCGACGGCATCGACGACCAGCGCGGCCGCCAATTCTCCGCCGCTGAGAACGAAATCTCCAACCGAGATCTCCTCGTCGGCCAAATGGCCGGCGACGCGCTCATCCACACCCTCGTAGCGGCCGCAGATCAGCAGCAAATCATCGCATTGAGTGAACCGGCGCGCGAGCTTCTGGTCGAATTTTCGCCCCTGTGCCGAGAGTAACACGACGAGCCTCGCCTGATCCGGGCGCCCGGAGGCGCGCTCGGGAAAAATCGCCTCCACGGCTTCGAACAGAGGCTCCGGCTTCAGCAGCATTCCTTCGCCGCCTCCAAAAGGACGGTCGTCGACGGTGCGATGCCGGTCGTGCGTCCAGGCTCGCAAATCGTGGATCTGGATTGAAATTGTTCCTGACTGGCGCGCCTTTTGAATCACGCCGTGCTCGAAGGGGCCCTGGAAGAATTCGGGGAAGATGGTGACGATGTGGAATTTCACGAATCCGCTCCCTCGCGGTCGCGGCTCGGAAGAGGTTGGCTAGGATGGTTGATTTCGACTAGCCCTTCCGGCAGCCAGGCGCGGATGAGCTTCCGCGCGGGATCGATCTCGCGGCAGATCGAGCGGGCAAAGGGCACGAGAACTTCGCCGCCTTCCGGCGTTTCGATGTTCAGCAACGGCGGTCCGCCGTATTCCTCGATGTCGCGGACCACGCCGATCTCTTCGTCGGTGTCTTCGCGAAGCACCGTGCAACCGATCAATTCGGCGTGAGAAAATTCGCCCTGGGCGGGAAGAGCGCGCTCGGCGGCGGCGACGAGAATCTCGGCGCCGGCCCATGTTTCGGCTTCGGCAATCGAATCGATGCCTTCGAACTTCAGAATGAGGCGGCCGCTGTGGCGCCACACGCGCTCGACCCGGACGGCCCGGCTAAGTGCGCCCTTTTTGAGACACACATACACCAGCCGGTCCGCGCGACCCGGTTCCGAGCTATCGATTTCCGCAATCAGCTCGCCGCGATTTCCACGCGCGCGCCGCAAGCGGCCTATGGCTACTCCAAAATCTCCAGCGTGAAGCGCCGGTGCAACTTCATCCCGGCCGCGCCCAGCAAAGTCCGGATCGAACGGGCCGTTCGACCCTGCTTTCCGATCACTTTCCCCAAATCGCTCGGCGCCACGCGCAATTCCAGAACTGTGGTCTGCTCGCCCTCGACTTCGCGAACCGCGACTTCTTCGGGAATATCCACTAGAGCTTTGGCGATCTCGCTTACCAGTTCCTTCACCCGTTACACCCTCCTGTTTGATCGATTCTATCATGTATGCAAGAGGGCAATTAGGATAGGGGCTAAGCTTGTACCGCGGCTGGATTCGACTTTAACAACCGGCTTACGGTATCGGATGGACGGGCGCCGTTCTTCAGCCAGTGCGCGATGCGCTCGTGATTCAACTCCACGGCGGCGGGCTTGGCGACGGGATTATAAGTCCCGACGACTTCCACAGCCCGGCTATCGCGCGCCCGCTCTTTATCAATCACCACGACGCGATAAGTGGGCTTCTTCTTTGCCCCAAACCGCGCCAAACGTATCATCAGCATTTTGTTTTCGACTCCTGAAAGAAAACTCTTGGAGGACAGACTTTAGTCCGCGCGGGGTTTCAGCCCCGCATTCGGAAGCGAGGCTAAAGCCTCGCGCGGGCTAAAGCCCACCCTCCGTTATTGTCCTAAGCCCATGGGCAGCTTGAATTTCGCCAATCGCTTGCCCAAAAAACCGCCGCCGCCCGTGATGCTCTTCATCATTTTACGGGCTTGGGCGTACTGTTTGAGCAGGTTATTCACTTCCTGCACCGTGGTCCCGCTACCCTTGGCGATGCGCCGGCGGCGCGCGCCATTGATGATCATATGATTGGCGCGCTCTCTTTCGGTCATCGAATCGACGATGGCCACCAACCGCGTGATCTCTTTTTCGTCCACCTTGACGTTTTTCAGTTCCTTCAGCGGCCCGAGCTGCGGCATCATTCCGAGAAGCGATTCGAGCGGCCCCAGCTTGCGCAATTGACGCATCTGATCGCGGAAATCGGCGAGAGTGAACTCGTCCTCGATGAGCTTGCGCTGCATCTCCTCGGCGTCTTTTTGATCGATGTTTTCCTGCACCTTGTCGATCAGGCTGAGGACGTCGCCCATGCCGAGGATGCGCTGCGCGACGCGGTCGGGATGGAACGGTTCGAGCGCGTCCGGCTTTTCGCCGACGCCAACGAACTTCAGAGGCTGGCCGGTCACCGCGCGAATGGAAAGCGCCGCGCCGCCGCGGGCGTCGCCATCCATCTTAGTGAGGATTGCGCCGGTGATGCCGAGGCGTTTATGAAATTCGTCCGCCGACTTCACCGCGTCCTGCCCGGTCATAGCGTCGGCGACGAACAGGATTTCGGTGGGATTGAGCAACTCCTTCAGGTCGGAGAGCTCGGTCATCAGCTCGTCGTCGATGTGGAGACGTCCGGCGGTGTCCACAAGGACGATGTCGCGTCCGGTTTGCGCCGCTTCCTTGCGTGCGCCGCGAGACAATTCGGCGGGCTTGGTCTCTTCGGGCGCGCCCTCATAAACCGGCAGCTTCAAATCGCGCGCGAGAACGCTCAATTGCTTGCGCGCGGCCGGACGGTAGACGTCCACGGAAACCATCAGCGGCGAGTGACCGTTTTTGGAGAGCCAGCGCGCGAGCTTCCCCGTGGAAGTGGTCTTGCCCGATCCCTGCAAGCCCACGATGAGGAAAACGCTGGGCGGCTCATTAGCGGTGCGGAGCCGCGATTGATGCTGGCCCAACATTTTGATCAATTCTTCGCGGACGATTTTGATCACCTGCTGGGTGGGCGAAAGCGCGGTGAGCACGTCCTGCCCCATGGCCTTTTCTTTGACGGCCTCGATGAACTGTTTGGCGACGCGGAAATGGACATCGGCTTCGAGCAGCGCGACGCGGATTTCGCGCAGCGCCGCCTCCATATTTTCGGGGGTGAGTTTGCCTTCCCCGCGCATGGATTTGAAGACGCGCTGGAGTTTGTCGCTTAGATTATCGAACATTGAAGTAGGACACGCTCGCGTGTCCGCCAGAGGGGCACTCGATTTATTCTAACGCGATCTCCGGGCCCAAATCGGGGCGCGCTCAGCTACTTGGACGCAGCCTGACAACACGCCCCCCGCCACGGACGTCAAATCAGTGTAACAAAGGCGCCCGGTGAACGATCACACGCTGTCATGGGGCGGAGGACACGTGTATTCCGGAGGCCCGGCTGCCGGGCTTCTGTGAAGTGTACACCCGCGAATGGCTGGAGGGGGCCAAGGAGTTCCAATGCAAGAGATTCCGGTTGCTGAGATTCTGGACGCCAATCGCGTTCTGGCTGCGCTGATCGCCTTCAAAAAAGGGGACTTTTCCGTTCGCCTACCGGTGAATCAGGTGGGGTTGGCGGGCAAGATCGCCGACGTTTTGAACGACATCTTCGAGCTCAACGAGAATATGGCCAAGGAACTGACCAGGGTGAGCACGGCGGTCGGAAAAGAAGGCCGGATCAGCCAGCGCGCGTCGTTGGTGGCCGCCTCGGGCGACTGGGCCTCCTGCGTGGGATCCGTCAACAGCGTGATTTCGGACCTGGTCCAGCCCTCCACGGAAATCGCCCGTGTGATCGGGGCGGTGGCGCAGGGCGATTTGTCGCAGCGAATGTCGCTGGAGGTGGAAGGGCGAAGCCTGCAAGGCGAATTCATCCGAACCGCCCGCGTAGTGAACACGATGGTGGATCAGTTGAACTCGTTCGCCAGCGAAGCCACGCGCGTGGCCCGCGAGGTGGGGACGGAGGGCAAGCTGGGCGGCCAGGCCGTAGTGACGGGGGTGGCGGGCACCTGGAAGGATTTGACCGATTCGGTCAATTCGATGGCTTCGAACCTGACCAATCAGGTGCGCAACATCGCCGAGGTGACCAGCGCGGTGGCTCGCGGCGATCTCTCGCGCAAGGTGACGGTGAGCGTGCAAGGCGAGATTCTGGAGCTGAAAAACACGATCAACACGATGGTGGATCAGCTTAGCTCGTTCGCCAGCGAAGTGACCCGAGTCGCCCGGGAAGTCGGCACCGAGGGCAAGCTCGGCGGGCAGGCGGTGGTCACCGGGATCGCGGGCACATGGAAGGACCTGACGGATTCGGTCAACTCGATGGCATCGAACCTGACGGCGCAGGTTCGCAATATCGCCGAGGTCACCACGGCGGTGGCTCGCGGCGACCTTTCGCGGCAGATCACGGTGGACGTGCGCGGCGAAATCCTCGAGCTGAAAAACACGATAAACACGATGGTGGACCAGCTCGGCTCGTTCGCCAGCGAAGTGACCCGAGTGGCCCGGGAAGTGGGGACCGACGGCAAGCTTGGCGGCCAGGCGGTGGTAGCGGGCGTGGGCGGCGTGTGGAAGGACCTGACAGATTCGGTTAATTTCATGGCCGGCAACCTCACCGGTCAGGTGCGCAACATCGCCGAAGTGACTACTGCGGTGGCCAATGGCGACCTTTCGCGCAAGATCACCGTGGACGTGCGGGGCGAGATTCAGGAACTGAAGACCACGATCAACACCATGGTGGATCAGCTCAGCTCGTTCGCCAGCGAGGTGACGCGCGTGGCGCGCGAAGTGGGAACGGAAGGCGAGCTGGGCGGGCAGGCGGAAGTGAAGGGCGTGGGCGGCGTGTGGAAGGATTTGACGGATTCGGTCAACTCCATGGCCGGCAACCTGACGGCTCAGGTGCGCAATATCGCCGAGGTAACCACGGCGGTGGCCAACGGCGATCTTTCGCGCAAGATCACGGTGGACGTGCGCGGCGAGATTCTGGAACTGAAGAACACGATCAACACGATGGTGGATCAGCTCAGCTCGTTCGCCAGCGAAGTGACGCGTGTGGCCCGCGAAGTGGGAACCGAAGGCGAGTTGGGCGGCCAAGCCGATGTGAAAGGCGTGGCGGGGACATGGCGCGATCTGACCGAGTCGGTCAACTCTATGGCCGGCAACCTTACCGCGCAGGTGCGCAACATCGCGGAAGTGACCACGGCGGTGGCCAACGGCGATCTGTCGCGCAAGATCACGGTAGACGTGCGCGGCGAAATTCTGGAGCTGAAGAACACCATCAACACGATGGTGGACCAACTCAACGGGTTCGCCAGCGAGGTGACCCGCGTAGCCCGGGAAGTGGGAACCGAAGGCAAGCTGGGCGGCCAGGCCGATGTGCGGGGCGTGGCCGGCACGTGGAAGGATCTGACGGATTCGGTGAATTCGATGGCCTCGAACCTGACCAACCAGGTTCGCAACATCGCCGAGGTGACCACGGCGGTGGCCAAAGGCGATCTGTCGCGCACCATCACGGTGGAGGTTCGCGGCGAAATTCTGGAGCGAAAGAACACGATCAACACGATGGTGGACCAGCTCAGCTCCTTCGCCAGCGAAGTGACGCGCGTAGCCCGCGAAGTGGGGACCGAAGGCAAACTGGGCGGACAGGCCGATGTGAAGGGCGTGGCCGGCACCTGGCGCGATTTGACGGAGTCGGTCAACTCGATGGGCGGAAACCTTACGGCGCAGGTGCGCAATATCGCGGAGGTGACCACGGCGGTGGCCAAGGGGGATCTTTCGCGCAAGATCACGGTGGACGTGCGCGGCGAGATTTCGGAGCTGAAAAACACGATCAACACGATGGTGGACCAGCTCAACGGGTTCGCCAGCGAAGTGACTCGTGTCGCCCGGGAGGTGGGAACCGAAGGCAAGTTGGGCGGCCAGGCCGACGTCCGCGGCGTGGCGGGAACGTGGAAGGATTTGACGGAGTCGGTGAACTCGATGGCCTCGAACCTCACCGCGCAAGTCCGCAACATCGCCGACGTGACCACCGCGGTGGCCAAGGGGGATCTTTCGCGCAAGATCACGGTGGACGCGCGCGGGGAAATTCTGGCGTTGAAGGACACCATCAACACGATGGTGGATCAGCTCAGCTCGTTCGCCAGTGAAGTGACGCGCGTGGCTCGCGAAGTCGGCACGGAAGGCCGGCTGGGCGGGCAGGCGGACGTCTACGGCGTGGCCGGCACGTGGAAGGACCTGACCGAATCGGTGAATTCGATGGCGTCGAATCTGACCGCGCAGGTGCGCAATATCGCGGACGTCACGACAGCCGTGGCGAAGGGCGATTTGTCGCGCAAGATCACCGTGGACGTGCGCGGCGAGATTCTGGAGCTGAAGAATACCGTCAACACGATGGTGGACCAGTTGAACTCGTTCGCCAGCGAAGTGACCCGCGTGGCGCGTGAAGTGGGAACCGAAGGAAAACTGGGCGGGCAGGCGGAGGTCCGCGGCGTAGGGGGAACCTGGAAAGATCTCACCGACAACGTGAATCTGATGGCGGCGAATCTCACCACGCAGGTCCGCGGCATCGCGAAAGTAGTGACAGCCGTGGCTAACGGCGATCTGAAGCGCAAGCTGGTGCTCGAAACCAAGGGCGAGATTGCGGAGCTTGCGGATACGATCAACGACATGATCGATACGCTAGCGACCTTCGCCGATCAGGTGACTACGGTGGCGCGAGAAGTGGGCATCGAAGGCAAGCTCGGTGGGCAGGCCCGCGTTCCGGGCGCGGCCGGCCTCTGGCGCAACCTGACGGATAACGTAAATCAGCTCGCGGCGAACCTGACCACGCAAGTACGCTCGATCGCGGAGGTTTCCACGGCGGTGACGAAGGGCGACCTAACCCGCTCCATCACCGTGGAGGCTCAGGGCGAGGTAGCCAAGCTGAAGGACACCATCAACGAGATGATCGTGAACCTGGCGGAGACCACGCGCAAGAATACGGATCAGGACTGGCTGAAGACCAATATCGCGAAGTTCACGCGCATGGTGCAGGGCCAGCGCGATCTGCTCAGCGTAGCGCAACTGCTGCTGTCGGAGCTGGCGCCGCTGGTGACCGCGCAGCACGGGACGTTCTACGTCGCCGAAACTGGGGAACGCGACGCCGTTCTGAAATTCATGGCCGGCTATGCCTACGACGGCGGCGACAACATGCCGGCGGAATTCAAGTTCGGGCAGGGGCTGGTGGGCGAGTGCGCCCGCGCGAAACAGCGGATCCTGGTGCGCGACGTTCCCGGCGACTACCTGAAGATCCGGTCGAGCCTGGGCGGCTCCGCGCCGCTGGCCATCGCCGTGCTGCCGGTGATGTTCGAAGGCGAAGTGAAGGCGGTGGTGGAGCTGGCCAGCTTCCATCAGTTCTCCGAAGTTCACATGGCGTTTCTGGATCAGCTCATGGAGAGCATCGGGATCGTGCTCACCTCCATCGCCGCCACCATGCGCACGGAGCAGCTTTTAGAGCAGAGCCAAAAGCTGGCCGAGGAGCTGCAGAAAACCAACGCCGAAATGGCGGAAAAGGCGCAGCTTTTGGCGGATCAGAACACCGAAGTGGAGGCCAAAAATCGCGAGATCGAGCAGGCCAAGCACGCTCTGGAGGAAAAGGCCGAGCTCCTTGAAATCACGTCCAAATACAAGAGCGAGTTTCTGGCGAACATGTCGCACGAGCTGCGGACGCCACTCAACAACCTGCTGATTCTGGCGCGAGTGCTGGCGGACAACACCGAAGGAAACCTGAGCCAGAAGCAGATCAAGTTCGCCGAAACGATTCACTCCTCCGGCACGGATCTACTGGCGCTGATCAACGACATTCTCGATCTCTCCAAGATCGAGTCGGGCAAGATGGACGTGGAGGTGGGCAACGTCCGGTTCGCCGAGATGGAGGATTATTGCTTCCGCACCTTCCGCCATGTGGCGGAGGGGAAGGGGATCGGGCTGACGGTTTCGTGGGACCCGGAGCTGACTTCGGAAATTCTCCGGACGGACGTAAAGCGTCTACAGCAGGTGCTGAAGAATTTGCTTTCCAATGCCCTGAAATTCACGGAACAAGGATCGGTGAAGCTGGAGATGGCTCGGGTTGCCGGCGGATGGAGTCCGACGCACCCAGTATTGAACCGCGCCAAGAACGTGATCGCGTTTTCGGTAGTGGATACGGGAATCGGCATCGCGCAAGAAAAGCAACATATTATTTTCGAAGCGTTCCAGCAGGCGGATGGAACCACCAGCCGCAAATACGGCGGCACCGGGTTGGGCCTTTCCATCAGCCGCGAGCTGGCGCGCCTGCTGGGCGGCGAAATCCGCCTAAGAAGCGCCATCGGCAAGGGAAGCGTGTTCACGCTGTACCTGCCGCAGACGTATACGGCGTCGGTTCCGAAGCCGGAGGCCGGCGTGCTGGCTTTGCCGATGCCCGTGGACGGGCATCCGGAAGAAATGGATTTGATCCTGTCGCCTTCCGGCCCGATGCCCGCCGACCTGGTGGAGGAGATGGCGATCGATGACGACCGCAATCTGGTGGAGGCGGGCGATCCGGTCCTTTTAATCGTGGAGGACGATCCGACCTTCGCCCGCATCATGGTAGACGGCGCGCGATCGCAGGGATGGCGCGCGATTTTGGCGCTGCGCGCGGTGACGGCGATTTCCCTGGCGCGGGAATACCAGCCCGGCGCGATCACGCTGGACGTCCGGCTACCAGACGTCAGCGGTTGGACGCTGCTGGACCGCTTGAAGCACGATCCGCAAACGGCGCATATCCCGGTACACGTCATCTCCGGGCATGAGAACAACACGCGCGGATTCGCCCTGGGCGCCGCTACGTGCATTCCCAAACACTCCAACGAAGAATCGCTGGAGGAAATCTTCGCGGCGGTCGGCCGCTCCATGGAAAGCGGAGGGAAGACTCTGCTGCTGATCGCCGAGAACGATGTGCGCCGCGCCGATATCTCCAGTCTCCTTGCGGGCGGCGATCTGGAGATTCTGGAAGTCGCCGATCTGGCCGCGGCCAGATCGGCGCTGGCCTCGCGGCCGGTGGACGGCATCGTTCTCGATTGGGTGCTCCAGGAAGGGGTGGGCATCGAGCTGGCCATCGAATTCATCGCGGAGGTGCAGTCAAGGCGCGATCTGAGCATCCCGCCGGTAGTCGTCTCCGGGGCCACGCGGCTGTCCGAGGAGCAGGTTACGGAAATCCACCGCTGCGCCCGGGCGGGTCCGGTGCGCTATGCCGCCGCCATCGAACGCGTTTTGGAGGAAACGGTCTTGCTGCTGCACCGGCCCGAGGGTCTGCTCTCGGACGAACAGAAACGCGTTCTGGAGGAGGTGCGGCAATCCGATCCGATGCTGGCCGGGCGGAAGGTGCTGGTGATCGACGACGATTCGCGCAACATCTTCGCGTTGACCAGCGTGCTGGAGCACCGGGGGATGAAGACTATTCACGCCGAAAACGGCCGCGCGGGAATCGAGGCGCTGCGGCGCACGCGCGGCGTCGACATCGTGCTGCTGGATATCATGATGCCGGAAATGGACGGCTATGAAACTATGCGGGCGATCCGCAAGATTCCCGAGCTACAGACGCTGCCCATCATCGCGCTGACGGCCAAGGCGATGAAGGGCGACAGGGAGAAGTGCCTGAGCGCGGGCGCATCCGATTACGTGGCCAAGCCGGTGGATCTGGATCTTCTGTTCTCGACGATGCGGGTGTGGATGGCGCGCGACCTGGATAGCCGGTTCGAGCACGGCATGGCTTCGCTGCCCAACTGGCTGGAGGACCACGAAGTCACCCTGGACGACGACCGGAGCCGGATTCAACCCGGCGATTCCGTGCTGCTGATTGTGGAGGACGATCCGACATTCGCGCAGGTCCTGGTGGATGGGGCCCACGAGCTAGGTCTGAAGGCGATAGTCGCCCTGCGGGGGGCGGTGGCGATCAATCTGGCGCGGAACTTCAAGCCGAAGGCGATCACACTCGACGTGAAACTTCCGGACATGAGCGGATGGACCGTGTTGGATCATCTGAAGCACGACCCGGCCACGCGGCACATTCCGGTGCATGTGATCACCGGGTTCGATAACCCGCGCGACGGTTTCGTATTGGGCGCGATGACCTGCATCGCCAAGGCTCCCGATTCGGTGCAGCGGCTACTCTCCGTGGCGCAGGATTCCATGCAGGCGCGAAAGAAAACTCTGCTGACGATCGCGGCCTCCGAGCCGATGCGGCGCGAGATCCGCGATTCGGTTCACGGCTCCGATCTGGAGGTGAGGCAAGCGGCGTCAGGCGCCGAGGCGATGGAAATCCTCGCCTCCGGCAGCGCCGTGGATGGGATCGCGCTCGATTGGGTGGTCTCGCCAGCTTGCGGCGTCGAATTTATCGAGCAGCTTCAGGCGCGATTCCAGAACGTTGTGCCGCCTGTGATCGTTCTGGGCCCGCCGCAGCTGGATTCGGAACGCGCGGCTCAACTGCATCGTCTCTCGCGGATCAGCGGAGTTCGGTACGCTCCCACATTGGAACGCCTACTGGACGAAACCATGTTGCTCTTGCACCGGCCGGAGGACGCGCTTTCCGATACGCAGAGAGAGGTTCTGGTGGAAACCCGTCAGGTGGATCCGATTCTGGCCGGCAAACGAATCCTGGTGGTGGACGACGATCTGCGCAACATTTTCGCGCTTACCAGCGTTTTGGAGCAACAGGAGATTGAGGTGCTGCACGCCGAAACGGGGCGCGCCGGCATCGATCTTCTCCGCGAAAACGAGGTCGATCTGGTCTTGATGGATATTATGATGCCGGAGATGGACGGGTACGAGACCACCCGGCAGATTCGCAAGATGCCGGGTTTCGCATCGCTGCCGATCGTCGCGTTGACGGCCAAAGCCATGAAGGGGGACCGCGAGAGATGCTTGCAAGCGGGAGCGTCGGACTATGTGACCAAACCCGTCGATCTGACTTACCTGTTTTCCGTGATGCGGGTTTGGCTTTCGGGCTTGCGGGGGACGTCCGAGGGGAGCGTGGCGAGGGTGGTATGAGGGATTGGGTGGAGCAAGCCCCGCCCGTCAGGGCGGGGTTCAGCGGCCGGGCCTACAGCGATGGAGCGGGACTGAAAGATATTTTTTCTGTGATGAAGCCGCAGTACCCCGCCCTGACGGGCGGGGCTGAAATGGCCGAGGCGCGGGCATGGAAGCGATAGCGGTGGCCAGGCCGGAGGGCGAGGCTTCGACAGCCGCCCCCGAACGGGTGAAGCTGTTGCTGGTGGACGACGACCCCGATAATCTCCTCGCGCTGGAAGCCGTTCTAGAGCCGCTTCGTCAGGATTTGCTGCTGGCCCGCAGCGGGGAAGACGCGCTCCGTCTGTGCCTGGATCACGATTTCGCGGCGATCCTGCTGGACGTCCGAATGCCGGATATGGACGGCTTCGAGACGGCCGCGCTCATCCGTTCGCGCCGCAAGAGCCGCCACACGCCGATCCTGTTCCTGACCGCCTATCGGAGCGACGAACAACTGTTTCGCGGATACGATCTGGGCGCGGTGGATTTTCTGTTCAAGCCGATCGTGCCGGAAATTTTACAGAGCAAGGTCGCGGTGTTTGTGGAGCTGAGCCGGAACGAGCAGCTTCTCCGGCGGCAGGCCGAGGAACTGACGCGCGTCGAGCAGAGATTCCGCGCCGTGCTGGAGGCGGCGCCGGACGCCATGACGATCACCAACAACGCCGTCATCGAGCTGGCGAATTCCCGAGCCGACGCATTGTTCGGCTACTCGCGCGAGGCGCTGATCGGCCGGGACATTCGCGAACTGATTCCAGACTGGGAGGCCGCTCCCGCGGGGGCGCCGGATCCAGGCGTAACGGAAGAGCGGCTGAGAGCGGTCCGGAGCGACGGGACGTCCTTTCCAGCGCAGATCACGCGCAGCCCCTTCCGCTCCGCCGGCGCGTGGCTGATCACCACCGCGATCCGCGACGCCACCGGGCAAGTGGAAGCGGAAACCCGCATCCGCAAGATCAACGCCGAACTGGAGCGGCGGGTGGCGGAGCGCACCGCCGCCCTTACCTATTCCAATGACGCTCTGCGCCAGTTCGCCTGGGCGGCGAGCCACGATTTGCAGGAGCCGATCCGCACCGTGCTCTCCTATTCGCAGTGGCTCGCTTCCTCCGGGGCGGAAGCGGGCGGCGATCGCCGGGACCGGATGCTGGGCGTGATTCAGGATCATGCCAGCCGCCTTTATCAATTGCTCGGCGCTTTGCGGCAGTATCTTCAGGTGAGCGAATCGGGCGCGGTCGATGCCGCGAGGGCGTCCAGGACGTTGGTGGACGTCAATGCGGTTTTGACGCAGGTGACCGCCAATCTTCAAACATTGATTGCAGAATCCGGCGCGAAGCTGGAGTGGGACGGCTTGCCGACGATTCTGGGAACCGAGATTTTGCTGGTTCAGGTGTTCCAGAATCTGATCGCGAACGGAATCAAGCACCGGTCGGACCGGCCTCCGGTGATTCGCGTGCAGGCCGAAATATCCGACGGAGCTTGGATCTTCTCGGTCCAGGATAACGGCGCCGGCATCGACCCCAAGTACTTCGAATATGTTTTTGGAGTATTCCGGCGGCTAAATCGCGGAGGCGGAGCGGGAATGGGCCTGGCAATTTGCAAAGCCGTGGTCGAGCGGCTGGGCGGGCGCATTTGGGTTGAATCTTCCGGTCTAGGAGCGGGATCCACATTCCGCTTTTCAGTGCCTCAGAGGGTGGAATGAAGAATCATAGTGTCCGAATATTTTTGGCCGAGGACAATGCAGCGGATGTTTGGCTGATCGAGGAGGCGATCCGCCGGCAATCCATCGCGTTTGAAATCGATAACTACACGACCGCGGCGGACGCCATCGAAGCTGTCGTGAGATGCGGGACCGGCGAATCGCCCGTGCCCGATTTGATTTTGCTGGACTACAATCTGCCTAGCGGCCACGGCGGCGACATTCTGGAGGCGGCGGCGGAGAATTCGCATATTTCGAACGTCCCCAAGGCTATTTTGACTTCTTTTTTACAACCGAGCGAGTCAAAGAAGGCGCTAGAGCTGGGCGCCGCCTGCGTCATCACCAAGCCGGCGAGCCTGGATGAGTTTATGAGCGAGGTCGGCGGAAAAGTCGCGAAGCTATTGCGGGGCGACGGCTGCGCCGGCCCCCGGTAGATCCTTCCGGCCTGTGAACAGAATGTGCAGACGCCTTGGCGCGGGCGAGGCGCCTCCGGCTTGGGATGGGCCGTAAGCAATAGATTTTATTAGCTGCCGCGGTGTTTAGAGCGTGGCCGCACGCGTGCACTATTCGCATGTTGCGATGACGAGCGACGCGTTTGCCCACGCCTATCAGGCGGGATTCGACAGCACTGTCCGATTTCTGATCTCCCGGGGAGCCCCCCTGGAGGGCGCGCGCGAGGCCGCTCAAGCAGGTTGGGCGCGCGGTTGGGAACGGCTGAGCCAGTTGCGCGACGACCGCATGGTCACTACCTGGGTTAACAGCATCGCGCTTAACGTATACCGCGGGATCTTGCGGGGAGAGATCCGGCTGCGGACCTACCAGGAACCCCGGGGCGGCTCGTTTGAGTTCAATTATTCGGCCATCGATGTGGAGCGGATCTTGAAAATCTGCCGGCCCGGCGAGCGGCGGCTGCTGGAGCAGCAAATGGAAGGCGCAACCACGCGGGAGATGGCGCGCCGGCAGGGGCTGACGGAATCGGCGGTCCGGATCCGGCTGCTGCGGGCCCGCCGCGCGGCAAGGCTGCGCCTGGAGAGGGGGCGGTCGCGGGCGGCCCACCCGATGTCCCAGTTCAATTAGCGCTAGCGACTGCTTTCAATCCCGATCGCTTGCCCTACAATCGAGGGAATGAATCTCGGGCTTGAAGGGAAAGTAGCGATGATCGCGGGCGCAAGCCGCGGACTTGGGTTCGCCGTGGCGCGGGCGCTGGCGAAAGAAGGCGTTCAGGTTTCGATATCTTCCCGCGATCAAGCGGCTATTTCGGCAGCGGCCAGGGCGATCGAAAAGGAGACCGGCGCGCGCGTGCTCGCGATGCCGGCGGACGTGCGGTCGTCCGAAGCTATTACGAACTGGCATCACGCGACGCTCGACCGATTCGGCGGCGTCGATCTGCTCTATCCTAACTCCGGCGGCCCGCCTCCCGGGCCCGCGCTCAAATTCGACGATGCGGCCTGGCAGAACGCTTTCGAACTGCTGCTGTTGAGCGCAATTCGGATGATCCGGCTGGCCGTGCCATCGATGGCGGCTCGTGGAGGAGGGTCGATTGTGCTTCCGACTTCGTCGGCCGTGAAGGAGCCGATCCCCAATATTTCTTTGTCCACGGTGATGCGCACCTCGGTCGCGTCGCTCTCGAAGACGTTAGCCATGGAACTCGCGCCGCAAAAAATCCGCGTAAACCAGCTCATCCCCGGCCGGATACATACCGATCGGGTGGAGGAAATCGACGTGGATAACGCCAAGCGTGCCGGCATCGCGGTGGAGGAGCAACGCAAACGCGTGTGGGCCACGATACCGCTGGGCGGCTACGGCAATCCGGACGACTTCGCGGCGGCGGCGGTGTTTCTGTTTTCGAATGCGGCGTTGTATATCACCGGCGCGAGCCTTCAGGTGGACGGGGGATTAATCCGCGGAATTTAGTTGGCATACGCGTGGGAGGTTTCCCACTGCGCAAGCGGATTTCTTTTGCGCAAGCCTGAAACCTTCCCCGGCAAGCGCTGTATTACCAACAAATGGTCCGCCTTCTCTCCGATCTAAGCTTCGCCTGCCGTTCGCTTCGCAAAAACCCGCTGTTCACGACGGTAGCCGTTCTCTCGCTGGCGCTCGGAATCGGCGCGAATACTGCAATTTTCAGCCTGCTGGACCAAATATTACTTCGGTTACTGCCGGTGAAGAATCCGCGTGAGCTGGTTCTGTTCACCATGCGCGGCCAGCACTATGGCAGCAACTGGGGCTACAACGCTATCTCCTATCCCATGTACCGGGATTTCCAAGATCATAACGAAGTCTTTTCGGAGATGTTCGCGCGGTATCTTTTCTTTCCCAGCATCATCATCGACGGCGCGGCGGACCGGATACAAGCGGAGCTGGTGTCGGGAACGTACTTCCCATCGCTCGGCGTCGGCGCGGCTATCGGGCGCACGTTCACGCCCGACGACGACCGCACGCCCAGCGGTCATCCCCTCGCGATTATCAGTTACAACTTTTGGGAGACGCATTTCGGCAAGAATCCCAACGTGCTGGGGAGAAAGATTCTGGTCAACAGCGTTCCGCTGACGATTATCGGCGTCGCGCAATCGGGCTTCAACGGACTCGATCTGGAATTCGCCACGGAGGTCTTCGTCCCGCTGATGATGCAGCCGGATTTGAAGGTCGGGCGGCCGGATTTTCTCAAAGATCGCCGCACCCGTTGGGTGAACGCGTTCGGACGGGTCAAACCAGGCGTCCCGGTGGAGCGCGCCAAGGCCTCGCTTCAACGGTTCATGCATTCGATGCTGGAAATGGAAGTGCGCGAGCCTGCGTTTCGCAACGCATCGGACATCGTCCGCCGGCAGTTCCTGCAATGCTATATGGATCTCGTGCCGGGTTCGCAGGGCCGCGGCTTCGTCCGGGAACGGCTCCAGGCTCCTTTGTGGGTACTGATGGCCATCACCGGCACGGTGCTGCTGATCGCCTGCGCCAATCTGGCGAATTTGCTGCTGGCGCGAGCGGCGGGGCGGGAGAGAGAAATCGCCGTGCGGCTGGCGGTGGGGGCGAGCCGCAGGCGCATCGTGCAGCAGCTTTTGACGGAGAGCCTGCTGTTGGCGGTTTTGGGAGGCGCGCTGGGCGCGGCCCTGGCCTTAGGCGCCGATAGAATCCTGCTGGCCGCCTTCGTTCCTTCCCGTTTGGATGGCCTGAAAATTTCCGCCGCGCTCGACTTCCGAGTCCTGCTCTTCACCGTGGGCGTCACGGCCGCCACGGGGTTGCTGTTCGGCCTGCTTCCCGCGCTGCGGGCGACCAAGCCCGACCTCGCGCCGACCCTCAAAGAAAACGCGCGCGCCGTAGTGAGCGGAGGCAGCATCCTGCTTCGCAAGACTCTGGTGGTCTCGCAGGTGACGCTGTCACTGCTGCTGCTGGTGGGCGCCGGGCTGTTCATGAAGAGCCTGAGCAATTTGCGGAATTTGGGACCAGGTTTTCCGGTGGAGCGGCTGATCGCGTTCGATATCAATCCACCGAACGCAGGCTATACGGCGGATCAAGGGAAACAGTTCTACCGGCGCCTGGAAGACAATCTGCGCGCGATTCCCGGCGTCCGCGCCGCCGGCCTCGCAGGCATTCGCATTCTGCAAAACAACGAATCCGATAATTGGGTGACGATTGAAGGTTACACGCCGCGCCCCGGCGACCGGCCGGACGCTTTTATGAACTGGATCGGCCCGGGTTATTTCGATACGCTGGGCGTGCCGATCGTGGCGGGGCGCGATTTCACGCGCCAAGACAGCGAAGAGGTTTTGCACAGCCCTCCGAACAACTGGGTCCCCACCAAGGTCATCGTCAACGAAGCGTTCGTGAAGCGCTATTTCCATGGCCGCGACGCCATCGGCCGGCACATCGGATTCGGCATCGATCCGGGCACCAAGACCGATATGGAAATCATCGGTGTGGTAAAAGACGTCAAGTACCTGAATCTGCGCTCCGACGTTCCGGATCAAGCATTCTCGCCTTACCTCTCGATCCGCTTTCCCATTGGGATGACCGTCTTCGTTCGCACCGAGGGGGACCCCGCGGCGATGTTCAAGTTGCTGCGCGCCAAGGTGCGCGAGATGGACGCGAGCCTACCGGTCACCGGCATGGGCGCGGTTCAAGACGACATTAACGACACGCTGGTCACGGAACGCTTGACGGCGAATTTGTCGGCTGTGTTCGGTTCTCTGGCGACTCTGCTGGCCATGGTCGGCCTCTACGGCGTAATGGCGTATTCGGTGGCAAGGCGAACGAAGGAGATTGGAATCCGGATGGCGCTGGGAGCCGTGGAGAGCAGCGTCGTCTGGATGGTGATGCGCGAGGTGCTGATCCTGGTGGTTTTGGGAGTGGCCGTGGCCCTTCCCGCGGCGCTCGCGTTGACGCGCCTGGTGCGGGCGCAGCTCTATGGGACTGCGCCCAACGATCCTTCGATCATGGCGATCGCGACGGCGGGATTAGCGCTGGTCGCGAGCGCCGCCGGGTATATTCCGGCTCTTCGCGCGAGCCGGGTGAACCCGATTCGCGCGCTGCGCTACGAGTGAACGCGCCGCCAACCGGAACTTCCTCATTCCGATCGAAATCAATTACAGAGCCCGACAACCGCGATTGGCCGCCGACTTGCTCATTCCAGGCCCATGAAGCCTTCCGGGGGGCTCCGAAGCAAACCACTTTGAGGAAATTACCGAATTCCACACATGACACAGATATTTGAAACGAAAAAGTTCCGGGTGCAGATCGTTGGCGCCAGCGCCTGGGTTGAAACAAGCGAGGGGTATGGATGGGTTTTCCGGAGCCAACACGTTTTGCCGGTCGCTTTATCCGCGGCTCGCGGCAAGAATAGCATTCCTGTGCTTCGCGCGGCGTTGGAGCACTACGAAAAGGTCCACGATGGCGACCAGGCTCTCCGCGTCGCACTCACCGGAAGCAGCGTAAAGCAGGCGCCCAGCCCGTCGATCTCCCGAGCCGTGAGCGGCGCCGTTCAAGCGGAAAGCGACAAGCTTCAGGCCTCGCCAAGAGATCGCGACGTCCCCACGAGCCCCAGAGGACCGCTGCGTCCGCCGCTAAGCGGGCCGGATATCGGCCTTCCGCAGAGGGCGTAAGCATAAACTCCGTCAAACGTCGGCAATCTTTACTGGGTAGACGGCTCGAGTTTCCGGTAGCGAGGCATCGCTCATGTTGAACGTCTTGCTTCAAAATGCCAGTCGCCGGCGCTCGATTTTTTCCGTGTTCCGCCATTTGGGGGCATTGGGACTTTTCTTTCTCGCGATCCTGGATAGTTCTCCGCTTCCGACCTTCGGCGGCCCCGATGTGCTGATCGCCATTCTCGTGTCCACTCGCCGCAACCCGTGGTACGAATATGCGGCTGTGGCAATGGCCGGGTCGACGATAGGCGCGTTCATTACGTTCCGCCTCGCGCGGCGGGCGGGAGAATCCTACCTGGAAGGCAAATTTGGACAGGCGAGGGTATCGTCGTTTCTGGCGGTGTTCAAGAAATGGGGCTCTCTGAGCTTGGTTGCGTCCACGGCCATTCCTTTTCCCTTTCCCACCAGCCTGGTGTTTGCGGCGGCGGGCGCTTCGGAATACCACTTGGGCAAATACGTGGCCGTGGTCGCCCTCAGCCGCGGCTTTCGCTATACCGCCGTCGCGGTGCTCGCCGATCTCTACGGGCGGGCCTTCATCCGCGTATTCCGCCATCCCACGCAGCATTTGAACTGGCTGCTGCCGTTTGCGGCGGTTGCGGTGGTCGTCATCGGCGTGGGGATTCTGATCAATCGGCGCCTTCAGAAGCCGCGCATGGTTTGATCGCGCGAACGATCGCCCCGACGAGAGAGCGTCGATGCCGACGACGACCCTACTTGCTCCGCACATGCGGCGGTTCGCGCAATTCCGGCCTGAATCCTTGTTTGTCGTCGAATTCCTGATAGCGGCCCGTCGCGGGGTTCAGGCTGAACTGCTTCGCTTCTCCGTCGTCCTCGCCGTTCTCGTCAAGATAGGAGATCCACAAGGTAATTCCGGGCTGCCGCGTTGGATTCTTATCTTCCACCACCACCCGGAGACCTTTAAAATCGTACGAATCGTCGAGAGAATCGACGCCCACGTATCCGGAGGGATTCGTGGCCCACTTCGCGGCATCGAGCGCGATTCGCCAAGTCCCCCCTTGATAGCGCAGAACCAGGAGCCTGGAGGCGAAAAAGCCATCGCCCTCCGACTCGACATCCGGCAGCGCGCCCGCCACGACACAATCCAAAGGAGCCTTCTCGCCGAAATGTCCGAATTTTAGTAGTTCGACTTCGCCCCCGGCAATGCCGCCCGCCGTGATCAGGCAGCTTTTGCGAAGGGCGGACTCGTTTTCAAGCAACGGACCCTTGGCGCACGAAGCGAGCAGCAGTGGGAAGGCGAAGCCGGCAGCCCACAAAAACCGATGGGTAGCCCCACTCCTCACCACAGATAATCCTTGGCCTCGGCTCTGCGCGCGTAGCTATCCAGCACGTGAACTACGCGCAGTTTCTTGAGCTTCGCCGGCGAGAGCGCTCCGATGGGAACATACAAGATCTTGCGCCCCAGATGCGCGGCGATCGAACGGAAAATAGACCGGGGCGGTTTGGGAGCTACGTACACCACGAACCGCTCCACCGAATAATCGAGCGCGGCCATCAGCAGCTTTTCCGGCTTCGATTCGGCAAATTCGTAGTCCTTATCCGACCAGACATCGAAGAGACGCCGCGGCGGCAAGGTCATCAGAAATCCGCCGTATTCGGCTCGCCCAATCCCCGGCCCTACCAGATTCTCAAACGGGAGCGTCGAATAAAACGACATATCCGACTCGTTCTGGTGCTCGCCAAGCCAGGTGGTCAGGTACTTGTACCGGTCCTCCCGGTCCTCGTCGAAGATCACCACCACCGCGCCGACCTCGCCCGCCAGCCGATCCGCCTGCCGCACAAAAATTTGTTTTCGATGCCAGTTCCGAATGGTCTCGCGAATATCCACGCCGTCCAGAATCGACGTGGTGAAAGGCTCCACGCGCACGCGCTCCTCGGAGAGAATCGCCTTGGCTTTCTTTTTGAGGAACCGCCCATACTCCTCGATCACCAGATCCTCGGGCGGATATGAGCAGATCGCATCGCCGGTGGTTTGCCGCGCCCATTCGCCCGGATACTTCTCGCGCTTGCGAGGCTTCAGTCCCGCGGGCTTCAACTGCCGCTTGGGACGGGGCAGGCGGCGGCGAATCCGCAATTTACGCGTATTGAGCCAGATTTCTCCCGCCGATAGCCGTACGGTTTCGAGGGTCGAGGTCTCGTGCTGGGCCAAATAGCGATTGGCCATCTGCCACGCTTCCCAGCCGTAATTGTCGTCCACGATGGAGCGCGCGGCCACGGCGAGATCGTAGACATTGGAGGTCAGCTCACGGCTAGTATGAGCCAGGTTGCGCGTGTAGCGAGCGATGGCGCGGCGCTGCCAATGCGCCAGCTTTTCGCCCGTGGATTGCGTATATTTTACTTCCGCCTCGCGCAGCAGATCGAATTGCACCCGAGGCCGGTCGAGCCATTCCCCGCTCTGGCCACCCAATCGGAAGAACTCGTAGCGTTCCTGAAGATACGGATACTCAATGGTGATTTCCGCGAGGCACTCCGGATGCGGATTGAGCAAACGAACGCCGCTGGAGCGCGAGAGCAGGCGCGTCCGCGCGGCGGGCGGCTCTTGCGGCTTCTCCATCGCGTCCAGCAGTGGGTCGAGCAGATTCAGCGAGACCACCACCACTACTTCCGCTTCGGGATCCGCGCCCTGAAGCTTCCAGGCCATGGCGGAGGCGTGCTCGACCACTTCCTCGGTAGGCGGCTGCGGCCAGACGCGATACGCCTCGATGTAGCGGTCCAGTCCGATGCGCGAGATCGAATAGGTATCCGGATAGTTGTCGGGCAGATGCGGACGCTCGTTTGTGTCCGGCTCCAGGAACATGGTTTCCGCCCCTGTCTCTTCGGCGGTGCGTAGCGCCTCGGTGAACGGATCGGCCGGCTCCACGGGGACGTAGACGGCGCGATCGTCGTCTCCGTCGTCCTCCATATAAAGGATCACGGACATCTCCGGCAGCCGCTCGAGGGCCTGCCGATAGGCGGCGCGCAGGAACCCGGGCAGCTCTACCGCCACTATCCTGGGCCTTTGCTCCAACAGCAGCTTACGCAGCGCGGCCGAAAACTCGAGGCGCCCCGGGGCGACAGGAAAATAAAGAAACCGGCCCCTCCGCAAGCCTCCAAGCTTGATTTCAGTTTCGAGGGACATAGCGCAAGGCTTCTTCGCCTAGCGTTTGCACGATGGCCATCCGCAGATGTTCGGGTCGCGGGATGGAGGGCGGGTTCTCGCCGTCGTGGACCAACTTCATGGCGAAACGCGCGATATTGATGCCGTCGCGCGCCGTGTAGCGCTCGTCGGCTGCGTGGGCGTGCTGAAGGAAATCGGTGACGTAATTGAGGATCTGATCGTCGCCAAAGGGAAGATTTTCGCGCAGGATAGCAAGCTCTTCTTGGCGTTCGGGAAAGTCGATCAGGATCTGCGGTTGGAGCCGCGAATGAATGTATTCGGGCAAATCGAACGTGCTGGCGTCGTCGTTCATCGTGGCGACCAGGCGGAAAAGCGGATGGGCGCGGATTTTAATCCCCGCGACGATCGACTCCACATAGCGCCGGTTGTCGAGCAGCGGCGCAAGGCTCGCCCAGCTCTTTTCGCTCATCCGGTTGCCTTCGTCGAGGATCGCGATCCCGCCGCGCAGCATGGCCGTCACCAGCGGCGAAGCGACGTAGCGCAGCCGCGAAGCGCCTTCGATCACCGGCGTCACCAGCAGATCCTCGGGCCGCGTGTCCACGGTCGCCTGCATGATGTAAACCTCGCGCCCCAGCCGCTTGGCGGCCGCGTAAGCCAGCGTCGTCTTCCCGACTCCCGGTTTCCCTAGCAGGCGCGGATTCATGGGGAGATCCTGGGCGTCGATTACCAGCCACGCGGCTAATAATTGCCGCATTACTTCTTCCTGACCCACCCACGACACAGGAAGCTCGTCGGGATGCGCTAAATGTAAGGGAACTCCTTCGATTTCAACGACCACGCATTTATCACTCTAGCAAGCCCATCCGGGTCCGGCCATCGATTCAACACCGTAGGACAAACATAAGAATGTCGCTTGGTGGACGCCTATAGCGTCCTGCCGTGGGCTTTTCCGGTTTGCGGACCGTTCCGGCGTTCCCATATTCCGGCTGACTGAAGCTCACCCCCGGCACGCTAAAGCGTGCGCCAGACTGAGAGGATCGATTTTGTCCCCGCTTGCATGAACCGCGAGAAAGGCGCCAGAATTGAAAAGTCATTAAGGATGAACCATTTTCACGCTCAATGACTCGGATACCTGGAATTTTCTGATACGGCCGCTAAGAAAATGAGAATCGACGAGGCGACCCGGAAATACGAAGCCTGGCTCGCAGGCCAGATGCCGCTGATCCGCGCCGATCTGGCGCTCAAACACCAAGCTATGTCGGAAAGCGCATTCCGCTTTCTTCGCGCTACGTTTTACCGGTGGGCGCAAACGTTTCCCCGCGTCTGCGCCGATTTAATGGACGCTCCTCAGCCACTTGCAATAGGCGACTTGCACGTCGAGAATTTCGGCACCTGGCGCGACATCGAGGGCCGCCTGATCTGGGGGATCAACGATTTTGACGAAGCGTGCCGCTTACCCTATACAGTCGATCTGGTTCGTCTGGCAACGAGCGCGCATTTAGCGATCGACGGTGAACACTTGCGGCTTTCCAAAGCGCAGGCTTCCAAGGCGATCCTCGACGGATATATCGCCGCGCTCAAGGCCGGCGGGAAGGCGTTCGTGCTGGCCGAGCATCACGCCGCGCTGCGTCACGCGGCTGTGGAGCGGCTCAAAGAGCCGGAAAAATTCTGGCAGAAGCTATCTTCATTCCGTGAAATCACACACACACCTCCTTCGGCCGCGCTGAAGGGTTTGAGGCGGATGCTCCCGGAAGAGGGCCTGGAATGCCGATTGTGCCACCGCATCGCCGGCACGGGCAGTCTGGGCCGGCGACGGTATGTGGCGCTCACTCAATGGCGCGGCGCCAGTATCGCCCGAGAAGCGAAAGAACTGGGGGACTCGGCATGGAAATGGGACGAATCGCCGCGATATGTTGGAAAAATTTTCTACGGAAAAATCCTAGATCGTGCTATACGAGTACCAGATCCGTTTGTCCGTTTGCGTGGCCGATGGATTGTAAGGCGTCTTGCTCCGGATTGTTCACGCATCGAACTGTCTTCGCTGCCCGAACAACACGATGCGGTCCGTCTAGTGCACGCGATGGGATGGGAGACAGCCAATATTCACTTAGGCTCCTTCACACCCGCGATATTGCTGAGAGATATCGCACGCAGGCCCGCAAACTGGCTTCATGCCGCGGCGCAGGACATGGTGGAATCGACGCTGGAGGACTGGAGGGACTGGCGCAGGATTGGGAAGTCAAAAGCGACCTTTCCAACCAATGAAAGAAAATAAAGCCCTTATCCGCGTTTAAGAATATTATGTTTTCGTCTTGCCGATTTTTATCTTTTGCTTTGACTCCGAAACTACTTTCTGCCATACTGACCGTTATCGGAGTGCCAGGTCTGATTATCGGTTTGGCTAGCAGGTTCACTCCCCCAGCCCGCCTGATGGCTGCCTGCCGTTCCCATGCGCTGCTGTTCAAGGAGCATTTGAGTGAAGAAGCTTTTTGTCGGGAACCTTCCCTATACGGCGAATGAACAAGATGTCTCGAACTTCTTCGCCGCTCAAGGCGTCACCGTGGACACTGTAACGGTTATGCGCGACCGCTTTAGCGGCCAAGCTCGAGGTTTTGGGTTTGTGGAGATCGAAGACGACGCATCCGCGTTGCGCGCCGTCGATCTGTGCCATGGCAAAGAACTGATGGGCCGGCCGCTGGTGGTGAACGAAGCGCGCCCGATGGCTTCGCGCGGCAATCGGGGTGGCGCCTCTTCGGGGCGCTGAGTCCGAACTTTCCCATCGCCAATATCCACAAAATAAGTGCGGCTACCGCACAATGGGCACAGGCGCATCCGCTGGACCTGGCGCCAGCGTGAACCGCTCCACAGAGAATCCGGCACGCCGCCGGTTTTCGAAGAACGCTGCACGGGAGACCGCTGCGAGCCGCCACGTCATACATCGGATAATTCGATGCATGAAGTCCAAACTTTCTATTTGTCTATGGATCGGCAACTTCATAAGATCGGGCTAGGGAGACAAATCTATGAAGAGAACTTTCCAAACAACCATCGGATTTCTGGGCGTCGCCGCAATGGCCGCCCAGCTTTTGGCCGCGCCCGCGCCGGAGGCCGTTCGCGCGCCGGGTTCAAGCGGTGCTTTCGAACAGGCGCTGCCCCTCACGCCAGCCCAGAAGGAGGTGGACCGGCTGTTTAAGCAAATCGCCTCCAACGCCGCAGTCGCCTCTCGGCACGCCGACACCCTGGAGTCGTTTACCCGCACGGGCCAACGGCTCCAGTACGAAAGTCATGCCGCCGAGCTGAACGGAGCCAAACAGGCGATTAATGCCATGGGCTCCGATTTGCGGAGGCTGCAAGAGCTTCGCTCCAGCGCCCTGCCGTGGCAGCAGGCCCTCATCGATCGCCTGGAGCCCACGCTGGCTATGACGGCCGGCCAAGCCACCGAGGCTATGGAACGGCTGAATGTGGACCGGCGCAACATGCAATCCCCCGAATATCGGGATGCGGTGCTGAATCTGTACGCTACGGCAGGCCAGGCGCGCGAGCTGATCTCGGTGAACCTGGATTACGCACAGGCGCGCGAAAAACTGAATCGTCTCGATGCTTCGGTCCTGGAGCCGGTCGAGCCAGTGGCGCTGGAAGCGCCGGCGGCTTCGTCCAATGCGGCGTCTACAGCCATGACCCTGGAAGACCGGATCCGCGGGGAGCTGTTGAAGCTTCCCTATTACGGAGTCTTCGACCATCTTGCGTTCCAGGTTAACGGCGATCGCGTAGTTCTCAACGGCCACGTGAGCTGGCCGACGCTGAAAACGGACGCCGAGCGGGCGGTCCGCGGCGTCGAGGGAGTAGAGCAGGTCGAGAACTCCATCGAGGTGCTGCCCGTGTCTCCCAACGACGATCGTATCCGTCTGGCGGCTTACCGGGCGATCTACGGCCATTCCATGCTGGCGCGCTATCGTCTGAATCCGCATCCTCCGATTCGGATCATAGTCGAGAACGGTAATGTGACCTTGAAAGGGACGGTGAGCAGCGACATGGACAAAGCCATCGCTCATATGCAGGCGAATGGCGTGCCGGGCGCGTTCTCGGTGGTCAACGATCTGCGGGTCGGCGGCTAATACTTCGTTGCCACAAGCGAGGTGGACCGCTTTCTTGCGGTCGCGGCTCAGTAACCATTGCTGAGCCGCGACGCAAGGGAGCGGTCATTTACGTTCAGGCAGCCGTTCCGAACAGCTTATTCTTCGCCGCCTCCGCGACCACCGTAGCTGCGGGATGCTTGATCTTGCGCTCCGCCGAAATGACATAATATTCCGTCATGGGACCCTCCAATTCACCGAGCCGCGCAACGTTATAGCGGCTGCGCACCTCTTTTTCGATCGCCACAGGCGCGGCGAAAATGCCGGCTCCCGCCTGACCGAAGGCCGTCAGCAGCGCCGTGTCCTGAAATTCCCCCACCACTCGCGGATGAATCGATTGCGTCGCAAACCACTGGTCCAGGATCTGGCGCAGCGTCGAATTCTTCATGGGCAGGAGGAAGGGGGCTCCGGTCAAGCTCTCGGGGAATCCCTTGCGGTGGACCTTGGCCAGCGGCGGCGACGCGAATAAGCCCACCCCCGACGATCCCAGAAGATGATTGAACACCCGCACGCGGACGGCAGAATACGCCGGAGCGTCGGTCAGCACCAGGTCAAGCTCGTGCGCGGACAGCCGCAGAAGAAGTTCTTCGGGCGTGTCCTCATAGCATTCGATCTGCACGCCTCCTTTCATCTCTAAAGCGGGCTCCAGGATGCGGTATGCGATTAGCTTCGGAATCAGGTCGGACACGCCGACGATCAGTCTCACCGGACGATCGCGCGGCCGGCCCTTGAGAACGTCCGTCAGCTCGCTGCCCAGGGCGAAAATCTCATCGGCATAGCGGTAGACCACCTGGCCCGTCTCGGTCAGCGCCAGTTTCCGGCCTTGGCGTGCGAACAACTTCTCTCCCAAGCTCTCTTCCAAGGCCCGCAATTGCCCGCTGATGGTCGGCTGAGCCAGCCGCAGCTCTTCGCAAGCGCGAGCGATGCTCCCCCTCTTGGCGACCATCCAAAAATACAGCAAATGGTGATAATTGAGCCACTCCATCCGTCCGTAGTATACATCCAAAAAACCGATCTTTTCTTTCCAAAGTATCTATCGATCCTATGGCGGGCACGCTTCGTCTCAATGAGTAGAAACAGGAAGGGAGCCAAAATGACCACCCTGAATTTGCATAAGCTAGAGACGCTGAAATCCGCGCTGCGGAAGCGGGCCGCCGAATTGGCCCGGTCGCTGGGGAACCGCCATCAAATAGCGATTGAAAGATCCGCGGATGCGTTCGATCAGACGCTGTTGGCCGCCGAGCGGGAGTCCTCGGCGCAGGGTCTGGAACACGAGTTTCGGATGCTGCGTGAAGTGGAAGCCGCCTGGGATCGTCTGCACGACGGCGCCTTTGGGATTTGCCTGAGCTGCCAGGAGCCCATCGCGCAGAAACGCCTTGAAGCGGTTCCCTGGGCGGCCTATTGCGTATCTTGCCAAGCCAAAGAGGAAGAAAGCAGTGCGCCGATGTGGAGATTGGCACATGCGGCTTAAGCAATGGAGGGTGGGTTTCAGCCCGCGCGAGGCTTATAGCCTCGCCCAGTCTGGATGCGGCGCCAAAGCGGCCCGCCGGCTCAAGCCCACCCCTCCGTTGCGGAGGTGTCTAGGACGGAGTCTTGCTCGCGCGGCGGCGCAGAATGGCAGCCGCACACGCCAAGCCGGTGACGAGCAGCAAAATCGACGACGGCTCCGGAACCGCCGTCAGCGTGGCCACCCTCACGGGACCCGGTAAGGGCGTGCTGCCATCAATGCTTACCTCGCCAAAGATGTCAAAGAAGCTGCTGACGTCGAAGGGTCCATCGAGATGGATCGGGGTGATAGTCGTGGTTCCCGTGCTGGCCATATTTGGGTTTTGCATCGCCTCGAACTTGTGGCCATTAAACATGCCTTTAAAGTCGAAGTCCGTGATTTCAGCGGAGAACGTGCCCGTTTGGGTCGGCGACGACCGGCCTAAATAGAGGAAATCCACGTCCCCGGTGGCCGAAACCGTTCCCAACGGAAGGCCGGGGTTTCCGCCCACGTTCTGGAAGGCGCTCGCGCTGTAATTGGCGTCTGTAAATACGACCTGATTTCCGTTGGAAATGAAAGAGGACGTGATGACGAAATTCGAAAAAGTGATGTTGCTGATGCAAAACGGGATAGGCGTTCCGCTCACGCAAAGGGGCTGCAAAACATAGGTTCCGCCAACCGGCGGCAATACCGGCGTCGGCTCAACCACATCGGCTTTGGTTACTTGCGAAAAGAACGCGCAAGCGAGGAAAACGGCGGGAACAACATGCAGGCCGGCTTTCATGTTAGGGCCCCTCCGGCGGCCTAACTGAGCAATCCCCTAACCATTGGTACTGCCGAAAAAATATAGTGGTACTAAATCGTCCCTAGACAAGGTCGGGCAACATTTGATAAGGATTGGCTAAGTTTCCCAATTGACGCGGTGGGATTCCAGGTTATCGGACCGGCGCCTTTGCACGCTAAAATGTGATTATCCATGCTCAACCAGAACTCCTTTGGAGCCGCCGGAGCCCTCTCCGCCAGCGGCCAAACGTACCGGATTTTCCGCCTGGCGGCGCTTGAAAAAGCCGGGTTGGCCAAACTGGAGCGCATTCCTTATTCGATTAAAGTCCTGCTGGAGAATTTATTACGTTTCGAAGACGGATCCACGGTGAAAGGATCCGATATCGAAAGGGTGGCCGCCTGGGATCCCGCCGCACCCGCGTTCGAAATCAATTTCCGGCCTGCGCGGGTTCTGCTACAGGATTTCACCGGCGTGCCTTGCGTGGTGGATCTGGCAGCCATGCGCGATGCCCTGGTCAAAATTGGCGCCGACCCGAAAAAGGCCAACCCTTTAATTCCAGCGGATCTGGTCATCGATCATTCGGTCCAGGTGGACCAATTCGGGACGAAGAACGCGTTTCAAGCGAACGCCTTGATCGAATTCCAGCGCAACCAGGAGCGATACGCGTTCCTACGTTGGGGCCAATCGGCGTTCCAGAACTTCCGCGTAGTGCCGCCCGACACGGGAATCGTACACCAGGTGAACCTTGAATATCTGGCTCCGGTGGTGTTTCATTCCGATGGTGCAGCCTACCCGGATACGGTTGTCGGGACCGATTCGCACACCACCATGATTAACGGCCTGGGCGTAGTCGGGTGGGGCGTAGGCGGCATTGAGGCCGAAGCCTGCATGCTGGGCCAACCGGCCACCATGCTGCTGCCGGCCGTGGTTGGATTCAAGCTAACGGGCAAGCTCCGCGAAGGCGCAACGGCCACCGATCTGGTTCTAACCGTGACCCAGATGCTGCGCAAGAAAGGAGTGGTGGGGAAATTCGTCGAATTCTATGGCGATGGCGTAGGCGCCCTCAGCCTGGCCGACCGGGCCACCATCTCCAACATGGCGCCCGAATACGGCGCGACCATCGGCGTCTTCCCGATTGACGACTCGTCGCTCGAATACCTGCGCATGACCAATCGCCCGCCGGAGCGGATCGCGCTGGTGGAAGCGTACGCCAAAGAGCAAGGCATGTTCCGGGTGGATGGCGGGCCGGATCCGGTCTTTTCCGATACATTGTCGCTCGATCTGTCCACGGTCACTCCCTCGCTCGCCGGTCCAAAGCGCCCGCAGGATCGCATCAACCTGCCGGACGTGAAGCAGAACTTTCTTTCCGGCCTCGGCGCCGCGCCCAAGAGCGTTGAGATCGGAACCAACGGAACGCGAGCCACCATCCAGGACGGCAGCGTGGTGATCGCGGCGATCACCAGTTGCACGAATACTTCAAATCCCAGCGTTTTGGTAGCGGCCGGGCTGCTGGCGAAGAAGGCGGTGGAGCGCGGGTTGACGGCCAAACCGTGGGTGAAGACAAGTCTCGCGCCCGGATCGAAAGTCGTAATCGACTATCTGGCCGACGCGGGTCTGATGCCGGCGCTGGAGGCGCTGAAATTCCACCTGGTGGGGTACGGCTGCACGACCTGCATCGGCAATAGCGGGCCTCTTCCCGAGCCGGTGGCTGCGGCGGTGACCGAAAACAAGCTTGTGGTGGCGAGCGTGCTGTCCGGCAACCGCAACTTCGAAGGCCGCGTGAACCCACTGGTGCGCGCGAACTATCTGGCATCGCCGCCGCTGGTGGTGGCCTACGCTCTCGCCGGGCGGGTGGATATCGATCTTTCGAACGATCCGCTGGGCCGGGACAAATCGGGTAAAGACGTCTTCCTGCGGGATATTTGGCCGAGCAACGCAGAAGTGCAAGCCGTGGTGAAAAAATCGGTGAGGCGCGAGATGTTCGCCAAGGAATATTCGGAAGTTTTCGGCGGCGATGCGCAATGGAATTCGATCAAGACGCCGAAGGGCGAGAACTACGCCTGGAACGATGCGTCGACGTATATAAAACGCGCGCCGTACTTCGACGATATGGCGGACCCGGCCACGTTTGTCCGGGACATTGGCGGGATGCGCTGCCTCGCCGTGCTGGGCGATTCGATCACGACCGATCATATTTCGCCGGCCGGCAACATCGCGAAGGACAGCCCCGCCGGCCATTACCTGATGTCGCTGGGGGTGAAGCCCGCGGATTTCAATTCCTATGGCGCGCGGCGCGGGAACCATGAAGTGATGACGCGTGGAACGCTCGCCAATATCCGCTTGCGCAATCAGATGGCGCCGGGAACCGAGGGCGGCTTCACTACGCACGTGCCCTCAGGCGAGCGCATGTTTATCTATGACGCGTCGGTGAAGTACAAACAGGAAGGCGTTCCGCTGCTGATCGTAGCCGGGAAGGAATACGGCAGCGGCTCCTCGCGCGATTGGGCCGCGAAGGGCGTGCTGCTGTTGGGCGTGCGCGCGGTGATCGCGGAAAGCTTCGAGCGCATTCACCGGTCGAATCTGGTGGGCATGGGCGTGCTGCCGCTGGAATTCGTGAGTGGTCAAAACCGCGATTCGCTTGGCCTGACAGGATTTGAATCGTATTCGCTTGAAGGAGTGCCCGCCGCGGTGGAATCTTGCGGGAAATCGCCGGTCCGCGTGATCGCAGATGGAAAGACGTTCGAGGTCCGCGCGCGCATCGATACCCCCGTGGAAGCGGACTATTATCGCAATGGCGGCATCCTTCCGTTCGTGCTTCGGCAGTTGGCAGGAAAGTAATACAAGCTTCAGCTTGTCCTACGTTTCACGATCTTTCGTGGCCCCAGGCGTGCATGGCGCCGCCAAATGGGAGTGTGCGGCCGCCCGGTAGAAATTCTTTCCCGATCCGGTAATCCTGATCGCGACGATTCTACCGGATCGGAGCTTCTCGCGGAGAACCATCGGCGTCTGTGGCCCGGTTAACCTGTTGACGCGCAGTAAACATGCCTCCCCGACGTGGCGTGGCAAGCGAGATGCCTCACCACGACACAGTACGCCAGTGAGCGTACGTTACGAATCTAGAAGTGAAAGGAAATTCCTTATGCTCAAAACGGTAGCTTTGGCGTCTCTCGCGCTGGCGCTCGTTAGCGTTCCAATCTGCGCGCAGAATCAAGATCCCGCAGCGGATCACGCGCGCGGAGCCGTGGCTGGAACGGTGAAGAGCTTCGACCCCGGAAAGTCGATCGATGTGGAAGTGAATGGAGTGTCGCATAAATACGATCTCTCCAAAACGGACACCCTGTACAATATCAGCCCGGACGTGAAGGCCGGAAGCAATGTGATGATTATGGAAACGACAGACAATTCCGGGAAGAAGGCGGTCACGATCGATGTTGCCCCCGCGCGTAAAGGCTGAAGCCGCATCCAAGCGACACAGTCAATTCTGAGCACGCGAAATTTTTTCGGTTAACGTTTTTCAGTTAACTCGAGGTGCGCCCACGGGACTCCGCCCGTTGGCGCACCGCTTTGTCTCCGCTACGCTTGTGCCGCGATTTGTCCCATCCGTCCCGCCCTGCCCCGCATCGTATAAATTGAAGGCATGAAGATCTCCATCGAAGGAATGCATTGCCAGGCGTGTGTGCGGCGGGTCGAGAAAGCGCTCGCGGCGGTGGAGTCGGCAAAAGTGGAGAACGTCGAAATCGGCTCCGCTTCGATATCCGCGGACTCCTCTCGCGAGCAGGCGGTGATCGACGCCGTGCGCAAGGCGGGCTACGAAGCGCGCAAGGTCGAATGACGGAAACAGTTCACATCAACGTCGGCGGCATGACCTGCGCGGCGTGCCAGGCTCATGTGCAGCGCGCGCTGCAGGAGACTCCAGGCGTGGCGAAGGCCGCGGTGAATCTCCTGGCCGGAGAAGCCACGGTCGTGTTCGATCCGCAAGCGGTTGCGGCGCCCGCTCTGCTCGAAGCGATTCGCGATACCGGTTATGACGCAGAGCTGCCGTCTCCCTCGCTTAGCGAATTCGCGCAACAGGAAGAGCGCGAGCGCGCGCAAATCGAAGAAGCGCGCGAGCTGAGCGTCAAAGCCATCGTGAGCCTCGCGCTGGGCGCGGTCAGCATGTGGCTCTCCATGCAATTTATGGGTAGCCAAGCCGTAAATTGGCTGCTGTTTATTATTGCCGCGTTCGTTATGATCTGGGCCGGCCGCGACATCTTCGTGGGCGCGTTCAAGGCGGCGCGGCACGGTTCGGCGGATATGAACGCCCTGATTGCGCTTGGGACCGGAGCGGCGTTTCTCTACTCGTTCGCGGTTACAGCGGCGCCGGCTTTCTTCCGCGCGCGCGGCCTTTCCACCGATGTCTACTATGAAGCCTCCATCCTGATCCTGGCGTTTGTCGTCTCCGGCCGCGCGTTGGAAGCTCGCGCCAAGCGTCAAACCACCGGCGCCCTGCGCGAGCTGATCGGCTTACAGCCGGCCACGGCGCGCGTACTCCGCGACGGCGCGGAAACCGAGGCGCCGATCGCGGAAGTTCGCCGCGGCGATCTCATCGTTGTCCGCCCGGGAGAGAAGCTTCCGGTGGACGGCGAAATCGCCGACGGGTCGAGCTTCGTGGATGAATCGATGCTCACGGGCGAGCCGCTGCCGGTGGAAAAGAGCCCAGGCGACAACGTGGCCGGCGGAACCATCAACACCACGGGTAGCTTTCGATATCGCGCCACCACTCTCGGTTCTGAGAGCGTTCTAGCGCGCATCGTCGCGTTGATGCGGCAGGCGCAGGCCTCGCGCGCGCCCATCGAACGGCTGGCGGATCGCATCAGCGGCGTCTTCGTGCCGTCGGTGATCGCGCTCGCGGTTCTCACGTTCCTCGGGTGGATCCTGGCGGGCGCCGCAGTGACGAAAGCCGCGACCGCGGCGGTGGCGGTGCTGATAATCGCTTGCCCGTGCGCGATGGGCCTTGCGGTGCCAACTGCCGTGATGGTGGCTACCGGCCGCGGAGCCGGCATGGGTCTGTTGATCAAGGGCGGGGAGGCGCTCGAAAAGCTGCGGCGCGTGGATACGGTAGTGCTCGATAAGACCGGCACGGTGACGGAGGGCAAACCGCGCGTGACGAACGCCCACATCGGCGACGACGCGCTGCGCATGGCCGCGGCTGCCGAGCGCCGCTCGGAGCATCCTTTGGCGCGCGCCGTGGTCGAGTTCGCCGAATCGCGCGGATTGCGCATTCCGGACGCGCAAGAATTTGAAGCCCACGTTGCGCGGGGCGTGGAGGCGCGCGTGGAAGGACGCGCGGTGGTGGCCGGCGATCGCGCTTTCCTGGCGGACCGCGGAATCGCCACTCAGAACGGCCCCGGCATTCTGATCGCCGTAGACGGCGAATTTGCCGGATCGGTTCAGGTGGCAGATCCCATCCGCCCCACATCGAAAGCCGCGGTGGAGGAGTTGTCGCGCCTCGGACTACAAGTAGCGATGCTCACAGGCGACCGGCGCGAAAACGCGGAAGCGGTGGCGCGCGCCGCGGGGATCGAAGACGTCGTCGCCGAAGTGCCGCCGGGTGGAAAGACCGCCGAGATTCAGCGCTTGCAGCGGGAAGGCCGCACCGTGGCCATGGCGGGCGACGGCATTAACGACGCGCCCGCTCTGGCTCAAGCCGACGTCGGGTTCGCTATGGGCTCGGGAACCGACGTTGCGATGGAAGCCGGCGACGTCACGATCTTGCGCGCCGACCTCCGGGCCATTCCGCAAGCGATTTCCCTCTCCCGCGTCGCCTGGCGCATCATGAAGCAGAACCTTTTCTGGGCTCTCGGATATAACGTCATCGCGATTCCCGCGGCCGCCCTCGGATTCCTGAATCCCGTGATCGCGAGCGCAGCCATGGCGGCGAGCTCGGTGAGCGTAGTCGCCAACAGCCTGCGGCTGAAACGGATTTCGCTTGGCCGTTAGCGGCCGGCGCGCGCGATTTTTTCGCGCACCACCCCGGCGACACCGTCCAGATCTTCAACCGCGATCTTCATCTTGCGGCGCCAGTTGGGATATTGCCACGTGCTGGCGGGCAGGTTTTGTTGCTCCGTTTCTCCGGTCAGATCTTCCTGGTTTACGATGGCCAGCTCACAGGACGCAGAGAGCACGAATCCCAGCGGATCGCCGGCGAAACCGGTTGCCTCCAGAGCGCGGTTGATTTGCTCGATATCGCGATCCCTGGCCGAGCGCTGATCCCAGTATGCGGCTTCGTCGATGAGCCCCGCTTGACGCCGCGCTTCGATGTCTCGGCCGATGAAAAAGCCGGCAAGGGTGGGAAGATCGTGTGTGCTGGTCGAGACGGCGGCGTGCTCGGCGTAGTCGCTGGGCGGGCAGAAGCTGCCATCCGCGTTTCGTTCAAACCAGAGCACTCGGTATCCCATCATGGCCGCGTGCGCGAGCCTGTGGCGAACGCCGCCGTCCACCGTTCCGAGATCCTCGCCGATCACCAGAAACCGGTTGCGCACGCTTTCGAGCGCGAGAACGCCCAATAGGTCTTCGGCGCGGTCGCGGACGTAGGCGCCGTCGGCGGGGCTGAACTGGTCCGGAATCCAAAACAGGCGGAAGAATCGCATGACGTGATCGATGCGAAGCGCGCCGCCGTGCCGGGCGCACTTGCGGATGGTCTGCGCGAATAAGTCGTAGCCATCGGCGCGATGCGCGGCGCTTGCCGGCGGCGGGAACCCCCAATCCTGCCCATTGGGCGCGAAGCTGTCGGGTGGCGCGCCCACGCGGCAACCGGGCACAAAATACCGCCGATTAGCCCACAGATCGGAGCCGTACCGGTCGCTCGCCAGTGCGAAATCGTGATACAGCCCGACGCTCATGCCGCGCTCCAGCGCGTGGGCCTGCGCCTCCGCGAGCTGCCGGTCCAGCTCCCACTGCAGGAACTTGAAAAATTCGATCCGCGCGCGATTCGCGCGGGCGAATTCCGCCACGGCGGGCGAATCGGGATTGCGAAATTCCTCCGGCCACTGCGTCCATATCCATACGTTGGGATCGCGCCGGTGCATCTCTTCGTCCAGCGCGCAATAGAGCGAATAGGCTTCCAGCGGCGCGCTTTCCGATTGCACAAACTTGTTGAATTCCGGGTCGCCTCCGGAAGCCGTGAAGCGCTCGAAGGCGGCATACAAGGCCGTCGATTTCACCCGCGCCACGCGCTCATATTCCACGAATTCACTCGCGCGCAGCGCCCCGATTTCGGCGAATAAGGATTCGTCGGCGCAGTAGCCGGGCGCTCGCTCGACGTCGATGTACAAAAAATTCCGGTACATCGAGTTCTGCGGCAAATAAGGGCTGGTGTTGTACGGCTGCCGGTTCGCGATGGCGTGCAGAGGATTGAGAGCGATGAATGCCGCGCCCGCCGGAGCGAATGCTTCGATGACCGCGCGAAGATCGGTGGTGTCGCCGATGCCCCAGTTGCGCGCCGAGCGCATACCGAACAGACTAATGGCGACTCCGGCTCTGCGGCCACTCAGCGCGTAGGCGCGTTCGGGACAGACGATGAATCGCGCTTCGCCGAAAATTTCCAGCTCCGGATCCTTGACCCAATAGATCCGCATGCGGTGATATCCAAGCCGCAGGGGATTGGGAAGCGGCAGCGCTTTCTCGGTGAATTCGCGGCCTCCGAACGCCGCCTGCGCCCGGTTGTGCAATTCCGGCAGCCAGAACCAGCGATGTTGAAGATCGCCGCCTTCCCACTCGATCTCCAACTTCACCGATAGGCCGCCGCGCTCCGACGGGATTCGAAGCGGAATCGCATCGGCATTTTCGCGGACAACCACCGCGGGACCGAGCGCGGAGGACCACTCGTCCGCGGCGCGATTTTCCAGATGGCGCGCGATCTCCTCGGCCGAACCGGCGGGCACGCCGAGCGCGCCTAATATGGACCGCGTGGCTTCCTCGCAAGGGCGATGGGGCTGGCCCCAAGTATCGATATACTCGGGTTCGATTCCACATTCCGCCGCTGCGCGGGCGAGCGCGTCATGATAATCCAACTCCCCAGTGTAGCCGCCGGAGCCCCCGTCCTGGCTAGCTCCGCCGGCATAGGATTTCCGCGCTCAAGCAAATCGGGCTGTTCCAGAGACGCTTGAGGCGCGGGCCGCGGCGCGCCAAATGGGAACCCGCTAGCGCCCTCCAGGACCGCGGGCCGGGCCTTCGAGCTTCTCCAGATCCTGATTGTTCTCCTGGCAAATATATTCCAGGAGTTCCGCGCCGGGCATCAGGGTCGCCCTGCCGACGCTAGTAAACGGCTGCTTATATGCGCCAGGATCGTCGATGGTGACTTCGATCGACATGTGTCCCGCGTCGGTGCGGGTGTAGCGCTCCACCGTATGAAGCTTTTCCGTGTGGGGATGGCCCTTATAGTCGAACCAGAACTTGTCGTTGAATCCAACCGTATCGACGATCAACGTATTTCCTTCCCAGTGGCCGATCGAATGGCCGTACCAGGTTGGATCGGGATCGTCGGGATGCTTGCCGTTCATGAAAATCTGACGGTAGCTGTGGATGTTGCCTTCGAACAAAATGAAGTAGTGGGTCGGAGTTTGAACGATTCTCCAGGGATACGGCGATCCGCGCGGAATGCCGGCGGGAAGGCAGTTCGCCTCCGGGTCTTGTTTCGACAGCCGATTCTTCACCAGTTCTTCCGCCCACGGCAGCATAAGGACCTTGTCGCCCGGTTTCAAGCTCCTGGGATTATCGATATCCGCGTCGCTGCCGCCGCCGCCGAGCCAGACGCCCGATAAATCCGGCGTTCCGTCGGAGAACTTGGGGGCCGGTCCGGTCGGCGCCGGAGCCTGGTTGCGATACAGCCCGACGCCCTTCGTTTGCGCGTTCTTTCCCTGCGCGGGCGTTTGCGATTGCGCAAGCATGGCAAACGCAGCCATCAGCGCCAGCGCGCACGGGATATACATGTAGATTCGTTTGGTCACGCCGCGCTCCTCGCTACTTCTCGTTGTCCGCGGCCGTGAACGTTAACTTGCGGCCGTCCGGAAACGTGATGACTCCCGCCGTGCCGAGATTCGAGTTGTCCTTGGCTCTCGCGCCGGTTACGTTGACCTTATCGCCTTCTTTGAGGGAATGTCTGCTCCAGCCATTGCGGATCAGGACATTTGGGCTGGCGAGCTCCAGATTCCAGTTCGCCACTTTGCCGCTGGCGTCGGTGACGTCCATGTAAAAGTGGGCGTGCGGATTGGTCCATTCGACCTTGGTAACCACGCCGTTCAAGTCGATCTTTTTATTAGAGTCGAACTCCGCGGCGCCGGAATGATGAGCGAAAACGGCAGCAGGCGCCAGGAGCAGCGCGCCCACAATGGCCGCGCCCGAAAGAGACTTCATACGCATACCTCGGTTTGAAGTTTATCAAACGCGCGCAGTATGGACAAGCAGTTCGCCTGCCAGGCCGCGATTAAAGGGCATGGGTGACCCCGGGTTCAACCCCTCCAGCCGGTTTGGGCGCGATCGGAATCCGCTACTTCTTTTTTCCGCCGAACAGGCCCTTGATCAATCCCTCGGCCGCGGTGGCCGCCGCGCCGGCGTTCTTGCCGCCGGCCAAACCTTTCAGCTCGTCCGCCGCCAAGCCTTTCACGTCGGGGCGAAAGGAGGGATCTTGCGACGTGCCTGAAATCGTAAACGGGATGCCGTTTTTCGATCCAAGGGAGGTTAACGCGCCCAACGTGGAATGAACGGCCACTCGCATCTTGAAATTCAGCGCGTGCGCGGGGTCGATCGTGCCCGACCCCGTCATCTGCCCAATAGACGGAACCACGAACTGGATATTGTCCAACGCTGTGCCTTCGGGCGAGTTCTTCACATTGGCGCTCAGACCCTGAATCGAAGTTTGCGGTTCGGCTTTGATGCCCGCCAGTTGGTCCAGCACTTTCAGCTTGGAAGCCAGGTCGTACTTGGCCAGTTTCGCGTTCTCCACGCCCACCGTTCCCGTGGTCTGCAATTTGTCCAGAGGCCCTTGCGAGACTAAGTTGATATTCGTGGTACCCGCCGCAATCTCCGCGCCGGACGGGATCGCGATGTTGAGCGCGGGCAGGACCGACGCAAGCTCGGTGAGAGGCATCTTCGATCCGGAGAGCGTCAGGTCCACCGCCGGCGGCTCAGTGTGAAGATTGTACGTGCCGGTGAGCCTCGCCAAGGCCCCACCGACGTGAATATCCGCGCGTTGAACGATCCCCATGAGGGTCTTGAGGTTCTGCTGCACGGCGAAATCGAGCTCCAGCGGGCGCTTGGCCGGGGTACCGCCAGCGGCGAGTCTCGCCTGATCCACTTTCAGCTTTCCCTGAGCCGCGAAGGTCGCATGGTCCGATTTGACGTCGCCGTCAATGGAAGCCAAACCCGCCAGTCCCGTCGCCGGGTCCACGGCGCCGGACTCGATCAGATCCAGATGCTTTATCGTGAGCTTAGCGTCGAGGGGAGTGGCGATCGCATCTCCGGCCACGACCGGTCCCGCGTGGCCATGCAATTCGATGCTGCCGCCCGCGGGAAGTGATGCCATCAAAGAAAACGGAAAGGCCGAGGACTGCGAGAAATTAGTCACCTCGATCGCGGTTTTATCGAGGACGATTGGCTTCGCCTTGCCGCCCAGCCTTCGCAGAATCACTCTGCCGTTCTCAATCTTCAGTTTCGCGACGGAGAAATCCGGCGTGGCTGCGGGGGGATCGGCGTTCGAACTCGGCTGCGGCGCCTGCGCCACGCTCGCGGCCGGCCTTACCGGCGGCCGGGCTCCGAGACTCGAGAAATTCCAGGCCCCCGAGGCATCCTGGATCAGGTCCACATCCGGTTTGTCGATCGCGATGCCTGTCACGTTCAGCGTTCGCGACAAAATGAGCGGGATCAACTCCACACGGACTTTTAATGATTGAGCACGCAAGAACGGAGTCGAGCCAAAGGCCGGGTCTTCGGAAATCGAAATATCGCCTGCCGCAACCGAGCCCGACATGATCGCGAGCTTCAAATCGCCGATGCTTACCTGGCGGCCGAGAGCTTCGCTCAGCTTGGCCTCCAGGGTGGGGCGATAGCGGTTGGCGTCCACCAGGAAAGGAACCGTCAGAACGGCTACGAGAATCAGGCCGAGGAGAATTCCAAGGACGATCGCAGTCCGCTTCATGGACACCCTCCTGGTCCTTCAGAGTAACCGATTTGGAAACGCCTCACTCGGCGTCCTTCCAACGGAACACATACTCGTTCCCCGATTTAAGACGCGACAGATTTGATCGGTGGCGATAGACGATGAACGCAGCCGCGATCACGGAATGGATCAATACCTCGTGCGGAGGGTGCGAGATCAACCACACGCCTAGCGGGAACGTGCCCACCGCCAAAACCGAGCCCAGCGAAATATGGCGCGTGCCCGCCACCACCGCGACAAACACTAGCAGCGACGCAAGCAGTGGAATAGGCGTGACGTACAGAAACGCTCCGATGAAGGTTGCAACGGCCTTCCCGCCATTGAAGCCCAGGAATACGGGGTAGGCATGGCCGGCGATGGCGGCTAGCGCGGCGGCGCTGGTCCAAGTGGGCGAATCGTTGGTCAGTTGCGCCGCGATCCAGACGGCAAGGAACCCTTTGCCGATATCCAGGATCAGAGTGGCCACGCCGAGCACACGGTTGGTGGTGCGCAGAACATTTGTCGCGCCGATATTGCGGCTGCCGGAAGCGCGCACGTCTTTTCCGGCGGCGATCTTCACCAATAGGAAGCCAACCGGGATCGCGCCAAGCAGATAGGCGATGAGAAGGGAAAGAAATCCGAGCATGATGTCAGTTGATTAAAGGGAACTCCTGGAGTTTCGTATACTTGCCTCCCGCGGACAGGTACAGAACGAAACTCTCGGCGGAGAAAGAACCAAAATCGCGATGAGAAGGGTCCTGCTCTTGGCGCGCCAAAGCCTGCCGCAGGTTATCCAAGGGGACGGGATCTCGCCGCCTGGCCAGGGTCAGGTGAGGATGAAAGCCACGTTCCTCCACAGGCACGCCCAGCGCGGCCAGCCGGCGCTCGGTCTCTTCGGCGAGCTGTTTTAGCGATTCGCCGGCTTCGATTCCGGCCCAGAAAACCCTCGGATTCTTCGCGTTCGGGAACCAACCCAATCCGCGAACCCCGATATCCACCTTGCCGGGCTTCGGCAGGGAGGCCAAGGCTTCCTTCAATTCCGAAAGCCGCGTCTCGGGCCATTCTCCAATGAATTTTGTGGTCACGTGCAGATTGTCCACGGGGCTCCAACTCAACTTGGCCGTGGGACGCAGGCGGTCGACGAATGCCCGAAGCCGCGTTTTGATTTCAGCGGGAATATCGATGGCGACGAACAAACGCATGCCGCTCTGCCCCCGGCTCAACGTTCCAGTGTACTGCGGAGTTGGAGAAAAGTATTGTAAACTGGGTCTCCAACATGAAGAAACTTCTGCCGCTTCTTTTCATTGCCGCGTTAGCGCTGTGGGCCGCCGACTTTTGGCAGGCTAAGCCCTTCACGAGCTGGGATCAGAAAGAAGTACAGAAGATACTCACCGACTCGCCATGGGCGCGGAAGCTTACGGTAGCCATGCCCGGCTTTGGAGGCGGCGGAGGCGGAAATCCCGGTGGCGGGGGTGGTGGCGGCGGCAAAGGAGGCCGGGGCGGACCTGCCGGACCCAACAACGATCCTGGCATCGCGGGTGGCGGTGGCGGCGGCATTGCGGAAAGCTCGGGCGGCGGAGGCCGGGGAGGCGGATTTGGCGGAGGCGGTGGAGATGCGCCCGCCGCGGTCGCAACCCCGTCGATACCGCTTCTGGTAAGCTGCCGCTCCGCGCTGCCTATCCGGGAAGCGCTGGCGAGGTTCAAGTTTGGCGCTGACGCCGGCACGGCGCCCGACGCCAAGAAGCTGGTGGAAGATCCGCAAATGTACTACATCATCGAAGTGGGCGGCCTCCCCGGATATGTGCAGCCACGCGATAACGAAGCCAAGCAGGCATTGATGAAAGACAGCTCGCTGACCGCGAAGGGTAAAGATCCGCTCATCCCGGCGGATATTCAATTCGCGCAGGACGGCCGGAACGTGGACGCGTACTTCATCTTCCCCCGCATGGTTCAGTTCACGGCCGATGACAAGGAGATCGAATTCATCGCGAAGGCCGGCGGCCTCTCGATAAAGCAGAAATTCAACCTGAAAAACATGGTGATTAACGGCAAGCTTGAAATGTAGTCTTGCTCCCCTGGACCGTTCCTTTTACGCGCGGCCCACCGTGGAAGTAGCGCGGGACCTGTTGGGAAAGATCCTGATTCACGGCTCCTCGCGGGCGCGCATTGTGGAAACCGAAGCCTACCTTGGGCTCGCGGACGCGGCGGCCCATGCCTATCGCGGACCAACCGCGCGAACGGCTGTTATATTCGGCCCTCCAGGCCACGCCTACGTCTATTTGATCTACGGCATGTACGAGTGTCTGAACATCGTCGCGGAGCCGGCGGGCCAAGCGGGCTGCGTCTTGATTCGCGCGGCCGAGCCGCTGAGTGGAATCGAATCCATGCGGCGTCGGCGCGGCGGCGTTCAGCGAATCGAGCAGCTTGCCAACGGTCCGGGGAAGCTGACGCTCGCCATGGGGATCACGCGCCGGGACAACGGCGTGGACGTGACGCGGGGCCGGCTCAGGGTTTGCGCCGGGAGCTGCGGCGAGAACTTCGAGATCGGCGTTTCGCGCCGGGTCGGCATTACCAAGAATCCCGATTTGCCCTTGCGATTTTTTGTCGCGGGAAGTCCGTTCGTGAGCAAGGCAAGCTGAAGCTTTCGCAAAGCCGCAGCTAAAACGAAATCCGTCCCGAAATCTGCAACTGCCGCGCGCCGTAAATGGACGTGCTGGTCTGCGTGACGGTGGGGAATGACGGGTTCGGCACGATGCAGGCGTTTGCATGGCCCGCGCAGAGTCCGGTTCCGGCGTTGGTGAAGTTAAACGAATTCGGCGGAGAGCCAGGGCCAACGCCTGTAATGAGCGGGTGGTTGAAGATATTGAACGCCTCGCCCACCAGCGATAGGCGCACCCGCTCGCCAAATCTTAAATCGCGCGCGATTCGGAAATCGGTGTTGTAGAGATTCGGTAGGTAGTAGTTGTTGCGCGGCAGGAAGGGAACGCGCCCACCCGTGGCGCCGCCGGAATTGTTCACAAGCCCGCCGGTCAATCCGCCGTCCACGCCGCCGGAAGGAAAGCCGCTGATGGACTCGGTGAGCGGCTGGCCCGAGGACGCCGTAACGATAGTGGAGAAATTGAAACCGTCCACCAGCAGCCGCGTGGGGCGATTCGAAATCCATTTGAACGAAGGCTGCCAGACCGCGCTGCCTACGAAACGGTGCCGCTGGTCCAGATCCGACGCGCCATACTCCAGCTTGCGGTTGAGCGGATCGAAGGGCGGATCGGTGCCGAAGAAAGTGCCGAACTGGCCGGCCACCTGGCCGCCGTCGATGGCCTTGCTGAGGGTGTAATTCGCCAGAAATTCGAATCCATGGCTCACCCGTTTGCGCAACGTGAGCACCATTGAGTTGTACCAGGAATTCACGTCGCTGTAGCCGTTGAGGATCACCCCGATTCCCCTGTCGATGCGGTTGCCGGCGGGATAGAAAGGCACGGTGATGGTGCTCTGAGTGGCGCCGCTCAGGTTCGTGAGATCGTAGCTTCGAGTAGCCGTTGTGGGGGCGACATTCGCATCCACATACACCGGCAGGTGCAGCGCCCGGCTGACGACGTAGGCAGCGGTAAAGCTCATGTCTTTCGGAAGCTCTTTTTCGAAGGTCACGTCGCCCTCATGCACCAGAGGATTTACGAAATCGGGCGACAGCCCGTGCACTAATTGACCGGCCGCGGGAGGCGTAATGGGCGTGAATTGTGGAGTGAGCGCTCCCACGAACGGAGCCTGCATCGGCGGTCCGGGCGGCGCAAAAATCACATTCGGAAACGTAAGCGACGGGATTTGCGCGGGCGTCAAGTTGCTGTAGGTTACTTGATAAATGCCATTCTCCACGCGCTGGGCGTAGTACGTGCTACCCGGAGTCTTGGCATAGAACATCCCATAGCCGGTGCGCAAAACCGCGCCTTTGCCGATCTGCCATGCAAGACCGATTCGCGGGGCGAAATTGTTGCTGTCGATGTTGATCGTCGAGGTGTAGAGCGTGGTCAGAGGTGTCAGCGTGTTCGGAACGGGCGGCTGAGGCACAAGCTGAATGTCATAGCGCAGCCCTAGCGTCAGCGTCAAGTTGCGCCGGGCTTTCCAGGTGTCTTCCAAAAATCCGTCCAAATCCTTCTCCCAAAAATCGTCCTTGCCGACATGCGTGATCGGATCCACTGTCTGGGTGAAGGTGCTCCAATGCCTGCCGGTGAGGCCGTCGCCCAGGTTGATTCCCGCCACGTCGGCCACCCAGTTGTTGAACGCCGTCTGCGCGGCGCCCTGGTAGGTATAGATTCCGCCGCCCTGGAAGAGATTGATCATTACCTCGTGGATCAGGTTCACGTCCACGCCCGCCTTGAACGTATGCGCTCCATGCACCTTTGACAGAACATCGGTGAACTGCAGCCGGTGCTCGTCCGGTTCCGCCGCGCGAGGCAGCGCGTTAGGCATGCCGTAAGTCAGAACATTCGCGCCGCCGGCGCTGCCGCCGATCCCAACCGCGGGCGGGCCGAAATTCGCCCCTGTGATTTCCAGGTCGCGGCCCCACTGAAAACGCGCATTGTTGACGAGCGAGCTGCTGATAGCCGAATCCCAGTTGGTAATGAAAATCCGCTCGTGGGTTACGTTCGGGCCGCTGTAGGATACGGACTCGTTCGAATACGTCGGATTAGCGCGATACGAATTGGGGGAGTGAAAATCCAACACATTCAGAGACGAGCTGATGCGGTTCTTGGCGTTCAACTGATAATCCAGCTTTCCGAACCCGAGATCCTGATTCGCGAATCGGGGCTGGACGCCCGATTGGGACTGCAGGTAACCGTTGGCCGCGTTACAGGGCGCCGTGGGAATCCCCGCCGGGCACGCCAGCGGATATTTTACGGTGCTCGTATACAGCACTGGGTTAACTTTGCGCGAGCCGTCGTAAGTCAGGAAGAAGAACAATTTGTTCTTCAGTATCGGGCCGCCCAGACTGGCCCCGAATTGCTGCTGCTGATGGACGGTCTGGGATTTGATCCCCTGCGACTTCGCCACCGGATCGAGCGCGTTCCAGTTCGGCTCCCGGAGGTAGTAGAACAGATCTCCATGGAATTCGTTCGTGCCGGAGCGGGTGATGGCGTTCGTGATCCCGCCGGCGGCCTGCCCCAGTTCCGCGCTGTAAACGGCGGTGTTTACCTGAAATTCCTGAATCGAATCCTGGCTATAGACGTACGGAATGCCGGTGGCCCTCCCGCGCGTCTCCGACATCAGCGCCTGGTTGTTGTTCGCGCCGTCAACCGCGGTCGAATTGTACAGTCCCGAGATTCCGCGGTAGCTGATCAAGCCGCTGCCGCCGTCCGTAGTCGCGTTGGGCGTGAGAAGCACGAAATTTTCCCAGCGCCGTCCGGCGATGGGAAGATTGTTAACAAATCCCGTGCTCACGACCTGCGAAACATCGGTTTTCTCGGGGTCGACAATCGGCGCTTCGCCCGTCACTGTGACAGTGTCGGTGGCGCTCTGGATCTGCATCTGAATATCGACGGTGAGAATCTGTCCCACCTGCACCGTCAGATCCTTGCGCACCAGTCTCACGAATCCGGTCTTGCTCACGGTCAGTTCGTACGGTCCCGGCTGAAGGAACGGGCCGGCATAGATGCCAGCTTCGTTCGTCTCGACAGCGCGGTCGGTGTTGGTTGCGGTGTTGTGAATCAGCACTGTCGCGCTGGGCACCACCGCGCCCGCGGGATCCGTCACCGTTCCTTGAATGGTTGCCGAGCCGGCATTCTGCGCGTATGCGGCAGATCCGGCGACAAAAAGAACTCCAGATAGAAGAACGGTTCGCAGTTGCACCAGTTTTGACCCTCCAGATAAAGCACGGCTAGACGTTAGCGCGCCGCATTGCAGAAAGCGCTCACGCGGATATGGAATGTGCTATACCCCTATGCGGATAGAATACACGATTCTAGAACGCGGGTGTTAAGTTTTAATGAACGGGGGGCCGCGTGCCCCGCGCGATGCTAACCGCATTCTAGCCGGCACAGGTGGAGCAGGCTTCAGCAGGCTTCAGCCTGCACGGGCCTTCAGTCCCCGCTTGGTGTGTTTTCGGCAGCGGCCGGGGCTGAAGCCTCGCGCGGGCTGCCCGGAACGGACCCGCAGCCCGGAAACCGGAAAGCCCGCCTTCCCAATGCTCTTCATCCCCTTTGGTGGCTGGCACTGCCATGGGGCACTTCCTTGCGAGCGGTTCAGAAGCCGTTCGCGAGATCATGTACTGGATTACGGGCAGCGAACCCCGTAGCGCCGGGAATCGTGCGACCGTAGGATGAGAGCAGGATACCGACAGGGCTATTCTGCACTGATCGCGATGCCCCGCGGGGCGTTAGCCAAGTCACGATAACGGAGCAATAGCGTACCTCATCCACCTATTTCGGTGACCTGCACTGGCTCCCGCGCCCCGGCGCCTAGGAGCGGACCTGACGTCTGGAAGCACCTCGCGCTCTTCTCCGCCCTAGTTCTTATTGGGCTCGTGAATAACGCACCCTGGAAACGGCTTACCAGCGCCAGCCATGTAGAATTCATCGCCGAGCCCGTGCGCGTCGCGATGACTTTGCGGCAACAGGGGGCGTTTGCGAATCCCTTTGGCACACCGACGGGAAGCACGGCGCATGTGGCTCCCGCGCTCCCGGCATTACAAGCCGTGATCCTGAAACTATTCGGCGACAGGGCAGGCGGATGGCTAGCGCTTCGATCTCTCGCCGCGCTGGCTTTGAGCTTGCAGTTGGCGCTATTGCCGTGGGCCGCTCATTATCTTGGCTACACGATCAGAACGGGCGTGTTGGCGTTCTTGATCGCCTCTGTATTAAAGCCGGCGCTTGAAGAACGATGGGAGTCGCATTTGGCAGGCCTGGTCGGCCTCCTCATTACAATATCGGCCTCCGTTTGGCTGAATCGCGATCGAGCCTTCGCCTAGGCCGCTACAACCGGCGCGCTGGGTGGTCTGGCTTTCTACGTGAATCCCATACTTGGGGGCGTGTATCTCGCCTGGGTCGTGTGTGTAGGTCGGCTCCCCGGATATTTTCGTCCGCGGGTGCTGCCCCTTTGGGTCATCCCCCTGGTTGCCATCGCGCCTTGGACTGTTCGCAACGCGGTCGTTATGAAAGGGATCTTCCCTATCCGCGACGATCTTGGCCTGGAGCTATATGTTTCGTACAACGACTGTGCGCCATACAGCTTTCGCCAGAGTATGAAGAACGGGTGTATCGGACCCTTGCATCCGAACTCAAGCGTGGAAGAAGCTTTGACGCTGCGCGCGATGGGAGAATACCGTTACAACCAGATGTGCCTAAAGAAGGCCTTGGCCTGGATGCGAAAACACCCGGCAAGGGCCGCAAGTCTTACCGCGAAGAGGGCGTGGTTTTTCTGGTTTCCGGCGGAGGACGGTATTCAGGGTACAGGGAGCAGCGTCCGAGGATGCTCGCACTACACGCCGCGCCGCGACGCTAGCGTCTTTCTTCGGTCTATATCTATCGCTGCGGCGCCGAACCGGCCCTCGGGTTTTTTTGCTGCTGTGGCTCGCGCTGTTTCCCCTCATTTACTACTTGGTTCAGTTCGAATACCGCTACCGATATCCCATCTATTGGATTACCTACCTTCTCGCATCCGAGGCCATATGGCACGTAGGCCCCGATGTTTCGGGTTTGATGAGCAAACTCAGAAGAGCTGCTCGCGTTGCGCCGATTTGAACCTCCAGATAAAAGCCCAGCTAAGCCGAAGCGCGCCGCATTGCAGGAAATCGCCTCGCGACCTCGGTGACGCTGGCCGGGCGGCTAAACCGCTAGGATGAAGGAGGGATACCGAACATGGCTACTCTCGACTGGTCCCAATGTCCCGCCGTGGAGAGCGTTCCAGGCAAAGTCAGCGGCGCATGGGTTTTCAAGGATACTCGCATGCCCGTTTCTACGGTGTTCGAAAATCTGGAAAGCGGCGCGACCATCGATGAGATCATAGAATGGTTTGATGTTTCGCGCGAACAGATCGTAGCCGTGCTGGAATTTGCGGCCCGCAGCCTCGATGCGCCGAAGGCGCTCCGCCCTCCCGAAAGTTCTCCTTCTATCCCGCTCGATGCGCATTCTGTTTGACCACGGCGTGCCTGCGCCGCTGATTCCATTTCTGGCGGGCCATGCGGTGACGAAAGCAAAAGACGCGGGTTGGGACCGACTAGTCAACGGCGCGTTGCTCAAGGCCGCTGAGGAAGCCGGGTTTGAGGTTCTGGTTACGACTGACAAGCACATCGTCACACAGCAGAACTTGAAAAATCGTTTGATTGCGATTGTGGTGCTTGGCAACTCACAATGGCGCATCGCGCAACGCCATATTCGCAAAATAGCCTTAGCCGTGAATGCTGCGACTCCCGGCAGCTACGTCGAGGTAGACATTCCCTTCGACTAATGAGTTCATCTCACACTGAAGCGACTCTACTTCAAGCGTCGCGCCAGGCCTTCCGCGCGGTCTCGGCCACCAGCCGCAGCTTCGCCCACTGCTGTTCTTCGCTCAGGAGGTTGCCCTCCATCGTCGAAGCGAAGCCGCACTGCGGACTGAGCGCGAGATTCTCCAGCGGGACGTAACTGCTCGCGGCCTCGATTCGCCGGATGAGATCGTCTTGCGATTCGAGCTCCGGAAGTTTGCTGCTCACCAAGCCCAACACGACCGTTTTCCCACGAGGGACGAAGCGCAGCGGTTCGAAAGTGCCCGCGCGCTCGGATTCATACTCCAGTAGAAACGCGTCGATATGGAGTTGATTGAATAGCCTTTCTGCGATCGGATCGTAGCCGCCCTCGGCATACCATTGACTCCGATTATTGCCGCGGCAAAGATGGATAGCGACAAGAGTCTTGCTCCGGTCGATGCCTTCGATACACGCATTATCCACGCGAATCGCTTCGTCCAGAGCCCGCTCCGGATCGAGGCCCATTTCGTTCTCCACGTAGCGGCGCCATTTCGGATCGATGTAGTAGCTGTATCGCGGCGCATCGATCTGGATATATTTAACGCCCTCATCCGCCAAAGCCTTGATTTCGGCCTTGATGATCGGGACGACATCCCATAGGAACTCGGCATAGCTGGGGTAAGCCCGCTCGCTCAAGCCTTTCTTGTACATGATCGCGGGAAACTGGTTCGCCGACGGCAGAGTGATTTTGAAATCTCCGGGGCTATTCGCTTTTAGAAATGTCGCCTCGTGCGCGGTGAGCCTCCGCTTCTGCCGGATCTTCTCGACGACGATTCCTCTCAGAGGATTGTCTTTCAGTCCCACTTGACTTTGCCACCGCCGCGCGACGGAGCCGTCCTGGTCCAGCCCATCCACCGATTCATAGAAATCGCTCATGAATCCGCGCCGGCGCAGCTCGCCATCCGAGAAGATCTTGAACCCGAGCTCCTTCTGGCGCTCCAACACCGCGCGAATGTGTTTATCTTCGAGTTCTCGAAGCCGCTCCGAACCGGCGCTATTGCGGGCTTCTAGAAGCTCTGGCGATCGAAGAAGACTGCCGACGTGGTCCGCGCGATAGGCGAATCCCACGCTACTGAGCTTTACAGCTAAAATTCGCGGCGTCGTTGGTCGAGCCCACGCCCTTGTACACCGCCACCTGCGGATATGGGCACAGCGGCCGAGTCATATCGATTTGGCCGTTGCTCACATGCGACGCGACGATCTGGTCCGGCGCTTGATTCTGCTCGCGCCACCGCTCCAGAATCGCGATCTTGTTGAATTGGTCCGTGCCCGATCCGCCGCTGCAGTGCATCATGCCGGGGACCATGAACAGGCGCATCCAATCGTCCTGCTTGCTGCCCATTTTCGCAAGCACGTTGTTATAGAAGTTCACCGTGTTGCCCGGAGGAATCGCCTGATCCGCCCATCCGTGATACATCAGCAGCTTTCCGCCGTGTTTCTTAAACGGAGTCAGATCGGTGATGTGCGTGTCGATGCCGGATTTGTCGGCCAGCGCCAGGTCGGAGTCGAGGTTGAAATTGTGCCAGTCGTAGTTGGCGTCCTGATGACCCAGGATGCGGACGCTGTCCCAACCTCCGCCCGGAGCCTTGGGGATGCTGCGCAACGAGGCATATTGCAGCTCGCCGCCCGGCTCATATCCGGTCCAGACGATTTCACCCTTGCTGGTCTTCACATCGGCATAGACCGTTTTCACCGTCGCCACTTGCGCTTCCGTCAGGCACTTGTCGTTGTCGGCGCCCTTGCATAACAAGGTTTCCGGATTGAATTTGCACTTCTGCGGATTGCCGACGAGCCCGTCTTTCACGCCATCCGTCGCGTCGCACTCCGCGAGCACGGCATTGTGCAGCGTCTCGATCTTGGCTTGGGAAAGAGCGCCGTCGGGATGCTTCATCAGGTCGATCGCCCGTTCCACCCCCGCCGTATGCAGATAGATGTGCGGATTGGCCGGAGCGCCCGCCAACACGCCGTCGAAATCGTCGGGGAACTTGGTGACCTCGATCAGCGCCTGCCTTCCGCCGGTGGAGCAGCCGTTCCAATAGGAATACTTCGGCTCCTTGCCGTAATAGGCTTTGATCAGCGCCTTCGATTCCACGGCCGTCAGATGGACGGCGCGCCAGGCGAAATCCGTGATTTTTTCAGGATGGCCCAGCGCGAACATGCCGTTCGCTCCCTCATGGCCTGTATCGGTCGCGGAAGTGGCGTAGCCCTCGCGCAGAGCGTTCGGCATTTGCGTCAAGCCTTGAATGCTTCCCGCCCATCCGCCGTTGCCCATCATCTGGAATTTGCCGTTCCAGTTTTGGGCGGGCAGCCACAGCTCCATTTTGATGTCGGAATCGGAGGAAGGCTTCAGCGTCGCCGCGACGCGACAGTGGGCCGGAACAATCGGCGGCGATTGCGCTCCGCGGCCTCTACCTTGGGCCGGCGCCGCCGCGGGAGCCGCGCCTCTTCCCGCAGGCGCCGCCGCGGGACCCGCCGGAACCATCTCCACCGAAGTGAAAACCATTTCCGAAGTCTGGAGAGATTTCAGCTTCTCGCAAGTGCTGTCGTTAAGCGCGGCCGCCGAAACCACGCCAGTTAGCGCGAATAAGAACGTGCAAACTCTCATAGCGATTCTCCTTTCCCAAATTCCATCACGCGCCGCTGGAGGGCGGACTTCAGTCCGCGCGGGGCTTCAGCCCCGCATCCTACTTGCAACTGAAATTCGCCGCGTCATTGGTCGACCCGGTTCCCTTGTAGGTGGCTACCTGCGGATAAGGGCACAGAGGACGAGTCATGTCGATGTTGTTCCCCGCAACGTGCGAAGCGACGATTACCTCCGGCGCCGCGTTAGATTCGCGCCACCGCTCGATAATCGCCATCTTGTTGAACTGGTCCGGCCCGGGGCCGCCCTGGCAGTGCTGCATGCCCGGCTCCATGAACAGGCGGATCCAATTATCCTGCTTGCCGCCCATTTTCTTCAGCACGGCTTCGTAATAGTTCACGGTGTTCTCCGGCGAAATCGCCGTGTCGTTCCAGCCGTGATAGAGCAGCAGTTTCCCGCCGTGCGCCTTAAAGGCGGCGAGATCCGGCGGAGCGTTCACGTAACCGAACTTTTCGTCCGCCGTCGCGGTATCGCGATCCAGATCGAAATTGCGCCAATCCCATTTGGCGTCCTGATAAGTCGCGTATTGGAAGGTGCCCTGCGAAAGCATTCCGGGAGGCGCAGTGGTGTTGCTCAGAATCTGCGCCCATTGATACTCGCTACCCGGCTCCTTGCCTGGAAAAATCAGCTCGCCATTCTTTTTCTTGGCCGAAGAATAAACCAGCTTCACGGATTCGATCTCGGGTGGAGTCAGGCAATTGTCCGAGTCGCCCGCTCGGCACGCAAGCGTCGCCGGATCGAAATGGCACTTACGAGGATCGTTGAGCAAACCATCCTTCACGCCGTCATTGGCATCGCAAGCGGCCAGCACGGCCTTGTTCAGCATGGTGAGCTTGGCCGCCGGCACGGAATGCTTGTCGTCCTTTCGGATCGTCGTGGCCACCATCATGTCCCAGGCGTGGAGGTGCGTCTGATAATTGGCGGGCGCTCCCGCGATAACGCCGTCAAAGTCGTCCGGATACTTCTGTGCCTCCATCAGACCTTGGCGGCCGCCGGTGGAGCAGCCATTCCAATAGGAAAGCCTCGGGGCCTTACCATAGAACGCAGTAATCAGTTGCTTCGACTTCAGCGCCATTTCATGGTTGGCGCGGTAAGCGAAATCGACCAGCTTATCCTCGTGACCCAGTCCGAACACGGGATCGGCGCCTTTGTGGCCGGTGTCGTTGCCCGAAGTGGCGTAGCCATCGCGCAGCGCGATCTGCATCTGCTGAAAGCCCTGAATGCTGCCGGCCCATCCGCCGTTGCCCACAGCTTCATATTTGTCGTTCCAGTTCTCGGCAGGCAGCCAGAGCTCCATCTCGATATGCGAGTCGGAGGATGGCGTCAACGTCAGAGCGATGCGGCAGTGAGCTGGCAGGATCGGAGGGGCGGCTGGAGCGCCTTTTCCGGCTCCGCGTCCGCCACGAGCCTCCGCGCCACGAGCCGGGGCTGGAGCCGCCGTTGCTCCCGCGGGCGCGCGATACGGGCCGGACGGGACAGATTCCGCGGCCGTAATCGTTGCGTTTTGCAAATTGACTGAACTCAGCTTCTCGCAGGGAGTCTCCGCGAACGCGGCAAACAGGCCGCCGCAGGCCATCAACAATACAATCGAGCGAAGCACGTTATTCGACCTCTTTGTGAAGCTATCACACTTGAAAACGCTCGTGGGACAGCTTCTCCTACATGTACATCCCACCATTGACGTTGAGCACGTTGCCCGTGATGTACGCGGCGTCGTCGCTGGCCAGAAATCTCACCGCTGCCGCGACGTCCTCAGCTTTGCCCAACCTTTTCAGCGGGATGCGGCTTAACATGCCGTCCTTCAGTTCTTGGGAAAGCGACGCCGTCATATCGGTGTCGATAAAGCCAGGCGCAATCGCATTCACCGTGATGTTGCGGCTGCCCAGTTCTTGCGCGAGCGATTTTGTAAGGCCGATCAGGCCCGCTTTGGACGCCACATAGTTCGCCTGCCCAGGATTGCCCGCTTGTCCGACCACCGAAGAGATATTCACGATCCGCCCCCAGCGCTCCCTAACCATTCCTGGAAGTACCTGCTGGATCGCGAGAAAAGAACCTGTGAGATTCGTTTCGAGCACGGCATCCCAAGCCTCTTTCTTCATCCGCATGGCCAGGCCGTCCCTGGTGACCCCGGCATTATTCACCAGAATATCGATTTTTCCCGCCTTGGCGAAGGCTTGCTCGATGGAAGTGTTTGAAGCGAGATCCAGTTGCACCCAAATAGAATTGGGGATCTCCGCGGCGGCCTGTTCCAGTTTGCCTGTGTCGCGAGCGGCCAGCACCACGCGGCAGCCCGCGCCGGCCAGCGCCCGCGCACAGGCGAGTCCGATGCCCCGGCTCGCGCCGGTAACAAAAGCGGTCCTGTTTGTCATACTGAATTACTACGATACATGGCCTACGACGACCTGCGCGATTTCGTGCGCGCTCTTGAGAAAGCCCGTGAATTGAAGCGGATCCCGTTTGAGGTCGATCCCCATCTGGAGATGACCGAGTTCGCGGACCGTTCGGTGAAAAACGGCGGCCCCGCGTTCCTATTCGAAAAACCGAAGGGCTCCGACGTCCCTGTACTGATTAACGCCTTCGCGAGCGCGCGCAGGATGGAGCTCGCGCTCGAAGCCACGCCGGAGGAAGTGGCCGGGCGGATCGCCGAATTGATCGCCATGCGCAAGCCCGAAGGGATGCTCGGGAAGCTCAAAATGCTCCCAAAACTGGCCGATTTGGCCTCGATTTTCCCTAAAAACGTACCGAATGGGCCCTGTAAAGAGGTCGTTTTGCGCGATTTTTCGCTGGATAAACTGCCCATCCTGCATTGCTGGCCACAAGATGCGGGACGTTTCATCACGCTGCCTATGGTGTTCTCCCGCAACCCTGATACTGGCAAACGCAACTGCGGGTGCTATCGACTCCAGGTGTTCGACGGCCGCACCACGGGCATGCATTGGCAGACGCACAAGCAGGGCGCCGAACACTATCGCCGTCTGCGCGCCGGCGGCGCGGCGACGCGAATGGATGTCGCAGTGGCGATCGGCGCCGATCCGGCCACGATGTATTCGGCGATTCTGCCGCTGCCGCCGGATCTGGACGAGATGATGATCGCCGGATTCCTGCGCGGAAAACCCGTGGAGATGGTCAAGTGCGAGACATCGGATCTCGACGTGCCGGCCAATGCGGAAATCGTCCTCGAAGGCTACGTCGAGCTGGGCGAACTGCGCACCGAAGGCCCGTTCGGAGACCATACCGGCTTTTATTCGCTGGCGGACGATTATCCCGTCTTCCACATCACGTGCATCACGCATCGCAAAAACCCGGTTTACGCCACGACCATCGTCGGCCCGCCGCCCATGGAGGATTTTTACATGGGCAAGGCGGTCGAGCGCATTTTTCTTCCGCTGATGCGGCTCCAATTGCCCGAAATCCGCGACATTTGCATGCCGGCTGAGGGCATTTTTCACAACTTGATCCTGGTGGCGATCCGCAAATCCTATCCGGGCCACGCGCGGAAGGTGATGCACGCGATCTGGGGTCTGGGGCAGGCGATGTTTTCAAAGTGCATCGTCGTCGTGGACGAGGACGTGAACGTTCAGGATGTCCGCGAAGTGACGTGGAAGGCTCTTAACAATATCGATCCGGAGCGCGATATCCAGTTCGTCATGGGCCCGATCGATTCGCTGGATCATTCAAGCCGCCTGCCGAATTACGGCTCGAAGATGGGCGTGGATGCCACAAAAAAATGGCCTGGGGAGGGCTTCACGAGGCCGTGGCCCGACGTGATTCGCATGTCGGGCGAAGTCCGCGCGAGAGTCGACGCGCTGTGGAAAAAGGCAGGTCTGGCCTAGCAGCCCGTGTCTAAAAACACTTTGCCCTCGGAATGTTTGGGGTTAAAATCAGGCATGGCGATGGGGACAAAGGGAACGAGACGGCAGCAGGAAGAGCTGTTTTACGCCAGCGAGCGAACGGAAGCGCCGGGGCGTC
>DATBIA010000043.1:0-9232 GCA_036557165.1 Bryobacteraceae bacterium
ATACTCAAAGCCGTTTTCCAGAACCGTGACCACGATTCTTCGGTTCTCAAACTGACGCGTCAGCACCGTGCCGGGGGCCGGAAGACGCGAGTCCCTTCGCGAATGCGCGTGAAGCGGCTGAGGTTTGGTCTGCTGCGACGAGGTCTCGGCGAGAAAGCCTTGCGGCGCGCGGAGTCGGAGATCCGCGTCGTCGGCGATCTCCACTGCCCGTCGTCGGGCTCGTTCACTCAAATCTCCCGCGGCCTTGGCTTGCAGGCGCCAGGCGATGCGTCGGAACAGAAACTGCCGGTTCGAAGATCGCGATTCCTCGCCGAAGACCTCGTGGTATCGGACGCGCAAAGCGGCGGTTTTCAACTGCCGAAGGTGATCGATTTCGGCAAGGATAGATGAGTCCATGGAGTTGCCTTTCTTGAAAACGGTAAACTACACAGCTCCATGGACGCTCTGGGTGCTTCGAAAGGCAAGTCGCCAAGGGCTCAACTCGCGCTTGACTTGGAGGGTGCGAAAGAGCACGCGAGACTGCGCGGAAACCCGGAGTTTACTGGGCGCAATGGGTAATGCGAACCACCATGACAAGAAACGAAAGCCGGTGCTTGGTCCATCCCCCGACCCAGCAGACTTGCCAATCGTCGAAGCGGGAGCCGACGGTAACGGGGATCTTCAGGCGTAGGAACTTGGTTTCCAGGCGCATGCGCGTGACACATACACATGGCTCTGGCCGGCGCTGAAGTCAAGTCTGGCGCGGATTGCGTGGAATTCAGCGAAGGCAACGAACTGCCAGTCAGCAATTCAGGCTATCGGACTGCGTTTGTTCCGGTCCCATCGCAGAACAATGTCGAAACAAGGGTTTCAAGGGCAGTCCAAGTTTGACACTCTGTTTGGAACCCAACCGCACGTCTCAAAATCAGCCTCTCCATTATTCAACAGCACGGTGTTAACCAGTAGGTCGATTTTTCGCAAAGTGTTCTAGGAGGCGGAAATGTGCGTCGAACTTTCTCTCCCTGTTATTTAACAGCCTTGGCCCTCGTTTGGTGCCGGATTGGCGCGACACGCGGCAAAACCGTTCTCTAAAAGGGTCCAGATCTAATGGCGCTGGGTCGCGATCCGTGCTGGAATTGGCGACATTCTCCAGGGCTCTCTGGCCGCCTCCCCAGTGGTTAACTGACCGGTGGTGATTCTCACTGCGTTCCGCGCGATACGCGAACAGAGCCCTTCTCTGAAAAGTAAGGCCGTGAGCAAAGCACCCGTTATTTCTTTCCTATTTTATAGGATGGGCGTGTCGCGGCACTGCGCTGGCTAACGATTGCTTGACATTTAGCAATGGTTGTGAACCGGCTCTACAGTAGGTTAAAATCTGGAAGGGCCTCGCCGATTTACCGAATTGGTACGCGAAGGCAAGCTCAGGGTCGAAGGGTGAGATGGCCGGACGCAAAATTTTCGTTAGCTACAGCCATAAGGACGATAGATCGAAAGATCGACTGCTGCGGATCGACCCCGACGGCTCAGCCGCACCGCGGCGTTAACTGTGAACAAAGTTAAGGGAATGATTCACATGCGATTTCGACCCAATTGTCACTTGTCATCCCGTCTCGGAAGGCATCGCGACTTTGCGGATGAAATCGGGCGGATCGCCGATCGGTTGCTCTCCTGACGGCAGAACCACATTCTGATAAGTTGCGCTACCGGCCGCCGGCTGAAATGCACTCGTGCTCAGATAGACGGGCTGGGCTTTGGCGTTCGCAACTTCAATAAAGAGTTGGGCCGGGGTGGCGGCCTGACTCGGCGCCAGCCGCGACCGCGATTGAGTTCGTGTTTTGGCGCCGGTGCTTCCCGCGTAGTTCAACAGGAAATATCCCGTGGCATCGGTATAAGCAAAGCCGTACGCTTGTTGATAGTTTTTTTCGGCATCGACCAGGAAGACGGTATATCCCGAAACCGGCTGCAACTGAGCGTTGAAGACCCGGCCGTGGAGTGCCCATCCGGTTTGGGAGACCTGCGGCGCAGGAGTGGTCATTTGTAGGTTCAACATCGACACGCGCGCCACCGTCGCGGTGGTTGCGACGACCGCCGCTTCGGCCTGCTGCGCCTCGGGGCTTTTGGCCCCGTACTGGGCTTTGGCGGTAGCCGCTTCGCGCGAAAGCCGCGATAGGCGCGCCTGATGCACAAGCTGTAAATTCTGGATCGATTGCGCCGTGCTCGCGTCGGCGGACGAGAGAGTGGACGAAAGCTCGCGCTGGATCTGTGCTGCGCTCGAAGAAGTATCAGATGGGTTCATAACGGTTTTTTCCTAATCCCTACTGCCCAGGGCAGGGAATGAGCGATAAGTTATTGGCATTTACGGTTCCGCTTCCGGTCGGCTCTACTAGAAGGCAGTAGGTCGAGATATTGCCCGTCGTAATGTTAAGCACCCCAAAGGTCCAGCCCGACAAAAGAACGGGAAAGCCCGGGGACTCCTGAAAACGATTGTTCGCAACCTGAGCTGACCCGGCGAGCAGCACCGCGTCAAATGCGCTGGTGAGTTGGGGTCCGTCGATCCAACAATGATTGTTGGAGAAGATTAGCGAGTCGAGCGTGAGGATCAAAACAGACGATAGCGCGTGCTGATTGGTTTGCTGCGCCTCCCATTGACAGACGTTATTTGTGAACACCACGGTTCCGCGCGACGTAGCGAACTGGGAATTGGTCTGGAGGCCGGCACCACGGCCAAAGGCTGCACCGCTAAATGTACTCGTCGTGGCGCTGGCCTCGATGGCTGTCCCGACGTTCCAAATCAGAACCGTCTGCGCGAGCATGGTTGTGGTATCGGTGACAGTCCCGCCACAGGCGAAATGATTGTTGACGATTGAAAAAGGGCCAAAACCGAAAGCGAAGAGGGCTTCACCGAGCGGGACGCGTACCTTGTTGTGCTCCACGCGTAGAGCGGGCATCCCAGGCTCATAGTCATAAACTATTTGGCCTACGAAAGCTATGCCCGTCCCGCTAGCGAACGAAGGCGGCGTCACTAGCCCCGCCCAGATACCCCCGCGTACAGGCACCGGACTGGTATTTTGCGTCGTGAACGACGTGTTGAAATCGCGAGTGTCGAGTACCTGATTCCGGCTGACGTCGATCATCTCGCCATGCAGGATGAAGATGCCGCAAACCGTCGCGCCCGGCTGGTTCCCGAAATTGGTAATGATGTTGTCGCGGATGGTCAGGTTCTGGACGTCGGGCAGGCAGATGGCGCCATAGCCGAAAAAGAACCGTTGCCTGGTGAAGTCGGAGAGCACAGCCCCAAGAGTGTTCAGAATCGTATTCGAGCTGATTGTGAGATTTTCGATGCTGACCATTTCCGCCGTCTCGGCGAGATCGAAGATGCCGACCGGTCCGATCCCGCAAAGACGTGTGTTGCGGATCAAGTTGCGGTCGATTTGAATATTCGTCAATTTGCCGCCCGCAACCACGCTCCCGCCCCGCACGCTTGAGGGAGGCGTGCCGCTGACCTGCAAGCCCGTCGTGGTGGCGCATGGATCCGGCGGGGCCGGGAGCACGCCCACGATCATCCCGGTATCGTTCCCTTTGGCATCGAGAATTGTTAGACTCCCGAGCGTGATGCCGTTGCGCGCGCCTCCTTCGATTTCATTCTCCGCAATCAGCACGCCGGTTGAGGGACCGGCGATCTGAATGTCGCATGGATTGACGGGCAATCGCAGAAGCTCGGGGGTTTTTCCCCCCTCTGTGCTCGCGCCCAGGTTGAGATCGCCGGCAACGCTTGTCGGAAGCCATTCCGCGACTGTGGCCGCCGTCTGAAGACCGACCCAGTTACGGACGATTCGGATTTCCGTCCCGTTGACCCACACGGCGGGCCACGTGGTCTGCACGTTCTGCATCGCGATCCGATTCTTTTCAATCTCCAGTGAAAGAATCTGCTGCGCGAGAATGGCGGGCTGATCGGAGGCCGTGATCACAAGGTTTTCGAGAGTTGTGTCGACCACTCCCGGATTTTGGGCGGCGGCGAATTCCGCGGCGGCCACACGCGCCACTGGGGTGGGCGGCGCGGCGCTCAGATTTCCGGTTCCATCAAGTAGCACTCCCACATCGCCCACTCCGGCTTCCACGGCGAAAGATCGCAATTGGACGTGTTGGCTCGCGGAAACCGTGATCACGGCGGAGAAGGTAGAGCCCGACGCCCCGGCGGCAGGCACCGGCGTGCTTCCCGACGGAGGCGGCGAGACGATTCGGGTCTGCCAGCCACAACCTCGGAGAACGACATCGCTTCTGCCCTGGATGAATAAACGTTCGGGGTAAATGCCCGGAAGAATGCAGACCTCGCCGCCGGCGTCCGGCAATGCGTCGATCGCGGATTGTATGGTCGAATATTGGGCGCCTTTGCCTACTGTTACCGAGCAGCAGCAACCGCATTCCGCGCCGGACGATGGGGGCCAAGGGGTGCGGCAATCCGGGTTGCTCACGGGGCTGAAACTAACCACTGAAAGCGGCGCGTAGTGATGATGGATTCCACGCGGCGGCGCTGCGGTGAGTTGTTCAATCGACCCGTCGGCGGTTCGGGCGGCAAAGGTCCAAAAATCCCCAGTGAGAAATGAGCCGCCGGAGACGGACGGATCAACCCCGAAAACGACTGTGATCCCGTTTTCGAGGATCAGCGTCGTGCCGGATGGCGGGACGGGGATGTCGCCGCTGGTTTGCGATCCCAGGTCCCACCAAACGGTTGTGCCGTCGCTTTGGTAGATCTTGCCGGATTGATCCCAGCGGCGGATGCGCGTATTCAATTTGGCATCGGCAGTGAAGCTGGTGGGCGAAACGAGCGTAATAGTCTTAGCCGCAAAATCGACGGTGTCGATCTGCAGCAAGTCCCCAGGATTGCCTTTGAGCTCAGATTCGTCATCGAGAATCTCGATCCAGTTTCCCGGCGCGAATCCCAGGACTTGATCGCGCCCCAGGCTCAACACGGTGAGCTGGCTCGACGCCTTGCCGCCACTATTGGTGGCGCTCGCGATAGCCGTGACGCCCGTCATCACCGAGCCATTGTCGCGGGACCATTTGAAAGTCGCTGTGCCGTGCGCGATCGGACTCGGAGCGGGGGACGCAGAAGGTTTCCCGCCGTGGTGAATTTCCACCCTGTAGAACTGATTTTCCTGGCCGGTGTAGCCGGTATTATCGCTGAGACAGCACGGCCCCGAAGGAGTCGTTACAACAGGACCCGTGGTCAGAAGCCCCGCTGACGAAACGGGCCAAGTGAAAATCGAGGAGCAGGTGCTTCCGGAAGGAACCGCCATCAGCTTGACTTGCCAGACTGTTTGCAAACGGCCGGTGGTGTCGACCCCGATCGCCTTGTCGATCAGATTTGGGTCGTCCAGGTAGGTGATGGGCCTGATCCAGACGTCGAGATACGCGAGGAAGGGATCGCTTCCCGTGATGGCGGGAGGATTGGGCAGATATGGTTGCTTCGTATAATCGATCTGCGCCGCGCCCGTCGTTTCGCCTAGAATTGGGTCCCACCTCGGCGTGGAAGGATCGCCATGGTTCTCCGCCAACAGGCCGTCGACGTACATGCGGCCCGCGCCGATTAAAATCTGATTGGTTCCCCCGGATACAGAAGCGGTGATCTGGAACGCGTTGGGCGTGATGTTGATCGGATAGACCGCTCGTCCGAGCGTGTCCACAGTCCCCGCCTGGATGCGGCGGAGAAGCTCCGCCAGCCATTCGTTCCAGTCCGCATCCGTCTGGACGCGCCCTTGCTGCATGACCACCCCGGTGTAATCGTTCAGAGGGTTGAATGTGAAACGGCTGTTATCGAAGCTCAAGACGCCTCCATCAATTCTGATAAATGATTCCGAACTCAAGACCAACGGGAAGATACTCCTGCATCCTCACGCGAAGGTCGGTTTCCCTCAATGGGGCGAGCACAAAATGGAACGCGCCCATCTCACCGCCATCGTCCGCGCCCCGGCGAACCAGGTCGGTCGTGGAAGCCAAAAGCTTGGCGTAACCCGGACGCCCATAGCGAAGCGCGAAAAAAATCGGCTGCGGCCCGCCGAGAGTCTGCTCCACGCATTCAAAACGGCGCGGCGTTTCAGCTCCCTCGGGAAGAAAGCTGAACCGCACGCAGCCTTGTTGTTTGCGATCCGCGATAAGAGGAGTAGCCCAGCTATCGCCGGATAGGAGGCCACCCCAAAAGATGCTGTCGGAGACCAGATCCAGAAGTGAAGCATGCGCCTTACCGATGACGGTACATCCTTGCAAACTCAACGACCCGCCGCCGCTGACGCCATCCAGACCCGCATACGCAATGAGCGTCCGGTCGGTGGCGTCGATGATGCTGTCATAGGCGCATACGTTGACCAGAGCCTCGGCGCGAATCGCGCCGACGATCGATTTATCGATTTTCGCTAGCAGTCCGGCCGGCTCAGCCACGAAGTTCGGGGCCGATGCGAATTGCGGCTGAGCATGGGAATCCACCGACCAGCCGGGGACGAGCGTGCAATGGAGGATGCGGATCTCGCTCAGGCTGTTAGCGTGGCCGTTTGGGCGCGACGCCGGCACGTGCACCAGCGCGGCGGGGGACGGAGTCGCCGGGGCCATAGTGGGGCCAGCGCCGATAAGAAGTCCATTGAGCAGAAACGTGCTGGAAGCGTCGCCGGTCACCGATAATTCGCCGTTCAGCAAGATCGTGGGGCGCGTTTCGTCGGCAGCCCTGAGCTCCAATGTGGTTCCCGGCGGCAGATCGGCGGTGAGGCCGCCGGCCGCGGAATACGTATCGCCATCGGTGATTTCAATCGCGACTTGGCTATGGATGGGGAGTTGGCCGACTGCGAAGGTGAGCGCGTCCTGGAGCGTGTGATAGCGGGGCGGCCCTGCGGTATCGGGGAAGGGAAATACCCAGGCTGGATCCTGAACGGTGAAGCTCGCCGCACGCGAGTATTCTCCGCCGCCAATATCGGCGTTAAAGCCGTAATAGTAAGACACGCCAACCGGCGGCGGTTGCGAGCCGATCGGCGGGGGACGAAGGGCTAGACGCCCGAGTTCCGGATCAACCGCGACTTTGTATGGCGCCCCAGAGGCCGGGCGGTTCAGCCAGGCTCCATCGGCGCCGGATAAGTTGGCCACGCGAATTTCGTAAGCGTTGACGAGTTGGCCGTCGAGATACAGCGCGAGGCTGTTTCCTTCCCCGTAGTAAGAGGCGCCGATGCCTTTTTCCAGATCCGCGCAGAGAACGCGCCGGCGCAAGCGATCAGCCACATTGACGGGAGTCGCCGGGGCTACAATCTCTTCGCCGGGAGAGACGGCGCGGTGGAATAGCGGCATATCCATCCCGAGCGGATTGAAGCGGAAGCAGAGCGGATCAACGCTCGCCGCGACAGGCCCCTGGGTGATGCTGTAAGCGTTCAGGGACCACAAGAAGATTCCGATGTTTTGGATGTTGTAGCGGCCGGGTCTCATGATCGGCTCAGCGTATAGGGGAGCCTGTTGGGGCGTGGCGCCGGAGCAATCCGGGATCGCGGTATCCCGCGGCGGACGCCGCGCGAGGGGCGCAATGCGGCGCACGTCCACCTTGTGAGCGGTCTCATCGAAGCCGGTATCGATGTATAGGCCGGGCTGCCAGCGCCGCAAATCCGGGGCGTAGTAGTTGTGCAACCGGATGTGATTCATGTACTGCGTATCAGCGAGCACGCGGAAAAATTCCACGGCATGCGCGCCCCAAGCTGTGACATCGCGGGCGAGCTGCTCCATCACCAAGACCGTTCCTTTGCGCCGGCGCAGCGAGATGGTTTCGGCCACTTCCGATCGTGGATTGTCTACAGAGGGAGCGATGCCGTGAATAGATTGATATCCGATGAGGTCGCCGATGTACGGGATCACCCACTTAGCGCAGGTTTCGATGAACTGATCGTCATAGAGCTGGTCGAGGTCCTCGGCCAGAATGGCCAACTGCTCTTGAATGAGCATCACCAGCGAGGCGAGCGGACCGCGTGAGGCCTTCGCAGTTAGCTTGTCCAACTCGGCTTGCTGATCGGCGCTCAGCAATCCCGGAGCAATCGCCTGAAGCGTCGCCAACGCGGATGCCTCGGTGGGCGTCAGCAGTTGTTGCGATTGCGCGATTTGCGCGTCGCGAATGCGGTAGACGGCGGGCAGGAGATTGAATAGATCGAAGCTCAAGCCATCACCCCCAGCGCCAGCCCTTTCGGACCGGGATCGAGAACCAGGATCTCTGCGGGATACGGCAGCGCGGTGGAATCGGCGATGGGCAGGTAGGGGCAGATGCGCGTCGGAGAACCTGACGGCAGCCGCGGAAGATTTACCTTCCCGGAAACCCAATTCAAGTAAGCGGAGACGGAATAGTTGCCGCTGTTAAGATCGCCGGCGGAGCTTGTGAGGCCCACGTGGAGGTTCGTCACGTTCACCGCGACGATGCCCGGGATGGCCTGAATGAAGGCGGCGATTTCATCGGCCGACACGCCCTGGCCGAAAGTGCGCGCTCCGAAACTGTAGTGCTGAATCAGCGATGCCCGCACTGCCGCCTTCACGGCAGTCGAGTCGTAGCGAGGGTCGTAGCGCAGATCGGCCTCGAAGCTGAAGAGCGTTTCGAGAAACGATAGTGCGTGGATGGGGATGAGCGGATTCCCGTAATTATGAAGTGCGGACACCAAATTAAAGAGGGTGGGATTACCCTGCTGAAGCGCGGCGCCTCCAGCCGCCGCCACGGTAAGAAAAACGCCGCGGCCGGGGCCGCTCGGAATCCAAATGGCGTAGGCTTTCGCAATTCCGGCGAACGTGCTGGCGAAGTTCTGGTAGTCGGTAATCGAAACGGCGCGCCCGAGCGTTAACACCGATAGCGGCGCATCGGCGCGGATATCGCCGACCGACTGCGCATCCTGGCCTCCGGTGGCGGCTCCGGGATTTATGACGCCGCTAACGCCTAAAGGCCGGTCGATTAGCGTGGTGATTGAGCCCGCGGCTACGTTGCCCGAAGCCCCCGATCCGATGCGATACGTCGCCTGAATGTTATTTTGGCCCGTGGGCAAAGTGGCGCCTTCCACTCCGTCGCCGAACAGGATTTGAGTTACGCCACCAGGCTGATTCAAAGTCGCGAAAACCTGCTTGGTGGGGCCTGCTTTGTAGAGACTCGCTTCGGTCCACTTGACCCCGTTGGCCGAAACTTGCAGCGTACTTTGCCTTCCGGTTTCAGTGGGAGCTTGAATGAAAGTAAGAGGGGTCTGCTTCAGCGTGAAGG
>DATBIA010000044.1:0-16653 GCA_036557165.1 Bryobacteraceae bacterium
CGTAATCCGTCCGTAAGCTTGCCCCCGCCCTCACGGGCGGGGCTGAAAGTGGGCACGACGGTGTTCCAGCGTTCGCACCCAGCCCCGGCCGTAAGGCCGGGGATAAGCGCCGGCTGAATACCTATCGACGGATTACGGACGCGGCGCGGCGGCCTTCCTTTACCTCGCGCAACGCCCTGAGCCACCCGAGGGCTGATACAATCCACTGGGATGAAACCAAGCCGATTTTCCGGGATGGCGGTCCTGACGAGGATCGCGTTGGGCGCAACGCTTGCAACCGCCGCCTGGGCGCAGAGCGCGGATACGATCCTCGTAAACGGCAAGATCCTCGCCGCGGATCCGCGATTTTCGATCTTCTCCGCCGCCGCCGTTCGCGACGGAAAGATCGCGGCGCTGGGAAGCGACGCCTCAATCCAGCGGCTCGCCGGCAAGAACACTCGGGTGATCGATCTCGCGGGCCGTACGGTTATTCCCGGCCTGATCGATTCCCACATGCACGCGATTCGTGCCGCGCTGAGCTTCTCGACGGAAGTGAACTGGATCGGCGCTCATTCTTTGAAGGAAGGCCTGGCGCGCATTTCGGAGGCGTCCCGCCTCATGAAGCCGGGCTCGTGGCTCATTGTCGCGGGGGGCTGGAACGTCGATCAATTTCAAGAAAAAAGACGTCCCACCCAAGCCGAGCTGATCGCCGCCGCGCCCAACAACCCGGTTTACGTTCAACTTGCGTACGGATGGGTGATGATGACTCCGGCCGCATACCAGGCGCTGCGCATCGCCAACGAGTCCGATCTGCCCAACAACGGCAAATTCGAGAAAGACTCGACCGGTAAACCCACCGGCGCCGTCGTTGGCGGCCAATCCGCAATCAGCGGATTGTTCGACAAGCTTCCTAAGCCTACTTTCGAGCAGCAAGTGGAGGGCACTCGCAAGTTTTTCCGCGAGCTGAACCGGCTGGCGATGACCGGCGTTGTCGATCCGATGGGCAACAACATGTCGCCGCGCGAGTACGAAGCGCTGTTCAAGGTTTGGCGCGACCACCGGTTGACCGTCCGCGTGGCTTACAGTCTCAGCGCCTGGGCGGGCTTTAAAGAGCTTCAGAGCGCCATCCAGATGCTGCCCATGGGATTCGGGGACGACATGCTGCATTTCAACGGTCTCGGCGAAAGCATCACCGCCGGCATGTACAACAACGACCATCCGACCGAAACGGAAAAGCAGGAATACTATGAAATCGTCAAGTGGGCCGCGGAGAGCGGACTTGCCGTCACCCAGCATTGGAGCCGCGACGCCTCCGTGGGCGAATTGCTCTCCGTTTTCGAGCGCGTGAACAAGGAGACGCCCATTGCCCCGCTCCGATGGTCCATCGCGCACCTGAACGACGCGTCTCCCGAAACACTCCGGCGCATGAAAGCGCTAGGCGTGGGCTGGACCGTGCAGGACGCGATGTATTTTTCGGGAGAGCAATTCCGGCGGCAGGAAGGCGAGGCGGCCGCGCGGCGAGCGCCGCCAGTGGAGACTGCGCGCGAACTCGGCGTTGCGGTGGGCGCGGGCACCGACGCGCACCGAGTCGCCTCCTACAATCCCTTCACCGCCCTGCAATGGTTCCTGGACGGCAAAACGGTGTCTGGAACCGCGCTGCGCGGCCCCGAGGAAACGCCGAGCCGGCAGAACGCCTTGCGCTATTACACGTCGGGCAGCGCTTGGTTTTCGCGCGATGAGGATAAGCGCGGATCGCTCGAAGTTGGCAAGCTGGCGGATCTCGCGGTTCTGTCGGAAGACTACATGGCCGTGCCAGTGGAGCGGATCGGGGGGATCGAGTCGTTGCTGACCATGGTGGGCGGCAAGGTCGTCTACGCGGCGGGGCCTTACGCCGGCCTGGACGCCAGTTCCCGATAGCGTTGCGGCTGTATACTCGATTCTGAGCAGAGGAGGATCACATGGCCCCTTCCCGGCGCCAATTCGTACAAACCGTCACGGCCGCCGCCATTGCCGCGCCGCTGGCGACCGCAGCCGAGCGCGTGATGGGAATGATTTTCCCGCCCGCCAACTATCCCGTGCCCCCGGAGGCGGGGCTGCTGTATCCGAGCGGCGTCACGTTCCTGGCCGAAGGACTGGCCTTTAACGGCATGACGATCGAGAGCTACGAAGAGGCAGTTCCTCGCATTGTTCCGGCGGCCCTGAAGCTGAAAGAACGCGGAGCCAGAGCCATTTCCATCATGGGGACGTCGCTGACTTTCTATAAAGGCGCCGCTTTCAACCAGGAGTTGATCGATCGCGTGCACAACGCTACGGGCTTGCCCGCGACTTCGATGTCCAGCGGCATTGTGGATGGTTTAAAAGTGGCCGGCGCGAAGCGCGTAGCCGTGGCCACGGCCTACACGGACGTTGTCAACGCCACGCTTGGGCGCTTTTTGCAGGAGAGCGGTTTTGAGGTGGTGGCAATTAAGGGATTGAATTTGATCCGCGCCACGAACGCCGTCACACAGGACCAGTTGTTCGACTTCTGCGTAGGCGCTTTCTCCGCCGCGCCCAAAGCCGATGCGCTGTTGGTGTCGTGCGGAGGCTTGAAAACCATCGATCTGTTGGTTCCGCTAGAAACCAAGTGCAACACAGCGGTAGTTTCGAGCACGCCCCACGCATTGATGAATGCAGTCCGCCTGTTGGGCATTAGTCCGCGCGTGAATGGGTATGGCAGCGTGCTGGCCAGCGCTTAACCGCGCCTCGTGTTGAAGGGGAAAACTATGAAGTGGCTCCCGGCCGCATCGGTGATGGCCCTAACCTTTGCCGCGGTGATGTTCCTAGAAAAGAAGGCCCCCGCTCAATCCGCCGCCCAACATCCCCTTATCACGCAAGCGCAGTACGAACGCTGGCAAAAGGAACTCTCCAATTGGGGGCGCTGGGGCAAGGACGACGAGTTGGGAACCCTCAACCTCATCACTCCCGCGAAGCGTAAGCAGGCGGCGGCGCTGGTAAAGGAAGGCTTCACCGTGTCGCTGGCCCGCGATGCGAGCGCCACAAAGGAAATCGACAATGCTTGCCCCATCGAATGGGCGATGACTATGGATACGCCGGGCATGGTGATGGATCGGATCGGGTATCCCTGCATTCACGGTCCCGGCACAACCCACCTGGATTCGTTTGCGCACGTGTTCTTCGACGGAAAGATGTGGAATGGCGCTTCCAGGACGCTGGTCACCAAAGAGAGCGGAGCCGCTAGAAATTCGATCCTCACGATGAAGAGTGGAATCGTCACGCGTGGCGTGCTGTACGACATTCCGAGGCTCAAGGGCGTCGCGTATTTGGATCCCGGAATGCGCATCTTCCCCGAGGATCTGGAGGCCTGGGAAAAGAAGACCGGGGCGAAGGTTGGTCCCGGCGACGCTTTTATCGTGCGCTGGGGCAAGTGGGCGCGGCGCGCCACAACCGGCCCCTGGGCCAACGACGACGCGGCTGGGCTGGATAATTCCTGCATTCCTTGGCTTAAGAAGCGCGATGTGGCGCTGCTCGGATGGGAAACGGCCGGATACTCCCCGCAGCCTCCCGGAGACCTTCCGAAATCCGCGCTGCATAATTTCGTTCTAGAGATCTTGGGAGTCCACATCCTGGATCGCGGCGATTTCGAAGCTTTGAGCGAAGCCGCGGCCGCGCGGAACCGATGGGAATTCATGCTCACGGTCGAGCCCCTGCCGATTCCGCGCGGAACCGGCTCGCCGGTGAATCCTATCGCGATCTTCTAGCCACATGAGCAACCCGATCGAAGTTCCCGTTCTTGTTGTGGGCGGCAGCCTGGTGGGCCTTTCCAGCGGCGTACTCCTGGGCCATCATGGCGTGCGGTCGCTGGTGGTCGAACGCCATCGCGGCACGGCTATCCATCCCCGCGCGGCGCAGATCAACCAGCGCACCATGGAAATCTTTCGCACCGTCGGGATCGAGCAGATCGTCGGGCAGAAATCGCAGCAGCAGTTCGTTCAGGACGGCGCCATCATGGCCGTGGAGACGCTGGCTGGGAAAGAAATCGCCTGGTACATCGCGAATCTGAACGAAGGCATTACCGACGTCAGTCCCACATTGCGCGTCTTTATTACCCAGAGCCTGCTGGAGCCGTTGCTTAAGACGCGCGCTCAAGAACTCGGCGCCGAGTTGCGCTTCGGTGTGGAGATGATCTCGTGGGAAGAGGATTCCGACGGCATTACAGCGGAGATTCGCGGGCGCGATGACGGTGAAATATCCACGGTTCGCGCGCAATACATGATTGCGGCCGATGGATGTCATAGCCGCGTTCGCCAGCGTTTGGGTATCGGCACGCGCGGACGCGGCGTTTTCTCCAAAAGCGTAACGATTTACTTTCGCGCCAATGTCGCGCCTTTGCTGCGCGGACGAAATCTGAGCGTTATTTATGTTTCGAACCCGGATCTTCGCGGATTCTTTCGCATCGAAAAGCCCTTCGATTCCGGATTTCTGGCGATCAACGCACTCGGTGATCCGGCCAATCCAGCCACCGACGTTTCCACGGGGCTCACCGAAGCCCGGTGCGCGGAGCTGATTCATAGCGCTCTCGGCGCGGCCGATGTGCCCGTAACAATCGACAGCATCATGCCTTGGGATGCCGAAGCGGACGTGGCCGAGCGCATGCGGCAAGGGCGCGTGTTTTTGGCCGGCGATGCGGCTCACACCATGCCTCCCAACGGAGGCTTTGGCGGAAATACGGGCATTCAAGATGTTCACAATTTGGCCTGGAAGTTGGCCATGGTGCTGAACGGCGTGGCCGGCGAGGACCTGCTTTCCACTTATGAACCGGAGCGTCTTCCCGTGGCCACGTTCACAACGGAGCAGGCTTACTCGCGTTACGTGACGCGCACCGCGCCGCAGCTTGGCCTGGATACGATTCAGCCCGTAGCTAACGATCTGGAGGTCGAGCTGGGCTACGCCTATCGCTCAACCGCCGTGGCTGCCGACGGCTTTGCCGAATGTGGGCACGAAAATCCACGCGACTCCAAGGCCCGGCCAGGCACGCGCGCGCCACATGTGTTTCTCCAGCGCAACGGCCAGAAAATCTCCGCCTTGGATTTGTTCGGACGCAACTTCGTTCTGTTAGCCGGTCCCAAGGGCGCGGCTTGGCTCGCGCCGGCGCGCGAAGCCGCGTCGCGATGCCGCATGCCCTTGGATGTTTGGCAGCCCGGGGCGGGCGGCCTGGAGGACCCCGGCTCAAGCTTCGCCCCGGCCTACGGAATCGGTCCAGCGGGCGCGGTGCTGATTCGGCCGGATGGGTTTGTCGCCTGGCGTTCGGCCGATTCAAGCGGAGCGTCCGCGCAAAATTTCGAACCCTTGCTAGGCTCTCTGGTGAGCCAAAAGCGCACGTAGTTTGCGCTAGATCTCCAGTAAATAACCTCGCTTGCCGACGTTCATCGCCCTGGTCTCGCCGATTTGCGCGACCTGCCCTTCGGCTTCGTGAATGTGTCCGCACAAGAAGTGCGCCGGGTGCGCGCTTTCGATGAATTCGCGCACCGCGCGGCTGCCGGCGTGAAGCCCTTCATGGACGCGATCGAGCGCCGTATTTAGCGGCGGGGCGTGGCACACCATCACCAGCGGCTTCATATCCGCGAATTGCTCGAGCCGCCGGGCCATCTCCTCTTCCGAATACTCGCCCGGCGTGTCGAACGGTGTGGGACTGGAATAGCCTAGCCCGCCCCAATGCACGCCTCCCGCCTCAAACGAGTGGCCGTGGAAATCGGTAAACCCGAAACGAGCGCAAAACGACGCAATATCCGCTTCCGATTCGTGATTGCCCGGCAGAACGTATACGCGATCCGCGCGGCGGCGCATCGCCTCGCCCATTTTGTCCAAACCGCGCCCCCAGCTCACGAGATCGCCCGCCGCGAAGTAGTAATCGGCCTCGATCACCATCAATTTTTCGAGCGCATGGAGGTCGTTATGAAGATCCGAGAAGATGAGCGCCCGCGGCATTCTACTATGGTAATGATGTTGCCCTCGAAGCTTCAGATCGGCGGCGTGGAGATCGAGCCCGCCACGGTGCTCGCACCCATGGCCGGCGTTACCGATACGGTATTTCGTCGCCTGATTCGCGCCCAGGGAGGCTGCGGGCTGTTGATGACCGAGTTCACCAGTTCGCACGGCGTGGTGGCCTCCGCGCGCGCGTCAAAGCCGACGCGGACCTTCCGCTATCTGTATTTCGAACCGGACGAACGTCCAATCGCGGCGCAGCTTTTCGGCGCCGATCCGGACGTTATGGCGGACGCGGCGCGTTACTGCCAGGATCTCGGATTCGATATCGTCGATATTAATTTCGGCTGCCCGGTGAAAAAAGTGGTAAGCTGCAACGGCGGTTCTGGATTATTGCGCGATCTCCCGTTGGTGGAGCGAATCCTGCGTACCGTCCGCGCGGCCATCTCGATCCCCCTAACCATGAAATTCCGCGCCGGCTGGAACGATCGCGAGCTCGTGGCCGTGAGGATGGCGCGGCTGGCTGAAGATTGCGGTTTGCAAGCGATCGCGCTGCATCCTCGCACGCGTGAACAGGGATACAGCGGTAATGCCGATTGGACGCGCATCGCCGAAGTGAAAGCCGCCGTAAAGATTCCGGTTACCGGCAACGGCGACATCGTGCGGCCGGAAGATGCCGTCCGCATGGTGCGGGAGACCAATTGCGATGCGGTGATGATCGGCCGGGCCGCCTCGTCGAATCCTTGGATTTTCCGGCAGATTTCGGATTACTTGCGCAGCGGCAGCTACGAGACGCCTCCCGAGCACGCCCGCTACGAACTCATGCGGGGGTATTACTCCATGCTGCGCGATCATGGAGCGGCGGACGCCACCGGCAAGATGAAGCAGTTCGCCACGTATTTTACGCACGGCGTGCGCAACGGATCGCGCCTCCGGGCCGAGATCTATCATGCGCACGACCCCAGCGAGATCTTGGACTTGGTGGACCGGTTCTTTGAAAGCGAGCTGGCGGTCAGCGCCTGACGCTCGCGAACGTTCGCGATGAAGCGCGTTCAACTTGTCACCGATGGCGCGTGCATCGGCAACCCCGGCCCCGGCGGCTGGGCGTGCATTCTACGCTACAACCATCACAAAAAAGAGTTGTGGGGCGGCGAGCCCGCGACTACCAACAATCGGATGGAGCTAACGGCCGCAATCGAGGGATTGCGGGCCCTGCGCGAGCCCTGCCAGGTCGAGGTCGTGACCGATTCTCAATATGTGAAAACCGGCATCACCTCGTGGATCGCGGGCTGGAAGCGCAATGGCTGGAACACCAGCGGGAAGAAGCCGGTTGTGAACCGGGATCTTTGGGAAGCGCTCGACCAATTGGTGGGCAAGCACACAGTCCGGTGGACCTGGACCAAAGGCCACGCGGATCACGACGATAACAATCGCTGCGATGACCTGGCCACGCGCGCGGCGCGGGCGCAAGCCGCCAGAGTATGATCGAAAGATGATAAGAACATTTTGCGGCTTTTTGTTTCTTTCTTCTCTCGCAGCAGCGCAGCCTTTTGGAGCGGGCCTGAAATTGGGGACGACGCTCACGGATACGATTTCGTCTCTTCCCTCTATTCACATCGTCAATAGCAATCACTTTATCGTCGGCCCGTACGCCGAAGTCCGGCTGCCATTCGGGCTCTCGGTGGAAGGGGATGCGCTTTATGAAAAGGGGCTTTTCGATAACGTCTCGGACGGCGGGTCGACCTGGCTGTTTCCCATCGTCGCCAAACTCAAGTTCCTGAAAGGTCCCGTGAGGCCGTACATTGAAGGAGGCCCGACGTTTAGCCATATTGCGGATATCGCCGAGATTCCGGAACTGAATCACCGCTCCAACTTCGGAATCGTTTTGGGAGCGGGCGTCGAAGTGAAGGTGCTGGTTCTAAGGATTTCGCCAGAGGTGCGGTATTACGGCTTCGCCTTGACGAACATTGAGGGCTTGGACTTCCACTCAAATCGCAACCAGGCGACGTTTACTCTCGGAGTCGGCTTTTAGGCGGCGGCGAGTTTTCGGAGCCGAAGGGTCAACCGGCTCTTGTAGCGAGCGGCGGTGTTCTTCTTGATGATGCCCCACTTAGCGGAGCGGTCGATCAAAGAGAACGTCCGCGGGACGATCGCCTCGGCGCCCTTGGCGTCCTTCGCCTCCAGAAGCCGGCGCATCGCGCGGATTTGATGCCGAAGCCTCGACCGGCGCATTCCGTTAATCGCCGTGCGGCGCTGAGCCACGCGCGTACGCTTGAGTGCGGATACAGTGTTAGCCATTCAAACGGCTAGGATAACACAGCCCGCCCCCAGCCAAATAATGACTAGCGGCGCCCGGCAAGCGGATACGAACGGTCCCAGAACGGCGCCGTTCCGATGGGATTGCCGTAGATGACGATCTCCACGCGTGAGTTCTGCCTCTGTCCTTCGGCGGTTGTATTGGGACCGAGCGGGCGCGTGCTGCCATAGCCGATCGCCGAGACGGCGCCGCCGGGAAGACCGCTTGCCACCAAAGCGTTTCTTACGGCCTCTGCGCGTTCCTTGGACGCAGCTTCGGAATGGTCCGCGCTCATGTGTCCCTCGCACGAAATCTGAAGACCGGGATATTTCGCCACCACGGCTGCGACGCGCGCCAGTTGATCCCGCGACCGCAGGTTCTGGCCCGTGAAATCGGCGCCGGGAACGGTCACGACCAGTCCGCGGGGCGTGTCCCGCACCAGCAGCACCCCGTTTAATTCCTCAAAAAGCTTCTCCCGCAGGTCTGTCGCTCGCGTGTCCGGCGCAGGAGGCGCGATAGGGCTCGCCGAATTGAGGCGAGCCTGCGTTCGAACCTGCGCCTTCTCGGCCTGCTCGCGAGCGGCGGCCGCATCGGCCTCGGCGCGGACGCGAGCCTCGCGTTCAACCTCGGCGCGCTGCTGAGCGGAGGCGGCATCCGCTTTCGCCTGCTCCGCCGCTAGCTCGGCTTGTTCTTTGGCCTGCTGGGCGCTGGCGATCTCAGCCTGAGCCTTTTCCCGCGCGTTCGCGACTTGAGCCGCGGCCGCCTCCAGTTGATCCTGCTGCTGCCGCTGCTGGGCGATCACGCGCGCATCCTCCGCGGTCTGGGCGGCCTCTTTCGCATACTCAACGACCCGGCGGCTCTCGCCTTTTTTTCGCTGCCACGCCTGAGCCGACGCGAGCAGTTGCTGCGCCTTCCCATAGGTGTTGGGCGCATATTGTTGCGCTCCCGCCGCGCCCGCGATGCCCACCGCGTTCTGCGCCTGATAAAGTTCCAGCAGCGCGTCGTATTCGCTCGACGAAACCTTGGGCGCGTTCGCGAGCTGCGCGTTCAGCGCATCGGAGACGCGCCATGTGTATTCGCCCCGGGGAAGCAGCTCGTATTTCGCGTCGACAGTTTCGATTCTTCCCACCGTATCCGGACGAATCTCGTTTTCCACTACGACGACATCGCTGGGCTTGCGGACAGCCGCGTAGGGTTCGGCGGTCACGATGAGGGCGAACGCCTGCAGGTCCGTGGTCACTTTGAGATGCCCTTTATCCGAACCGGTCAGCACAACCTCGCCCAGATTGTGCGGCCGTCCCTCGGGCGTGATCGCCCACAGAACGTACGTCAGGTATTCTCGCCCGAAGCGTTGGGAGGGCTGCACGTGCTCTATGTTCGCGTCGATTTCCGTGCGGCCTTGTTTCGATTGCACCCACGCGTGCCCTTTCGCGTCGGGAAGCAGGACAGTTCCCTTGAAGTCGATCTCGGTCGGCTCGGCGCGGTACTGATAGTTGACGGCCTTGGCCGTGCGCTGAACCACTGTGACGCGATAGAGCGGCGCGCCGCCCTCTTTGGATGCTGGACTGGAAGACTGCGCCAGCAGCGGCGCAAGGGCGAGCCCGAGCCCAAGGCTGCCCGAAAGGATTTGAATCTTCATTGCATCCTCCTTACCGAGCCGCGGGTGCAAATTATGGGCCAGCTTCCGTATGTAGTTGAATGATTGACGGAGATCGGCGTTTGCGGCTGGCTGCCCATCCGGTAAGAAAGTGTGATTTCGCCCCCCGCCCGGTATAATCGATTTGTGAAGCGATATGCGCCGCTGGCGCTGGCCCTCCTGCTGGCGGCCTGCTCAAAGAACATTCAGAATCAGGAAGCCGTGCGTTCCGCGGTGGTGGATTATCTCGCCGCTCGGGCGCCGCAAACCGGCTTGAGTATGGATTCCATGACCGTGGAAGTGGCCAACATGAGCTTTGAGAAGGATACGGCCCGCGTCACGGTTTCCATAACTCCCAAAGGCGCCAATGGCGGCGGCATGCAGATGACCTACAACCTGGATCGCAAGGGCGACAAATGGGTGGTTCGGCCGGGCGCCACTCCGCACGGCATGCCGGCTCCGGCCGCCCCCTCCGGACAGGCGCTGCCTCCGGGACATCCCGCCGTGGGCCAACAGTAACCGCATGAAGACGGTAGCCGTTTTAGGCGGTGGACCGGCCGGGGCCTCGGCGGCCGAAGGGCTTGCCAGGGCGGGCCTGAAAACGATCCTGTTCGACGAAAAGCTCGCGTGGGAAAAACCGTGCGGCGGCGGGCTGACTTACAAAGCCTATCAGCAATATCCGTTTCTGATCGAGAATTCGTGGCCGAAGAAGTTCGTCCACCAGACGGTGCTTGGCGCGCCGCGCGCGGGCGAGGCCACGATGGATCTTGCCCATCCCCTGATCGTTTACTCGCGAAAAGAGCTGAACGGTATGCTGCTCGAGCGGGCCGGGCGCGCGGGCGCGGCCATCGAGAAGACGCGTGTCCTCCAGATCGAGCGCCGCGAAAAGGGATGGCGTTTACGCACCCGCGACGGAGTTGCCGAAGCCGATTTCTGCGTCGTGGCGATGGGCGCGCGCAATCCCCTGCGCGAAGTTGGGACCGAATGGAGCGCGGCGGATACCATGAGCGCGCTTGGCTACTACGTTCCGGCCTCGCAAGAACGGATCGATATTCAATTTCTTCCCAAGCTTGAGGGCTACATCTGGGTGTTTCCGCGCTGCGGGCATCTCTCGGTGGGCATCTGCGGCAAGGGCGAGCCCGCGCAGGCTTTGAGGGCGCGCCTGGAAGCTTATATGGAAGAGCGCAGCATCGCCCGGCGCGATGCCGTCTTTTTCAGCCACATGCTGCCGTCGCTGGAATTGAGCGGATGGCGCCGCAATCGCGTCGCGGGTGAAGGCTGGCTCGCCGTGGGCGACGCCGCGGGCCTTGTGGATCCGATCACTGGAGAAGGGATTTACTACGCGATGCGCTCCGGAGATCTAGCGAGCCAGGTGCTGGTGAATGACGCGCACGGCTTGATGGAAAAAGCCGCCGCATACCGGGCGCTGCTGGCCCGCGAGTTCAGCCAGGATTTGGAATTTGCCGCGACGCTCGCCAAGCGCGTGTTTCTGGGCCGGTTTCTACATCGCACGGTGCCGCAGCGGATGGTCGAATTCATGCGCCGCAGCCAGCTCTTCCGCGATCTCATGCAGGATCTTTTCGCCGGCACGCAACCGTATTTGACGCTACGGAAGCGGTTGCTGCGCAACATCGGCGGAACGCTCCAGGAGGCGATTCTCAGCTTCTTCCTGGATCGCGTGATCCCGGAGAGCCCGGGTGCCTGATCGCGGCGTGGGCCGGCAGGTCCACCGCTCCATCGCGGAATCCGAAAAGCTGTTCGAGCGCGCGCAAGCGATCATTCCCGGCGGCGTGAACTCGCCCGTGCGCGCCTTCCGCGGCGTCGGCGGCGCGCCGCGATTTATCGCGCGCGGGGAAGGCTCGCGCATCTGGGACGTCGACGGCAACGCCTATATCGATTACGTCTGCTCCTGGGGACCCCTGCTGCTGGGTCATCGTCCCCTCGAAGTGATCGAGGCTCTGCGCGAAGCGCTGGAGGACGGCACAAGCTTCGGCGCGCCCACGGAGCGTGAGGTTCTCCTCGCCGAGCTAATTTCGAAAGCTATTCCTTCCATCGAAATGGTCCGGCTGGTGAATTCCGGGACCGAAGCGACCATGAGCGCCCTGCGCCTGGCGCGAGGTTTTACCGGGCGCGATCTAACGATCAAATTCGAAGGCTGCTATCACGGCCATGTCGATTCCCTTCTGGTGAAGGCGGGCTCGGGAATGGCGACGCTCGGGATAGCCGATACGGCGGGCGTGCCGCGGTCATTCGCGGAAACGACGATCGCTCTTCCGTTCAACTCTATCGCGGCCGTCGAGAAAGCCTTCGCCGAACAAAGCAATCGGATCGCGGCGGTGATCGTCGAGCCGGTGGTGGGCAACATGGGATGTGTTCCTCCCGCGCCCGGATTTCTCGAGGCGCTGCGCGAATTGACGACGCGCCACGGAGCGCTCCTGATCTTCGATGAAGTGATGACAGGATTCCGCGTAGCGCTGGGCGGAGCACAGCAGCGCTTCGGAATCGTGCCGGATCTAACGACGCTCGGAAAGATCATCGGCGGGGGTTTGCCGATGGCCGCCTACGGCGGGCGCGCGGACATCATGAAAAAAATCGCCCCGCTGGGGCCCGTTTATCAAGCGGGTACGCTTTCCGGTAATCCTCTGGCTGTGGCCGCGGGGCTGGCCATGCTGCGATATCTAACCGAGCACGCCGATATCTACGATCTGCTGGAGGCGCGCTCCGCGCAACTGACGGCTCGCACGTTCCCCGGCGTGACCATCAACCGCGTCGGCTCGATGTTCACTTTCTTCTTTTCCAGTGAGCCAGTGACGGACTGGGTATCGGCCAAGCGCTGTGACACTACGCGATTTGCGAAATTTTTCCACTTCCTGCTCGACCGCGGAGTCTATATCGCGCCGTCGCAGTTTGAAGCGGGGTTCGTATCGGCGGCGCACAGTGAAGACGACATCGCCGCCACGGTCGCTTCGGCGCAAGAATTCCTTTCCAACTAGCCGGCTCGCGCCGCTCGTTTAGCGGAAACCGCCGATGCCGCCATCTTGGCTGCCGCCTTCACCAGGGATCCCATTTTGGGGTGCTTGGGAACGATATCGGGTTTGATTCCTTGCGATTCGAGCGTCGCCGTCATGACCGGACCGACCGACGCCACGGCGACATCTTGGCGAAGCGCGCGGATTACTCTGTCGCCGATTCCCAGGTCTCGGGCGATCTCCAGCAAATGGTCGAGTTGAATGGAAGACGTGAAAAGCGCCACGTCGAAGCGGCCAGCGGCCAGCCGTCGAGCGGCTTCACGCAGCGGCGCGCGGTCGTCGGGGAGTTCCCAGCGATAAATCGCAATCGGGGCGACCTGCGCGCCTAGTCGCTCCAGCGCGCGATTCATCTCAAGGCTCGGCCGTCCATATTCCTGCACGGCAATCCGCCGCTCGGGTCTCGCGGCCACGGCCTCCACGATTTCTTTCGAGGTGTTCGGCTCGGGCACGACCACATGCACGGGAACGTTCATCGCCCTCAGCACAGGAACGGGCTTTGGGCCGCGCGATACGATCGTCACGCGGCGCAAGGCCGCAGCCAGGCGCTCCAGGGGCATATAGGCTTCGATCACGCTGCGCAAAAACGCGAGCCCGGCTCCGGTCATGAACACGACTAGATCGAATTCCTCCGCTTCGAGGCGGTCTACGAACCGGATCGCGTCGCGGTGATCTTCAAGCGCGCGCTCTTGCACCGACGGAGCTACGAATGCGTCGCCCTTCAGACGGCGGATCGTTGTTTCCATCTCATTGGCGCGACGGCTCTCCAGGCTCAGAACGCGAAGGCCCGCAAACGACATTCAAGGCCGGATCGTCGTCATAAACACGACTATGCTGCACTCTTTCTCAAAACCGAAAGAGCATTTCGAGATATCCAAATCTTCCGTCCTTATCCACCGTGTAGATCTGCCCCATCGCGGCGAGGCCTTGCGTGTAGCCGAAATAAGCGGTCAGCGTCAGGTTCCGGCTCATGCGGTACTCGGCGCTCGAATCGTAAAGATTTCCCAGCGACCTCTTGCCGGAGGTGGATCGTCCGGTGTAGCCGAAGGTCCACGGCTGATAGACGCCTCCGCCGCTGTACCAAAGATCGTTTGCATCGGCAAGCCGCAGCGCATGAAATTCATTGGAAATGCTTAGCTTCGAATGCGGACGAACAATGAGAGCGCCGAACGCATCTTCCGTGTTCATCATGTTGAAGAAGGGAAATCGCGCGTAGGGCCGAGGCGTGGGCAGGATCTGAAAGAAAGTCCCATGCGTCGCGTCGTTGGGATTCGAATCGCCGGAAGCGTAGGTGTATCCGCCGCGGATCCAGGGCTTCACTTTTGGCAGAATCTTCGGCTGAAAGCCTCCCTCGAAATCGAACGCGAAGGCCCGTTGAGTCTGTGTTCCCCAGCGGCCAATCTGCGCCGCGCCCCACGCCACCGCGTCGAGCGCGCCGGCGCCGGTGGTAAGGGCGTGGATGCTGTGGCCGCCGAAAGTCTGGATGTGTATGTTTTCGGTGTCGCCGCGCTTCACTGCGGTGGGTCGATTGTCGGTCTTCAGAACGCCATGCCGGAAATCGTCATAGTCGAGCGCGAAAATTCGGGTATCGGCTGAGTGCCTGCCCTTCCCCCACTCCCTCGTGTAAGCCGCGTAGCCGAAACCGACGCGATTCCACCCCCATCCATCCACCTGAAAGACGCCGCGAGTCGGAACGGCGGCAATGAAAGTAAAGTTGGCCGGTCCTTCGGAAAGCGAGTAGTGAAGCCCGTCGAAGCTGCGGCCGACGTCCGTGAAGCCAAAATCGCCGAGCAGGCGCTGGCTGATGCGATCCTTTTTTAAAGTTGCGAGCGTCGCCTTCTTCGGCGTCGTTTCGCTCCCGTCGAGAAACAGAAACCGGCCAATCTGAAGCGTTTGCCCTTCCTCTCCTCCCAGTCCATCGAAACGAACATAGAGCTGCTTAGGAAAGATCATGGCCGTATTCCGGTTGCCGTTATTCGCGGCGAAGTAGTTGGCGCCCAGTCCCAGCGCGCCTTGCGGAGCTGAATCCGTGGCGCCCGACGGCAGGCCGAGCATGAACGGAACCGCGAACTCCGCATCCCAATCCCAGCCGCGAAGCTTTTCCGCAAAATTCAAGCGCAGCAGATTGCCGGAGTATTGATATTGATTTTCTCCGGTCGAGGGCTGGAACCAATCCCAGTCGTACAAGCGCGCCCGAATAGATCCGCTGAAGGTGACCGGACCAAGCTGGATCGGACTGCTCCCGGAGGCCAGCGGCAGCGCGGCCGGGGCGTTTGCGGCGGCTGAGTTCGGCGTTTGCGCGCGCGCCAGAACGCTCACGAAAAGCAAAAGGGCAGAGATGCGCACGCTAATCTCCCGCCACCGCCGGGGTGGAAATCATCTGGCCCGCCAGCCGCGCGTTCATTTCTTCGCGTGAGCTCCGCTCGTCGGCCTCCGAGAAACGGACAACGAATGTGAGCAAAGAACATGTCGCGACCAGCGAGCCCAAGATGAGAATCGCCTGCGGCCACGGAATGGATGTCTTGAAAAGGAAGCCGGCCAGAACCGCGCCCACGTTTCCACCGGCGCCGACAATTCCGGCCACGCCTCCCAAAACGCGTTTATTGATGAACGGAACGATCGAGTAGGTCGCGCCGTTCGACATTTTGACGAAGAGCCCCGCCAGCATCATGGACGCGATCGCGAGAGGCAGCCAGCGCATACGGGAAAACAGCATGAGCCCCAAGCCTTCCGCGCAAATCGTGCAGCCGAGCAATGCCACGCGGCCGCGCAGACCCCACTTCCGGTTACAGCGGTCGCTCACGATTCCACCCAGAGCGCGCGCGAAAAGATTCATCATACCGAAGGAAGCCGCCACGAATCCCGCCGCGGTCAGCGCGAGATGGAAGTAATCGGCGAAATAGAGAGCGGCGATGTTGTCGATGGTGAGCTCCATACCAAAGCAGCAGGCGTATAGAACGAAGAGCGCCCAAACGCGCGGATCGCGAATAACCTCGCGGTAGCGCGGGTTTCCAACCCGTCGCGCACTACCGGCCTGCCCTGCATCTTCGGTGAGGAAATAATAGGCGATCCCCCAGAGCAGCATCGCGAACCCGGGGACAAACATGGCCATTCGCCAAGCCCACCATGCGCCCGCGCCGAGGCTCACGAACGCGGCGAACAGCAGCGGCATGGCCATTTGGGTGAAGCCTCCGCCGAGATTCCCCCATCCCGCCGCCGCGGCATTAGCCGTTCCCACTATATTGGGCGCGAACATCACCGACGTGTGATATTGCGTCACCACGAAAGACGCCCCGACGATTCCGATGGTCAACCGGAAAATGAGAAACGATGTGTAATCGTGCGCGAAGCCGATGCACATCACCGGCAGCGAGCCGAGAATCAGTAGACCTGCATGAGTTCTGCGCGGCCCAATGCGATCGCAGAACCATCCCATAAGAACGCGTCCGAATACCGCCAGCGCAACCGAGGCGATGATCGAATTTCCGGTTTGCGCCTTGGTCAAATGCAGCTCGTCGCGAATCACCGGCATCAGCGGCGCGACGCCGAACCAGCTAAAAAAGCACAGAAAAAACGCGATCCACGCCATGTGGAAGGCGCGCATGGGCGCGGTGGAAAAATCCGAGAGGCGGATGCGAGTAGCTTTGTTGAGCATGGGATTCGGGGTGGTGGAGCAGGCTTCAGCCTGCAACGGGGACTTTAGTCCCCGCGGGCGCAGACGGAGGCTCAAGCCT
>DATBIA010000045.1:0-212351 GCA_036557165.1 Bryobacteraceae bacterium
GCTCAATGGCTGCGGGGCGGCCGAGCCGTCCTACATGAAGAAACGAACGACTGGGCATACCGAAACCACCATCTCCGGCGACACGCGCGCCGATTGGTCCGACGCCTTCGCGCTGGTGCCGAGCTTGGAAGTCGCCTATGTGTGGCACGCCTCGAAGTTCACGCGCGAGGTTCTGGATGGCCTGCTGCGGATTGGCTTCCTCCATCACCAACAGATCATCTGGGACAAGGGGCGCACCGTCCTGACGCGGACGCACTATTGGTTCCAGCACGAGCCCTGCTGGTACGTCCGCAAGAAGAACGCGCCGTGGTTCGGCAAGGCGGGCGAGAACTCGACCATCTGGGATTCACCGTCGCCCAAGTTCATCATGGGCGGCTCCGACGAGGACAAGTTCGATCACCCGACTCAAAAGCCTGTCGAGCTAATGCGTCGCCCGATTCTGAATCATCTTCGTCGGGGGGAACTAGTCTATGAACCGTTCCTCGGGAGCGGCACCACACTGGCTGCGGCGGAGCTGACCGAGCGCGTCTGCTTCGGCATCGAACTCGACCCCAAATACGTCGATGTCGTGGTCCAGCGATGGCAAACACTGAGCGGAAAGAAAGCCTGCCTCGATGGCGATGGCCGAACCTTCGATGAGATCACGCAGGAGCGCGTGCCGCATTCGCCCAAAGAGGCTGCAGAACGGGGCGAAAACCCAGGGGGAACTGCGCGTCGGACAGCCAACTCGATGCTAGAGGCGATGGATACGGTATGACCAGATGGAGCGCTCCGCGATGATCAAACGCGCACTCGCGAACCGGTTGGAGCGGCTCGAAGACCGCTTCGGCACAAATACAGAGCAAAAGGAATACGTTATTCGATTTGTCGCTCCCGGCGGAATGGTAGAGAGCACGCTCACACTACGCCACGGCAAGCGGGTATGGTGGTACCCGCCCGGATATGAGCCGGGGACAGCGAACAATGGGACGGCCTGGAAGGCCCCCCAACCCGCTCAGATGGCCGAGGATGTCCTCAGATGACCGGCCATGGCTCGAAATTCGGCCGCAAGAAGGAGGAAGCCATCGCCGCGCTTCTCACGCAACGCAATGTGGAGGAGGCCGCGCGCGCCATCGGCGTGGCTCCCAAGACGCTCCTGCGCTGGATGAAAGACTCGGAGTTCGATGCCGATTACAGACAGGCCAAACGTGCGGCCTATGCTCAATCCATTGCCCGGCTACATCAGATGTCCAGCGCGGCCGCCTCGACTTTGGGCAAGATCATGGTCGATTCCAGTGCGCCCGCCTCGACTCGTGTGCGCGCAGCGGAGAGCATCCTCAGCCACACCGCCAAGGCTATTGAGATTGAGGACCTCGAAGCTCGCGTTTCGGAGTTGGAGCGAGCGGCGGAGGAGCAGAAGCGCAATTAAATAGCAACAGGCTGACCGATGGGGCTAGAAACATGAATGTGAGACGCAGGATTACGAATCTGGAACAGCGCTGGCCGGGACGCCATTGGCTGGAGAAGCTTCAGCGCAAGCCTGTTTCGGAGTGGACGGATGGTCAATTAGAGAGATTCATCGCGGAAGGTGAAATGGCGGCAGGGCGGAAATGTTCGCTGCCGCTGAGCGATGCCGACCTGAAAAGGATTGCGGAAAGTGGCCTTGACGTATAGCTCGCCGCTGATCCATGAATGTGCTGACCCGGAAAGGGGTCGGCACGATGAAGCTGGAAACCAAATTCTTTCGTCTACGGACGCCGGCAACGCTGGGCTCGCTCTTCGGCGAGTGGCAGGTGTGCTGGTTAGGCGGATGGACTCGGGACAAGCTTTCTTATCTGGTCATGGCTGTGCGCATCGAATCCGATGCAGATGAACAGCAGGAGCTTGGACCAGGACTCTGAGGCACGCCCATGAAATCCACTTACCCGAAATTCGGCCAGTAGGTTTTAAAACGGATTGCGCTCTGCCGCTGGTGCCGCGCCGGGACTCGGTGCCTCGTAAAGACACTTCCCCGGTCGATTTACCTTGCTTTCGTCCCGACAAGAGCGATGTCTGTGATGACCGTTAAATCCAAGCGGCTAAAGGAGAAACTCACCATGGCAACATTTACAATCGACTCGGACAACAATATCGTTGCGCACGCCGGGACGCCCGCCAGCGCCGATAATCAACAAGCCTTCGCGACCGAAAAGGAACTGGCGAAACTCGCCGCCCACTGGCCCGCCGGTCGCCTTATCGAGGTCTGGAACAGCTTCGCGAGCGTCGCGCCGTTCGATGATTTGAAGCCGGTGAAGAAGTTTACTAACCGGCAGGTCGCCGTCCGGCGTATTTGGCAGGCGGTCGCGCGTCTGTCCCCCGCCGTTGCGCCACAAGCGGAACCTGTCGCCCCCGCCGAGGGAGAAGCGAAGAAGGCCCCGACCAAGTCCAAGAAACGCGACACGCCGCGAAAGGGCGGGAACGAAGCGCGAACCAACAAGAAGGGCGACGTAGTCGCCCTCATGAAGCGGCCCAAGGGCGTGACACTGGCCGAGATCATGGAAGCCACGGGCTGGCAGAAGCACACCGTCCGGGGTTTCGTGAGTATCCTGGCCAGCAAGGGAGGCGAGAAGATCGAATCGTCGAAGAACGCCGCCGGGGAGCGGACTTACCGTATCGCGTGAGGTGTAGTAGTCAGAACTTGATCTGACAAACGAGATCGTCAGGCGACGGCCGCAGTGGCCGGAGCCTCGCGATCCAAAATCTTATCCCAGGCCAGCTGCCGGGAATCCAAGAAGGTCTGCAGGGGCGTCTTGCCGAAGCAATATTTGCCGGTGTGCGGACGGTTCTGGTTGTAATCCTCGAGCCATAGGTCCAGGTCCGTCTGTAATTGCTCCAGAGAAGTGTACAGCGTCTTGCGGAAGGCGGTGGAGTAGAACTCGTCCTGTAAGGTCTTGTGGAAGCGCTCGCAAATGCCGTTGGTTTGGGGATGGCGCGCCTTAGTGCGGCTATGATCGATGTTCTCCACGGCCAAATAGAGTTGGTACTCGTGATGCTCGCGCGCGCCGCAGTACTCTGTACCGCGGTCGGTCAGCACCCGTAACAGCGGGACCTCTTTTTCTTCTAAGAAAGGTAAAACCTTGTCATTGAGGAGATCGGCGGCCACCAGGGCGTTCTTGCGGTCATAGAGCTTGGCGAAAGCGAGCTTGGAGTAGGTGTCGATAAAGGTCTGCTGGTAAATGCGGCCCACCCCTTTGATGGTCCCCACATAGTAAGTATCCTGGGCGCCGAGATAGCCGGGGTGCTCGGTCTCGATCTCGCCGTGGGCTTCCTTTTCCTGCTTGGCTTTCTCCAGGGCCTTAACCTGATCTTCGGTGAGGATCAGCCCCTCCTGGGCGGTCTTGGCTTCCAGCGCTTTGAGGCGCTTGGAGAAGACCTCCAGGTCGTGCCGCAGCCACACGCTGCGCACCCCGCCCGGCGAGACGAACAGGCCCTGCTTCTTGAGTTCGTTGGAGACGCGAACTTGGCCGAAGGCTGGTTTGTCGATGGCCAAGGCCAGGATGGCTTTTTCAATCGCTTCGTCGACACGATTCTTCAGGATGGGCTTGCGGCGACTGATCTCTTGCAGCGCCAGCTCCCCGCCGGTTTCGTACAGCTCGCGAAACCGGTAGAAGCTATCCCGCGAGAAGCCCATCACCTTGCAAGCCTGGCTGACGCTGCCCAAAGTCTCGGCCAACTTCAGCAGGCCCACTTTGTTCTTGATCACCTTCTGTTGCGTGTTCATCTGAAATTCTCCTGTCCGGACTATCCGGACCAGTCTATCGAAAATGTCAGATCAAGTAATGGCTACTGCAACTTTTCCGCGCACGGCACGGGCCGCAGCTTAGCAATCCCTCCCCGAACATCCTGATAATGTGATCTTATGTAAAATGCGGCATAAACCGCTGCATGCCTCTAAATGCCTCAGATGCGAGTCGGTTCATCGGCAGACGACCACTTGCAGTCCTAGATGCTTTGCGAACGGATCGAAATCCCGGTCGGCATGCAGCAGCTCAAGGCCATCTTCGATGCATCGCGTTGCGATAATCGTGTCGATCGTCTTACGAACGGTCACGCCCAACCGGCGCAGCGTGCGGAAATTCTTCGCTGCCTGAATTGCGATATGCCGTCCTCCCAGTTCGATTACGGGCAACGAATCGAGCATGTCCCGCGCTACGCGAAAATCCCGATCGTCGTCGAAACCTTGCAAGACTTCCGCGAGAATCAGATCGCCCATTGCCAGTAGCTCGTGTCCCAGGGACTTGTCCAACCTCTCGGTCTCGGGCGTCACGTTACCCTCGAAGTAGTCGATCCACACGCTGGAATCGACCAGGATCAACGGTCCACCCTCATGGCGTTCAGGTCGCCCCGCCAGTGCAATTTTCCGCGCAGCCGGCGGATTTGCGCTTGCTTGCTCAGGCGCAGCAGCGTGCGTAAGCCGGTTTCCACCGCTTCCCGCTTGGTCTTCAGGCCCGTGGCGCGGAGCGCATCTTGCATCAGCTTGTCGTCGATCACAATATTCGTCCGCACGATGTGTACTCCCATTAGCAATTATACACACCCTCGAGCCACCCTGAAGGCAGGAGAGCTTCTGGGCGCGCGCGGCACGCTCGCTGAAAAACGCCGATGGCGATCTCAAAGTGAGGATCGGAGCCAGGCTAATTGGACACGCACCGGAAGCCGATATTGTAGTCTTCGTCGGTGGTCTCGAAGTGACGGCGGTAGGAGACGCGGACGAGCCTCTCGTCGTCCCACCATCCGCCGCCGCGAAGCTCCTTGTATTCGGCGGTGGACGGGCCGGTGGGATTGATATTCTCCTGATTCAACTGGACCCAATACCAGGTGTAGGTCCACTCCACTACGTTGCCGAGCATGTCATAAAGCCCGAATGCGTTGGGCTTCTTCTGCGCGACGGGATGGGTGGTCAGGTTGCTGTTGCCCCAATACCAGGCGATGTCGTTGAGGTTGCCGTAGCGGGCGCTGGAGGCGCCGGCGCGGGCGGCATATTCCCACTCCGCATCGCTCGGGAGGCGCCCGCCGATGGCGCTGCAATAATCGTCGGCTTCCACCCAACTGACTGAATCGACGGGTAGACGGTCGCCCTCGAAAACGCTGGGATTGTACCCCATCAGCTTTTCAAACGCGGCCTGGGTAACCTCGGTCTGGCCGAGCCAGAAGCCCCGGGTGAGAGTGACCTTGCGCTGCGGATTCTCATCGGGGAAGCATTCAAAGTCGCCGGTGGAGCAACCTTTCTCAAACTGTCCGGGAGGGATCCACACGTAGCGCATCCCATCCATGGGATTCACCTTCGAATCCCCGAGCTTGGGAGCCGGCCCGCTCGAACCGCTTTGCTGAGCGAGAACGCCGGACGGCACGGCAGCCGCTATACCGAGGCAGGCAATTACCGCGAAACGCCGCACCCCGCGCCGGTTTATCGCGCCGAGAGTGAACACACAGCCTCCTTCCCGAGCCAATTTAACATACGCTGCCGGCGCGGTTCGATACCATTTGGGCTCTAGCGGTCTCCTGAAACGTTAGGTCCGGCGGGGTTCGGTACGAAAGTCGTATCATGTTGAAGCACCCGTGGTGTCGATCTCCGACGCATGATAAGAAAGAAGAAAGCTGGATGGGCCTGAAGACGTACATGAAACTCAACAACGCTATTTCGATGATTTCGTCGGTTTTGGCAGCTCTGGTTGCGGGAGCGGCCATGCTTGTTGCGCAGTGGCCGGAACACCGCACCGAAGGGCCAAAAACCGAGAGCGGTCAACTCGACTTGAAGGCCCCTGCGCCTAGGGCGGCAGACGGACATCCGGACCTTTCGGGTTTGTGGCAGCCGATGCGGCGGAATTTCGGCGGCGGAAGAGGAAACGCAAAAGGGAAGGAAAAAGGCAAGGCCGCGCCGCCGCCGCGCGCGCCCGGCGAGCCGCCGGCAGCTCAGTTCGGCGACCTGGGGGTGGGCTTTGAGCATGGGCTCCCGTACACGGAGTGGGGCCGAAAGACTCGGGACGAGCGCAAGGCGAACAACAGCAAAGACAATCCGGATGCCAACTGCCGGCCTCTCGGGCTGATGCAACTCCACACCCATCCTTTCGAGAAGAAGATTGTGCAAGGAAATGGGACGATCGTGATCATGTACAACGCCAATAACGATGTCCGCCAGATCCTGACGAACGGACAGACTTTGCCGGAGGTGGGTCCGCAGCTTGCGCCTTGGTATTACGGCTACTCGGTAGGCAAGTGGGAAGGCGACACCTTAGTGGTCACCACGGTGGGATTTCGCGACGATGTCTGGCTCGATGTGAATGGGAGTCCTCTTACGAGCACGGGGAAAATGGTGGAACGCTTCACGCGTCTCAACTTCGGCACGCTGCAGATCGACGTCACCATCGAGGATCCGAAGGCGTACACGGAGCCGTTTACCGTCCGCGTAATGCAGCAATTGATGCCCAACACGGAACTCTTCGAGTCGGTTTGCGAGGACCGGGACGCGGGGCATTATTTGGGCGATGCGGATCGCAAGCAGCAGAAGGCGGCGGGCCAGAAATAATCGCCGCGATCCGACTAGGCGGCATTGGGTGCACGGCGTGGAACGGCGCGCGACGGCTGCCCGCTGGGACCGGGCTAGAAGCTTGCCGATGCCATAGATCCAACCCTCCCATGCCGATCATACGAGTAGCGCGATGGGATCGCAATGCGTTGAGGTGACCAGGAATGCTGGACGGCGCCGATCCTAAGGGATCGGCCGTCCAATTAGGTAAGGTAGCCCATCCGGAATCCCGCGTACTCTGATGTTCCCGAGCTCCCAATGGTAGTCCGGCGCCTGGAGGTCCGCTGTGAGTTGCCGCATTTGGTCGCAGGAATAAATGCGCAGCATTGAGACCATGCCGTCCCAGAGCAGGAGCAACGGGAGCACCGGGATCAGGTATGTGAACAACAGGTGGGCCCAGCGCAACGGTCTCGCCAAGGGCATTAGAGCCAGGACGGCAAGCGGCACACCCAACATCGCGGCCATTCCTAGCGGCGTTCCAGATCCCGACTCAAATACGCAGATCGCCCGCCGGTGATCGAACGCGTCTTTCAGGATCGCTCGGGCCGCATCCGGACGAAAGTGATGGAACGCCGAGAACATCGTCCGCACGCCAGTGAGTTTCGGCGGAACGTGCATGGCATCTACCGGATCGGGCAGCCATGTTATCCGTGAGTCTAAGCCCGGGTTCCGATTCGGGTAAAGATCGGTAAGGACTGCCCGAACGGCGTAATTCCGCTGGCGCAGGTCTTCGATAATCTGGGGCATCGCGCCGCCAGAGCCCGCGCACAAATCGATGATTTCTGCTGCTGTATTCGGATGTAGAACAGTCGAGATCTTCTCAGCCCAATGCCGTGCGAGCGCTGGCCAGACGCGGTACGCCGCTGTTAGATACGCCGTCTCTGCGTCGCGGAGAATTTGCGGGAACCACTGCTGATCGCCGAACTCAAACAGGTGCAACCGCCGCACGCCACAAGTCTAAGGCAGCGGCAACGTTAGTATGCGAGGATTACCTTGGCATTGGACTAGCGCCAACCAAGAGCAGGGGCGACAATGCCCAGAATCGCCTCGATGACATGAGCGTTGTAGGCGACGCCCAGTTGATTAGGGACGGTCAGCAATAGTGTGTCTGCCGCCGCAATCGCCTCGTCTCTCTTAAGCTGCTCGATCAAAATATCCGGTTCCGCTGCGTAGCCACGTCCGAAAATCGCTCGTGTTTGATCGAGAAATCCGATCTGGTCCTGTTCCTTAACGTCTCGCCCGAAATAGGCGCGATCCCGATCGTCGATCAAGGGAAAGATGCTGCGGCTGACGGAAATCCGCGGAGTGCGGGAATGGCCAGCCTCCTTCCAAGCCGCGCGAAAGGCGCGAATCTGCGCGGCTTGTTGGATGTGGAACGGCTCGCCGGTCTCGTCCCATTTGAGGGTTGAGGATTGCATATTCATTCCGAGCTTGGCCGCCCAGGCGGCTGTAGCGTTGGAAGCCGCCCCCCACCAGATCCGATCGCGCAATCCTTCGGAGTGCGGCTCAAGGCGCAACAGCCCGGGCGGATTGGCAAACATCGGATGCGGGTTCGGCTGAGCGAAGCCCCTGCCGCCGAGCAGCTCGAGAAATTCTTCGGCGCGCCGCCGGCCCATGCCTGCGTCGTCCTCGCCTTCAAGCGGCACGTGGCCGAAATAGCGCCACCCATCGATTACCTGCTCGGGCGAGCCGCGGCTGATTCCCAACTGCAGGCGCCGGCCGGCGATGAGGTCCGCCGCGCCGGCATCCTCCGCCATATAGTAAGGGTTCTCATACCGCATGTCGATCACCGCGGTGCCGATTTCAATGCTCCGCGTCTTGGCGCCGATCGCGGCGAGCAGCGGGAATGGCGACGACAGTTGGCGGGCGTAGTGATGAACGCGAAAGTACGCTCCGTCCATCCCCAGCCGCTCGGCCTCCACGGCGAGGTCAATGGACTGCAGTAGCGCGTTAGCCGCCGACTGGGTTTGTGAATACGGTGAGGGCGTCCAATGGCCGAATGAGAGAAAACCAATTTTCTTCATGCAAGATTAAATCTTGCCACGACAGAGCAGACGTTCAGGCTGTTGCCTGGCAGAGGCACGCTCGAAAGCGCCTGCAGTCGAAGGCGTTTGAGTCCCTTGACAGAGCCCGGGCCTAAATGTTATAAACGATAACGTTATGCTGCTTAGCAAATCCCGCCGTAAGGCCCCCTCGCCCTTGGAACAAGTCGTTTTGAACTATCTCTGGGAGCATCCGGGCTCAACGGCTGAGGCGTGCCGCGAAGGTTTGGCCCCGGCGCGTCGTCTCAAGGACTCGACGATCCGCACGGTTCTGCGGAGTCTCGAGGGGAAGGGCTTCGTCACGCACGTCCTTGATGGCCGCACTTTTGTCTACCGAGCCGCCGATTCCAGGCGCGACGTTGCGGTGGAGGCAGCCAAACAGCTTATTGATCGTTTCTGCCGTGGATCCGTGGAGGAACTACTGGTGGGCCTGGTAGACAACCAGATGCTTCAGCCCGCGCAACTGGAGCGCTTGGCGAAGAAGATCGCGGAACGGAAGGAGAAGAAATGATTGTTGGACAGTTTCTGATTCATTGGATGGTCCGGTCCGCGATCCTGACGGTCGCGGGCGCGATTCTGCTTCGAACCTTTCGTGTACGGGATGCCTCTTTCAGAATGGCCTCATGGACCGCGATACTGTGCGCTTCCGCGGCGATCCCGCTCCTCAGCGGTACTCTGCCGGACGTTCCGTTGATGGTTCCGCGCGGTGAGTTGGCCTTCCTCAGTGAAACGACAGTTGCAACTCAGCTATTGAGACTTACTCCGGTAACCCTGCCCGGGCTTCCAAGTCCCATCGAATCCGGTGGGGCCGTAAAGGCGGCGCCTGCCCGGTCCTTTGTCAGGGGCATTAAGTGGGGCTTTGACTGGAATGCCGCGGTCATCGCGCTGTACGCCGTGATTTGCGCTGTTCTTTTGCTCCGAATCGGCGTGGGTCTGGCTGTCGGGGCGCGGCTCCGGCGCGGCAGTATACCGACGGCGCTCAATGACGTTCGCGAGTCGAACGCCGTCAACGCTCCGGTAACGCTTGGGATCGCGCGACCCGCGATCGTTTTGCCGGTGGATTGGCGCGCGTGGAACCGCGCAAAACTGGAGGCGGTTCTAGCTCACGAGCGATCCCATGTGCGGCGCCGGGACCCCGCGGTGCAACTTCTTTCGGCGATCCATCGCGCTCTGTTGTGGGCAAGTCCGCTGAGCTGGTTCCTGCACGCGAAGATGGTCCGAACGGCCGAAGAGGTCAGTGACGACGCTGCGGTGACGATCTGTGACCGCGTGCGTTACACCGAAATCCTACTGGAGTTCATGAATCGGGACGTGCGGGGCCCCATCCGGATGGGACTTCCGATGGCGCGCTACGGAGATCCGGAGAAGCGCCTTCTCCGCATCCTCGACCAAACGGTGATATCGAGCGGCGTCACCAAACGGGCCGCGGCCTCCATCATCGGTATTAGTTTGCCGCTAACGTGTCTGCTTGCGGCTACTAAAGCTGAATTTCCGCCCCCCTTAAACAAAATCCGGGGTCTACCCGCCCTGGATGCGCTTTACGCGCCCCCACCCTCGCTAGTGAATTCGGGAGACCGGATCGTGCCGAAGAAGACGTATCGTCCGGCGCCGGCTCCAGTTCCAGTGTTGGCGCAAGTCGCGGCTCAAACGCCCACGCCGGTAGATGCCACACCGGGAGCGACCGAAGTCCGGCTCACGGTCAGCGTGGTGGAACCAGCAGGGCGCTACGTCGCTGGCCTGAGCGCTCAGGATTTCCGGATCGCTACGGGCGAGATTTCGCCGGATATTGCGAGCTTCAGCCTTACGGCGGGGGAGCATTCCGTAGTCCTGTTGAATACGATTGCCGCGGGCGACGACGCCGTGAATGCTCTTCGAAGCGTACTCGACTCTCGCGACCAACTCGCGGTTCTGGCGGGCCCTCCGGAGTCCGACCCTTCCATGCTTTGGGACGCGGTGGTCGCGGCGGTCAACCAGGCGAAGGCAATGACCAATCCCTACAAAAGCGTCATTGTGATGATGCAGGGCGGCAGCGAGTATCCGATGGCCAACGAAGCCGATTTGGCAAAGATTATCAGGGCGGCGCTACACTCACCCCGTGTGGCCGTCTCCTTCGCGAACATCGAGGACATAACCAAGCCGTACTCGAATAACTTTTCGCAGCAGGACGACCTGAGGATTCTGTCTTCGGTAACCGGAGGACAGGTGGTTCCGGCGCCGAACACCGGCGGACTCGCCACAGCTCTAAAGCGGATCGGACTGGGCTTGGTGAATCAATATGCACTCGGCTTCATCCCCCGTAACGCGCGGATGGGAGCGCTGGGAAGGCCGCCGAAAGTCGAGGTTGTGCCCCGTAATGGCTATCCCCCATTCCATCTCATTGGCCCGGGCGGCTATTATATAGAGCCTTAAAAGAGCGGCTTCCGGAAAAACGACAGCGCCGGACGGCAGCAGCGATTGCAAGGCAGGCAATTCACCGCGGACCGGGCGCCCTCTAACGGTATGGATTCGACGGTTTCTTGAAAATTACCCGCCTGCAACAAATGAATGTTCCCGTGAATGCTAAGATTCCAGGCACTATACCCAGAGCCGCCCACAGAGCCTTAGTCAGCGCGTTAAACCGGCCAAAATGGAGCTCCGCGAGCCCATAGAGCCACCGATCGGTAAATCGGTCGGCGGGATCAAGCAGGAAGAGAATCGAGAACAACTGTGGGAACGCGAAATATATTCCGGAAAGGCTCCAGATTAGGAGGATTGGGAAAAACCAAAATCCCGCCGCGCTATGCAAATCCCAATTGAAGCGCGGAAAGTTCGACCGCCAGTTCACCGACATGCTCCGCCGCCAGTACTTGATGCCTGGCCACCAAATGATCGCTCCGGTCAAGCAAAGCATGATCAGGCAAACGCCGCCAATACCATTTGCGGCGCGGCCCATCGATCCGGCAAGGAGATTGGTGCAGCTTCACCAGCCACCGCATGGGACCCCATTGCGCCAGCTCATTCTCGAAGACGACAATGCTTCCGGTGACGCTCAAAAGCGTGACGTACATCCCCACCATCGTGCCGATCCAAAAGTGCAACTGAAATACCGCGCCATGCAGCCTTGTCCTTTGCGGTTGCCGAAGCCATTCCTGCCACCAATTCTCTTTACGTTCATTGCTGCGCACGTGCGCCTATTGTAAGGAATCTCTACGTCGGACGCCGGCGCGGCCGGCGATGCCGACGCCTGACCGGGGAGCAGCAGCGCCTGGATTCAGCCGGGATTCAGACAGTTGCATCGCCAGCTTGGCCGTTACTATACTAGTTTGGACATCGGAAACTCGCAGAGAGAATCATCCACTACGACGTGTCACAGGAGAGTTTTATGAAGATCAACCGTTCCTGGGGCGTTAGCGCCCTGTGCGCAGGCGTTGCCGGGTTGGTTGCCCTGGCTTTCGTGCTGCCGACCAGCGCGCAACAGAACAATGGCAAGCAGGCGGCCAAGAGCCATTATGTGAGCCCCCCCGGGTACATCCAAGGCACGGTCACCGGTGACAAGGGTCCCGAAGCCGGGGTGTGGGTCATCGCGATTACCCACGAGCTCGGCACCCAAATGATTAAGACCGTGGTCACCAACGATCAGGGCAAATTTGTGATTCCGGAGCTGCCGGCCGTCAATTATAAGGTCTTTGTGCGCGGCTATGGAATCGAAGACTCGGCCATGAGGGACGCGCGTCCGTCCACCACGGCGCAGCTCGCGCTTAAGGTGACCTCGGCCAAGAGCCCGGCGGATGCGGCGAAAGTCTACCCCGGCGATTATTGGCTGTCGTTGCTGGCGCCGCCGCCCAAGAACATGTTCCCGGGCACGGGCGAGAAGTCCGACACCGATCCGAACGGCAACGGTCTGAACAAAAACATGCAAAGCCAGGATATGTGGATCAACCGCTTGAAGTCCGGCTGCAACTTCTGCCATCAGCTCGGCAACGAGTTGACCCGCGATACCTCGCATGTTTTCGCGAGCAAGCCCGAACTCCCCCACAACGACATCGACGCGTGGGAGTGGCGCCTGGGCGTCGGCGTGCGCGGCACGAACATGTACTCGACTATGACTGGCATGGGCAAGACGGCGACTTTGAAGGCGCTCGCCGACTGGACCGAGTCGATGGAGAAGGGCGCGGTTCCTCCGGCTCCTCCGCGGCCGACCGGCGCCGAGCGGAACATCGTCTCGACGCAGTGGGACGTGGGCGACGACCATTCCTTCATGCACGATCAGATTTCGACCTACAAGTACGACCCGACGGTCAACGGCGGAGGGCCGAACTACCTGGTGAACGCCGGGCACGGCCAGTTGGTGATTCTGGATCAAGCGGACAATTTCACGTATTCGATCGACATTCCGACGCGCGACACGAAGGACAAGGTTCCCTCGCGATTCCCGTCGCCAAATCGTCCTTCGATGTTCTGGGGCAATGAGCATCTGTGGTCGAATCCGCCGTACGATCCGGCCGATCCGCATAACCCGATGGTCGATAGCAAGGGCCGGGTGTGGATAACCTCGAAAATCCGCGGCAACCAGGAGCCTTCCTGGTGCAACGACGGCGCCAGCAAGTACTCCGATTGGTATCCTCTGAGCAACAGCGCCCGCCAGGCTTCGCTCTTCGATCCCCAGACCAAGGAGTTCCGGCTGATCGAGACCTGCTACTCCACGCACCACGTCGTGATCGACAACGATCCGGATGAGACCATCTACTTCAATGAGTTGAGCGGTCCGGTGTTCGGCTGGATAGATTCGAAGACCTACGATCAAACCTGGAACAAGACCCACGACGAGCATGCCTCCGAGCAGGCCGCCGTCGGCTGGTGCGAGCAGGTCGTGGACACTAACGGCGACGGCAAGATTACCCGTCCGTGGAACGATGTACGGCGCGTTGCGGACCTTTCCTCGCTCTACAACACCGATACGGGAGGTGGCGTGGTCGCTCGTGCGCAAGCGGCCGTGGCTGCCAGGGGTCGAGGCCGCGGACCCGACCCGGGTGCGAAGAACGCGATCCAAGGCCCCTACGATCCGAAGGCGGACACGATGGTGCATTTCAGTCTGTACTCGACAATGCCCAGCCCGGTGGACGATTCCGTGTGGGGCGTGGCCGAGGATTTCCCGGGCTACCTGATTCAGCTCCAGCGCGGCAACAATGCGCCGGAGAGTTGCCGGACGCGGGTGTTCAAGGTGCCTGAACCGGGCTACGATCCGCGCGGCATCGATGTCGACAGCCAAGGCGTGGTTTGGACGGGCTTGGCCGCGACCAGCCACTTGGCCTCCTTCGACATCCGCAAGTGCAAAGACCTGAACGGTCCGCAAAAGGCCGACGGCAGCCAGTGCAAAGAAGGCTGGACGCTGTACCAGACGCCGGGCCCGAAGTTGAAGGGCACCAACGTCCCGGCCGATTTCCATTACTTCAATTGGACGGATTCGGAGAACATCATGCAGATGGGCAAGGACACGCCGTTCCTGACGGGGTCGAACTCAGACTCGCTGATTGCATTGAATCCGGCGACGAGGCAGTGGACCTACTTCCGCATTCCCTATCCGCTGGGGTTCTATGCTCGCGGATTGGACGCCCGCATCGACGACGTCAACGCCGGCTGGAAGGGTCGCGCGCTGTATTCGAACTACGGCACGCACTTTGTGTGGCATATCGAAGGCGGCAAAGGCACCAAGGGCAAGCTGGTGAAGTTCCAGCTTCGTCCGGATCCTTTGGCGCATTAGCGATCCGCAGCGAACTCTTCTTGCCTCCCTGCGAACGCGCCGGTCTCCCGGCAGCAAGCCTGCATCCGGCGCGGTCGCGGGCCATGCCGATTTTATGCGGACTTGGGTTGATTGGGGCCCCATATCGCTTATTGGGTTGAGGACGGCAAACCTGAGCCCGAAGTGGACTGGCCCAAGAATTGGGAAGTGTGTGCGGTTCCAGACTTAAACCCACTGGCGATCCGTGAGCAGGACAAACGGCATGGCCAGACGACATTGGCATGGGCTAGGTACGACGTTTCTGACCCCGTTCTTGAGCTTGATCGGATTTGTTCCTTCTTGGAACGTATGCCCCCAGAAGAGCTTGACAAATGGCTGGCGCTGCAGGACCGCCATTTATCGTTCAACTGCTCCGATCCCGAAATGGACGCAGCCGAGATGGACACACGAGGGTTTGCGATTCCTGGCGCGCTACTCCAACGTGTTCGCCGTCTTCGCATTCGCCTTATGATTGGATTCCATCCCGCGGCGGAGGTGATTCGGGACGTTGTCTATTGACGGGCAACGAACCCGCCAGGCCCTGCCAGGCCCGCTTTGCCGAGAAGCCAACGCTGGACGGTGGGGCCGCAGCCGCCGAAAAACGACAGCGGCGGCTCAGCTCATTCGTGCCGAAGCGCGACTAGTGGATCCACGCGCGCGGCTCGGCGGGCGGGGATGTAACTTGCCGCCAGCGCGACCAGCGCCATCAGCCCGGCGACGGCCCCATAGGTCAAAGGATCGGTCGGCTTCACGCCGAAGAGCATCGTGCCGAGAAGGCGCGAAGCTGCGAATGCTCCCGCGAGGCCGACAGCAAGGCCGGCGATCACAAGCCGCACGCCCTGCAAAAGCACCATCTTCAGGACACCGCGCGAACCGGCGCCGAGTGCTATGCGCAACCCGATCTCCGGGGTCCGCTGGTTCACCATGAACGAGACGACGCCGTATACGCCGGCCATCGCCAGCGCCACGGCGATCGTGGCGAAGATCGCGAGCAGCAACGTGCGGAATCGGGGCGCGGCGACATTTTGCGACAGGCGATCTTCGAAGGTCGTGATTTTAACGGGCACATCCGGAGCGATCTCGCGAGCCTTCCGGCGCAGTGCGCCGGTCATCTGCCCCGGGTCGGACGTGGTTCGCGCAGCGATCGTAAGAAATGTGGAAAGCGTGGGGTGCTGTTCGTAAGGCATGTAGACTTCGGGCGCCGGTTCGCTTGCGGGACCGAGTTGCCGCACATCGCCGACTACGCCCACGATCGTCATAGGCTTGAGACTATCGGTAGCCACGGCAATGGTGTGGCCGATCGGATCTTGTCCGGCGAATGCCCGCTTCACTAGCGCCTGATTCACGATCGCGCGAGGCGGCGCCTCGAAGTTATCCGACGCGTCGAATTCGCGGCCGCTTTGCACGGGTACGCCCAGGGCCGCGAAAATTCCGGGGCCGGCAAACGAAAAGATCGCCTGCGGACGGTTGACGTTAATTTGCTGTGGCATGGGAGCCTCATCCACCCAGTAGGGGCCGTTCGAACGCACCGCGCCGGGCGGAGTGCGCGTCGCTCCGGCTGCGATGACTCCGGGCATGGACCCGATTTCTTCAATCAAGCGTTTGTAGACCGGCATCGCTTGTTGCGCTGTCATATGCGCGGTAACGCTGGTTTCCATGAGGAGCACGTGCTGGGGCTTGAATCCCAGTGCGACGTCGTGCAGCGCTGCGAAGCTGCGCATCAACAGGCCGGCGCCCACAAGCAGCACCACCGATAATGCGATTTCAGCCGCCACCAGCGCTCCCCGCAACCGCGACTTGCTTGCGCCGGCGTTTTGCGCCGCGCCATGCTTGATGGCGGTATTCACCTCGACTCGGGTGGTGCGAATGGCTGGAACCAGACCGAAAACCAGGCACGCCAGAACCGACGCCGCGAAGGCGAAGCCTAGAGCGGGGCCGTCTACGCCCGTGTTTTCGAGCCGCGGCACATTGGCCGGCGCGAGCAGAACAAGCGCGCGCGAACCGGCAAGCGCGAACACAACGCCCGTGGCGCCGGCCACGAGCGCGAGCAGCATACTTTCGGTGAACAGTTGCCGAACGATTCTGGCTCGCCCAGCGCCCATCGCGGCTCGAAGGGCGATCTCGCGCCCGCGCGTGCTTGCCTTGGCCAGGAGGAGATTCGCCACGTTACCGCACGCGACTAACAGCACCAATCCCACCGCGCCCAGGAGCAAATAGAGCATGAGCCGCACGTCCTTCACCATGTCGTCGCGGAGCCTTCGCAGCCTGACGTTCTTGGATCCGTTGCTTTGCGGGAATTGTCGCTCCAGCCGGTCGCCGATGGCGGTCATCTCCGACTGCGCACGCTCAAGCGCTACTCCGGGCTTCAGCTTGCCGATCACTTGCACGTTATGCGCGGCGCGAATTGTGGATTCCCGGAAGATTGTGTTCGCCGGAAACCAGATGTCGGTTTTCGCGGGAAAGTGAAATCCCGGTGGAAGCACACCGACAATTCTGAGCGCACGGCCGCCCAATTGGAGCGTTTTGCCGAGAGCGCTCATCTCTTCGCCGTAGTGGCTTTGCCAGAACGAGTAACTGATCATTGCGGCCGCGCCGCTTCCGGATTTCGATTCTTCCTCGCTGAAACCGCGGCCGGCCACCGGCTGCACGCCGAATACCTTGAAGAACTCGTTCGTGACGGTGGCATCGGCCGCGAACTCGGCAGTGGGACCTGCGATCACGGCCGTATCTCCGGCCTGGAAATATGCCATCGCTTCAAAGCTCGTGTTCCGATCGTGCCAGTCGTGGTAGTCCGGCACGGAAACGCTGGGTTGGTCGGCTCCGGTCTTCTTCCACAGAGTGGAAAGCGTCACGATGCGGTCCGCGTCGCGGTAGCTCAGCGGCTTTAATATCACGGCGTCGACCACGCCAAAGACGGCGGTGTTGGCGCCAATACCAAGCGCCGCAATGAGAACGGCGAGCGCGGCAAAACCAGGATTCCGGCGGAGGCTCCGTGTAGCGTATTGGAAGTCCCGAAAAAGGTCTTCGACAAGGGTCAGGTGGGACATATCGCGGCATTCCTCCCTGTTCTTAGCGAGGGCTCCCATGGCGCGCCGCGCAGCGTATCTTGCGGCTTCCGGTGTTAGGCCGCGGTTCAGTCCCTCGTCGATTTCCCGCCCCAAATGATACTGGAACTCTTCGTCCAGTTCCAGATCGACCTGCTTTCTTCGAAACAGGGAACGAAGAATCAGTCGGAGCTGCGTGATCCAGCGCCGCATAGATGCTCCTCACGCGCTGCGTACAATCGCGGAGATCGCGGTTGAGAGCCGCTCCCAACTGGCGGCTTCTTGGTTGAGGGCCTTGCGTCCCGAACGCGTCAAGGAATAATATTTGGCCCGGCGGTTGGTCTCGGATGCCTTCCACTCGGCCTCGATCCAGCCCTGCTGCTCCAATTTGTGTAAAGCCGGATAGAGCGCGCTTTGGCCGACCTGTAGCACCTCGCTCGACATCTGCTTGATGCGTTGGGCGATCGCCCAACCGTGCATCGGCTCAAGAGCTACGATTTTCAGGATGAGCAGGTTAAGAGTGCCTTGGACGAGGTCGGTGGGTTTGCTCATTCGCGCTTACCTCAGTAACTGACATAAGTATGCCGCAACGATCTGTTCGTGTCAAGAAAATTCGGTCGAACGCTATGTCTCGGCTTCCGTCATAGCTGGACGAGGCCGATGGCGTATCGAAAAACAATGACCGAGACTGGGACGTGGTAGGCTCAGCATATTGAATTCAATTTTTAAGATTGGAAGGAAGGGAAGTATATGGAACCATTTCTTGGTGAGATCAGGCTGTTTCCTTATTCCTACGCTCCGACAGGTTGGGCAGCCTGCGACGGAACGGTCTTACAGATCAATCAATATCAGGCACTGTTTGCGTTGATCGGCACCTCTTTTGGTGGCGACGGAAGGACGACTTTTGCGATGCCAGATTTACGTGGCAAGGCGCCGCTCTCCAGCCCGGGAGCCTACTACGTCGCGATGCAAGGCGCGTTCCCGCAGCGAAATTGAGCCAGCGACATTAGCAAGATTCGCGAAATACCCGTGGACGGCAGAGTGTCAAGTTGTGCGGATACCCAAGCCGGGTGAGGCCGAGGCCCGTGTGAACATGCGCCGGCATACGGTCTAGCGCAACGTTCGCAGGTAAGCGAACAGGTCCGCGAGCGCCTGGGCGCGATGGCTCACTTTCATTTTTTGCGCGACGGGCGATTCTCCAAACGTGCACATGAACGGTGGGTAATAGAAAAGAGGATCGTAGCCAAAGCCGTTGGAACCCCGAGGGCCGTCCAGAATACGTCCCTCCACCACGCCGCGAAAAGTTGTGATCGCCGCGCCCCGCTTCGCCAGCGCGATAGAGCAGACGAAACGCGCGGTCCGGTTCTCGATCCCCTCCAGTCGCGCGAGCAGCAGAGCATTGTTCGCCTCGTCCGTGGCGTCCGGCCCGGCGTAGCGCGCCGAGTAGACGCCGGGAGCGCCGCCGAGAGCGTCCACTTCCAGACCGGAATCGTCGGCGAACAGGTAACCATCCGCAAACCGGCTATAGTATTCGGCTTTCGCGATGGCGTTTTCTTCAAACGTGGCGCCGGTTTCGTCGGGAGGAGGAATGGAGGCCGGCAGCGCGCGAACGTCGAAATCCATGGCGGCTAACTGAAATTCGCGCAGCTTGCCCGGATTCGAGGTCGCGCAATAGACGATCACGCCGCCTCGAACGTTTTCTGAAGAGCCACCAGATCTTGAATGCCTTGACGCGCCAGCGACAGAAGCTCGGCAAGCTGGGCGTCATCGAATGGCGTTTTCTCCGCGGTTGCCTGGACTTCGACAAAGCGGCCGGAGCCTGTCATGACCACGTTCATGTCGACCTCGGCCTGAGAATCCTCTTGATAACAGAGATCGAGCATGGGCACGCCACCCACAATCCCGACGCTCGTCGCCGCGACGTAATCGCGTATAGGAGAACGCTTCACTACGCCGAACTTCACAAGCTGCCGTAGCGCCAGGGACAATGCGATATAAGCGCCCGTGATTGCCGTCGTACGCGTCCCTCCATCAGCTTGAATAACGTCGCAATCAAGCAGCACGCTACGCTCGCCCAAAGCGCCAAGATCGATCACGGAGCGCAGGGAGCGGCCGATTAACCTCTGGATTTCCATGGTCCGGCCGGAAGCGCGGCCCTTATTCACTTCGCGGGGAGTGCGCGTAGACGTCGCGCGGGGCAGCATCGAGTATTCCGCGGTCACCCAGCCTTTGCCCGAGCCGCGCAGAAAACCCGGAACCGTTTCCTCAACGGAAGCGGCGCAGAGCACCCGAGTGTTGCCTGCTTCGATTAAGACGGAACCTTCGGCCGTGAGAAGATAGCCGGGAGTCACTTTTACGGGGCGTAGCTCCACGGCCGTGCGTTTATCGATTCGAGTCGTCATTTACCCGATCTCATCACAGCGAACATGAGTAAGAAAATCAAAACGAAGCCTAGCAGAATCACGACGATACATGGAATATAGCCTTTGCTTGACTTGGTGGTCGATTTCGCTTTTCGCGAGCCCGCGGGTTTGAATCGTGCCATTAGAACGATAGTAATCTGTAGTTAAAAACTTCCTCCACGAACGCCACTGCCAAAGCCCCGGCTCCAAGAAAGCTTCCGAAGGGCAGCGGGTAAGTGGAAAAATCTTTGCGAGTCAGGACGATATAGAGCAGGCCCAATACACCTCCGACCAGCGAACCGGCCCCTATCGCCAAAAACGTATTCGGCGCGCCCAGAAACGCGCCAATCATGGCGATCATCTTGACGTCGCCAAACCCCATCATATCTTCGCGGCGGCGAATTTTCTGGTAAATCCAAACGAACAACCAGATGGAGCCGGCGGCAACCGCCGCTCCAAACGCCGCCTCTATCAACGAAGTCGCTTGCGGACTGAGAGGCGGCAGAAATATGCCGATGGTTTCAAAACTCAGCGGCACGAAAGGAGCTAGGACGAGGCCAAGCACGGTCCCCCCCAGCGTGAATTCGTCCGGCAGGATGCGCTCTTCAAAATCGGTCGCGATGAGCGCGATCAGAATCGCGGAAAACACGCACCATTTCAGAGCGGCGAGCGATAGCCCCAGCTCCCCAACGCAAATCGCGAACGCGATGCCCGTCGAAAGCTCCACGGCCGGATACCGCGCCGGGATGCGAGCGCGGCAGAAACGGCAGCCGCCTTTCAGCAGCAAATAGCTGAGCAGCGGGATGTTGTCGTACCAGGAGATGGTTCTCTCGCACTGAGGGCAATAGGAGCGCGGGGCTACGACCGAGAGGTCTTTAGGCAACCGATAGATGCAGACGTTCAAAAAGCTGCCGATCAGGAGACCCGCCAGGAATGCGATCGCGGTTTCCATTATCGTCCGAAGCTCATGAATTTTGCCTTGGCAAGCTTCAGGAAATTGTAGAAAGCGGCCATATAGGCGATCGCCAGGCCCTCCAACCCGTCCAAATAGCCGAGCTTCAGGAAATAGGTCTGCACGAACGTCCAAGGTGGAACCAGGATCAGTTGCGACCATTTCGGCTTTTCACGCGTGGAAAGCAGCTGTTCGGCCGCAAGCGTGGTGTAGCGGTCCATGGTGCGCAGATGTTCCGAAAGCGAGTCGCAGGTGAAGTGCAGCAGATTGCCCTCGAGGCTTCCCACTTTGCCGCCCACCTTCAGCGATTCGTGAACGTAGGCGCCTTCCCATTTCGCTTTGCGGCGGTCGTAGAGGCGGATCTTACGGTCCGGATACCAGCCGGAATGGCGGATCCAGCGGCCCAGATATTGGGCCAAACGGGGCATCGTGTAGGCGTCGAACTCGGGACCGGATTTCTTCAGCTTCCAAATCTCGGCCTCCAGCGCCTCGCTGAGCGACTCGTCGGCGTCGATAGAAAGGATCCAATCGTGGGACGCCTGGGCCGCGGCGAGGTTTTTTTGATTGGCGTAGCCCGGCCACTCGCTTTCCACCACGCGCGCTCCGAGCTTTTCCGCGATCTCCACGGTGCGATCGGTGGATCCGCTATCCACCACCAGAATCTCATCGACGCAGCGCAAGCTTTCGATCGCCCGAGCGACGTTGCGTTCTTCGTTCAGAGTGATGATCGTGGCGGAGATCTTCACGAGCGCAAGGGGCGCGGCGCGCACCGCAAAACGGGGATGCGCTGAATCGCGCCGCACGGAGCTTGCCCGTTTCGGGTTTTGCGCGAGGTTGTCATAGGTTCGGACGGATTGGCGCCACCGTAAATGACAGAATGAAGACGATCAGCGCCGCAAAACCCAGCCATCTCCGGGTCCGATCCAGCGGCGCGGGATCCACAATCACCGGGTGGCGCATCCCAAAGAAGAACAGGATCACCGCCCAGACCAGCCAACTATACGCGAAGAAAATTCCGAGGGGCACCAGGACCAGGATAAAAATGCGCGAGAACCACTTGGTCCGCTCGCCCAGAAATGCGTAAAGAATGTGCCCGCCGTCGAGTTGTCCGATAGGCAGCAGGTTAAGAGCGGTGGCCAAAAGACCAATCCACGCGGCGCGGGCAATGGGGTGAAGCGCGATGTCGGCCACCGAAGCGCCTGGAAACACAATCTGCTCCATCAGGCGAAGCGCCATCGGCGTGCCGAAGATCAGGTCGCCATGAGAACCGATTCCCGGGGTCACCTTGGAAAGAGACAAGCCCGCCGCCAGAAACCATACCAGAACAGCGAAGCCCGCCAATGGGCCCGCGACGCCGATATCGAACAGGATGCGCCGGGAAAGGATCGCCGAGCGGATGCGAATGAACGCGCCGAGGGTTCCAAACAGCGTTGGCGCCGGAAGAAAGAACGGCAGTGTTACGTCGATTTCGTAGTACCGCGCCGCCAGGTAATGACCGAACTCGTGCGCTAGCAGTATTGTCAAGAGCGTGAGCGAAAAGGGAAGCCCGGCGAGCAGATAAGAAGGATCGCGCCAAACCTGGACGTAGCCGTACATGCCGGCGCTGAAATCGAAAGGTACGTTGACAGCGAAGCTCCTGGCCAGCCCGGCGCCGATGACCGTGGTGCTGAAGAAAGTCAGCAGCAACAATACTGCATGCAGCCAGTAGCGGTGCGCTGGACGTGCGCGACGCACGGCCATCGTGAAGAGGCCGTCGCCCGGAGGCACGACCGGGGTTAAAGGATAGCCATTGGTGGACACAAAACAGACGACGGCTACTGAAGCGTCTGCAACTCCTTACCCGGCTTGAACCGGACGGCCTTGCCCGGCGGAATCGCGACCTCCGCGCCGGTCCTCGGATTGCGCCCGATTCCGGTTTTGCGGGGGCGGACGTTGAAGATACCGAAGCCGCGAAGTTCGATCCGTTCACCTCGGCTCAGAGCTCGCTTCATGCTCTCGAACACAGTCTCGACGGCCATCTCCGCTTTGGTTTTGGTGATGCCCGTCTTGTTGACCACTTCGTTAATGATGTCCAGTTTGATCAATTCCGCCTCCACCGCCACGACCCAGAACTACCGGACTCCCAAAGCTAATGATAGGATTGGGGTTATCCTGTTGTCAAGCCAGCCAAATCTATTCGTGTATGGCACCCTCCGTCGCGGCTCTCTCAACCGGTACGCGCGGCGCCTGGCGGAATCGTCCACTTTTCTGGGTTTAGCCCGCGTTCGAGGCCGGCTTGTGCGCCTGAAATACTATCCAGCCGTTCGGCTGCAATCCGCTAATTACAAGTGGATTTCAGGCGAGGTCTTCCGCCTGCATGACCCGTTCGGGCTACTGAAGGCATTGGATCGTTACGAAGGGCGCGAGTTCCGAAGAACCGCTGTGAGCGCCATCTTCGCCGATGCGAGCCGCTTGCCCTGCTGGATCTATGAATACATGGGACCTCACGCCTGACCGGCGTGAGCACGCGCCGTGCGTGCGTTTAGGTCGCGCAGGGTCGCGAGTTCTGCCGCGGTGGGCGCGGCTGTGGTTTCGACCTTTGGAGCGATCTTAAGCGGCCAGCCCGTGGCCTCCACAACTTGCTGAACGGAAACGCCTGGATGCAGGCTGGCGAGCGTCAATTCCTTCGTTGCGGCATCAGGCTTGAGAATTCCCAAATCCGTGATCACCGCGGTTGGACCTTTCCCCGGCAAACCCATGCGCTCGCGGGTTCCCCCGCCGTCGAAGTAGCCGGGCGAAGTGACGAAATCCAGATTCTCGACGAAGGCGCGCTTGTCGTGACGCAGAACGATCAGCACCTCTTTTGAGAACGCCGCGATTTCCGGAGCGCCTCCAGCGCCAGGAAGGCGCGTTCTGGGTTTTCGATAATCGCCGATGACGGTGCTGTTGATGTTGGCAAAGCGGTCGATTTGCGCCGCGCCCAGGAAGCCGACGTCGATTCTGCCGGCCTGCAGCCAGTAGGAGAACATCTCCGGGATCGGGACCACTGCGTCCGCCGTTTCGGATAGCTCGCCATCGCCGATCGAAAGAGGAAGAACGGACGGCTTGGCGCCGATGGGGCCCGATTCGTAGATGAGCACGACCTCGGGCGCGTGCGTGAGGCGCGCAAGGTTGGCCGCTGCGCTCGGAAGACCGATGCCGACAAAGCACACCGAGCCGTTGCGCAGTCTGCGCGCCGCGGCGATGGTCATTATCTCGCTGGCGGTGTGGCCGTTAGCGTCAGGCATTAGCGGCGCTTTCCAGGCTTTTGCGGAAGCCTTCGAAATCTTTGGTGGCGAGGACATGGCGATGCAGCCACGCCTGAAAGCTCCCACGCTCGCGCGAAATCGCATCCCAGCGTTTATAGAATGCGTTGTTGCGCGCGTAATAGCCTTGCGCGTAGGAAGGGAACGCTCCGCCTTTCACCTCGCACACGGCGGTTACGGCCCACCCCGGCAGCACCATCGCATTGGCGGGGGCATTCGGAGGCGCGTCCAATTGGTCCACGATCTCCTCCACCGTAACGATGGAACGCTGCGCGGCCAGCACCGCTTCTTTCTGAACGCCCACCACGCCCCACATCATCACATTGCCGCGGCGGTCGGCTCTTTGGGCGTGAATGATCGCTACATCGGGCCGGATCGCCGGGACTGCGGCGAGCGGCTCGCCCGTGAACGGGCATTCGACAAACTTGATGCGGGGATTGTATTTCGGAAGGTCCGATCCGATGTAGCCGCGGAGCAGACCGAACGGAAGACTGGCGGCGCCGGCGGCATAAGCCGCGGCCATTCCGGCGTGAGCGTGCTCCTCCAGTTCGAGCGGCCCGGGCCAGCCGTTTTCCACCGCGTCGCGCAGCCGGTGCAGCGATCCCACGCCCGGATTGCCGGCCCACGAAAACACGATTTTGCGCGCGCAACCCGCGCCGATCAACTGGTCGTAGATAACGTCGGGCGTCATGCGGATCAAGGTCAAATCGCGACGGCCTTGGCGCGCGATTTCATGCCCGGCTGCGAACGGGATCAGGTGCGTGAAACCCTCGAGCGCCAGCGTGGCGCCGTCGCGAACGTACTCGCGCACTGCTTCGGCGAGGCTGAGGACCGTAGCCAACCAAGGCATGATGCCACGAGGCGTGCTTGACTCCGCGCGGGCATGAACTCTACAATATAAAGTACTTCTCGATTGGAGAGACTTTGTGACAATCTTCGACCTGCTATTCCTTGCCTGCGCTTTGGCGACGCTAGTGGCGTTCATTACCGCTTCGGCGGCGGCGATTCGCGGACGGTGGAGCCGCTCGGGCTCGATTCTAAAGCGGTGGGGCATTGCGGCTGCCGCGTATTTAGCGTTGGCTCTGATCGTCGGGGCGGCGTCGCCTCAACGCGTGCTGAGCGTCGGCGATCCTTGGTGTTTCGACGATTGGTGCTTGAGCGTCGAAGCGGTGAGCCGGACTCCCGCGGCGTCCGACATCGCGTACACCGTTTCACTGACGATCTTCAGCCGCGCCAGGCGAGTCTCGCAGCGGGCCAAAGGCGCATGGATATACCTGATTGATTCGCGCGGCCGCCGCTATGAGCCTGTGCCGGAGCCTGACGCGACACCTCTCGACATGCTGCTTCGGCCCGGTGAAGCGGTCAACACCTCGCGACAGTTCAGAATCCCCACGGACGCCAGTGGACTCGGCCTAATCACCGGCCACGGTGGGCCGTATTGCTCATGGCCGCTCATCATCGGCGAATCGGGCTGTGTGTTCAACAAGCCCACGATGGTGCGGATCGAATAAACGAGCGGAGGAGGCCAACTCGCTACTCACCGCGCTGGGAAATCAAGCCGATTAAAAATCCTACTTCTCCGCCGCCTTGGGCCATCGCGCCTGCCACTTGGCGCGCAATCCGGCGCGATCGACTTCCTCGCCGCGCAAGTAAACCTTGTCGATCTTGCGGGAGTTGCCGATGTCGTCGAGCGGATTCGCGTTCAGCACAATGAAGTCGGCATTGCGGCCCGGCGCGATGAGGCCAGTATTGAAATGGCCCATGCCGGCCGAATCGCGGGTCGCGGCGACGATTGCCTGCATGGGAGTCAAGCCCATCCAAACCCAGTTCTCCATCTCGAGTTGCCCCATCCACCCGATAAAGAAACGGGTTTGGCCGGTGTCGCTGCCGAGAACGATTTTCATTCCCGCATCGCGGAGCCTGAGCGCATTGTTCGCGCCCATTTGCTTCAGGTTCTGCCGCGCGCGATCGACCGATTCCGGCGTGAGCCGCGCAAGATAATCGCCCCACTGCGCCTGGATTTGCTGTGGCGGAACCGTCTCGCGAAGAAGCGGATCGTCCCAGACCTCGCGGCTTGATGCAGTCCAGCCCGCGCCGGGGTTGAACCACATATTGGAGCGGTCCTTTTTGGCAATGCGCTCTCTCACAATCCCGAGGAGTTCATCGTCCGGGACCTCGCCCATGCGGACCGGAAGATGCAGCCATCCCTCGACGCCCGCGCGCATTAGCAGCTTCGCGTCGGCCAGCGTGACGTTGTGGGCGCCCACGGGAATATTCAAACGGTGCGCTTCGTCGATGATGGCGAGATACAGAGGCGGCGTCAGCTTTTTCTTCGTCCCTCCGCGATCGTCCACCCAGATTTTGATGAACTCGGGTTTGATGCGCGCGTTATCGTCGACTGCTGCGCGAGCCTCTTCGATGGTGGTCGCCGGATACGGCACGTCGGCGCGGGAGGGATGACCCTGCGCGCCGGAATCGGGCCAGGCGATGCCGGGCCCAGCGGTGCGGAAGAGCGCGGCGCCGGGAATAATCTCGTCGCGCACGCGCAGCGGCACATCGCCCCAATGCGTTCTGCCGCCGTGCAGGTCGGAGCGATCCATGAGATCGCCGATCCCAATGATCGCACTGAAGCCGTAATACGCCAGGCGCTGCAAATGGTCGATCAAATTCTCCCGCGTATAGTATTCCTTGGCCATCGTGCCGTCCCAATCGTGCTGATAGCCGATGTGGCCATGCAGATCGACTTTTGTGGGCATGACCGTTTTGGCGGAAAGATCGACCCGGATCGCTCCCGCGGGAGCCTGTAGCTCGCCACGCTGGCCGACTTGCGTGAACCGTGTCCCTTCGACCACGAAAGCCGAGTTCTCGATCACCCCGCCATCGCCGGTGATCAGCCGCGCGCCTTCGTAAAGCGTGGCGCGATTTTGACCGTACAGAGAGACGGCTGCAATGCCTGCCAACCACAACCATCTGCGCATAACACCGGTATTATGTCTCCCGAAACTCTCGCGCACAAAGGGGATCGGGGATTGGCTTCGTACTACCCCTCCAAACTGCGTTGAGTAGCCCGGTGATTTCGTCTTTTGCGAAGTTCTGACAATCGACGTAAAGTTTGTTAAGAAGGGCTGGAAGCTGCATGGACAGCGAGGGCAACGTTTCCGTTGGGCTTGGAAATTCCCGTCGAAATGCTCTAATGGTCTCCAGGTTCTGAGCCAATCGAGCCCTGCGTTCGCGTGCATCATCCCAAATGCTTGGCCAATACCCCAGGTCTTGCAGGCTGGTTGGCATTTGGTTCCATCGTGGGACAGAAAGGATTCCCATCCCGACGCCGCAAGCGTAAGCGTCGGGCGCGAATCGTCTCGCCTCTTTTCGCTGTTGCATCGCTTACAAGCCACAAAAACATTGCCAGGGACGTGCAATCCCACGCGGTACCGATTCATCCCGTCCAGGTGCTCGACCGCCGTGGCCCCCGAACTGAGCTCGCACGCGCAATACGGGCACCGATTGCCAAACCTTTCTCGGATGTGCCGCCTGTATTCTTCGCTCGCCACTCTAATAGGCCAGTTGCTGCAAACCCTGCGGCTCAGTTCGTGAAGAAACATGCTGACGAGTTTGTTGGCGACATCGGATTTTGCCCTCGTTGTTGCGGAGCGGAGCAGATAGGAGACATCTGTCATGTGTGCCAGTAAATTGCAAGAATAGCTCGCTGCGGGTGCTGTTATCTCGCATGGAACGCCCTCGGGGTGTAAGCTAGTCTACTTAACCGAACATGAAGACGCTCGTTCTAGCGGCAGCGATTCTAGCCGGCATTCCTTTGCAGGCGCAGGTCAATTTATCCGGAGTGTGGTCGGCGAAGCTGCACGAAGATTGGCCCGACCGGCTCTTCGGTCCTGAACTCGGCGATTACGGCGGGCTTCCGATCAACGATGCCGACCGGCTGCGGGCCGAGAGCTGGAACGCGTCTCTGATCACGCTGCCTTTGTATCAGTGCCGCGTGCATCCCTCCGATTACGCGTTCAGTTTCGCCGACATCCGTATGTGGGAAGAGCGCGACCGCGATTCGCAGGATCTGATCGCGATTCATATCCACCATTTCGCGTGGGCGACAGAGCGCACCATCTGGATGGATGGCCGGCCGCATCCTCCCGAATACGCGCTCCACACGGCTATGGGTTTTTCAACCGGCAAATGGGACGGCGACATCCTCACGGTCACCACCACGCATCTGAAGGAAGGCTGGGCGAGACGCAACGGAGTCGCGCGCAGCGATCGCGCCACCGTCACCGAGCACTTCATCCGGCACGGCGACGATTTAACTTGGGTCGTGTCGGTGGACGATCCCGCCTATTTTTCCGAGCCGCTGTTTCGCAGCCACGACTACGTCTTCAACGCGACGGGTCAGATCGCGCCGTACCCCTGCGAGAGCGTCACCGAGATCGTCCGGCCGAAGGACGAAATTCCGCACTACCTTCCGGGCGCGAATCCCTTCCTGACTGAATACCAGAGCAACCACGGAATTCCAGCGCAGGCCGCCATGGGCGGCGCGGAAACGATGTATCCGGAGTACAAGCAGAAGATCGCCACGATGCCCAAGCCTCCGTCCAAGCCCGCGGAAGCTAAATAGGGCGAGTCCGATCGAAGCTCAGGGCTGCGGCGAGCTTCGGTAGACGGTCGTGTAATTGCCGCCCAGGAGAGCTCCGATTCCGGCGCCGATGCCCGCGCCTCCCGCGATCCAAAGGGCGCCGGGAACGTCCTGGCCTTCGTTGCGGAAGCGATCGCCCAGGGTTCCGGTCAGGATCGCGCCCGCTGCAATGCCGATCCCCGCGCCGATCAGAATTTTGGTCGTCTTCTTACGACCCGAATGACGATAGACGCGGACTACATCCGGTCTCGGAACTGTGATCTCGCGGTCCACGTGGATCGTAATGCCGGAATCGTTGGCTTGTTGAAACCGGCCCTCGATAGTCTGGCGGCTCGATTGAATCACCCGGATCCGGTCGCCGGATTTCAGTGAGTTCAAATTCGTCCAATCGTCTTCTTTCGCGGCTCCTAACGCCTGAAGAGCGAGCAGAGCAAATACACCCAGAGCAATGTGTTTCGTAGACATTTTGGTTTTTTCTCCGACTTTCGATCTTACTAGACACTCATCTGCATGCAGCGGGTTCGGGGTGTAAGCTATGTATTTATCGACGGAGTGAGATGAAACCGATTCCGCTTTTGGCGGCGCTACTTTTGGCGTGCGCCGTCTTCGCACAGCAGCCGGACTTCAGCAAGGTGGAAATGCATGCTCTGCACGCGCAGGGCAACGTCTACATGCTCGTCGGCGCGGGAGGCAACATCACCGTGCAGGCGGGCCCCGACGGGGTGCTGATCGTCGATACCCAGTACGCGCAGTTGGCGGACAAAATTCTCGCCGCCATTAAGAAGATTTCCGATCGGCCGCTGCGCTACATCGTTAACACGAGCTTCGAGCCGGATCACACCGGCGGCAACGATCCTTTGCGCAAAGCCGGCAGCACCATCGCGGGAGGCAATGTCGCGGGCGATTTGGGCGCCGGCGCCTCCGAGGGCGCTCAAATCCTGGCGCATGACAATGTTATGAAGCGCATGAGCGCGCCCACCGGCAAGCAGGCGCCCACGCCTTCCGGCGCGTGGCCGACCGATACGTACATCGAAGACGAAAAGAAAACATGGTTCGATGACGAGGGAATCGAGATCATTCACCTGCCCAAAGCCCACACCGACGGTGACAGCATCGTATTCTTCCGCAGGTCCGACGTGATCGCCACCGGCGACCTCTTCACTACCACTGATTACCCGGTCATCGACACCGCCGCCGGCGGGACTATCAACGGCTTCATCGACGGCGTGAACCGGATTCTGGATCTTGTCATCCCGGTTTACGGGCAGGAAGGCGGCACGATGATTGTGCCAGGGCATGGACGGCTCTGCGACGCCGGCGACCTGATCAATTATCGCGAGATGGCCACGATCATCCGGGACCGCATTCAGGATATGGTCAAGAAAGGTATGACGCTGGAGCAGGTGAAAGCGGCGAAGCCGACGCGCGATTACGACCCGCTGTATGGGTCGAACCCGCGTTGGACGCCGGATATGTTTGTGGAAGCCGCATACAAGACGCTGAAAAAATGAAATTTCCCGTTCTGCTACTGGCTTTCTCGTTGAACATTTACGCGCAGGCTCCGGCCGGGCGAGGCGGCCCTCCGCTCAGTCCGCGCGCGGGCGCGCCCATCGACCTCACCGGGTATTGGGTTTCGATTGTGACTGAGGATTGGCGCTTTCGCATGTTCACGCCGCCCAAGGGAGATTTCGCCGGAGTTCCGCTGAACGCGGATGGAACCAAGCTCGCGCAAGCCTGGGACCCAGCCAAGGACGAGGCCGCGGGCGACCAGTGTAAGTCCTACAGCATGCCCGCGATCATGCGCGTGGCCGGCCGGTTCCACATTACCTGGGACAACGATTCGGCGCTCAGGATCGAAGCCGACGCAGGCAAGCAGACGCGCCTGCTGCATTTCGGCGACGCGCCGCGGCAGCTTGGCGCGCCCTCTTTGCAGGGTTATTCGGAGGCTTCCTGGCTCCGCGTTTCGTCGCGAAGCCGCGGAGGCGAAGGCCAGCCCGGCGCTGCGGGAACCGGAGGCGGTTCGCTTAACGTGGTCACCACCAATTTGCGGCCCGGCTATTTACGGAAGAACGGCGTGCCTTACAGCGCTAAAGCTACCGTGACGGAATATTACGACATCGTCCACGAACCCAACGGCGGCGATTGGGCGGTGGTAAAGACAATTGTCGACGATCCCACTTACCTCACAGAGAGATTCATTACCAGCACGAATCTGAGAAAGCAGCGGGACTCGTCGGGATGGAATCCCATGGCGTGCTCAGCAAGATGAGGAGGGTGGGCTTCAGCCCGCGCGAGGCTTTAGCCTCGCTTTCGGCAGGCGGAGCTAAAGCTCCGCGCGGGCTGAAGCCCACCCTCCTCCCATGACTCATCTGGAATGCAGCCGGTGCGCCCGGCGATACGAGGCCGGAAAACCGCTCGGTCTGTGCGAATGCGGCGGACCCTTGCTCGCCCGCTACGATCTTGAAAAGCTCCGCACGGATTGGAGCCGCGATTCGATTTGCAAAGGACCGGCGAGCATGTGGCGCTACGCTCCCGCGCTGCCGGTTTCGGATGCTGCTTCCATCGTTTCGCTGGGCGAAGGGATGACGCCGCTCGTCCGCGCGCAAAGTCTTGGCGCTAGCTTCGGCGCCTCCGGCGTCTGGGTGAAAGACGATGGAGTCAATCCCACCGGCACATTCAAGGCTCGCGGGATGTCGTGCGCCATCTCGATGTGTTGTGAGCTTGGAGTAAAGAAAGTGGCTGTTCCTTCGGCGGGAAACGCCGCGGGTGCGGCGGCGGCCTACGCCGCGGCGGCGGGTCTGGAAGCGCATATATTCATGCCGCGTGACGTTCCCCGCGCGAACCTCATCGAATGCTGCGCCGCGGGAGCGCGCGTCACGCTGGTGGACGGGTTGATTAGCGATTGCGCGCGCATGGTGGCCGAAAAGAAGGAAGCCGAGGGTTGGTTCGATCTTTCGACCCTCAAGGAGCCTTACCGCATCGAAGGTAAAAAGACCATGGGCTACGAATTGGCCGAGCAGTTCGATTGGCGGCTGCCGGACGCGATTCTGTATCCCTGCGGCGGTGGGGTGGGCATAATTGGAATGTGGAAAGCCTTCGCCGAAATGGAAGCGCTGGGGTGGATTTCATCGAAGCGGCCGAAAATGATCGCCGTGCAGGCCGAGGGTTGCCCGCCCATCGTTCGCGCGTTTGAAGAAGGCAAAGCGTCGAGCGAATTCTACCCGAACGCGGAGACTCTCGCGAGCGGCCTGCGCGTGCCCAAGGCGCTGGGCGACTTCCTCGCGCTGAACGCCGTGCGCTCGAGCGGCGGCACGGCCATTGCGGTGAGCGACGACGAGATTCTGGAAGGCGTCGCCGAACTGGCGGCGAAAGAAGGAATCTTTGCCGCGCCGGAAGGAGGCGCATGCGTCGCGGCGTGCCGACGCCTGTTCGCCGATGGGTTCCTCGATCCCGGCGACCGCGTCGTGATCTACAACACCGGATCGGGCTTAAAGTATCTGGATGTTGTTTCGCCGCGGTTCACGCCGACGTAGCTTCAGCCGGCGTTTGGCCGATGCGTTCCAGCACTTCGTTTAGCTCAGGCGCGTCCGGCAATTGGATCCCAAATTCGTTTTCGAGACACGAGCGCAGCGCCGCGCCGCCGCTCAGATGCCGTTTCTCCGTCCCATTCTTCCGATGAATCGCAAGCGCATTGTTCCACAGCGCATAGCGCTCTTCCGGCAGCGCACGCGCGCCCAGCAGCGAGCGGCGAAAGAACGAGTTGGGATGATTGCACAAATACCAGTTCGAAACTTCGTAGTCGGAAGGGAACTGAGGCTCCAGCGTAAAGCGGTAAAACGGCTTCCATTCGCCGCTCAAGCAGGCTTCGAGCGCGAAGCCATGATCGATCGGCAATAGCCGGTGCGGCTCGTGCGGCGTCGATTGCGCGATGTGCGGCTCCAGGCGCAGCGGCGCCGTGAGCACGTTTCCTCCAAATCCAACGTCGGCGATGTAGGGCAACCCGCGCAACTCCACCAGCAGCGCCATGTGACTGCGCGCGCCTATAGGCGCTTCCGGCGGCGCGTTCCACACCACGCGCGCGGCCAAACTGGTCGCGCTGAACCCGAGCGCCTCCAGAGCATAACGGAACAAAATATTCTGCTCGAAGCACCAGCCGCCCCGGCCCCCGGCGACAAGTTTCGCTTGGAGTGAGTCCACGTCCAGCGCCACGGGCCAGCCGAGCAGCGGATTCAAATTCTCGAAAGGAATCGCCGCGGGATGAAGCGCATGCACGGCTTCTAAAGTGTCGAGCGTTGCGGTGCGCGGCCCGGTGTAGCCGATGCGCTCGCAATAGGCGTCCAAATCGAATGAGGCGGGCACGCCCTCAGCATACCCGATGCTATTTGCAGATACGCTCGGCGGCGGGTTAGAATCTGGCGTGCGCTGGTGGTTGACTGCGGGTGCTTTGGGAATTGCCGTATCGGCAGGCGCGGTCTTTTTTCTGCGCCGCCACTCGGCTGCGCCGCCGGAGCGCGCGGCCTACGTCGATCCAGCCTTGTGCGCCGGCTGCCACGCCGATATTTGGGAGACTTACCGCCGCACCGGCATGGGCAGATCTTTTTACCGTCCTACCGCCGATAACACCAAGGACGCCACGTTCTATCACAAAGCCTCCGATAGCTACTTCACGATGATCGAGCGCGACGGCAAGTTTTATCAGCGCCGCTACCAGATCGGCTTCGATGGTAAGGAGACGAACAGCGTCGAAAAACAGATCGACTACATTGTTGGGTCCGGCAATCATGTCCGCGCCTACTTGCATCGAACCAGCCGCAACACGCTGGTGGAGCTTCCGCTCGCATGGTACTCGGAAAAGGGTGGCTCGTGGGGAATGAATCCCGGCTATGACCGGCCGGATCATGCAGGATTCAGCCGAAACCTCACGACGGCCTGCATCTTCTGTCACAACGGAATTTCTCAGACGAGCCCAAGCGTTAGTGACACCGGCGGAGAAGCCGTCTTCCCGGAGCCTGTGCCCCTGGGCATCGACTGCCAGCGGTGTCACGGTCCGGGCAGCCGGCATGTAGACATGGCGGTGAATGGCGCCAAGCCTGAGGACATCCGCGGCGCTATCGTGAATCCCGCGCGGCTAAGTCCGGAAAGAGGGATGGAGGTGTGTATGCAATGCCACCTCGAAACCACTAGTTCTCCCTTGCCCAACGCGATCGTTCGCTACGAGCGCGAGCCTTTCTCCTTCAGGCCCGGCGAGCCTCTGGCCGATTACATCCTCCAGTTCGACCATGCTCCCGGCACTGGACACGACGATAAGTTCGAGATCGCGGGCGCGGCTTACCGCTTGCGGCGCTCCGAGTGTTTTTTGAAGAGCAAGGGCGCGCTGACATGCACCACTTGTCACAATCCCCACGATATTCCGCGAGGCGAGGCCGCAACGCAGCACTATTCCGCGGTTTGCCGCCAATGTCACGATGCCGCGGTGAAGGAACTAACCGCAGCGGGCAAACATCCGCAGTCCGACGACTGCATCGGTTGCCACATGCCCAAGCGCCGCACCGACGATGTAGTGCATACGGTCGTGACAGATCACTACATTCAGCGCCGGAGGCCGAATCGGGATTTGCTCGCTCCGCTCGTAGAAAAGCATGAGGCCGAAGACAATGGCTATCGGGGAGAAGTGGTCCTGTACTATCCTTCGAATCTCTCTAACGCGAGGGACCGCGAGTTATATTTGGCTGTCGCGCAGGTGAGCCAGAAGAGCAATCTGGGGCAGGGAATTCCCGCCCTCGCGGCGGCAATCGAAAAATATCGGCCCGACAATGTGAAGTATTACCTGCACCTCGCCGATGCATGGTCGAACTCCGGCCAACTCGAAAAGGCCACTCCCATTTACGAGGAGGCGGTCCGGCGCAAACCCGATTCAGTAGTCGCCTTGCAGAAGTTGGGGTTCAACTTACGCTCCACCGGACAGCCGGGGCGCGCCGTTGAGGTTCTAAAAAAAGCGTTGGCTGTTGCGCCTTCGGACGCCACCTCCTGGCACGAGCTAGGTCTGGCTTACGTCGATCAACGTTCCAAGGAGGATGCGGTTGCGGCGTTCCAAAAGGCCGCCGGCCTAGACGAGGACATGGCGGAGCCATATAACAGTCTGGGCGCGGTGTGGCTCGAAAGCCATGATCTGGCGCGCGCCGAGCCGGCCTTCCGCGAAGCCATCCGCAGGCAACCCGATTATGCCGAGGCGCACAGCAACCTTGCGAACGTGCTCTCCGCGACGAACCGTTTCGACGAGGCGCGATATCATTTCGAGATTGCGATCCGGCTAAAGCCGGACTACGGCGCGGCGCGCTACAACTACGCGCTGGCGCTGGCTCGCGTGAAGCGGTTTGGCGAGGCGCAAAACCAGGTGGAAGCTGAGCTGAAATTCGATCCGAGCGCCGCCGAAGCGCACGACCTGCTGGGCAACCTATTCGCCGCCCAGGGAAAGCTGAAGCCCGCCGTACAGGAGTTTCAAGAGGCGATTAAGATCCGGCCCGATTTTGCGCGCGCCGAACTGGATCTGGGTGGGCTGCTGGCGGAAACCGGCGACGCGATTGGCGCGCTTCCGCATCTGCAAAAGGCGGCCGCAAGCCCGGAATCCGCCATCGCTGCGGAAGCCAGGCAGATGTTGGAGCAGATCGGAAAACGTTAACTCAAGGCGCTGCCGCGCGCATTTGAAACGGCGTGCTCTTCACGATGCCCAAAATTAGCGAAGAAAACCGGTAATCCTGCTTGGAAGCGTCGCGTACAATCGCGCGCACCGCGGGCATGTCGTAATACGCCAAGCCGCGGCCGAGCGCGTAAGTCAGCAGCTTTTCCGTCAACGTGCCGGCGAAGATCTCCGGTCGCCGCAGCAGAGCCTTCCGCAGCTCCACAGGTCCGTTCACCTTGGTTCCGTCCAGCATCTGGCCGGAAGCGTCGATAAGCGTGCCGTGCGTTCCGCCCTCCCGCGTGCGCCACGCCCCTACGGCGTCGAAGTTTTCGAGCGCGAAGCCGATCGGGTCCATGATCTGGTGGCAGCTTGCGCAATAAGGATTAGAGCGATGCTCCTCCATGCGCTCACGCATTGTAAGAATTTTGCCATCGGTGCGAGCATTTTCGTTCAGCGGCGGAACGTTCGCGGGCATCGGCGGGGGTGGGGCGCCAAGCAAGTTATCCAGCACCCATTTACCCCGCACCACGGGCGAGGTCCGGTCGGTATGCGAGGTCACCATCAAAATGCTTCCCTGTCCCAACAATCCGCGCCGCGCTTCGTCCGCGATCGTCACCCGGCGGAAGTGGCTGCCGTAAATGTTCGGGACGCCGTAATGCTTCGCCAGACGTTCATTGAGAAAGGTATAGTTCGCGGTCATCAGATCGAGAACGTTCCGATCCTCGTGCACGATGCTGCCGAAGAATAGCTCGGTTTCGCGTGCGAAGGATTCGCGCAGGTTGTCGTCGAAATCGGGAAAATCCACCGAATTCGGAATCATGTCGCGCAGGTTCCGCAAATAAAGCCACTGCCCGGCGAAATTGGTCACCAGCGCCTCGGCCTTCGGATCGGCGAGCATGCGCCGCGCCTGCTGTTCGAGCATAACCGGATTCTTCAACTTGCCTTGAGCCGCAACGCGCAGCAGTTCGTCGTCGGGGATGCTGCTCCACAGGAAAAACGCGAGGCGGGAGGCTAAATCCAAATCGGCGACTCTGTAAACGGCTCCCGGCGCCGCGGCGGCCGGATCGGGCTCGGCGCGAATCAAAAATTTCGGGCTGGCGAGAATGCGCTCAAGCGCCCCTTGGATGCCCGTTTCGAAGCGCGCATCTCTGCGGCCTTCGCGATAGAAAGAAAGCAAACGCTGAAGATCGGCCGCGGTGTCGGTTCCACGATATGCGCGGTGCGCCAGGGTGGAGACGATCTTGGTCGCGCAGGCGTCTTCTTCGCTCGCCGCCGCGGGTCGGCAGACGAAAATCTTCCGGCGGCTGGGCGTATCGCCCGCTCCCGAGGCGTTGAACGGCCCCGTAATCGTGAACGTGTCGATGTGAGGATGTCCGCTCGGATCAAGCGTGTCGTTGGAGCTGCGAATGAACGGCTGCAAGCGCAGCGTGTTTTCGGTGGCGCTCTTCCTCAGAAACGCCACGCCGATATCGTGCGGACCTGCTTTCATGGGAATTCGCGCGGTGAATCTGGCCTCCACGGCGTCGGCGGCGGCCGTGATGTTTTCGAGCGCCGCTTTAAAATCCGCCTCTCCGCCGAAAGAGGCCAAATGCACGCGGACGCCGTCCACCGTGATTTCGAATTGGTTTGGGTACTCCAAGCCGCGCATCGCGCCAAGGTTGGTCCGAAAGAGCTTGGTCTGGAGGACATACTCGCCATCCAGCGGCAAAGTGGCGCGCGCAAGCAGCCCTCCAACCGTGCCGAGCGGCAGCCCTTCTATATGCACATCCTGCGACGCGTCCTGGCGCACGCGGAAAACCTGGCTCGCGGGGCCGGTTTCACGATCGCCCACGGCCAACGCGGCGATTGTGCCCGCGGCGCTCAGATAGCGCTCCAGCAGGACCGGCGAAGATCCCAGCACATCGGCGATATTGTCGAATCCGTACGCGGAATCGTCGGGCGGCAGCAGAGACGCGGAATCCACTTCGAGCGACAGCAGATCGCGAATCGCGTTCGCGTATTCGGCGCGATTCAGCCGGTGCGCAAGCGGCCGGCCGGGATTGGGCTTCGCGGCTGCCACGCGATCGAGCGTGGTCTGCAACCAGGCCACCAGCGCGCGCCGCGTTGTGTCGTCGGGGTGTGGCGCGTCCGTAGGAGGCATCATCCCTACCCGCACCTTGCGGATTACCTTCTCCCAAACGTCCGCGTTTTCGGCGACCCGCGCCAGGTCCATTTTGTCGAGCGCGAGTCCGGCCGTCTTAAGTGTCGCGTTATGGCAGGTGACGCAATATTCGTCGAGCGCGGCGCGGTAATCCGGCTGTGTTTGCCCGCCCGCGCGGAAAGCGAGGCTTCCCAGGCAAACGATGACCAGGCTAAATCGTAAACGCATTCCTGGAATCCGATCTTATCGCGTTTCGCGACAGCCCGGAGGCGTCGCGTGATAGAATTCCGGCAATATGAAACTACTGCTTCTTCTTGCAACCGTTCCTCTGTTCGCCGCCAGCCCGGAGGGCTTCCTGACGTGGTCGCCCGCCCAATTGAAAAATTACGAAAAGACTCTCCACGGCAAGCTCGATCAGTATCACGTCGCGAGCGAGCGCCTGCCCAACATGGAAGGTCACACCGTTCTGTTGATTCACCGCGAGGGCACGGGCCAGGTGGAAACCCACGAAAACGCGGCGGATTTCATTTACGTGATCTCGGGCGAAGGAAGCGTGGTGGTGGGCGGGACGCTGACGGACGGTAAAACGACCGGCCCCGGCGAAATTCGCGGCTCCACGTTAAACGGCGGAGAGACGAAAAAGATGGGCCCCGGCGATATCCTTCACATCCCGCCCAAGGAGCCGCACATCGTCAAGCTCGACCCCGGCAAGCAGATCACCTATCTGGTGGTGAAACTGGAATCGAAGTAAGTTACTTGTCGCTCACCGACTGGCGGTCCGGCCCGTATGTCGGTCCATGCACCGTGCGATGGGATACGTACAGCCAATGGCCGTCGCGTTTTTCGTAAACGCGTTCAAACCAGACGGAAAACCAGGATTTGGCGGGATCGCCGGTTCTGTTTTGCGCGACGTACCGGCCATACGTGATGGCGATGTTTCCGTGCATCTCGACCTTTACGGAATCGAGATCGCGCGCGTTGTATTGTTTATTGGCGACGCGCTTCAAGAAAGTAGCGCGGTCGTCGACCAGCAGCGGTTTCCCGCCGGTGGTCCAGCCGTCGCCGTGGGTGAACGAGAGGTCGGGGGCGCTGACGCGCTCGACGTAGGCCACGTCGCCGCGCACCACCGCCGCTTCCATGGCTCTCTCGAACGCCAGTACTTCCGCGGCGTCCGCCGGGGCCGGGGCCACTGTTGAGGCGGCGATAGGCGGTTTGGTTTGTCCGAATGCCGGGCAGAAAAGGGCGGCTAAGACAACGCACGACTGAAGGTTCCGCTTCATGCAGCGGATTCTATCATTCCGTGCGCGCGGGTGGTGGAGTATAATTCCCCGCATGGATCGGACCGGGAGAATCATCTTCGTCGCTGCCATATCGATAGCCGCATTCGGCCAGGACGCGGCGATGAAGCAGGCTGACGCGAGGTTTTTGCAAGCTGCCGCAAGCGGCGAAAAGTCCGTTCTGGAAAGCCTCATGGATGCGGACTTCACTTGGATCGACGCGAGCGGCAGAGTGCTGGCCAAAACCGAGGCTTTGAGGGAACCCCCAAAACTGGCGATCACGAGCGCGCAAAATGGAGACTCGAAGACATACGCTTATGGCGACCTCGCGGTCGTCCAGGTGGATCGCGAACGGATGCATGCGCTGCGCATCTGGGCAAAGCGGCCCCAGGGTTGGAAAGCGATGGTTTATCAGGAAGTCATGTCGCGGGAAACGCCGCCCGCTTTCACACCCGGCGCCGGCAAAGACTGCGAGAATCCATGCAAGAGCATTCCGTTCACTTCGAAAAACGACACGGAGCGGCAGGTTGCGGCGGCATATACCAAGCTTGAAACGGCGGCGCACGCCCGCAATTCCGCCGCCTTCGGTCCGCTGGTGGGCGATGAATTCGTGGCGGTCAGCTCGAATAGCGACAAGCGGCAAACCAAGGGCAGCCGCATGGCGGAGTTCGACCGTTCCAAAGACGGCGGCCTCGCGCCGACGCCTCTTATTTCCGCGCGCATGTACGCATTCGGCGACGCGGTGTTGATGACTTCCGAGCACAAACCGGATCGAGGAAGTCCCCTGCGCGTGACGCGCGTCTGGGTGAAGCGCGGCGGAAGCTGGATGGAGACCTTGAGCTACCAGACGGCCCTGGCTGACGCCGTTGTGAGGTGACAATATTATGCCCATGAAATGGCTGATGGCGCTGTTTCTTCCCGTGTCTATCGCGGCCCAGCAGCGCTATCTTTCCACCGACGTCGAGAACGGCTCGCGGCTCTATCGCAATAATTGCTTCGCCTGTCATGGCCCGGACGGGAATTCCATCCCCGGCGTCGATTTCCGGCGCGGACAGTTCAAGCGGGCTTCGACCGACGACGACCTGCTGCGCACCATCGCCAACGGCGTTCCCGGAACGGCCATGCCGCCCACCGCCGTGAACGATTCGGCGCGATTGGCGCTGGTGGCGTATCTGCGCTCGATGCACGAATCGGCAACGGGCTCGGGCGACGCCGCGCGCGGGAAAGCTTTGTTCGAAGGCAAGGGCGGATGCCTCGCCTGCCATCGCGTGAACGGCAAGGGTTCGCGTGTCGGCCCGGACCTAAGCGAAGTGGGTGAGATTCGCACCGCGGCATATCTGGAGCGATCGATCATCGCGCCGGCGGAATCGATTTTGCCGGAGCAGCGGTTCGCGCGAGTCGTCACGCGACAGGGCGCGACAATCACCGGCCGCCGCCTCAACGAAGACACGCACACGATCCAAATGATCGATCAGAGCGAACAACTGCGCTCGTTTTCGAAATCCGATCTGCGCGAATACAGTTTGCTCACCACCACCACGATGCCAGTGTACAAGGACAAATTCAGCGCCGCGGAGCTCGCCGATCTCGTCACTTATTTGCTGAGCTTGAAAGGGCTCGATTCGCAATGAACCTACGCATTCCGGCTCTCCTGTTTTCGATTGCGGCTACCCTGCCCGCGCAAGTCACGTGGGATCGCCTGCTACATCCCGAGCGCGAGCCGCAGAATTGGCTCAGCTACTCCGGCGGCGCCTCCTCGCAGCGCTACAGCCCGCTCGATCAGATCACGCCCAGCAACGCGAAAAATCTCGAAATGCAGTGGGTGTATCAGTCGCGCTCGCTGGAGAAATTCGAGACGACGCCGCTGGTGGTGGACGGAATCATGTACATCACCGATCCACCTAATAACGTCGCGGCTCTGGATGCGAAGACCGGCGCCGTTTTCTGGACCTACGACTACCGGCCTTCTCCGGACGCGCGGCCCTGCTGCGGCGCCGTTAACCGCGGCTTGGCCATTCTCGGCGACACGTTGTTCATGGGAACCATCGACGCCCACTTGATCGCCATCGACGCCAAGGCCGGGCGCCCCATCTGGAATGTTCGCATCGGCGATCCCAAGCTGGGCTATTCGATCACGCATGCGCCTCTGGTGGTGAAGGACAAAATCGTCGTGGGCGTGGCCGGCGCCGAATACGGCATTCGCGGGTTCATCGCCGCTTACGACGCCGCCACCGGCAAGGAAGCGTGGCGATTCAACACCATTCCCGGCCCCGGCGAGCCGGGCCACGAAACCTGGACCGGCGATTCGTGGCAGCATGGCGGCGGCTCGGCGTGGGTCACCGGATCGTACGATCCGGCGCTGAACCTGATCTATTGGGGCGTCGGCAATCCGGGCGCCGATTGGAACTCGGACAATCGCAAGGGCGACAATCTGTACAGCGATTGCGCCATCGCGCTCGACGCCGATACAGGCAAGCTCAAATGGTATTTCCAGTTCACGCCGCACGACGAATACGATTACGACTCCGTTCAAGTTCCCGTGCTGGTGGACGGCACTTGGAAGGGCAGCCCGCGCAAGATGATGATGTGGGCCAACCGCAACGGCTTTTTCTACGTGCTGGATCGCACCAACGGTAAGTTCCTCTACGGGACTCCGTTCACCAAGCAAACCTGGGCCGTCGGGCTCGACGAGGCCGGCCGCCCGATCCGCGCGCCTAATTCCAGCCCCACTCCGGCGGGCACGCTGATTTATCCGGGCGTGCAAGGCGGCACGAACTGGTATTCGCCGTCATACAGCCCGCGCACGGGCCTTTTCTACATCTCCAGTTGGCAGGATTACTACATGGACTTGGCGAAAATGCCGGCCGAGTACGCTCCCGGCCAGCGCTACACCGGAGGCGCGCCGCGTTCTCCCACGCCGACACTTCAGCGAGGCCCGATCAACACCTGGACCGCCGAGAATGGATCGGGAGCGGTGGTCGCCGTCGATCCCAATACCGGCGAGAAGAAATGGCAGTTCAAAATGACCGACGTGACGGGCAGCGGAATCCTGACCACGGCTTCGGACGTGGTCTTCACCGGCGGCCGGGAAGGCTTCTTCTATGCGCTCGACGCGCGCAATGGAACGATGCTATGGAAGGCGGCTCTGGGTGGCCAGGTCGCCATGGGCCCGATGACTTATCGGATGGACGGCAAGCAGTATGTAGCGGTGGCGGCTGGCCACGCGCTGTTTACTTTCGCTTTGCGGCCGTAAGAGAGATACTATTTTCGAAGAGATCGGGAGGTGGTGATGCGACTACCGGCGCTGGCGAGCTGCTGTGGGTTGACGCTGGGAATCTGTCTCGGAGCCGGGACGGACAATGTGACCTTCAACAAAGACATTCTGCCGATCGTGCAAAAGAATTGTCAGGCGTGTCATCGTCCCGGAGAAGCGGCTCCGTTTTCTCTGCTCACCTATGAAAGCGCCCGGCCCTGGGCGAAGGCGATGAAGATGGCGGTGGTGTCCCGCAAGATGCCGCCTTGGTTTGCCGATCCCAACTACGGCCATTTCACGAACGATCCGCGGCTTCCCGAGTCCGACATCGACAAGATCGCGGCCTGGGTGGACGCCGGCGCGCCGGAGGGCGCCGCGCAAGACAAGCCCGCGCCCCGCGAATGGAAAGAGGGTTGGAACATCCGTCCGGATGTGGAGATCTCGCTTCTGAAGCCGTACAAGGTTCCTGCCAAGGCTGTGGTGCCTTGGCTGGACTTCGTCGTGCCGACGCATTTCACCAAGGATACGTGGGTCGCCGCGGCGGAGGTGCGCGCCGGCGCCCGTTCGGTGGTCCACCACTCGACGATTACTTTCGTCCCACCCGGTCCGGATTCCAAGGCATTGGAGGCGCTGGCGACCGGCGAGCCGGTGACCCTCCCGCGCGGCTTGAACGCGCAGAGCCTGGTCGGCCTCGGGCCGGGAGCGCCCGCGCGCCGATTCGACCAATACGACGCCGCCGTGCTGATCCCCGCCGGCTCTTATCTCATCTTCAACATGCACTACACCACCAACGGGACGGAAACTTTCGACCAGACTAAAATCGGGTTGGAGCTCGCGACTACCGAGCCGAAAAATGAGCTGATCCAGGTGCTGGCCGCGGACGAGGGCAGCACGAGCGCTCGCAATCTGACGATTTTGCCCGGCGACGCGAAGGCGCCGGGACATGGCTCGGTCACGTTCGCCAAGCAGGTGACGTTGGCTTCTCTCAACCCGCACATGCACCTGCGGGGTAAAGATTTCATTTATCGCGTGGTGTACCCGACCGGAGAGTCGCAGATTCTGTTGAACGTCCCCCGCTTCGACTATGCTTGGCAGCCGGGCTATCGGTTTGAGAAGCCGATTGTGCTTCCCGCCGGCTCCCGCCTGGAGATGGACGGACATTGGGATAACTCGGCGAACAACCCCAATAATCCCGATGCCACGGCGACCGTGCATTGGGGGCAACAAATTTGGGAAGAAATGTTCGGAGGCGGCATCATTCTGATCGCGCCGCGGGGAACGGATCCCAAGACGCTGGTCAAGAGAGAGAATTTGCGCGGCGCGCCTCCGGCCCGGGCGCAGTAGGTTTCGCAGCCGGATTGGATAGAATAAGGCGGTTTATTCCAGGAGGACCGTATGCGTCTCTGGCTTCTCTGCGCGCCGATGGTTTGCGTTATGTCTCTTGCCAATGCCCAGAACGCGGCAGGATCGGCCAAGCAACGCCCCGATCCCCACAGCCTGGTCCTGGTAGGCGACCGGTTCAAACCGCTCAAATACGACGAAATGGCGCTCGAGCAGAAAGCCATGGTGGATCATCTGCTTGCTGGCGAGCGTGCCGGGGTGCGGGGGCCGTTCAACGTCCTCCTGCGCAGCCCCGAAGTGGGCGATTTCGCGCAGCAGTTCGGCGGGGCGATGCGCTTCCGCACGTCGCTTCCCCGCGACGTTTCGGAAACGATCATTATCATGACCGGCCGCTACTGGATGGCGCAGTACGAATGGAATTCCCACAAGGTGGCGGCTCTGCAAAACGGAGTCAAGCCCGAGATCGTGGACGCGATCGCCAACGGCAGGCGTCCTACGGGGATGCCACGGAATATGGAGGTCGCTTATAACTTCATCGACGAGCTGCTCACCACGCACCAGGTGAGCGATGCCACGTTCCAAGCCGCCAAAGAAATCTATGGCGAGAAGACTGTCGTCGACATGATGGGGCTGAGCGGTTGGTACTGCCTGGTCTCGATGACGCTCAATCTGGACCGCTATCCTCTCGGGCCGGGCGTGCAACCCGAACTGAAGCCGTTGGAGAATCCTCTGCCCGTGGTTGGCGCCGGGTTTGCCACTTCGATCCCGGGAGCGACCTCGCCGGCAACAATGACCTGGAAGGAGAATGGGAAAACCTTCAGCCTGACCGGTGACCGGTTCAAGCCTCCTTCTTACGAGCAACTAACCCCGGAGCAGAAAAAGTTCGCCGATATCGCGATGGCCGGCCGCGGCACCGGCGGCAGCTTCAACGTCTCGCTGCACAGCCCCGATCCGGGCGAGCTGTTCTTCGCCATGGGCGAGCGCGTCCGTTTCCATATGTCGGTTCCCGACAAGCTCAAGGAACTGGCGATTCTGCTGACGGCGCGGCAATGGGGCGCGCAGTATGAATGGATCGCTCACCACCGGGCTGGCCTGCAGGCGGGGCTGAGCGAAGACAAAATCAAGGCCATAGCCGAAGGCAGGCGGCCAGTTGGAATGTCGCCCGACGAAGAAACAGTCTATGCGTTCATCACGGAGCTGTTCAAAACCCGGCAGGTGAGCGATACGACATTCGAGGCTACGAAAAAGCTCGTTGGCGAGCGCGGCGTGGTGGATTTGCTGGTCACCGCCGGATATTATCAGATGGTTTCGATGTTCATGAATGTCGACCGTCTGCCTCCCAATGCCGGCCAGCAAGCGGAGTTGAAATATATCGCCCGGCCGCTCCCATGAAATGCGCGGCTAGTTTCTCTTCGATTGCAGTTCTGCTGCCGCTTTCGATGCACGCGCAAAGCGCGGACGCGGCGGGGCGGCTTCGAACTCTGCTACGCGAAACGCCCCGCCTCTCGCTGGAACAGATTCCCATCGCTTCGCGAATGCCCAACGCGGCATCGCTAGGAACCGTCTCTTCCGTCGCCGCCGATCGCAACGGAACCATTTATGTGCTCCAGCGCGGCGACAAAGCCGATCCGGTTATCGCCGTCGATAAGGACGGGCACGTCCTGCGCTCCTGGGGCAAGGGAATGTTCACCGTGCCTCATAGCGTGCGGGTCGATCCGGACGGCAATATCTGGACCGTGGACGCGGGCAGTTCCGTGCTCCTCAAATTTTCGCCTGAAGGAAAGAGACTTCAGGAAATCTCCGTGGGGGAAATTGCCACCGGCAATAAATGCGCTTTTCCGACGCTTTGCGGCACAACCGACGTCACTTTTGCACCGAATGGGCGCCTTTTCATCTCCGACGGCTATGGAAATGCGCGGATTCTCGAATATTCCGCCGATGGCAAGCGGCTGAACGTCTGGGGAAGTGCGGGAACCGGTCCGGGCCAGTTTCAGATCCCTCACGGGATCGCCGTCAATGGAAACACCCTTTACGTGGCCGATCGCGGCAACGCGCGCATTCAAAAGTTCGACCTAAACGGGCGTTATTTGGGCGAATGGACGCATTTGGGGCGGCCTTTTGCGCTCAAAATCGCCGGCGGAGCGCTGTGGGTGGCGACCATGACGATGGAACAAGCCAGCCAAAATCAAGCAGTTCGCGCTTCACCTTGGGTCCTGAAGGTCGATCCGGCGACCGGCCAAGTGCTCGGCCAGATCGAGTCGTCCGGCCCGCACTCGATCGAGGTGAATGATCGGGGCGAAGTTTACGCGAGCGGCTGTTGCGGCGGCTCGAATCCGAATGGTTTTTCCTGGTTTCGAAACGAACCGAATCGTTAGGAGGTTTGCATGTCATTTCGTGCGATGTTTTGCGCGCTAAGTATGGCCACGCTGGCGCTTACGCCCGCGGCTTCGGCTCAGCAGAAGAAAGCGCAGCCGGTGAAGTCGCTGCGGCTATACGTTCTCGATTGCGGCAGAATCGCCGGTGGGAACGGCGATTCGATGGGCTTTAAACCGGGCGAATTGAAGACTGCCGACATGATTACGCCTTGTTTTCTGATCGTTCATCCCCGCGGGACGATGATGTGGGACACCGGCGAGATTCCCGATAGCGCGTTTGAGAACGGAGTTTCCCCGGCCAAGCAGGGCGCGTTCACGGTGGACCGTCCGCTGCTGCCGCAGCTGGCGGCGATCGGCTATACGCCCAAGGACATTACATATTTGGCTCTTTCGCACTATCACGGCGATCACGTGGCCAACGCGAACCTGTTCGCCGGCTCGACCTGGATCGTCCAAAAAGGCGACCGCGACGCGATCTTCGCGCCCCGGAAGGATGACGGCAAAAAGCTGGGCCGCGTGGGCGATCCGAAGTACTTCGCCGCGCTCGCCACCAGCAAAACGATGGTGCTGAACGGCGAGGACCACGACGTGTTCGGCGACGGCACGGTAGTCATCAAGTTCACGCCGGGACATACGCCGGGACATCAATCGCTGTTCCTGAAGCTGGCGAAAACCGGCCCCGTGCTGCTTTCCGGGGATTTATATCATTACCCGGAAGAAATCACCTATAAGAGGATTCCTTCCTTCGACTCCGATAAAGAGCAGACGGCCAAGAGCCGCGCCATGATCGAAGATTTTGTAAAGAAGAACCACGCGCAGTTGTGGATTCAGCACGACTACACGGCGGGAAGCAAGCGGAAGATCGCGCCAGAGTACTACGAATAGCGCGATTCGGATATAATTGCCCCGACCGTCAGCGCTTGAAAAGGAGGCGCGCGTCATGCGAAAGACTCTGCGTTGGACCACATTCGCGCTCGGGATTGCCATGGCCGCTTTGCCCGTCGCGGCCGCGTCCGTACAGGCGGCTAAACCGGAAGAGCTTGGCCTATCTGCGGAACGCCTTCAGCGAATCCACGAAGCCATCGAACGCCACATCGCGGCGGGCGATGTTTCCGGCGCGGTGACGCTGGTAGCCCGCCGTGGCCGGATCGCGCATTTCGAAGCGCAAGGCTTGATGAACATCGAGTCCAAAAAGCCGATGCAGAAGGATGCCTTGTTCCGCATCGCGTCCATGTCCAAGCCCATCACCGGGACCGCGATCCTCATGTTGATGGAGGAGGGAAAGATTCGCCTCACCGATCCGGTCTCGAAATTCATCCCCGAATTCAAGGGCATGAAGGTCGCGGTGGCGCGCGAAGGCGGGCCGGGAGGCAGAGGCAGAGGCGGCGCGGCTGCCGAGCCACAGTTTTACACGATTCCGGCAACTCGCGAAATCACCATTCGCGATCTGCTGTCCCACGTCTCCGGGCTGGTCAGCGGCCCTATCAGCACGGCGGAAGCGAACAAATCGGGGCGCAAACCCACCGACACGCTGGCCGACTACATTCCGCGGCTGGGCGCAACGCCGCTCGAATTCCAGCCGGGTTCGCGCTGGAGCTACAGTCCCAGCGCTGGATTCGACACGCTTGGCCGCATCGTCGAGATCGTCTCGGGGGAGCCGTTCGACCGTTTCCTCCGCGACCGCATCTTCGACCCTCTGGAGATGAAAGACACCACGTTTTACCCCGTCGAGAGCCAAGCGCCACGCGTCGCCACTCGCTATCAGAAGACGGCGAACGGCCTGACCAAACAGGAAACCAATCCGCCGAGCAGCGTCTACTTCTCGGGAGCGGGCGGGCTTTCGAGCACCGCCGAGGATTACGAGCAGTTCGCCCAGATGCTGGCGAACGGCGGACAGTTGAACGGCAAACGGCTCCTGAGTCCGAAAACCGTGGATTTGATGTCGTCCGTCCACGCCCCGGACACGCTACCGGGACGAGCGCCGGGCCGCAGTTTCGGGCTCAGCGTTCAGGTGGTGAACAACGCCGTGGCCGCGAACTACCGCGTTTCCGACGGCAGCTACGGCTGGGATGGCGCGTTCGGTACGCATTTCTGGATCGACCCAAAGGAAAAAGTGGTTGGGATTCTGATGGTTCAGACATCGAATCAGGAAGTGATGCGCGATTTCGAGAACGCCGTGATGCAGGCGATGCTGGAATAGCCCCGGCGCTGGGCTTTTCGACGTAACCCGTTCTCCAGGAGTAACATCGAAAGAGAGAGGGACCATGAAAACACTTTCCAGCACCGCATTGGTGTTTCTATTGGCGGTCGGCTCTGCGCTCCAAGCCCAGCCGGCTCTTTCCAACAGCGATGTCGTCAAGATGTCCAACGCCGGCTTGAGCGACGATTTCATCACGAATCTGGTCGATCAGCAAGGCTCGCATCTCTCAAGCGACGTTTCCAGCTTGATCGATATGAAGCAAGGCGGGGTGAATGAGCATATCCTGGCGGCCGTCGTGAAGAAAGCTCCGTCTTCAGAGCCGCTCAATAGCGATTCGGTACTCCGACTGGTGCAGGTCAAGTTCAGCGACAACTTCATCGCGAATCTCATCATGAACCAGCCCGGAAAATTCTCCGTGAGCGGGTCGCGCGTTGTGGAGTTGAAGCAGGCCGGAGTGAGCGAACGCCTCTTATCGCTAATGGTCGGCGAAGCCGGCGGGGGAACTTTGCCCAGCGGCACTGCCATCAGCGTTCGCCTGATCGACTCTATCGATTCGGACAAAGATAAAGCGGGCGACGAGTTTCGCGCCACGCTGGAAGATCCGCTGAGAATCGGAGACGATACCGTCGCTCCGAAGGGTGCGGACGCTCGCATCCGCCTGACCGAGGATAAGCAAGCCGGCAAGTTCACCGGTAAAGCCGAACTGACCGTTCAACTGCTATCGGTTGTGGTCAACGGGAAGAGCGTCCCCGTCGAAACCGCCTCGGTGTCCCAATACAGCAAATCGCAGACCGGGAGCACCGCGAAGAAGGCGGCGGCGGTTGGCGCGGTTGGCGCCATTATCGGCGCCATCGCGGGTGGCGGCAAAGGAGCGGCGATCGGGGCCGGGGCCGGGGCGGCGGCGGGAGCCGGCTCGGGCGTGTTCATGAAGGGGCCGCGGGTGAAGATTCCCTCCGAAACCGTCTTGACGTTCACCACTCAGCAGGATGTACGATTGCCGTAACGCCGTTTGGCCCGCTGGGACCGGGTTGGGAACATGAACCGGCCTCGCGGTGTCTAACGGAAGGTAGTCGCGGTAGAATTGCTTTTGAATTGGGGAGTTCGTGGCAGATACCGCCGTTGGCTTGGAATTCGAGTCGGCCCTGACGCTTTCGGGCGCAAGCGCCGAGGACTGCCTGCTGGAGGGACTCCGGCGGGGCGAAGAAGCGGCCTACGAGACCCTGATCCAGGACTACGAGCATCCAGTATTCAACCTGGTCAGCAGGTTGGTGGACGATTCCGCGGATGCCGCCGATGTGGTGCAAGAGGTGTTTATCAAGGTTTTCCGCAAGGTGGCTTCTTTCCGCGGGGAGAGCTCCTTGAGAACCTGGATTTATCGCATCGCCGTGAATGAGGCGCGCAATCAGAGGCGTTGGTTTACGCGGCATAAGGGCAAGGAAGTGACGCTCGAACCCACGCCGGGCGAAACCCAGGGATATTGCGATTGGCTGGAGGACGCGGGGCGGTCTCCCTTCGAAGTGACTTTGGACCGCGAAACGGAGGCGCTGATCGAGAGCGCTTTGAGGAACGTCAATCCGGCGTTTCGAGCCGCATTAGTGCTGCGGGAAATCGAAGGATTCAGCTATGAGGAGGTGGCCGAAATTCTCCAGATTTCGATGGGGACGGTGAAGTCCAAGATCCTGCGAGGCAGGGAGGCGCTCCGGAAGAGCCTGACGGCGGAGTTGGACCGGTCTTCGGCCGTTAGTTTCGTGTGTGGACGGCCAGTCGGCAAAGCGGCCGGGGAAGTCGGTTAGCGTGGACCGCTGGTAATGGAGTTGTTGCGATGATCCTGAATACTCGTCTGAGAAACGCAAACCTAAAAAAGGCCGCCCTGGGAAAGGTGAGCGATGGAATGCTCAGCGAGATGCTGGGCGCTTTACCGAAGCGGACTCCGCCGCCCGGTCTCCGCACGTCCTTGCGCGTGGAAGCCTCCATGGAACGGCAGCGGATGCTCGCGCAGAACGATCCCTGGGGCGCGTTCCTCAATTGGTGCGACCGGCTGCGCGTGCTCGCGCATAATGCAATGGGACCGGTGGCGCTGCCTGCCGCGGGAGGAGCGTTTTCCGCCGTGCTGCTGCTGGGCATGTGGGTGGTCCCGACCTATCCTTTCCGCGCGAACACTAGCTTCGACGTGCCGACTGTGTTGACCACCGATGTCGGCGTCAAGAGCGCCGGCGCCGCGCATCTGTTCGCCCAGGCGATTGCCCAGGCGGTGGCCGTGGCGGGAGACGACGTGGTGGTGGATGTGACCATCGACGATCAGGGCCGGATGGTGGATTACAACGTCGTTAGCGGGCCCGCGTCCGTTCAGGAGCCCGGTTTCCGGCGCAGGCTGGAAAATCTGCTGCTGCTCACCGAGTTCGATCCGGCAACCGCTTTTGGCCATCCTCGTCTCAGCACGCTGCGGCTCACTCTTTCGCCGAGCCACGTCGACGTGAAGGGCTGATTTCCAGCCTAAGCCCTGCCGGGCGCTACGCTGGAATCTCGTGGGGCGCCGCCTCGGACAGCATTTCCTTACCCGAAAATCGATTCTCGACCGCATCGCGCGAGCCGCTTGTGGCGAGCCTTGCGAGGCCAAAACCCCGCTGGCGATCGAGATCGGTCCCGGCAAAGGCGCCCTCACCGCATCGCTGCTTGAACTGGCTTCGAAGGTGGTGGCCATCGAGGTGGATTCGTATCTGGTGCACTATCTGCGCCAGAAGTTCGCCGGCGAAATCGAATCAGGCCGGCTGGAGCTGATCGAAGGAGACATTCTGAAGACCGATCTAGCCGTCTTGGGCTCCTCCGTGATTGCCGGCAACTTGCCGTACTACATCACTTCTCCGATTCTGGAAAAAGTCTTCGGGCTGGGGAATCTGTGGCGGGGCGCGGCGTTCCTGATGCAGGCAGAGGTCGCGGCGAGGCTGGTGGCTTCACCGGGGACGCGCGATTACGGCTATTTGAGCGTGCAGACGCGTTCGAGTGGGAGCGCGTGGACGCGCTGGAGGAGGGTCGGCTCTGAGCGAGCCCGGACTTGCAGGGAGACGCCGCGCTAATTCGAAGCTGGAACCGGAATCACTGTGAGCGTTTGGCGGTTGTTCTCCTCAATCGTCACGCTGACGGCGCGTTCGACGTGATTGCGAATCACGTCCGGATCGAACTCCGCCCCAGCTTCCAGGTCGTCCCAGGCGATAAGGAGATACTTTCCCGGCGCGAGGCTTTTCAAGGAGAAGTTACCGCCTTGATCCGAGCTCAGGGTCCGGTAAAGATACAACTCGCGAGGATTTGGCGGATCCGGGATCAACGTAACCTTTTCTCCTGGAATCTGGTGTCCCTCCTTATCCTGCACCGAACCGTCGATGCTCCCCGCCGCCGCCTTGAGCGTGACTTCCAATCGGCTCGCCGAGGCATGGGTGAGATCGAGATCACTAGGATCGACCGTCACGCCGTCGAGCTTTAGCGAGGCCAGATAGGCGTCGTCGGGAATCCCGCTAATAGAAAAATAGAATTTGCCGGGATAAACGGACTGAAAAAGAAACGATCCATCGGGATTCGCTGTGGCGCCCGCTCCTGAGTCCGCTGGAAACGGGCTCCTCAAGGCCACGTGCTCAGCAAATTGATCTGCTTGCGCTTGGAAGTTGCCATTCGACTGCGGCCCGCGGCCTTCAATTTTAATCGCCCCGGAAATCGAGAACCTTGGATGAGCCGATATGATCACGTTGTCCAGATCGCGGTCCCCGACGACAAGGTCTTGAAAGCAATAAGTATGCATGCTGGATGCCATGGTGGCTCCTACCAGCGTGTAATTGCCCGGGGGAACGTCCGTTAGTTCGAAGCTGCCGTCCTGGGCAAGGCGGGTGGTGATCGTCGTCGTTCCGAGAACACTATCGGGCGGCATTAAGATAATCTCCGGCCTTTCGGACCAGTTCGCCATAGGACCCAAAGGATCTACACGGCCGCGGACATGCACCACGGTCTTTCTCGCTTTTATCGAGGCAGCGGAAAACTCGGCGCCCGGCGTTAACGTAATCGCCACAGCCTGACTGGCTTCGGTACCGTCGGGATAATACGTTCGACCGTATTGGAGATCCTCCCTTCCGGGCGCCGCCAGCTTAAACTTTCGCGCGTCATGGGGCTGCGCGAGGACGTAATATTGTCCGGCCTCAATATTTTTGACCGTGAACGCGCCGTCCTCATTTGTGTACACGACGGCGCGAGGTCTCATGCCGATATGGCCTCCTGTGTATTGCCGCCTGAGCACTGCGACTCTCCATTTTGACAGTGGATTTCCGTCCTCGTCCATGACGGATCCGGATAGGCCCGCCAGCGGATTCATCTGGAGGCGGATTCCCGATAGCGTCTGCCCGGCGGCCAGGGTCAATGCCGTATTGTATGTCGCGCGGTCGAATCCGGTCTTTTGGGCGTGGATCCGGTAACGGCCTGGAGGGACAGAATCGAACACGAAGTTTCCGTCCTTTTCGCTATACGTGTCTGTACCGGTTGGAAGTCTCGAACCGTCCTCGAACTGACCTTCCGCACTCAGCGTCAGTTTGACGCGGTACAGGGGTTGACCCAACGAATCTGAAACGTGGCCTTCGACTCGCGCCAGATTCGACTGCTGGCAAAAGGCAGCGCAGCAAAAACAACCAACTAAAATAGCGGTACTCCGCATGTTCCTTGGTCCTTTCGGTCCCGGCATTACTCTACGTAGACACAGGAAAATATCACAGATTCACACAAGTTCGACGGGTCGTATCCCTCCTCAACGCACTCACAGCACCCGTACGGGTAGTAACCCGCCCAACACCAAAAGCCGTATCCAGAGTTGCAATCGGCGATGCACTCTTGCTCCGTGGGAAAGCACAGACAGCATCCCGTCGTGGGATCTATCGCCATGCCATCACAGTCAGCACCACCCTGGGCTCTAAATGCAAACACGGCACCGGCCAGTGCTACGGCGCGAATGCTTAATCTCCCAAGGAAATTCCGCCGGCTGGTTAAACGCGTGATAATCGTCGTAAGCTTCGGCATTTCTCAGCGCTCCTTATTAGGGACAATGATCATTCCGACTGTGTCGGCCTACGTATCGGGAGTATGGCCAGCGCCTGCTCGCTGGAAGCCGTACTGTGCGATTCGTCCCGCCCGGTCTATTGTTACTGCGATTGGGGTTCGCTGAATGCCAAACCATTTCATCGCGAATCCACCGGAATCCAGGAGCACGCGTGGTTTATCGCCGGCAATCTCCCCGTTTCCAGGGGCCGGTATCAGATTGCGACAGTCGTCGGCTGCTCCCCTGCATATGACTGCAACGCCGCCGCCGCCTTTACTCTTCAGGTACTGAATCGAATTGCCGAGAGAAAACGATGGCGCGGAACGTTGCGGGGCTGAAACGAAGAAGAGCACGGTTTCGCTGAGCGACGATAACTCCAACGGCTTTCCCGTCGCTAGTTCCACCACTCGCACCGAGGGAATTGGCATTCCGACCGCTAGCCGCGTTGCTCCCCGACGGCGAACGACTTCCCAGTGTTCCACTATTTCACGGAATGCCTCATGAAGTAAAACACAGCAAAAGATAGTTAAGGACCAGAGCGCGACATAACTGATGTCCAATAACAGCACGAGCACCTCACTACATGACCGAGAACATGTAAAGGGACACCGCGCTCGCGGTAGCTAAAGCGGAGACGTGCAGCCACCGCTGAACATCACGGGCGGCATCAATGTGCTTGAGAGCACACAACGTAGAGTTTATAGATGAGCTAGAGTTTACGAAGGGAGCGATCCAAACGGAAAGGGCGCGTCCTAGCCAGTAGAGCGACATCAGCAAAATGCCGGCAACCAGACCGTGCCCGCTCATAACCTGAACTGATATTGCGGCGATTAGCACGTAAGGACCTCCGTAATTAATGAATGTTGCAAAGCCCAATCCAATATGGAAACCCCACATTGCCGCCGAACTCAATAATCCGAACGAACGCCAGGCACCGACGCTCGGGCGCTTCCGCTGCGGAAGTGGAAACGAAATCGCCCCCATCTCCCTCAGGGTGAAGGTTATTGAGAACAGTGCGAATCCGGCTAATGCGTGCCGACGGTGGAGCAAAACGGAAGTGACCGCGCTCAACTCCCCAAAAATCAGTCCAACAGCAGCAGAGCCCAGAAGGCCCGCGAGGGTGTACGCCGCCGCCGCCGAAACCCACATCCTCCGTTTACTTTGCGCACTTGAGGTCAATGCGCCGACGAGAGCTTTCCCACAGGGACTCGCGATCTGCGTCCATCCAAAGATGAACGCGAGGGGAGCTAAGGAAACCCCGGGAAAGACTCTGAGCGTCAGCACGGACGCGAGGATACATACGCCTCCGATTAGATAGCTCGTCTGAGCGATGGGATTAGTTGTGCCATTGCAGGTCGGCGATTTAAGGGCATGTTCCACCTGGTTTCCTCCTGAGGATCTGTATCGCCAAACTTCAGATCCCCTGCATTTTTGCGACGAGAGCACGTTCGGCTGCGCCGCGATTTCCGGACTCCGCAGCGACGGCAAGCATCTCTCGTAGATCTGCCGCCTTAAGGGACCTTTCGTACCTAACTATCCTCCCGGCTGCGTCGACGGACACCGCCGACGGGGAACCGGAGACACCAAATAAGTTCCAGACATCCGCGCCGGTATCCACGAGTAACGGGATTTTCGGTCCGAGCCGCTCGGAGAACATCTTGCACCCAGATTCATCGCCGCCGCATACAACAAGAACGCGACCTAGTTTGGAGATCTCTGATCCATGGAGGCTATCTGCAAGGTTCAAGCACTTTGGACAGGCGGAATGAAGAAACAAGATCGCGCCTGGACCTCCGTTGAGGCTAGTGCTGGAAATCCGTCGGCCTGTGACGATGTCCGTTCCCGAGAAATGCGGGACGCGGGATCCAGCAGGTAATGGACGATCCAGAGCCACCCCTCGGAGTAGCCGAACTTGCCGAAGAAGACCGAGGCACACTAGAGTTTGGGCGAGGACGACGAGCCATAGCAAAGGGTACGTAAACGAGAACATAGGGTGTCACCTGCTGCCTGTCTGGTCGGAGGGGCCGAACCCTTTGAAGAACTGCAGATTCCATTTATGAATGCTCACACCCTTTGGAATGCTCAGCAACCACCCGCAACTCATGAAGAGAGCCGAGATTGCTGGAAACCAAAATGTTGCAATCTCATGGAATGTGACTTTGCGGATCGGCGAGGTCCTGATGGGGCCCGAAAACAAGGAATTGAACAGGAGAAATAGCTCCGCGACAATGACAAGCGCCAGTCTTCCAAGGGTTCTGCCTGATACAAGCTCCTCCTCGTCACCCCATGTAAAACAACTGCATGCCATCGTACGCCCTCTCAGGAGGTTAGTTCCGACAGCCACTGCGAAGCAGCATGATAGGCATATCCCCAGGACGGCGCCGCCCGTCAACGCCGCGCCCGTGAGATGAGAAAATGTGACCAGTATCTCGCCTGGCAAGATGACCAGCGTCCCGGCCCACAACGATAGGCGACGAGGCAGGAACTCTGTATTGGACGACTCCATCGAGAAACGATTGCGGGGATTTAAGCTTTGGCAAAATCGCGGCCAGGAAAAGTAGCCCTACTGCAAGCTGCACAACCCCTCTTAAATCAGCGCGCATGAGCTCTCCTTTCGCCAGGCCGCTTGGCGATCTGCTCCGGTGGCACTCGCAGTTCTTCCGAAAGAGCTTGTCGCAGATCGAAGCCGGCCCAATTCAAATTGTGGCTCAGCGCCCGGAGTCTAAACTGGGCCGACCAAACAGACGCACACGATCCGAGACGATCCACATCGACGCGTTCGGCAAAGATGAAAGCTAACCTGGCTGCGCTTATGTGACTATAGATCTTCCCGAATTCGAGGAAGCTTGCTTCGTCCTTCCAGAGGGATAATGTGTAAAATGTTCGTGGCCCTTCGAACAGGAAACTAGCCTTCAGAAGTCCGTTGATCGATTTTTTGGTGTCGCGGCGAACGCGAACAAAGAAGCGATAAAAAAGCGGCAAGTAGAAGATGGATCGAACGCGAAATCGCGTGATCACGCATGAAACCGCGCTATCCACGCCCTCGTAAGAGGTGCCCGCTGACCTGCGTTCCATAGGCTGAACCCTTCCTTGGACGAAAGTCTTATACTCGGACCTCCAGCATTATGCTCCAGCCTGGAGCATTTGTCAATATCCAAAAAATTATCAAGCAATTGTGGCGGATCTGTAGCGGTAAAGAGCGGATTATGTTTGGGCGTATCCGCCGCCGCCTAACTCCAAAGCCGGTCTTGCAGGGTTGCTGGAGTCCGGACTGTGAAGATATCGTCGACTTCGAGTGCTGCACCATGTCGAAAATACTTCGGAGATTAGGCTGCGGCCGCGGAAATCTTTCGCGGCCCTCTTTGCGAAAATCACGCGACTGAACGGTCAAACGTGGCGCGTGGATTGTAGCAGGTGGACCAGGCGTTAGCCCCTTCGCATGGACTTCGTTATTCTAAAATCTCGTGGGGCGCCGCCTCGGACAGCATTTCCTTACCCGAAAATCGATTCTCGACCGCATCGCGCGAGCCGCCTGTGGCGAGCCTTGCGACGGCAAAACCCCGGTCGCGATCGAGATCGGTCCCGGCAAAGGCGCCCTCACCGCATCGCTGCTTGAACTGGCTTCGAAGGTGGTGGCCATCGAGGTGGATTCGTATCTGGTGCACTATCTGCGCCAGAAGTTCGCCGGCGAAATCGAATCGGGCCGGCTGGAGCTGATCGAAGGAGACATTCTGAAGACCGATCTAGCCGTCTTTGGCTCCTCCGTGATTGCCGGCAACTTGCCGTACTACATCACTTCTCCGATTCTGGAAAAAGTCTTCGGGCTGGGTCATCTGTGGCGGCGCGCGGCGTTCCTGATGCAGGCAGAGGTCGCGGCGAGGCTGGTGGCTTCACCGGGGACGCGCGATTACGGCTATTTGAGCGTGCAGACGCAGCTCGGCTCGCGGCCGGAGATTTTGTTCGAAGTCCCGCGCGAGGCGTTTCGTCCGCCCCCTAAGGTCAACAGCGCGCTAGTGCGTCTGGAGCCTCGCGATTCGGCCGCCGAACTTCAAATTTCCGATAAGGCCGGCTTTCTGCGGTTCGCTTCCGCCTGCTTTCGCCAAAAACGCAAGACGCTGCGCAATAATCTTGCTCCCGTATTCGGGCGGGAGCGCATGGACGCGCTGGAGGAAGGCCGGCTCCGGGCAGAGCAATTGAGCATCGCGGATCTGGCGGCGCTTTACCGGAAGCTGCGCGGATGAAGTATTTCGGGGTTCCGGCGTTCGATAAGCTGATGCGCGAAGTGGTCGCCTGCGAGCGCTGTCCCAGGCTCCGCGAATACTGCAAGGCCATCGGCGAAACTAAGCGCCTCGCGTATCGCGATTGGGACTATTGGACCAAGCCCGTACCCTCATTCGGCGACCCCAACGCTCGTGTGTTGGTGATCGGCCTTGCGCCGGCCGCACACGGGGCGAATCGCACGGGGCGCATGTTCACGGGCGACCGCTCCGGCGATTTCCTGTATCGAGCTTTGTATGAGACGGGATTTGCATCCCAACCCGAGAGCCGTTCTCGCCAGGACGGGCTGAAGCTGACGGGAGTTTACGTTACGGCTTCGGTGCGCTGCGCGCCGCCCGATAACAAGCCTGCGCCGCAAGAATTTCGCAACTGCCGGCCGTATCTGGAGCGCGAATTAGATCTTCTGAAGGAAGTCCGGGTGGTGGTGGCGCTGGGGCGCATTGCCTTCGATGCATATCTCGGAATCATGCGCGAGCGCGGCGTTATTCGAAGCCGGTCGGCTTTCGCGTTCGCTCACGGCTGCGAGCACAAAATCGCGCCGGGGGCGCCGGTGCTTATCGGCTCTTATCATCCGAGCCAGCAGAACACATTCACGGGGAAACTCACGGCTGACATGATGCGGCAGGTGTTCGAAAGAGCCGCCCGGCTGGCATTCCCTTATGGTATGCTGGTAATGAAGTAAGGAGGTAATGCATGCTTACCAGTAAGGTGACGGGAAAAGGTCAAACCACTTTGCCGCGCGAGATTCGGATGCGCCTGGAGGTGCGCCCGGGCGATTTTATCGTATATCGGAACACCGAGTCCGGGGTGTTCATCCGGAAGGCCCGCCTGTTCGACGCCTCCTGGCATGCAAGCGTCGGGAAGACGCTCGAAGCGGAGTGGAATTCGCCCGAGGACGAGGAAGATTTCGGTGATTTGTGAGGCATGGAGCGTGGTCGCGGTTCCGTTCCCCTTTAGCGATTCGCCCGACGTGAAATTCCGCCCCGCTGTGGTGCTCTCGACTCACGGTTTCAACCGGGGCGGTTTGTCCATTATGGCGATGGTGACCTCCGCCCGCCATTCTAAAATGCATGGCGATATCGGAATCAAAGCCGGAACGGCTGGATTGCCCAAGGATAGCGTCATCCGAATGAAGCTCTTCACCCTTGATAACCGCCTCATCAGAAGCAAACTGGGCGCGATCCCGCACGAATTGGGCGTGCGCCTGGGAGACCATCTTCGGTCTACGCTGCGGTGGGAGTAGAACGACTATTTCTCTTCCTTGAGCTCCACCACCGTTCCGTCCAGATCCTGCAGCCGCAATGATAGGGATTTGCGCTGGTCGATCTGGGATTCCGGGATCTCAAAACGCGCCGCCGTCATTCGATCCAGAGTTTTGTTCGGAGGAATTTTATCTTGAAGCGTGAGCACGTCGTTGAAGCGAGGGCCGATCAGCTTTTCGTCCTGGAACACGCTGTCGATGTCCGTCCGCGAAGCGGGGGCGCCGTCGATTTCGGGGCCCGTGGCGGGGACCAGCTTCAGAGTCACGTCGCTCACTACAAACGGCACCCCGGAGGGGTTGGTCACGCGGAAATCCACGGCCACCAGGGAAGCATTCTGCCCAAGGGCGAGCGTGCGCACTTTGAGAATTTTTCCGTTCAGTTCCAGATGGGAGCTTGCGGTTCCAAACCAAACTACGGAAAGCGCAATCGCCACCACCGCCACGCCCACTGCGAGGAAAATCCAGAACTGTTTGCTCATTGACGAATTTCCCGTCAATCACCCAATAGGCGGCCATAGGCGCGCAGCCCGCTGACGCTGTCGCAGACCGCTTTCAAAGCCGCCGTCACGGGAATCGCAAGCAACAGACCGATGGCGCCCCACAGCATGCCCCAAAACATCAGCGCTAGCGTTCCGACGAGCGGATTCAAATGAACCCTGGCTCCGACGAACTTCGGATACAGAAGATTCAACGCCAAAAGATGAAGAACCGCGACGCCGGCGATGAGGATCGCGTAAACCGCCGGCTGTCGAATGGCGGGCAGCGCCGCGATCAGGGGCGGAATCAGGGCCAGGGGCAAGCCGATATAAGGAACCAGGCTTAGAAACCCGCTCAGCGGCGCGACGATGATCCAGTAAGGCAGCCTCACCATCGCAAACAGAACTCCGCTCGCGGTGCTCAACAGGATTCCGAGCAAAAAGTTGCCGACCACATAGGCGCGGACCATATCCGCCACTCCGTCGAGCGCTTTCGCAATCGTGTAGCGGGCGTCGCCCTCGAACATCACCAGCAAACGCGAGCGGAGATGATCACGCCAGCTCAAGATGAAGTACACCAGAAACGGCACGAAGGAAGCCATCAGGAAGACGCTGTAATAAGAACGAAAGTAATCGTAAATATAGGTGAGCAGCGGAGTCGGCTCCGGGCGCACGCGGACTTCCGGGACGAACAGAGGCTCCGGCGCATCCTGCTTCTTTTTCTTGGCGCGGCTGGCCGCCGTTCCGGGAGGAGGCTGCGGCGGCGGCTGCTGGGCCGGCTCCGCTCCGCCTTCCTGAAAACGCCTGGGGATTACGGTCCGGAAGACTTCCTGCTCCACCCGGTCCACACGGGTGGCGGCGTCGTCCACCAGCTCGTTCACGCGAGCGCTGTAGGCGGGCAGGTCTTCGAGCATAAGCTGGCCCTCGCTATATAAGCCGAGGCCCACCAGATACAAAACGAGCAGCGAGATGCTGCAGGCGAGAAAGCTGGCCAAGCCGCGCGGGAACCGCAGCTTCATGAAAGTCTCGACCAGCGGCTCCAGAAGAAACGCAATCATCGCGGCGATTGTCACCGTAATGAAGAAAATGCGACCGAAGTATAAGAGCGCAACGGCGGCAGTCGCCGCCAGAATGCTCAAACCGGTCCGAAGCGAGCGTTGGACAGGAGCGGTTGGAGTGTACACGTTTCAACCAGAGCCGCGCGAATGCGAGTCTTCGCGCTGCCTTAACTATAGCTTGCCTTCACTATAATTGAATTGCTGTGGATTTCCAAGCAAATTCCGAGGCGGGCGCCGATCGAATACAAACCCGGATTTTGGCCCTGGATCTTGGCAAGCGTCGCATCGGATTGGCATTGAGCGATCCCCTGGGCATCACCGCTCAGGGTTTGCCGACCCTCGAGCGCACCAATATTCGCGAAGATCTTGCGGCATTGTCGAAAATCGCCGCCGAACATGAAGTGCGATTCATCCTGATAGGGCATCCGCTGCATATGAGCGGACGCGAGGGCCGCCAGGCGGAGTATACGCGAGAGTTTGCCGAGCGGCTGCGGACGCGGACCGGGCTCGAAGTGAGGTTCTGGGATGAAAGACTAACTACAGTGGAGGCTCAGCGAGTGCTGAGAGAGAGCGGGATCGGCATCGAAAAACGAGCCAAGGCCGTGGACCGGCTGGCGGCGCAGATACTATTGCAGAGTTTTTTGGCGGCGCAAGCGAGCGAATGAAGAAGACTCTGCGCCTCGCGGCACTGCTCCTTTTGCTGGCGGCGGCCATTGGAGGCGCCGCGATCCTCTCATTGCAAATTCCGTATCAAAGATTTCACGGCGAGACCTTCGTCCGGTTCGACCGTGGCGCGGGCACGCCGTCCATGGCGCTCGCCCTTCAGCAAGCGGGAGCGATCCGCTATCGATGGCAGTTCTGGTTAGAGCGGGCTCTGCACCCTTCAGCCAGGCTCGAAGCAGGGGAATACCGCTTCTCGGAGCCGGCCAGCGTCCAGTCGATTTTCGGCCGGATCGCGCGGGGCGACATCTTCTATATCGAGTTGCGCGTGCCTGAAGGGAGCAATATCTTCGACGTAGCGCGGTTGGTGGAATCGGGCGGAACGATATCCGGGGATGAGTTTGTGCGGGCCGCCTCCGATCCCGCTTCGATCCGCGACTTAGATCCCCAAGCGCAGACCCTGGAGGGCTACCTGTTCCCAGCCACATACCGCATCGCGCATTCCACGACGGCGAGCGAGTTGTGCGAAATGATGACGGCCCAGTTTCGCAAGCAATGGCAGAAGCTTGGTGGCGGCGACACGCATTCCGTGGTCACATTAGCTTCGATGGTGGAGAAAGAAACGGGAATTCCAGAGGAACGTCCGCTGGTCGCCGGCGTGTTCATGAATCGCTTGATGCGTGGAATGGATCTGGAATGCGACCCAACCGCGATTTACGCCGCAATCCTGGAGAATCGCTACAGCGGCGCAATCCACCGCGCCGATCTGGAGAGCACGAATCTCTACAACACATATCGAAATCCCGGTTTGCCGCCGGGTCCGATCGCCAACCCGGGAGTGAACGCGCTTACGGCGGCGCTCCATCCCGCCGAGACGGATTATCTCTATTTCGTGGCCCGAAGATCCGGCGAGGGGCATCAGTTTTCCACCACGCTCGCCGCTCACCAGAAGGCTGTGGAAGCTTACCGGCATGGATTGCAACCGGAGCACAAACACGCAAAACCGAAGAAAAGCACGCGGAAAAGGCGGTGAGCTGGCCGCTTGGCTGGAGCACAACAAGCCCGCGATCGTGGGAGAACGCGAATGGGACGAATTGAAAACGCAGCTCGCTCCTGTATCGGAATCCTATCTGCGGCGTCTGCTCCGCGATTCGGGCGTCGCTCTGGCGCCGTTGGTGGAGGGCGTGCGGCAGGAATCGCTGGACGAGCTGGAAGCGAGCCTGGTGAAGCTCCTTGACGAATATGAGCAAGGGAATCGGGAACGGCGCGCGCGCGTGCGGGAAGCGGTGATCTTGGCGAAAGATCATGCGCGCTGGACTCTGCGGCGGCAGGGGATAACGGAACGCAAGGAGGCGGAGAAGCGGGAGATGATCTTGTGGATGACGACTTGGCTGGAGAATCCACCGTTGTTCCGCGAATGGGCGCCGTTGCGCCGCGCGGCTTGCCGCGAACAGGCGGTCATGTGAGCGAAAAGAGACAACCTAAGAAGCTGGATCTGGATGGGCTGATGAGCTTCGCCGGACGTTCCCTCGGCAGGCGCGCCCAATCCCTGAGCGAACTGCGCCTTCGACTGAAGCAACGCGCGGCGCGCCAAGAGGACGTCGCCGAGGCGATCGCGCGGTTGAAACAGGCCGGGCTCCTTAACGACCGGCAGTTCGCGGACGCCTTCGCGCATTGGAGGAAGGACAATCGAGGGTTCGGCAAAGCGCGCGTGATGCGCGATCTGATGGCGCGCCGCGTCGCCCCGGCGGTCGCGAAACAGGCTGCGGAGACGGCTTATGCCGAAGTCGATGAGATCGCACTGATCGAGAGCTTTCTGGAGCGCAAGAATCGGGGTAAGAATCTCGGGCAACTCCTTGCCGATCCTAAAAATCTCGCCTCAGCCTATCGAAAACTGCGAGCTGCCGGCTTCGGCGCGAGTAACTCGATTCGTGTGTTGAAGCGGTACAGCGAGAGCGCGGACGTGATAGAAGAAATGGAGGAAGGCGGCGCGGGATAGGCTGGGGAGGTGTCAAACGGCCATCGTTGACCGCGTTCCTCCGTCGGGATAGAATCGCCTCTGGACACGCCCCCATGATCAAACAACTGCAAAATCTCAAGCACACGATCACGCTGATCGGCACGGTCTTGCTGCTCGCCGGACTCGGCGCGCCGATCAAAGCGCAATGTGTCGACTATTCTAAAGATCCCGCCGGTTGCCAGCCATCTACATTCGATACGCCGATCGGACAGATGCCATCGGTTCGCGTGAACGCGATGGGTCAGATCGATCCGTTCTCGACTGAGCAGGACGCGCGCGCGGGCGTGGCCAAGCTCGAAAAGGAATTGCATCTGTTCCGCAATATCGAGCCGATTCATTGGGTGATCACTGTGCCCTCGACGAAAGATCCGGCCAACGGGGCCTGGAGGGGCGGCGATCTGGACGCCGGGGGCGACGGGCGCGGCATGGGAATCGCCGGCAATTGCATCTTCGTCGGACATCAGAACGGCGCCGGGCGAAAACACGCGATCAATATCTTCAAAATTCAGTCCGATCCCGAAAAACAGCCCCCCGTGCAGGTGGGCGAGATTCCGGCGATGTTCGAAGGCAATCAGGGATTCGACGACCGCGAGCTTCGCAGCCTGGTCTACAAAACCTCCAAAGGCGAGGACCGCTACCTCATGCTGCGGAACGCGGGCACGAACACCATCGGCAGAATGGAAGCATACCGCATCGACATGAACACGTGCCTGCCGATGTCGAAGAGCGACATTACGGATTTTGGGGGGCAATCGCACGAGTTTTTCCTGTGGCACGATCCGGCGAACGCGAACCGCGTGCTGGTCTATATGACAAACTGGACCTCCGGCTTGCCCGACCGCGAGCATCCGGGGTTGAAGACTCCGGATTTATTTGTGCTTGCTGTCACCGACGAAGACACGGGTGAAATGCTGCCGAAGGCCACGCTGCTGGCCACATTCTCGCTTCAGGAAGTAGGCGGCCCGCCGGTGAACGAAAAGCCCGATGCGACGGGGTTGTTTTCCGACGGGCGATTTCTGGATTTCAGCGACAACAAGAACCTCGCTGGCCGGCCGGGTAATTTCCAGAAGAACGAACAGAACCGGCTGCATTCGCTCTCCGTTCTGGATGACGGGGAGCGCGCCTATATCGCCGGCACAACGGCGGGATTCTACATTCTCGATTCCGAAGCGATCGCGCACCACCGCAACTCCGAATTGGCCGCGGGCGGGGCGGGTTGCAATCAACGTTCGACCATCGTTTCGCCCAATGGCGTAATCGAGGCGTCCAAGCTGCCTGCGCTCGCCAACGACTGCCTCCACATGGTGGTGAACGACGATCCCGGCCTGAAGGCATATCTTGCATCCAACGCGTCCGATCAAGCCAAGGCGGAGCGATACCTCGTGATGCTGACCCGTTCGCGGTTCGACGTCTATCCGCCCATCAATGCGACGCCCACCGGCACGCACAGCGCTGTGTTTGTGCCCAACCGTCCCGCCCAGGTAAAAGGGAACACGAAAGGGCGTCCGGCGTATGTGTGGCTGACGGATGAAAACGGCGGATGCCCGCTGAACTACGCCCGTATCGTGTCGGTCGAAGCGGAGATCACGCCCATCATGGTGGGCGCGTTCTCCATTCCAGACAATCAACTCGATGAATGTCTCACCCAAGCGATCACAGAGCCGAACGGCGCGCGGCGGCAGATCGTGGCGCAGCAAAATCACAATCCGACTGTATTCAAAAATCTGGTCTTCAACACGTGGTATGGGCACGGTCTTCGAGTGATTGACATCTCAATTCCCCAGACGCCGAGGGAAGTGGGCTACGCGCTGACCCTGCCGCATGGCATCGCCAGAACGTATCCAGTATTTAGAGATGGGCTGATCTACTGGGTAGACAATAAAACCGGGCTGCATGTGGCAAAGTACACCGGGCCGCGGGCCAATGAACTGCCAGGACCCGGCAGCGGCGTGTATGAAGGCAATGCCACCAGCCCCCACAGGTAGTCAGTGGGAGAATATCTGTCGGGACGCCGCACTGTATGTATCAGGGCACGACTTTAAGTCGTGCCGGATGGTGCAATTAAGGAGGCTGGGCTTTAAGCCCCTGTCGATGGCGAAACCGGCTCGCAATGCCCGTCCCGAGAGGATCGCAAGCTCGGCCCGTACGTTTTTCGCAACCACAAAGACGAGCCGGGGCGTGCCTTTGCTGCAGTCGGAGCGCAACGCCATGCTCCTGATTGACGTCCTGCGTTCGTATGTGGCCGCCGGGAAGTTCCGCATCCACGATTTTGTAGTCATGCCGAACCACCTTCACGTATTGCTGACGGTAGGGCGGGACATGACCATCGAGAAAGCCATGCAATCGATCAAGGGTGGCTTCTCCTATCGTTTGAAAAAAGAATCGGGATATCTGGGGGAAGTGTGGCAACGCGGCTTCTCGGAAGTGCGAATTATGGACCGGGAGAGTTTTTCACGGCATCGGGAGTACATCGCCAACAATCCAACGAAGGAAGGGCTCGCCGCGACGTCCGAGGAGTTCCGTTATTGCTTCGCGTATCTGAAGAAGAGGAAAGCGGCTGGGGCTGAAGCCCCGTGAGTCCAGCCGTTGCGGCGGCCCGACTGAAGTCGTGCCCTGATACGCAAAGCGCGGCCGGGAGTACATCGCCAACAATCCAACGAAGGAAGGGCTCGCCGCGACGTCCGAGGAGTTCCGTTATTGCTTCGCGTATCTGACCAAGAGGAAAGCGCCGGGGCTGAAGCCCCGTGAGTCCAGCCGTTTGCGACGGCCCGACTGAAGTCGTGCCCTGATACGCAAAGCGGGCCGGCCGGCAGATATCTTCCCACTAAATGTACAAACCCCCGCCCCATCAGGGCGAAGACCCGGCGAAATAGAAAAACGGAAATATTCGCGAGCCCAATCGTCTAAACTGACTGGGTTGGCATGGTGCTCCACGAAGACGCCCGTGAAGAAAGCGATGTTCAAATAATCGAAGCTTGCCAGCAAGGCGACTCGGACGCCTTCGCGTGCCTCTTCGAGCAGCATCGCGACAAAGTTTACTCCATCGCGCTAAGGTTCTCCGGAGACCCAGCGACGGCTCTCGATCTGGCGCAAGATGTGTTTGTCAAGCTCCTCACGCGGATTCAAGACTTCCGGCGGGGAGCGCGCTTCGAGACGTGGTTGTACCGGGTGGTGGTGAACGCCTGTTTGGACCATCAGAAACGCAAGCGCCGCTTCCTGCCGTTCCTGGAAGAAGCGCTCGATTCGGTTCTCCCCGCGGGCGAAACCGCGCTCAGCGATCTGCTCCGGGAAGAAGCGCAGGATTACGTCCGCGAGGCGGTGGCGAAACTGCCCCCGCGGCATCGCATGGTAGTGGTTCTCCGCTACACCGAGGATTTGTCCTACGAAGAGATTGCGGATGTTCTGGGATGCTCCCGGGGCACGGTGGCTTCGCGCCTGAATCGGGCGCACAAAATTCTGGAACGGAGACTTAAGAGGTTTGGAAATGCTCGAGCATGAACTGGAAGCGGTATTGAGCCGGCATCTGGGGCGTGTGAAGGCGCCGCCGGAATTGAAGGCAGCGCCGCTTTCGGCCCCCGCGGCTCCCACTCGTCGCGTGCGGCATTGGCGTCAACCCCTCGCCGCGGGAATTGCCGCCGCCGCCGCCGTAACCGTCTTCCTCGTATGGCATCGTCCTCCCTCCTCCGATCTCCTCTCCACCGATCCCACCCAAATGGCCGCTTGGCTTAAATCGCGATCCTTCGACGTTCCGCTTCGGTCCGACCCGCCCTCCTCGATCCGGTTGACTCGCGCTCGCGTCATCGGAACGACCGCGGAAATCGACTATCGTGTCGCAGGGCACGCCGCCGTGCTGACGGTTTCCTCCCCGTCCGAACAGGCGCCGGACCACGGCGTCTACCACGTGGTCCGGAGTCATCTGGTGCGCGGCCAGTTGTACACGCTTTCGTGCGCCTTCCCTCAAGACGCGCATACGGCTTGCCTGCTTTGCCACATGGGCGCCGAGGTGAACTAAATTCACCTTCGCAGAGCGCGCACGGCAGAAAGCGCCAAGACACATGAGAACCACGATCCGATTGGATGATGATTTATTGCGCCAGGCAAGAGACGTGGCGGCGGAGCGCGGTGTGACTCTCAACTCGCTGATTGAAGCTGGGCTTAAAATGGCGCTTATGCCATCCGAGCCGTTTCGGTCCGGGCCGAGGATTACGCTGCCGGTGAGCCGAGCCCCCGGCGGGGTCCGCGCGAGCGTGGACTTGGGCGATTGCGCGGCTCTCCTCGATCTTATGGAAGGACGCCGTTTTGCCCCGTTCAGCCGGGACCGCGATTAAACGCGCGTTTTCCCCGGTCCTGCGCTGGCGGACTCCGTCTTAGGTTCTCGCTAGCCCGCAAAGGGCGCGCGGGCGCCTCAATTCGACCAAGCAAGCAGCCCGCGCGCTCCGTTTTGCGGGCTGTTCCTCAAAAGGTCCGGCTCAAACCGCGGCCGTTTTTGCGGCGGTGAGCGCGTCGATATACGTCTGCATTTGGTGATTGGCTGCAATCGATCCGTTGAAGGCGGTGAAGCTCACCGCCGAGCCAACATGCTCAAAATCCAGCTTTGGGGCAAGCCCGATAAAAACTCCCAATAGACCGTGAGCGGACTTGCCCGGCTCTAGTTTCGGCGTCGAGAGCGGAACAGTGGTCACCAGATCCTCTGTGTTAACGGTCCGCCAGGCCACGGGGACCTGTTGATTGAACCGCTCCGTGAATGCGGGGCTTCCCGTTCGCGGACTTGCGTAACTATATAGATTCACGGCCACCTGCCGCATGGCGAGGTCGGCCGCGGCTAAAGTGGCAATCGCCCCGCCCAGGCTGTGACCGGCGACGAATATCCGGGGCGCGCCCGTCGCGCCCCGCACAGCGTCGACGATCTCGGTCGAGCATTGCCGATACAGCCTCGAAAACCCCAATTCAACCGCGCCCCAGGGATGATCGGTCTGGCTAATCGTAATGTTCGAGAGCCAATCCTCGGGCGATTCGGTCCCGCGAAACGTCACAAACACATTTCCGGATGTTTTGTTTTGGGCCACAAACCCGAACGGCTCCGCGGGCTTTAACTCATCGAGAAGCCCTCCCGCTTGGGCGGAAAACTGCGCCAGAAGCGCATATTCGTCCGGCAGGCTCCAATCGGCGGCTGCTTTAGACGCCGCGAATTGTTCGTATGCCCGCATCACTAAATCCGCCGCCTCCAAAGCGATCGGCAGCTCGAATCCAGGAGGAAGAAACATTTTGGCCATGGCGGGGCCAATTATATCCAAAACAAGCGGCGCCGCCTGTCGCGCCTCCCGCGATCTGGTATCTTCGTATGGCTGCCCCCCTTGGGGCTCATTGTCATGACTCAATCCATCAGCCTTACTATCAATGGGAATCAGCATTCCCACGCCGTGGAGCCGCGGCTCCTCCTAATTCACTACCTACGCGAGGTGGTCGGACTCACCGGTCCTCACATCGGTTGCGAGACGTCGTTATGCGGGGCCTGCACCGTAGAGGTGAACGGCAAAGCCGTCAAAAGCTGCACCATGTTCGCGGTGCAGGCCGACGGCGCCGAAATCCTCACTATCGAAGGCTTAGCGGCGAACGGGCAGCTTCATAAAATTCAGGAAGCGTTCTGGAACGAGCACGGTTTGCAGTGCGGGTTTTGTACGCCGGGCATGATCATGACCTCAAAACAGATTCTGGACCGGAATCCGCAGCCTACCGAAGAAGAGATCCGCGAAGGGCTGGAAGGCAACATCTGCCGCTGCACCGGCTATCAGCACATCGTGAACGCGGTGAAGGCGGCGGCGAAGGCGGTGGGAGCATAGCGCACAGCCCGCTCGTGGCGTTGTGCGCGAAAGGAAAAGATATGGCGACGACAACCGCAAAACCCGAAACTCTCATCGGCAAGCGCATCCGGCGGCGCGAAGATCCGCGCCTGATCACCGGTACGGCGACCTACGTCGACGACATCAAAATGCCCGGCATGCACTACGCGGCAATTCTGCGCAGCCCGCATGCCGCCGCGAATATCCGCTCCATCGATGTTTCGAAGGCGGTCGCGACGAAAGGCGTGCTGGCGGTCTTCACGGGGAAGGATACGGAAAACGCCGGTATGGTGCCCTGCGGCGCGGCGCTGCCGGATCTGCGAGTCCCTCCGCATCATTTGCTGGCGATCGACCGCGTGTACTTCGTCGGCCATCCCGTAGCCGTGGTGGTCGCCCGCGATCGCTACATCGCCCGCGACGCGGCGGATCTGATCGAAATCGATTACGACGTCCGTGCCGCCGTCGCCGATCCAGAGAAAGCTCTGGCGTCCGGCGCTCCCGCGGTGCATCCGCAGTGGCCCGATAATACCGCTTTCACTTTCCATCAGGAAGGCGGCGAAGTGGATAAAGCTTTCGCGGAAGCGGACGTGATCGTGAAGCAGCGCATCACCAGCCAACGTCTGGTTCCCAACGCCATGGAGACGCGCGGCGTGGTGGCGGATTGGCGCCATGCCGACCGCTTCCTCACGCTCTACACATCGACCCAGGCCCCTCATCTAGTGCGGTCGCTGCTCGCCCAAATCCTCGCGCTCGACGAAAACCGGCTGCGCGTAGTGGCGCCGGAGGTGGGCGGAGGCTTCGGCAGCAAGATCGACACCTACGCCGAAGAGATCCTAATGTCCTGGGTGGCCATGAAGGTCCACAAGCCGATCAAATGGATCGAATCGCGCCGCGAGAATTTCCTGTGTACCATCCACGGGCGCGGGCACGTGGATTATTACGAAATCGCGGCCAAGCGCGACGGAGAAATTACTGGCATCAAGCTCAAGATCATTCAAGACCTGGGCGCGTTTCTTTCGCTGTTGACCCCCGCCATCCCCACGCTCAGCGTGTTGATGATGCCGGGGCTGTACAAAACCAAAAATATCCGCGCGGATGTGATCGGCGCGTTCACCAATTGCATGGCGACTGACGCGTATCGCGGAGCCGGCCGGCCGGAAGCGACGCATGGGATCGAGCGGATGGTGGACATGGTTGCGGCCGAGCTAAACATGGATCCGGCTGAGATCCGCTTGAAGAACTTTCCGCAACCGAGCGAGTTCCCATTCCCCACCGCCACCGGCCTAATTTACGATTCGGGAGACTACGCCGCGCCGCTGCGCAAAGCCATGGAGCTTGCCGAATACGCCAAGCTGCGCAAGGAGCAGCAAGACGCGCGCTCGCAGGGCAAGTTGATGGGCATCGGCATCTGCACCTATGGCGAGATCTGCGCTTTCGGCCCCTCGCCCGCCACGCCCGCCGGCGGATGGGAAAGCGCGCAGGTGAAGATCGAACCCTCGGGGAAAATCACGGTCATGACGGGCGTCTCTCCGCACGGCCAGGGTGAAGAAACCACGTTCGCGCAAATCGCCGCGGACGAAATGGGCGTGGATATCGACGAAGTGCTGGTGGCCCACGGCGACACGTCGCTGGTGCAATACGGCATCGGCACCTTCGGCAGCAGGTCCACGGCGGTCGGGGGCACGGCGGTCTATTTCGCTTTGCAGAATTTGAAGGCCAAAGTCAAGAAATTCGGCGCCATGCTGCTCGAATCCGAAGACGTTAGCTTCGGCGGCGGCCAATGCACCTGCAACAAGTCCGGGAAAAGCGTATCGCTTAAGGAAATCGCATTTGCGGCATATCGCGCGATGAAGCTTCCGCCGGATACCGAACCCGGCCTGGTCGCGACCAGCTTCTGGGAGCCGCCCAACTTCACTTTCCCCTTCGGCGCGCACCTGGTAGTCACGGAAGTCGATCGCGACACCGGCGACATCTCAATCCGCCGCTACATCGCCGTGGATGACTGCGGCAAGATTCTGAATCCGCTGATCGTTGAAGGGCAGGTGCATGGAGGCGTGGCGCAGGGCATTGGCCAAGCGCTTTGGGAGCAGGCCGTCTACGACGATAATGGCCAGCTCGTCACCGGCGAGTTTATGGATTACGTGATGCCGCGCGCACATATGATGCCCTGGATCGAAACGAGTGAGACGGTTACGCCCACCCCGGTGAATCCGCTCGGGGTGAAAGGCGTCGGCGAGGCCGGCACGATCGGCGCCTCGCCGGCCGTGGTGAACTCCGTGGTCGATGCGCTGTCGCCTTTGGGCATTCGCCACATCGACATGCCCATGACGCCCGAGAGAATCTGGAACTTGGTTTCCGGGAGGACCGCATGATCTCGCAAGCCTTCGATTATTCCGCGCCGAAGACGCTGGATGAGGCTCTCGGACTGCTCGCCGCGGGAGCGAAGCCGCTGGCGGGCGGCATGAGCCTGATTCCGGCGATGAAGCTGCGCCTGGCGATGCCGGAGCATCTGGTGGACTTGGGCCGCGTGAAGGAACTGAACTACATTCGCGAATCGAATGGGACCATTCGCGTCGGCGCGACGGCCACCCACTACGGCGTGGAAAGCTCTCCGTTGGTGCGCGGCAAATGCCCGCTGCTGGCCGAGTCGGCCTCCAATATCGGCGACGTTCAGGTTCGCAATATGGGCACCATCGGCGGCAGCGTTGCGCATGCCGATCCGGCGGCGGACTATCCCGCCGCGCTTCAGGCACTGGAAGCCAAGCTGGTGCTGAAAAATTCCAGGTCCGAGCGCACTGTCTCGATCGACGAATTTCTGGTTGACACCTTCACCACATCCCTGGAGCCTGGCGAAGTAATTCGCGAGGTGATCGTTCCTATCGACGGCGAGGGAACTGGAACGGTGTATCACAAGGTGGCTCAACTTGCGAGCGGCTTCGCGATCGTCGGGATTGCGGTCCGGTTACGGAAGTCCGGAGATAAAATCTCGATGGCCCGCATCGGCGTCACCGGTCTTTCGAATCGCGCTTATCGCGCCACGCATGTCGAAAAGGCGCTGGAGGGCCGCCGCGGCGCGCCCGCCGAAATTCAGGCCGCCGCTAATTTGATCGCGCAGGGCATCGACGCCAATGCGGATATTCACGCGTCGGCGGAATACCGGCGTCATCTGGCGGTGATCCATTCGGCGCGAGCCATCGCCATTGCGCTCGCGAGAACGGCGTAAATGTCTTGAATCAGGTGGCGCACGCTTCGGCGTGCAGCCGTGGGCTAGCCCACGGTCCGGATTCGGCGAGCTGCCCGGAACCTCCGGAACGAACCCGCACCCGGGGTCCGCAAACCGGAAAGCTCTCTGCAGCACGCGTGCGCCACAACGGGATCGAAAACAATGAAGATTTCCGGCAATTCCACGCTCTCCGTCCCGCCCCAGCGCGCTTACGAAATCATGCAGGACCCGGAGGTGCTCGCGCGAGCGATGCCCGGCTGCGAGTCGCTGGAACGGATCGGTCCCGACGAATACCGCATGAAGATGAAGCTGGCGATGGCCAGCATCTCCGGCGCGTTCGAGGGTAAAGTTCGAATCACCGACCAGCAGCCGCCCACGAGCTTCAAACTATCCGTGGAGGGTACTGGCAAGATCGGTTTCGTGAAGGGCGAAGGCACGTTGAACCTCGCCCCGAACGGCGAAGGAACCGAAGTGTCCTACGAAGGCGACGTCCAGGTGGGCGGCACGATTGCCGCGGTGGGCCAGCGCCTAATCGACGCGACGGCGAAGATGATGATCAAGAGGTTTTTCGAAAAGTTGGCGGCTGCCTAAGCGGCAGGTTCGGGTCCTAAGCTGGCTGCATTGGCCGTTGCGCGGGCGGAGTCAGCCTAGCGCCGGAAGCTCGCTATGGTACCTTGTGAATTGCCCGTCGAGAATCCGGCGCAGGAAATTTATGCGCGCGTGTTCAGCGCCTTGCGGCCCCGCACGCCGCTGCCTCGAATTCAAGTGGAGTTCCGCCGCTACGCCAACGCCAATGCGCAAGTGCGCTGGCGCGACGGCGTGCTGCTGGTGCGCTTGGCGGACACGCTCGAAGGCGCGCCCGGAGATGTACTGGAAGCCCTCGCGGAAATTCTGCTCTCGAAATTATTTCGCCGCCCCGTGCCTCCGGCGAGCAACGACCGTTATCGCCGTTATCTGAACCGCCGCGACGTCCGGCGCAGCCTCGACCTGGTCCGCCAGATCCGCGGGCGCAAGCGCGTGGAAGATCCGCAAGGCGCTCATTTCGATCTGGAGCGAATATTCGAGGATCTTAACTTCCGTTACTTCTTCGGGCTGATGGCTCGTCCGAGGCTGGGCTGGAGTCCCAACGCGTCGCGAACCATGCTCGGCCATTACGACCCCTCCCACAACGCGATTGTTCTAAGCCGGATTCTCGACCGGCCGGAAATGCCAAAGTTAGCGGTGGAATATGTCTTGTTTCACGAAATGCTGCATCTGCGCTATCCAGCCGAGCACAGGGGCGCACGCCGCTGTGTGCACACCAAAGCCTTTAAGGAAGCTGAGAAGCAATTCGAGAATTTGAAAGAAGTCCAAGCTTTGCTGCGCAACCTGGTGTAGGGCAGCGCGCGCTTCATCGCTGACCAAGCTGATTACAATGGGAAACCACGGTTCACAATTCTCGTTTCCAGAAGAAGATCTCATATGGCAGCTTGGAGACATTTCAAATACTGGAAAAAGGATACTTATAAACACTATCGCGGGTTCGTGGCTCAGAACGCTGAAAAATACGCGGGTAGCCGCTTGGATTGCGCCGATCTTTCGATGACTCTAATGATCGATTTCGCGGCCGCGCAGGGTTTGTGTCTCACGTTTACAGATTTGAATGGGATTCGCTATATCTCGAAGGCGACGAGACAGCATCCGGCAGGGCTAAAGTCATGGGGGAGCAGCCGGGACGAGTACACAAAGGCGGTTCTGGATAGGCTTAGCGCGAAGTCCTTACTTCGGAAAAACACGATTTCCAACCCCCGCGGTCCAGCACCGGGAGATTTGATCCTGAAAGAGGATCACGCAGCGCTCGTCTATAGAGATTATCCACCCGGCGTCTCTCATCCGAGAGCCGATCAGTATGGAGAGCCATCGCCGGCCTTCCCCGCCGCCATTCCGCAGTTTCCTGGAAATGAACGGGCGAGGACCGAACTCAATAGGCTTATCTACTTTCGGAACCGTCCGCCTATCTATGGCCCCCTTCGTTCCGCCGGCGAGGAGGCGGACAGAGATCGGGCCGCGAAGATTGCCCATATCGACTACCTCAATCATCGAGGAGAGGGCAAAGAAGGCGCGGAGCTAATTCTATTCGCGTCGGTTCCCGAGATTACCGGCTTGGGCTTTGGCTTCTTTTCATACAGCTCGAGCGTAATTGACAATTGGGAAGACTGGAATGGCGAGGGAGATCCTCCGGGTTAGCCGTTTTCGTCAGATGACCGCGTCCTGGCGTTCGCGAGAATTGTAGTTCTTCGCGCCACCGCGGTAAATCACACGCCGGCTCTACAGCGGCGGCCCAGCCGAGGCGCCCAGCATCGCCGAGCGGATCAGCGGAATCGGCGGCGCTCCATAGCTCAGGAACTGATCGTGGAACTGGAGCCAGGCGCTCTTGCCGCCCCTCGATGCGGTCCAGTCGTCGCGCAGCTTGCGGATCATCAGCTTGCCGAGAGTGTAATTGAGGTAAGCCGGATCGAAGGTCCCACGGGCAGCCTGCTGACGCGCATTGCCCGGGTCCTGGAAAGCCGACTCGCGAAACATGCGCTCCGCCTCTTCGACCTTCATGCCGCGCACGTGAAGTCCGATGGCGGAAAGGAATCGCACATCGCGCAACAACGCCTCCGTAAGCTGGCCGATGTGAACCGATGGATCTCCGTCGCCCAGTCCCGCGTCCCACATCGTCTCTTCCGAGTAATGGGCCCATCCTTCGACGAAAGCGTAGCTTTCCAACACACGCCTGATTGGGGAGGCCGCGCGATTAGAGTGCAGGAACTGCAAGAAATGCCCCGGCATCACTTCATGCGCCGTCGTGAACAGCAGCACGGCTCGGCTGGGAAGATAAGCGTCCTGTTCCGCGCGGGCCCATTTTGGGTCGGGCGGCGAAAGGTAATAAACCGATGGCATGTTCTTTTCGAACGGGCCGGGGATGTTGATGTAGGCGAAATTCCAACGTTGGTAGGGAGGAGCTTCATCCACCTGCGCCTGTTCCGTCCCGGGAATGGTGACCAGCTTCTGCGCCGAGACGAAATCCGTCAGTTCCTTCACCTGGGCCCTCCCCGCCTCCACGGGGCTTCCCTTGGGCTTGTTCGCATTGGCCTTCGCGACACACTCCGCGGCGGTATTGCGGGGGGCAAACTGCGCGCAGGCCTCGTTCAAAGCGGAAAGATTCTTTTGCATGTCCTCGCGCCCGATCGCTTCCAGCCGCTCGAACGGGAGGTTTACGCGCTCGGTGGCGCGCAGCATTTCTTCGAATTTGTCCACGCCTAGCGCGAATACCCCCGTGGATTCGGGGGCTTGTAATTCGAACCACCGGTCGATGCCTTTTAACGCGCGAACTGCAAAGCCGTTGGTGGCGTCGAAGGCCGTCTTTAGCTCCGGATTTTGTACGGACGAAAAGATGCCGGGCACATCCTTCTCGAAATACCGCGCCATTCCCCCGAAAAGCTCGCGCCCGCGATCCACGTAGGTGCGCGGCAGAGGCTCGCTCATGCGGAGGTTATCGCGAAGTTGCTCCAGCGCGCGTGGAAGGGCGCGCTCATAATCCAGAAACGCCGTCATGCGCTTGTCCAGCGGCGCGTAGGGCCGCGTCAGGTACACCTCCGGATCGATCGCGTCGCTGTAAAACTGCGGATTGCGATACGGCCAACGGGCCGATTCTCGCCAGAATAGCTCGCTGTCGATGGACGAAAGCAAATAATCGCGGTCGAAACGTTGGCGTTGGTCGAGCGTTTCGTCGGAAAAACGGGCCGCGCGGTCGCGGGCGGCATGCAGCCGAGCGATTTCGCGGTTCAAAGCGGCCGGACTGAAATCCGGAAGCTTCCCGTCGAACTCATGCCTTCCTTGCACCACCGCTACATCCGGACGAGCCGCGAAATACGCTTCCAGGTATCGCCTTGCAAATCCATCCCATTCGGCATTGCTCTTCGGCCTTTTGGCGCACCCCGCCAGAGACAGAAGAATGATGGCAATCGCAACAGATGCCCGAGTCTTCATACCTTTTCAATCGCGCAAGTCCCGCCCGGTCATCTCCTTCGGCTGCACCGTGTGAAGTATCCCTAGAATCGTCGGGGCGATATCCTGAAGAGCTCCGCCTTCGCGCAAGGGACGCTTTTCGTCGTCCACAACGATGAATGGAACCGGATTCGTCGTGTGATATGTGTGTGGACCCTTCGTTACCGGATCGATCATCATTTCAGCGTTGCCATGATCCGCGGTGATGATCCACCGTCCGCCTGCCCGCTTGAGAGCGTCATAAATCGATCCCAGGCAAGCGTCTACCGTTTCAACCGCGCGTACCGTGGGCTCGAATTTTCCCGAATGCCCAACCATATCGGCATTTGCGAAGTTCATCACCACGACTTCGAAATTGCGTGTGTCGATCGCTTTCACCACCACGTCCGCGACTCCCGCGGCGCTCATCTCCGGCTTTAGATCGTATGTTGCAACCTTAGGAGAAGCGACCAGTTCCCGCTCTTCGCCGGGATACGGTTTCTCATTGCCGCCATTGAAAAAATAAGTGACGTGGGCGTACTTTTCCGTCTCGGCGACGCGCAGATTCTTCCACTGTTCCGCAGCCATGACGTTCGCCAGGATGTTCTTAGGGTGCTCCCTTGGAAGCACGAACGGCACGGCGAATTTCTTGTCGTATTGGGTCATGGTGGTGAAGTGGAGCTTTAGAGGGACCTCCGTAAGCGCCTGCGTCATCTGTCTGCCGCGATCCGCGCGGAAATTGAAAAAGATACACGCATCTTCGGAGCGAATCAAGCCCACCGGCTCCCGGCGCGAATCCTCGATGACGATCGGCTCTATGAACTCGTCGGTAACGCCGCGTTCGTAGGATCGCTTTACGGCAGCCACGGGATCGCCGCTCTTCTCGCCGATGCCATTCGTCATCGCAAGCTTTGCTTTTTCGATCCGGTCCCAGCGTTTGTCGCGATCCATGGCGTAGTAGCGTCCGGAGATCGTGGCGATGCGGCCCACTCCAATGTGCCGGATCTCCTTCTGTAGGGACCCGATAAATTCGACCCCGCTTTCCGGCGGCGTATCCCGCCCGTCGGTGAAGCAATGGACGCAAACGTCTTGAACGCCCTCGCGCTTGGCCATCTCCATCAGCGCGTAAAGGTGCGTGTTCATTGAATGGACGCCCCCATCGCTCAACAGCCCCATGAGGTGAAGTCGCCGCCCGCGGGCATGGCGCATAGAATCCAGCAGTACGGGCTGCTGGAAAAAATCGCCCGAGGCGATCATCCGGTCGATGCGGGTCACATCCATGAAAATCACGCGCCCCGCGCCGATATTCAGGTGTCCCACTTCGCTGTTTCCCATCTGCCCTTCCGGCAGTCCGACGTAGGGACCGGAGGTATGAACCAATGTGTTCGGATATTCCGCTAATAACTTATCGTAATTGGGTTTGCGAGCCGCGGTAATGGCGTTTCCGGCAATGGCGGGAGAGAAGCCCCAGCCATCCAGAATGGTCAAGACCAGCGGGCCATTCTTCATTCGGAGGCCGCCTTCCATCCGGGCTGCCGAAAGGCGTTCCGTCCGGCGTAGCGTGCGCTGGGGCCAAGATCTTCTTCGATCCTCAACAACTGATTGTATTTAGCGGTACGATCCGTGCGGCTGGCCGAACCCGTCTTGATTTGTCCTGCTCCGGTCGCCACCGCCAGATCGGCGATAAAAGCATCTTCGGTTTCTCCGCTCCGGTGGGAAATAACGGACGTGTATCCCGCATGGCTAGCCATCTCCATCGCGTCTAAGGTTTCGGTTAAGGTTCCAATCTGATTTAGCTTGATAAGAATAGAGTTGGCCACGCCTTTCTTGATTCCTTGAGAAAGCTGGGCAGTGTTGGTGACGAAAAGATCGTCCCCCACCAGTTGGATCTTCTTACCGAGGGTATCCGTCAGAAGCTTCCATCCGCCCCAGTCGTCTTCCGCCATGCCGTCCTCAAGTGAAATGATCGGGAACTGGCGAACCCAATTAGCCCAAAACTCCACCATTTGATCCGCCGTCCGCTCGCTTTTATCCGATTTCTTGAAGACATACTTCTTCTTGGCCGGATCGTAGAATTCGCTGGCGGCGGGATCGAGAGCGATGCCGATCTGATCGCCGGGAGCATAGCCGGACTGCACGATCGCTTCGAGCACTACTTCGAGTGCTTCTTCGTTCGATTTTAGATTGGGCGCAAACCCGCCTTCATCGCCAACGGAAGTCGAATACCCGCGCTTCTTCAGAACTCCTTTGAGCGTATGGAACACCTCGACGCCCCAGCGAAGGGCTTCGGCGAATTTTTCCGCGCCATAGGGGACGATCATGAACTCTTGAGGATCGACGGAATTATCCGCGTGTTCGCCGCCGTTCAAGATGTTCATCATCGGAGTCGGGAGTAAACAAGCGGAAACGCCTCCGAGGTAGCGGTAAAGCGGTGTTTGCTGAGAGGCGGCCGCGGCGCGGGCGACGGCCATGGAGACAGCCAAAATGGCGTTGGCGCCGAGTTTAGATTTGTTGGGCGTGCCGTCGAGCGACACCATTAAATGATCAATCGAGATCTGCCGCTCGGCGTCGGTTCCGATCAAAGCCGGCGCGATGTGAGAAACGATGTTCTCCACCGCCCGCCGCGTGCCTTTTCCGAGATACCGCGATTTTTCGCCGTCGCGAAGCTCAACGGCTTCATGTTCGCCAGTGGAAGCGCCGGATGGAACCGCGGCTCGTCCCATGCTACCGTCGGCCAGAAAAACATCCGCTTCAACGGTAGGATTGCCTCGGCTATCAAGAATTTCGCGACCTACGATTCTGCTGATTTCCATGACTTAAGACTCTCAGATTAACGTATTCTGGGGGTGCTCCACGGCGAGGGACGTCGCGGAATTCTCGGAGGCCGTCCGTAATCCGTCCGTAAGCTTGCCCCCGCCCTCACGGGCGGGGCTGCAGTGGGCACGACGGTGTTCCAGCGTGCGCACCCAGCCCCGGCCGTAAGGCCGGGGACAAGCGCCGGTTGAATACCTATCGGCGGATTACGGGCCATCGCCGATGCCGGCATGGCGAACGAAGCGCAGGCGCTTTACTGGTCTAATGCTCAGAATGAGGGGATGCCGACATAGCTATGGCGCCCCTCGCCGCTTCCCAGCCCGATATACGCCTTAAATACCGCTCGGTTCCCGGCCCAAAAGCTGAAGCCGAATCCGAAGCTGTGCCGCATTTCCGCCAAGCTCAGATCCGACGCTTTCAACGCAACCTCGCCGGTGTCGTAGAAACCCAGCAACCCCACGGGCCCCCATATCCGTTGGTCGTATTCCACTTGGATCAGCATCAGGTCGGGGCCGCGGAACCGATAATCGGCAAAGCCCCGCAGCGCCGCGTCGCCGTTGATGTCCGAACCGCCGAGCGTCTCCTGAAGATAGAACGGAACCACGCTGGCCCCGTTCGTGTTGGACAGGGAAAGGCGGTCCCGAACGGTCAGGATATTCTCATTTCGTCCCGTTGGATGAAACACATGCGTGCCGTCGATTTGGAATCGTTGGAACGAATAGCGGCCCGTGTCATGATCCGCATAGAAGTTGTACCCGATTTTGTAGTCGAACTGGAACTTGCCTCGCGTCCGCCTCGGCTCGGCGTAGATCTCGGAATGAAGGAGGTTCGGCTGCGAGGTCAAACCGGGGACCGTGCCTTCGTTAGATGTGGACGTGATGGAGATCCGGCCGGGGTCGGTGACGCCGCCGACATCCGCCCATAAAGTTTCGAATCTTCCCCCCAGGGCGAACCAAGCGGAGAACGGGTTGAACACTTCGCCGCCGGCCGCGACGTCGCGCTGGCGGAAATCCACCAGGTCGGACCTGCTGGTGTTCGGACCAATTCCGTAATACGGCATGAGCGGCAGATCCCGCGCGCGAGCGTAGAAGTCGTACGCAAAGCGGTCCCGAGCGGAATTGTTTTCGCCGAATTTATCGTGTGAGGCGGTGAACTTCGCTTCCGTTTGCCAAAAGGCGCGCGTGGAGGCGACGCCGGTGGCTGTGAAATCCCTCTGCCATTTCCCGGCATTGAACAGCTCGGTGAAGGTCGGGCCCACGCCGAAACCGCTTCCCGGCACGATGCTTTTGACGGTGGGATGCACCGGACGCGCGGTAAAGAAGTCCGCTCCGCAGGCGATAAATCGTTTGACGAAATTCGGCGGGGGCGGTGGCGGCGCGGGCGGCTGAAACACTTCGCCGCAGTCCTTCGCCACGTTCGGCCAGTCGTCGCTGTTCGCGGCGAAACCCAAGGAAGACGCCAGAGCGGAAAGGAGCACAATTGTTTTGATCATTGGCCGGCTCCCTTGATCTTCGGCTGGAAAAAACTGCTCGCGACTTGCGCGTGAAAATCCGAGGCCTGCTGCTCGGTCTGGATGTGCTCGGGCGCTGTGTCCGGTCCCTCATCGGGAGGAATGCCATGCTGATTCAGAAAATGCGATTGCTGGACCAGCGTCCTTTGAAGCTCGGATAGAGGCAGCGCCGCGTGTTCATCGACCCGCGCCAGCGTCTGCGGAGCGTTTGCCACGCGCGCCAAGGCGGCGTTTTTATGGGGCGCGTTGAAGTCGACGTTGTCCCGGCGTGGCGCATCCAGTTTCAGATTTATGTCGAACGCGTTGGCGATTGCGTCGCGCCTGGTCAGGGGCTCGCTTCCCGCCGCGAGAAAGAGCTTTCGCGCTGTGGCGGCTATGGACGCATGATCGTACTGCAAATGATCGATAGTTCCCGCCTCAATCCACGGGGACACCACAACCGCTGGCACGCGAAGGCCCAACCGTCTGAAATCGAACGGCGGGTTCAGCGACACCTTGTCGTCGGGATTCACCGTGGCGGGCGGCGGCACGTGATCGTATAGACCGCCATGCTCGTCATAAACGATCAGCAGAATCGTGTTTTCCCAGAGCGGGCTGCGGCGCACGGCGTTATAGACGTCGTGGATCAGGGTTTCACCCTCGGCCACGTCATGGTCCGGGTGCTGATCGTTCGCGCCCAAATGATTGACGCTGTCGGCGTTGTAGCGCGGTTCCAGAAAGCTATATGCGGGCAGCTTCCCCTTGCCGCAGGCATCCAGAAAATCGTCGAAAGTCCCGAAGTAACTTTGATCTTTTATGAAGTTCTTGAAGGTCATCGCCACGGTGGCGTCATGGAAATAGATCTTGGAGGTTACCTTCGATTCGCGAAGTAATTCGTAGATCGTTTTGCCGATCTCAAACCAGATGGGATTCATGTCCACGCGGCCTACCGATGTCGCGGCATGCGCGAAGGCCCGGTTGGGCAGCGTCGGACCGGGCACCGAGGAGAACCAGCGGTCGCAAACGGCGTACTGCTCGGCCAGCGTCACCAGCACTGGAATCTTGCATTCCGGCACCGGACCGGGCGAAAAGCACTTCATGATTTTGTGAGACTGCGCCACGCTGCTCCCACCCATCTGGGCGTAAGCGTTAACAAAGCCGGTCATGGTTGGCTCGCCCGCGCCCTCCGAGTTTCCGAAAATCTGCATGTTGACATCGGGGAAATGATGGCCGGGATCGGGCGTCAAGTCTCCGGAAAAATCGGCGTCGGGAGAAACCGGGACGAGGACTCCGTTTGAGTCGAGATTCGATTCGCTCCCGGTGAGTCCGTCAATCGGATACGCATCGCTCTTCATAAAGCCAAGCATGTGGTCAAACGAGCGATTTTCGAGCATCAAGACCACAAGGTGTTGAATTGTTCCGGGCGGCGGAGGCATGTTCTCGGTTTCTCCTTTGCAGCATTGTACCGAAACGGTAATCCGCAATCTACAATCCATTCGAAAATGATTTAGTTCCAGAATCCGCGGCGGTGGGCATGTCGCGTTTCGGATAGACGATCTCACCATTCCGATAGGGCGGCGTCAACGATCGGCGTTTCTTTCCCTCTCAACGGCGCTCGAGAATCGAGCGGCAATCATCTCGCCCATCCGGAACTATCCGCGCCTGGCGCCAGAGCTACACTGAAGCGAGCTAAGCATGGCGAAGAAGTACGTCCCCCCGCCGCCCGCGGAGAGGTTATGATTGCGGCCGCGGCGGCGCCCGCCGCTCGCGTGCGCGAGTTAACTCCGCGAAGAGCGCTGCTTTTCAGTCTGACGTTTTCCTTTGCGCTGACGTCCCTGCTACTTCTCCCCGCCCTTCGCGGCAATCCCAAAGTCCTGTGGTCCTTTTTAGGATCCGCCGCGATGCTGTGGGCGTGGAACGGGCTCTTGTTCGCGCGCAAATCGCGGACTCTCAAGCTCGAAATCGTCCCGAAGAAGCAGCATTACATTCAGGCCTGCGCGCAAGGCTCCGTGTTGTTGTATTGGGGTTGGTACTGGCCCGAAGCGCATGCCTATGCGCCTTTCATTCTGGCTCAACTCCTTTTTGCATATGCATTCGACATACTGCTGAGCTGGTCGCGGCGCGGCGAGTACACGCTCGGCTTCGCGCCGTTTCCCGTTATTTTCAGCATCAATCTGTTCCTGTGGTTCAAACCGGACTGGTTCTATTTGCAGTTCGCGATGGTTGCCGTGGGGCTCGCGGCGAAGGAGCTGATCCGCTGGAATAAAGACGGACGCCGCGCACACATCTTCAACCCTTCGTCGTTCCCACTTGCGGTATTTTCACTAGTCCTGCTCGCGACGGGGGAAAGCGGCATCACCTGGGGCCAGGACATTGCGACCACGCAATTCTATCCTCCGCACATGTACCTGGTGCTGTTCCTCATAGGGCTTCCGGGGCAATTTTTCTTTGGCGTCGCGTCCATGACGATGTCGGCCGTGGTCGCCGCGTGGGCGTTCAGCCGCATTTACTTCGCTGCCACGGGAATCTATTTCTTCTACGATTCCTACATTCCCATCTCCGTGTTCCTGGGGATGCATCTCCTGTTCAACGATCCATCCACCTCGCCGCGCACCGAATTCGGCCGCATCGTCCACGGCGCGCTTTACGGGCTAAGCACAGTGGCGTTGTACCAATTGCTGGGGAGCGCGGGAATGCCCACGTTCTATGACAAATTGCTCCAGGTGCCTCTGCTGAATCTGTCGATCAAGGGGATCGACAGAGCCGCCCGGTCGCGGGTATTGCGCCGTCTGGATCCAGCGGCGCTAGGGCGTGCGCTGACGCCGCGCGTGCGAAATTTGGCGTACATGTCCGTCTGGGCGGTTGTGTTTTTAGGGCTGAGCGGGACTCAAGCGGTCGGCGACAATCATCCGGGCCAGTGGCTTCCGTTTTGGCGGCAGGCATGTCAAGACGGGCGATCCTACGCCTGCCCGTATCTAGCCGATTTGGAGACCGGCTTCTGCGACCGGGGATCGGGATGGGCCTGCAACGAGGCGGGGCTGATGCACATCGCGCTTTCCCGCTCGGGCGAGGACCTGCGCAGGCGCGATCCCGCGGGAGCCGCAAAGCCTCTCCGCCGCGGCTGCGAACTTGGATTCGAAGGAGCCTGCGGGAACCTTAGCGTGCTAACCAGCGGCGTAGGGAAATTCGCGAGCTCGCCCCCAGTCCTGGAAGACTACCCGATTATCTTGCAAGGAAGCAAAGGTGAGATCCGGGAGCGGGAGCCGCCGGAGTTATACGCGCTTGCTTGCCGGGAGGGCTGGCAGGGCACCTGTGGGCGCAGCAATCAGTAGGCCAGCGGCTCGCCGCATGTCACGAAAATAGCGAACGGAAAAACCCACTGACCTGCAAGTGCCTGCCGGGGCATCGGGGCCACGGCGCGAAGCTGATGAAGTTGTTCGAGCGCTGAACCCACAAACCAACGTCTTCCGAATTCGGATACGCCACGTCGAAAACCACGCCGTCGCTACAGAAATCCACGTGCTCGACCTTGAGGGCCGCGGCGTTGGAATAACGGCTGGAAGGCCCCCAATCCTGAGTGAATGCCTCCGGCGGATAATATTTGCACGGCGTGTCGGGAGTACATCCCCATAGTTTGTAGGCGTCCTGATACCGCTGGTTCCGGAGATCGTCGAGGAACGCGTTTACTACGCGCTCCTGCGATCGCGTGCGGAAGGTGTAGTAGAGGATGGACCCCGCCGCGACTGCGAGCAGGCCCCAGAGCGCCACCAGCTTTATCACGTGCGTCCGCCGGTATTGCCGCTGGGCTTCGCCTTCGTAGGCGTCCAGAAAACCGCTCATGGCTTCAACGGGTAGGCCTTATCGTAGGCGGCTGTGGCTTCCGCCGTGATTTCCGTGGTGTCCTTGTAGTAAAACGCCGCCACGCTGGATACGAGAACCTCGATTCCTTTTTCGTCGCAGAGCTTCTTCACCACCTCGTACATGCGCGTCTGAGCGCGCTGGAGAATCGCGGTGCGGTCGTTGTTGACGTCGTCCTGGAGGTCCTGATTCAACCGATCCATCTGGCGCTGCTTTTGCTGGCCCTGCGCTTCAAAATCCGCCTGCTGAGTTGGATTGAGCTTACCCGATTGCAGTTGATTTTGGATGTCCGCCATCTCGCGCTGCAGCTTCTCGATCTGATCTTGCTGCGGCTTGTATTTCAACGGAAGATCCACCACGGCTTTCTTCAGCTCGGCCGTATCGAGCATGGCTTTTTCCAGGTTGATGACCGCGACCTTGGTCTGAGCCGCGGCCGTAGAGGCGAGAATAAGCCCGGCGGCGCACACCATCGGCGCATGGGCTTTAAGCAAGCGAAACATGAGCGATCCCACTCCTAAATTTAAAATCTATTTTAGCGCGTGGCGGGACAAGCTCCGGCTTGCCCATTGGTTCTGCACGCTCCAGCAGGACAAGCTGAAGCCTGTCCTAAGCTAAACCGTTATCGCTTCGCCGGCGCCGTTTCCTGGGCGAGACTCTTCCGCGCGTTTTCCAGCTTGCCCTTCATCTTCGCGATTTCGGGCGGGTCTAGATCCGCCGGCGAGCTCGTGTCCCATTGCTTCAGCGCCTGTTGCCACTGAGCCACCGCTTCCCGGACTTTACCCTGGCGCATCAAAGCCTCGGCGTAATGGTCGTGAACCGTGGGATCGTGCGGCGTTTTTTGCACGGCGCGGCGAAGATTATCTTCCGCCTCTTGCAGCCGCCCCAGGCGGAAATACACCCAGCCAAGGCTATCGACGTAGGCGCCGTTTTCCGGATCCTTGTCCACCGCCCGCGTAATGTAGTCGAGCGCTTCCTGAAGCCGCAGATTCCGGTCGGCGAGCATATAGCCGAGGTAGTTCAAAGCGCCCGCGCTGTCCGGATCCATTTGCAGGACCTTTTTGAACTGCTGCTCCGCCAGATCGATTTTCTTCATGCGCTCGTACATAGCGCCGCGCTGGAAGACGATGTTTTCCTTCTCATCGTCGGTTTTGGAGAGCTTGTCGGCCTGGTCGAGCGCTTTGCCCATTTCTTCGAATTTCTTCGCCTTGTCGTAGACCGACGCCAGCGTCAGATACGCCTCGCGATCTTCCTTGCCGCCCTTGCCGCTGATGAGCTTCTTTGACTCCGAAACTCCCTGATCGGTTTTGCCAAGCTCCGCCAGAAGAATCGCGCGGCGGGACCGCAGCTCGCGATCGTCGGGCGATTTCTTGAGAGCCGCATCCAGCTCTTGCTGCGCCTTCGGATATTCGTGCGCGTCGGCGAAGGTTTCCACGATGGCCAGCGTTTCCTCGGTGGATTTGTCCGGATTCACGTCCGCCGCCTGGCGGAGCGCTTCCACCGCCAGCTCCGTCTGATCGGCGTCGCGATAGAACGCGGAGAGCTGATTGAACAGATCGCCGCGCGTGGCCCGCTCGCCTTTGGTATAGCTGGTTTTCTCGGTGGAGGCTAGAAGATCCTTGATCGTCTGAACGGCTTCGGGGGTCTTTCCCTCCGCTTGCAGGATGAACGCGTCGTTGAGCCGAATATCGGGACTCATCGGATCGAGCGCGCGGGCCTTGTCGGCGGCCTGCTGAGCCTTGTTCAGGTCTCGTTGCTGGCGATAGATCTGAGAGACGCGCAAATAGTATTGGGAATTTTCAGGATCCTCCGAGATCAGGTCCTGGTACACGCCAAGAGCGTCTGAATAACGGCCCGCGCCTAGAAGGAAGTCCGCCATTCTGCGCTTGAGGTCGTCGGCATTAGGGGGATTCAGCGTCAGCGCTTGCCTCAGCGTGTCGGCCGCCAAGCCCCACTGGCGCGTCGTGCGATAAAATTCCGCCAGAGCCTCCAGGCCGCGTCCGGATGGATGTTTCGATGCGAGCTGGCGGAGCAAATCTCCCGCCTTTTGGATGTCGCCCTCGTCCGAGTACGCCTGAGCGAGCCCGGTCAAAGCGTCTTCGCTGTCCGGGTCCAGCGCCAGGGCCTTCTCATAGGCGGTGCGCGACTCCACGGAATTGGATGCGAAGCCTTGCAGCCGTCCCAGCATTACCCAGGAGTTGATGTCCTTCGGATCGAGCGACGTTATCTTTTGATACTGATCGATGGCGCGCCGCAGCATGGTTTGATCCACGCGATTCTGCGGTCCTTGAATCTGCGCCGTGTAGACCTTGGCGAGCAGCCTCAATGCGAACAGATCGTTCGGATTCTGCTTCAACGCGTCTTCGGCGTCGCTCTGCGCTTCGCGGGCGCGGCCCGTTTCGATATAGAAACTGGAGAGTTCGTCGCCGATGGCTGAACTGGTGGGGTCGGCTTTCAGGGCCAGCTTATAGTTATCGATGGCTTTGGAAACGTAGTCGCGGCTGCCTGTCTGGCCCGCCAAATCCGCATACATGTGCGCGACGGTGTAGTAATAGTATGCCGACGCGTGGTCGGCGGCGGGAGCGCCCGCGGGAGTTTGCTGTGCATTGTTCTGCCCCCACGCGACGGTTCCTAGGACCGCCAAAACCAGGAATGTTTTGTGCATGCGTTGACTCGTTTCTCCAGCGGGATAGACGCCGACTGGCGTTGCCTAGTTCCAGTATATAAGCAACACGCGCGGGACGGCGTATGCTCCCCGGCTCTTACTCTTCTGGGTCCTTGCCGAAGACGGCCGTGCCGCGAGTCCAGGTCTCTTGAAGCGTGAATACGAGCGCACGAAGGGTTGCCTGCAGGTTAGGGAGCGATCCGAATCCGATAACATAAGAAAATGGATTCAGACCAAGGCTTCTACCGCATCCAGAAGCTCCCTCCCTACGTTTTCGCCGTGATCAATGAAATGAAGGCGAAAGCAAGGGCGGCACAGCTCGATGTGGTGGACCTGGGCATGGGCAACCCGGATGGCCCCACGCCTCGCGCGGTCGTCAGCAAGCTCGTCGAGGCCGCGCGCAACTATCGCAATCACCGCTATTCCCTGTCGCGCGGCATTCCCAAGCTGCGCGAAGAAATCGTCCGCCGTTACAAAACGAATTACGGCGTCGATCTCGATCCGGAGAAAGAAGCGATCGTGACCATCGGCGCCAAAGACGCCCTGGCGCATCTGCTGTTCGCGGTGATCGGGCCGGGCGACCCTGTGGTCTCACCGAATCCGTGCTACCCGATTCACCAATACGGCGTCATTATGGCGGAAGGACATGCGTGCATGCTGCCGATGCCCGATCCGGCCACATTTCTCGACCGGCTGGAAGATCTTTTCCGCAAGTCCACGCGCAAGCCTCGCATGATTCTGATTTCGTTCCCGCACAATCCCACCACCCAGTGCGTGGACCTCGATTTCTTCAAAGAAATCGTGCGGCTCGCAGCGCATCACGGAGCCATGGTGGTTCACGATTTTGCCTACGCCGATCTGGGCTTCGACGGTTACCGTCCTCCCAGCATCATGGAAGTGGACGGCGCCAAGGAAGTCGCCGTCGAGATCTTCTCCATGTCGAAAAGCTACAACATGGCGGGCTGGCGCGTGGGCTTCTGCCTTGGCAATCCGAAAATGATCGCCGCGTTGGCGCGCATCAAGAGCTATCTCGACTACGGAGTGTTTCAGCCCATTCAGATCGCCTCCATCATCGCCTTGCGCGAATGCGAAGAGGAGACCAGGAAAATTCGCGCGACATATCAGAAGCGGCGTGACGTCTTGATTCAGGGTTTGAATCGCGCGGGCTGGCCCGTTGAGCCGCCCAAGGGAACGATGTTCGTGTGGGCCCCGCTGCCCGAGCGTTTCCGCGGGATGGGATCGCTCGAATTTTCCAAGCTCATGCTCCAGAACGCGCTGGTCGCGGTGTCGCCCGGAGTCGGCTTCGGTCCCATGGGAGAAGGATTCGTGCGATTCGCGCTCATCGAGAATCCCCACCGCACCCGCCAGGCCACGTCCGCCATCAAGCGGATGTTGCAATCTGCCGAGCCCGTTCCGATCGGGAAATAAGGACGACCATTGTGGCCGCGCTGCCGGATCGATTCGCTGGGGAACGCCACGCCGAATCGCTCATCGATCTGCGCGACCTGACCGTTGACCACCTGTCGGAGTTGATCGAGGAAGAAACCGCATCCTGGAGCCGCGAGCTCGATTGGGATTTTCGCGCGTCCGCCGATCTGGTGCGGCGCTTCGTTCAATTGCGTTCGCTGAATGGATTGGCGCTGGTGGCCGGTGGCGTTATCGCGGGCTATAGCTACTACGTCGCCGAAGAAGGCAAGGGCCTCATTGGCGACTTCTATATGCGGGAGGCTTTTCGCACGGCCGACCGGGAGGCCAGCCTTTTGCATGCGGTGCTGGACGCGATGTGGAGAACTCCCGGAACGCGGCGCGTGGAGGCGCAGTTGATGATGCTCAGCGCCTATTCGCCGCGGCCCGCGCTCAGGGGCGGCCTAACCCGATCGCCCGCGCCACCTGAAATCGAGCAATTGAATCGAGCGATGCCTTATGCGCGCTGGTTCCATACCTATCGGCGGCAGTTTTTGGAGGCGCCCCTTGCCTTAGCGCGAGATCTTCCGGCGCGCGAAACGGGCGCCGCGTTTGGTCCGTGGACCGACGGCTGGCACGACGAGGCCGCTCAGTTGATCGCCCATTCCTATCGCGGCCATGTGGATAGTCAGATCAACGATCAATACCGCTCCACGACGGGGGCTCGGCGGTTCCTGGTCAATATCGTGCAATATCCCGGTTGCGGAGCCTTCTTCGCGCCCGCTTCTTTCGTCGCGTGGGACCGGAGAAGCCGCGCGATGTGCGGCATCAGCCTCGCCAGCCTGGTAGCGCCCGAAGTGGGGCATATCACGCAGATTTGCGTCGCGCCGGAATATCAGGGCCAAGGCATCGGCTATGAGCTTTTGCGAAAATCGCTGCTCGCGTTGGCGGCCCACGGCTGCCGGGACGTGAGCCTCACCGTGACCTCGGCCAACGAATCCGCCCTCCGGCTGTACCGCGAGATGGGCTTCATTCCGCGCCGCGAATTCTCCGCTTATGTCTGGGAAATGGGATGAGCAGCGAGCCCTTGTAAGGTGGAGCAGGCTTCAGCCTGCAACGGGGACTTGAGTCCCCGCTTTGACGTGCCGTCGGGCAGTGGCCGAGGCTGAGGCCTACTCCACCACGGCTCATCGTTCTATCTCTCTTGCGTCTGGGCATGCCCGGATGATATACTTTTGCCCTATCCGGAAGAGCGTCGGTCAAAGGGGGGCTCATGCGGGGGCCAAGGATAATTTCTGCCATAAGCGCGTTGTTGTTTGGAATTCTGATGTTTATCCGTTTTAACGGCGATCCGAGGCTGCTCGCGCCGGGAGCGAGCGGCAGAATTTTTCACGGAGGTGAAATTCTGGGGCTGGTCCTCTCCGGGGTGTGGATCGGCACGAGCATCACACTGCTTTGCGGCTCGCGTAGGCGCAGGGATTAGTCGATGTGCGCCACCGGCGCCGACGGCGCATAAAGACTGGGAGAGCCGTCGTATAAGCAATGCGATGATAGACGGGCTCCATCAACTTGCATTAACGACGAGCGCCGGCGGGTTTGGCCCTCGGCACGCGCAGGTCTTCGAGCGCCTTCACCCGCTCCAGTAGGTCGCGCCGATCCACGACGTAATAGAAACGTAGCGATGTATCGCCGCCGCCGAGATGAGTCAAGACCTGCTCAAACGCATCGGACGGGTTGTGTGTCTCCACGCCGGCGGCCCGAAGATAGCCGGAGTTTCGCAGGCGCGCGAACAGCTCTTGCAGCGTGTAGCGGCCCTCCAGCGTCAAACCGCCCGAGCGATGAGCGCGGCTCACCAGGTATTGCACCAGCAGCAGCTCGTCGAATAGCATCGGAGCCAGAAACAGCCGGCCGTTGTCGATCTCCCAGCCGCTTTCGAGCCGTCTCGATCGCCGGATCGAATGGAACTGCGCGAACAGGGCGTCCCAATCGATTTTCGGTTCCTTGCGGCCCAGATAGCCGCGCGAAACTTCGCGCAGCCAGCGCGGATCGTCCAAGTTGAGGCCGGCGCTCATCTTTTCCGCCCACTGAAAAAAGGCTTCCTGCTGAGTAGCCTTCTCCTCGACGATCGCGAAAGCGCTTTCCGGCAGCGATTTCAAAAGCGCGCGCCGCTTGGCGTCGGCCGATTTCGTATTCTCAATCCGATAAATCGTCAACAAGGCGTGCCACTTGGCCGCCGATCCGCAATACGGACAGGGACGGCTTTCGCTATGCACGGCAAAAAAGGGCCGGGTCAGCGCTCGCTCTCGGACTTCCTCAAGCGACGGCGTATACTGCTTAACTTCTTTCTGCGCTTTTCGGATGGGCAGTCCGAGGTGGCGAGTCATTACGTCCAGCACGCAGGCCAGGCAGACGCGCCGGTCGTCGCGCGCGACCAACTCAGACGGCAGAGAAGAGAAGTCGGGGGACGCGGCTTTGCGGGCGCCTGCTTTGGCCGGCGAGCTTTGCTTTTTGGGCGCTTGCTTTCGCGCAGCGGCTTTCTTGACAGGCGCCTTGCCCGTGGACCGCTTCTTCGCCGCAGATCCTTTGCCGATCGCCACAAAGCGCCTCTCCTTCGAATCTTATCGAACTATATCCCGCGCCGCCGATCATGCGCTGAAGCTTCGACCAGCGAGCGCGCTTTTCCAGCAGAAGTGCGCTCCCCGATCGAGGCCGATATCACGAAAAACGATCCTCGATCCGTTCGATTTGTAATTGACGGATTGTGTCACACCGCGTCCGGCGATTGTTTCGGTGGGACTTAAATTTAGTAAGTATCCTCTCGTCGAAGGGCGCAATACTTTAGATACACCTCATTTCCCACAATGTCGTAGCGGAACCGGTAGCGACCCGACCGGAGACGATACTGTCCACGCCAGCGGCCATCCCTTCAAGCTTTTTGATTGCGTAGCGGTGGCTGCTGTTGTACGGGTCTTGCTTGAGGAACATGAGGCTCTCGGCATAGCGTTGCGCGAGATTGGGATGACGCTTCAGGATCGCCTGATAATCGCGCTCAAACCGAGCTGTGACAAAAACCGAAAAGCTGGCGGATGCCATCGACGTGTTAGCGTCGGCGCATCTTTGTACGTTTGCCGCGGGCGGGTGGAATAAGCAGCGCGTCTGCGGATTTCACGCGGCCGGCGGCGATATCGGCATTGCTCGCATGGATGGCGCGGCGAACCTTGGGATCTCGCGATTCAAGATAATCTTCCAGTTCGTCGGCATCCAAAATGCCGGCGACCGGGATGCCGTCTTTTTCCAGGATGAAATATTCCTTATTGAGGTGCGCGATTGAGGTGCGCGCGCTTCACGACTTGGCCGAGATTCACGCGAGCTTGAGTGATGGGAAGACGATGCACCAGGACTCTATTGCGACTGATCATTATCGATTAACCTTGATTAAAATACCACGGAGACGTTCTTCCAACCGATGTCGTCTCTGTGACCGGCAATAGGGTTTGGCCCTCGCCAATAAGCCGCCTGGAGCGCCAGCTCTACACGCCGGGAAATTCTCGTCGCGATGGCGCCGCCGCACAAATCCGCTTAAGCTTCGGTCGTCCCGCGGGTGTGCCTCAATTTACAGGCCGAGCCGGTCGAGGATCGGTTTTTCGTAGACGTCGTCCTCGCCCGGATAGCGCAAGCGATCCTCGAATTTGCCGGTCTCCTTTGCCAGAGCCCAGATCAGGCTCTCGCCGGCTGGAGCCGTGTCCGGCTGGCGTTCAAACACCGAATCGGAGAATGCCTCGTCGGCTCCGATAACGCCCCAGCCCCTCGACCGGAACATTGCCAAAAGGTCGCCGAGGAACAGGGAGTGCAGCAGATTGTAGTGAATCAAGAGAGTGTGCGCCACGCTGCGTCCCAGCACATCGCGCGATAGCCGATCGTAGAATTGCGCGCGGTCCCAGATGTGGTCGAGATAAGGTTCGCGGTAACGGTTGACATCGAAGCGGGGATCCGCCTCGATGCGAGTTAGCAGGCGTTGATTGTAATACCAGTCCGAAGCATCGATTGTTACCGAGCCGTTACGGTAGCCGTGGCTCGCAAGAAACGTTCGAAAGAGATCGCGCAGCTCTCGCGTCCGGCCTTCCTTGAGAGCCGGAAAGCGGAACCATTTCCGGAAGCCGGAATACTCGCGCAACAGTTCTTCATTTCGCAGGATGTCTTGCTCGAAATCGGCGGGTGCGATTTTCCCTAACAACGATCGGTGCGTATATGTGTGGTTGCCGATCCAATGTCCGGCTGCGCTCCAGCTGCTTAAGATGTCCGCGCCGTGCTCGTTATCGACGTTCTGGCCGACGGCGAATAAGAATGCGCGCGTCTTACCGAGGTGTTTCAAGAGGCGCTCTTCCGCTTCGGGCCTTCGGTCCTCGGGAATGATCTGCCACCGGACATCGTCCATAGTGATCGCCACCCGTGGTCGGGTTTTTGCGATTAACGGAGTCGCGTAGAGCGCCAGTGCTTCACGCCGGGAAATTTTCATCGCGATTGCGCCGCCGACGAAATCCGCTGAAGCTTCGACCAGAGCGCCGGCAATTTGTCCAGGCGGAGGGCATTTGCGCCGTCCGATAACGCCCGCGAGGGCTCTTCATGCACTTCGACGAACACCGCGTCGGCGCCCGCGGCTACGGCGGCGCACGCAAGCGGTTCGATAAATTGCGGCTCTCCTCCCGATGCCGTTCCTGCCGCGCCCGGCAACTGCACGCTGTGCGTCGCATCGAAAACCACCGGCCATCCGAAGCCCCGCATAATGATCAGCCCGCGCATGTCTACAACCAAATTGTTGTACCCGAAGGAGGAGCCGCGCTCGGTCAGCAGAATGCGATCGTTGCCCGTGGAGGCGACCTTGTCGGCCGCGTGCCGAATATCTTGCGGCGACAAGAATTGGCCCTTCTTGATATTGACCGCTCGTCCAGTGCGCCCCGCCGCGATCAGAAGATCGGTCTGACGGCAGAGGAACGCGGGGATTTGCAGAATATCGGCGGCCTCGGCGGCGACTTCCGCCTGCCCAGGCTCGTGAATATCGGTGAGCACGGGAATGCCGAGATCGCGAACGGTCTTTAGAATGCGCACGCCCTCCTTCAAGCCTGGGCCGCGATAGGAGTTCACGCTGGAGCGGTTCGCCTTATCGAAGGACGCCTTAAACGCCCACGGCGCACCCAATTTCGCGAGCTCGCGAGCCAGAAAGTGGACATGCTCCTCGCTTTCGATGACGCATGGTCCGGCGATGAGCGTCAGGGGCGCGCCGCCGCCGATTTCAAGCCCGGACGCGATGCGCACTGGTGGTTTCGACGAAGTCTGCCGGCGAAAACCGATCGGCGACCCCGCTCTTCCGGCTCTGCCCGTATTCGAGCGCGGCGCCGATGAACGCGCGGAAGAGCGGATGCGGCTCCAGCGGCTTCGATTTGAACTCGGGATGGAATTGGCAGCCCAGATACCAAGGATGGTCGGCCAACTCGCAAATTTCGACGTAAACGCCGTCCGGCGTTTCTCCAGTAAGCCGGAGGCCATGCCGCTTGAGCACGTCTTCGTATTCGCGATTAAACTCGTAGCGATGGCGGTGGCGCTCGCTGATTTCGCCCGTTCCGTATGCGCGGCGCGCGAAGCTGTTTTCGGCAAGCATACATGGGTAGGCGCCCAGCCGCATCGTGCCGCCGAGCTCGTCCACGCCTTTTAATTCGCGTAGCTTATAAATGACCCGGTCGGGCGTAGCGGGATCGAACTCGGTGGAGTTGGCGCTCCCAAGTCCGCAGACGTTGCGCGCGAATTCGATCACCATCGTTTGCATGCCCAGGCAGATTCCAAAATACGGGACTTTGCATTCGCGGGCAAAGCGGATCGCGTGCAGCATGCCTTCCACGCCGCGCCGCCCGAATCCGCCGGGCACCAGAATTCCGTCGAAGCGCTCCAGTTCCTCGATCGCCTCGGGCCATTTCAGACGGTCCGATTCGATCCAAGTGATGTCCACTTTGGCGTCGTGCGCCAGGCCGCCGTGCAGAAGGGCTTCTTTCAAGCTCTTGTAGGAATCTTCGTATTCGACGTATTTTCCCACCAGTCCGACGGAAACCTGCCGCGCGGGGCGTTGCAGGCGCTTCACCATATCGCTCCAGCGCCCGAGTTTGCGCGGGCCCGCTTCCATGTGCAGAAGCCGCAGCGCAATTTCGTCCACGCCCTGATCGGCGAATACCAAGGGACATTCGTAAACGCTCGCGACATCGCTGGCGGTGATCACGGCTTTCACGTCCACGTCGCAGAATAGGGCGATTTTTTCCTTCACCTCCTGCGGCAGCGGACGCTCGCTGCGGCAGAGCAGCATATCGGGCTGAATACCGATGGCGCGCAGTTCTTTCACGCTGTGCTGGGTTGGCTTCGTCTTTAACTCCTGCGCCGCGGCGATCCACGGCACCAGCGTGACGTGTACAAAAAGCGTGTTTTCGCGGCCCAATTCATGCCGCAATTGCCGGATCGCCTCCAAAAACGGCAGCGATTCGATATCGCCGACGGTGCCGCCGATCTCCACGATCACCACGTCGATCGGGCTTTGATCGGATGCCGTGGAAACGCGGCGCACGGCCGCCTTAATTTCGTTAGTGACGTGCGGGATCACCTGGACGGTCTTGCCCAGATAATCGCCGCGGCGCTCGCGCGAGATGATCTGCTCGTAGATACGCCCGCTGGTAAGGTTATTGGCCTGTGTGAGGGGCGAGTGAGTGAAGCGCTCATAGTGGCCGAGGTCGAGATCCGTCTCCGCGCCGTCGTCGGTGACGAACACCTCGCCGTGTTGGAACGGGCTCATAGTTCCCGGATCGATGTTCAGATAAGGATCGAACTTCTGAAGCGTTACCTTCAGGCCGCGGCTCTCGAGCAGACAACCCAAACTCGCCGCCGCGATTCCTTTGCCTAGGGAAGAAACCACTCCGCCGGTCACAAATACATATTTGGCCATTGTTTAGGTGCTCACCATGGTTTTCTCGAATATTTCGGACACGCGTTCCAGGTCCTCCGGCGTGTCAATGCCGATCGAATCGTATTCGGTCTCTCCTACATGAATTTTGAATCCGTTCTCCAGGGCGCGCAGTTGTTCCAGGCGCTCCGATCGCTCCAGGGGACCGGCCGGGAGGTCTGGGTATTGCAGCAAGAACTCGCGCCGGTAGACGTAGAGCCCGATATGTTTGTAGTGCGGAATTCGATCTCCGGTTTCGCGGACGAAGGGAATCGGCAAACGCGAAAAATAAATCGCCATGCCGCGCGAATCGGTGACTACTTTCACCATGTTGGGATCGGAGAGATCTGCCGGATGATCGATGCGCTTTTTCAAGGTCGCCATCGGCGCGTCTTCGTTATCGATCAGGCCGAGGATGGCGATATCGATCGCGGTGGGATCGATCATCGGCTCGTCGCCCTGAATGTTCACCACGATGCTGGCGTTGGAGGTCGACGCGGCTTCGGCCGCGCGATCGGTTCCGGAAGCATGATCGGAGCGGGTCATCACCACGCGCGCGGAAAATTCGCGGGCCGCGTCGCGGATGCGCTCGTCGTCGGTGGCGATCACCAGGCTGGTGATGTAGCGCGCCTGCGACGCCCGTTCCCAGACGTGCTGGAGCATGGTCTTACCAGCGATGGAGGAGAGAGATTTTCCGGGAAATCTGGAGGATGCGTACCGGGCGGGGATGACGCCGAGAATCCGGTGCGGCACAATCGATAATAGCACAGGCGCCGTGCTTGGAAAAGAATGCGTATCGTTTCTCTTTTAGCCAGCGGAACCGAAATTGTTTGCGCGTTGGGCATGGGCGATTCGCTGGTGGGCCGCTCGCACGAATGCGACAACCCCGCCTGGGTGCGTTCCCTTCCGAAATGCAGCGAGCCCGCGTTCGACATATCGGTTTCGAGCCGGGAAATCGACAACGAAGTGAATCGCCGTGTGCGCGCCGGCGAACCTCTTTATGTCGTCCATGACGATCTGATTCGCGCGCTGAAGCCGGATTTGATCGTGGCGCAATCGCACTGCGAGGTCTGCGCCGTGACGCCGGGAGATCTGAAACGAAAGGGCGAGCTTGGAATCCAATCTATGACGGCGTCGCTGAGCGGGTCGTCCGTGGATGAAGTGTTGGACGGCGTTCGGCAGCTGGCCGGCGTGCTGTCCAGCGTGGAACCCGGGCTCAAGGCCCGCCTGCAAGAGAGGGCCTGCTCCACGATCCTTGAACAGCGCGAGCGTCTCAGACGTCTCGGTGAACGAACCGGGAACTTGCGCCGCCCAACCGTGGCCGTGCTCGAATGGGCGGATCCTATTTTCGCCATGGGCAACTGGGGACCGGAACTGGTGGAGATCGCGGGAGGCGAGCCGCTGCTGGGAAACCCGGGACGCCATTCGCGCGCGATTCCCGCGGAACAGCTTCGCGACGCGGATCCGGATGTGCTCATCGTGGCGCCCTGCGGCTTCGACTTGGAGCGCGCCCTCGGCGAACGGGAAGTTCTGGAACGGCTCCCCTGGTGGGACGATCTGAAAGCCGTCCGTTCGGGCCGGGTGGCCTTCGCGGATGGAAACCTTTACTTTAACCGCTCCGGCATGACCATCGTCCGGACCGCCGAAATTTTAGCCGAAATTCTCCACGGAATCGAGACCGGCGGCTTGACAGAAGGCGTTCAATGGCGTTGGTATACTGGGGCAAGAGTGCGGGTGGTATGAAACGTCCACTCATTGGGATTGGTGTATTGTCTCTCATCGCGACGTTCGCCCTCATCGCGGGAGGAGACGACGATAAAGGCAAGCCGGCGCCGCCTCAGCAAAACGCTTCACAGAAAAATAGCGGTCCGCAGCCGAACGTCTCCATCACGCCTCGCGCCAAGGTGGGCGCTCCGGAGACGATCACCGACCGGCGCTCCGATATTCGCGTTGACACGGACCTGGTCTTGATTTACGTCTCCGTCACGGATCCGATCGGCCGCTACGTCACCGGCCTCGACAAGGAAAACTTCAAGCTCACCGAGGAATACAACGGCAAAAAAGTCGATCAGGATATTACGCAGTTCTCAAATGAGGACGCTCCGATGTCGGTGGGATTAGTCTTCGATACCAGCGGTAGCATGGGTCCGAAGCTGGAACGGTCGCGTCAGGCGGTCGGGCAATTTCTAAAGACCGCGAATCCCGAGGACGAGTTCTTTCTGGTTCAATTCAACGACCGGCCTGAAATGGTGGTTCCCTTCACGCCCGATACCGAGGAGCTTCAGAACCGGCTTCTGTTCACGCAATCGCGAGGCCGCACAGCGCTGCTCGACGGCGTCTATATGGCCATGAATCAGATGAAAAAGGCCAGAAATCCCCGCAAAGCGATCTTGATCATTTCCGATGGCGGCGATAATTCCAGCCGCTACACCGAAAGCGAAGTGAAGACCCAGGTGCGCGAATCCGACGTTCAGATTTATGCGATCGGCATTTTCGAATCGATGGCCGGGCGCAACCGCACGCCGGAGGAAGCCGGGGGGCCGCAGCTTCTCAACGAAATCGCGGAGCAGACCGGCGGACGCTTTTTCTCCGCCGACAGCCTTAACGACCTGCCGGATATCGCGGCGAAAATCGGGCTGGAATTGCGTAACCAATACGTGCTCGGATACAGTCCAAAAAATAAGGAGAGGGATGGAAAATTTAGAAGGGTGCACGTGCGCCTCGTAAAGACGACCGGAATGCCGCAATTGAAGCCGACCCATCGGCCCGGATATTATGCGCCCGCTCAATAGACGCGAGATACTTGCTCTGCTTGGGGCGTCTGTCGCAGCCGCCCAGACATCCTCCCGTCCGGATTCCGAAAAAGCCGCCAACGGCAGCGACGATGTTCCGATTTATCGCTCCGGCACGCAGTTGGTGGATCTGCACGTTAGCGTGCTGGACAAAAGCGGGAAGCTGGTTACCGATATTCCGGAATCGGGGTTCAAAGTGTTCGAGAACGGAATCCCGCAGCCGATCAAGATTTTCCGCCGCGAGGACGTCCCAGTCTCGATGGGAATTCTCATCGATAACAGCGGAAGCATGCGCGACAAGCGGGCCAAGGTCGCGGCCGCGTCACTGGCTCTCGTGAAGGCTTCGAATCCCCAAGACGAGGAATTTATCGTCGATTTCAACGACGACGCCTATCTCGATCAGCCGATCACCAGCGATATCAAGCTGCTGGAGACGGCGCTCGACCGGCTGGATTCGCACGGGGGAACGGCGATGCGCAACGCCATCAGCTCCTCCATCGATTACGTAAAGGACAAAGGGAAGAAGGATAAAAAGGTCCTGGTCGTGGTGACGGACGGAAACGACAACACCAGCACGGAGACCTTGGAGACTCTCGTGCGCAAAGCTCAGCGCAGTGAGGTGCTGATTTACTGTATCGGCTTGCTGAGCGAGGAGGAGCCGCGCGAGGCCCGCAGCGCCAAACGCGCTTTGAAAGCTTTGGCCGAAGCGTCCGGTGGTCTCGATTATTATCCGAAGGACCTCGCCGAGGTGGAGCGTATTACGCCGCAGATTGCGCATGAAATCCGCAACCAATACCTGGTCGCCTACTCGCCCACCAACACCGCGCTCGACGGCACCTACCGCAAAATCGAAGTGAGAGTGAAGGGCTACGGGAACGTGCGCACGCGCAGCGGCTACTACGCCACTCCCGAGGCGGCGCCAAAAGGGGCGGCCTCCTTCGCCAAATAATGCCGCAGTTCGTGGTGGTGGTGGAGCAGGCTTCAGCCTGCAACCGAGGCTTCAGCCTCGGCTTTGTCGAGCGGCCCACCAGGCGGAGACTAAAGTCCCCGTTGCAGGCTGAAGCCTGCTCCACCCAATGATGTCCTTTCTCTGGCAGGCGAGCAAAGGCTATCGCCTCCGCCCGTGGCTCAGCCCCTATCTCCGCTGGCGCATCGAAACCTATTGGGGCTTGCACGCCGATGAGATCGCGGCCCCCCAATTTCGAGCGTTCATGTGGGAACATCGCGGCGAACTGTGGCGCTTTCTGAAATGGGCCTCCGAAATGCGGCGCGTGGTTTAACTACTTTCTGCGCGCGAACCGGTAATCGCCCGAGACGTGCTTCACCAATAGCTGCGCGGGACTTCCCGCGTCGGTCTTGAGGAATTCCACTCCCAGTCCGTACAAACCGGAAAACGAGGTTTCGGATTGGGCCGCCAGGGGAGTCTTCCCTCTTCCATCCATATCGCCGAACAGCATCCCGTCCGAGACGGTGATTTCAAGGATTCGAGGCGCGAGCCTCCAATACTTCGGCTGCTCCTCGTAAATGCCGGCGTATTTCGCCAGGACCTCGGGCGCGACTTTGACCTCCAGCTTGCGCTCATCGGAAGCCTTTCCGACCCAGTGACCGAGCGTGCTGCCTTGCTCATTGCAGACCCATTCGAGCATCTCGGTATCCGGAGCCAACTCCGCCCGCACGGCCACGGTCCAAGGCTTGGCATACGCCCCCGGGTCGGAGAATGTGACTTCCAGATCCAGATTGCCGAAGTCCCGCCGGCGGTAGCGCTCCGTCATGCGCAGCGCATCGGTGTGAGGATGGCCATCGTGATCCAGCCACGTGCGGTCGTTGAAGCCGAAACTCTCCACCACCAGCGTGTCTCCATCCCAATGCCCGACCGAATATCCCATCCAGCTCGGATTGGGAGCGGCCTCCAGCGAGCGGCCGTCCATGAAGATCTGGCGATACGTGAGGTCGGGATCTAAGATGACGATCAGCGCAGGAGTCTGGACGATCTTCATCATCTCGGCTCCGGTGCTGTCGGCGGCGGTGCTGTAGCCGGGACCCAGGGGCAGGCAGAGCACGTTCATGTAGTCTTTCTCGAGATTTTCCTTGCGCTGCCGCACCAAAGCCTCCGCCCAGGGCTGGACGTCCCCGGGCTTCAGGTCCGCCGCGATGTTGCGCGCGTACTTAGGCGAGATTTTGTTCCACAGCCCGGAAAGATCGGGATGGCCGTCGGAGGTTCGCGGCGCCGGCGCGGCTAAATTCGGTTTGCCATCGGACGTGCGCGGGATGCCGGCTGTGGGCTGGTGCAACCACTGAGCGGAGAGCGGAGCGCAAAACATCGCTATCGATATCGCAATCCTGGATGCGGTCATGAGGGCGACCTCCTGCTCGTCATCAACGAATTCTATCGAACTGTAGGCCCAGTGGAAGCTCGTCCTACCTGGCATCCAGTGCGAGTAGAATGGATCATCGAGGAGATGCGATGAGGATCGACAAACGCTGTTTGATGCTCGGGTTGACCGCGCTTCTGGCGGCCACCGGCCTGTTCGGCCAGGCGCCTTCGAAAGAAGCCAAGGAGGCGCTCGCGCAAGCCACCGCGCGGGATCACCAAAACATGATGGATCAGCTTGGCATCAAAGCATTGCGGCCAGGTCCAAGCGGCAATGAGAGCGCTCCAAACCACGCCAACTACGACGAGGCGACGGCGAATCCTTTTCCGAACCTGCCCGATGTGCTCACCCTCAAAAGCGGCAAGAAGGTGACCACGCCGGACGCCTGGTGGAAAGAGCGGCGGCCCGAGATCGTCGAGGATTTCGACCGTGAAGTCCTGGGTCGTGTTCCGAAGAATGTGCCAAAAGTGACCTGGACGGTGACGAATACCGTGCACGCGATGGTCGGCTCGCATAAGGTGACGGGGACGCAGTTGGTGGGGCATGTGGACAATTCCTCATATCCCTCGATTGACGTCGAGATTCAAATGGCGCTGGTGACGCCGGATGACGCCAAAGGTCCCGTGCCGGTGATGATGATGTTCGGCGGCGCGACGCTGCCGGGTCAAGCGGCGCCGGGCGGCCGCGGACGAGGTCCCGCGCCGGCGGCCAACGCCGACCCGCCTTCAACCGAACAGTTGATCGCCGATGGCTGGGGCTACGCGCGCATCAATCCGACCAGCGTTCAGGCCGATAACGGAGCGGGATTGACCAGGGGCATCATCGGGTTGGTGAATAAAGGCGAGTTCCGCAAGCCCGACGACTGGGGCGCGCTGCGCGCGTGGGCTTGGGGCGCATCGAAGGGCTTGGATTATCTCGAAACAGATAGGGCCGTGGATGCTAAGCACGTCGGCATCGAAGGCGTTTCCCGATACGGCAAGGCCGCGCTGATCACGATGGCTTACGACACGCGGTTTGCGGTCGTTCTGATCGGCTCTTCGGGCGAAGGCGGAGCGAAGCTGCACCGCCGGAATTGGGGCGAGGCCGTCGAGAACCTGACCGGCTCGGGCGAATATCACTGGATGGCGGGCAATTTCATGAAATATGGCGCCTCGGAAGCCACTTTCGGCAGCAAAAACGCCGGCGATATCCCCGTGGACGCGCATGAGCTGATCGCGCTGTGTGCTCCGCGTCTGACCTTCGTCAGTTACGGGGTGCCCGAAAAGGGCGACGCGAAATGGCTGGATCATCAAGGAAGTTTCATGGCCGCCATCGCCGCCCAGCCCGTGTTCCGGCTACTGGGCGCCAAGGATTTGGGCCGATCCGATAACTACAACACGGAAAAAATGCCGGCTGTGAACGTCGGATTGCTGAACGGCCAGTTGGCTTGGCGGCAGCACGATGGCGGGCACACCGACGCGCCGAACTGGGAGTACTTCATCCCATGGGCGGATAAATTCTTCCATCGCGAGTCACCGTCGGAGAGCGCGGCCGTCCGCGCGAAGTAATGCGGATCTGGATTGTAGCGCTGGGTTTGGGCCCGGCGCTGCTTGCGCAGACGCCCGCGGACCAGCCAGTCTCGCGGACCGACCAAAATTCACTCAAAGCGCACGCTCAACTGCTCGAAAAAGCCAAAAAAGGGCGGATTGACGTCTATTTTGAGGGCGATTCCATCACCCGGCGATGGGGCGCGACGGATTATCCCGCGCTCCTAGCCAATTGGAAGCAAAACTTTTATGGCTGGAATGCGGCGGATTTCGGATGGGGCGCGGACACGATTCAAAACATCCTGTGGCGGCTGGAGAACGGCGAGCTCGACGGGATCGATCCGAAAGTGGTGGTGCTGCTCGCGGGGACGAACAATGTCGGAAATAGGCCGCCCGCGGCGGGCGAAGACGCCAAGGTAGCGGATATCACCCAGGGCATTCAAGCGCTGCTGCGCGAAATCCAATCCAAAGCCCCGCGCGCGACGATCATTCTCATGGCGATTTTCCCGCGGAACGACAACATGGCGGTGATGCCGACCATCGACAAGATCAACGCGAATTTGTCGAAGCTGGCAGATGGCGGGAAGATCCGGTTTCTGGATGTCAACGACAAGCTCGCTAATTCCCAAGGCGAGCTATTCGAAGGGATGATGAACGCTCGCGATAAGCTGCATCCGACCGTTCAGGGATATCAGGTGTGGGCGGACGCGCTGAAGCCGATTCTGACCGAGCTGCTCGGGCCTCCCGCGAAGGAAGATTTGGCTCCGCCGCCGACAGGCGATCCGAGCGCGACGTCAGTTCATCTGCCGTAAACTGTCGGCCGAGAGCTTGCGGAACGTGGGGTGCGGATCGGACCGCAACGCGGCTTGGCTCGTCGCCAGCAGCGGTTTGGCTTGATCCATTTCGCCCTGCGCGGCGAGGCAAATTCCGAGAGCGCTTTGAATTTCGGCGATCCGCCACGGCGCGAGGGTGAATGAGGCGGAGTGGACATCGTCGAGTGCGCTCCGAAGAATCTTTTCGGATTCGCGCAATTCGCCTGTTCTGACGAGCGCCTCTCCCAGTCTGACTTCGGCGAAAATCACGTTCGGATGCGCGGCGGGCAGTTCGCGCCTGCGGATCTCCACCGCCTCGCGCAGCATCGGAACGGCGTCCCGAGGGTCTTTTTGAAAGAAGCGATCTTCCGCCAATTGAACCAGGGCCGAGGCGACATAGGGCGTATTCTCTCCGCCGAGCTTGCGCAGAGCTTCGAGCGATTCGCGCGCCTCCCGCTCCGCGCTCGGGTACTGGCCGCGATCGAATTCCAGCACGGAATGATTAAGGAGAACTTGCGCGCCAAGATAGCTTCCGATGCCCACCGTGCGGTTCACCACGTCGAGCGCCTCCCGAAATTCACGCTCCGCGCCGATGTAATCTCCCTTTGCCTCCAGCACGCGCGCCAAGGTGTTGCGAGCCGCGGCGATCTCGGGATGGGCGCGCCCGTAAGTTTTTAGCCTCAATGCGAGCTCCTCTTGCGCGAACGGCTCGGCTTGGGCCGCCTCGCCCTGTTCCATCAGTACAAAGGCAAGGTTGTTCAGCGGATAAGCCAAATCGGGATGATCGTTGCCCAGCACTCTTCGGCGGATCGCGAGCGCGTCGCGAAGCTTGGCTTCCGCCTGCGTATAATCTCCGAAATCGAGAAGATTGCTGGCGAGATTACTCAAAGTATTGGCGTAGTCCGGACTATCGGCGCCCTTGGTGCGCAAATCGATCGCGACAGCTTCGCGCAGCAGCTCGGCGGCCTCCGTGTAACGGCCCTTGCGCTCGATCAGCAGAGCGAGATAGTCGCGAGCGTCGTCGCCATAGTCGGGACCGGCTGTCTTGTAGATTTTCAGAGATTCGCGCAGCGCCGGCTCCGATGCTGCGTCGCTATTTTCCAGGTACAAGCACTCGCCGAGCGCCGCCAAAGCCTCGGCGAGGCTCACGCCCTTGGCCCCGCGTCTTTTGCGGCGAATCGCGACCAACTGCCGGAAGAGCGGCTCGGCCTCGGCGTATTTGCCCTGATCGCGATAGAGCGAAGCGTAGGTGAACAGGCTTGAGGCTGCCTCCTCGCTGGCCGCGCCGTGCGTCTTGACGTTCAGCTCAAACGCGTTCTTAGCGATCGGGAGCGCCTGGTCCGGCATCCCGAGGTTCCGATACGCGACGCCGATGTTGTCCAGCATCGCCGCGTGGACTTCCGGCTGATCCGCCAGCTCGCGGTCCAGCCTTTGCGCGCCCTGGTCCAGCAGATCGCGAGCCGTGATGGTGCGGCCTCGCGCAACTTCCGGAGTCGCCGCCTGGAACATAGTCGCCAGGAACTGGGCCTCGCGTTGCGCGACGTTTTGTTCGCGAGTGGCTCGTCGCGCCAGCACAGCCATGCCTATGCTGCCGCCCACCAGGATCAGAATCGCTAAGGCCGCCGCGACGACCCCCAGTTTATGCCGGCGAACGAATTTCCCCGAACGGTAGCCCCACGCGTCTGTGCGCGCCTGAATCGGATAGCCGTTCAGATACGCGCGGACATCCGCCGCCAGTCGCCCCACCGAGGCGTAGCGCCGCGCGGGCTCCTTGCGAAGGGCCATCAGCGCGATCTTATCGAGATCGCCCTTGAGCCTACGACGTTCGATGGAAGCCGCACTGTCGCGATCGGCGGCGGCGGCGCTCGGTGGAACAGGCTCATCCTCGCAAATCATGCGCGCCACCTGAAACTGGTCCTTGCCATCGGCCCGGAACGGGCGAACGCCGGCAAGCAGCTCGTATAGCAAGACTCCTAAACCGTAAACGTCGGCCGACGTTGTGACCGGGCCGCCGCGGATCTGCTCGGGGCAGGCGTATTCCGGCGTCATGAGCCGTTCGGCGGTCCGAGTTTGCAGAGCGTCGCCCAGCTCCGGGTCGAGCAGCTTGGCGATGCCGAAATCGAGCAGCTTCGGCTCGCCATTGGCCGCGACCAGAATATTGGCGGGTTTGATGTCGCGGTGAACCACCAGGTTTTTGTGCGCATACTCCACCGCCGCGCAAACTGTGAGAAAGAGCCGCAGCCGATTTTCCAGCGGCAGCCGTTCCGACCGGCAGTATTCGTCGATGGGCAAACCGCCCACATGCTCCATCACCAGGTAGGGAGCGTCGTCTTCAGTGACGCCGCCATCCAACAGGCGCGCGATGTTGGGGTGGTCGAGATTGGCTAGAATCTGACGCTCGGTCCGAAACCGCACGAGCATCGCTGGGCTCGATCCGAAGCCGGTGCGCATCAGCTTGATCGCGACTTCCTGTGTATATTGCCGGTCGGCGCGAACAGCCAGATACACGTTCCCCATGCCGCCTTCGCCCAACGTCTTCAGAACGCGATAGGGTCCAATGCGGCGGCCCAGGTTGGCGTCTTCCCCCTCGGAGAGATCCCGAGCCACCGCTCTCAACGGGCCCAGGAAGAAACGGTGGGTTTCCGCCGACGAAGCGAGCAACGATTCAACTTCGGCGCGCAGTTTTGCGTCGCCCTCGCACTGCGCGTCGAGAAAATCGGGACGCTCGGCCTGGGGCAAATCGGCCGCCGCTTGAAAGATAGCTTCCAGGCGGCGCCAGCGATCCGGCACATCGCCAGACGGGGGAACATTGGTAGCCATTGTATGGGCCTCAAGAAGACGACGAGGCCGATTGCGTCAGCTCACGGTGCAGCCAGGCCTTCGCCATCCTTAGCTCGCGATGCACGGTGGCGGGCGACAACCGGAGCGCAGTAGCGGTCTCCTCATAGGTCATCCCGCCAAAAAAGATCATTTCGACAATCCGGCCCTTGCGGGCGTCTTGGGATTCGAGACGCCGCAGCGTGTCGTCGAGTTCCATAACAGCTTCAGGCGCGTCGCGCCCGGCGATCAGCGCTTCGTCAAGCTGTATCTTCTCGGAGGCGCCTCCGCGCTTTTGACGGCCGCTGGCCCTGGCGTGGTCTACAAGGATGCGGCGGATCACACGGGCCGCTACCGCGTAAAAGTGGACCCGGTCTTCCCAAGCGATGTCGGAATCCACCAGGCGCAAATAGGCCTCGTGCACGAGCGCCGTCGCGGCAAGCGTGTGGCCCGGCTTTTCCGCCTTCAAGCAGTTTGCCGCAAGCTTCCGGAGCTGATCGTAAACCAGCGGCATGAGCGCGTCGAAAGCCTGCCTGTGTCCAGCGCTCAGCTCGTGAAGCAATCGGGTGATGGATTCTTGCTTCGGCTCCATCGCGACTCGACTCCCATCGGCCACCCCTCGCGGCCAGTCTGAAGCGCTCATTTAGCAGGCGGTTCCCGGTCTGCCGCCGGAATTTTCGTCCGAGCATGAGGGAATCCCGGACGGAATGCCGCATTAAGTGTCGGGTAGGGGAGACAAAGCCCGGAAAAACGCCCGGACTTACGCAGTCTCCGCCCGAACGTTGCTAAGTATACACTCCGGAGGCTCGGCGCGAAAGTGCCGAATAGCGGCGGGGCAAACAAAAAATCACAAAATCAACCAATATGAAAGGAAACTGAAATGCACACTCACACAAATATTAAACGTTTAGCTGCGATTATTCGGGCAAACGTTAGTAAGAATATCGTCTTTGTAGCCGGATGGAGAGCCAAGGCGGTTCACGCGGGCCTCGGATTGGCGTTGATGGCGCTGCCCAGCGCGAGTTTGTTCGCCCAAAGCCCATTTCTGCCGCCTCCGCCCCCGTTCGTCTCGACAGTTCCTTCGAACGGCGATGTGAACCCTTATGGGGTGGTGTTTGTGCCGCCGGCCTTCCCCGCGGGGGGAACCACTCAAAGCGGCGACATTCTGGTTTCGAATTTCAATAACAATCAGAATCTTCAGGGCACGGGGACGACAATCATAAAGGTCGCGCCCAACGGCAACACTTCTCTATTTTTTCAGGGCAGCGCGCCCGGGCTGACAGCCGCATTAGGCGTGGTGCAGGCGGGCCTGATATTCATCGGCAATTTACCCACCACCGATGGAACTCCCAACACGGTGCAGCCGGGCTCCGTCCTGGTGCTGAACGACAAAGGGCAGTTGCTGGGCACTCTGGCCGGCCAATACGGGATAGACGGACCTTGGGGAATGGCGATCCACGATCAAAACGATCACGGGCAGATATTCATCTCCAACGTCTTGTCGGGCACGGTGATCCGTCTCGACGTGAACCTGTTCGCAAAAACGGGTTCTATGCAGGTGCGCGACTCGGTGGTGATCTCCAGCGGCTATGCGCATCGCACCGATCCTGCCGCGCTCGTGCTCGGACCATCGGGTCTCGCCTACGACGCCGTTCACGACATCCTCTATGTGGCCGAGTCGGCGGATAACACCATCCGCGAGATTAAAGGCGCCGGCGCTCTCACGTCCGATGCCGGGCCGGGCGTCGTGATCTATCAGGACGTGGTTCACCTGCACGGGCCTCTGGACCTGGCGATCGCGCCTAACGGGCACCTGCTGGTGGCGAACAGCGACGGCTCAAACGCCACGCCTACCCAACCCAGCGAGATCGTGGAGTTCACCACCGCCGGCGCGTTCGTGACCGAGTTCTCCGTGGATCCGAATAACGGCGGCGCGTTCGGGCTCGCGCTGCAAAGCATCGGCGGCGGCACAAGATTCGCGGCCGTGGACGACGATATGAATACGTTGCTGATTTCAACGATCATTCCCTGAGCGCGATTTACCGGCGGGAGCCCACGTTGGAACAGGCGATCTCTTTGCGATCTCTGCGCCTCTGCGAGAAAAATATCTCGCAGAGGCGCTAAGATCGCAAAGTGTTTATGGGCGATTAGCGGCGGCGCCGCGGATTGCTCGTGCTTTTCGTCGTGGCCATTGGTACACTCGAAACGGTCTTGCGAAGGAGGGTTCAGGCGTGAAGAGATTTCTCCTACCGGTTTTATTCGCGTCCGTGCAGTCGGCCATGGCTCAGAGCGGCGGAATGGCGGCGATCGTGCCGGGAACTTACGGCTGCCAGGCGGTGACCACAGACGCGGCTGGGAACGTTTACCTGATCGATGAGGCGGGCATTCAAAAATACGCGGCTGGGACGGGCAAACTCACGACATTAGCGTCTCGCGATCTGAGCATCGACGTGGTGGGAATGGCAGCCGATCCGGCGGGGAATCTATACATCCCTCAAGGCAGTCATGGACCGCTCGCGAACACGGTAAAGAAACTGGCCGTGGGGAGCGGGGCCGTGACGACGGTGGCGGGGACCGGCGAGACTTACAACGGGGTGACGCGACGGATTCCCGGTTTGGCGACCAAGGCGGTGGTGGACGATCCCAGGACGGTAGCTTTCGATTCGGCTGGGAACCTGTATATCGGTCATGGCGGCGCAGGCATATGGAAACTCACAGAAGCCACCGGGATGATCGGCGCGCTTCCAATGCAAGTTTTTCCGAAAAGCCGCCGCGATCCAGTCGATCCGATCGCAAATCGCGTCCGCCGCATAGACCCGCGCGGGCTGGTTTTCGACTCGGAAGGGAACCTGTTTATCGCAGACTCGTTCACGCATGTGATTTGGCAGGCCGGGCCGGAGGGGGAGTGCTGAAGCGAGTGGCGGGAACGGGAGACGAGGGGTATTCCGGCGACGGCGGCCCCGCGACGCAAGCCAAGCTAAGCGGCCCTGTCGGCGTGGCGTTCGACAGCGCGGGAAGGATGTATATTGCCGACATAGTAGAAAACCGAATCCGGATGGTCGCCAAGGGCAGCGGCATCATTTCGACGGTTGCCGGCAACGGGACCGAGCGTAATGAGTCTGTGCAGGTTCCGGGACCGGGAGGGACGACAACCGCGCGATACCAGAAGGACGCCAGTGACGGAGACGGCGGACCCGCGACGCAGGCAAGGCTCAGCTCCCCGAACAGCATGGCTTTGGATAAATCAGGCACTGTCTACGTCTGCACCAGCGTTCTCTGGAAGATCAGCGGACTTTGAGGTTGGCGGACGCGCCATTGGTACACTCGAAAGAGTGCGGTTTCTGGGCGTGTTATCCCTCCTCGTCGCGGCTTCGCCCCTGCCAGCGCAATCTTCGCCTCCTATCGACGGCAAGCGGACTTATACGGTGGAGTGGAGGCTTGTCCGCGCCGGTTCCGTAACCTTGGATTACGGCAAGACGCACGCGTCGATGCGCCTGGAATCGACCGGCATCGTTTCCTCCCTTTTTAAAGTGGACGACCTTTACGAAGCCACCTACGACGAGCCGTTCTGCGTCACTTCCACCGTCATGAATTCGAAGGAGGGCAAGCGTCATCACGAAACCCGCGTCACTTACGACCGCGTTCGCAATCATGCCTGGTTTGTCGAGCGCGATCTGCTCAAGAACGCCGTGATCCACGAGGCCGGAACGGACATTCCCAACTGCGTCTCCGACGTGCTGGGCGCGCTGCTGAAATTTCATGGAATGAATCTGGAAATAGGTCAAACCGCTGAGCTGCCCGTGAGCGATGGACGGCGCTCCGCGCTGGTGCCGATCAAGGCGATCGCGCGGGACGAAGTGAAGGCGCCTTCGGGAACCTACCGCGCGATCCGCTACGACGTGGGGTTGATGAATGGAGTGGTTTACTCGCGCAAGGGACATGTGGATCTCTGGCTCACCGACGATGCGCGCAGACTCGCGGTTCAGATCCGGTTGCGCCTTAGCTTTCCCGTGGGCGCAGTCACGCTCCAGCTCGAAAAAGAGGACCAACGGTGAGGATGCTCTTACTTCTGATCGCGGGGGGCGCGCTGAGCGCGCAAACCCCGGCCGTTCTTTTGTCCACGCCCGAGGTGAACAGGCTGTGTACGCGTTCCTTGCAACTCATGGACGCGGGAGGGGTGGCGATAGCCGATCTGGCTCGCGCCGCCGCGCCGGTGGTCGAGAACGTGCGCCAGGCCTGTTTGCAGCTTCAACGGGTGCCCGCTTCCGGGCAGCCCACGTACGCTCTGATGATGAATTTGCGCGCGTATCTTACGCTGGCGGACGCCGTCCCGAAGCCGTTCCCATTTCCCGACGCCGCCCGCCAGCAATTCGCCGAGCTGCGCGATATTTCCACGCGCCTGGATACGCATTTCCGCGCGCTGCTCGACGAGAAGGATAATCTGCTCCGCAATCCCGATCCCTATGGCCTGGCGCGCTATGCCGAGGCCAATCGTAAGCTGGGCGCGCCCAGGCCGGGCAAGCCGCGGGTGGTGTTTCTCGGAGATTCCATCACTGGCGAGTGGCGGCTGAACGAATATTTTACGGATCGCGATTTCGTCAACCGCGGAATCGAAAATCAAACCACCGGACAGATGCTCGGGCGCATGAAAGCGGACGTGATCGACCTCCATCCAGAGGCCCTAGTCATCCAGGGAGGCGATTTCGACCTGAGCCGGGACGTGCCTTTGCTGGCGATTGAGGACAACTACGCGATGCTCGCCGATCTGGCGGGCGCCAACAGGATCAAAGTGATTTTCGCCTCCGTCCCGCCGGTCAGCGACTATCACACCGATGTGAATCCGTCGTATGAGCGGACCAAGTCCATCCAACTCGCCTACGTGAGAGCGCTGAACGAATGGCTGCAAAGCTTTTGCTCACAACGCAAATACACGTATGTCAATTTCTACGCCGCTCTGGCCGATGAGCATGGCATGCTCGGGCAGGATCTATCCGACGACGGGCTTCAGCCCAATTCGAAAGGTTATCGCTTGATGGCGCCCCTGGCGCTACAAGCCGTCGATAAGGCGCTGGGGCCTCCCCCCGCCCCATCCGCGCCGCCGCCGCCGGCTAAGGGGAAACCCAAAGGGCGGAAAGAAGCGTCAAAATAGAAGCATGACCAGGCTGCGACTCGTGTGCGCCCTCGCCCTACTTTCCCTGGCGGCCGATGCCCAGCAGCGGCAGATGACGGTCGCCCAGTTGGTCACCTTCGTCAAAAGCGCGGTTCAGCAAAAGAACGACGATCGCAAGGTGGCCGATTTCATTCGGAACGTAAAGCTGACGAATCGCCTAGACGACGCGACCGTGGAAAACCTGCAAAACGCCGGCGCGGGCCCGAAGACGATCGCGGCGCTGCGCGCGCTGACGGACTCGACCGCAGCGCTGGCCGCTGCGCCTCCGCCCAGCGCCAAACCCGCAGCCGTTGTGATCTCCAGTCCGGGCGCCACCGAGTTCAAACAGATTCTCGACACCGTGCGCGACAACGCGCTCAACTACACCAAGAGCCTCCCCAATTTCCTGTGCACGCAGGTCACCCGGCGCTATGTGGATCCTTCCGGCAAGGAGAACTGGATTCAGCAGGACGTGATTCAGGAACATCTGAGCTATGTGGATGGCCACGAGGATTACAAGGTCGTGATGGTGAACGATAAGCCGGCCATCAACCAGAGCCACCTGAAATTAGGGGGCGCGACTTCTTCCGGCGAATTCGGAAGCATGCTGGCCGAGATCTTCGACCCCGCCACGGACGCCGACTTCCGTTGGGAACGCTGGGCGAAGCTGGACGGGCGCGTGATGTACGTTGTCAGTTTCCGGGTGGAGCAATCGCACTCCAAATATTCGATTCTGCACGAAGAGTCCGGTAGAGAAATCGTGAGCGGCTATCACGGCTTGATCTGGGCGGATACCGACACCGGCCGCGTGATGAAGATCACGATGGATTGCGACACGATTCCTGCGGATTTTCCGATCCAGCAGGTGAGCGAGACGATGAACTACGATTTCCAGATGATCTCCGGCAAGCAGTACGTGCTGCCGGTGCGGGTCGAACTTCGCTCGCGCGAAGGCCGCCTGCTGAGCAAGAACAATATGGAGTTCCGGCTGTATCGCAAGTTCGCCACCGAGTCTTCGATTACCTTCGACACCCCGGACCCGACGCCCGAGCCGCTTTCCGAAGACAAGTTTAAGGAAGAGCCCGCGACGCCGGGAGCGCCCGCGCCTACGACGGAGAAAAAGCAGTAACGCTCCCGCTTTGCCCGGCATCCGCCCCGCGCCTGCCGATAAGATGGGAATGGCGCTTCTTGCGATGCTATCCAGCCGTTATCTGCCGGACGTGGTTGCCCTGGGCGTCTTTTGGTTTCTTCAATCGCTGGCAGCGATAGCTTTCATGTTCGGCCCGGCCGCTCGCGCCAAACGTGTCTCCCCGTGGACCCGCCGGGCGCTTATTCTCATTGCCTGGGCGGCTTCGGGCGGCGTGGTGACCCTCGGTTTCATGTTTCGCTTCCGCCGTGTTGCCAATTTTCTTCCCAGCCGATGGGGCAACTGGGTGCACGGCGCCGCCATTATGTGGGCGCTTTTCGCGGTTCTGATGATTGCGGCCTACGCCGTAGCCGCTCTTGTGCCGCGCTCCCAGCCCGAACATAGTCCTGGCCGGCGGGCGTTCCTCCAGACTGCGAAGGCCGCCGTGCTTACGGTCCCGGCGGCGGTCGTCGGGTACGGAGCTTTCGTGCAGCGCTTCCAGCTAGGGCTGCGCGAACAGGACATCCACATACCGGGATTGCCGCCCGATCTCGCCGGTCTGCGAATCGCCCAGCTGACCGACATCCATCTCAGCCCGTTTCTGAGCGTTCGGGAGCTCCAGCGGGCGGTCGATATGGCTAATGAGACGCGGCCCGACATAACCCTGGTCACCGGCGACCTGATCACGGGCGAAGACGATCCGCTGGACGACTGCCTCCACGTTCTTTCCCGCCTACGAGCGATTTCCGGCGTGTTCGGGTGCATGGGCAATCACGAGATCGTAGCGGGTTCCGAGCATTACACCCAGGTGGAGGGCGCCCGGTTGGGATTGAATTTCCTGCGCCAGCAATCCGTTCTTCTGCGATTCGGCGCCGCCGACTTGAACCTTGCCGGCGTGGATTATCAGCGCTCGCACAAGCGGTATTTGCGCGGCGCGGAGCGGCTTGCCGTTCCGGGCGCCTTCAATGTGCTTCTGTCGCATAATCCCGACGTTTTTCCCACCGCCGTGCGCAAAGGCTTCCCCTTGACGATTGCCGGTCACACGCACGGAGGGCAAGTCCGGGTGGAGATCCTCGGTCAGGATCTAAACGTCGCGCGATTCTATACGCCTTATGTGGACGGCCTTTACCGCCAGGACAAAGCCGCTGTCTTCGTGTCGCGAGGCATCGGCACCATCGGCTTGCCCGCGCGGTTGGGAGCGCCTCCCGAGGTGGCTTTGCTGAAGTTGTGCCGTACTTGATTCTTAGCGACCTCCACGCCAATCGGGAAGCGCTTGAGGCGGTTTTGCAGGACGCTTCGGGCCGTTACGACCGGATCTTGTGCCTGGGCGATCTGGTCGGGTATGGCGCGGACCCAAATCATGCCGTGGAATGGGTGCGATCGAACGCTTCCGCCGCGATCCGAGGCAACCACGACCGCATCTGCGTGGACGGCGATTCCATCGAGGAATATAACTACGCGGCCCAGGCTTCGGCGCACTGGACCCGCGAGGAGCTTACGGAATCCAATTCGGCCTATCTGCGAAATCTGGCTCGCGGCCCGCTGAGAATCGACAGCTTCGATCTTTGCCACGGCTCCCCGGCCGACGAGGACGAATATCTGATCGATCCGGGCGACGTCGCGCCTCTGCGCGAGGAGTTGGACTCGCCGGTGACGTTCTTCGGCCACACACACGTGCAAGGAGGTTTCCTGATCGCGCGCCGCGGCATCCGCAGGTTTGTGCCGGGAAGCTTAGCCGGGGGCGGGGAAGTGCTCGAAATCGAACCCGATTATTTCTATTTGATCAATCCGGGATCGGTCGGACAGCCAAGGGACATGGACCCTCGCGCCGCATATGCGATCTACTCTCCCGAGAATCGCACCGTCGAATTCCGCCGCGCGCCCTACGACATCGCTGGCGCGGCCGAGAAAATCCTCGGCGCCGGATTGCCGCCGGTGCTGGCGAAGCGTCTGTACGAGGGATCGTAGCGGCTCGCTCAACCGAGTGAACGTGAGCGCCGCGCGTCGGGTTTGCTGATGCTTTTATGCGATTATGCGTGTATGCGCACGACGGTCGATATTCCCGACGCTTTATTCCGAAGAGCCAAAGCGCTGGCCGCGATGGAAGGATCGAGCCTAAAAGATCTAATCGTGCGTGCCCTGGAGCGCGAGACCAACCCCGAGCTCCCCCACATTCGTCTGAAGAACGGCCGGAAGCTGGACCTTACCGGCTTCGACTTCGATGGTCTACTTGGCTGATGAACGCCTATCTCACCGCCTCGCCATCGCGTCGGAAACCATTGTCCTGAACTTCGACCGGGACTGGGCCGCGATGCCGGCGCGCATGCCCGCTTTGCCGGACCGAGCAGAAGCTGGAGCGCGACTGCCCTAAAGAGTTCGCCAAGGCTCGAGCATCTGCTAAGCTCGCCGGGAGTGAAGCTGCCGAACGGCGAAGACGCCATCGTGGATCTGCGAAAGCTCGAAGAGTATTGTTTGAGCCCTCACCACCCCCGCGGTCGAAATAAGGCGAGAGTGTTCGCCTCGGCGGGCATTCACCTCGACTCCGCGGAAGCGCTTCGAGAGGCGCTCCTTTGGGCGGCGAAGAGTTGCGATGCGAAGTCCGGCGGAACGAGCGCTTACGGAGAGCGCTACGTTGTCGATCTCGATTGGGCCGCGCCGGGGCGAGTAGTAAAGATCCGGAGCACATGGATTGTTCGGGTGGACGAAGGCAAACCCCGGCTCACGAGCTGTTATGTACTATAGGAACTGACGCGATGGAGGACATAAAAATCCTTTCCGTGGTGGCGTTGCTGGAGGACTTGCCGAGTAAGGGATTGGTTCGCGGTCAAGTCGGTACAGTCGTTGAAAGCTGGGCGCCTGGAGTGTACGAGGTCGAGTTCTGCGACGATACCGGCAAAACCTACGCGATGGCCGCATTGAAAGCGGAGCAGTTGATTCGCCTCCATCACCAGCCTACACATCGCGCCGCGTAGAAGAAGTCTTCCAAGGCGATCGATGGCTGCAAACGCCGCGCGCTCGGCCCGCAATCCCTAAAACGTGAATCGCGCGACGAGCGTGCCCTGGCGAGGTGGAGGAGTGGCAAACTGACCCGCCACCACTGACGCCCCCGAAGTGAGGGCGCCGCCGACCGCAGCCGTGTTAATCCATCCGAAGCCTCCGGTAGTCAGGCCCTGCGCGTTGCGCGTTTGCGTGGCGAAGGCGTTCGTGACGGAGGGAACATTCAGTCCCGTCCGATTGAAGATGTTTGTGAACTCCGCCCGAAGTTGAAGATTGGCTCGTTCTTTGACGCGAAAGTTGCGTCCCAGGCTCATGCTCTCGGTTGGACGGCGCTGCTCCCGGAAGTCGTTGTAGTGGGCGTTAGCGGTTCCAAACTGGCCGTTGGGCGGATTGGCCCACGCCGCCGGATTCAGCACGAATACTTTCGTCGGATCGAAGCAATGGCAGTTCAGGTCCTGAGTAAAGAGCGGAACGCCCGGAACGCGATTCACCCTGGTGGTCTGAAAAACGAGCGTACTTAAGTTAGTCGTGGCCCCGGGAACCGTGAAGGGGAAGCCACTGGCGTAATGCAGAACGGCTCCATAGGTCCAGTCACGCGCCAGCCACGACGCGGACTTGCCGGCAAAATCCGATCTCCCCGCGAGCACTTTGGGCGTTGTGTAGTTGACCGCGAAAGTCAGAATCTGGGGCTGATCGAGACCGGAGAGCGACTTATTGTTGTTCCGATTGTATACGTCATTCACCACTGGCGGAGTGGGCGAACTGTATTGGTTGTTGTCTTCCGCTCCCAATATTAAGTTCTTAGACCAAGTGTACGTAACCAAGGCGTCCAAACCATGTGAAAACCGCTTCGTCACTTTGGCTTGCAGAGCATCGTACCAGGTCTTCCCTATCGGGTTAAAGTATTGGACCGTGGTGGTGTACTCGGGCATCAGCCGGAGGGACTGCGCCACCGTCAATTGGGTCGGAAATCCCGGGAAAGGGAGGCGATTGAAGCCCCGGGTTGCGGCCAATGGGGAACTGATCTGAGACGTCAGGAGCTGCTGATCCGCTGGATTGTTGATATCAAGACCCAGGGCAGCCAGCCGCTGGAACGTAACTGCGTTTGGGGACAACGGCATTAACGTGTTGGCCGACCACCACACTCCCTCGTTCCCGACATAGGTGCCCTCTACTAACAGGTCCTTGCCGATCTGGCGTTGCAGTCCGAACGTCCACTGTACGATTCGCGGAGGCCGCCCGGCATTCTGATCGAGAAGACTGACCGGATTGCTGATCACCACCGTTCCGTCGGAATTCCGCAGGGGCGTCTGACCGGGATCGAGGTTCGGGTACTTGATTGGGTAGGGTATGCCTTGTGCCAGGGTAAAGGGAGAAATTCCGTATGCGGGAGGGCCAAATGGCTTGTTGGCTCCGAAATTCGCGCCAGGATAGTTTTGCGTCTTACCATAAGAGATGGCCGCGCCGGCGCGAAGCACTGTCTTGGAATCGATCTGGTACGCCAAACCCAGACGAGGCTGATACGCCCACGGATAGTTGTGGGAAAACACACAGTGGCAGTGCCCCGGGGCGTCACCCTCGAAAATTGTGCCCCCTGGCAGGCCGCCCGCTGCTGGGTTGGGCGTGTAATACGCAACGTTTTGCTGCAAGCCGTCACGCTCTTTCAGATATGTTTGGAAGTCATACCGCAAACCGTAATCGAGCGTCAGCTTGCGTGTCATTTTCCAACTGTCTTGCACATACCATGCGAACGACTTGTCATAATATTCCTGGGCAACGGTGGCGCTGATGTATCCGGCATTGGTCTGGCCCGCCAGGAAGCTGGCATAACCGTATCCCTCCGTGGCAGCGAGGCTCCGCCCATAAAGCGACGGATCCGCCGTCTGATTTGGCGATTCGTTCATTTGGCCCGAGGCAAATGTCCTTGCTAACGTCGGGTACCGGTTAATGACCCCTTCCCCTCCGAATTTATAAGTGTGATTGTTCTTCACCCAGGTAAGAGAAACCGTCCCGGTGGGCTTGTAGTCTTTGACCGCAAAGTAACTTGGCGGACCCAGGTTTTCCGAGCCCCCCTGATTTTGGTTTATGCCCGCAAAGTAGGGGAAGATGGTGGCGTTGGCCCCTTGGAACCCCAGTTGTTGCTGGGGGATGAAATACGGTACTTTCGGATCGTTCGTCGTTAACAGATAACCGCCGCCTATATGCAGAAGCAGTGTGGGCTTAACGGTGTAGTCGATGTTCCCGCGGGTCGTCTGTACCTTGATATGGGCCGGGATCGCATTGGCAATTGGGTAAGGAAAACCCATGTTGTTGGGCGAATCCGTCCGCGTCATGGACCAGTATCCGGACAACTTCAGGCGGTTGCTGACCGAGTGATCGAGTTTGATCGAAGGTATCGTTGACACCCGCGCATTGGTATACGTCGGCACGAAATTGGAGACCAATCCGGGCTTGGTCGGCAGAGGAATATATGACTGTACTTTCAAGGCGACCGGGTCCAGTTCGGTCGTCGTAATTGTGTTGTTCGGGAACGGATCCCGGTATTGGACCCCACCGATAAAACGTGTAGTGGCCGGATCGAAAATCTGGTTTTCCATGATCGGACGGCCCAGCCCGTCGGTCCCCAGATTCCGGCCCGTAAGCGCTTGCGTAAAATTGCCCTGGCGATAAGCCGGAATCGGCACGGTAAGGGCGAGGTTATTGACGGTAACATTCTCCCGGAACTGTTCCCAGTTGATGAAAAAGAATGTCTTGTCGTGGCCATTATAGACATGGGGAATCCATATTGGACCACCCACGCTGAAACCGTAATCATTGCGCCGCTGACGGGGACGCAGCAGATGTCCATTCCCGTCGTTGGTGAAGGGAGTACCGGCGTTGAGGGCTTCATTGACGAAGTAGTCGTAGCCGCTGCCGTGAAACTGGTTCGAGCCGGACTTCATCGTGAAGTTAAACAAACCCCCGCCAGCCTGCCCGAACTCCGCCGCATAGTTGCTGGTCTGAACCGCAACCTCCTGGACGGCTTCGACGCTGGGCTCGGTGGTAGAGGGCGACGCCATTCCACCGCCGCCGGGACCGGTAGCCCCGGTGCCGGTCGCCTCCTGTCCTTCGACGCGAACCGCTTCCGAGTTCCCCGCCAAGCCGTTAATGCGCAGGCTATTGTCCGGCAGCCAGGAGTTCCCGGGCAGCATCGTCGTAACAGCGAACACGCTACGGATGCCTGTCGAGCCTACAGCAGCGTTGCCGATACCCAGTATCGGAAGAGTGTTGAGGCTGTCCGAGGTGACGTTATGGGCGAGTTCGCCGCTTTCGGTTTTGAGCAGCGGCGCGGCTTCGTTCACCGTGACCGACTCGCCAGTCGAACCTATCTCAAGAGTCGCGTCAATACGCAATGTCTGCTCCACGGGCACGAGGATGTTCGGCCGGAGATATTTCTTGAAGCCCGGCACCGTTATCGAAACCTCATAGGCGCCGGTGGGCACCTGCACCACGTAGTTTCCAGTTTCCGAACTGGCCACCTGGTACACGGCGCCGGTTTGGGTATTCCGGACTTCAATGCCAGCGCTGGCAATTACCGCGCCAGCCGGATCCGATACCGTGCCTGTAATGGTGCCGCGGTCGCTTTGAGCGAGCGCCAGCACTGTGAGAGCAAGACCTGCGGCTAAGCGAAGACTTTGCATCCGACCTCCCCGTTACGAAAAGCTACTGAAGTATACTGCTCGTGGCGATGGCGGTCAATGCCTCGAATGGGCCTCGAATCGCGTGGAATAGGGGCAAAGCTCGTTGCGCTGTGCGTAGCCGCAATCCGTTGCGCTCTGCCCTTATACTGCAAGTTGGCAGTTCGCGATCGTGTTCGTCCCGCAGGATTCTCACCCGTTATGAAATTGTGTTGGTGCTTGGCAGTAGCGGCTTGTTTGCTCGTGTGCGGGTGCTCCGAACCGAGCACGGAGACAAAAGCGATTCCAGCACAGAAACCGCCCGAGCCGATTACTGGAAGACAAGCCCTACAGTACACTTATGGATCGGCGCGCATCTGGGCGCCGGACGCTCAGCCGATCACGGTGCGCAGCTTAAACCCCGACCAGGTGAAGCCGGTCGACGGAAAAGCGGGGGCTTGGGAAATCGAGTACGTCTCCGCCCAGTCGGCCCGCGCTCGCACATATACCTGGAGCGCCGTCGAAATCGGAGACAGCCTGCACAAGGGCGTCTTTCGAGGACCGGAGGAAGCTTGGCAGGGCCCCCGGGGGCAGCAGAGAGCTTTCGTTGCGGAGACTCTAAGAATCGACACTCCGCAAGCGCTGGAAACGGCCATGGCCCACAGCGCGGATTATTTGAAGAAGCCGGAGCCTAAGCCACCGGTGACCTATTTGCTGGAATCGACGCCCCGGTTTCCCAACCCGGTTTGGCGCGTACTGTGGGGGACGTCGGTGGGATCGGCTGAATATGCGGTGATCGTCGACGCGGTGACGGGAGCGCTCCTTGCAAAAAACTGACCGATCGCCTCGCTTGGTTCTATCACTATCGTTGATGCTATGTATCAATCGTTCTGTATCGCCACGCTCGCTGGATGCGCGCTATTCTGAGCCAAGATGAAAATCGCACTCGTCCTCTGTTTTTCCATGCTCTGCTTTGCTCAAACGCCTGGGGCTCAAACTCCGGCGGCTCAGACACGTGAACCGCAAGACCTGCAGCTCAGCAGGACTCGCCAGACGGCCGCTCCAAGGCAGGACCCCAACTGGCCGCCCTCGGGACCCACGCCGCGCTCCGCCGACGGCCATCCGGATCTCTCCGGTAACTGGCAGCCTAACGCCATCCGCCAAAACGTCGATATGATCGGCTCCGGCGTCGACGTTCCCTTGCTCCCCGGCCCCAGAGCCGTGTACGAAAAGCACAGGGCGTCTCTTAGCAAGGACGATCCCGAAGCTCGCTGCCTGCCCCCAGGCGTTCCGCGCATGAGCACCACGCCTTATCCGTGGAGTTTCATCCAGACCAAGGATCTGCTGACGATTGTCTACGAAGGAGGAGCCCACATCTGGCGCAAGGTCTTCCTGGATGGGCGCCCGCATAATCCACAGGTCGTCGAAAGCTGGCTGGGCGACTCCATCGGGCATTGGGAAGGCGACGCGCTAGTGATTGAGACCGTCGGACAGAACGACATCACCTGGATCGACGAGTCGGGCATCCCACATTCGAATGAGATGAAAGTGACCGAGCGCATCAGCCGGCCGGATTTCGGCCATCTGACCATTGAGCACACCATCGACGATCCCAAGACTTTCTCCAAGCCCTGGAGCTTCACGACTCATCCGTCGCTTCTCAAAGGCGAGCTGATCGAATACATCTGCCAGGAGAACAATAGGGATGTCCAGCACCTGGTAGGGAAGTAAAACAGGACGACATGGTCGAGCCTTTTGGGCTAGCCTTCAATGCGCTCACGCCTCCCTCGCTTTATCAAGCGTAGTGACATTGTGAAGCGCCGGAGGTCGTGAGTTGGGAGCCGGACCCGGCGTATCTGCCTGCTGCCTCAGCCCCGCTTCGCCAATTTCGAGAGGACCCGTGCATTGCCGGCAATCGCGCCGAGCGAACTCAGATTGCGGGTATCCGCGAATGTCCGGAGCGCCGCCAGGACTCGGCCCTGCCTCAAAGAGTCGAATGCGTCGCCGAATGACACAGCGAAGTGGAGCATGACGCTCGAATCCCGGTAACAGTCGGCAATGCAGGCGGTGCAATCGTCCCGGATCAGAGGTGTGTTCTCAAAGTCCCATACCGAGCACATGCGCTTATTCCACGCGTCACAGCGCCAGATATCGAAATTCCAATCCATGTAGAAACTCTTGTAGCCGCCGTAGCAGGGAAATCGCTCCCGCTCTCCAAGCAAGTGGCGCTTCATATCCGCGACCGAGGCCCGCGGATTGTTCACGGGAAAGACCTCACGCAGTTTGTCTACCGCCTCAAACGCATTGATGAGTTCCCGATCCTCGAAGTTGACGAGATCGGAACTCGCCGACCACGCCAGCGACGATGAACCGAGGCGGGCCCTCTGAGGATAGGAGAATGCGACGGCATGAAGGCCAAGATCGCGGAGAAACGGAACCAGCATCCCGTAATCGCGGATAAGCCGGCTCATGGTCACTTGGGCGATGGCTGTCATGCCCAGCTCCGCCATGCGCGAGGTAGCCTGACGAATCCGATCGCATACTCCCGGAAGACCGCGATTGGTCTCATGATCGGCGACATTCGCGGCGTCAATCGATACATAAACGGTTTTAAGGCCGGCCTCGCTGAGCTTACCCAGCAACTGGGGAAGGAGCCATCCGTTGGTAATCACAGCCGGCCCCAGACTTCTCGCCGCTGCCATGCCGATCATGTCGGCCAGGCGTGGATGAAGAAGAGGCTCGCCCCCGAAAAAGCTGACAAAACGAACGTCGCGAGCATGCAGGATATCCAGTGCGCGTGCGAACTGCGCCGCGTCGATCCAGCGGATATTAGCGCTGGGTACTTTGCCCCGCGCGAAGTTGCAGAAGTCGCATGTCGCGTTGCAGGAATTCGTGACCGCGACATTGCAGAGTGATGGTCCACCACGGCCGATCAGCCGCAGCATGTCATATGCTTTCGAGCGGATCATATGCTTTTGCGAGGTTCGTACCCGACTCGCAGATGCAGAATGGAGCGTAGCCGACGTATTAATTTGTGGGCGGTATTCCGTTCGTTAGAGAATGGACGCCGAGGGACGATTCAAAGCCCGTAGTCCACCGTGTCCACATGAGTTTAGATTTCAAAAGGGTCGGCAAAACCGGCGCGGCTTCATCCCCGCCCTCCGCGCGTCGCGGATCGACTCGATATAGGCGTTGCGGCAGGAATAGATTCGCTAGCGCAGCCGGAACAAATAATCGCGGATCTTGAAATAACCTTCAGTGAGAGAGCCGCCGGAGAGCGATCCTTCGCAGAAACTGCGCAATTTGTTTTGTTCGGCGCCTGAAAGGCGGCTCGCCATCGCTCCGTCTTGTGCCGCGTTACGAAATTGAAGCGAGGGGATGGTGTTTCCGGCGGGAGGTCTTTGGACCCGGCAAATAGGGGCGACGGAATCGGCGCGTGGAACCAGCGCATTCATCACCCGCGCTTCCATCGGATAAGTTATCCAGTCCTCATGGGCATTAAGCTCCGGTTCCACTTTGATTCTCCGAACAGGAGCGTTGTCCTCGGTCCATAGATCCATCCAGAAAACCTGCGCGCCTTGGCCGTTTACGGGCAACTCCACGGATTGCAGATCGTCGCCGCTCTCGCGATAGATCGTCACCCGCACCGCGTTTTCGGGGTTCTGGCCCACCAGCAGCTTCCAGCGCACGTCCGCGTCCGCCTGAACCACCACTTGAAACGAGGTGAAGCCGCTTCGGACCAGCGCGGGCGAAAGGACTTCACGGGGCGTCTGAGGGTCGGTCACATTCCCGGCCTTGTCGATTCGCGCGAATTCCGAGTAGACGTTCAGCGATTGAGCCCAAGCCGCGGCGGAGAGCAGCAGCAGAAGCGTGATTGCCACGCTGCTATTGTATTCTGAAACTTGGACCCGCACCGCAACGAGCGGCTTTCGGAAGCGATCCGCGAGGAACTGGAGGAACTGATCGGATACGAAATGTCCGATCCCCGCGTCGGCAGCGCTTCGGTTACAGAAGTACGCCTTTCTCCCGATCTTCGCCAAGCGCACGTTCGCGTTTCACTGGCTGGAAGCGCCGAGGAGCAGACCGCGACCCTCGACGGCCTCATGCACGGTAAATCGTTCCTCAAGCGTGAGTTGGCGATAAGACTTCAACTTCATCGAATACCCGATCTCCATTTTGAGGCTGACCTTCCGGCCGCGCTGGCGGCGAAAGCGCCCCAAATTCTGAAACGCATCCGGCGGGGACGCCCCAAACCGGAAAAAAACGGGACTTCGTAAGCGTCTGTGTGCTAAGTTGGGTTTCTTGGCTCCATCCCATTGGGCAGCTGGGTGCGCCCGTCAAAACAGCGAATCAGGAGAAAAGAAAGAATCATGCGAGTGGCTCCGATGAACAGCCGCTTTCTTGAGGCTTGCCGCCGCAGGCCCACCGACGTAAGGCCGGTCTGGTTCATGCGGCAGGCGGGACGCTATCTGAAGCAATACCGGGACATCCGCGCCAAACATGGAATTCTTGAAATTTGTAAGCGGCCGGATCTGGCGGCTCAGGTTACCCTCCAGCCCGTAGAGATTCTGGACGTAGATGCGGCGATTGTTTTCGCCGACCTTCTGCTCCCCGTTGAGCCGATGGGATTGAAGCTTCGTTTCGCTGCCGGCGAAGGACCGGTCATCGAGAATCCCATCCGGACCAGCGACGATATCGACAATCTCTCTATTTCAAATACCGATGAGCTCGGTTATGTGAGCGAAACGATCCAGATTGTGAACAAGGCCCTGGGCGGCCGTGTTCCAGTGGTCGGCTTCACCGGCGCTCCCTTTACCATGGCCAGCTACATGGTGGAGGGCGGCCCTTCGCGCAACTTCATCCGCACCAAGCAGATGATGTACCGGGACGAGACGCTGTGGCGCCGGCTGATGGGCAAACTGGTCGACGTGCTGGGCGCTTTCGGAGTGCTGCAGGTGTCCGCCGGAGCGCGAATCATCCAGGTGTTCGATAGCTGGGTGGGCGCGCTTGGGCCGGACGATTACGTGCGCTACGTCGCGCCTTATTCGCGCGCGCTGATCGAGCGGATTCGCTCCGCGGGCGTCCCGGTGATTCACTTCGGCACCGGCGCCGCGGGCTTTTTCCGTGAATTGCACGCCGCCGGCGGAGATGTGATGGGGGTCGATTGGCGCGTGAATATCGATCAGGCTTGGATGGACATCAGCTATCGTTCCGCGGTGCAGGGCAATCTCGATCCAGCGGTGCTATTTGCGCCCATTCCCGAAATACGGATGCGCGTCCACGAACTGCTAAAGCGCACCGGCTCGCGGCCCGGACACATCTTCAATCTCGGCCACGGAATTCTGCCGGAGACGCCGGTGGACCACGTGAAGGCGTGCGTGGAAATCGTGCGTGAGTTCAAGCTTTAGCGGCCAAATCGTCGTCGTTGGCGGGGGCATCTCCGGCCTTTCGGCCGCGTACGATTTAGGGCGCTGCAACATTCCGCACACGATTATTGAGAAGCGGCCCCGTCTGGGCGGCGTGATCGAAACGCGCAAGGCCGGAGACTGCATTCTCGAAGGCGGGCCGGACAGCTTTATCTCACAAAAGCCTGAAGCGCTGGCGCTTATTAAAGACCTTGGACTTGAAGGCGACGTCATCGGCTCCAACGATCGCACGCGAATTACCTACATTGTGCGGCGCGGGCGGCTGGTGAGGCTGCCTGAAGGCGTACACATGATCGTGCCCTCGCGCGCCTGGCCAATGGTGCGCACGCCCCTGCTCGGATGGGGAACCAAATTTCGCATGGCCCTGGAGACGCTTCGCCGGCCTGAGGTGAGGCCCGACCGATCGGTGGCCGATTTCGTGGTCGATCATTTTGGGCGGGAGACGCTCGATTATCTCGCCGAGCCGCTGCTGGCGGGCGTTTACGGCGGCGATCCGGCCGGGATGAGCGTCGCGAGCGTGTTGCCTCGCTTCGCCGAAATGGAAGCCACGCACGGAAGCCTCGTACGCGCGGTGCTGAAAAACCGGCGTCAAAGCGCCCCTGGCGGCGCGCCGCTCTTTAGGACGCTTGCGGGCGGCCTGGGAAAACTAGTTGCCAAGCTTTCTGAAACGGTTTGTTTTGATCGCGGTGAAGCTGAAACCATTGAGCGCGAAGACGGCGCCTTTCGCGTGCGGATGGACGGCGATTGGTTACGCGCCGCCGGCGTGATTCTCGCATGTCCCGCATGGTGCGCCAGTGAGTTGGTTTCTGCTCTCGATCCGGTTTTGAGCGCGCGGCTCGCGGAGATTCCGTATACCTCGTCGGTTACCGTTTCGCTGGGGTACCTAGCGGCGGAGTTCGACGGCCGGCGCGCGGGCCACGGCTTCCTTATTCCGCGCAAGGAGCGCCACCGGATGGCTGCCTGCACTTTCGTAACGGAGAAATTTTCCAACCGAGCGCCGGCCGACCTCATCGTGCTGCGGTGCTTCTTCGGCGGGGCGGGGGACGATGCCGTTCTCGACGAATCCGACGAGACCTTGATCGAGATGTCCCGCGACGAACTCCGACGCATTCTCGGGCTTACAGCCGCGCCCGTGTTCACTTTTATTTCGCGCTGGCCGCGCTCCATGGCGCAATATACCGTTGGTCACGCGGCTCGCTGGAAGGAAATTCAGTCGCGCGCGGCGGCGATTCCCGGCCTTTATCTCGCAGGGAACGGCTACACGGGAATCGGCATCCCAGATTGCATCCGCATGGGAAGGCAGGCGGCGAAGGCGATCGTTTCAGCCGCCCAACCGGCTACTTCTTGACGAACTTCTGGACGGCCCGGTTCACTGAGTCGGCCACATAGATATCGCCCTTGTCGCTCACTGCGACGAAGTGCGCTTCGCCGAATTCGCCGACTCCTTTACCGGGTTTCCCGACAGCGGCCAATACTTTGCCGTCCAAATCGAGCCTGAGAAGCTGTCCGGCAAATCCGTTCACCATGTAAATGTATTTCGGCCCGATATCCAATGCGCACGGCAGGCCGGCGTATTTGATTTCGCGAATAAACCTCCCATCTTGATCGAAAATCTGAATTCTCTGATTTTCGCGATCGGTGACCCACAGCAGCCCCTTGGCGTCGATCGCCAATCCATGCGCCACGTCGAATTTGCCCGGTTCGGTTCCTTTACCGCCCCACGACTTGATGAAGTTCCCATTCTTGTCGAACTTCAGCACGCGCGGGTCGCCGCGTCCCGGTCCGGGCGTGTGGCCCTGCGTAACGAATATGTCGCCGTTGGCGCCGATCGCGACGTCATTCGGCTCATTGAAAAGGTGGGTGGACTCGTTCCATTCGCCGGCCTTGCCTTTGGTCCCGAGCGTCATCAGCACCTCGCCTTGCGGACTCAGCTTCATGACGGTATGAGCGCCAACATCGGTCACCCAGATGTTTCCGTCTTTGGCGATGCGCAGGCCATGGCTGCGGGTGAACAAACCTTCTCCGAAGGAGCGGATAAATTTACCGTTCTCATCGAATTCCGTGATCGGCTGCATCCCCCGGCTGAGGACGAACAAATGACCCTTGGAATCGAACGCAACGCTGGAAGACGCGCCCATGCTGACGTTTTCCGGCACTGGAAGCGGATCGGCCACCGCAACGTAATCCATCTCCGGCGCCTGTTGCGGAATCAGGAGGGCGGGATTGGACGGCCTTTGCGCGAAAGCGGCGCTCGACAGCAGAACGGTGAAGATGACGGCGGATTGTCTCATCGGGCCTCCTTCAGGCGACTTTAGCCTTGTGCATCACGACTTCACATTTCTCGCGGATCGTTTTCGCAACTTCGTAAGGATCGCCCTGCGTAAGCTCTGGCAGAAACAGCTCCACGGAAAGCGCCCCCGAATAGCCCTTCTCGGACAATTTCTTCAGCATGGGAACGATCGGAGTCACGCCATCGCCGGGAATCAGGCGCGTGGTTTGGCTGAACAACTCGCGAGGAATATCCGGGGTGTCCTGGAAATGCACGTGGGCAAGCTCGCCGGGATGCAACAGGTCAAGATCTTCAAATTTGCCCATTCCGGACCAGAAATGGTAAAAATCCAGGTGCGGACGCACGTTGGGATGCGCTGCCTCGCGGATCATCTTCAGCGAAGTGGTCAGGGTGGCGATGTGTGTCGAGCTGCGAGCGAATTCGATCAGCGCGGTCATATTGTGTTGCTTGGCAATGTCTCCGGCTTCGCGGATGCAATCGGGCGTTTTCTTGTAGTCTTCCTCCGTCACTTTACGATTGGTGGTGGAGGGGCAATAGATTTTGGTGAGCCCGATAGACGAAAACTGATCGCACCGCTTCTTCCAGGTCTCGAGCGACGCGGCGTGAGCCGGACCGGTGATCCAGAGGTCGGGTAGAACCGCGGCCGAAGACACCGGCGTCAGCCCATTATCCGTTAATATCCGCTTGGCGTCGGCGAGGCTGCCGGTCTTGAGAAATTCGTCGAGCATCGTGTCTGTAAGCTCGACATTTTTGATGCCGGCTTTGGCCCATCCTTCGAGCGATTTCCGATATCCCGCGCTGCGCGAAGTGTTCTGGTGGATGCAAAGCGACATCTTGCCGGAAGCGGCGACCGCCGGAGCGATCATCTGGGACAACGGCGCGGCCAAAGGAGCCAATAATACAGTGCGTCGAGAGGGCATGAGCTTTACTATATCGCTGTTCGTCGCCGATATTCGATGTTAAACTTCAGTCGTGGACCGGGTTGAGGAGATCGAGGCGGCGATCGAGGCATTGCCTCCAGAGCAATTCCAGCGCATTGTCGATTGGTTTGAGGCGCGCGAGCAAGCGCGCTGGGACGCGCAAATGGACGCCGACTCCGGCGCAGGTAAGCTCGATTTCCTGTTTGCAGAAGCGGAAGAGGAATCCGCTAGCGGCACGCTGAACGAATGGCCCTCCGCTGAATGAAATCGCTGGCGACACGGCGATTCTGGAGCCTCTTCCACGCTCTCCCGAACGAAGTACAACGATTGGCCGCCAAGAACTACCATCTGTGGCGGAAGAATCCCAGCCATCCATCGCTTCATTTCCGCCGATTGAAGGGGAGCGATGACCGCTTCACGATCCGCGTCGGAGATCGCTACCGGGCCGTTGGTCTGCTCCGTTCCGAAACCTTGATTTGGGTGTGGATCGGCACGCATGCCGAGTACGACCGAATGGTGGAAGCGGAACAATGAACGCGCGGCTACTTCTGCTCGGCCGTATGTTTGACCGCCCGCCACAATGGGGCAGAGAGGAGCGCGTGGACACTATTTCGTCTGCGCCGGGACCGAGGTAAACGCCGCAGTTGGGTTGAACCGCAGCCCCAAGAGGTCGAGGCGATGACCGATATTGCGCCGAACGTCTTTGGGCAACGCACGCAACTGCTCCAAAGCGCCCTCGTCAATCAGTAGGCGATAACGCATGGGAATGGCTCAGAGACACTGGGACAGGCCTTCGCCTGTTCTAGGGCAGGCTGAAGCTTGCCTACTTCTGCTCCGCCCCCGTCGTCGTCATGGGGCCCGTGCCGACGATTTCCAAAACGCAATCGGCATCCTTAGCCCCGTCGTAGTGGACTCCGCCAGCGTGATCGACTACGTAGGTCCCGGCGGGAACCGGGTAGGTGCTCGCTGGGTCGTACTTATTTCCTGTCCCGATCCACCAGGTGCCCGAAATCACGTAAATATAACGTTCTGTCGAGTGGTAGTGGGGCCGGCTCATATTGCCGGCGTGCCATCGGAGCAATTGAATGTAGACGCCGGGCTTGCTTGGGTCGCCTTGAATCAAGGCGGAATCCTGATTAGGACCCTTCTTCCAATCGATTTTGTCGGGCAGCGTGAAGGCGACAGCTTTGGGATCGGGTTCCGCGGCGCGGCCGGGAACAAAGAGAAAAACGGCGCCGGCCAGCAGGGCCGAAGAGATCGATCGTCGTAGAGTTAACACGGCTTCTCCTTAACGACTTATCGTATCGTAGATATTGCGGCTCTCGATGTTCCGTTGCTTCTCCATCAGGCTGGCAGCCGCTCTGTTGCTAGCGGGAACCATAACGCGCGCCCAGATGAACACCGGCGAGATTTCCGGCGCGGTGAAAGATCAACTGGGAGGATTGCTCCCCGGCGCCACGGTAACCGCGCAGCAGGCCGGGACAGGGTTGAAATTCACCTCCGTTTCCAATGGCGCCGGAGAATATCTGCTGGCCCAGCTTCCCGCCGGTTCGTATTCACTTAAGGCGGGCGCGCCCAATTTCAAGCAATCGGAATTGCCGAAGCTTGAAGTCCACGCCTCGGACAAGCTGCGCTACGATCTCACGCTTCAGGTGGGCGGCGAGAATGAAACCGTCACCATCGAAGCCAATGCCGAGCTCCAGCCGGATTCGGCGGAGATCAAAGACACGATCGAGAATTCGCAGGTGATCGCGTTGCCGTTGAAGGCGCGCCAGTTTTTGGATCTCGCTATGCTGAGCGAAGGAGTCGTCCGGCCTCCGGGCGGCACGCGCGGCGACGCCTTGCAGCAAGCCGGCACGCTTGTGAATGTTCTCGGTCAGCGGAGCGGACACAATTTGTATCTGGTGGACGGCGTCAGCGTCACCGACGAGCACTTCAACAACATGGTGGTCGCGCCGTCGGTGGATTCCATCGAGGAGTTCAACATTCAGAAAACGTCGTATGCGCCGGAGTTCGGCGGCAAATCCGGAGCGGTCGTCAACGTCATCACCCGCTCGGGGACGAATCGATTCCACGGCAGTTTGTTTGAATTCGTGAGGAACAACGCTTTGGACGCGAAGAACTTTTTCGATTCGCCCACGGCGCCGATTCCTCCGTTCCGGCAGAACAATTTCGGTGGAGCGCTGGGCGGGCCGGTTTTGAAGAACCGGACATTTTTCTTCCTGAGCTATGAGGGTCAAAGAGTGCGGAAGTCCCTCACGCAGACGTTCTCCGTGCCGACAGCGTCGATGCGCGAGGGGAATTTCTCGGGTCTCCCGATCATCTATAGTCCGCTAAACGCATCCGGAGCGGCCAGGCAGCCGTTCACAGGAAATCAGATCCCTTCGCAACTTTTGGATCCAGTGGCGATCGCGATGCTCACCGAAATTCCCGTGCCGAATCGTCCCGGAGTTGCGCAGAACCTGCTGGCCGCCGGGACGCAGCGGATCGATACAAATCAATACAGTGCACGGCTGGATCACCAGTTTTCCGCTAACGATAACTCGTATTTCCGCGCATCTGTTTTCGACGCCCGCGAGTTCGACCCGTTCGGATCGGGAGTGCTGCAAGAGAGCCTGCTGCCGGGCTTCGGGCGAAACTTGAGCACCCATTCAGTGAACGGCGCCGCCGGCTGGACTCATACGTTCAGCCCCAATCTGCTAAACGAAACGCGCTTCGGCGTCCTTACCGTGCCGGGAGGCCAGACCAGTCCCAACGCCGGCAATTCGGTCGCCGCGCAAACCGCGATTCAAGGCGTGACCGCGAATCCGCTGGACATGGGCTTTCCGCAAATCTCGTTCGGCGGGCAGTTCACCACCATGGGCGATCCCGCGCTGTTTACGTTTCGAGAGAACCGCGACTTCGAATTTTACGACAATGTGATCCTGCACAAGAGCAGGCACACGGCGAAATTCGGCGTCTACTTCATGAACTACAATCTGCAAACGACGAATCCGAACGGAGCGCGCGGAATTTTTTCCTTCACGCCCAAATGGACCTCGTCGGCGCCGGGTTTAGCCGACGGCAACGCGTTCGCGGATTTCCTGCTGGGCTACCCCACGATTGCGCAAGTCGGCCTTGGCCGCGCCGCGATGGACGGGACTACAAACTGGGCGCAGTTTTATGCGCAGGACAGTTGGCAGATCTCGCCGAGCTTCAAATTGGACGCCGGCCTGCGATACGAATACAACCAGAACATGACCGACGCCGGCAACCGGATCGCCGCGGTGGATCCGTCTGTGCCGGGAGGCCGGTTCGTGATCGCGAGCGATAGCGCCGGGAACATCTCACTCGGGGCCACCGCGCTGTTGCCCTTTCTTCCGATCCCTTACACAACCTCGGCCGCCGCGGGATGGAACAACAGCCTTCTCACGACTCGGCCACTACGTCTTGCGCCGCGTGCTGGATTCGCATGGAGCCTGCCCCATGATTTAAAAACGGTGCTTCGGGGCGGATTCGGGATCTATCCGAATCAGGCGGCATACAGCATTATCACGAATCTCGCACAAAATCTTCCCTTCTTCGTGACCAAGACCGTCACTTCCAGCGCCGCCGCGCCGGCGCCTGTTTTCGATACGGAAGACGCTTTGATGGCCAATACGGTGGGAACGGTTGGCGCAAACAGCGTGAATCACAAGTTCCAGATCGAATACAACGAGGTATGGAATTTGAACTTAGAGCGCGAGATCTCCAGCAGCACGGTGCTCTCGTTAGGATATATCGGCTCCAGAACTGTGCATGCGGACAGCTCAACCGTACTGAATGTTCCGCCGCCAGGTCCGGGCGCGATCGCGCCGCGCCGGCCGATTCCCCAGATGAGCCAATTCAATACCATCCGGTGGGACGGATGGGCGACCTATCATGCCCTTGCGCTGGGCGCAAAACGGCGGCTCGTAAAGAGCCTGATGTTCGACGCCAACTGGACCTGGTCCCATTCCATCGACGATGCCTCAGACCCGGGAACCACGTTAAACGAAACCGATCTTCCTCAGAACGTTTACAACACCAGTTCGGAAAAAGCCAGCTCAAGCTTCGATCATCGTCATCGCGTAGTGGTGAGCGCGATTTATCAGGTTCCACTTTCTCCCATGGCGAGCCGCTGGACGCGGGCGCTGTTCGGACACTGGCAGGCGGGCGGGTATTTCACGGCGCAGTCGGGCGCCCCATTCACGGTGAATATATCCAGCGATCAGGCGAATATCGGACCCGGTCCCGCGCAACGGCCAAACGTCGCCGCAGACCCGAATAATGGTCCGAAAGCGCCGGGCGAATGGTTTAATACCGCGGTATTTTCTCTTCCGGCGCTGTATTCGTTCGGGAACTCGCCCCGAAACGACGTGATCGCACCGGGTCTTCAGGAATTCGACGTCTCGCTGCAGAAGGAAGTCGTTCTCAAGGAAAACTGTAAGCTTCAGTTTCGAACGGAAGCTTATAATTTCCTGAACCATCCTAACTTCAATATCCCCAACCGCGCGGCGTTCACTCCCAATTTCGGCCAGGTCTCGAGCGCCCAGGATTCGCGCCAGCTTCAGTTTGCGCTCAAGCTGATTTTCTAAAGCCGCTCCAACTGGACTGTTCCCAACGGTGTCCGCAACCCGTCTCAAGTCTCCGGGAGTATTATGATTCAGCGTGTACAACGGAGAGGGAGGAAAAACATGGCCCGATGGTTCACGATTTGTCTACTTGGTATGGCATCCTTTGGACTGATGTGGGGAGCCGGAGCGAATGCATATATTCAGCACAACCTGGTCTCCGACCAACCGGGAGTCGCGGACGTAACCGATCCGAATCTGATCAATGCCTGGGATATTGCCACCAGCGCGACTAGTCCGTTCTGGATCAGCGCGACAGGAACGGGATTGGCCGTGGTTTACAGCACCGCCGGGGCAACCTCGACAATCGCAGTCGCCGCGCTCAAAGTGAGCATTCCTCCCGGCGCGTCGAGCACGTCCAAATTCGGGATGCTGACCGGTCAGGTGTCAAACGGCACGTCCGCGTTTCTTCTGCCAAACGGCAACAAGGCGAGCTTTATGTTCTGCTCTCTGGACGGGGCAATTTCGGGATGGAACGGCGGCACAACGGCGAACATTATGGTGGACAATTCGTCGAAGAGCGCCATTTACACCGGCTGCGTGATTGGAGGCACGGCCACCGCGCCGCAGTTGTATGCCGCGAACTTTCATTCCGCCGCGGTCGAGGTGTATGACGGAAACTTCGCTCCGGTGAGCCTTGCGAGCGGGGCTTTTACCGATCCGCAGCTTCCCTCCGGATACGCGCCGTTTAACGTCGCAAATCTCGCGGGTAATTTATATGTCTCGTATGCGCTTCAGGATTCGACGAAACGCAATTCGGTGGCCGGAGAAGGCAACGGCTATGTCGACGTTTTCGATATGAGCGGAAATTTGAAGACCCGCCTGATCTCGGGAGGAGCGCTGAACGCACCATGGGGCATGGCCATCGCGCCGGCCAATAATTTCGGCGCCTTCTCCGGCATGCTGCTGGTGGGAAACTTCGGCGACGGCCGCATCGACGCGTACGATCCGGCCACGGGCGCGGCGCAAGGCGCGATTCAAAACCAAAACGGCCAGCCGATTATCATTCCGGGACTCTGGGCCTTGCGCGTGGGCAACGGCGCGTCCGGGGGCGACGCCAACGCCGTCTATTTCACCGCCGGAGGAAGCACGGAGCAGCACGGCCTTTTCGGCAGCCTTCAGGCCGGACCCGTGGTTTCCAGCACCGCTGTGGTGAACGGGGCAAGCTTTCTGCCCGGCATGTCGCAATACAGTTGGGTGAGCGTTTTCGGCGCGAATCTCGCGTCGACCAAGCGCAATTGGACTGCGGCGGATATGCCCGGCGGCAAGCTTCCGATCCAGCTCGACGGCGCCGGCGTGACCATCGATGGCAAATCCGCTTATATTTCTTATGTCAGCCCGACGCAGATTAACGCGCTTGTGCCGGCGGACTCGAAAATCGGCCCAGTTCCGATCGCGACGGGAAACGGCGGATTGACCAGCGCGATTGTGACGGTTCCGATGCAAGCCGTTTCGCCGGCGTTTTTCATCTCGAAGAGCAACTATATCGCCGGGTTCGGGCCGGACAACAAGACGATCATAGGGCCGACGACTCTATTTCCCAACGCTTCGGCCCCGGTGAAACCCGGCGATCAGATCTCGCTTTATGGAACCGGCTTCGGCCCGGCGAACACGATCATCCCCGACGGCCAGGTTATCGTCACGCCCATTCCGATCTCTGCGATAACGGTCATGATCGGCGGCACGGCGGCGCAAGTGATGGCGGCCAATCTGGTGGGACCGGGACTATATCAGGTCAACGTAATCGTCCCGGCAGGCACGCCGAACGGCGACGTTCCGGTTGTGGCGACGGTGGGGAGCGGAACCACGCAATCCGGGACGATTATCGCGGTGCAGCAGTAACGGTCTTCAAAACGAGAATCGGGCGATCAACGTCCCGGCCCGCGACGCGCCGTTCAATGTGGGAACGGTGTCGAGCGCGGCTGTGGCGTTGATTACTCCGAATCCCGCCGTGTATTGATTCAGATTATTTCTCGTCAGCGGATTTTGCGGCGCCGTTGCGGTGCTGGGCGACGGAATCAGGGTCCGGTTGAAGATATTCGTGAACTCCGCGCGAATCTGAAGATTGTATTTCTCACCGATACGGAAGTTGCGTCCAAAGTTGGCGTTCTCCACGGGCCTGCGGCGGCCCCGGAAATCGGAGTAAAACGTGCCGACCGTTGGCCCGCCCTGCCCGGCAGGCACGTTCGCCCAAGCGGCCGGATTTAGAACTTGCTGCGTGTACGGATTGATTTGGCCGTTAATATCGGCGAGGTACAAAGACTGGCCCGGCACGCGGTACTGCTCGCTCGCGAGCAGATTGGCGGTTGTGGCAACTGGAGGCGCCAGGAACGGGGCGCTCTGATACGTCGCGAACGCTCCGATCTGCCAATCCTTGGTCAGCCATCTGGCGAATTTGACTTTACTTACGAGCGGCGCCGGAGGGGTCACATAGGTCACGTTGAAAGTAAGCTGCAAGGGCGGAATTTGCTGCAGATTCCATATCGAGCTTTGAGGATTGAAGAAATCCTGGCGGTTCGCGCGTACGAAGCTCTTTTCCCAGGTGAACGCGCCGGCGGCCTGAAGACCGTGCGAGAAGCGCTTGGTCGCTTTCATCTGCAGCGAATCGTAACGCGTGCCTCCGGTGGGAGCTTCCGCGACCGCGAGAGCGCCGAACTGCGGATAGGGATACATGGCGCTCATCAGCGAATTGGTCAAGGGGAAGCCGGTATAGGGAAGCAGCAGACCTCCGTTGCCGACGCCGGCGGCTTTCATCCTGGCCATCACCGCCGCGCTGTTAATCGGTTGCGTGAGGAGCTGGTAATCGGCGTAGTTCTGCGCCAAAGTGTAACCCGCGGGACCGCTACCCGGATATGGATATAGTCCATATTGCGCGAAAACAGCGGGAGACAGTTGACTCAGGAAACCGGGCGTACCCGCCACGGTCCCGTTCAGCCAAACATCGCGGTTCGCCACATACGCAGCCTCCAACAGGAAGTTGTGCGTAATCTCGCGTTGAATTCCGACGCTCCATTGATTCTGCCGGGGTGGACGGTTGTACTGCCGGTCGGGATTGTAAGGCGCCGGGGCGGTGGTTCCCGGCGTGGGGTAAACGCTCGGATTGGTCACAGGCCAGACCGGCTGGAGAATCGCATTCGGCGATTCGATATTCACGAAGGGGTTGATTCCGGCCGACGCGTTCACGGCATTAGAGCCGATTGTGGGCACGCCGTCGTCGGTGGGGAACTGGTACACAAAGCCCCACCCGCCTCGCAGCACGGTCTTCGAATCGAGTTGGTAGGCGATGCCGAGACGAGGTCCATAGGCCCACGGATAAGTGGACCGATAGAACGCGCAATTGCACGTGTTCGCGAACATGGTCGCGCCGAGACGGCCGCCCGCAATCGGGTTCGCGGCGGTGGGATCGAACTGTCCTACCCGCCCGTGCTCCTCGACAACGGGAGTGCTGTAATCCCAGCGAAGCCCGTAATCGACGGTGAGCCTGCGCGTGACCTTCCATGAGTCCTGAATAAACCAGGCCCAGGACATATGTCCCTGGCGATAATCTTCGCTGGGCGTCTGTGTGGTGCTCGTATAGTCGCCGAGCAAAAAACTTGCATAGCCGAAGCCGGTGGTGAATCCGTTGAGACTAACCGTGGGCGTGAATGGCTGCGAAGTGGGACCGGTACCCGCGGTGGTTGCATTGGGGCCAAGAGCCAGGGTGACGCCCGCGAAAGGCTGCGTCACGGCGCCCATTTGCGACGCCTCGCCGCCCACCTTGAACGTGTGCTTCCCGTGAACCCAGGTCGCGTTGGCGTTGTAGGTGGGCTTTTCATAGACGGTTCGCGTCTGGCCCTGGCCGGAGGTCCCCACATTCTGCATCCCGCCGCCTCCCGTGCACACCGTGCCGCCCGCGCACATTCCGGTAATGGATGGAAATTGCCGGTGAATTTCGAATCCCGAAAGCCCGAACGCCGATGGATCGAAACTCGTGAAAGGAGCGTTATCCCGGAAATCGACTCGCTGCCAACCGATGCCCAGGTGCGCCAATAGCGTGGGAGTAATCGTACGGTCGTAATTAAGGCGGACCGTTTTGTTGTCGATATAGGTGCCGCGATACAGACCGATTTCGAGCGGCAATCCGTCGGCATTACCCAGAGGCGTGGAGACGGCGCTGGCCGTGCCGGTGGTCTGGTAATAGAAGGAAAACTTGTCTTTCGTCGTCAGCGATTCGTCGATTTTGACCGATGGAATCGTGGTGATTCGAAGGCTCGGGACGTCGCCGGTATAGTTCTGCGTGAGATTGGCGTTTTGCGCCGCGGGAAAGAGCGCTTGAACCTTCTGCGCTACCGGATCCAAACGCGCCGCAGGGACGACGTTGTTCAGAAAAGGAGTGGCATAGCCAAGATTGTTCGCAGGATTGACGGCTCGCGAGGAAGGATCGTAGATCTCGTTGGCAAAAATGGGGCGGCCCAAAGGATCTGACACCGCCGTGGGAATTCCGAGCGCCGTTTGCTGAATTCCGTATTGAGAGCACAGTTTGCAGGTCCCGTTGGGTGAGATCGCGGAGAAGTCGCCGGTCAGGTAGGAGGGCGCCGGAACCGTGTCGTTGAAGGTTAGCCCCGTGTCTTCGCGGAACTGCTCCCAGCTATAGAAAAAGAAGGTCCGGTTGTGACCGTTGTAGAGCTTGGGAATCCAGACGGGCCCGCCCAACGTTCCGCCGTAGTCGTTGCGGCGGTTTCTCGGGCGGTATTTTCCTCCGGAAGAACTTCGGCTGAACGCGCCCGCGGCGTTGAGATCTTCGTTGACGAAATATTCGTAGCCGCTGCCGTGGTACTGATTGGTTCCCGATTTCATGACGATGTTGTAAACACCGCCGCCGGCCGCTCCGAACTCGGGAGCGTAGTTGCTGGTTTGCACCGAGACTTCCTGGACGGCATCCGCGCTGGGCTGGCGCACTTGTGTGGAGGACACTCCGGGCGTGTTGTTTCGCGAATCCTGTCCCTCGATTCGAACGCCCTCGGAGTTATTTTGCAGGCCGTTGATGATGACGGTATTGGACGCGCCCGCGCCGGTGGGAGATCCGAACATACTTCCGGGAAGAAGCTGCGTGAGAGCGAAAGGATTGCGGACGCCCGCCGTTCCCGCGTTGGCCGCGCCGATGCCGAGCAACGGGAGATTGTCCAGTTGGCCGATCGTAACGTTGTGCGCGGTTTCCGCGCTTTCCAGGCTGAGTAGGGACGCCTGCTCAGTGACGGTGACGGATTCCGAGGTCGCGCCTACTTCGAGCGCGACGTCTTCCTTGATCACCGCACCCGCCGGGACGGCGAGATTGGTGTGGGCGTATGTTTTGAAACCTTGCACCTTGACCGAGATCTCGTAGACGCCGACGGGCAACTGAGCGATGGTGTAGTTTCCGGTGGTAGTGGTCGCGACGGGATAAGAGACGCCGGTTTCCGTATTTCTGGCGGCAACCGCGGCGCCCGCAATCACCGCGCCGGCCGGGTCGGAGACGGTTCCGGTGATCGTGCCTGTCGCCGCTTGGCCGAACAGCGTCTCGCTCACAAGAAGCAGGCCGATAGCGACTAACCCGAAGCGCATGAATAACCCCCTGGTGAAAAGATCGAGAAGATGCTATCACGTAGGGGGCTCGGGGGGAACGGGTATGAAATGGGTGTTGAGCCCGCAGTCCGGCATTGCACCCAGCCCCAGCGCTGGCGCCAGCCGGTCGAGTTTCGGAAAGTGACGATTGGATAGAGGTCAGTGTGCTTTTTTCTTCGCATCGGATTCGCTCTATTCCACCAGCTTCACGATGTCGTAAGCGCTCCACAGTTTGCCGGTTATGCCAGCGGCCATTGCAAGGGGTACCCGAAGGGTCTGGTGGATACGCACGAAGTTGCAGTACATGAAGTACAGCGCGAGAGCGGCCATGCGATTTTCCAGCTTTTGCCGAGAACGCATTCGTAAGGCGGGTGAACCGCCGCATGGACATCGGCATGGTCAAAGCGGACCGCGCCAGCTTCCACCAGCCACTTGGTCACAAGGTTCTTGGAAACGTGCGTGATGCGGGCCCTGGCGCGAATGCTGTTTCCGTTAACGAGGCAGCGGATCGCTTGAGCGCGGGTTTCAGTGTCGAGCCGATTCATACTGACCATTACGCTTCGAATATTGGACTCTATCGATACCTAGTTACCGCAATGGGGTAATAGGGTATTGACATACGTTACTGACTGCGCGACAATGGTTCTGTCGAAGTGGAGATCCGCTATCAAGACTCGAGCCTTGAGCGGCTTGAGGCTGACCCCAAATATCTCGGGGGATTTTCTGCCGCCGTCGTTTCCGCATTTCGAAAGCGGATCAACTTCATTCGGCAGGCGAGGAACGAAAGAGACTTGTACGCTTGGAAATCGCTGCGAATCGAGAAACTAAAAGGTGACCGCAAAGATCAACATTCAATGCGGTTAAACGACCAGTGGCGCTTGATCTTTACGATTGAAGCGGGCGCCGACGGGAAGTATTTCTTGGTCATTTCTATAGAGGATTATCATGACTAGCCGAAACATCGAAGCCTTCCCTCCGGGAGAGTACATTCGCGAGGAATTGGAAGCGCGTGGTTGGACCCAGATGGACCTCACCGAGATTTTGGGATGGAGGCCCAAGGACGTTAACGAGATCATTACCGGGAAGCGGTGCATCACCGCTGAGAGTGCCAGTCGCCTTGCCGATGCGTTTGGGACCTCGGCAGAGCTTTGGATGAACCTCGAAAGCTCATACCAGCTCGCACAAACTTCCACTGCGGACACCGCGATTTCCAAACGTTCTCGCCTCTACGGTCTTGCTCCTATCGGCGATATGCAGAAGCGCGGGTGGATCGAGCGCACAAACAATGCGGACGTGCTTGAAGCGCAGGTGCTGCAATTCTTCAGAATCTCAGCCCCAAACGAAAAGATTGCGTTTCAGCACGCCGCTCGTGAAAACGAAGGCGACAAAATTGCGCAAAGAGCATGGCTATTTCGTGCTCGGCAATTGGCTGAATCTCGACCGGTATCCGGTAAGTTCTCCGACGAGTCCATCAAACAGTTGTGGAATCAAATGAAGTCGATCCTTCCAAATCCTGAAGAAGTACGGCGCATACCGAAACTCCTGTCGGATGCTGGAATTAGGTTCGTCATCGTTGAGCATTTGCCGCACAGCAAAATAGACGGGGCGTGCTTTTGGCTTTCTCGCAACGAGCCAGTAGTGGTTCTGTCGATGCGATTCGATCGGATCGACTGGTTTTGGCACACGTTGATTCACGAGTTGATGCACGTAGCTAACGGCGATGCCAAGGATTCGCCAACACTCGATGTTTCTCTTGTCGGCGATGACGCTGAGGAGTTTGACGCTAAATCGGAGAAAGAAAAGCGAGCGGATAAAGGCGCGATCGAGTTTCTTGTGGATCAAAAGAGGCTTTCGGACTTTATTATGCGAGTTCAGCCCTATTTCTCCCACATGAAGATTCTTGGATTTGCGGCTCGCATGAAAACGCACCCTGGCATTATCGTGGGACAGTTGCAGCGTCGAAAAATTATCGATTACTCCCATAGCCGCAAAATGCTTGTGAAACTTCGCCACGTCATTATCCCGTCAGCACTGACTGATGGCTGGAAACAGAATCCGTTGAAGTAGAGGTAAATGAAATGAACTATACCGAGCAAATGCAGGCGATCGCGGATCGTTACACGAAAGAAACCGGAGCGACGCGGTACACCGCGCGTGAATTAGCAGCATGGGCAATCCAGACTCGGCAATGGGAGCCTCATCCGTCTTTACTTATCAAGCAGTGCGCCGAGGACTTCGCCAAGGCATTGCGTGAGCATTACGTCACGGACGGTCGGGGACGACGCGTCCGGGCCAAGCATGTTGCCCTTATCGAGAGGGATGATAAGCAGATTCCCATCTGGGAGGATATCAGGACCGCTAGCCCTGGCCACATGCAGAGGGCTTTTCAATTGCGTCGCCAGCAGATTGTCGGAGATTGCCGTCAGTTGAAGACTGACGTCGATAGCTACAATCAGTTCTACAACAAGGGTGGGGAACAGTTGGTAATGATCTTCGACTTTAGAGATGATCTCGCGGACGACGAAGCGCTCGCCGCCTAGCTCTTTTTGCCAGCGAGCGCGAGCTGCCTTCTTCGCGATAGCCTTGCGCTTCACTGGCGATAGCGCCGGGGTCTAGCCTTGCCGCCCTCCACGCCGTCGAGCCGCCCTAGCGCCACCGCAGCGAGATTCTTGCCTGCGTTCGGATCGTCCAGCGATTCGCCGGTTAACTTCTCTCCGATAGCCTGCTCCACGACATGCCGCAGGACGGTGGCGAAATCATGATCCTTCGGTTTGGTTGAGCGGATAGGCATGACTTGTTTCCCACGCGGTCCGTTCAGGGCCGATCGTCAAGAAAAAGAAAACTGACGCACTGCCGACGATTGCAACGTTCCGGGCGAGGATGGCGGCTTCCAATTTCTGAGACCGAAGCTACAGCTTTGCAGTGACGGGTCGCCGACTGCTGCAGATCATTCCGCCGAAGATCCCCGCGAGCGCGGCGATGCACATCAGACCGGCGATGAATATGATAAAGGGCGCCGTAGCCATTCCGGAATTGACGAAGGCTCGCATGCCGGCATAGCCACTCTCTTTAAACGCACGGATCCGATCAGGTTCGTAACTCATTCTGTCGATGAACAGATTGTTGAGAACGATGAACGTCAACCAGAAGACTCCGACACTGAGGATGCCGGCGATCGCTCCAGTCTTGATGGAAGCCACGCCGACGGCAGATCTGGAGCGCACCGCGAGGTAACCTAACAATCCCCAAACCAGAAGCATCGATCCACCAGTCAGGAAGAATCCCAGCGAAGCCTCGCCCTCGCTGTCGGGGAGCTGGAAGACAAGGTCGTGAAGGGTGAACGCAATCGTCGGGATAAGACCGACGGCGACTGCAAGCTTGGAGTCGCGTGTCATGGCGTCTTTCCTTTCCTTTAAGGTCGTTTTGAGCCAGTCCCACAGGATGTGCGTCGCGTAGGCAATCATCGCCGCCAAGCCGCAGTCAAGATCGCGGCTTCGGCTGCGGCAAACCTGCAGCATTTCCCGTCCGTATTCGTGCCGGAAGTCGCGCGGGTAAGCGAGCAGCAAGAGACGATAGACGCGGCTTGACCAGCGAAGCAGGCGCTCAGATGCCGGCATTCCGTGCCTCCTGTTTCGATGGGAGGAGCCGCTTGGCCCTCGCTGCGGCTACCGCCTGGTCCAGGCGTTTCGCCTCCGCCCTCAGCGCGCGTGAGCCATGGTCAGTGATTCGGTAGTAGCGGCGGCGCTCGTCCTCGGCTTTGGGCTCCGGACCCTCGCCGGATTCCTCTACTAGCCCTGCCGCGAGCATCCGTTTCAGACAGCCGTAAAGTGTGCCGGGACCAAGCTGGAGTGCATTGTTGGTTTGCCGCGCCACTGCCTGCATAATGCCGTAGCCATGGAGTTCCTCATCGCTTAAGGACAACAGTATGTGAAACACCGGCGGAGTGAGGGGGGCCGGATTGCGGGAGCTACTCACGTTAATACATCCGTTACGGATATATTATCGGAGGCCCTGCGCCATTGTCAATAGAGCGGAAGGGCTTGCGCGTCCTTGGCATCTGGCCGCACGAGCGACGCTGCCGGACCGATGCGAAAGGCCGCCGAACAAATCGGCGTCATCTACTTTATGTGCCCTTCCGTGAAGTCCTTGTTGTTCTCTTCGCAGGAGTACTCCATCACTTCCCAGTCCGGCCGCAGCGTGAAGACCCGGGCGTTCTTCCAGGGCTTCGTAAAAGCTTTCGGATCTTCGAGCGTGATCTCGTAGGAGATGTGCTTGCCGTCGGTGCGGGTGAAGCGTTCGACTGTGCGCATCGCGTCGCTATGCGGGTGGCCGACGGTATCCAGGTTGGTCTTGTCATTGAATCCGACCGTTTCCACCACCAGAGTGTCGCCGTCCCATCGGCCGGAATGACTGCCGAACCACAGCGGATCGGGATCTTTCGGCAGAGCGCGGCCATCGGTCGGCACGATCTCGAAAACGTTCCAGGCTTCGTAGAGAATGCTAAAAATCTGAGGCGTCTGTACGATGTGCACGGGGAAGGGGGAGTTCATGGACCGGGTCAAACCCTGTGGCAAGCAGTGGCCGGTGTAATCGAACTTCGCGGGATCGTATTGCTTGAATTTCTGCGCATACTCCGGCGTGTAGGGAATGGCCTCGCCCTTTTGAGCGCCGTCCTTGGAGCTTTTCGTCATATCCGGAACGTAGGGCCGCTGCCAGACTCCGTTAAAGTCCGGCTTTCCGTTGGGGAGACGCGGAACGGCAGAGGTTTGACCCGCGGCGGGCGTCGTGCCAGATAGCCAAAAACCAACCAGAATGGCCGCCGAAGCCGCTAAAGGACCGGCGAGACGATTTCGCATACTCGATCTTCCTTCTCTATTGTTCGTCGCCTTTACATATGATGGCGAGGCAAACCGACGATTTGATGCGAGGCGGCACCGGAATGCCGCGTTCTTCCATGAGCTTTTGCAGCAGAGCCTCCGTTTCCGGATGCGCCAGGGCGGATTGCACGCCCACGCGCACCAATCCCTGGGAGTACTCGATGGGCAGCCAGGTGTGGCCGAACATCGAGCCGGAAATCGTGTCGCGGCTTCCGTTATCATGCATGTCCAACTTCGCTCCGCGATCCACCAGCAGTTGCACCACCTGATTGCTGCCCTTGTGAGCCGCGCCGTGCAATGCCGCGCGCCCGTCGTTATCGCGGAAATTGGGATCCATGCCGAGATCGAGGCACATTTTCACGGCTTCGAGCGTTTCCGCCGGCGACCATTCGAACGTCACGCCTTCCACCCAACCTACGCCCGACGCCACTATAAGCGCGTTATCGCCATTGGCCGTGGGAATGCGAGGATCGGCGCCACGCGCCAGGAGCAGCTTCATCAGCTCGACGTCGCCGGATTGGGCGGCGCGCAGAAACGGCGTCGCTCCGTCTTCGTACAGCCACTGCATGGTAAAGATCGTGCGCGTTTCGGTGCTATCGCCCTTGCATTGCTCGGGGGTCGATTCAACGCCGCAAACGCGCGCATTCACGTCGGCTCCATGGTCGAGCAGGATGCGGATGAATTGCAGTTGATCCATGTCCGCCGCGCGAGCCGGGTAGTCGCCGCCTTCGATGTTGCGGTTATCGGTGGCTAGGTACAGGGGCGTCCAACCGCCGTTGTTGCGCAGGTTCGGATCGGCGCCATGGTCGAGGAGGTAAGCGGCTAACCGGTAATGGCGGTTCTGCGTAGCGGTGAGCAGCGCGGTCCAGCCGTAATGAGAGGTTTGGTTGATGTTAGCGCCCGCGTCCACCAGGATTCGCGCGGTTTCCAGATCGCCCTGGCGGGCCGCCAGGATGAGCGCCGTCAGCCCGCCGCCCTTGGAGTTCTGGGTGCGATTGAATGCGGCCGCGGCGGCGGCGGCATCCGCCGCGACAATATCGACGGCGACGGCCCCGGCATTGGCCGCCGTCTGAGGCCGGCCTCGACGGGCGTTTCCAACGAATGAACCGTCGGCTGCGATTCCGTCCGCGGCAGCGCGTTGTTTCGGCGTCGGCGCCAGATAGGCGGTGCCTCCCTTGGAGTCCGGGTTCGATGCCGCGCCGAGATCCGCGCCATGCTCGATCAGCAGCTTGACCGCCGCAGGATGGGACTGCTCGGCGGCCCACATAAGCGCGGTGGTTCCACGAAGTTTCTCTTTTGCGTTCACCTGGGCGCCACGCTCCAGCAAAACCCGAATGGCATCCACGTTGCCGTTGCGCGAGGCGAACATGAGCGGAGTCTCGCCGTTCGGTTCGCGCTCGTTCGAGTCCGCGCCGGCGGCGAGCAGGCGCCCGATCATGGCGGCGTTGCCATTGAGAGAAGCGAGCGACAGCGCGGTGGCCCCGTCACGGTTGGGCGTGCGGACATCCGCGCCGGCGGAAATGAGCGCGTCTGCTATCTCCAGATCATTTCTGTAGGCCGCCCACTGAATGGCCGTGGCTCCGTCGGCTTGAGCATCGTTCACGCCAGCCTTCTGGCGCAGCAAGGAGACGAGCGCGGCTTTATCGCCCCTCATGGCCGCGTCGGCTACGGGACTCGGCGCCGCCGCCCCTGCCAGCGCGCAGAGAGCCGGGATGAAGAGCCAAACTGTTTGTCGCGCACGCATAGCCAAGCTTGAATTTCTCCCAGTGGGCGAGTTTAAGCTTGTTCCACCATACTCGATTGGGGCCGGGGTATCAAGGCCGTTGGCGCCTGCTATGCCAACCCCAATTCCTCAGCCCTCGCGCGCATCGCGCGGATGCAGAAATCGATATGCGCGTCCAGATCCACGCCCATTTCCGCCGCTCCGCTGACGATATCGTCGCGGCTGACCGAGCGCGCGAAGCCCTTGTCTTTGAGCTTCTTCTTCACGCTCGCCACCTCCACTTCTCGAATGCTGCGCGACGGCTTCACATAGCTGACGGCGGTGAGGAAGCCCGCCAGCTCGTCGCACGCAAACAGCGTTTTTTCCAAAGGCGACACGCGCGGCACGCCGCTGTAGTTGGCGTGCGAAAGAATGGCGCGACGGATCGAATCCGGGACTCCGCGGTCCGCGAGAATCGGCTCGCCTTTCATCGGATGATCCGGCGCATCGGGATGCATTTCATAATCGAAATCGTGCAACAGAGCGGTGACCGTCCACTCCTCCCGGTTTTCGCCGAATTTCTCCGCATATGCGGCCACGCAAGCCTCCACGGCCAGCGCGTGGCGCCGCAAGCTATCGGACTTCGTAAACTCGCAGAGAATCTCCCAGGCTTCCTCGCGATTCATCTCCGGTCTCAGTGTACGATACGCTGGCAGAAATGAGCGAGTCGAATACGATGCGCCAGATCGAAATCCAGCAGCCCGGCGGCCCTGAAGTCTTGAAGATGGCGTCCGCGCCGATTCCGCAGCCGGGCGAGGGGGAAGTGCTGATTAAGGTGCAGGCGGCGGGCATCAACCGCGCCGATATCTCTCAGAGGAAGGGCCGCTATCCCCTCCGTCCCGGAATGCCGCCGGTGCTTGGTTTAGAGGTCGCCGGAACGATCGCGGCCGTGGGCTCGGGCGTCGCGCGATGGAAAACCGGCGATCCTCTTTGCGCTTTGCTGACCGGAGGCGGCTATGCGGAATACGCCGTGGCGCCCGCGGTTCAATGCTTGCCGATCCCCGCCGGGCTTACGGCACAGGAGGCCGCTTCGCTGCCGGAAACGTTCTTTACCGTCTGGCTGGATGTGTTCGATCTAGGCGGATTGAAAGAGGGCGAAGCCCTGCTGGTCCACGGCGGATCGAGCGGCATCGGCGTGACGGCTATCCAGCTTGCCCATGCTCTCGGCTCGCGGGTGTTCGCGACGGCGGGCTCGGAAAAAAAGTGCGAGGCTTGCCGAGAGCTGGGCGCGAACGCCGCCATAAATTACCGTACCGCGGATTTCGAACAATCCATCCACGAACTGACGCACAGCCGCGGCGTGGATGTGATTCTGGACATGGTGGGCGGAACGTATACCATCCGGAATCTGCGCTCACTGGCGCCCCGCGGCCGGTTAGTCTTCATTAACTTTATGGAATCGAACAAGGCGGAAATCGATATCGCTCTCATCGTGGGCAAACAACTCACCGTGACAGGCTCAGGCTTGCGTCCGCAAACGGTCGAGCGGAAGGCGGAGATCGCCGGAAAATTGGAAACGCGCGTCTGGCCCTTGTTCGCGGAGCGAAAAATCAGGCCTGTGATCGATGGTCTCTACCGGCTGGAGGACGTCGCCGAGGCCCACCGGCGCATGGAATCCAGCGAGCACATCGGCAAAATCGTGCTGCGGATATCTGACTAACGCCGCTCCCGGTGTTCTTCGCGCGGTGCGCGCTCTCCTCGCCGCGGAGCCTCGCGCTCGGCGGGCGTTCTTTCGTGCAATTCGTGGCGTTCCACGGGCCGTGGGCCTTCAAATCGCCTGACCGGCGCGGCATAGGGGTGCACGTAGGCGGCTCGCCCAGCCCAGGTCCGCCGCCAGGGAGCATTGTTAATAACGACCACGTGGCGGCCCCAATCGAAGCTGTTGTAGCCCCATCCCCAGGGCCGGAAAAACGTTCCAATGGTAATGCCGAATCCAAAATGGATCGCGCCTCCCACCACAAAGCCTGGACGCGGCGGAAAGAACACCACGCCCGGGTCGTAAGCGGGCAGAACGATGAAATTCGGATTCGCTGGCATAATTGTGATGTAAGGGCCGCCACTCGCCACGACCTGCCCGTTGGTGCGGAGATAACCGTACTCGCGGGCCTTCGCCCGTTCCCGCTGTACGGCGTCCATCACGTCCTGCTGCTGCGCCAGGAAGGCATCGCCGATTTGCTGAGTCCAGCCGATATCGGAAGCCATCATGTCCAACACGGAAGGAAACGGCAGCAGCGCCTGCACGCTCGGATCCCACGGAAGCTGATCCGCCTGAACCGCATTGGCGAGCGCCTGCCCTGAAAGGTAGTGATGCTGATCGGCCCAGCGCGCGGCGTCGGGGATCTGGTCGGAATAGGTGGCGGCGGCCAGAATTTGCGCTAGCAGCGGATCCGGATACAGCGCGATCCGATCGACCAGACGATCCAGTTGGGCGGGCGGAAGCGGCGGCGGGGGCGCTTGCGCAAAGGCGGACAACGCTGCCGCCATCGGTAAAACGCCGGCGATTACCGTTCGCGAGAGTCTCATTTGCGGCTATTTTATCTCCTCTTCCTATTCGGACGGAACCTGCCATTGGGGCGTTTCGCCCCCGAGACATTCGTGCGAAAATACGTTTTGACCTCGACACCCGAACTTATCGATGGGATGGAGCGCGCTCTGACGCAGTTGCGCTCCGCGCAAGGAAGCGCCCGATGGCGCGAAGCCGTCGTCGAGTCTGCGGCAGTGCTCAGCGGGGCGATTTCCGGATTGCTCGAGAACCTGGGCCTTCCCCCTCAAGTAGTGGATGGCCAGGTTCAAGCGCACCGGTTCGCTTCAGTCAAAGTCGCCGAAATGCAGCTTTATCACTCGGCGCAAGTCCGGGAGGGCCAGGAGGCGCGCGACCTGTATTCGGCCCTAAAGACCCGCATCGATGAAGCGCGCGCATCTTTTTTGGAGCGGTTTTTAAAGCCAGGCATCCTAAAGCAAGACATTGCAATTCCCGATTATCTTCATCGGGAGATCGTTCGCGCGCTAGCTCACAACGATGAGACGTTACTGGGTCCAACATATCCGGGTCCGCTGGTTTAGCGCCGCCGCGGTGGCCGTTGCCGCCGCATGGTTCTCCTTGTCGGCGGCGGCCGTAGACCCATTGGCGGAACTCAAGGCCGGACAGGCCGCGCTGGAGGCCAAACAGTACGCCCTGGCCGTCAAGACCATCGAGCCGCTTTCGAAACGCCTTCCCAAGCTCGCCGACTATTGCGCGTGGATGCTTGCGTCGGCGGAGATTGGGTTAAAGAATTACGATCGAGCGCCGAAGCGGCTCGACGCGGTCTGGAAGCAAAGCCCGCCGTCTCCCTTAACCGCCAAATCTTACCTGTTGATGGCGGAGGCATACCGGCTGGGCGGCTCGTATCAGGAGGCGCTCGACGTGTTACGAAAGAACTACGCGACGCTGCCTCAGCCGAAAGGCGATCTGGCTTTGGCGTTGACGTTCGGCGCGGCCGGAGATAGCGTAAGCGCCGCGGCCTATTTCCAGCGCGTCTACTATGGATTTCCCTCGGCCTTCGAGGCCATTCAGGCCGACTCCGAACTAAGTCGCCTAAAGACATTGCTGGGCGAAAACTATCCGCCCCCCGCCCCCGGGGCCCCGCTGGGCCGCGCGATTAAGCTTTTGGAAAGCGGTCAGATCCAGCGAGCCCGAAAGGAACTGGAGGCTCTGATACCTCAGCTTGGCGGCGCGGATAGGGACCGCGCGCGCGTGCGGATCGGGGTCGCCGATTACGATGCCAAGCGGAATGCGCCCGCCCTCGCGTATTTGAAGTCGCTGGAGGGCCTTTCGCCCGAAGCCGATGCCGAGCGGCTGTATTACGTGCTGATGGACGCCCGCCGGCTTGATCGCGCGGACGAGGCCTCCGCGGCGCTCAATCGTCTGGGGAGCCTTTACCCGGAATCAACCTGGCGTCTGAAGGCGCTGGTCGCCGCGGCGAATCAATACCTGATTGAGAACAAGCCCGAAAGCTACGAATCCCTATTTCGCGCCTGCTACGAGTCGTTTCCCAAAGAGGCGGAGGCGCCGGAATGCCATTGGAAAGTGGCGTGGCAGCACTATCTTCAGCGGCAATCCGATGCCGGCGATCTACTGCGCGCGCAACTGCGCATGTTTCCAGCGTCGGAGGAGTCTTCCGCCGCGCTCTATTTCCTGGGACGCCTGGCGGAAGGCGCGCACGACGGCAGTTCCGCTCTTGCCTATTACGGCGAAGTAGTTCGCGAGTATCCCAATCACTACTACGCCACCCAGGCGCGGGACCGTCTCGCGCGGCTGGGGATGGGCGCGCCGTCGCCTGCGGCGGCCGAATTCCTGAGAAGCGTTTCCTTTCCTCCCCGCATGCACATCGACAGCTTTCAGCCGGGCGCAAATGTGATGGCAAGAATCGAGCGCGCGAAAATGCTCGCGTCGGCGGGCCTGGAGGACTGGTCCAGGGATGAACTACGGTTTGGAGCGGAAGTGGACGGCCAGCCGCAACTGATGGCGATAGAACTGGCTACTCTTTATGGTCCTTCGCGGCCGGATCAGGCCCTGCGCTATATGAAACATTACGCGGGCGATTATTTGTATCTTCCGATCGAATCCGCCCCGCTGCAGTTTTGGACGCTTGCGTTCCCCCTGCCCTACCGGGCGGATCTGGAGCGCTTCTCGAAAAAGAACGGTCTGGATGTTTTCCTTGTCGCGGCGCTGATTCGTCAGGAATCGGAATTCGATCCCAAGGTGGTTTCCTACGCCAACGCGCGAGGTTTGACGCAGATCCTGCCGTCTACAGGCCGGGAGCTGAGCCGTCGCTTGAAGTTGCAGCCTTACTCCGTTGCGAAGCTATTTCAGCCGTCGTACAACTTGCAACTCGGCACGTACTACCTGCAATCCCTCACCGAACAGACAGGCGGCCGAATCGAAGCGGCGTTGGCCGCCTATAATGCAGGGCTTTCGCGCGCCCGATCCTGGCTAGGGTGGGGCGATTTTCAGGAACCCGCCGAGTTTATCGAAACCGTGCCGTTTTACCAGACCCGCTCGTATATTCAAACCGTCCTGCGCAACGCCGACATGTACCGTCGAGTGTACGGCATGACGGAGCGGGCGTCGAAGTAGCGAAGCCAGAGCGGACGAGCGGCCCATGTCGAGCCCGGCTACCAGCCCCGGCAAAAGCGTGGCTGACACAACCAAAACATTTTGAGAGACTATCGGGAAGAGCAGATGCCTGCCCGATGACGATACCCATCCGACGCCAAGCACCCCTAGAGGAAGAAAACGAGCGACTGCGCGCGCGCATCGCCGAGCTGGAAGAAGAGATCGCACGCGTTCGCGGCGCCGCGGAAAGTCCCCACGGCTCGGAAGCCGAAGCTCTGCTTCGCGAAATCGAGATTCAGTACAAAGAAGTATTCGAGAACATCTCGGTTTGCATGTTCCTGATCGACGTGACGCCGGAAGGACGTTTCAGGTATGCGGCATTCAATCCGGCGGAGGAGAAGGCGGTGGGCTTGTCCAACGCTCAGATCTCGGGCCGTTTCGTGGAAGATATCTTCCCCGAACAGTTTGCCAAGAAGCTTACCGCAAATTACCGCCGCTGTCTGGATTCGGGCGCGCCCATAGCCTATGACGACGAGCTCAGCCTGCCCGTTGGCAAGCGGTACTTCCACTCGAATCTCATTCCCGTGCGGAACGCCGCGGGCCGCATTCATCGAATCGTGGGCGCGTGCATCGATATCACCGATTTCAGGCGCACTCAGCAAGAGGCGCTCGCAAGTCAGAAGCTGGAAGGTCTCGGCGTGCTGGCCGGCGGGATCGCCCATGACTTCAACAATCTGCTCGGAGGCATCCTGGCGAACTCGGAGTTGCTGTTGGAGGACTTGCCCCCTGGCTCGCCAGTGCGCGAAGGACTGGAGAGCATCAACGCTGTGGCGGTTCGCGCCGCCGAGATCGTGCGCGAGTTGATGGCGTACGCGGGACACGAAAATACCGTATTCGAGGCGGTCGATCTTTCCAACCTGGCCGGCGAAATGCTTCAGCTGCTCAAGGTGTCGATCTCGAAAAATGCCGTGCTGGACGTCAATCTCCCCAAGAACCTTCCGACGGTCCGCGCCAACCCGGGACAGATCCGGCAGGTGGTCATGAATTTAATCACGAACGCTTCCGAGGCGCTCGGCGAGGGCGCGGGAGCCATCTCCATCTCCACCGGGCTGGTCCACCCGGCTAACGACAGCGTTGCGGGCGTTCAAAATGGCGAATACGTCCGGGTGACGGTTGGGGATACCGGGTGCGGCATGACGAAAGAAGTCCAAGCCAGAATCTTCGATCCGTTCTTCACTACGAAATTCGCCGGGCGCGGCCTCGGTCTCGCCGCGGTACAAGGCATCGTCCGCGGTCATGGCGGCGCCATTGATGTCGAGAGCGAGCCCGGGCAAGGCTCCCGCATCGAGATCCGGCTTCCGGTTCGCCAGACGTCGCGGGATGGCGGCGTAGCAGGGACGGGCGCCTCGGCCAACAAAGCGGGAAGCGCCGCTCGGAGCGTCCTTGTGATCGAGGACGAGCCCGCGCTGCGGATCGCCGTGTCGAAGATGCTGCAAAAATCGGGCTTCACCGTGAGTGAGGCGGGCGACGGAAGAGCCGGCGTGGATCTTTTCCGGGCTCATGAACAAAACATCGATGTCGTTCTGCTCGATATGACGCTGCCCGGAATGTCCGGGCGGGAGGTGCTCGGCGAACTGCGGCGGATCCGGCCCGACGTGCAGGTGATCCTCACCACCGCCTACAGTCAGGATAGGGCGCTGACCGTTTTGGGCGGGCAGCAGCCGTGGTTCTATATCCGCAAGCCCTACCAACTGGGAGAACTCGCGGCTTTGCTACATAGCGCCTGCCAGGGCAGGCCCGCGTAGCCCCACACGCGAGCGGCTACTGCCCCCAGTCGACATTGCGCGTCACCGTTCCGCCATCGTGGATATCGACGGTGAACGCCTGCTTATCCGAGCCTTTGGTCACTTCCACCCGGTGTTGACCGGGCGGTAGCGTGAAGCTCGCTGGAGTCTTTTGCCCCTCCTGCCGGCCGTCGATCGAAACCGGCAGCCCCGGTGGATTGCTGGTGACGCTGAGCATCCCTGCCGTCTTTTCCAGGTTCACGATCAAGCCGGTATCGCGCGGGATATCGATGATCCGCTGGGCTTCGCGGTAGCCGTTGCTTTTAACCGAAAACGTGTGGCGTCCGGCGGGCAGAGTGATGCTGCACGGCGCAGTGCAGGAAAGCTCGGGATTGCGATCGAAGACGGCGGTGCTGCCCGTGGGCGTCGCGGTGAGCTGAAACACGCCTTCGGTTGGCGGGGCTGGCTCCCGGGGCGTCCGCGCGGCGTCAGTGGTGCGCGCATCCAAGCGAGCTTCCGGTTTCTCCGCTGGCGGCGGCGGAAGCGGCTCGGCCTTGGCTTCGCTCTTCGGGTCGGGAGCGGTTTGCGCCGGCGCGGGCGATGGAACGGGCGTCGGCTGCGTCGCTGGCGGAGTGGCAGCGGCGGGCGCCGGCGGAGATGGCTTGGCGGCTTCGCGCGGCAACGGCGTATACAGCGATCGAAAAGCAAAAAAACCGCCCAACGCGAGCGCGGCCACGGTCACCCCGGTCAGAATCATCTTACGGAGAACGTGATTCGACTCGAAGCGCTGCCGGGGATCGCGAGGCGGCGGCAGAGTGATCGGGATGGGTAGAGGAGCGGGCGGAGCAACCGCCGCCGCCTTCGCGGCCACGGGCGCCGCGCTTGCGGTTTCCGCCACTGTCTCGGCGAGGGTTTCCGACTCCACCTGTTCCAGCGCGGGAATCTTTTGCGCCGAACCGGCTGTGGGGATGCTTTGGCTGGCGCCTTGCGGCAGGGGATTCCAACCCGGCGTCTCGCCGCAGGCGGCCGACAGCGCGGCGACAAACTCTCCGCAGGTCTCGTAGCGGTCCGCCGCCTTTTTGGCCAGCGCCCGGCGCAGCACAGCTTCTATCCGCGAACCCAAAGTAGGATTCAACCGCTGCGGCGGCAGAAAATCCTCACGAACGATCTTATAGAGCAAGGTCGGCAGGTAGTCCGCCACAAACGGCTTCTCGCCGGTGAGCGTCTCGTACACGATCACGCCCAGCGAAAACTGGTCGGCTCGTCCGCTCACGCCGGTTTCGCCTTGGATCTGCTCCGGCGGCATGTAGCTGGGCGTACCCATCATGGTGCCCGCCAGCGTCATTTGCTGCGAGAGGATTTTGGCCACGCCGAAATCGGTCACCTTGGCCGCGCCATCCTCGTGGATCATGATGTTCGCAGGCTTGATGTCGCGGTGCACGATGCCTTTTTTGTGCGCGTAATCGAGCGCCGCGGCGGTTTGGCGGAAAATGCTGAGCAGCGTTTCCTTATCGGGTGTCTGCGCCGATAAGAGCATCTTTTCAAGAGGCGGCCCATTCACGAATTCCATGAAGATGTAGGCCATGCCGTCTTCCTCGGCGATGTCGTAGATCGTGACGATGTTGGGGTGCGAAAGAATGCCCGCCGATTGAGCTTCGCGGAACAGCCGCTCGCGCAGGCGGTCGCGCTCCGCCTGATCCGTCAGATCTTGCAGACGGATGCTCTTGATGGCGATGGTGCGTCCGATAGCCGGATCTTGCGCCTTATAGACGATACCCATCGCCCCTCGGCCCACCTCGCCGAGAATGTGGTAGCGGCCAATTCGTTCCACGGTGTTTCCCTAATTTTATCAAGCCGGAGCCGGAAAAAGAGCGGGGGCATCCCGTTTTGAAACGTTGTGTCACAAAGACCTTGTACAATCAATCCTGAGCACCCAAGCACGCGGGCGTCGCTCGCAGGATCCCGTTCCCGCCGTGCGCCTTTATCGAGGAGGATACACATGAGTATTGCGCAGACTTTTTTGCCGGAATTCGATTATGAAATGGCCAACACGCGCCGGACATTGGAGCGGGTTCCCGAGGACAAGCTCGCTTTCACCCCCGATCCGAAGTCGATGCCGCTCGGCCGCCTGGCGGGCCACATCGCCGAGATGGTCGGCTTTGGAGGGGTCACGATGCAGACCGATTCCATGAATATTCAGCCCGGCGATTTTACGCCACTGGAAGTAACCAGCCAACAACAGTTGCTGGGCGAATTCGATAAGAACGTCGCCTCCACGCGACAAGCGCTTGAGTCTGCCAGCGACGACGATTATATGAAGACGTGGACGCTTTCCTTTGAAGGAAAACCCATGTTCAGCATGCCCAAGGTTAGCGTGATCCGCAGCATGATCATGAATCACATCATCCATCACCGAGCGCAGTTGACCGTCTACTACCGCATGACGGGCGTTCCGGTGCCCGCGCTCTACGGCCCTTCCGCCGACGAAGGGAACGCTCCGGCTGGCCAGGCGGCATAGGTTATTCGGGCTCGCGCGCCTCGAGTAGTCCTTCTAATTCCGGCAGGACCAACAGATCTTTCACGCGCCCGGCGGCGCGTTTGCTCCGAATCAGGCTTGGAAGGTCGAGCGTGTATACGTCCCGGTCGAATGCCCGGGTGAGAACGGAACCGCGCTTGACCTCTTCAAAATCTCCTAGGCCGATCGCTTCAGCCATGAGATTGATGATTCCGAAATCCGTGGAGAGCGTGAAGACGGTCCCGTTTTTCGGCGTCGCCTCGTCCCAAACGAACGGCAGATTCGCCGGAGCCTCCCGCAACCTTGGATGAAACGGCGCCAGCGCGTTCGCGAGCCGTTTCAGATTTTCGCGCGAGCGCGAATAGCAGATATCCGAATCGTTGGTGATATAGGAACTTCCGTTCAGACTCGCCGAGACGCCGCCAATAACGACGAACTCCACGCCCGCGTCGCAGAGAGCCTGAACTGCTCGCCCAAATTGCATCTGCTAGCGTGCGCGCTTATGTCGCGCGACTCCGCGGACTTTTTCGAGGGCCGTGGCGTCGGCCTCAAGCCTACGAGCTCGTTCGGCGGGAGACAGGCGTAATTGCTCGATCAACAGCGTCAGATCGATGCCGTGCGCTTTAGCGGCTTCAATGCGGCTCCCGGGCGCTGGGTGACGCAGCCTTCGTTCGGCCCGCGCGAACTCTTCCGGCGTCAGAGCCATTAACTCTCTCACATCACGATCTTACCGCTCGGTTTTCGATATGGAATGGATATTCCTATTTCCCATCGACGGAAAACGCCAGCAGCGCGTTGCCCGGCATGCCGTTCCCCGAATACCCCGAAGTAATGTAAACCATTCCCCCCGCGACCGTGGGTGCCATGCTAATGATCGAGCCCCCTCGCGCCTTCACGCCGTTCACGGTGTCAAAATCCCGCGCGGTGTCGAAATCCCAAACGATCGCGCCGCGGCCGGTCTCATACGCGCGGATGTGTCCGTCCCACGATCCCTGAAACGCCAACCCGGGAGCCACGGTCACCGGAGCAGGCTGAGCCGCGCTGCAGCCGGCAGCGGCGAGACAACTCGGCTTGGGCGCGGGCGTCATCCACAGTCTTTCGCCGGTAGTGAGCTTCAGGGCGATCAGTCCGCCGCCCATCTCCGGCTTGCCCGCGGTGAAATCGGAGATGCCGATATACGCCACGCCCCGGTCGTCGCTCGCGCCTCCCCACATGGTTCCGCCGTTGACTCCGCCCGATGCGATCTTGCGCTTCCAGAGAATTTCGCCCTGGCGGTCGGGGTCGATGCCGTAGACCATGCCGGATTTATCGCTCGCCATCAAAAGGCGTTTTCCCCCGCCCAGATTCCGTAGAATCCCGGAATTCCCGAAATCGGCGTCGATAAACGGATACTTCGGGCAACCGGTTTTATCCGCGGCGGTGCAAGCGAAAGTCCACATGTCCCCCACGGTGAACTGCCGCGACCACAACCGGCGCCCGGAGTCCAGATCGAACGCGACGATCGCGTCGCTCGTGTCGGTGGGCGGATTCGAATAGTTCACTCCCGTGCCGACGTAGATCGCCCGTTTTTGCAGATCGAGCGTGGGCGACGACCAAACAACCGCGCCCGAGGGTCCCAACGTCCTGGTTCCCTTGGCGTTCTGCCCTGAAGGCCGCGGCTGGTCCGTAATCGTGTAGGCCTGCCAAATCCGCTTCCCCGTAGCGGCGTCGAAGGCGACTACGCTGCCGCGAAACGTGCAGCATTCAAACGATGGATTGGTCGCCGCGAGGGATTCATCCCGCCCCGACACCGGAACATACAGCCGTCCCGCGTCGAGCTTGGGAGAGCCCGTGATCACCGCCATCGGATGTTCGTCGGCGCGCGCCTTCCAGACCAATGCTCCTGTCGCGGCGTCTACCGCGTAAACGTTGCCGCGTATATCGCCAAAATACACGCGTCCAGTTCCGGCGACCGGCGCGGTCCTTACGCCGCCGGCGGCCTTAAAGGTCCAGTGAGTGCATCCAGTCCGAGCGTCGAGCGAAAACACGGAGCCATCCGCCGCTCCCACAAAAACTCGTCCCTGGAAGACCGAAGGCGTACCGAACGCCGTGGTAACATCCGGAAATCCAAAAGCCCATTTGAGCCGCAGCTTCCCGACGTTTTGCCGATTGAGCCCCGCTGCCCGAGCGGATTGAAATCGAGTGTTGGCCGCGTCGGCCCATCCGTTCCAATCGCCGCCCGATGACCGCGCCGCCGAGGACGCGCATGCGTCCGACGAGTTGGGCCTCGCGCCCGTTGTGCCCAAATATTTCGCAATGGCTTCCCGCTGCGCGGATGTCAGATCCGCGGCAACGCCCGCCATCTTGCCCGTTTCGAGGGCGGCGTCAATCGATTGCGAAGACATCTGCCGCAGCGTCGCCGGCGGCGGCGCCCCGACGGAATTGCCGTCGCTGTGGCAGGACGCGCAATGCTGTTGGAACAGCGCCGCCGGGCTTTGCGCAAATCCGGCCCCGGCGAGAAACAAAAGAATTGCAGGATGGCGAAACGTCACAGCCGCTATTATCCGCCGCCGCGGATGCCGCCTTCAAGGCCGAGCGTTCAATCGTTCACCACGACCTTATTGAACGATCGTCTTTGTGTTAAGTCAGGGTACAGCACTCTTCCAGCTGTCAGTGAAGCTCGTCTCATCCGCGGACAGGCCCGAGGGCTGGGACATCACAGTCGTGCCATCGCGTGCGACCATCGCGATCTCGACAAGGCTCGATGCGAAGGCGGCGGAGCCGATCGGGCCGCTGGCGCCCCCCACCGTCGCGTCGCAGCTTAGAGCGACGCCGGTGTAGTCCTGACCGAAGTCTACCGTGCCGAAATTCGCGAGCGGCAGAACGCCTCCGCTGGAGGGGGCCTCGATCACCCACTCGGCCGACGAACGTTTTGCGTTCGGCATCTTCTGAGAAGTGCTCCAAGACTCGTTCGCGGTCGTATCTGTGATGGAAAGGGTGAATTTCCCGCCCGAATAGCTCACTTCCGCCGAAATAGCGTCTCCCACGTGAATCGCGATGGGAATGTTATATGAGAAATGAGGATAAAATTCGTACCACGCATAGTAAACGGCCGAGCCGTTCTGGCAATCGGAATCGGTACCGATTTGCTCGACGGTGTTCGAGTTATATCCATCGATGCCCACCCAAAACGACGCGTATTGGTTTTGCGATGAGCAGGCGCCTTGGATCGCGGGAACCTTCCAGGACCCCTTGACATGGGATACCGAACCGTTCGCGCCCGTGATCGCATATCCACTCCAGTTGTAGCTGGTAGCGTTGCGGCCGTGCCGCTCGTGAACAATCATCGGCGAATGCCGCGCTCCGGCCTCGACAGGCGTCCGATCCGAAATCCCCCTCTCGAGAGCTCCTCCCGCGGCGATCCACGGCGTCATTAGGCCGAGAATCGCAGCTCCCAGCAGCTGCTTCTGTCCTTGCTTAACGATTTTCAAACCATCCTCCGGCTCATCGCGGCGTCGCGGGCGTCTTCTAACCTGCTCGCTCGAGACCTTGAGAGTATAACAGCGGATCCAGCGCTCGTGCGCCGGATGCCGTCATCTCGGCTATGCTCGACCGTAATCCGCCCGTAAGCTTGCCCCCGCCCTCACGGGCGGGGCTGAAAGTGGGCACGACGGTGTTCCCGCGCTCGCACCCAGCCCCGGCTGTAAGGCCGGGGATAAGCGCCGGCTGAATACCTATCGACGGATTACGGGCTCGGCTCACCTGCCCTCCCGTCCTCGGGCGATACCGCGCTTCGCTTTAATTTGCTATAACGGCTAATTCATCGAATAAAGGAACACATTTTCATGACGACAACCGGGCGGCGGCCTGCCAAAACGAAGCGTGTCAAAAATAATTCAGTCGCGGCGGGCGGAGGAGCCGCCAAGAATTATCAGCATCTCGAAGCCGAGAGCCTGATGCGCCCCGACGTGGGCACCCAGGCGCAGTTCAAGAAAAAGAAGCCGCCCAAAAAGTACCGCTACGATTCGTCGCTCTCTCCGGCGCTCGATTGGGACGGCCAGAATTCGGCGCGGGAGCAAGGCGAAAAGCTGATCCACAGAATCCTCGACGCCGAAACGCTCGAACAGGCCAAGGGAGCCGCGAACGAATTGCGCAAGCTCGGGAGCCCGTTCCTGAACTGGGCGGGCAAGGCCGAGCGGCTTTCTTTCGAGGTCCCTACGCTGCCGCTGTTCGTTCACGAGCGCCTTTCCACCAAAGCGATTCTCGAAACGCTCAAAGGCCATAAGCGCGACAAGCAGATCGACATGTTCGACCTGTTCGGCGACCCCACTCGGTGACGGATCAGGTGTTGAAGGCTTACGAGCACCGCGATAAGTGGGTGAACCGGATGATCCTCGGCGACTCGCTGGTAGTGATGAATTCGTTGCTCGAATACGAGGGGCTCGGCGGCAAGGTGCAGATGATTTATATGGACCCGCCGTATGGGGTGAAATTCGGCTCGAATTTTCAACCCTTCGTCCGCAAGCGCGACGTGAGTCACGGCGACGACGCCGATATGACACGGGAGCCGGAGACGGTCCAGGCTTACCGGGACACCTGGGAGCGCGGGCTGCATTCGTATTTGACGTATTTGAGGGACCGGCTGCTGTTGTGCCGGGAGCTGCTGGCGCCGAGCGGGAGCGTGTTTGTGCAGATCAGCGATGAGAACCTGCACCACGTGCGTGAAACTCTGGATGACGTCTTTGGAGGCGACAACTTCTGCTCCCTCATAAGCGTTAAGAAAACGAGCGGCTTGGGCGCGACATTGCTTCAGACCACGCAGGACTTCATCCTGTGGTACGCCAAGGACCGGCCATCCGTGAAGTACAGGCAGTTGTTCACGGACAAGACCGAGGCCGCCGAGGACGACAGCCATTACACGACGGACCTAAATGGGCGCAGAGTGACGTTCAGCGATCTCACAGCCCAGAACAATGAAGTTGAGTCCTGCTTGTACGAATACAGCTTCGAGGGTGAACTCTTCAGACTGCCGAAGGGACGGCAGTGGAAGACTACTGAAGCAGGCATGGACCGGCTCGCGGGCGCTGGACGGCTTGTCAGGGCGGGCGGCTCGATCCGCTACAGGCGCTACGTTGACGATTTCCCAGCAAGCCCGACGACCGACACATGGCACGACATTGGTGGAAGCGTCCAGAGCCGCTCGGACCCGAAGATCTACGCTGTTCAGACGGGAACCGTACCAGTAAGACGCTGCCTCCTCATGACCACCGACCCCGGCGACCTCGTGCTCGATCCCACCTGCGGCTCCGGCACCACCGCTTACGTCGCCGAGCAGTGGGGGCGCCGCTGGATCACCACCGACGTCAGCCGCGTCCCGCTCGCGCTCGCTCGGCAGCGGCTCCTCACCGCGACCTTCCCCTGGTACGATCTCAAAGATCAATCCCGCGGACCCGCCGGAGGCTTCGTCTACAAGCGCAAACAAAACAGCAAAGGCGAAGAAATCGGCGGCATCGTGCCGCATGTCACGCTCAAAAGCATCGCCAACAACGAGCCCCGCGACGAAGAGGTCCTCGTGGACCGGCCCGAAACTCAGAGCGGCGTCACTCGCATCACCGGTCCCTTCTGCTTCGAATCCACCATTCCGGAACCGGCGGATCTCGATAGCGACCAGTCGGCAGACGACGAAAACCGATCGTCTGCCCCACGTATGCTCGAAATTCTCCGCAAAAGCCCGGTGCTACGGCTGCCTGGCAACAAGACCGTCACCTTCAAAAACATTCGTCCGCCTGCCAAATCGCTCGCTCTTTCCGCGGAGGGCTCGATCGTCAACGGTAGCGAGCAATCCGTCGCCTTCGTCTTCGGTCCGGAAAACGGCGCGGTGACGGAGAGATTGGTCTACGAAGCAGCCCGCGAAGCCCACATGAAAGGCTTTGCTCAGCTTTTCGTCATCGGCTTCGCGGTCGAAGCCAAGGCTCGCACTTTCATCGACAAGTGCGCCGAAATCCTCGGCGTTCAAGCTACCTACGTCCAGGCCACCGCCGATCTCACCATGAGCGATCTGCTCAAGACCATGCGCAGCAGCCAGATCTTCAGCGTCTGCGGCCTGCCGGACGTGCGTTTGAAAAAGGAAGGCTCGGCATTCAGAGCCGAGCTGCTCGGCCTGGATATTTTCGATCCGGTCGAAATGACCACGCAGCATTACAAAGGCGAGGACGCGGCGGAACAGGACAAGGTGCCTGCGTGGTTCCTCGATACCGATTACAACGGCCTCTGCTTCCACGTCTCGCAGGCGTTCTTTCCGCGCACCGCGGCATGGGACAGCTTGAAGAAGGCGCTGAAAGGAACCTACGAAGACTCCATTTGGGACCATCTCGCGGGCACCGTGAGCGAGCCGTTCGAGGCGGGCGAGCACAAGCAGATCGCCGTCAAGGTGATCGACGACCGCGGCAACGAATTATTGGTGGTCAAGAGCCTGGAAGAGGTGGAGAAGAGATGAGGGCCACGGACAAGAGCCTGCGTAACTACGCCGCCTCAAACAGTGCTCGGGGAAGCTGCGATTGCCGGATAATGCTCGTCAATGTACCGCGCCGCAAAGGATTGTGGAGGGGCACTGGGACGGTCACGGTTGCTTGCCCTAGGCGCCTTTGCATGATGCGGTGGCTGCCCTTCTGCCGGACCGCCGTGAAACCATTCTCCGCAAGAATCTGGCAGACCTCCGCTCCGGAGAGGACCCGCAGCTTACCCAACCGGGACCTCTACCTGGGTGACGAAGACCTCGCTGTGCGAGCGCCGCTCGATTTCGGCGGCGGAGGCGGTTTCAAAGAACAGCGCAAGCGCCTCAATGAGATTCGCGCGTGCGTCTTCGATCGTGTCTCCTTGGCTGGCGATGTCGAATTCGGGACAAAGCGATACAAATCCATCGTCCTCGCGTTCTATGATGGCCGTCAAACGCAGCGCCTGCTCCATGGTTCGAGTGTAAACTACTCCGCGCCGCTCGAAGGAGCTGAAGAGTGAACCCCGCCGAAGTCTCCAGTCCGATCCTCAACTCGCCTTTCGAGGAGCCGCAAGAATACTGGTACATCCAGGAGGGCGAAGAGCCGCGGATTCGGCAAGGGCGGCGCACGGCGACGGTATTCCCTCCGCGCAACCAGACGCATGAGTGGGACGTCTCCGACGGCACGCTGGTTAAATCCTCCGCGCAGCCGGGCGCGTATGAAATGACCCTGGTCAATCTTGTTCGCGTGCGCGTGAAGGCGTGGCGCGCTCAGGGCTATCCCGGCGCGTCGCGCACCACGCTTGAGTTGCTTGAATATTGGCGCCGCGATGGCCGGCAAGCGCGGCTGTTCTTCGCGCAGATCGAAGCTGCCGAGACGGTCATTTTCCTAAAAGAAGCGCGAGGCGATTTTCTCCAGGGCGTTTCTGTACCCCTCGACAATCCCGAATCCGCGGACGCGAAGCCGTTCCTCCGGTACGCCTGTAAAATGGCCACCGGCAGCGGCAAGACCACCGTCATGGGCATGATCGCCGCCTGGAGCATTCTCAACAAAATCGCCAATCGAAGCGATAGCCGCTACAGCGATGTGGTGCTGGTGGTTTGCCCGAATGTCACGATTCGCTCGCGGCTTGCGGAGCTATATCCCGAAGCGAACGAAGCCAGTATTTATCGCAAACGCGATCTAGTTCCCCCTCAGCTGATGCCTTCCCTGCGGCAAGGCAAAATTCTGGTGACGAATTGGCACATTTTCGAGCCGCAAACGCCCCAGGCGGGCGGCATCTCGGCCAAAGTGGTGAAAGTCGGCGTCCCAGTGCGGACGAAAGAGCTCTTCAACATCGGCCCCAAAACCGCCACCGCGCGCGGCAGCCGCTACATCACGCTTAAGGAACTGGACCAGAAAGTCCTTGCGGGATTGATGGCGGTGACGGACGAAGAGCGCGACAAGGAAGGCAATCTCAAAAAGGTCTGGGTCGAGTCCGTCCGCTATATCGAAAGCGAAACCGCGTGGATCAATCGCGTGCTGGGCCGCGAAATCGGCGGGAAGCAAAATATTCTCGTGCTGAACGACGAAGCCCATCACGCTTATCGAATCCGGAACACCAAGGAAGAAGAAACCGAGGAGGAGGACGACGGCGAGTACTTTTACAAAGAAGCCACCGTGTGGGTGGAAGGCTTGGACCGCATTCACAAAGCCCGCGGCGTCAATTTCTGCATGGATCTTTCCGCCACGCCGTTTTTCCTCGGCCGGGTGGGCCAGGATAGCAACCGGCCGTTTCCCTGGGTCGTCAGCGATTTCGGTCTGGTGGAGGCGATCGAATCCGGGCTGGTGAAGATACCGCAACTGGCCGTGCGCGACACCACGGGCGCCGCAATACCGGGCTACCTGAATGTCTGGCAATGGATTCTGCCGCAATTGACCAGCGCCGAACGAGGCGGGTCGAAGGGCAATCCGAAACCGGAGGCCATCCTGAAGTATGCGCATCATCCCGTCGCCATGCTGGCGGGCCTCTGGGAAGAGCTACGGCGCGAATGGGAAGAGCGCAAGGACGATCCGCGGCCTCCCGTCTTTATTTTGGTTTGCAAAAACACCAAGATTGCAAAGGTCATGTACGAATGGCTGGCGGACAACAAACAGCCCACCGCAATTCCTCCGGCGAATATTGAAGGCTTTCTCAATCGCGACGGCCGTATCTCTACGATTCGAGTCGATTCGAAAGTCGTGCATGAAACCGACACAGGCGAAGCGAAATCGGATGAGTCGCGCTGGATGCGTTTCACGCTCGATACCGTAGGCCGCCTGGCTTGGCCCACAGATCTCCAGGGCCGTCCGATTTATCCCGATGGTTTCGAGGATCTGGCGCGCAAGATGGATAAGCCGCTCGACCCTCCGGGGCGCGACGTGCGCTGCATCGTCAGCGTCGGAATGCTGACCGAAGGATGGGATTGCAATACGGTCACGCACATCATCGGGCTGCGTCCGTTCATGTCGCAGTTGCTATGCGAACAGGTGGTCGGCCGAGGGCTGCGCAGAGCGAGCTACGAGCTGACCGAAGAGGGCAAGTTTTCCGAGGAAGTGGCCAAGGTGTTCGGCGTCCCGTTTGAGTTGATCCCGTACAAAGCCGATCCCAAGGGCGGCCCGCCGAAGAAAGAGAAGCGCTATCACGTGCACGCGGTCCCTGCCAAGGCGGCTTTCGAAATCCGCTATCCGCGCGTGGAAGGCTACACGCAGGGCATTCGCAACCGTATTTCTGTGGATTGGGCCTCGATCGGAACTCTGCGGCTGATTCCGGGCACGATCCCGCCGGAAGTGGATGTGAAGGGCGTGCTGCCCAGCAATTCGGGGCGGCCAACGCTCAGCGGGCCTGGCGCGCTTGAGAACATCACACTCAACCCTTACCGCAAGGGCCGCCGGCTGCAGGAGCTGATTTTCGATATGGCCGCGGCGCTCACGCGCGAGTACAAGCGGCAGCCGCGCTGCGAGGCGCCGGTACATGTGCTGTTCCCGCAAATGCAGCGCATCGTCGCGCGTTATCTCGAGGAGTACGTCGATCCTGTGGCGCCCGCCCATCTCCTCGACGTTTTTCTTTCGCCGTATTACGGCTTGGTGGTGGAGAGGCTTTTGGAGGCGATCCGTCCGGATACCTCGCAGGGCGAAGCGCCCGAGATTCCGCGCTATGAAGGCAATCGCGGACCCGGGTCAACCGCGGAGGTCGATTTCTGGACCAGCCGCGAGCCGCGCGAGGTGGTCCATTCGCACCTGAACTATATGGTCCCGGACACGAAAAAGTGGGAGCAGTCCGCGGCCTACTACATCGACAACCATCCCGCGACTGAAGCCTTCGTGAAGAATGCGGGCCTCGGATTCTCCATTCCTTATGTCCACAATGGCCAGACTCACGACTATATTCCGGATTTCATCGTTCGATTGAAAGGCGAGTCCCAAACGCATGTGATCGTCGAAACCAAGGGCTTCGATCCGCTGAAAGATGTGAAGCGTCAGGCCGCCGAGCGCTGGGTAGCGGCCGTCAACGCCGACGGAACCTATGGCAGATGGATGTTCACCATGGCGGGAAAACCCGAAGACGTGAGTGCCGCGATCTCCGAGGCCAAGCCACGAAAGGAGGGCGGGCTTTAGCCCGGGCGAGGCTTTAGCCTCGCTGGTCCAGAGCAGCGCTTAAAGCGCGCCTTCAGGGAACGGTCGTGCGACGAACATCGGCTAAAGTGTTTACACCAGCCGCGTGCGCCGACTCGAAGGCCGCGATAGCGCCGTCCTGCTGGAGCATGTAGCCCAGCTCGTCCACGCCATCGAGCAGGCATTGCTTGGCAAACGCGTCAATCGGAAATTCGATGGATCGTCCGTCGGGCAGCGTCACGGTTTGCGAGGCAAGGTCGATTTTCAGCACCACTCCCGGCGAATTTAGCAGCGCGGCGTGCGCATCCGGCGGAACGATCACGGGAAGCAATCCGTTCTTCAGCGAATTGCCCTTGAAGATATCCGCGAACGACGTGCTGACCACCGCGCGAAATCCGCTCTGCGTCAGCGCCCAGGGAGCGTGCTCGCGCGAGCTGCCGCAGCCGAAATTGTCACCAGCAACCAAAATTTGCGCACCGGCCGCATCTGGTCTGTTCAGCGGGAAATCCGGCTTGGGCGTTCCATCGGCGTTGTAGCGCCAGTCGCGGAACAGTCCATCTCCAAGCCCGTCTTTCGAAATCGCTTTCAGATATCGCGCCGGGATGATCTGATCGGTATCGATATTATCCACCGCGATGACCACAGTCTTGCTTTCGATAGTTTGGAATTTCACAGCAATGTCCTCACGTCGGTGACGACTCCCGTGACGGCCGACGCCGCGGCCGTAAGCGGGCTCGCCAAAAACGTACGCCCGCCCTTGCCTTGACGTCCTTCGAAATTGCGGTTGCTGGTCGAAACGCTGTATTCGCCCGGCTCCAACTGATCGCCATTCATGGCCAGGCACATGGAGCAGCCCGCCTCGCGGAAATCGGCGCCGGCTTCGCGGAAAATCTTGTCCAGCCCTTCCGCTTCAGCCTGCTTCTTCACCTGCTGCGAACCAGGAACGACCAACATCCGGACCTTCGGGTTCACCTTGCGGCCCTGGATCACGCGCGCCGCGGCGCGCAAGTCGGAGATGCGCGAATTGGTGCAGCTTCCCACAAACACAACATTGATGGGATGGCCCGCCAGCGGCTTGCCCGGCTCCAGATCCATATATTTCAGCGCCTTCGTTAAATCCGATTTGGCCATCGGATCGGCGACCGTGGCGGGATCGGGAATGGCGCCGGAAATTGGGATGCCCATGCCGGGATTAGTGCCGAAGGTAACCATCGGCTCAAGCGCCGCCGCGTCGATCTTCAATTCGTGGGCATAGGAAGCGCCTTCGTCGCTGGGCAATTGTCTCCAACGCGCGACGGCGGCGGCCCAAGCGGCGCCTTTAGGGGCGAACTCCCGCCCGGAGATGTACTGATACGTCGTATCGTCCGGCGCGACCAGCCCCGCGCGCGCGCCGCCTTCGATCGACATGTTGCAGATGGTCATGCGCTCTTCCATCGAGAGCCCGTGAATGGTCGAGCCGAGATATTCGAACACGCATCCCGTCCCGCCGCCGATGCCGATTTTCGCGATCACCGCGAGGATGATATCCTTTGCCGAAACTCCTGGCTTCAGCGTTCCATCCACTCGAATCGCGTAGGTTTTCGAAGGCGTCTGAAGCAAGCATTGCGTAGCCAGAACGTGGCCCACCTGGCTGGTTCCGATGCCGAACGCCAGCGCGCCGAAAGCGCCGTGAGTCGCTGTATGGCTGTCGCCGCAGACGATGGTCATGCCGGGCTGCGTCAGCCCCTGCTCCGGCCCCATCACGTGAACGATGCCCTGCTTATCGCTCTTCAAATCGTAGAGCGGAATTCCGAAATCCGCGCAGTTTTTCGCCATTTGCGCAAGCTGCGCCGCGCCTTCTTTGTCGAGAATCGGAAGATCGCGCGAGGTGGTGGGCGTGGAATGATCCATCGTAGCGATGGTGAGATCGGGACGGCGCACCTTCAGCCCTCGCTCCCGCAGCGTCGAAAACGCCTGGGGCGAAGTCACCTCATGGGTCAGATGCAGGTCGATATAGAGCAGCGCCGGCGCTCCCGGCTGCCGCATGACGACGTGGCTATCCCAGATTTTTTCTACGATCGTTCGTGGCTTCATACGTTTTGTTGGGACACGCTCAAAGCTTGTCCTACTGCTTCCTCCACTGCTTGACCGACCTGCTGAGTGGTCGCGGGCTGTCCTTTCGGTCTCAAATCCGCGGTTACCCGCCCCGAAGCGAGCACCTTGCCGACAGCGGCATTCACCGCCTCGGCTTCTTTCACCAAGCCAAAAGTATATTCGAGCATCGCCGCCACGCTGCCGATAGCGCCGAGCGGATTGGCTTTGTTCTGTCCGGCGATATCGGGCGCGGAGCCGTGGACCGGCTCATACAACCCTTTAGACGCACCCAGGGAAGCCGAAGGCAGCATCCCGATAGAACCGGCCAGGATTCCACCGATGTCGCTCAAAATGTCGCCGAACGTATTCTCCGTCAGCATCACATCGAATTGCGTAGGCTTCAGAACCATCTGCATGGCCGCATTGTCCACCAGCATGTGCTCAAGCTGCACGTCCGGGTACTGCGGAGCGATTTCGTTTACGATTTTGCGCCAGAACTGCGATACTTCCAGCACGTTCGATTTATCGACGCTGGTGACTTTCTTGCGCCGGTTGCGGGCCAACTTGAACGCCATGTGCGCCACACGCTCCACTTCGGAGCGCTTATACGACATCGTGTTGAACCCGCGATCGTTATCGATGCCGCGAGGCTGGCCGTAGTACAATCCCCCGGTCAGCTCGCGCACGATAATCATGTCCGTGCCCGAAACCACGTGGTTTTTGAGCGGGGAGGAATCGATCAGCTCGGGGTAAGTGCGCACCGGGCGCAGATTGGCGAACACGTCCAGAACGGCCCGGATGCCGAGAAGACCCGCTTCCGGCCGTTGGCTTGGAGGCGAGTTGTCGAACTCGGGCAGCCCCACCGCGCCCATCAGAGTCGCATCGGCCTGGAGCGCGAGCTTCTTGGTTTCTTCTGGAAAGGGCGAGCCTGTCTTATGAATGGCCACACCGCCGAGCAAGCCTTCCGTCATCTCCAACGTGTGGCCAAACTTCTTCGCAACGGCTTTAAGTACGCCCGAGGCGGCATTGGTGACTTCAACGCCGATGCCGTCGCCGGACAGAAGCAGAATTTTCAGGTTCATTGCACGGCCACCGAGGCCCTCGTATCCTCAACCACTTCGCGCGCCAATGCGGCGATCTCTTCGTTGCGCAAGCCTTTTTTGCGGTCCGCCAGAGAGGTGAAGCGTTGGTACATCACATCAAGCTGCTCGCGATTCAGAGGACAGCCCAGATCCTCGCAGCGTTTAGCCAGCGCGTGCCTGCCGCTGTGCTTTCCCAGCACGAGTTTCGACTCGGGCACGCCAACCGATTTGGGCTCGATGATTTCGTACGTAGTGCGCTCCTTGAGAAAACCATCCTGATGAATCCCGGCCTCGTGCGCGAAGGCGTTTTCCCCGACGATGGCTTTATTCGGCTGAGGCCCGAAAGTGATCAGCGAGGTCAACAACTGGCTGGCCGGGAAAAGGTGCTCGGTGGCGATGCGGGTTTCGAAAGGCAGGCGGTCGCGGCGGGTGTTCATCGCCATGACGACTTCCTCCAGCGATGCGTTGCCGGCGCGCTCGCCGATCCCGTTGATGGTGCATTCAATCTGGCGCGCCCCGGCCTGGATCGCGGCGAGCGAATTGGCCACAGCCAAGCCAAGGTCGTCGTGACAATGTACGCTAATCACCGCGGAATCGCCCAAAACCTGCGCCATTCGACCGATTAAAGCGCCATATTCGTCCGGTACGGAATAGCCGACCGTGTCGGGCAGGTTGACGGTCCTCGCCCCCGCGGCGACTACGGCTTTCGATACCTGCTCCAGATAATCCCAGTCCGTTCGGGTGGCGTCCTCGGCCGAAAACTCGACGTCGTCGCAATGTTCCCGCGCAAGACTTACAGCGGCAACCGCTTCATCCAGAACCTGTTGCCTGGATTTCTTGAGCTTAAATTTCAGGTGAATGTCGCTAGTTGCGATGAAGGTATGGATGCGAGGACGGCGGGCGTTTCGCAGGGATTTTACCGCGGCCATGATATCCAACCGATTGGCCCGAGCCAACGCCGCCACGCTCGCCCACGGGAATTCCCGGGCAACGGCATCCACCGCTTCGGAATCGCCTTCCGAGGCGATCGGGAATCCGGCTTCGAGGATATCTACCCCTAAATCCATCAACTTGGCAGCCATCCGGACCTTTTCCGGCACGGTCATGCTGCACCCGGGCGATTGCTCTCCGTCGCGCAGCGTAGTGTCGAAGATATAGACGCGATTCGGCATTTTGTGCTCTGAACCTCTGAGTTCCATTATCCAGGTGGGATTTGGATTTGGCAAATCAATAATATTTGAAATATATATAATCTTCGCTTATCTACCCAGGATCGCACGTGACGCGGTACGCTGGTCAGACAGGGAGAGCCCGATGGAGAAAAGACAACTTGGATCTTTCCAGGTTTCCGTGGTTGGATTGGGTTGCAACAACTTTGGGTGGCGCACCGATGCGGCCGGGACGGAGCGGGTGGTCGATGCGGCGATTGAGGCGGGCATCAATTTCTTCGATACAGCGGACGTCTACGGCGGCGGAAAAAGTGAAGAATATCTTGGGCGCGCCTTGGGTTCGCTCAGAAAAAAGGTAGTCGTTGCGACGAAGTTCGGATTGCCTATGGACGAGCGCCGCCGCGGAGCGAAACCCGCGTACATCCGCGAGGCGGTGGAGGATAGCCTGCGCCGGCTGGGGACGGACTACATCGACCTTTATCAGTTGCACAAGCCCGATCCGGAAACGCCGATCGGCGATACATTGGAGACACTAAACGATCTGGTGCGGGCCGGGAAGACGCGGGAGATCGGGTGCTCCAATTTTTCGGCGGCCCAACTTCGGGAGGCCGAGGCCGCGGTAAAGGCTGAAGCGGCGCGATTCATCAGCGTTCAAAACCACTTCAGCCTTCTGCATCGTGAGCCGGAAGCGGAGGTGCTCCCGGAATGCGAGCGGCTGGGACTTGGATTTATCCCCTATTTTCCGTTGGAAAATGGCCTTTTGACGGGTAAATATCGCGCTGGACAAGCTCTGCCGGAGGGAAGCCGGGCAAAGGATGGATTTGGACCGAAAATCTTTACCGACCAAAATATTGCGCTCGCCGAAGCGCTGGAGAAGTTCGCCACGTCTCGCCAGCATACTTTGCTCGAACTCGCTATCAGTTGGCTTGCCGCACAGAGCGGGGTCGTGAGTATTATTGCGGGAGCTAAAAACTCGGAACAGATCCGAGCCAACGCCTCCGCGGCAGCCTGGAAACTTACGCCCGAAGAGGTTGAGGAAATCGACGGCATTCTAAATCAGCCGGCTTAGGTACGCGTGCCGCCGGATATAAAAAGGCTCGCGCCTTACGGAGCGAGCCTTTTTTCTGCAGAAATATTACGAGCGGCTTGCGTTGTTGCGCGCACCATGCATATGATGTGTCGGGGCAAACCAACCCGAATCCAATTGATCGAACTTGGTCTTTTGATCCGGCGTCAAAAGCCGGTAGACCTTGGCCATCGCCTTGACGTGCATGGCTTCAAAATCCGCATTCAACTGCGAATTCTGCTGGAGCACGCGATCGATTTCCCGATCGTTGCCGCTCTTCACCGCCATTTTCAGCGCCTCGCGCTCTTCTCGCATCTTAGGCGCCAGCGCTTCCGCGCTCTTCCGCGTGTCGGCGAAGATGCTCCTTACCTGAGTTTGCTGATCGGGCGTAAGGCCCAGTTGGTTGCTCAGATGCTGGATGAAGTATTCGGAGCGGTTGCCGCGCCGGCCAGTCTGCGCCTGGTTTTGCGTGGAGGTGGGCTTCTGATACCCCGGCTGTCCGGTAGCGGGGGCTGGCGGCTGTTGCGCCACGAGCGCTCCGGCCATTAAAAATGGCATGAATGCCAGAGATAATTTCATATATTTCCTCTCCTACTATTTCGACGGTTCTCTCAGGGTCCCGGCTTCTCCGTACCACACTGGAGGCGCCGAACATAGCCTCCCGGCGGGGGGTCGCGCGGAGTGGAAAATGCAAGTTTTATTTGGGGTCTACGGTGAACCAGCCTATGGCTTACAGGAAAAATTCGCCGCCTCTTCGATGCTGCCCGAGCCGTTGTAGCGCGCCTGCGCGGGATAGACGCACAGCGGACGCGTGCGGCCAGGCCAGGGCGTTGCCGGACCGGCGGTCGCGGTGATCTTTTCCGGCGCGGCGTTCTTTTCCACCCAATCGACCAGCTTCGAGAATGCGTCGAACCGATCCGTGGCGGGTCCGCCGGCGCAGTGATTCATTCCCGGAACCGCGAACAGCCGCGCGAACGCCGCCGCGTTGCCGCCATTCGCTTGATTCACGTCATTCCACCAGCGGATGGTGTCGTTGATCGAAAACACCGGGTCGCTCACCCCCTGCACGATGACGAGCTTGCCTCCGTGGGCATGGAATTTCGAGAGTTCCGTCGAGCTGGCCATCATAAAGTCCCATGAGGATTTCGAATATTCGGCGGATTCGGCGTAAATCTTGCCGGCATCTTTTGCGAGGTCGATGCCCATCAGATAGGCGACCGGGCCCGCGCCCGCCGCCGGAATCGTAACGGGCGGCGTGGAGAAGATCGCGGAAACCGCGCCGCTTCCGAGCCCCACGATAATCGCCGAGTTCGCCGGCGCATCGTATGCTCCAATCTTCCAACTACGCCATCCCTGGTTGTATGCGTCGCCCAATTTCCCGCCGATGCCACGATCCCAAGCCCAATCCGAGTACAACATGTCGCCCTTCGAATCGCGCGCGCCCGCCATCACCTTTTTGATCGCCGCAACTTGCGCCGCCGCGAGACACGAGACTCGCTTCGGCCCTTTGCACACGAGCGCGTCCAGCTTCGGGCCGACCACCGCCGCGGTGCAGGCTGGGAAATCGACAATCATTCCATCCTTCAAGCCGTCCAGTTCGTCGCAAGCGCCGAGGATCGCCTGCGCCGCCAGATCCAGGTCCTCGTCGGTGAAAGTTTTATTGAGCAACGGCTGTCCGAAGCGATCGTAAATGCCGTCGGCCTTGGCCACTTCAGCGAAAGATTGCGCATCCCAGGAATGCCCGTAGAGCGCGGCCTTGGGCAATTTGAAACCGGGCGAGCAGGCGAGGATTCCGTCGAAGTAATCCGGAAAGCGCTGCGACATCATCATGCCTTCGCGTCCGCCTTCAGAGCAGCCCACGAAATACGACCGCTCCGGCGAGCGGCCATAGTAAATCCGGATCAACGCCTTCGCTGCTTGCGTCACCTGGTCGTAGGAGTTGTAGCCGAAATCCAGCCGAGCCTGCGGATCGAAGCCGAACGTCGCCGCGCCGTTGCGCTGAGGATCGTTGTTCTCTCGATTGTCGTGACCGGAATCCTGCGAAACCACCGCGTATCCGAGGCTGAGCGCGTTGCCGCGCTGCTGCCCTTGCAAATTCCCCAGCGCATTGCCGAGATTGCCGTTGGAGCCGCCGCCGCCCTCGAAAAAGAATTTTCCGTTCCAATTCGAGGGAAGGCGCAAATGAAACTTGATCGCGTAATGCTGATTGTTCACGCCGGTGCGGTCGTTGATTTTTCCCAACACTTCGCAGTGCTCGGGCTGCGCGCCGGAGGCGTTCAGGACCGCGGAGGAGATTGTGGTCGTCGCGTTCGGGAGCCCTTTCGCGGATGCCAGCGCTCCGCATTTTTGAGTCGAATCCTGCGCCAGCGCCGCGCCCGCGGCGAATAACCATACGGCAACTGCGATCCGTGTCATGGGCGGATCATAACACGAGCCGCGCAGATCCAAACGGGGCGTTTTGGTCGTATATTTAAGTGAAACGGAGGACGGTAATCCGTCCGTTAGGCTCGACCCCGCCCTCACGGGCGGGGCTGACAGCACCAAGCCCCGGCCGTAAGGGCGGAGTTCAGCGCCGATTGCAAGCCTATCGACGGATTACACGAGGATTTATGCGTTCAGCACTGATTTGCTTTTTCCTGTCGGCGGCGACGGCGCTGCCGCAAACGCAAGGAACGATCGCCGGGACAGTGACCGATACTTTCGGCGCCAAGCTTGCCAATGCCGCTATTCAGGCCAAGAATGCCGATACCGGCGCGGTCTTCAAAACCGGCAGCTCCCAAAGCGGCGAATATGCGCTCGCGCAGTTACCGCCCGGGGGCTATGACATTTTGGCTCTCGCGCCGGGCATGAAACCGTTCCAATCGCATCTGCCCCTAAAGGCGGGCGAAAGCGCGCGCCTGGATATCCGCATCGAGGATTTCGCGAACCTAAACACTCTAGGCGACGGGCGCGATCTGATTATCGAATTAACCAGCCGCCATTCGACGCCCACTGGCTCCGCGCCCCGCACCAGCGACGGCAAACCCGATTTTTCCGGCGTGTGGCGCGGCTCCTTGCCGTCCGATCCCGGCAGGCCGGAGTTATTACCCGCGGCGCTGGCCATCTTCAAGGAGCGCACTGCGAATCAGCTTAAGGATTTCCCCATGGGGAGGTGCCAGCCCACCGGCGTCACGATGTTCGGAACGTTCTTGCCGTACCGCGTTCTGCAAACGCCGGGTTATCTGGCGATGATTTCCGAGGCCGACACTCCCAACTACCGCCAAATTTTTCTCGACGGCCGCCCGCATCCCGCGAATCTGGAGCCCACCTGGATGGGCCATTCCATCGGCCATTGGGACGGAGATACGTTGGTCGTAGACACCGTTGGATTCAACGGAAAAACCTGGATCGACGTCAACGGACTTCCCTACACGGAAAACACGCACATCACGGAGCGCTATCGCCGGCCGGACCTGGGCCACCTGGAGATCGAATACACGGTCGAGGATTCGACGGCGTACGCCAAGCCGTGGACCATCAAGCGGGTTTCCGAGCTTGATCCGGGCGAAGAGGTGGGCGAGTACATCTGTACCGAGAACAACAAAGATTTGGAGCATTTGGTGGGGAAATGAGCGGAAAATATAGTCGCGCTCGACAGAGCTTCAAATAAGAACGCCTAATTTTTTCAGTTCAGGGCAGCCCGCGTTTCGCCAATTCGAAAAGCAGAGCGGCACCAACGTCACCGTCGCGTGCGGCAACGCCCCCTCGATTCGCGTCGAAACGCGTTCAAGGGCATCCCCGCCTGGGTTAACAATGATCCAATGGCTCTCGCCGATCGGCATCCAATCTTCAAATCTGTTCAGCTGCCTAAGAAGATAACGATCCGGCTCACACTCGAAAGACATGCCGACCATGACGATTGTCCGCGCGCAGAGCAAATAGTTGAAGGCATAATTTGCCTCAACGCTCCAAACTCTCTCGTTGACGGAATCGTCCTCGAGAATAAAGGCGCTGCGATGCTGGGTTTCTTCCTCAACAGTTCCGTTTACGTGATGAACGTGGCTTCCGGCCCCGAAGTGAAGCCATTTGGGGACCTCGCGTCCATTTAGGATTGCGTTAACCTCTCTCTGGAGCAGGTAATCCCAGTTTGTCGTGATGAACAGGTGCGACCATTCGCGTGAAGTTCGCCGCTCAAGCAACATAAGAAACTCGTAAACGGGACGCGCGGGGCTCAACTCCATCTCGACCCGCAACTCGCGTTTAATCGATTCAATCCGCTCATCGCGCGGACGCTTCCTCCGTTCGTAAGGCTCTGCCCACCTTAGGCCACAGTCGACCGATAATCCCCGGCCGAATAGCCACGCTACTGTGCCGCCGGAACTGGTGCTAGCCGTATCTTCTAATAGCTGCTCTCCGAAATCCGTAATCATTTTGTGAAACATCTTACACGTGGATATTAATCTACAAGTTTATTTGCAAGCGGCTCCTAAACTTGCCCATTCGGGCGCGCGAGGCGCTCCTCCTGGGAGCCTAGCCACGCTTGGGTGTGAGCTACCTAACGCGAAACTCCTCCGCTTTGGGAGGCGTCACCGCCTGCTCCACCGGCTGGGCGAGCTGCGGGATCCATGCGTACGGCACGCGGTAGGCGCGGTACACGGAATTGGTCGGGCGGCCCCTGCCGCCGGTGAAGACCGGATACACGTACTCCCAAACGATTGCGCCCTCTTTACTCACCTCGAATAAGCGCCCGTCCGGTCCTTCGGTAATCAGCGTGTCGCCGTTCACGAGGCGCTGCGCGCCGCTGATGTTGGTCGCGAAAAAAGTAGGCGCGGTGTAGGACCACACCAGCTTCAGATTCACGGGATCAATCTCTAACACGCGCGACGTGGGCCGCGCATAAATGTTGCGCCCCTTCAATGCAGTTGCGTTGGGACGCCCGTAGCCGCTCGCGCCGCCGTTGTCGAACACCAGCAGGTTTCCGGCTCCGGGCAATCCTTTCGGAATAATATGGGCGTTGTGTTGCCCGATGACTTGGCCGAGCGCGCGCAACTCCGGCGTGGCGCTGTAATCCGGCCCGATCTGCCACACAATTTTGCCGTCGCGAGCCACGATGGCGACAAGCGAGGCCGCACGGCTGCTGACGATGACGTTTTCCGGAGCGAAGCGCTTGTCGCCTTCGTCATACCAATGGTTCGGTCCCACATATGCCGCCGAATTCATGTGGAACCAGTCGAACGCGGCAGGCCCCGCATTTGGGCCGCGGATCGCCTCGCGAGCGTCTTTGTCGAAATGCAGGTCGTCGATGTGATCGCTCACCACCCATTCCCACGTGACCTTTCCGTCGGGCGCCAGTTCGATGACGCGGTCGTCTTCGAGCATCGCCTCTCCCGCCACGGCCGGCACGGCATGGGTCGTGTGCGTCAGCACTAAGGTTTTCGCAGTGCCGTTTGGGGGCGCGGTGGGCGTCACGCCGGGCGAGTAATACCCAGCCGGAAGATCGCCCCGCTGCCAATCGTGGTGCTGTCGCAGCGACCAGGTCGGCTCGCCGCCCTGCGGGGTGATCTGCAGGTTATGGTCGAAGCGCCACAACTCCTTGCCCTCAAAATCGCGCGCGACCAGCGCCGTCGATTCCTGCTTGCCCGGATTCGCTCCCGAGGCTCCAATGACCACACCACCGGGTAGCACGCGCACCGGGCCGCCAGCCGAGCTGTTGTATCCTTCCCATCGCTTGACGACTTTGCCGTTCATGTCGATGACAATCGCCGCGTTGCCGCCCAAAGGCGATAGAACCGTGTAGCCATTCCAAGCCTTGTCCGGATCGTAGATGGTCGTGCCGGTGGGAAACACCGAGGGCGCGGCCCAGACGACAATCGCCGCTGCCATCGTGATCGCCGCGGCGGCTCCTAATGGACGTCTCATGTGCCTCCTTGGAAAAATTCCCCGCTCGGTCGTCCGTGCAATCCTAACACGCTCGCCCCGCTGGACAGGAATCTGGTGGACGCTGAAATCCTCGTTCGGGGACCTCGGCTCGTACGCGAGCGAGAGCGCCGCTTCTGGCTGGATAGATCTCGAGGTTGCCGAAATCCGCTAGGAATCCACATCACTTTTCCGTGTGAAATTCGGCCCCTTTTCTTTCCCCGCCTCCAGGTATATACTCCTCGCAGGCTCAGAGACGGCTGCGATGTTTTAATCACGGCTTTATCGTTTGGGAGGGTACCATGTTCGATAGCCTCGAAGAGCAGATTAAGAAGGACGAAAACCGCGTCACATCCAGCAAACAACGGATGATGCGCTGGGCAATTTATGCCCTGGCGGGCGTGGTCGTAATTGGGGGGCTGATTCTCGGCTCGCTGCGACTAAGTTAGGCCGGTTTTCGAAGGATGGGTCCCGGACTAAGGCGGCGAAGCGCCTTCGCCGATCACTGTGTTCCACTTGCGCACGCGCCAGGACTTCACTAAGCCATTGAGCACATAGGGATCTGCTGTCGCAAAGGCTTCAGCCGCCTCGGCGCGGCGAAAGACGAGCACCGCCCCATCCACCGGGTCTGCCAGCGCTCCGGCCAGGACAAGATCGCCGCATTCGCAGGCCTGTTGGGCCAGGGCCAGATGCTGGGAGCGAAATTGTGTCCGCCTCTCGACATAACCGGTCTCAACCTCGTAGAATAGAAGGTAGTGCATGACCCAGCATAGCCTGTGGGGATTGAAACCAACTGAAGCCGGGTCTCATCTGAAGAATTAGGAAGTCGTGTGGGCGCAAGCGTCTACACGGATTTTCGTCTGCCTATGGAATGGCACATCATCAACCATCGGGATTACATCGACGGGCCGTTCGATAGTTTGGAATCCGCCCTCGAGCAAGCTTATCTGCTAGGAAACGATACGCGAATCGATAAACGCGTACGCCGGCGCGCGGAGAATTTTTATATTTACCGGCCTCCTTATGACCGGCGCGAACGTTGGCAAGCGGAGTACTGGATCTGCACCAAAGAATCCGCCGTCGCCGAGGGCGTCTCTAAATCTATCTTTTCTCAACCGCTTCAGGAGAGCTGGCACTAAAGCCCCATCTTCGGCCGGCTGAAGATTGATATAATCTCAGCCAGGCAAGGAGGTGGAGTGCGCTACGCGTGTGTGCTCGCGGTCGCCAGTGCGGCGGCTTTATGGCTGGGCTCCGGCAGTTTACGCGCCGACCGGCCTCAGGACCAGACGGCGTCGGGCAACGCGATTTCTCCCCAACGCGATTTGCTGGATGAGTATTGCGTCACCTGCCACAACCAGACGCTTCGCACGGCCGGCTTGATGCTCGACAAAATGGACGTCGATCACCCTGCCCAGGGCGCCGAGACCTGGGAGAAGGTGATCCGAAAGCTGCGGGGCGGAATGATGCCGCCGCAAGGCAATCCGCGGCCGGACGAGACCGCCAAATTCGCATTCATCAAGTATCTGGAGACGTCGATCGACCGGGCCGCCGCGGCCAAACCAACGCCCGGCCGCTCCCCGCTGCACCGCCTGAACCGCACAGAGTATGGCAATGCGATCCACGACCTGCTGGACCTCGATGTCGACGTGAGCTCACTGTTGCCCGCGGACGACGAGAGCGACGGCTTCGACAATATCGCGGACGTGCTGAAGGTTTCGCCCTCGCTGCTAGAGCAGTACCTGGCGGCTTCGAGCAAAATCAGCGCGCTCGCGGTGGGCGACCGATCGATCACTCCGATCAGCCAGGTTTATCAGGTCCCGCCCGATTTGGCGCAGGAAGACCACATCGAGGGCTTGCCGCTAGGGACGCGCGGCGGCGTTCTGATTCCCTACAATTTTCCGCTCGATGGCGACTACGATTTCTCGGTCTCGCTGCTGCAAAACATCGTTGGGTACGTGACCGGCCTCGAATATGCGCATCAACTTGAAATCAGCATCGACGGCACACGCGTGTTTCTGTCGCCGGTGGGCGGCGACGCGGATAACAGGATGTCGGACGCCAATCTCGGCGTCGCCAAGGACACTCTGGATGCGCGGCTGAAAACGCGCGTTCATGTGAAGGCGGGCTCGCGCGAAGTGGCCGTGACGTTCCTGCGGCGGAACTCCTCGGAATCCGACGAGCCATTGCAGCCGTTCACCCGCGACCTGGACCTTCAGAATATGAACGGCATTCCGCTGATCGATCATGTGCAGATCACCGGTCCGTTCAATGCCACAGGCTCCGGCGATACCGCCAGCCGCCACGCGATCTTCGTCTGCCATCCGGCAAAAGCGGCCGACGAGCTGCCCTGCGCGCGCCGTATCGCGACGAATTTAGCCCGGAAGGCATACCGCAGACCGATCAACGACGCGGACGCCGAGATTCTGCTGAGGTTCTATCAAAAGGGCCGCAATAAGGGCGACTTCGAACGCGGCGTGGAAGAAGCGCTGCGGCTGATTCTGGCGAGCCCGAATTTTATCTTTCGCGCCGAGCCCGACCCGTCGAATGTGACGCCCGGCTCAATCTATCGCGCGAGCGATCTGGAGCTGGCTTCGCGCCTCTCATTCTTCTTGTGGAGCACGATTCCCGACGAAGAACTCCTGAACGTGGCCTCTCAGGGAAAGCTCCACGACCCGGCCACCATGGAACGGCAAGTCCGGCGGATGCTGATGGATCCGAAATCGGAAGCTTTGGTGAAGAACTTCGCGGGCCAGTGGTTGTTTCTGCGAAATCTTCAGAGCGTCTCCCCGAACGAGGATGAATTTCCCAATTTCGACGATAATCTGCGGCAGGCGATGCGACGCGAGACCGAACTATTCTTCGAAAGCGTAATGCGTGAAGACCGCAACGTTCTGGATCTGCTGAACGCCGATTACACATTCGTCAACGAGCGTCTGGCGAAGCACTACGGCATTCCCAACGTCTACGGCAGCCAATTCCGGCGCGTGACGATTCCGGACGAGAACCGCCGCGGGCTGCTGGGGCAGGCGAGCATCCTGACGGTTACTTCCGAAGCGAACCGGACGTCGCCGGTGAAGCGCGGCAAATGGATTCTGGAAAATATTCTCGGGACGCCTCCGCCCGCGCCTCCGCCCAACGTGCCGCCGCTTAAAGAAAACGCCGATAACGCGAAGGCGCTGCCGATCCGCGCGCTGATGGAGGAGCACCGCAAGAATCCAGTCTGCGCGAGCTGCCACAAGATCCTCGATCCTCTGGGGTTCTCGCTCGAAAATTTCGACGCGATCGGGGAGTGGCGGACCACCGACGCGGGGACCAAGATCGACGCCTCCGGGCAACTCGCGGACGGTACGGCCGTAGATGGGCCGGTGGCGCTGCGCAAAGCTATCATGAAGCACCCCGAGCAGTTCGTCCGCACCATGACCGAAAAGATGCTGACTTACGGGCTCGGCCGCGGGCTCGAATATTACGACATGCCTGCGGTGCGCATGATCGAGCAGGCTTCGGCGAAGGACGACTACCGTTTTTCCGCTCTGGTGATGAATATCGTCAAGAGCACGCCGTTTCAGATGAAGAGGGCCCAGGAAGCGAAGACTGTGCGGGCCGGTTTGCGCTGAATTCGGCGTTTGAGGCGTCCCGGCAGCTACTTCTTGCCGTTCCTGTTTTTCGGCGGAATATTCTGGTCCGCCCAGTTCAGGATCACGTCCGCGACTTCCAGGTTGTTGCTCCCGTCCATCATCATGTGGGTCGTGCCCTTGAATATTGGGTTGCCGACCTCATCCAGCTTGAGATATTCCGCCTTCGCCGTCCCGTGCCCCGCCGCGCGGCGCGCGTTGATTTGATCCACCGTCTCCTGGCATACTGCGCTGGTCGCTGTGTAGTCGCCTTTGAGCGCCAGGTAGGGAATGTTATCGAAGTCCTCGGGCTTCAGGCCGCTGTTGGGAAGTGAGCACGATCCTTCAATTGTGATTAGGCCCTTCAGCATGTCCAGATGCCCGCGCTCCTTGAGAATGCGTACCATGTGATGGCCCATGATCCCGGATTGCGAGTGCGTGGCGACCACCGCTCCGCCGAGCTTTTCCACCAGAAGCGCCAGATCCATCGGCGTCCACGTGTTGGCGGGAGCGATTTGCTTCGGGTCGCACGTTTCGCAAATCGAGCCGGGCAGCGTCGATTCGGCATTCGGCACCAGCTCTTTGTAGTAGTTCAGCGCGTAATAATCGCTCGGTCCCGCCGGTGCACTGCCGATGGCCCCATTGCGCGCGACGATGCTCGTATCGGTCGAAGTCAGCGGATACGCGGGGAAGTAGTCTTTGCCGTGGATCGCTGCGTCGCTGGGCGGATCGTCCGGGTCGCCGTGCCGGATCAATTTGCCGGTCAAGATGTTCGAACCGGGCGGATCCAAATGCCCAAACCAAGCCGTCCATGCGCCGTTGTCGGTGATCCTTTGGAAGGTCGGCAGCAGCTTCAATCCGTCCTGAACGTCGCCGGCGCGGATCATCGCGGCGGCCTCGTGAATCACGGATTCGTCGAAGCCCGAGCGTCCGCGCCCGGCTTGATCCACCAGATAGGTCGGAATGCCGTGGCGCACGAAATACGGGTACCAGCCTTCCCGGCCGTCGGGCGTCGATTCGAGGCACGCTGCGGTATGCGTCGATCCATGCACCATAATTACCGGCGGCATTCCACGTTTCTTGTTCGCGGGAATCTCGAATTGCACATACATCTGGCCGATGGTGATCTGGTTCGGCACGCCCGCGGAGTTGGGATTGTTGGGAGTCGGAGCGGAGGCGTAGTTGGTCACCTTCGGCACGCCTCCGATGAAGAAGCTGCCCTGGTCTTCGATGACCAGAGGCTTGGTCAGGAATTTCTTCGTCTTCGGCGCGTCCTCAGCCGCGGCGAATCCAATCATGCTCAGCACCGCTAAGCCGGCCTGTAAAGCTCTCATAGGTTCCTCCTCTGAGTTCCCGCCGTCATTGCAGCGAGAACACCATCAGTGTTCCACCCAGATTGGTGTAGTCCGCCAACGATGTAGTAAGTCCGACGGCGCCGAGCCCATCGGTGCCCTTGGTCAACCCATCGGCGAGCCCGATGGCCGCCCAGCCGCCAACGCCGGAAAGCACCGCGACATACTGCTTGCCTTTGTACGAATAGGTGATCGGGTTGCCGATAATGCCCGAAGGCGCGTGGAATTTGTACAGTTCTTTTCCGCTGTCTTCATCGGCAGCTTTGAACCATCCATCCAGAGTTCCGTAGAAAACCAAGTTGCCGTCGGTGGTCAACGGTCCGCTATAAACCTGGAACGTATCGTCCACCGCCCATTTAGTCTGGCCCGAGACGGTGTCGTAGGCGATGAGCCTGCCGCGCGTGTTGCCATGGTCCGCCGGATACATGCTCAGGATCGCGCCCACGTATGGAAAGCCGCCTTTGTATTTCACGCCAAACGCCTGGTAATCCATGCAAATGTGATTGGTGCCGACATAGAAAAGCTTGGTCCGGGGATCGTATGACGCGGGCTGATGATTCTTCGCGCCCTGCGCGGCCGGGCAGATCTCCTTGACGTTCACATCCTCGTGCGTTTCCTTGTCGGGATTGAGCACGGGCCGGCCGGTCTTCAAATCGATTTCCTTGGCCCAGTTTGTGGACGAATCGAATTTATTGGCTCTCAGAAGCTTGCCGCTTCGGCGGTCCAGCACGTAAGCGAATCCGTTACGATCGAAGTGGGTTAGGGTCGGCACGGTCTGGCCATCGATGGCGGAGTCGGTGAGCACGCCCTCGTTAATGCCGTCGTAGTCCCATTCATCGTGCGGAGTCATTTGATATGCCCATGCCGCGACGCCGGTGTCAGGATTGCGCGCGATGATCGTCGTCGACCATTTGTTGTCGCCCGGACGCTGCGTGGGATTCCAGGTTCCCGGATTTCCGCTGCCATAGTAAATCAGGTTGAGCTGCGGATCGTAGGTGTACCATCCCCAAGTGGTGCCGCCGCCGAGCTTCCACTCGTCGCCCTGCCAGGTCTTGAGACTGGAGTTCTCACCCGCCGGCTGGCCCGTGGCCCCGTCGATCGTCTTTTGCGGATCGAAGAGAATGTCCTGGTCCGGCCCGACGTTGTACGCCCGCCACACCTGCTTGCCGGTGTTGACATCGTAGGCGGTGATGTAGCCGCGCACGCCGTATTCGCCGCCGGCGATCCCGACGAGGACCTTGTCTTTCACCACCAACGGCGCATTGGTCATGGTTTGGCCGAGTTTCGGATCGCCGTTGGTCGCGGTCCAGAGAACGTTCCCCGTTTTAGCGTCGAGCGCGTAGAGCTTCGTGTCGAGCGCGGCGGCGAAAATCTTTCCGTCGGTATAGGCGACGCCGCGGTTCACCGTGTCGCAGCAGGCGACGGAGGGGGCGAATTTGTCTTGATCCGGAGCGAATTTCCAGACGATCTTGCCCACGTCGTCGAGGTTGATCGCATAAACGTAGTTGGGATAGGAGCTTTCGAAATACATCATGTTCCCAATCACCAACGGCTGACCTTCCTGCCCGCGAAGCGTGCCCGTGGACATGGACCAATCCATCTTCAGCTTGCCTGCGTTCTTGTTGTCGATCTGCTTCAAGGCGCTATGGCGAATCGCGCTGTAACTGCCCAGGGGGATGGACCAGTCGGCGGTTTCCGCGACGCTGGCCCCGCCGCATCCCGAGAGCGCCGCCATAAAGCAACCCAAAGACAAACTTCCAAGAACCAAATGATACCGGGGAATCATCCTCTTATTCTCCTTTTCGAAACAATTGCCCTCTCGCGCGCGAGGCCGTCTAAGCTGCGCGCTTACTAATCCTGCTCGGATGGCGGCCTACCGGCAGGCGCCAAATCCAGGCTTCGAGCTTTCACGTACCGGTAGATCTTGATCATGTCGTCCTGACTGAGAAAACCGGCCCAACTGGGCATCCCTTTGGCGGTCCTGCCCGCCATCGCCACGGACATAAATGTCTGCTGCTTCATCCCTGAATTGAGCGACATCCTCAAATCCGGGGCCAGCTCGCCGCCCGTGGCGTCAGTGCCATGGCAGCGGTAGCAATACGAGTTGTATAGCGCGTAACCCTTGAAAATCTCTTTCGTCACCTTGGGAGCCTTGCCGTCCGCGTATACCGGAAAATCGAGTTGACGAGTGGCGCCGTTCTTGAGTTTGTAGCTGTAGGTTTTGCCGGCCTTCGTAGCCGCGGGCGCGGCGGCTTTCACCGAAAGGATGTAGGCGAGCATCTGCTTCGCTTGCGCATCGGTCAGATCGGGATGCGGCGTCATCGCGACGTCGCCCCACGTTCCCGCGCCGCCTTCCCGAATTCTCTTGGTGAGTTTGGGAACGACGTCCGCCTGGCCCGCATAGCGCTTGGCGATCGCGGCATATGAGGGGCCGACAACCTGACGGCTTACAGCATGGCAGGAAGAACAATCGTTTTCATTTACGAGCTTCTCGCCGGCGTCGGCCTTTGGAACCGCCGAAGTCGCCTGGGGCGCCGCCGGAATCGTCGTTACCAATGCCGTCACCGCCAGGACTGAGATAGGAATCCGCATTATTTTTCTTGTGAAGTAAACAACCGAACGCCGCCAGCTTTGAGCGCGGATTCGAGTTCGGTTCCATGCTTTTCAATGACACTATCGAGTCTGGTTTTAAGCGCCTGATCGTTGGCGCGCACTCCCATCGACATCGGGAACGAAAACTGTTCGGGACTCCCGAGCGCTCGGGTGTTCGGAACCGCCACGACGTCCAGGCTCGGGTAGCTGCGGAGAAAGGCGCCAATGGATGGCTGCCAGGTAATGAGGACATCGATTTTACCGGCGATCAGAGCTTTAAGCATGACGGCTGGAGATTTGTCGGGATCGTCGGCCACGTCGAAACCCACGCCCTTCGGGATTAAGCCACGCAGCTTTATGGCTTCCTCGGCGGGCGTGTCGCGCTCGAATCCGATCCGCAGCGTTTTCAATACCGGCGAGTCCATTCCGGAAATGGCGTAGTTCTTGCTCTTTGGAAAGACGAACACGTAGGACGAGACATAGTAAGGCCGGGTGGTCAGCTCCTCGCGGCTGCCGTAGGGAATACTCATCACGACGTCGCATTTCTTGGCGTCCAGCGTGGACGACAAAAATTGCGTGAATCCGCCGTGGCCGCGGTAGCTGGCCCAGGTATAGGCAACGGTTTCGCCCAGAGCCTTGGCGACAATGCCGGCAACCTTGTTCTCGAATCCTTGGCCCGCGCGATTCGAGTAAGGGAGATAATCGGGGTCGGCGCACACCTTCAAGGATTGGGGGGCGCCCGTCAACGGCCAAATCAGCAGCGCGCCTATACACAGGAAAGCTCGCGTCATGCTTGTTCGTATGACAATACATCCCGAGGCGGCGCAAGTCAACGGAGGGGCGGCGCGGCGTCCTATTTGTACGTCTTGCTGAATCCGTTGCGCGCGTTCGTCACCGTGAAGGAGCCATCCTGTTGCGCTGAAAGCTTGATCCAATAAGCCTTGCCGTTGTGCACCGGAGCGGGCGGCGCCCCCGGCCCTGGCTGCGGCGCGGGCGTGGGGGCGACAGGGAGGGAAGCCGGCTGGTCGTCGATGGTGTTGGCGATGAACATTCCCGGCACGGTGTACTCCTGGCCGCTTAACAGCGAGAAATGGAGCTGCCACAAATCTTCCAGGTCCGGCGACGAATGAACGGTCTTCATCACCTCCGGCTCTCCGCCTTTCCTCGTGCCGTTGTTCATGATCGCTACGCGTGGATGGAGCGCGTGCACCAACACCTCCGAATTTGAGCTGGCCTGCCCGTGGTGGAGTCCGAGCAACACATCGATCGTCCCCAGGCGGTTATTGGGGCACATCAATTCAAATTCTTTATTCTTCGTCAAATCGCCCAAATGAACGGTGCGAAACTTGCCGAAGCTCATCCAGATGCCGACGGATTGAGGGTCTTCGGCGTTGTTTTCCCCAGCCTTGAAACTCGCGCAAAACGGATTAGCCTTTCCGGCGCCGGGAAGCGCAGTCTTGATGGTTTCGCCCGCGGAGGTGACCACGCGAACATCCAGACCGGCCATGGCGATCTTGTCGCCCGCCTTGGCCACCGTATGCTTGCCTTTGGCATAGAGTCCCGGATATACCGTCTGAAGGAAAGCATCGGCTGCTTGTCCAGGCTGGGCGTTGGGGCCGTGATCGATAAACTCCTTGATCGGAATCTTCGCCGCCAACTCCTGCAATCCGCCGAAATGATCGCCATGCCAGTGCGTGATGATCAGATGGTCGATCTGGTTCAGACCGGCATCGTGAATCGCCTCCATGATGCGGCCGGCGTCGCGAGCCGCCGCTGCGCCGGCATTGCCGGTGTCGATCAGCAGCGACTCGCGCGCCGGCGAAACGAACAAGGTCGAATTTCCGCCCTCGACGTCGATGACGTAAATAGTCAGCGCGCCCGAACCGCGCGTCTGCGCAAAAACGGGAACGGATGCGAGGACGCAAATAGCGACAAGCGATAGGTGGCGCATGGCAGCATAGAGTCTATCGCAGATATCGCAGGGCCGTGGCCTGGCCATCGGGTTTTTGTGGCCTGCCAACTCCTGTCACGCTTCCGCATCCAGCGCCGTTCCGCTGTTTTTAGACCAGGGTGAAGCTGATGGTTTGGAAACGGCGTGTTCCGTCACGGGTGTATACTCAACTACCAGGTGAAATTGCAAGACACCGGAGGTGCTATGAAACGAATTGTTTTCCCGGTTTTCGCGTCCGTCTTGGTCGCTGTCGGTATGCAATCGGCGGCTTGGGCGCATCACTCTTTTGCCGCCGCTTACGACACCACGAAATCCGTCGAAGTCCATGGCGTCATCGCGCAGGTGCGGCTCGAAAATCCGCATTCCTGGTTTTTGATCGATGTGAAAGACGCAAACGGAAACGTGGAGCACTGGGCATTCGAGGCGGGCACCCCGAGCGGAATGATTCGCAACGGCTACAAGCCCAATATCATCAAGCAAGGGGCCGAGGTCACCATCAAGGGTTTTCGCGCCCGGGACGCCTCCCAAAAAAGAGGAATGCTGCGTGAGCTGACCACCGCGGATGGAAAAACGTATGGAATGTTCGGGCCGCAGGAAGGGCCGGGGAAATAGCCATATGAAACGCGCTGCGTTAACGGCGGCATTTGCAAGCACGGCGATCTGGTGCGTCATGAGTCCGGCCCGGCTGGCGGCGCAAGCGAACGCGGGACCGGTTCCTCGCGCGGCTGACGGTCATCCCGATCTCTCCGGCGTCTGGTGGCGCGGCGCCGATGTGGGCGGTCGCGGCTTCAACGCAGGCGGAGGGGGCGGGCGAGGGGCGGCAAAAGGCCAACCCCCGCAGACTTTCGCCGGCTTGTATCAACCCTCGGCCGCGGCAAAGGCTAAGACGCTCCGCGATAAGGACGATCCGTCGCTGGGTTGCGTCCCCACCGCGTTCGGCACCTTGAACGTGAGCCTCTTCGACGTCGGCGCGGTCGGGCAGATCGTCCAAACTCCGAAGTTTGTGGTCATGCTTACGGAAACCTATCACGGATTCCAAATTATCCCCACCGATGGAAGGCCGCACCGCGACGACGTGCCTCCTTCTTATCGCGGCGACGCGATCGGTCATTGGGAGGGCGACACGCTAGTGGTCGATAAGACGAACTTCACCGATAACACGTGGATCTCCGCCGAGGGCCGCGTGTCCTTCCACTCCGACGCGCTGCACATGGTGGAACGCTACCGCCGCATTGACGCCAAGACGCTCGAGATCGAGGCGACGCTCGAAGATCCCAAAGTGCTCACCAAGCCGTGGGTGGTTCCGAAGCAGACCTTGGTCCTGGCGCCGTTCGATCAGATCATGAATTTGAACTGCACCGGCGGCGATACGAAAGAGTTGATCGAAGCCGTGCAATAAGCTCCGTACCTATCCCATGCCGAGAATCTCCGATCTTCTGGCAGCGATGCAGAAAATCGAGTCTACGGGCTCCCTCAACGATAAGAAGCTGTTGGAAGAGTTATGGAATCAAATCGGGGCGCCCAAAGGCAAAGCCAATACGGCCCCGGATGCGGATTTTGAAGGCGATTCCAACGATGTCCGGGATTTCGTGGGTTGGTTCAAAACATTGGTGAGCCGTCAAAAGGCCACGCCAAAAACCGCGGAGCGGGTGCAAGCCTTGGAACTGATCGAGTCCGATTTCATTGGCAAGCCTACTCCGACGGGTTTTCCCAGCATCAACGCGGACAAATTCGCATTCCAGCTTGCGCTGCGCGTTCGGGAGCCGCGGTTGATCAACCAGAAGAACACGAACCTTTGCGGGCCAAACTCGCTGTTGATACAGCTTGCCAAGGACCGGCCCCTCCAATACGTTTGCCTGGCGATCCAACTTTTCCGGGAGGGAAAGAGCACGCTCGACCGGATGGAAGTAGAGCCGGGCGTCCTGATCCGCAGTTTCTACAACAAAGAAGCCCTTGGCGAGTGCGACTACGTGGTGCTGGGCAGCGTTCGAGATAGCGCGGCCATTCTGTTGGGGGACGGCATGGTGCGCAACGTCGGATTGCTCACCAAGCCAGGCGTGTTGTGCGAATGGCTGCGCAAGTCCGGCTATTCCGAAGTGGAGGATCACACTTTTTTCGAAGTGCCGGGTTATGTGAAACCCGTGGACCTGATGACTCATGGGACCATAAACGCGCCCCGGCCGACGGGTTTTCAAACGCCTAGCAATCCCAATGAAAAGATCGCGAACTTGAAGGAAGCCGCAAACAAGCTGGCCGCGGGAAAACGAATCATCATGAACGCCGAGGCCCAGCTCTCTCAAGAAGTCACGGCATCCTCAAAACGCGATAGGACCACGAACAGCGGCCTCACCGGCCCGTCTAACGCGATGACGACTCATTGGTGCTGGGTAAGCAAGCTCAATGTCGACGAAAAGGCGGGCAAGGTCCAGCAAATCAAGATCTACACGTGGGGCGGATCGTTTTCCGCCGCGAGTCTCGATTTGAACGATTTCGTGAGCCGCTATTCCGGTTTCGTCTCCTACGACGACGGTTTGATCACTCCGGCGGGCACTCGGTAGCCGCCATCTCCAGACGCTCTACTAGAGTCGCGGCGCGAGTGTTGCTACTCGGTCTGCTACGCTCAGTTTCGTCAGCCTTGCCGGGTGTACGCCATTTAAAATTGCCGTTCGTGGTAGCTTACAGCTAAGCTTGCATATGATCCGAACATGCCCCGCCTGCGGCGCGAACAACCGCATTCCTTCGAAGCACCTGTCCGATACGGGCCGTTGCGGTTCGTGCAAAGCCAACTTACCGCCCGTCTCGGAACCTATCGAGGTTGATGCGACGGCATTCGCCGAGATCACCCGTGAAGCCAAGGTGCCCGTTCTTGTGGATTTCTGGGCGGAATGGTGCGCTCCCTGCCGGATGGCCGCGCCTGAAGTCGCTGCACTCGCTCGTGAAGTGGCGGGACGGGGGTTAGTGCTCAAGGTCAACACAGAGAAATCCCCGACTCTAGCCGCTCAGTTTCGGGTTCAATCGATTCCGTATTTCGTGCTCTTGCGCGGGGGAATCATTATTGCCGAGCACACCGGAACTGTCCCACGGGCGGAAATGCGGCGGTGGTTCTTGATGGCGGCCTGATTACGCGTGGCGCTAGAGGTGGATTTTTCGTAAAAGGATCTGCCCGCCTCGGCGACGCCCCCGAAGGGGGCTGATGCTGCGGGAGAGCGCACGGAATTGCCAAGAGCGGCCCAATTCCGAGCCTAGGTCCAGCTCAAACATATACTTTTTGGACAGCCTGATCTCGTATATTCCCCAGTTGAAAGGGGTGCAGGATACGATTACTCTGAAGAACTCTCGAAAAAGGCAGCACTATGCTAACCGGGAGGCGATTCAAAATGGAGACTCCGACACTTGCCATCGATGCAGCGGACGGAAATCGTGTCGCCGTCACAATTCCCGCTGGAAATATCGTTAAGGTCGTGGCCGGACCAAGCGACGGCGACCGGCTGGTAGACGTGCTCTGGAATGGGCGCACGCTTGTCATGTTCGCCATCGACTTGAAACAGCGGGGAACCGAGCTTTAGGGATGACCGACCATGGTTTGATCGGCGTGCTTGTGGATTGGCTGAGGGCAAGGCCGAGCCATGCGCTTTGGTTCGTGGCGGCTACTCTTGGTAGCTTGGGCGCTGCGGTGGCGCTTTTCCGCTGGCGGGCAACGCGCTTCGTAAGGGCGATCAAAAACAAATGAGTATTCGGGCGAAGCCGGGCGCCGGGGCGCCCGGGAGCGCCTGAAACACACCGTCAGGTAAAGGAGATGCCGAGCTTTAGCAGCCGTGCGCGGCGGTGTGGCCGTCCAGCGCAGAGCGTGCCTCTTCTGCTGTCCGTCTGGCCGTTTCCACAAAGGCGCGTAGCTGGTCGTATTCGGGTTTCAGCATGACTCCGGCACGCAAGTTCAGAACTTGAACCGCCCTCGTGTAATCGGCACTCGCTACAATGTAGAGCCGCGTTAACCGCGCCTTCTCCTCGCATTCTATTTCCGGCGCGGCGGCAGCGGCTTCAGACCCGTTCACTTATCACCCCGATGACTTCGATGCTTCAGCGGCGACTACGTACGCAAAATTTGGAGGCGGATTATCGCCGGCGCCAAGCTTTATAGGAGCGCCAAAGAATCGGCTCCCCGCACCGGAATACGGAGCGATTGTAGCGAGTTCTAAATGAGCGATTTCCTGCGTCCGCGATATCTTTCTTAGCATCGGATGAACGGAGATGGGAATGGCCGGCTGCCGCGCGCCCTGCTGCGCCCGGTTGGGCCCCCTGCTGCGGTGGATGTTTAATTTCTAGCTTTTGTTATTGAGCCGGTCCCCGGCCGCGGCCTTGCTTGGGGATTCCTCCGAGCGAAATTACGGTCTGTCCGTCCGCCCTGGTCAGCCCTCCGGCCCAGGCGTGCTTGGAGCCATCCTTCGCCGCATACGCCGTAACAGTCACCATTTCGCCCGAGGTCATCAGGGTCTCGTAGATGCTCCGGTCGAAGCCGTTGCGCCGGAGCACGTTGGGCGCGGGCAACTCCAAGGCCCAGTTCACCACTCTTCCCTGAGCGTTCTTGGAATCGAAATAGATCCATCCGTGCGGATTATCCGCCACCACTTTCGTGATCTTTCCTTCCAACGTGAGCGGCTTTGATTCGTCATATTCGGCTTGGAACGAGTGATGGCCGAATGCGGCGAACGGCGCCGTCAGCGTGCCGATCGCCAGCGCCAACATCGATAGATTTCTCATATCAGATCTCCACCCCCAGCGGCCGGCTCGCGGACCACGCGAAAACCGATGTCGCTTACTCGCAGCGTTGGCCCGTAGTAGTGATATCTTGCGGAAACGCGAACGAAATCCGCCGGGTTGTCCCACGCGCCGCCGCGCACCACGGGAAGCTGCCGCCCCGGGCCGCCTCTGCCAAAATTGCCTCGTCTTTGCGGCGCCGGTTGTTGGTCCACCCGGCCGCGACCGCCCGGGCGTCCAAAGTTTCCGCGGCCGCCGCCTTGCCCTCCTTGAGGACCGGATGGATCGGCGGCTGGACTGCTGCTATAGAAGTCCCTCGCATACTGGTCTTCCACCCACTCCCGCACGTTGCCCAGCATGTCGTATAGGCCCCATGCGTTGGGCTTTTTCTGCCCTACAGGATGCGTTTCGTCTTCCGAATTGTCCGCGAACCAGGCGAATTCGCTCAGCGATGCCCCCTGCGGGACCGCCGAACCGGCGCGGGCGGCGTATTCCCACTCCGCCTCGGTTGGCAGGCGGTACCTATAGCCGTCGTTTCGCGCATTCAGCCGGGCGATAAACTCATGCGCCTCGTTCTTCGACACCGTTTCCACCGGACGATCTTCTCCCTTGATCGTGCTGGGATTCGATTCCATGACGGCCGTCCATTGCGCCTGGGTCACCTCGTATTTTCCGAGTTCGAACGGCTTGGTGATCTGCACGCGATGAGCCGGCTTCTCGTCGGCATTGCATTTATCGTCCCCAGTGGAACAACCCATCACGAATTCGCCGGACTCGATCTTGACAAACTGCATCCCGATGGCGTTCTTCGCCGGCTTGGAGCTTTGAGCGAGCAGGAACGCTCCCGTTAAACTTAAGCCGATCAGACTGGCAACCTTCACATCACCCAGGACGCAGGTGAGCCGATCGCGGATTACTATGCGTGTGGCACGGCGCCCCAACCGCGTGTCGAACATCCACACGATCTCGGCCATCACGCCGATAAAGCTTTTAGAATGAGCAGTTATTCTGGTCTCGGAACTGCCCATGCAGACACGGTACCCCGAATGCGTACTCTAGCGGCAATTTTGGGAGGTTTGGGCGTGTTTGCGCCACTCCACGCTACTACGCTTCAGCAATTGAGCTTGAGCGATATGATCGCGCAATCGACAGCCATTGTACACGCTAAGGTCACGGGGTCTTACAGCGCCGTGCGCGGCGCCGGCATCTACACTTTCTATCGGCTTCAGGTGAGCGAGACGCTGAAGCCCGCTGGCCAACCAGCCAATCAAACCATGGATGTCGCCGTTCCCGGCGGCGCCGCGAACGGCATGCTCCAAACGGTGCCCGGCGCGCCCAAAATCGATGCCGGCGCGGATTACGTTCTTTTTCTGTGGACCAGCCGTTCGGGCCTCACCCAGGTGATCGGCCTTTCCCAAGGCTTGTTTCGCATGACGCAGGACTCGACAGGGAACGCCATCATCGTTCGCCCCGCCTCTACGGTCTTGATGCTCGGCAAGAACGGCGCAGCCATCACCGACCAGTCGACCACCTTGCGCTGGAGTGATGTGCGCTCGCAGATCCGCAGCGCGGTGGGGAATTAATCGTGCAAATGCGGCGCCGGATTCCGGTTCTGGCGGCATCGATCGCGCTCGCGTCGTCGATGGCTTCCGGCTACTATAACTTCGTCTACCTCTCCAACCGCAATGGCGCCTTGACGCCGGTGCTCGCCAGATTCGATCTCAACGCGCTCAGCAATAATACGGTTCTCTATTTCATCTCCGATCAGCAGCCCTCCCCGCTGATGCCGGGAGACACATTTCAGTCCGTAGTGAGCCAGATCCGCGCCGCGGCGGAGGTGTGGAACCAAGCGCCGTCCTCCACCATCCGCGTCGCGTTCGGCGGGATCTCCACGATCGGCGCCATCACCCAGAGCGCGCCCGGCATCGACGTAGTGTTCGACGATAATCTCCCGCCTGGCATTAAAGCGCAGACGTTCGTTACCGTGCCCCAGAATCTTGGTTTTCTTACGAACGGCGCAAGCTTCGCGCCTATTCTGCGGTCGCGCATCCAGCTTCCTCGCGACTTCACCGCGAGGAGCCAGTCGAGTTATTCGGATAATTTCTTTCTGACGGTAGCGCACGAGTTTGGACACGCGCTCGGATTGCAGCACAGCATGACATCGAGCCTAATGTCGACGGAGGTGACGCGCGCCACCACCAAAGCCGCGCCGCTTTCGCCCGACGACGTTGCCGGCATCTCCCTTTTGTATCCGGCGCAGACGTTCCCGACTTCCACCGGCTCCATCGCCGGCACGGTATCGCTCAATGGAAGCGGCGTCAACCTCGCCAGCGTGGTCGCCCTTTCGGCCAACGGGACGGCCATCGGCGCGATGACCAATCTGGACGGTACTTATGCCATTACCGGCCTGCCGCCCGGGCAATATTACGTTTACGCGCATCCGCTTCCGCCGCCGCTGATGGGCGAGGCTTACCCGGCCAACATCTATCCACCGAAAGACGCGCAGCAGAATCTATATCCGGCCAATACCGGTTTCGATACGGAATTCTACCCCGGGACGCACGATTGGACCCAAGCGGCGCAAATTCCCGTCAACGCTGGAGCAAGCACGGGCGGCGTGAATTTCAACATGCAGGCACGGAGCGGGGTTGCCATACCCTATGCCGAGACGATCGGTTATGAGGGATCGCTTCGCGTTTATTCGCCTCCCCTGCCGGGCGGCTCTCAATCGCCGATTGTCTTCTACGCTCCCGGCACAACCGCGAATGGCAAGCTGGCGGCCGGACTGGGCGTGAGCATTGTCGGAGGGCTCGCGCAACTGCTTCCGAATTCCCTGCAAGACTATTCGGACCCCTACGGATCGTTTTACGTAAACACGCCGCAGGTGGCTTCAGCGACGGCCGCCGCGCTCGCAATCGCTCTTCCCAACGACGTGTACGTCCTTCCGGCCGCGTTCACCATCGTTCCAACGGCGCCGCCTTCGATTTCCTCGGTCACGCCCACCGGCGCGACGGATGCATTGGGCGATCCGGTCGTCAAGGTCGCGGGCGCGAATCTGGGAGCCGGCGCGCGAATCATATTCGACGGCTCTCCCGGAACGATCCTCGCCACAAATAATGACGGATCGTTATCCGTCGCGGCGCCGCCGGGCAACGCTCCTTACACCGCTTCCGTGGAAGCTCTTTCGGCGGACGGCCAGACCTCTCTTCAGTCGATCGACGCTACCATCCCAACCACGTTGACATACTCCGGAAACGCCAACCCCGCTATCTCCGTCACGCCGGCGAATCTGCTGCCTGGGACCAACGCCATGGTGGAAATCGACGGCGTCAATACCGCGTTCGTTTCCGGCAGAGCCTTCGTGGGCTTCGGATCGAGCGATATTACGGTGAAGCAACTCTGGGTGACCGGCCCCACGCGCATCGTAATGAATGTCGCGGTCAACCCACTGGCCCAGCCCGGCTCGGCGCCGGTGACCGTGGCCTGCGGGTTAGAGTTGCTGAATTGGACTTCTATGGTGCAGGTGCAAACCGCGAATCCCAAGCAGATCGCGTTGATAGGGCCTGTGACAAGCTATGCCACCGGCCTCGCCGGATTGCAGCCTGGTGAATGGGCGATTGTCTACACCTCAGGCGTGCCCACCCCAATCGGATCGGGTTGGACCGTAACGGTAGGCGGCATCAGCACGGCGCCTCAGTTCGGGGTGGGCGGGCTACTAGCGTTCCCGATTCCCAACGGACTCCCTGCCGGACCGGCATCCGTTCAACTCGTTTCACCAAACGGAGATGAGATTCCGCCTGTTCCGGTGCAGATCGACGGTCCGCCGCCGGTGATCGTGGGGGCGGTGAATCTGACCGGCGTTCCGATCGACAACAACCATCCGGTTAAGCAGGGCGATACGATCGTCGTCACGGTTTCCAGATTGACCGATTCCGCGGGAGATCCGGCCCCACTCTCGAAAGTCCGCGTGAACGTCGGGGGCATGGATCAAACCGCTGTCACGGAGCTTTCCAATTCGCAATCTGGGCTAACTCAGCTTCAGGTCGTTTTGGGTCCGACTGTCCCGTATGGCCCCGCTCAACCGCTGTGGGTCGGCGTTGAAACACGCCGCTCTGCGCCGGTTCCGCTCAACATCCGGCCACAATAGCGGGTTTTCATTCGCTCCGGAGAGCGGCGCACGGATCTACGCGGATCGCGCGGCCCACTGGAATCGCGCATGCGAACAAAGCGGTCAGCGCGACGATTGCACTGGCGGCGGCGAACGCGGCTGGATCGGTCGGCGTCACTTGCCATAACTGAGATTCAAGCAAACGCGTGAGCGTCATGGCCGCCGCGAAGCCAGCGATCAGCCCCGCTCCCACGGCAAGCGCGGTCTGTCCAGCGATGAGTCTTACGATGGCAAACCCGCTTGCACCCAGGGTCATGCGGACGCCGATTTCGTGGGTCCGCTCGGCGACGGCATACGCCGCGACTCCGTAGATGCCGATCGCGGCAAGCGAAGCCGCAAGGAACGCGAAAACGCCCATCACGATCGCGAAGTAGAACAGATCCTGCATTCGCGCCTCCGTATACCGCTCCATGGGCGCGATACTGGCGATGGGAATGTCCGCGTCGATTTCGGCGACCGCTTTTTTCGCGGCTGGCGCCAGCAGCGTGGGATCGCCTGAAGCGCGGAGGACAAAGGTCATCTGCCCCAGCATATTGGCCCACGGCAAGCGATAGCGGGAAGGCTGCTGAAAGTACGAGGCGTAGATTACCGGCTCGGCCGCGGTTGCGCGAGTCCTGGTCGGAATATCGCGAACCACGCCGACCACCGCGCGCGGCCGGTCGTCGGGAACGCTATCCAGCGTGAATCGTTTGCCGATCGGATCCTGTCCTGGCCAGAACCGGCGCGCCGCCGTCTCATTCACCACCGCCACCCATTCGGAGCCTAGCATGTCGCGATCGTCGAAATCCCTGCCGCGAACCAGCGGCGCGCGCAAGGTATCGAAAAAACCCGGTGTGACGAGAAAATATGAAGCGTCTCCGGCCTCGATTCCGCCCTCGAGAGTCACCGCCAAAGTCGGTACGATCGTGCTATTCACCGGTGGACTGGATATGCCGGCCACCGATTCGGCGCCCGGCATGGCGCGGAGGCGGTCCAGAATCCGCTGGAATTCGAGAGACGTCCGGGGTTCTATAGCCATGTAGGGAAAGCCTCGATATTCGCCGATCACGTGCATGAACCGCTGCAGGGGAAGTCGAAATTCGAAGGTGAGCAGGCCGCGCGGCTCGAAATTCAGGTCGCGCCCGGCAAGCAGGGTATAGCTCTTCAACAGCAGTCCCGAGCCGATTAGCAGCACGAACGCGAAGGCGATTTGTCCGGCGACCAGCACGCCTCGCGGGCGCCTGCCGGATCGCGGTGCCGCGCCCGCGCGCGATTCTTTCAAGGATTCGATCAGATCGCGCCGGAATGCGGCCAGCGCCGGACCGATACCGAACACGAATGCAGTTCCGAGAGAAGCCGCGGCGGTCAGCAGCAGCATTTTAGAATTCATCGGAATCGGCGCCAGACGTGGCGCCCCGGGCGCGGGAGTAATCAGGACAATCGCGCGCAGCCCCACCCAGGCGATAGCCATGCCCAGAATTCCCCCGGCGAGAGAAAGCATCAGGCTTTCGGTGAGCAACTGGCGGACGATGCGGCTCCGGCCCGCGCCCAAAGCCACGCGCATCGCCAGCTCGCGCTTGCGCGATTCGCCGCGCGCCATCATTAATCCGGCGATATTCGCGCAGGCGATCAGCAGCATCAGCATCACGGCGGCGTCCAAAATCAGCAGCGGCGCTCGGATCCAGCCGAACATGGCTTCGCGCAACGGCTGAAGCCGGGCTCCCCAGCCCTGGTGCGTATCCGGGAAATCGCGGGCGAGCTGCGCGGCGATGTTGGTTACTTCCCCCTGGGCGCTTTGCATCGAAACGCCTCTTTTCAGACGCGCGGCGACAATCCAGTAGCGCACTCCCGCCTGTAACGCGCCGCGGGTGGCGCGAATCGGAGTCCAGTATTCCGGGTCGGCGCCGAATTGAAAATCGGCGGGCATCACGCCGATCACTTCGGTCAAGATGCCATTCAGCGAAATGATTTTTCCGACGATGTTTGGGTCTGCGCCGAAACGCCGCTGCCAGAGCCGGTAGCTCAGCATGATCGCCGGACGCGCCTGTGCGGACTCGTAATCCGCTTCGGTAAAAACGCGGCCCAGCAGCGGCTGCGCGCCAAGGGTTTCAAACATTCCGGGAGAAAACCCCTGGCCGAAAATCTTCTCCGCGGGCGTTCCGTCCTCCGACGCACCCAGAGCTTTCTGATCCGCCAGAGAAGCTCCCATGCTCTCGAAAGCGCCGGTCTGATCTTTGAATTCGTAATAATCGGGCAGCGAAACGTTGTTGTTTTGCGTAGGATCGTCGAAGCGAAAGGTGCGGATTGTCACGAGCCGCTCGGCATCGGCGAAAGGCAGCCTTCCGAAGAGTGTGGCGCCGAATGTTCCGACGATCGCCGTATTCGCGCCGATGCCCAACGCCAGGGATACGGCGGCGATGGCGGTAAAGGCGGGACTCTTCCGCATCGTCCGCAATCCGTACAGCGCGTCGCGTTTCAAATCGAGCAGCCAGCCGACGCGCCGATGATCGCGGCATTGTTCGCTCAGCAACTCCGTATTGCCGAGAATGCGCGCCGCGGCGCGACGGGCCTCCGCCACGCTCATGCCCTCGGCCAGATTTTCCTCCACAAGCCCATCAAAGTGGAAGGCAAGCTCCTGGCTCAATTCGGCGTCGACGGTGTTCTCGCGGAACAACGAGCGCGCACGCTGGCGGCAAACGCGAAGTAATCGAGCGGGCGTCATGGCCGAACCTAAGCCCTTTTGAGAACCAGGCCGACGGCGGAAGAAAGGCGGCGCCAGGTTTCCAGCTCGCGCTCGAGCTGCCGCCTGCCGTCGGCCGTCAGCGAGTAAAACTTGGCGCTGCGGCCGAGGTTCGATTCTTTCCACTCGGCTGAGATCCAGCCTTGCTGCTCCAACCTGTGGAGAGCGGGATAGAGTGAGCCCTGCTGCACCGAGAGCACGTCGTCAGAAAGCTGGAGAATGCGCTTGGAAATTCCCCAACCATGTAAAGGCTCTCGCTGCAGTGATTTAAGGATCAATAAATCCAGGGTTCCTTGAAGAAGATCGGAAGGCTTCGGCATGGCGTCTACCAGCCAGAATACCTAGATTATCGACAGCGCGCAACACTTGATTCCGGCCACTCTTGATTTTCAAACCAGGAGCGCCGCAAGGCCGGTGACCACCAATGCGATAGCCCAAATAAGGTCCAGATTGAACCACGCCCGGCGCAGCATGGCGAGGCCAAATCTCCGGTAGACCAACAACGCCGTAGTGGCGGTGACGGCGAGATATCCCAGCGTGTGGATGAGCGTGGCCGAGACGCCGTTGGCGGCGCCTGGGGTTGGGTGGTGGTGCGCGTGCGGTCCTGCCAGCACCACCGGCAGCACCATGAGGCCCGCCCCATGCGCGGACGCCATCAGAAACGACCAGATGGTGAGATCGCGAAAGCCGACTCGCATGCCGCCCCAGCGGAAGTGGCGGCTACGAATCAGTTTCGATATTCCCAGGCCCACCAGCAACACGGCCACGCCGATGCGGACGTAGGCATGCGGCAGCGCCGCCCGCGCGAATGCGGCGATGAGGACCACCAAGGCGATAGAGAGAGCGTGGCCGAGGGCTATGGGCGGCAGCGACCAGGCCACCGCCCGCGTGCGATGCTCCTGCATGCCGCGAGCCACGGCGAATAACCACCCCATTCCGGGGTTGATGCCGTGATAGGCTCCGAGCAAGAAGAGCGTGGACCAGACTGTTAATTGTTCGTTCATGCGTAGCAGTACGAGTCTGAAGAAGCGTCGCCGCCTTCCAGACGGACCTGATGACCACGAAGCCTGCCGAAATCCACGAAGAAGTTCGGATCGAGGGCCATGCCGCCTTCCGGTTTAGCGTCGAGCTTGACCATCCAGCCGCGGATGCCATCCGGATAGAACTGCGCGTCCCACGGTGAGTACAAGGAATTGGTGAAGTAGATGCGCTTGCCGTCGCGGCTGAGTTCGACCATCTGTGGGCCTCCGTTCAACGGCGCCTTGGGCTGCTTCGGGTGAGCGGCCCTGCGGACGATGCCACCGAGGTGCACCGAACCGGTTTTTCGCGGATGAAAAGGATCGGAGACATCGTACTGCAAGAACTCGCCAGTACCGAAGCAGGAGACGTACAGGAAGCGGTCGTCGAGCGAGAGGTTGATATCGGTGATCAGCGGCGGCGCCGCCTTGAAGCCTTGCAGCAAAGGGGGCAAGGAGGCGGGATCGGCGGGTTCGGCGGGAATCTCGATCACCTTCTTGATTCCCCATTGGCCGTTGTCTCGATGCCAGAGCCAGACCGACGCGGAGAGATCCTTCAGCGAGACGACGATTCCGAGAAAACCGTACGCGCGGGTTGGATCATGGGCCGGCCGCAGCTCCAGCGCCATCTGATACTCGGAGCCTAGGTCGATTTCCTGCCGATGACGCCGCTTGAGAAGATCCCAGACGTGCAGCCTGTGGCCGTAGCCGCCACTGAGCAGAATCTCCGGATTCACTCCGTCCTTTACCATGTTGGGCGTTCCCCATTCGCTGGTGATGATGGTGTCGAAACCCAGGTGCCACCAGAAGTCGTACGCAAGTTTCTGGGGGCCGCGATCCAGCTCCCACTTGCCAAGGACATCGAAGCTCTCGGGATCCATCACGAAGATTCCGCCCGGACCTCCACCATCGGGAGCGCCCAGCGCGCTGAGAAAGATTCCGTCTGGACCGCAGTGCACGGTGTGTGGGGACGCGTAACCCGCGCGCGCTGCCAGCGTCTCCGGCTCGATCACCTTCACGATCTTGGGATTGCGGGGATCGGGCTTGGTATCGACGATGTGGATTCGCGACGAGTGGATGCCGGGCACGATCAAATACCGGCGCTCGACGTGAGGATGCGGAGCGTGCGGACAAAGGCAGGCGCTGCATGCGTTCCAGCCGAAGTGATGCAGCTCGTCGCCGGGGTGCGGCATGTCCACCTGGCCGACGATGTTGCCGTACGCCGTGGATGCGGGATCGACGTCCACAACGCCCAAGGCGTCGTGAAGGCCGTTGCCGTTCCCGTTGAGCATAGCCACAAACGCCACCTTTTCCGGCGGCGCTTGCATGGCCATGTTGGGCGAGGGGTAAAAAGTGGGATCGGGACGCCACTGTGACATTTGTCGAATCTCCTTACAATGAAACCGTCACGCGCATGAACGTGGCGGGGATCAGAGTGCCGGCGCTTTTGCTCTTGTTTTGACGGTTGGCCAGATCCACGAGCTGCCGGTGAAGTTCGTCCGCGTTGCCGTTCTTGTGCGCGGCGTCGTAGGCGTTCATCGTGGGACCGTAGAAATCCCGAAACAGTTCGATGAAACGCTCCGGGGTCTGATCGGGCGACGCGAAGTAGAACGTATCTTTGGTCATCGAAATTTTCCCGGGCGATATCCCGGCCCGGCCGAATCGTTCGAGAATGTCGCTTTCCACGCCCCACTTGATCGGGCTGATGAAGCCCTCCGGAGGCGGAGGCGTGAATGCGGAGCTGATCCTCAGCAGCTCCGATACAAAGGTGGGATCGTTCGGAATCCAGTTACCCATCACAACGCGGCCGCCGGGTTTGGTGACGCGAACCATCTCCTTGGCGACGTCGAATGGCCTGGGCGCGAACATGGCGCCGAAGATGGATAGGGCGAGATCGAAGGAATGGTCGTCGACTCCGGTCAGGTTGCACGCGTCTCCTTCTTGAAACCTCAGCCGCGCGAGGCCCGCCGCTATGGCTCTCCTGTTGCCAGCCTCCACCAGGTTCCTGGCGATGTCGATTCCGGTCACATCCGCGCCTGTACGGGCCAGGGGGATGGCTGTGGTTCCATCTCCGCAGCCGAGGTCCAATACGTGCATCTCCGCCGTCACCGCCAGCGAATCCGCGAGTACTTCTCCGGATTGGCGCATGAACGCGGCGATTTGGGTGAAGTCACCCTTTTCCCAAAGGGCCTTGTTCGGATTCATCGAAGCTTCTTTCGGGTTCATTTCGTCTCCTTCTGTTTGGCCTCGCCGTTTTCGAATCTTCGCGCAAGGCCTTTCAGGACTACAATTGTGCAGTGCGCCCGCTCATACATCCATGCCCGAGCGTCGCTATGATTTGCTCGCGCGGCCAACGTAACCGGATTCCTTTGCACCGGAATCGGAGAACTTTGCAGAGCGTCCGCTGGAGCTAATGGACGCGCTCTCCGAGATACTCAGCGGCGTCAAACTCACAGGAGCGGTGTTCTTCAGCGCTGAATTCTCGGCGCCCTGGGGCTTCTCAATGCCCGCGTCGAACATCATGGCGGCCAGGCTCGCCCCGGACGCGAGTCACATTCTTCTTTACCACCTGCTCATCGAGGGCAAGTCTGTCGTTGAGATGCTGGATGGGCAACAGATCGGGCTTGAACCGGGGGATATCGTCATATTTCCTCACGGGGATGCTCACCATATGAGCAGCGGAAAAGATTCGGCGCTCCCGTTCCCGAATTACGGGATTAGCGCCAAGGTCAGCGCGCGTGACCTGAGTCCGCTGCGAGCCGGCGGCGGAGGAGAGATTTCCCGGTTTGTGTGCGGGTATATGACTTGCGACCGTTATCTGTGCAAGCCGATCCTGAACGGGCTCCCCGCCGTTCTCAAGGTCAACATCCGGATGGATCGCTCCGGCCATTGGCTGGAGAGCTCGATTTTGCACCTGGTGGAGGAGGCAGCGTCCGGACGGGTTGGCAGCGAAGCCATGTTGGCCAAGCTCTCCGAGGCTTTGTTCGTCGATACTTTACGGCGTTACGTCAGCGGATTGTCGGAGCTGCAAACCGGCTGGCTCGCCGGAACGCGCGATCCCATCGTGGGGAAAAGTCTCGCTTTGCTCCACAGCCGCTTTGCTCACCCGTGGACGATCGCGGGTCTCGCTGACGAAGTGGGAATTTCCCGGTCCGCGCTGGTGGAGCGCTTCACCCGATATCTTTCGGAGCCGCCCATGGCATACCTGACGCGCTGGAGGCTCCAAGTTGCCGCGCAATCGCTCGAAAAGACGTCTCGCGGCGTCGCGGACATTGCCGCGGATGTAGGATACGAATCCGAAGCGGCCTTCAATCGCGCATTCAAGCGCGAGTTTGGGCAACCTCCCGGCCGATATCGCAGCGAGCATAGGAATTCGCCAGCCGAGCGCGGGCGGTCAAAGCCAATGCTTGGCCGTTGAATGAAACGGAGCCGCGGCTCGGGAAACAACCGCTTCAGGCGATCGTACGCGAGGAAGCTAGTCGGCTCTGTCGGTGCTCGCTCGCTGCGGCTTCGGCTTGCTCTTGCCTTTGAGATTGAGCGCCACCGCAGTGCGGATGAGGTCCTTCAATGCCGCCTCGTCGATCTTGTCGCCTTCGCGGAAGTCGATCGCGCGCCTGACATTCCCGTCTAGGCTGGAGTTGAATAGGCCAGAAGGGTCCTTCAATGCAGCGCCCTTGGCAAATGTCATCTTGACGACGTTCTTGTATGTTTCCCCCGTGCAGACGATGCCGCCATGGGACCAGACGGGAGTCCCCATCCATTTCCACTCTTCGATGATCGCGGGGTCTGCCTCGTGTATGACTTCACGCACTCTCGCGAGCGTCTTTCCACGCCAGTCTCCAAGTTCCCTGATTCTCTCGTCAATTAATGCGGAGGCGGATTCCGGCGGGATGGGCCTTTTCATGTCTCGCATTTATTTTAGCCGCGCTCAGCAGGGACCGGAAGTACGACCCCGGAGCACGAACCCAAGACCTATACAGCTTTCCTCGGTTTAGGATTGGGCGGCTTTAGGTCCCCAGCTCGGAAGTTCAATGCCGAACTGTCTGGCATACTCCGCGTTCAGCCGCTGCCAGCCCTCGAACTTCATCGCGTCACCACCGGCGATGCGGCCGATAGGAGTTCCACTGAGCAGGCGATCCAGGACATCGAAAGCAATGTGCCACCCGGCGGCGCCCATTGAGACGAAGCGGCGATCGATGCCTATCCAAAGCGTCAGGCGTGTGCCGCCGCCAGAAGCTTCGAGTTCCCACCGGATATCGTTGTACTCGAGCACCTTGGGAGCGTCGGCTCGCGTCACTTTTGTTGGCAGGGGCGCGGGCGCTCCCACCCAGGTGAGATTCACCGTTGTTCCAACTGCGTCCAGGCGTCCATCGACTTCGAACGGCGCCCACTCGCGCACATGCGCTGGGTCCGTGAGCGCCTGCCAGACCTTCTCCGGCGAGTGGCGCAGTTCTCTGACCAGAATGAGCGTCCATTTTTCTCCGTCCTTCCGCACCTCCGCGCCGCTGGCCGGACCCGGTGTGTACTGATCGCGATCGGTCATCTTGTTCTCCTTGTCTTTCTTTTCGTTCGTGTCGATTGGTCCATTTGATCGAGGTGACGTTCGAGAGCGTCCACGTGAGCGGACCAGAACCGGCGGAAGGGCGCCAGCCAGGCATCCACCTCCTGAAGCGGTTTGGGTCTCAGCCGGTAAAGCCGACGCTGCGCATCCACGCTGCATTCAACAAAACCGGCCTCGCGCAGCACTCGCAGGTGCTTTGACACGGTCGGCTGCGGCATACGAAGTTGACGCTCGATCTCTCCCACCGACCGTTGTGACGACGCCAGGAGGCTCAAGATCGCGCGGCGGTTCGGCTCCGCGATGATTTCGAACGCAGATTCCACTCCCATTATATACTCCAACAAGCATATGCTTGTCAAGGTATATTGCAACGCCCCATCTTACAAAAGGCTGTTTTCGTGTCCAAAAAATGGGGTCCACTACAAACCTCCGTTTTTTTCAAAGCTCTCATATGACGTATACTCGACGGTTAGATGGAGGGAACATGAATTGTCGATGCCTCTATTTCGTAGCTGGAATCGCGGCGCTGGTTTCGCTGGCGCACGCGCAAAATTGGACGCCGCCGCGAACTCCTGATGGACATCCGGATTTTCAGGGTGGTTGGGCCAACAACATCGCGACGCCGCTCGAACGGCCGAGGGAACTGGCCGGCCGGCCATTGCTCACCGACGAGGAAGTGGCGGCAATGAAGAAGAAGGCGCGCGAGCTGTTCAACGGCCAGGGAGACGCGGCGTTTGGCGATACCGTATTTAACACGGTGTTCGCGAATGTCAAGGGAACCAGATCGGGCTTCAAGAGCACCGACGGAGAAACCGGCGACTATAGCTCGGTCTGGACGGTCGAGAGGGACTGGGAGAATCGAACATCCCTCATTACCGATCCAAGCGACGGGCGTCTGCCACCCATGACGGCGGGGGCAGCAAAGAGAGGGGCGGGGCAGCGAGCTCTTGGCAGTCCCGTTGCATCGATCGGCCGGGCCGACCAAGCGCAGGACCGTCCTCTGCAGGAACGCTGCGTCACCTACGGCTCGCCCTCGCTGGTGGCGGGGTACCAAAGCGGCTATTGGATTTCACAAACGCCCACCTCTGTGGTCGTCGTGACGGAGATGATTCACGACGCTCGCGTGATTCCGCTGGATGGGGGTCCGCATCTTCCCTCCACAGTCCATCAATGGCTGGGGGATTCGCGCGGCCACTGGGAAGGCGACACGCTGGTCGTGGACACGACGAACTACAAGCCGAGAGCGTTCCGGAACATATCCAGCGAAAAACTGCATGTGATTGAGCGGTTCACGCGCACTGGCGCGGAGACGCTGAAATACGAAATCACCGTCGACGATCCGGACACCTGGACGAAACCGTGGAGCCTCATGATCCCGTTGAGGCGCTCTTCCGATCCGTATTTGGAGTATGCTTGCCACGAGGGCAATTACGGGTTGGCAGGGGTCCTGGCCGGCGCCCGCGCCGAAGAGCGAACCGCCGAATCGGCAATCCAGTCAAAGTAGCGGGCGATTCGCGATTTCATGAACTCGAGCTGGTCCGCGGCGGCCCTGCAACGGTCCGACTCGTTCCTGGGGCAAGACCCATAGCGAAGTGGAGGGCAATCCTTGGCGACCTCGTTCTGGCGTGGCTACCTCTTACCGATTGCCAGCCTCTTGGCGATGATAGCCCGAGCAGACTCTCCGACCGTCTTATAAGCCTTTTAAGGCAAGCTCTGCCAGCAATGTGGTCTTGCCCGGCGCCGCGACATACTCGACGGCCCGCTTTGATGCGCGAATAACCGAGGCGTCTAATCTAGATCAGAGGGGTGTAATTCAATTAATCTGCAAGTACACTCGATGACACTGGCCGAAACCTTCACAGTCGACCAACTTGCCGAAGCCACGAAAGGCAACGACACTGATCGTGTGCGCCAAATTCTCGATGCGCAGCCCGAACTTGTACGCACTGACATGGCCTACGAAAACGAGCATCAGGTCCTCCATTATGCCGTGTACGCTCGTTTGCCGGAAATGGTTCGCCTGCTGATGCAGCGCGGCGCCGACGCGCGAAAAGGCGTGTGGCCTCACCGCGCCGCGACCGCCCCTCTGGTCATCGCGCGGGATCGCGGTTACGACGAGATCGTCACGGTTATCGAGGAGGAGGAAAATCTCCGCAAGGCCCAACCTCAACCGGACCCTAAGTATCCTGCCCAAGAACAACTGATGAAGGCGTTCGACCGGAACGACGAAGACGCCATTCTGCGCGTACTCGAAGCCGATGCACCTCCGATCGAAGCGTATCCATGGCAGCTTCATGCGGCTGCTTGCAAGGGTTTTGAGCGGCTCGCCGCCTGGCTGCTCGACCACGGCTATAACGTTAACTCGCGGCGCGGAGACAGGACACCGCTCGAAATGGCAGCGGGATGCGCGCCGTTCTTCTCGCTCGACAAAACTCAAAAAATGATGGGCTGGCTTCGCGAGCACGGCGCTGAGCTGACGCCGCGCGCTGCCGTTGCTCTAGGTGAAGTTGAGTGGCTCCGCGCCAGATACGCCGAGGGTAAACTGGCGAATCCACCGGCAATGCAGCGCGATTGCGCATACGGCGGCCTGCTCGAGATCGCTGCCTTGAATGACCGGCTCGATATGGTCGAACTGCTTCTCGATCTCGGCTTTGATCCCGACGAACGTGCTCCGATCGAAGGCGCGGATCGCGATGGATGGGGAGGTCCCCTCGACGAGTGCGCCCACTGGGGCAGGCTCGCCATCGCAGAAACCCTGCTCAAGCGCGGCGCCGACCCGAACCCGAAACCTCACATCAGCAAAACGCCGATCTCCTGGGCCTACGAGAATCGCGACACGGCGATGATCGAACTGCTCGAACGCTACGGCGCCATCGCACATCCGGTATCCGTAGGAATCGGGGGCGACGTTGAGAAAGCAAAGAAACTGATCGCCGACGATGCCGCGGGAAAGCTTCCTTCAGGCTTCATCGGTCCACAGGAAACCCTCGGCGAGCTGCTGCTCTGGAGCGGCGCAGCGGGCGGCCATCCCGAAATCGTGCGCCTGGCGCTCCCAATCTTCAATTTGCCGCGCGACGACCCTCGCTGGTGGTGGATGCTTTGGCATCCTCTATTCCGCTCGCTCGAATGCTTCAAGCTCGTGTTGCAGCACTGCAATGCGGACGCGAGCCTCTATTTCGGCCGCACCATCCTGCATGACATCGTCGGGATGTACGGCCGCGACTCAACGAGCGAGGGCCGGGACCGGACCGGCGACGCCATCGGCTTCGCATCGGCGGTCCTTGATGCGGGCGCACGCCTCGACATCCGCGACGACTTGCTCAAGAGCACTCCGCTCGGTTGGGCCTGCCGGTGGGGACTTCCCAATCTGGTAAAGCTCTTCCTCGATCGCGGCGCCGATCCTGTGGAGCCCGACGCCGAACCCTGGGCAAGCCCTGTTGGCTGGGCAACAAAGGGAAACCACGCCGCTGTGCTCGCGCTGTTGATTTCAAAAAGCGGTTCCGCGCCGATATGATCGAATTTGCACTTCGCGAGAACCGGGTCTGGGAAGACTTGTATTCACAGCGAATAGGAGGCAATCCTTGGCGACCTCGGTCTGGCGTGGCTACATAACTTTCGGACTCGTTTCCATTCCGGTGAGGTTAGTTCGGGCTGCTCGCGCGGAACGCGTCAAGCTGCGGCAGGTGTATGGCGCCCCGGCCGAACCGGAATTTGAGCCGGAAGACGATTCCGCGAAAGGCCGTGTTGCGGCAGCCCCGGTGCGACCGGGTCCGGTCCTGGCGGAGCGCACAGCCACACCTCCGCCGCCGATCGAACGGCCCTCGGCGCTGGCTCCCGTCCGCCGCGTGGCGACAAACGATGCGGGTGCGGCGATTCCTAAATCCGATGTAGGCAAGGGATACGAAGTGAGAAAGGCCAATTCATTGCGCTTGACCAGGCGGAATTGAAAGCGTTGGCTCCCAAGACCTCGACCACCATGGAGTTGGTCGAATTCGTGAACCTTGCTTCGGTAGATCCAATCTATTTCGAGACCTCTTATTACGTTCAACCTGAGCCGGCCGGAGAAAAGCCTTACGCTCTGCTCTACAAATCCTTGAAGGAAACGGGGCTCGTGGGAGTGGAGCAGATCGCCATGCACCGGCGCGAGCACATCGTGATCGTACGCGGTGGGAAATCGGGGCTGATCGCCCATACGATGTACTTCAGCTCGGAAGTGCGCGCCGATCAGGAATTTCACGCCGACGAATCGCTGGTCAGCCCAAAAGAACTCGACTTGGCAAATACGCTAATAACCTCCATGGCTGCAGAATTCGCGCCCGAGAAGTACCGGGATACTTACCGCGAGCAACTGGAGAAGCTGATTGCCGAGAAAGCGGGCTCGCCGTCGATACCCGCCGCGTCTGCGCCGCCGAAGACCAAGCCGGTAGCAGACATTATGGATGCGCTACAGAAAAGCTTGGCAGGCTTAAAGAAGCCAGCGGCCTCCGAGGAGGCACGAGCGGCGGAGGCGGCACGTCCCTTTCGAGCGCGAAAGAGCCGATGAACGTTCTTCGATTTAAGCAGTCTGATGCGCCCGAAGGAAAGAACGTATTTGGCGGACCGCCAGTGGAATCCGCGTCTTGGGCTCCTTCCAGGGGAAAATGCTCACTTCAGACTTTGGCGCCAGCATCGCAGCCTCCATCGCGACTGCGTAGGGATGCGCGGGGATATCGTCGGGCAGGATTAGCACCGGCGTCTGGCAACCGCGCACAAAATCGCGCGTGACGGTGAAGACGAAGTCAGGGTTCGTGCGGTACATCCTGGTGAGGAATTTATCCACCATCTCCATCGTGATCTCGGGGCGGCGCTTGACGAATTCGGGACCCCAGCCGGTGATGTTGTTTTGGTAAAAGAGATCGCGCATCTCCGGGCGCGACCCGCTGGGCTGGGCCAAAACGGCTGCCACGACACGATTAGGCGCACGCTTTAGAAGGTTCCAGATGAAGGGTCCGCCGATACAGAAGCCCATCACCATGAACCTGTCGATGCCGAGGTGGTCCATCACCCCGATTTGATCGTCCGTATAGGAATCCCAAGGGCGGTCGATCTCCAGCGGGCCGGTAGACTGGCCGCCATTGGCGTTGCGCAAATCCGCGGCGATGCAGCGGTACTCTCCCTTGAACTCCTCGATCGGGTTAAAGGGATCGCCGCGTTTTAACCCCGAGATCGTCGAGTTCAATCCTCCGCCGGCGATGAGCAACAAGGGGAAGCCCGAGCCGCTCTCCTCGTAGTAGATGTGGACTGGGCCTTTTTCGTAGGTGGGCATGGCAGACGCTCCTGGCGGTTCACCCCTCCATGGGTCGTCCCGGCCGGCGCATTGGCCGCTCAAAACGGCCGGTGGCTGGGAGCTAACAGTTTCAGGTAGGGCAGTTTAACATAGTTTTTCTTGGTGCTGAAGGGACACAAAACACGCGGAAAGTCGTTCGCGTTCCTCCCGGAACCAGCTTTCGCCTTCGGCGGAATCGCCAGAAAACAACACACCGGCCATCCTGGCGCCGTTCGTTTTCCGATTCGGTGGGGTTTATACTCGTTTACACAGTTGTGGATAATCTTGCCGTACAACCGGAGCCATCACCGCGCCACGTCTCGCGGTCGTTCGATTTCCGGTTCGCCGCGGGTGCGATTCTGCTCTTGCCCGCCATATGGTTCACTTGGCTAACCGTTGACGGTCTTGGCGCGCGCCGCCAGCTCCGCACGGATTTGGCGGAGCTGACTCATGTCCGCTACGGCCTGCTCAGCGCCGACCGCTGGCGCGACATCATCCTGCCAATCCTCAACGCTCAAATCGACGGATTGGATTTAAAAGGACAGAGCAAAAGTCTCCGGCCGACGGTGGAACGGTCACTGCATGCCCTTCTTGAGAACATAAAGGCACAGATCACTTCCCCGAACCCCAAAGGACCCGTTGTTCCAGGCCAGGGAAACCCGCTGGTGGCGAACATGGTGAACATGATGCTTGCATCGCTGCAACCCCACATTCCGGAGTACACCGATGTCGTGATGGCGGAATTGGCGAAGTCCGAAAACCAGGCAGGTTTGAAGGAGACCATCCGCGGCTTTCTGGTGGAAAAGGTCAAAAAGACGTTCAGCGCGGCGGACATGACGGACTATTCGTCCATTCTTCAGCGGAATGGATGCTCGGACGGTGAGGTTTGCGAACAAACTCTGGGCAAAGAGATTGAGGAAGCCGACGAAAGAATAACCAGGTACTACCTCGCCGTGCTCGCGTCGGTGGGGGTCGGGTTTGCCTTAATGGCTATCGGAAGACCGGCCCTCTCAAGGTCCACGGTGGTGGTGCTGATGTTGTTTTGCATCGTGCTGCTGGTTGGCGGCGTGTTAAGCCCAATGATTGAGGTGGAGGCGAGGATAACACGCTTGAACGCGACCCTCCTCGGCGCCCCAATTGAGTTTCGCGAGCAATCGCTTTATTTCCGAAGCAAGAGCGTGCTTGAGGTGTTTCAAACCCTGATCAATATGGGGCGGCCGGAGATGTCGGCTGTCGGCATACTGGTTCTGCTGTTCAGCGTGATCTTCCCGGTGCTGAAGATGCTGGCTCTGAGCGCGAGTCTCTTTCGACCATCAATGCTGCGGAACAGCCGCATTGTGAAGTTTCTCGCGTTCGAGTCCTCCAAGTGGTCGATGGCCGATGTCATGGTCCTGGCGATCTTCATGTCCTTCGTCGCGTTCAACGGTCTTATTGGAAGCGCGATGAATGGTTTGGGGGATGCCGTTGGACAGTTGGCGATCCCGACAAATAGCTCGAAGATCCTGCCAGGCTATTACCTATTCATTGGATTCTGCCTGGCGAGCATCATTCTTTCAAAAAAGCTGGAGCGTGGTATCTCTGTCGCTTTCGACCGGCTGCCCTCGAATCCGCAGCCTGAGCCATCCCGCCACCTTCCAAGTTAGTTGGCAGGTCCGCGGCGTGCCTCTTCCAATAGGTTGCGAGCTACGAAGGCTGCAAGTTGTTCGCGAGTCCGAGGGCCCGACATTTGCTCCGCCACACGATTGCGTCGCAGATGATGGACGGCGGCGTTCCGACCGTTTCCCAACGCCGAGGCCATTCCTCGGTAAGAGTCACGGCCGAAGTCTACTCGCATGCCATCCACGGTCAGGACGATGAGGGCGCGCGGCGTTGGGAAGAATACCAAAAGCGCAACCGGGAAACCAAACCCGAACTCTCGGGAGTGTGCAATGAGTTTCGTTGGAACTCAGCGCGTGGCTGCACAATGCCCGTAAGTTGTGGAGGAATTGGTAGCGCTAACGGGAATCGAACGTGTATAGCGCCGGTTCAGTCCAGTCCAGTTCAGTCTAAGTATTTCATTCTGCGTCGTGTTGGTACGCCAGCGATGCTGCACTATGGGCCACGAAACCGAGTGGTGGCTGCGCGGTGGCTGCGCACGCACCTCGACAGCCATTAGCGAAGGCATTCGTCCCCATTAGTCTTCCATAAGAAATTAGTCCGACCTTCCAGCCCGCGCGGCCCAGAAGATGCCATGCGGGCTTTCGTGTTTTGGAGTTAATCAATGCAAACGACGAAGTTCTCGCAGCTCTCCAGGCCGCGACAGATCCTGATACGTCTCTGCCAGACGATTAATTATGGCTCCATTCTGAATCTGCCGGTGATTGAGGGAGAAGTACGTCTCAATGGCGTTCCGGAGATCACTTTCGACCTGAAGTTGGACGAGAACATCACATCACGGCCGGAACTGGACCTCCCCGATTTCGTTTTGTCGGTGGAAACTTGCCGGCTCTTCTCTCAGATCCAGGCGCTGAACAACGGCGTGATCGAGAAGATCATCGTTCACGACGGTATTCCGCGCCGAGCGGTCTTGCGGGGGAGGTTCCAGGGGGTGCGTCTATGAATCGGCGTGCAATCTCTGAGCATAGTAAGCGCTCATCGCCTGCCATCTCGGTTCCCGACGACCTCACCGAGTGCGACCAATGGGTGCTGTGGCGGTACGAGCGACGAAATGGGACGCCCACGAAGGTTCCGTACCAGGCTAAATGTGCTCGCACCGAACGAAAACGCGCGAGCAGCACTGATCCGGCCACGTGGACGACCTTTGAGGATGCCTTAAAGATTTGGCTCGCCGAGCAAAACTGGTATACCGGCCTGGGGTTCGTCTTCTCGCCTGGCGATCCGTTCTGCGGAATTGATCTTGATGATGCGCTCGACGCCCAAGGCAATGTTAAGCCGTGGGCCCGCGGGGTCGTGGAACGGTTCGGCGACACTTACATGGAGATTTCTCCGAGCGGATCGGGCCTTAAGATCTGGGCGCGCGGCTCGGCGCCGGGGAACCTGCCGGGTGTGAGCGCCGGCGACGGCCAAATAGAGATTTACGACCACGCCCGGTATTTCGCAGTGACCGGCCGTGCCTTTAGAGGTGCGCCCCAGCAGATTGAGGATCACGCGGTCGACATTCGCGATCTTTATGCGCGCTTAACGCAGAGCAGGAAACGCGACTGGAAACTACAGCCTCTCCGCGGCGGACGAATCCCGCACGGCCAACAGCACAACACACTGGTCTCGCTCGCCGGCACGTTGCGCGCCCGGCGCATTTGCGATGACGCCATCGAGGCGTGCCTTCAGTCGGTCAACGCGCACCAGTGTGAGCGACCGGGATCGCCGGAACATATTTCGCAAATCGTTCGAAGTTCGCGAGGTTGGGGAGCAATGCGATGAATGCAGAATCGATCGTTACATCCGACTGGCTGGCGGCTCTTACGCCCCAACCCGCGCGGACTACTCCCGACGATAGAGGGTTTGCCGAGAGGGAGTCCGATTGGACACATCTCCTGCTTAGGAATAAGTACGGGAATCCCACCGCCTGCCTACAAAACGCCCTGGTCGCCCTCAGGCATTCTCCCGAGTGGAAGGGAGTCTTACACTTCGACGAGAGCGCCTTGCAAGTCGTAGCGAAGGCGCCGCCGCCGTGGAATTCGCGGGCTGTGCCGCTTAGTTGGCGAGATGATGATGACGTTCGTGCGGCGGCGTGGATGCAGCAGCAAAGCGTGATGATCACCAAGGAAGTCGTGGGGCAGGCGATACAGACCGTTGCTCGTGAATTTCCTTTCCACCCGATTCGGGAGTACCTGAACGGACTGCAATGGGACAAACTAGGACGCATCGACGACTGGCTTACGCTGTACCTCGGGGTCGATCCGACCGACTACAGCCGCGCCGTGGGCGCGAAGTGGCTTATCGGAGCGGTCGCACGCGTATTCCGGCCCGGATGCAAAAACGACACCTGCCTCGTGCTTGAAGGGCGACAGGGCCTACTCAAAAGCACCGCCCTCAAAACCCTTGCCGATCCCTGGTTCACCGACGAGATCGCCGATCTGGGCACGAAGGACGCAGCGCTACAAACGCGCGGCGTTTGGATCATCGAATTGGCGGAGTTGGATGCCATGGGAAAAGCCGAGACGAGCCGGATTAAGGCGTTTATGAGTCGTTCGACGGACCGTTACCGTCCCCCATACGGCCGGCACTTGATTGAGGTCCCCAGGGAGAGCATCTTCGCGGGCACGGTAAATCACGATACCTACCTCAGAGACGAGACCGGGGGCCGGCGCTTTTGGCCAGTGCGATGCCAAAAAATATCGATCGACGAGCTTCGCCGCGACCGAGACCAATTGTGGGCAGAAGCGGTGGTGCGCTTTAGTGCCGGAGAGCCCTGGTGGATCGACTCGGCAGAATTGAGTGCGGCAGCCGCCGAAGAACAAGAGGAACGGTATGATGCGGACCCCTGGCAGCCGCTGATACAAAACTGGGTCGAAGATCGTCAACACGTTACAGTGGAGCAAATTCTTAACGACTGCGTACAAAAGCAGACTCGCGATTGGACCCAAGGGGACAAGAACCGGGTTGCCCGTTGTCTACAGGTGATCGGATGGAGGCGGAAGCGGGGCCCCAAAGACGAACGGGGGATGCGGGACTGGAGATACTGTCCCGGTATGCTCGCGAAGTCCCAGTTGGATCGCGAGTAACTGGGACCGAGATTGCCCGGTAGTTCGTAGAAAGTAGCGACTCTCACCCGTCGGCATAATGAACCGACGGGGAATTATTTTTCTGCCAAGAAAAAAGGAGAGAGTCGCTTGAAGAAACAATACCAGATCGAACAGCAACGAGCCGTGCAGCAGTTTCGCCGGATCGCCATCGAACAAAACCCGAACATCCAGATGATCCTGCCGCTGGCCGACCTCGTCGGGCTGTTGCAGGAAGGCGTGGGCAATTTGCTACGGCAAACGGGGCTGGCGCTGATGCAGACGGTGATGGAGGAGGAGGTCCGGCAGTTGGCGGGCGAGCGTCACCAGCAACACGAAGGGCGCCGCGCGCACCGCTGGGGCACCGAAGCAGGTTACTGCGTGGTGGACGGACAGAAAGTGCCGATCCGGAAGACGCGGCTGCGCACGACATCCCAAGACGGAGCCAAACGCGAGCAGAAGTTGGGCAGCTACGAACTGTTCCAGCGCAGCGGTCCGCTGCAATTGGGCGTGTGGGACAAGATGATGCGTGGACTCACGACGCGCAACTACGGCGCGGTGGTGAAGGACTTCCACAACGCCTACGGCGTGGAGAAATCGGCGGTGAGCGAGAACTTCATCGAAGCCAGCCGCGAGAAGGTAAAGCAGTTGATGGAGCGTCCGCTGGGTGAGTTGCGCCTGTGCGCCATCGTCATTGACGGCACGCCGTTCAAGGACCGGCAGATGATCGTGGCCCTTGGCATTGGCTGCGACGGAGCGAAAACGGTGCTGGGCATTCGCGAAGGCGCGACGGAAAATACGGCCGTGGTGAGTTCGCTGTTGAGCGACCTCGCCGCACGAGGCATCGACTTCAGCGTGCCCCGGCTGTACATTCTGGACGGCGGCAAAGCGCTGACCGCCGCCGTGCGCAAACACGCGGGCGAGGCCGCGTTCATCCAACGCTGCCAGGTCCACAAGCGGCGCAACGTCGTCGATCACTTGCCCGACGAATACAAAGCCGACGTGCGGCGCAAACTGCAAAACGCCTATTCGATGACCGGCTACGCCGAGG